>NZ_JBNIDE010000001.1:0-1395750 GCF_059652115.1 Serratia sp. EC4 | reverse complement strand
ATAGTCACGCCACAGGACTTCGGCGATGTCCGCCATGCCCATAGGGGCCCCCGGGTGGCCGGAATTTGCTTTTTGTACGGCGTCCATGCTGAGTGCGCGGATAGCGTTGGCAAGCTCTTTACGAGAAGACATAACGAAACTCCAGTGCGATTACAGTTGAGCGGCCAACATGTCTTCCAGCTTCTGCTGGTCGACGGCGAACAGGCGAATGCCTTCGGCGAGTTTTTCCACCGCCATGGCGTCCTGGTTGTGCAGCCAGCGGAACTCCGCTTCGGCCAGCGGAGCCGGTTGGTGGAAGCCCTCGGTAGACGGGGTCAGCTTGCGTTCGACCGGCTGCTCGCTGTTTTTCAGCTGTTCCAGCAGGTTTGGCGCGATGGTCAGGCGATCGCAGCCGGCCAGCGCCAGGATCTGCTCAACCTTGCGGAAGCTGGCGCCCATGATCACCGTCTGGTAACGATGACGCTTGTAGTATTCATAGATGGTGCGCACCGATTTCACGCCCGGATCCCGATCGGCGTCGTAGTCGGCGACAGGCTGTTTGGCCTGGTACCAGTCATAGATGCGGCCGACGAACGGCGAGATCAGATACACGCCGGCTTCGGCGCAGGCGCGAGCCTGGGCGAAGGAGAACAGCAGCGTCAGGTTGGTGTTGATGCCTTCTTTTTCCAGCTCCTCGGCGGCTTTGATGCCTTCCCAGGTGGAAGCCAGTTTGATCAGGATGCGCGATTTGTCGATGCCTTGTTCTTGGTACATGGCGATCAGCTTGCGCGCTTTGGCGACGCACATGCCGCGGTCGAACGACAGGCGGGCGTCCACTTCGGTGGAGATGCGGCCCGGCACGCTTTTGAGGATCTCGACGCCGATATTGACCGCCAGCTTATCGCTGGCGTTGATCAGTTGGGTTTCCTTGCTGCCGCCCTGGCGGCGGGCATACTCCAACGCTTCGGTGATCAGCGCCTTGTACTGCGGCAGCGCGGCGGCTTTCAGGATCAGCGAAGGGTTGGTGGTGGCGTCCTGGGGTTCGAACTGGCGGATGGATTCGATATCGCCGCTGTCGGCGACCACCGTGGTCAGCTGCTTGAGTGCGTCTAATTGATTCATTGATAAGCTCCTTGACCAAGCTCAATGTAGGGAAATGAGAACCTTTTTCATCATAGGGGGAACACACTGCATCATCGGATCGAGAATGAAAATGCGCTTTTTCTGATTGTTGCGATGGATAATAACAATGAATGCCGAATAAACCCAGGCGGAGCGCGGCTTGCGCGCGACCGCCATCGAGACGGCAGGCGGTTTAACGCCGTCCGGCCGCGTTTTCGTAATAGCCGATCCGCTCGACTTTCGGCGCCGATCCTCCCCCTTCAAACTCCGATTCCAGCCAGGCATCGACGATGGTTTTCGCCAGTTCGGCACCGATGACCCGCGCGCCCAGCGTGATGATCTGAGCATCATTGCTTTTGCGCGCCCGTTGGGCGGAGTAGGTATCGTGACATTGCGCCGCACGAATGCCGGGCACTTTATTGGCCACGATGCTCATACCGATGCCGGTGCCGCACAGCAGGATGCCCCGCCGATGTTTTTCCTCCCGTATCGCCTGCGCGACGCGATAGGCGATATCGGGATAGATCCCCGTTTCTGCGGCGCGATCCGTCGTGTAGTCAATGACGGGGATGTCCCGTTGTTGCAGGTGGGCAACGATCAGATCCTTCAGTTCAATGGCGGCATCATCGGCGCCGATGGCGATAGGCAGCATAGCGGTCTCCTGATTGGTAACGAAAAGGGTGGCGATCCTCGGTGGCGCCACGTTCATTACCGTATCCCTGTTTAATCAAATGTTCAATTGATGTTCTTTTGTTTTTTGCTGGATTTTTCAGTTTGCCACTGTAAAAGGTGATGTCAGTCACTAAAAAAGGGCTTTCAATCGTTATTTACCCTAGTTGAGACGGGTTTTTGAGCGATATCACACTTTGATAAGTTCACTGTGGGCAAATTGAACGCGCGGCGTTAGTGTTCATTTGTTCTTTGCTTGTATTAATGATCAAAATAAGTTTCCCTACCAGAGGAGAGTGCTATGTGTCAGACCTGCATAACAGAGGCGAAAATGGCGGCCGGTATCCCCGAGATCATGAAGGCGGTTGTGGCGTACGCCCCGAAAGATTACCGCCTGGAACAGGTGCCGGTACCGAAGATCGGCCCGAAAGAGATCCTGGTGAAGATCGAGGCCTGCGGCATCTGCGCCGGTGATGTTAAAGCGTTCGAAGGGGCGCCCAGCTTCTGGGGCGATGAAAAACAACCGGCATACATCAAGGCGCCGATGATCCCCGGCCATGAATTTATCGGCCATGTCGTGGGGTATGGCGAAGGCGTCGAGGGCTTCAATCTCGGCGATCGCGTGATATCAGAACAAATCGTTCCCTGCTGGCAATGCCGCTTCTGCAACCGCGGTCAGTATTGGATGTGCGAAAAGCATGACCTGTACGGTTTCCAGAAAAACGTTAACGGCGGCATGGCCGAGTACATGAAGTTCACCAAAGAGGCGATTAACTACCATGTGCCGGCCGACCTGCCGATCGAAAAAGCCATTCTGATCGAACCCTATGCTTGCTCCTTCCATGCGGTGCAACGCGCCAATATCAAACTGGGCGATGTGGTGGTATTGGCCGGCGCCGGCACCCTGGGGCTGGGCATGATCGGGGCCATCAAGAAATCCGGGCCCTCGAAGCTGGTGGTGCTGGATCTGTCCGACGAACGTCTGGCCTTGGCGAAGCGCTTCGGCGCGGATGTGACGCTCAATCCCACCCGTGACGACGTGCCCGCCGCGGTTAAAGCGATGACCGAGGGCTACGGCTGCGACATCTACATCGAGGCGACCGGCGCACAGAAGTCCGTGGAACAGGGCCTGACGCTGATCCGCAAGCTCGGCACCTTCGTCGAATTTTCCGTGTTTAAGGATCCGGTGACCGTCGACTGGAGCATCATCAGCGACCGCAAGGAACTGGACGTGCTCGGTTCGCACCTCGGCCCTTACTGCTATCCGCTGGTGATCGAAGGCATCGCCAATGGCGATCTGCCGACCGAAGGCGTGGTGACGCATACGTTGCCGCTGGAACAGTTCGCCGAAGGTTTCGAGCTGATGAAGCGCGGTATCGGTTCAATCAAAGTGGTGCTTAATCCAAACCTCTGAAACCTGCGTCGTTCCTCGGGTGCGGGCGAGCCTGCGCCTCCATAATCACATGTGCTGGGGTGTTCTATGTTGCATGGACTGATTCATCGCATTGGTCTGTCACCGAAACTGCTGCTGGGCTATGCCGGCGTGTTGGTGTTCATGATGGGCGAAGGGCTGGAACAGGGCTGGCTGTCGCCTTATTTGATTGGCAAAGGGCTGAGCATTCAGGAATCGGCGCTGCTGTTCAGCGTTTATGGCTTTGCGGCCGCCATCGCCGCCTGGTTTTCCGGCGTGTTGGCGGAAATCTTTACCGCCCGGCGGGTGATGTTGGCCGGCCTGCTGCTGTTTCTGTTCGGTTCGGTGTGTTTTTTGACGTTCGGCCTGCCGAGCAACAACCTGGCGATCATGGTGCCGACCTATGCGCTGCGCGGCTTGGGTTATCCGTTGTTCGCCTACGGTTTTCTGGTGTGGGTGGCGTATGAGGCGCCGCCGGAAAGGCTGGGGTCGGCGGTGGGGATTTTCTGGTTCGTCTACAGCGGCGGGCTCAGCGTGCTGGGCGTGCTGTATTCCAGCATCATGCTGCCTTATCTCGGCGAGATCCACACGCTGTGGAGCGCGCTGATTTTCGTCGTGCTGGGCGCGGTGATTGCGCTGATGCTCAATCGCGACGACGGCGCGGCACAGAGCGGCAACCGGGAAAAAGCGTCGCTGGGTTATGTCTTGAAGGGCATCACCATCGCGTTTGAAAACCCGAAGATTGGCCTGGGCGGCATCGTGCGCACCATTAATACCTCTGCGGCTTACGGCTTCGTCGTATTCATGCCCATGTACATGATGGATATGGGGTTCACCCGCACGCATTGGCTGCAGATGTACGCCGCGCTGTGGACGGTCAACATCATTTTCAACCTGATTTTCGGCGTGATCAGCGACGGGCTCGGCTGGCGCAATGTGGTGATGTGGTTTGGCTGCGTCGGCTGTGCCTTGACCACGCTGATGTTCTACTACGTGCCGCAATTCTTCGGCGCCAACTACCTGCTGACCGTTTGCGCCGCCGGGTTGTTCGGCGCCTGCCTGGCGGCGTTCGTGCCGCTGTCGGCCATCATGCCGTCGCTGGCGCCGGACAATAAGGGCGCGGCGATGTCGATTCTCAATCTGGGGGCCGGCCTGAGCACCTTTGTCGGCCCGGCGGTGGTGGGGCTGTTTATCGGCAGCCTCGGCGCCGTTGGCGTGATCTGGATCTTTACCGGCTTGTACCTGTTCAGCGGCGTGCTGATGAAATTTGTCACGCTGCCGAAAGAAAGCGCGACGGCGCAGGAAGAACGCGGCGCGAGTTTGGCGAAAATATCCTGACCGAGGGTGAAGTTCACAGTTTTAAGGGGAAATTTATGATTAATCATCAAACTACGGCGCCGCGCGAGCTCTCGCTGCAGGGCAAGGTGGCGTTGATTACCGGCGGCGCTGCGGGGATCGGTCTCGCTATTGCCGAACGCTATCTGCAAAACGGCGCGCGCGTGGCGCTGCTCGATCGGGCGCCGCAGGTTGCGGAAGTGGCGCGACAGCTGGACGCCGAGGCGGCGGTGGGCGTCGTGGCCGACGTCACCGATGCCGCGTCGGTGGAGCGGGCGATAGCGCAGATTGAGGCGCATTTCGGGCGGCTGGACGTGCTGGTCAACAGCGCCGGCATCGTCGCGCTGCATCCGGCCGAGGAGCTGCCGGAAACGGCGTGGGATGCAACCCTGGCGGTCAATCTGAAAGGCGTGTTTCTTACCTGCCAGGCGGTGGGGCGCCGTTTCATTCGCCAGCGCGGCGGCAGCATCATCAATCTCGCCTCGCAGGCCGGGGTGGTGGCTTTGCCTAATCACCTGGCCTATTGCGCCAGCAAGGCGGGCGTAATCGGTCTGACCCAGGTGTTGGCGCTGGAGTGGGGGCCGCACAACGTGCGGGTCAACGCCATTTCGCCCACCGTGGTTTTGACGGAGCTGGGCCGTAAGGCCTGGTCAGGCGAGGTGGCGGAACAAATGAAGCAGAAAATCCCGCTGCGGCGTTTCGCCGAGCCGCAAGATATCGCCGCCAGCGCCCTGTTTTTGGCCGGCGACGCGGCGGCGATGATCACCGGCGCCAACCTGGTGGTCGACGGCGGTTACACCATTCAATAATTTCTTATTCAGGCGACAGAGAGGCCGCGATGAACAGAATCATTAACGATCCCGATCACGTAGTGGAAGACGCCATTCAGGGCTACAGGCTGGCCCACCCGAACTATTATGCCGCCACCGACAATGCGCGGGTGTTGAAATATCCGCCTGCGCCGATCGCCGGCAAAGTGGGCATCGTCACCGGCGGCGGTTCCGGCCACGAGCCGGCGTTCCTGGGGTATGTCGGCAAAAACATGTTGGATGCCGTCGCGATTGGCGAGATTTTTTCATCGCCTACGGCGGGGGCTTTTCTCGACGCTTTCAAGGCGGCGGACAGCGGTGCGGGCGTCGCTTGCCTGTACGGCAACTACGCTGGCGACAACATGAACGTCAAGATGGCGATCAAGAAGGCCACGGCGGCCGGCATACGGGTGAAAACCGTGGTGGCCAACGATGATGTCGCCTCGGCGCCGGCCAGTGAGATCGATAAACGGCGCGGCGTGGCCGGCGAAATTCTGATGTGGAAGGTCGGCGCGGCGGCGGCGGCCAAGGGATACGATCTGGACGGCGTGATCGGCGCGGCGCAAAAGGCCATCGACCGGTGTCGTTCGATCGGCGTCGGCCTCAGTTCCTGCACCATTCCCGCGGTCGGCAAACCCAATTTTCATATCGAAGACGGCAAGATGGAGATCGGCATCGGCCATCACGGCGAACCGGGCATTGAGGTATCGCCGATCCAATCGGCGTCGGCGATGGCCGGCACCATGCTCGATTTCGTGCTCAACGACATGCCGCTGGAACAGGGGCAGGAGGTGGCGTTGCTGATCTCCGGGCTTGGCGCCACGCCGGTGATGGAGCTGTATATCTATTATGCCGAAATAGAGCGCCGGTTGACGGCGAAAGGCGTGCGGGTGCATCGGCGCTACGTCGGCAATTACTTCACGTCGCTGGAAATGATGGGCGTGACGCTGACGCTGATGACGCTGGATGACGAACTGAAAACGCTGCTGGACATGCCGGCGCAATCTTTAGGCTTAACCCAGGTGGAGTGAATCATGACGGAACAAATTTCAACCCGGTACGGCAATGAGATCGTTACGGGGCTGATAGAAACCATTGTCAGCAACCGCGAATACCTGAGCGAAATCGACGGCGCCATCGGCGACGGTGACCATGGCATTAATATGTCGAAGGGATTCGCGATGTGCGGCGATGCCATTCGCGGCCGCGAGCTCACGCTGGCGCAGGCGTTCGATGCGGTATCGGATGCGCTGATGGAGGGCATCGGCGGTTCGATGGGGCCGCTGTACGGCAGCCTGTTCATGGGCATGGCGGAGAGCGTCCGTGAGCGCAGCGTGCTGGATAAGCAGGCATTTTTGGCGATGTTGCACGGCGGATTGAGCGAACTGCAGGACATCAGCAGCGCGGGCGTGGGCGACAAGTGTCTGATGGATACGCTGATACCGGCGGTGGCGGCGTTTGAGCAGGCGGCCGGGCGCGGTGACGACTTCGCCGCAGCGCTGGAAAAGATGAGGATCGCCGCGGAACGCGGGCGCGATTCCACGCGCGAGCTGGTGGCGAAAATCGGCCGCGCCAGCCGTCTGGGCGAGCGTTCGCGCGGCGTACTGGACGCCGGCGCGGTATCTTGCTGCCTGCTCTTGACTCGATTGGCGGACGAGGTGGAACAACGACTGAATACCGTTGCCGCTTGAACGCGTTATACTAGCGGGCATTCAGCCTTGTCGGAGGGGCGTGTATCGTCCCTCCGCCATCATCAACCGGCCTGCCGTGGGGAAACGTCTAACGGATGGAAAAACAAACTGTGTCCCAGGATAACGAACTGCTGACCGAAATCGCCGTTGCTTATTATCAGGATGAGATCACGCAGGAAGAGATCGCCAAAAAATTCGGCATCTCACGGATCAAAGTCGGTCGTTTGCTCAAGCGCGCCAAGGAAGAAGGCATCGTCGAGATCAACGTGCGTTATCACCCGGTATTCAGCACCCGGCTGGAACAGCAGATGATGGAGCGTTTTCCCATCAGCCGCGCGTTGATCGCGCTCGACCATCAGGACGAAGAGGAACAGCGTCGGCAGGTGGCGGCGCTGGTGTCCAACTATCTGGCGATGTCGCTGAAAGACGATATGGTGCTGGCGGTCGGCCAGGGACGCAACGTGGCGGCGATCGCCGATCACGTCGGCAGCGTGACGGAACGCAACTGCAAGTTCATCTGCGGCATCGGCGGCACCCACCGTCCGGGCGATGCGATCAACGCCGACCATATCAGTCGGCGCTTGGCGAAGAAGTTCGGCGGCAGCAGCGAGACGCTTTACGCGCCGGCCTACGTCGAAAATCGCGCGCTGAAAGACGCCTTCATGCAGAACGGCACGATCAAGGAAACGCTGGACCGCGCGCGTAAGGCCGATGTGGCGTTAGTCGGCATTGGCGACATGAATGAAAACAGCTATATGGTGAAATTGGGGTGGTTTACGCCGCACGAGATTATCGACGCCAGCCTTAATCAGGGCGTGATCGGCGACATCGCCGGCTATGACTTTTTCAATGCTCAGGGGCAGCATGTCGACACGGTGATGAATGACAGAGTGATCGGGCTGAGCATTGATGAGCTGCGCAAAATCCCTTGCGTGATCGCCATTGCTTCCGAGAATACCAAGGCGTTGGCGATTTTGGGCGCTTTGCGCACCGGCGCCATCGACATTATCGCCACCAGCGCGCTCAATGTGCGCACTATCCTCAACATGTCGCAATAGCGGCACCTGCAAAAAAAAGGGTTCAGCGCCAGGCTGAACCCTCAACGATCTCCTCATTTGACCGATTATTTGCTCAGGTTGACGTCGATCGCCTGATAGAAGGCGTTGGCGGTGTCGGCTATGTCCCACACGGCAAGGATCACGTGCGAACCGCTGCGATCTGCCGGTATGTTGCACTGGTGGGTGACCTGTGCGGCAGGGATGGCGCCGCCGTCGTTGAACTGGCAGAACGGCGTCAGGTCAAAGGAAGCGCGGGTCAGCGGCTGCGAAGCGTCCCAGTTCGGCTTGGTGATGAAATAGCGCCAGCTGGTGGTGCTGTGACGGGCGGTCAGCTTCCAGGTAAAGGAGTTCGGGCCGGTTTTCAGGTTGAGCTTGTTCCAGCGCGTCGGCGTTTGCTGATCCAGTTCGAAGAAGGTGGACTTGTCGGCGCTGGCGATGTGGCCGTCAGCCGGGCCGGCCTGTGGGAAGCCTTTCAGGCCTTCGACGCTCTGCGGTTCGTACTGCACGCTGCCGCACTGCGTGTTGAGCTGCAGTTTGCACTGATAGGCGCGGCTGGCCGGCGATTCGACATAACCGTGAGCATTCGCCTGTTGCGAAACGCCGAACATGGCCGCGCTCAGCAGGCCCAGAGAGAGCAGGGTACGGGAAGTTTTGTTCATAAGTCACTCCTGACTGAAATTATGTTGTAAGTTGAGCGTATTTCACCGACAAAATGAGAGACTAATAACGCAATTGGAAATAACCCTTCTTGTCGGCTTGTTTTATTTTTACCATTCTGGTTTGGCCGTAGATTGGAATGTTTTACCGGCTATTAACGAAAAATATTATGATGACGATCTTTGATCGTTAGGCCGAATTTATTTAACTGTCACAGTGTAAAAGCACGGCGCTATGATGAAATTTATATCAAGTAGTGATGAATAGTATTTAAGATAGCGCTCTCATTTATGAAGTATATTGCTTGTTGCGTTGAGTACCCTTGTTTGATTTGATCGATTTTTGTGCGCCACCACCTTGGGAATTTAGTGTCATTTTTCTTATTTTATTTTAAAGAGGAATTTGTATGACTAGATTATCCCTGGACGCGATTAAAATAATCAGCACCATCAAGAACACCGGATCTTTCTCTATGGCGGCGGAGGCGCTGCATAAAACGCCTTCGGCGATCTCTTATCGGGTTTCCAATATTGAAAGCAAACTCTGCGTGAAACTTTTTCATCGTAATGGCCCCATGATTACCCTGACGGATGAAGGGGAGTTTCTCCTGCAGGAGGGCAGCTGGATATTAAATGCGGTGCAGGATCTGGAAAGCCGGGTGCGCAACATTCCCAAGCTGGACAATAATATCCGCCTGGCGGTAGACACCTTCTTCCCGCTGGAAACGCTGACGCAGGATATCCGCGACTATATTCAGCATTGCCCGAACGCCAATATCTCGGTGCAGCGGGAAGCGTTGAACGGCACCTGGGATGCGCTGAAGAACAACCGGGCGGACCTGATCATCGCCATCGGCCAAATCCCCGACAGCGTGCAGGCCAAAACCCTGATGCTCGGCAAGCTCGACTTTGTGCTGTGCGTGTCGCCTTCTCACCCGTTCGCGGCGCAGAGAACGCCGGTATGCAAGAAGCAGCGGCTGAACGACATCGTGGTCGCGATCGCCGACAGCAGCCATGAGCTGCCTAAACGCAATCACGGCACGCTGCCCTTGCAGCGTCAGTTGGTGGTATGCGATGTGGAAAGCAATCTGGCGCTGCTCAAGCGCGGCATCGGCCACGCTTTTCTGCCGCCTGCGCTGATTGAAAAGGAACTGGCCAGCGGTGAACTGGTGACGGTGCCGGTGGAGATGCAAAAGGGGGACGAAATGATTTGGCTGGCGTGGCATCCGGCCAGCAAGGGCGCCGGGTTTAACTGGTGGCATGAGCGGCTGACGCGCAAAAGCGATGTCTACAGCCTGATGGGCCGCGAAGTGGTGCGGGATGGCGGCTATCCGTGGTGCCACAACTGAAGGAATAGAGACGAAGGGACGCGAAAATCAAACGGTTAACTCAATGAAAACCCCGCAGCATTCGGCTACGGGGTTTTTTTACGGCTTACGCCAGGCGGCCCACCTTCAGCCAGGCGCTGTCTGAGCCGGGCGCCGAGGTGATATAACCCCACTTGGTCTGCCAGACGTAGCCTTGGTAGGACACCAGCGCGCCCTGGGCGTAAGTGGTGCCCGGCACATAGGCCGGCGCGGTCATGATCGGCAGGTTGCCGGGGCCGACGCCGGTGTATCGCAGGCCGGTGCCCATATCCAGCTGGCTGTCGTCGTAGTCTGCGGCGTTGAAATAGCGATCCAGCGCGGCCAGCAGATCGCCGTTGCGGTTGTCTTGCCCCAAATGCCAGAACATTACGCCGCCCAGCTGCTGCTGCTTGATGTACTTCGCTTTGTATTTGAAACTTTCGGCATCGTCATAGGTGACAAACAGCCCGTTCTGCGCATGATACAGATACGGGGTTTTGGTCTTATCGTTCCACAACCGCTGATAGCCGTAGTTGCCCTGCAGCATCTGCTCCAGCTGGCGATAGGAGGCGATGCGCGGATCCTTGTCGCGCACGCACTCGTCGCAGCCCACCAGCCAATAATCGGCGTTCGGATACGGATCTTCGCCCGGCGTGCTGTGGCTGCTGTACTGGCCGCCGTTGCCGCCGCTGACGCCCTTGAAGGCGCGGCCGTAGAAGGGCACGCCCATGACGATTTTGGCGCTCGGCACGCCTTCCATCATCAGGTGCTGCTGCACGGCGGCGTCGACCGTCAGGCTGAACGGGCTGGGGAAGGCGCGGGTCAGCTCTTCCCAGCTCCAGCCCAGATTGGCTTCGCGCAGTGCGTTGTAGAAGGTCGGCCCGGCCGCGTCGCCGAACAGCGCCGCCTGGTGGTTGGTGATCTTCTCCCAGGGGCCGGCCAGATCGTAGGTCATCAGGTTGATGTAATCGAGTGGCGCGACGATTTGCGCCAGCTTGCTGTAATAGCGCGACAGGAAGAAGGCGCCGCCGGCGCCGGCGATGGTCAACTGATACGGCAACGCCTGGCGGCCGTCCGCGATGGTTTGCTGGTTCAGCAAGGTGCGGATCTCCTGCAGCGCGGCGATGAAACCGTCCACTTCCGCCGCCTGCGGATACTCCCAGTCGATGTCCACGCCGTCGAAGCCGTAATCCTTCATGATGCGCACGCAGGATTGGGCGAACTTGGTGCGCGCCGCCGGGGTTTTCACCGCGTTGACGTAGTTGGCGTGCGACACGCCCAGATCGTTGGAGTAGTACCAGCCGCCGATGGAGAACATGATGCGCAGGCTGGGGTTGTGCGCTTTGAGCGCGGTTAAACGGTTGACCACATCGCGCGCCTTGGCGTCGTTGGTGGCCGGATCCCAGGCGCATTCCAGGTTGCTGTTGATATCCAGGAACGAGAAGTTAATGTGCGTCAGCTGTTTGGCTTTGGCCGGCGTGATGTTGGAAACCGGGAACGGCACGACAGACGTATCGGTCTCGGTGTAATTATTGATTTGGTTGGTCGGAATAAAATAATACCCAATAACGGCTTTGCGTGTGGACATGGCATTTCTCCAGAGTGGATGTTTTTCAATGGGGGAATATTCCCCGTCGCCATTAATGTTTATTTTCCTCGAGAATAAAAGTCGAAATAAATCACCATAAGAATGAATTTTTATTAACTGCCGCATGCATTGGCGTTTTATGCGTTGTGCCAACGTTCAGCGTGAATGAATTCGACCATAGGGCCTGTATTTATTCATTTGCTTTGTAATAGCATCCTTAACTAGATTCTGAGTATCCGATGTCCCGCCGGCCGTGATTGGCATTTAATTAAAAATAAAAAGGAGATGAGCTATGTCCAGCATAGGGCCTGACGCTGTTGGCTTAATAGTCCAGCGAGTATGTGAATATCTTCAGCCGGTATTGAACGCCATTCTGGCCGGCGTGATGGCGCTATTACATGGCGCCTACCGCAACGTGGGCATTCGGCGCCGTTTATTGAATGCGGCGATGTGCGCGTTATTGGCCTGGACGGTGCGCGATGCGCTGGCGCTGATGGGCCTGGAATTAAAGTGGGCGAATTTGGCCAGCGTACTGATTGGTTTTATGGGGGCGGATTACATCAACGCCTTAATTAAAAAATTCATCGGCAAAAAGACGGGGTTTAAAAATGTTAAATGACATTGAAGAGATTCGTTTTACCGCCCGCAGCGAAGAGAACCTGCGCGGCGTGCACCCGGATCTGGTGCGCGTTATTCGCCTGGCGCTGCGTTATTCGCTGGTGCCGTTTTCCGTCAGCGAGGGGCTGCGCAGCATGGCGCGCCAGCGGGAAATGGTGCGCGCCGGCAACAGCCAAACGCTGCGCAGCCGCCACCTGACCGGGCACGCGGTGGACGTGGTGGCGATGCCGGCGGGCGTGGCCTCCTGGGAGTGGGATTACTACGCGCAGATTGCGGTGGCGGTGCGGCGCGCGGCGCGTGAATGCGGCATCAACGTCGAATGGGGCGGCGAATGGAAAACCCTCAAGGATGGCCCGCACTTCCAACTGCCGTTCCGGGACTATCCGGCATGAGCGGCTGGCTGCAAAAACTGATGCAGGGCGGCTTGCTGCTGTTGCTGCTGGCGGCCATCTGCCTGGGTGGCTACAGCTCGCTGCTGTCGCACCAGTTGGCGTCTGCGCGGCAACAGGCGGCGGAACTGCAAAAAAGCCTGGCGCAGCAGGCGGGGCTTATCGCCACCTTGCAGACACAGGATGCGCAAAATCGCGCGCTGATGGCGGCGCAGCAGCGGCAGGAACGGCAGTTGCGCCAACAACACGAGGCTTATCAGAGGAAATACCGTGAAGCGATTAAAAACGATCCCTGCGCCGCTCAGCCTCTGCCTGGCGCTGTGTTTGAGCTCCTGCGCCCGGCCGCCGGCGCCGCAGGCCGTGCCGCTGTTGCCCCCTGAGTCGGTATTCGCTCCCTGTGAGCAGCCGCAGTTGCAGGGGGAGACCTGGGGCGATGCGGTAAGCTATGCCCTGGCGTTACAAACCTCGTTACACATTTGCGCCGGCCAGGTGGAGACGCTCAACGCCTGGCGCGCCACGCTGCCGCCGCGCTGACGGCGGCGTTTCTCTGCTCGTCTCGCAGATCTTCTTTTTTTACTTTTAAAACGCTCTTTCGACCAAGGTTATGGCGCGCTTCAAAGTTTGTGATGTTTCTCTCACTATACTTCAAGGCTGTGCCCTGTCATTGTAATTGGGCGCCATGGCCCACGGCAGGGCGCAGCCTCAAAGCCTTACCTCAACATAAAAGCAAAAAACAAAGGAATCCATAATGGACGAACAGCTCAAACAGAGTGCCCTTGATTTCCATCAGTTTCCTGTCCCAGGGAAGATCCAGGTTTCCCCTACCAAACCGTTGGCGACCCAGCGCGATCTGGCGCTGGCCTATTCGCCGGGCGTCGCCGCGCCTTGCCTCGAGATCGCCGAAGATCCGCTGGCGGCCTACAAATACACCGCGCGCGGCAATCTGGTGGCGGTGATTTCCAACGGCACGGCGGTACTGGGTCTGGGCAATATCGGCGCGTTGGCCGGTAAGCCGGTGATGGAAGGCAAGGGCGTTTTGTTCAAGAAGTTTTCCGGTATCGATGTATTTGATATCGAAGTGGATGAGCATAACCCTGACAAGTTAATCGACATTATCGCCGCGCTGGAACCGACCTTCGGCGGCATCAACCTGGAAGACATCAAGGCGCCGGAGTGTTTCTACATCGAACAGAAACTGCGTGAGCGCATGAAGATCCCGGTATTCCACGACGACCAGCACGGCACGGCGATCATTACCACCGCTGCGGTGCTCAACGGCCTGCGCGTGGTGAAGAAGAACATCTCCGACGTGCGGCTGGTGGTGTCCGGCGCCGGCGCGGCGTCCATCGCCTGTCTGAACCTGCTGGTGGCGCTGGGGCTGCGTCAGCAGAACATCACCGTCTGCGATTCCAAGGGCGTCATCTATAAAGGCCGCGACGCCAACATGGAGCAGACCAAAGCCGCCTACGCCATCGAGGATAACGGCCAGCGCACGCTGGGCGACGCCATCCCGAACGCCGACATCTTCCTCGGCTGCTCCGGCCCGGGCGTCCTGACGCAGGATATGGTGAAAACCATGGCGCGCGATCCGCTGATCATGGCGCTGGCCAACCCGGAACCGGAAATTCTGCCGCCGCTGGCCAAAGCGGTGCGCCCGGACGCCATCATCTGTACCGGCCGTTCCGACTACCCGAACCAGGTGAACAACGTCCTGTGCTTCCCGTTCATTTTCCGCGGCGCGCTGGACGTGGGCGCCACCACCATCAACGAAGAGATGAAGCTGGCCTGCGTGCATGCCATCGCCGATCTGGCGCTGGCGGAGCAGAGCGACGTGGTGGCTTCCGCGTATGACGATCAGGACCTCTCCTTCGGGCCGGAATACATCATTCCGAAACCGTTCGATCCGCGTTTGATCGTCAAGATCGCGCCGGCGGTGGCCAAGGCGGCGATGGATTCCGGCGTGGCGACGCGCCCGATCGAAGACTTCGACGCCTATGTGGAGAAGCTGGCGGAGTTCGTCTACAAAACCAACCTGTTCATGAAGCCGATCTTCTCGCAGGCGCGTAAAGAGGTGAAGCGGGTGGTGCTGGCGGAAGGTGAGGAAGAGCGCGTGCTGCACGCCACGCAGGAGCTGGTGTCGCAGGGGCTGGCCTTCCCGATCCTGGTCGGCCGTCCGAGCGTGATCGAGATGCGCCTGAAAAAGCTGGGCCTGCAGCTGACGCCGGGCAAAGATTTCGAAGTGGTGAACAACGAGTCGGATCCGCGCTTCAACGAATACTGGGGCGAGTACTACCAGATCATGAAACGCCGCGGCGTTTCGCAAGAGCAGGCGCGCCGCGCGGTGATCGGCAACCCGACGCTGATCGCCGCCATCATGCTGCATCGCGGCGAAGCGGATGCGATGATCTGCGGCACCATCGGCAGCTACCACGAGCATTACGACGTGGTGAAGAACGTGTTCGGCTTCCGTGAAGGCGCGCACGTCGCCGGCGCGATGAACGCGCTGCTGCTGCCGAGCGGCAACACTTTCATCGCCGACACCTACGTCAACGACGATCCGACGCCGGAACAGCTGGCGGAGATCACCCTGATGGCGGCGGAAACCGTGCGCCGCTTCGGCATCGAACCGAAGGTGGCGCTGCTGTCTCATTCCAGCTTCGGCTCGTCTGACTGCCCGGCGGCGCGCAAGATGCGTAAAACGTTGGAACTGGTGAACGAGCTGGCGCCGGAGCTGGAGATCGACGGCGAAATGCACGGCGACGCCGCGCTGGTGGAGAGCATCCGCCACGATCTGATGCCGGACAGCCCGCTGAAAGGCTCGGCCAACCTGCTGATCATGCCGAACATGGAAGCGGCGCGCATCAGCTACAACCTGCTGCGCGTCTCCTGCTCGGAAGGGGTGACCGTCGGGCCGGTGCTGATGGGGGTCGCCAAACCGGTGCACATCCTGACGCCGATCGCCTCGGTGCGCCGCATCGTCAACATGGTGGCGCTGGCGGTGGTGGAAGCCCAGACCGAACCGCTGTAAGCCCGGGTTGAGTGACTGGCCCCCTGCGCCGTTGGCGCCGGGGGCTTTTTTATGCCTTGCAGCGCGCGGCGATGGCGCGAATATCCTGCGGTGTGGTGCGGCAACAGCCGCCGATCAATTGCGCGCCGAGCGCGCGCCACTCCGCCGCCTGATCGGCCAGGCTGCCGTGTTCGCCGTCGCAGGCGTGCCAGGTTTTGCTGACCGCATCGTAGTGCTCCCCGGAGTTTGGGTAGACCAGCAGCGGCTTGTCGGCCAGCGCGTTCAGTTGACGCAACGCCGGGGCGACCTTGTCCAGCGCGATGCAGTTGATGCCGATCGCCAGCACCTGCGGGTTGCCGCGCAGCGCGGACACGACCTCCGTCAGCGGCGTGCCGTCGCTGAGGTGTTGGCTGTCGCGCAGGGTGAAGGCGAACCAGGCGCCGAGCGTCGGGAACTCCTGCAATAGCGTCAGCAGCGCCTGCAGTTCAGCGAACGACGGCAGCGTTTCGCAGGCCAGCAGATCGACGCCGGCGGCGGCCAGCGCGGCGAGGCGAGGGCGGTGGAAGGCAATGAAGTCATCCTGCGCCAGCCGATAGTCGCCGCGGTATTCCGAGCCGTCGGCCAGATAGGCGCCGTACGGGCCCACCGAGCCGGCGATCAGCAGCGGCGCCGCTTGCGGGTGCGCGGCCAGATAATCGCGGCGCGCCCGCTGCGCCAGCTGCACGCTTTTGGCGATCAGCGCCAGCGACTGATCCTGATCCAGGCCGCGGCGCAAGAAGCCCTGCGGCGTGGCCTGATAGCTGGCGGTGATGGCGCACTGGGCGCCGGCGTTGAAATAATCGAGATGCACCTGATAGATAAGCTCGGGATTTTCAATCAGCACCTTGGCCGACCACAGCGGATCGGTCAGGTCGCAGCCGCGTGCTTCCAGTTCGGTGGCCAGCGCGCCGTCCAGGATCAGCGTCGGCTGTTCGGCCAGCAGGCGGGCGACGGGGTTGTTAACCGACATGTTGTTCTCCCAAAGCATTTTTTTGCCCGGCGCGCCGGGTCAGGAAATAGGTGAGGTAGCACAGGGCGACGAACGGTAGCCCGCAGTAGAGCGCAATGCGCTGCTCCGGATCGAACGCCAGCCCGATGCAGGCCAGCAGGCACAGCGCAAAGCCGAGGATCGGCGTCAATGGATAGCCGGGCGCGCGGTATTTCAGGCCGCTTATCGGCTGGCCGCTGCGCAGGTAGGCGCGGCGGAAAGCATAGTGGGCCGCGCAGATGCTCAGCCACACCGCCACTACCGCAAAGCCGGAGATCGCCGACAGGGCGACGAACACCGTGTCCGGCGCGATCACGCTGGTCAGCAGCGCCAGCACGCCGCCGAGCATGCTGAAGGTCAGGGCGTTGATCGGAATGCCGCGCGCATTGACGCGGGCGAAGTAGGCCGGCAGGGTGCGCTGGTGTGCCAGCGACCACAGCATGCGCCCGGAGGCGTACAGGCCGGAGTTGGCCGCCGACAGGATGGCGGTCAGGATCACGAAGTTGAAGATATCGGCGGCGTAAGGCACGCCGATGCGTTCAAACACCAGCACGAACGGGCTTTTGACGATCCCCGCCTGATCCATCGGGATCAACGCCGCCAGCACGAAGACCGTGCCGATAAAGAATAGCATCAGGCGGATCACCGTGGTGCGGATCGCCAGCGGCACGACTTTTTCCGGGTTCTCGGTTTCACCGGCGGCGATGCCGATCAGTTCCGTGCCGGAGAAGGCGAAGTTCACCGCCACCATGGTCATCAGGATCGGCAGCGTGCCGTGCGGCAGCCAGCCGGAAGCGGTCAGGTTATGCAGGAACGGCGCCGGGGTGCCGTCTTTCATCGGCAGCAGGCCGAACATGGCGGCGCCGCCCAGAATGATGAACGCCAGAATGGTCACCACTTTGATCAGCGAAAACCAGAATTCACTTTCGGCGAAAAAGCGGGTGGTCACCACATTGAGCAGGAAAATCGCCGCGCAGAAGATCAGGCACCACAGCCACACCGGCGACTGCGGGAACCAGTACTGCATGCAGAATCCGGCGGCGGTCAGGCTGGAGCCCAGCGCCACTGTCCAGGTGAGCCAATACAGCCAGGCGACGGCATAGCCGGTGGCCGGCCCCAAATAGCGCGAAGCGTAGACGTGAAAGGCGCCGGTTTCCGGCATCGCCACCGACAGCTCACCCAGGCACAGCATCACCAGATACACCACCAGCGCGCCGATCAGGTAGGCCAGCAGCGTGCCGAGCGCGCCGGTGGTGGAAATGATGTAGCCGGTGTTGAAAAACAGCCCGGTGCCGATCACGCCGCCCAGCGACAACATCACCAGGTGCCGGGCCTTCATGCTGCGTTTGAACTGCCCTGCGGCGGGCGCCGATGCGTGCATAATAATCTATCCGTATAGACGTCTAAATATCTGAATGGCTATTGGTTATACCCGTAATGCCTTTTTAACGCAATGCGCCACCGGCGATAGCCGCGTAAAAAAATCGTTAAGCCGGATCTATATGCAAATGATAATTATTATCTATAATGTTGCCATTTTCGATAATGGGGCAACATGATGAGATATTTGATTTTATTGGCGGCCTTGGCGCTCGGCGCCTGCAGCCAAACGCCGGTGAAGGCGCCGGCCAATGACGTCGCGAGTTTGGGAAGCATCACCGATCTGCACAGCGGTGCGAGCCTGACGCCGGAGCAGCTGTTGACGCGATTGGCGCAGCAGCCGCGGGTGATCGTCGGGGAAAAACATGACAATCCTTACCACCATCAGATTGAGCAATGGCTGGTGCAGCAACTGCCGCAGCGGCGGCCGCAGGGCAGCGTGCTGATGGAGATGATCAACCCGAACCAGCAGGCGCAGGTAGACAAGGTCAAACAGTGGTTGCAGAGCGACCCCACGGTGCGTGACGGCCGCGTGGCGGAGCTGATCGCCTGGCAGCCGGGCTGGAAGTGGGAACTGTATGGCGGGGTGACGATGGCGGCGATGCGCGCGCCATACCCGCTGTGGTCAGCCAACCTGGATCGCAGCGAGATTACGGCGTTCTATCAACAGCCGCAGTTCCCGGCGGGGCAGCTATCGGCGCAGCCAGCGGTGCGCAAGGCGCTGGAAGAGACCATCCGCACTTCGCACGGCGGCAAGATTGAGGCCGACCAACTGCGCGCGATGCTGGCGATCCAGCAGCAGCGCGATCGGCGCATGGCGGAGCGTTTGCTGGCGGCGCCCACGCCCGCGCTGTTGATCGCCGGCGGCTATCACGCCGCCAAATCGGTGGGCGTGCCGCTGCACGTGCGGGATCTGCAACCGGCGGCGGCGGCGACGGTGCTGATGCTGGCGGAGCCGGGCGTACAGGTCGATGCGAACACCGCAGACTACCTGTGGATCACACCATCAGTGAAATGAATACGTTAAGGCAGTGAAAAGGGGTGTTAATTATAGTTGCAAATGATTATCATTAGTAAATGTGATCTGCAATCATTCGCAATTAAGCAAGCTAATGCCCCTATGTTAAGTCAGTCTTATTCCCTTCCGGCCTTTGAGCTGCCGCAGCCGCGCTGGGCGCGCGGCCTGCTGCTCGCCCTGGCGGCGCACGCGGCGTTGGTGCTGCTGTTTTATTGGCCGCAGACGGCGCGGGAGCCGGTGGCGCTGCCGCCGCCGGCGGTGATGATGAGCTGGGCGGCGCAGATTGAAGCGCCGGAAAGCAAGCCGCTGCCGCTGGGCGTGCAGCAGGCGGAGTCCGCCGCGGCGCAGCCCGCGGAGCAGCAGCAACAGCCGGATCTGCCCAAGCTGGCGCGCGCCGATAAAGCAAAAATCGTGACGGCGCAGAAGAAGCGCGCTGAACACCGTCCCCCGCAAAAAGCGCAGCCGAAGCCGCAAGAACAGGCCAAAGAGACGCGCAATGCCGCCGCGTCCAGCGCCGCCGCGCCGCAGGCGCAGACGATCTCCCACCAGACCGCCGCCCCGATCAACAGCGACGCCAACAGCAATGCGCAGGCCAAACTGTCGTGGGAGAGCCTGGTGAAAGGCAAACTGAACCGCATCAAGGATTACCCTTTGGATGCCCGCAGCCGGCGGCGCAGCGGCATGCCGCAGGTCAGTTTCAGCGTTGACGCGCAGGGACGGGTCTCGAACGTCATGCTGCAGGTGCGTTCCGGCACCGCGTCGCTGGATCGGGAAGCGGTGGCGGTGGTGTCGCGCGCCCAGCCGTTGCCGCCGCCGCCGCCGGAGATGCTGCAACAGGGGGCCGTCAAGGTGACGATGCCGATCGATTTCAATCTGGCGGAGCTGAATGCCCGCCGTTAATGCCCGCAGGCGCCGCATCGCCGTCGTGCGCCTCTTCAAACTTCGTGAGGGATTATGAATCCGCTGTTATTCACCCCGCGCCGTCGCATCGCGGCCGCGCTCTGGCTTTCTTTAGGCCTCGCCGGCGCCGCGCTGGCGCAACCGCAGCCGCCGTTGGCGGAACGCGCGCCGAAAGCGCTGACGGCGCATGGCGAGACGCGCACCGACGATTACTACTGGCTGCGCGACGACAGCCGAACAGAGCCGAAGGTGCTGGACTACCTGAAGGCGGAGAACCGCTACACCGAGCAGATGATGGCGCCGTACCAGAAGCTGCGCGCCACGCTGTATCAGGAGATGCTGGGCCGCATGAACCCTGACGATCGTTCGGTGCCGTATCAGCTCAACGGCTATCGCTATCAGGAAAGCTACGCCGCCGGTAAAGATTTCGCGCGGTATCAACGCCAGGCGCTCACCGCCGACGCGCCATGGCAAACCTTGCTGGACGCCAATCAGCGCGCGGCCGGCCATGCCTATTATCGCCTGGGGGCGATGGACGTTAGCCGGGACAACCGCCGTCTGGCGGTGGCCGAAGATCTGCAGGGCCGCCGCCAATACCGCATCTCCCTGCGCGAGTTAGGCAGCGAACGCTGGTCGCCGGAAACGCTGGAAAACACCTCCGGCAACATGGTGTGGGCCAACGACAACCAAACCCTGTTCTACGTGCGCAACCACCCGCAAACGCTGCTGCCGTATCAGGTCTACCGTCATCAGTACGGCACGCCGCCGGCGGAAGATAAACTGGTGTATCAGGAAAACGATCCGGCGTTCTACCTCAGCCTCAGCCGTTCTTCTTCGCGTGACTACCTGATACTCACCATCAGCGGCAACACCACCTCCGAAGTGCGCCTGATCGACGCCAGCCAGCCGCAGCGCGAGCCGCAGCTGTTCGCCGCCCGGCAGAACGGCCGCGAGTATTATCTCGATCACTACCGCGGCGAGTTCTATTTGCGTTCCAACCATCAGGATCCGAACTTCGGCCTGTACCGCACGGCGGCGGCGGGCAAACCCTGGCAGACGCTGATTGCGCCGCAGGCGCAGCACGAGGTGGAAAGCTTCAGCCTGTTCCGCGACTGGCTGGTGGTGCAGGAACGCGCCAACGGGCTGGTGCAGCTGCGGCAAATCAGCTGGGACGGTAAAACCGAGCGCGCCATCCCGTTCGACGACGCCAGCTACATGGCCTGGCTGGGCTATAACCCGGAGCCGGACAGCGATCGGTTGCGCTACGGTTATTCGGCGATGACCACGCCGACCCGCACCTATGAGTGGGATCTGAACAAGGGCGAGCGCACCCTGCTCAAGCAACAGGAAGTGAAAGGCGTCGATCCCAGCCTGTATCACAGCGAACGCATTTGGATCGCGGCGCGCGACGGCGTGAAGGTGCCGGTCTCGCTGGTGTACCGCACATCGCTGTTCAAAAACGGGCATAACCCGCTGCTGGTGTATGGCTATGGCGCTTACGGCATGAGCATGGATCCGGCGTTCAGCGCCAACCGCATCAGCCTGCTGGACCGCGGCTTCGTCTATGCGCTGATCCACGTGCGCGGCGGCGGCGAGCTAGGGCAGCGCTGGTACAAACAGGGCAAACTGACGCACAAACCGAACAGCTTCAACGATTTCATCGACGCCACCCAAGCGCTGATCAACGACGGCTATGGCCAGCCGGGGCGCATCTACGCCATGGGCGGCAGCGCCGGCGGCTTGCTGATGGGGGCGGTGATCAATCAGGCGCCGCAGCTGTACAACGCGGTGGTGGCGCAGGTGCCGTTCGTCGACGTGGTGACCACCATGCTGGACGACAGCATTCCGCTGACCACCGGCGAATACGAGGAGTGGGGCAACCCGCACCAGCCGGCCGCCTATGCGCTGATGAAATCCTACAGCCCGTACGACAACGTGCGCAGGCAGCATTATCCGAACCTGCTGGTCACCAGCGGTTTGTACGACTCGCAGGTGCAGTATTGGGAGCCGGCCAAATGGGTGGCGAAGCTGCGGCGTTTCAAACAGGGCGATTCGCTGCTGCTGCTCTCCACCGACATGACCGCCGGCCACGGCGGCAAATCGGGCCGCCTGGCGCGGCTGGAAAACGGCGCGCTGGAGTACGCCTTTATTCTGGCGGCGGATCGGCAGGCGCAGAAATAACCTTCAGCGCCGCGGCACGCTGCGGCGCAATAAAACAATAACAATCTTTTACCGCGCGTTTCGGCGGACTTTTTGCTGGGCATTGTCGGCCATCAAACCTTATTGGCTATTTCTGGGGATATATGAAAATCAAAATGATAGCGAGCCTGATCGGCGCGGGACTGGCGCTGTACGGGCCGGCTGCGGCCGCGCAGGAACAGGCGGAAAATAATAAAGGCAGCGTGGCGTTCAGCCCGCTCAACGTCTCGGCCGCCGACGGCGGCAAGAGCAGCGAAAAAGAGGCGTTGGCCAGGCCGGGCGCGTTCAGCTCGCGCGACGAAAACAAAAATCTGGAGTCGGTGGACAGCATTCTGCGCAGCATGCCGGGCACCTATACCCAGATCGATCCCGGCCAGGGATCGGTCAGCGTCAATATTCGCGGCCTGAGCGGCTTTGGCCGGGTCAACACCATGGTCGACGGCATCACGCAAAACTACTACGGCAACTCGCCGAGCGACGCGGCGCACGGGGGATTGCCCACCAGCCAGTTCGGGGCGCTGATCGATCCTAACTTTATCGTCGGCGTCGACGTGGCGCGCGGCAACGCCACCGGTTCCGACGGGGTGAACGCCCTGGCGGGCAGCGCCAACTTCCGCACCATCGGCGTGGACGATGTGGTGTTTTCCGATAACCCGTTCGGCGTGCGCACCAAATTCTCGGTGGGCAATAACGGCATTGGCCGCAGCGGCATGATCGCCGTGGGCGCCAAAACCGCCGCTTTTGCCGACGGCGGCAGTCTGGGGGCGATGGCGGCGATCAGCGGCAGCTCCATCACCTCCAACTACAAAAACGGCGCCGGTTTCGACAGCGAGATGTTCAACGTCGATAAAACCTACCGCCAGAACCCGAAATCCCAGCTGTTCAAGGTGGACATCAAGCCGGATGCCTTCAACAGCATCGAACTGTCGGCGCGCAGCTACCAGAATAAAATCACCCGCCGCCACATCGACAGCGACGATTTCTACCTTAAATACCACTACGCGCCGTTCTCCGAACTGATCGATTTCAACCTGACCGCCAGCACCAGCCGCGGCGAGCAGAAGTTCATGTCCGACAACATGGCGGGATTCAGCGACAGCACGGCGAAAAACATCTCCGATGCGCTGGATATCAACAACACCAGCCGTTTCAGCCTGCAGGACGTCGATTTCGCGTTCAGCTACGGCGGCAAGCTGGTGCGCAACGAGTATAAGAAAAAGGCCTCCGGTTTGGTGACGGATGACAATCAGGCGGAAAGCATGCCGGTGGGAATGTCGGGCAAGCAGGATATCTCCAGCCTGTACAGCGGCCTGCAGGCCAACTACGGCATCTGGCAGGGGAATTTCGATCTGAACTACACCGCCTATCGCCTCTCCGGCTATAAGCCGGCCTGTGACGAGCGCGTAGAGTGCTTCCCGCAAGGCGCCGGCAATATCAACCGTAACGAACACGGCTTCAACCCGTCGGTCATGCTGTCGGCGCAGGTGACGCCGTGGCTGCAGCCGTTCGTCAGCTACAGCAAGTCGATGCGCGGGCCGAATATCCAGGAGGTGTTCTTCGCCAACAGCGGCGGCCAGTCGATGAACCCGTTCCTCAAGGGCGAAAAAGCGGAGACCTGGCAGGGCGGGTTCAACGCCAATGCCCACGATCTGTTGTTCAAGCAGGACAGCTTCCAACTGAAAGCGGTCTATTTCGAAACCAGGATCAAAAACTACATCTCCAGCCAAACCTACCTGGTGTGTAAAGACCGCCAGAAGTGCAACCGTTCGCAGGCGACGCAGGAAGAGTGGGATAACGCGGACGTCAACGTCAGCATGACCATGTACAGCAACGCCCCCGAACCGGTCAAAATGCGCGGTGTGGAGATCGAAGCGCTGTACGACGCCGGTTTCGCGTTTACCAAACTGTCGTTAAGCAAGGAGCATACTTCCCAGCCGACCAACCAGGCCAGCAACGTGTTCGGCGCGGGTGATGTCAGCGAACTGCCGGAATTCTACTTCACGCTGGACAGCGGGGTGCGCCTGCTGGACGAGACATTGACGCTGGGCGGGGTGGTGAAATACACCGGCAAGTCGGTGCGCCTGTCGCCTGATTCCACTCTCGATGAAAACGAACAGTTGATGAAGGAGCCGGCGCCGCATATTCCGACCATTATCGATCTGTACGGCACCTATCAGGTGAATCGCAATCTGCTGCTGAAGCTCAGCGTGCAAAACCTGATGGACAAGGACTACTCGGACGCGCTGAACAAGATGAATTCGCTGCCTTCGCAGTCACAAGATTTCACGCCGACCAACACCGCCCGTGGGCGGACTTATATCTTCGGGGGGGAGTTGCGCTTCTAAACCGCAGCAGAGCAGGGCGCAGTCACTGCGCCCGTTTCGCTTGCAGCAGCCATTTGTCCAGCTCGTTGGCGAACTGCTGGCGGTCGCGCTGGTTCAGGGCGTTCGGGCCGCCGGTCTGAATGCCGCTGGCGCGCAGGGTATCCATAAAATCGCGCATGTTGAGGCGCTCGCGGATGGTGTCCGGCGTGTAGCGTTCGCCGCGCGGGTTCAGCGCCACCGCACCTTTCTCGATCACCTCCGCCGCCAGCGGGATGTCGGCGGTGATCACCAGATCGCCCGCTTCGCAGCGGCGCACGATCTCGTTATCGGCCACGTCGAAGCCGGCCGCCACCTGCAGCGAACGGATGTGCTTCGACGGCGGCGTGCGCAATGGCTGGTTCGCCACCAGCGTGACGGTGATGGCGGTGCGATCGGCGGCGCGGAACAGCACCTCTTTGATCACGTTCGGACAGGCGTCCGCATCGACCCAAATCTGCATCATTTCGACTCCTGCAGCCAGTCGCGCACCGGCAGGAAATCGCGCGCCAGCGCCGCTTCCGGGCTGTCGGCCTCCGGCTGGTAGTTATATTCCCAACGCACCAGCGGCGGCATCGACATCAGGATGGACTCGGTGCGCCCGCCGGTTTGCAGCCCGAACAGCGTGCCGCGATCCCACACCAGGTTGAACTCCACATAGCGGCCGCGGCGATACAGCTGGAACTGGCGCTCGCGCTCGCCCCAGGTCAAGGCCTTGCGTTTTTCGACGATCGGCAGATAAGCGTCGAGGAAGCCCTGGCCCACCGCGCGGGTGAAGGCGAAACAATGGTCGAAATCCGGGGTGTTCAGATCGTCATAGAACAGGCCGCCGATGCCGCGCGCTTCGTTGCGATGCTTGATGAAGAAGTAATCGTCGCACCATTGCTTGTATTTCGGGTAGACCTCGTCACCGAACGGCGCGCACAGCTCGGCCGCGGTGCGGTGCCAGTGCACGGCATCCTCTGCGAAACCGTAGAACGGCGTCAGGTCAAAACCGCCGCCGAACCACCACACCGGCGCTTCGCCCGGTTTTTCGGCGATGAAGAAGCGCACGTTGGCGTGGCTGGTGGGCACGTAGGGGCTGAGCGGGTGGATAACCAATGAGACGCCCATTGCCTGGAAGCTGCGTCCGGCCAGTTCCGGACGGTGCGCGGTCGCCGAGGCCGGCAGGGTGGCGCCGGAGACGTGCGAGAAGTTGACACCTGCCTGTTCGAACACCGCGCCGTTGGTCAGCACGCGGCTGCGGCCACCGCCGCCTTCTTCACGCGTCCATTGGTCTTCGGTGAACACGGCGCCGCCGTCGGCCTGGGCGAGCTGCGCGCAGATGTGATCCTGCAGCGCCAGCAGGAAGGATTTTACTTCAGCGATGTTAGGTAAACTCATGCGGGGTCTTTATAGCGTCTGGCTGAACAAGGCGCTGAGTATACTCTTATTCGCCGCCCGCGGCATCAGCGGGGTTTGCGTTGGTGTGCGTCGAAATAGTCGAAGAAGTTGACGATGCCGTCCGCGATGGCGCGGGCGATTTTCTCGCGAAACGCGGTGGTGCCCAGCAGCCGCTCTTCATTCGGGTTGGTGATGAACGAGGTTTCCACCAGCACCGAGGGGATGGACGGGGATTTCAGCACCGCGAACGCCGCCTGTTCGGTGCTGTCGCTGTGCAGATGGTGCACCGGGCGAATTTGACCGAGCACGTGGCGGCCGAGCGTCAGGCTGTTGTTGATGGTGTCGGTTTGCACCAGATCGAACAACACCTGCTGCAGGTAGTTGTCCTGATCCTTGTACTTGCCGCCCGCCACGTCGTCGGCGGCGTTTTCACGGTTGGACAGGTAGCGCGCCATGGCGCTGCTGGCGCCGCGGTTGGAGAGGGCGAACACCGAAGCGCCGGAGGCCGACGGGCTGGTAAAGCCGTCGGCGTGAATCGAAATGAACAGGTCGGCCTGGTGCTGGTGGGCGATCTCGACCCGCTGGAACAGCGGAATGAACTCATCTTCTTCGCGCGTCAGGCGCGCCTCGACGTGATCGTGCTCATGCAGGAAACGGCGCACGTGGTTGGCGATTTCCAGCACGATGTGTTTTTCCTGCGAGCCTTCGTGGCCGACCGCGCCGGAGTCGATGCCGCCGTGGCCGGGATCGATCATCACCCGCTTTTTGCCGCCGGCCGGTTTCGCCGCCGGTTTGCTGTGCTGATTGCGCAGCAGGCCTTCCGCCTTGGCGCTGTGGCTTTTCACGCCGAACAGCGCCACCGCCAGGCCGGAAAGCAACAGTTGGCGTCGCGTCGGGGAAACGGCAAGCGGCTTAAAATTGAGGAATTGTTTACCCTGCTTTTTCATTACGCAACGCTCCGTCGACGTTTCTATTTTGCGACGTTATATCGTATTGATAATCATTAATCGACCCGATAACTATTTCCATTTATTACGCCTGTTACCGGCGATTTCCGGGCAAAATAGCGCGCTAAATCGCAGTTTGATATTGCGTAAGTGAATAATCACGCGATAATCAGATAAACACCTTAATTAACAGCGGCCAACATCGATGGAAATTCGCGTATTTCGACAAGACGACTTTGAAGAAGTCATTACCCTGTGGGAGCGCTGCGATCTGCTGCGGCCCTGGAACGATCCGGAAATGGACATCGAGCGCAAGCTGAACCACGATCCGGAGCTGTTCCTGGTGGCGGAAGTCGGCGGCGAAGTGGTCGGTTCGGTGATGGGCGGCTATGACGGCCACCGCGGCTCGGCGTATTACCTCGGGGTGCATCCCGACTATCGCGGGCGCGGCATCGCCAATGCGTTGATCAACCGTCTGGAGAAGAAGCTGATCGCCCGCGGCTGCCCGAAGATCCAGATTATGGTGCGCGAAGACAACGACACGGTGGTTGAGATGTACGAGAAGCTCGGCTACGAAATCCAGGGCATCACCAGCCTGGGCAAGCGGCTGATCGAAGATCAGGAATATTGATCGAGCGGCGGACGGCGGTATAGCCCGCCCGCCGCATCGCATTACGGCAGCTTTTTGACGGTTTTCACGTCCACTTCGAGGCTGTTCCAGTCTTTATCCACTTTCCCTTCCAACTGCACCTTGTCTTTCGGCGTAACGGTCTGGCCGTTCCAGCGTTTGCGATCGATATCGACCGTCAGGGTGCCGGTGGCGTCGCGGAAGGTATAGGTTTCGTCGCCGATGCGCTGCTCGATGTTGCCCTGCAGCATCACCCAGGTGTCGTCGCTCAGCGATTTCACCTTGTCCACGGTGGTCAGCGCCGCGCTGGGGCCGGAGAAACCGCCCTGCGGAGCGGGTTGCGTTTGCGCCTGCGGCGCGGCCGGATCGAGGAACCCGCCTTGTTGCGCCAGTACCGGTGCGCTGCACAGCGCGATCAGAGCGGCCAGAGTCAGTTTTTTCATGTTGCGCTTCCTTATCGTTATTGAAAATCACATCCCGCTGATATCGGGGGCTTGCTTAGTGATAAGGATTAAAACACGCCGATCTTAAGAGCTTCTTAAGCCGACGCATTGAAATTCCCATCGCCGGCGCCCATCTGTAGCCATAGTCTTTATTCTGTTGGCAAGGAACGATCGTTGAAGCCATTCTCACCCCGGTTTTCCCCGGATGATTACGACCAGCACGGCGCGCTGCGGCTGCCGCTGGGATTTTGGGCCGTGCTGATTTTGCAGGCGCGCACTTGGCTATTGTTCGTGATGGCCGGCGTTTCGCGTGAGCAGGGCGAAAGCTTGCTGGCGCTGTTTTATCCGGATACCCAACGCTTTTGGTACGGCATGCTGCTCGGTCTGCCGGCGGCGCTGGCGTTTTTGCTGAGCGGCCGTCGCCACCAATGGCCGCGGCTGTGGCGCGGTTGGCGCTGGGGGCTGGCTGTCTCGCTGCTGGCGTCGCTCGGCGGCTCGCTGTTCAGCCTGTGGCGCCAGGACGGCGATGCGCCGGGGCTGGAGCTGGCGTTGGCGTTACTCGACGCGCTGGCGCTGAGCTATCTGTTGCTGAATGCGCGTCTGAAAGCCTGTTTCGCGCCGGCGGGGCGCGCCGACTAATTGCCGAGAAGTGCGGCACTTTTCGCATTTTCCGCACTCCAAGCTGGCAACCGTTGGCGTAGTGCGGGCCGTTGTGAGAGGCTGGCATGCAGCAAAACGCCGAGTGCGGCAGGGGCGGGTTACCGCCCCGTGCCATTGATGTTTAAGGAGCTAGAGATGAATATTCGCCCCCTGTTGTTAGGGCTTCCGCTGTTACTGACCGGCTGTTCGAGCATGTCCAATTTCTCTTGGTCCAGCCTGTCGCCGTTCAACTGGTTCGGCAGCAGCCTGGAGGTCGGCGCCAAGGGCGTCGGCAAGCTCAATGCCGGCACGCCGATGTCGGAAAGCGCCATTAATGACGGGCTGGACGGCAACTACCGCCTGCGCGGCGGCATGGCGACCAACAACGGCCAGATCGTCTCTTATTACCAGGCGCTGTCCGGCGACGAAGTGAAACTGGTGATCACCGGCGAACCGAAAGGGCGCCTGCAGCGCGTGGACGTGCTGGATCCGAAAGTGGCGACGGAGTGGGGCAACAAGCTCGGCACGCCGTTCGGCGATATGTACAGCAAGGCGTTCGGCTCTTGTAAGCCGGGCAGCGGCGAAGACGCCGGTAAAGTGGAGTGCGTGGCGGAGCAGAGCAAGTACGTCACCTACATCTTCAGCGGCAAGTGGGCCGGGGCGCAGGATATCATTCCGCCGGACGACACCCTGAAAAGCTGGACGGTCAGCAAAATCATCTGGCACGCCAAGCCGCAGCAGTAATGCGTTCAACGGGCGCCGGTTCGCGGCGCCTGCCTTTTCAAGCCATTACCCCTATTTTCTTTGCGCTGCTGCAAGGCAATCGCCCGCGCTTGCGGTATGATAGCGCGCGTTTGTAACAGGGAACCCGCGCGTCAACCGCCATACCTGTTGCCTGGTTTTGGTATTGAGGATAACAACATGACACAGGTTCAGAGCGGTATTCTGCTGGAGCACTGCCGTTTCGCCATTTTTATGGAAGCCAGCGTACAGGGCGAATTCGCCGACTTGCGCCAGGGCTGCAAGCAGTTTTGTCAGACCCTGAGCGAGCTGCAGCAGCAGTTCCCCGATGCGCGCCTCGGCGCGGTGATCGCTTTCGGTTACGACGTCTGGCACGATCTCTCCAGCGGCCAGGGCGCGAAAGAGTTGAAGCCGTTCACGCCGCTCGGCAAAGGGCTGGCGCCGGCCACCCAGCGCGATATGCTGATCCACATCCAGTCGCTGCGTCACGACGTCAATTTCACGCTGGCGCAGGCCGCGCTGGCGGCGTTCGGCAACGTCATCAAGATTGAAGAAGAAACCCACGGTTTCCGTTGGGTGGAAGAGCGCGATCTGAGCGGCTTCATCGACGGCACCGAAAACCCGCAGGGCGATCAGCGCCCGGCAGTGGCGACGATCGCCGAAGGCGAAGAGGACGCAGGCGGCAGCTACGTGCTGGTGCAACGTTACGAGCACAACCTGCGCCAGTGGCAGCGCTTTACCACCGAGCAGCAGGAGCAGATCATCGGCCGCACCAAGCACGACAGCGAAGAACTGCCTGCGGATCAGCGCCCGGATACCTCCCATGTCAGCCGCGTCGATTTGAAAGAGAACGGCAAGGGCCTGAAAATTCTGCGCCAGAGCCTGCCTTACGGCACCGCCAGCGGCAAGCACGGCCTGTTCTTCATCGCCTATTGCGCGCGCTTGCACAATATCGAGCAGCAACTGCTGAGCATGTTCGGCGATTTGGACGGCAAACGTGACGCGATGTTGCGCTTCAGCCGTGCAGTGACCGGCAGCTACTACTTTGCGCCATCGCTGACGCGCCTGCTGTCACTTTGACGCCGTCGCCGAAGCCGGCGCGTCCGGCTTCGGTCCGTTTTCCCGTCCCGAAAACGCCTCGCATTCCCTGCCTTATAGCGTTTGATGCTTGTAAATCACTAAACGGTATATAAAAGCGTTACAGCTCCGCACCGAGTTATAAATACACTGGTCGTCAATAAGGCGAAAGCCTGAAGGAATGACTCAGTGATAAGGTGCAGAATGAAACAAAACCGGGTTAAAAATCTCGTGCTGAAAGGTTGGCTGGCGGCTGCGCTGTTGGCGAGCGGCGCCGCATCGGCGGCGGAAATGCTGAACAGCTCTTATGACGTTTCCCGTGAATTGTTCGTCGCGCTGAATCCCGGCTTTGAACAGCAGTGGAATCAACAGCATCCGAACGACAAGTTGACCATCAAACAATCGCACGCCGGCTCGTCGAAGCAGGCGCTGGCGATCCTGCAGGGCCTGCGGGCCGACGTGGTGACGTACAACCAGGTCACCGACGTGCAGATCCTGCACGATCGCGGGCAGTTGATCCCGGCGGACTGGCAGGCGCGCCTGCCGAACAACAGCTCGCCGTTCTATTCCACCATGGCGTTTCTGGTGCGCAAGGACAACCCGAAGGGTATCCACACCTGGAACGATCTGGTGCGCGAAGACGTGAAACTGGTGTTCCCGAACCCGAAAACCTCCGGCAACGGCCGTTACACCTATCTGGCCGCCTGGGGCGCCGCCAGCCAGGCTGACGGCAACGATGCGGCCAAGACCCGCGCCTTTATGACCCGCTTCCTGAAAAACGTGCTGGTGTTCGATACCGGCGGCCGCGGCGCGACCACCACCTTCGTCGAGCGCGGTTTGGGCGACGTGCTGATCAGCTTCGAGTCCGAAGTGAACAATATCCGCAAGCAATACGGTGAAGACAAGTACGAAGTGATCGTGCCGCCGGTCGATATTCTGGCGGAGTTCCCGGTGGCCTGGGTTGACAAAAACGTCGAGCGCAACGGCACCGAACAGGCGGCCAAAGCCTATCTGAACTATCTCTACAGCCCGGCGGCGCAGCAGGTGATCACCAGCTTCTACTACCGCGTCTATGACCAGAAAGCGATGGCTGCCGCGAAGGGGCAATTCCCGGACACCCAACTGTTCCGGGTGGAAGACCAGTTCGGCGGCTGGCCGCAGGTGATGAAAACCCACTTCGCCACCGGCGGCGAGCTGGATCAGCTGTTAGCGGCAGGGCGCAAGTAAATGTTGGCGTTGTCGTCCAGTAAGCGGGTGCTGCCCGGATTTGGCCTCAGCCTCGGCAGCAGCCTGTTTTATACCTGTTTGATCCTGCTGCTGCCGCTCACCGCGCTGGTGATGCAGTTGGCGCAGATGAGCCTGGCGCAGTACTGGGAAGTGATTTCCAACCCGCAGGTGGTGGCGGCGTATAAAGTGACGCTGCTGGCGGCCGGCGTCGCCAGCCTGTTCAACGCGGTGTTCGGCATGCTGATGGCCTGGATCCTGACGCGTTATCGCTTTCCCGGCCGTTCGCTGCTGGACGGTCTGATCGATTTGCCGTTCGCGCTGCCGACGGCGGTGGCCGGCCTGACGCTGGCGGGGCTGTTTTCCACCACCGGCTGGTACGGCCAGTGGCTGGCGCACTTTGACATCAAGGTCACCTTCACCTGGCTTGGGATCGCGGTGGCGATGGCGTTCACCAGCCTGCCGTTTGTGGTGCGCACCGTGCAGCCGGTGCTGGAAGAGCTGGGGCCGGAATACGAAGAGGCGGCCGAGACGCTGGGCGCCACGCGTTGGCAGAGCTTTCGCCGCGTGGTGCTGCCTGAGGTGGCGCCGGCGCTGCTGGCCGGCACCGCCATTTCCTTTACCCGCAGTCTGGGCGAGTTCGGCGCGGTGATTTTCATCGCCGGCAATATCGCCTGGAAGACGGAAGTGACTTCGCTGATGATTTTTGTGCGTTTGCAGGAGTTCGATTACCCGGCGGCCAGCGCCATCGCCTCGGTGATCCTGGCGGCGTCGCTGTTGCTGCTGTTCAGCATTAACGTCTTGCAAAGCCGCTTTGGCAGACGTTTGGGAGGAGGGCACTGATGGCTGATGTTTCCGCCTTCAACGGCGCCGAGCGCCCGCGCGTCAACTGGGGCAAGTGGACGCTGATCGCCATCGGTACGCTGTTCTCGGTGCTGCTGCTGGTGGTGCCGATGATGTCGATTTTCGCCGAGGCCTTTTCCAAAGGATTCGGCGCGATGTGGAGCAATTTGCTCGATCCGGACATGCTGCACGCCATTTGGCTGACGGTCTTGATCGCGCTGATTACCGTGCCGTTTAACCTGGTGTTCGGCACGTTGCTGGCGTGGCTGGTGACGCGTTTCACCTTCCCCGGCCGCCAGCTGCTGCTGACGCTGATCGATATCCCGTTCGCCGTCTCACCGGTGGTGGCGGGGCTGATTTATCTGCTGTTTTACGGCAGCAACGGCCTGCTGGGCGGCTGGCTGGATGCGCATAACATCCAGATCATGTTCTCCTGGCCGGGCATGGTGCTGGTGACTATCTTCGTCACCTGTCCTTTCGTGGTGCGCGAGCTGGTGCCGATGATGCTCAGCCAGGGCAGCCAGGAAGATGAGGCCGCCATTCTGCTGGGGGCGTCCGTTTGGCAGATGTTCCGCCGCGTGACGCTGCCCAACATTCGCTGGGCGCTGCTGTACGGCGTGGTGCTGACCAACGCGCGCGCCATCGGCGAGTTCGGCGCGGTGTCGGTGGTGTCCGGTTCGATTCGCGGCGAAACCTACAGCCTGCCGCTGCAGGTCGAGCTGTTGCAGCAGGATTACAACACCGTCGGTTCCTTTACCGCCGCCGCGCTGTTGACCCTGATGGCGATCGTTACCCTATTTTTGAAGAGCGCGCTGCAGTGGCGTCTGGAACGTCAAAACGCGCGTCTCGAGCGGGAGGAAAATCATGAGCATTGAGATTAACGGCATCAACAAGTACTTCGGTCGCACCAAGGTATTGAACGATATCTCGCTCGATATTGCTTCCGGCGAGATGGTGGCGCTGCTTGGGCCATCCGGTTCCGGCAAGACCACGCTGCTGCGCATCATCGCCGGGCTGGAGAGCCAGAGTGGCGGCAAACTGGGTTTTCACGGCACCGACGTCAGCCACATGCATGCGCGCGACAGACGTGTCGGCTTCGTGTTTCAGCACTATGCGCTGTTCCGCCACATGACGGTGTTCGACAATATCGCCTTTGGCCTGACCGTACTGCCGCGCCGCGAGCGGCCGAACGCCGCGGCGATCAAACAGAAAGTCACTCAGTTGCTGGACATGGTGCAGCTTGGCCATTTGGCCAATCGCTACCCGTCGCAGCTGTCCGGCGGCCAGAAACAACGCGTGGCGCTGGCGCGCGCCCTGGCGGTGGAACCGCAAATTCTGCTGCTGGACGAGCCGTTTGGCGCGCTGGATGCGCAGGTGCGTAAAGAGCTGCGTCGCTGGCTGCGCCAGCTGCACGAAGAGCTGAAGTTCACCAGCGTATTCGTCACCCACGATCAGGAAGAGGCGATGGAAGTGGCTGACCGCATCGTGGTGATGAGCCAAGGCAATATTGAACAGGTTGGCTCGCCGGAGGAGATTATGCGCGAGCCGGCCAGCCGTTTCGTGCTGGAGTTTATGGGGGAAGTGAACCGTCTGAACGGCGAAATTCGCGGCTCCCAGCTGTTCGTCGGCGCGCACCAGTGGCCGCTGTCGTTCCAGCCGATGCACCAGGGCAGCGTCGATCTGTTCCTGCGCCCGTGGGAAATGGAAGTGGCGACCGAGAGCAGCGAGCGCTGCCCACTGCCGGTTCAGGTGTTGGAAGTCAGCCCGCGCGGCCATTTCTGGCAGCTGACGGTGCAGCCGATCGGCTGGCATCAGGAACCGATAAGCATAGTGTTGCCGGAAGGCAACGCCACGCCGGTGCGCGGCGGCCGTTATTACGTCGGCAGCCTCAATGCGCGGCTGTATGCCGGCGATCAACTGCTGCAACCTGTTGCGTTAGCCAAAAGCGCCTGATAGGTTTTAGCCAGTCCTTTTCTTTAAGGCAACCCCGGGGTTGCCTTTTTACTTTACGCACACCAACACACAGGCAAAGATCGTGACAACGCTCGAACAATGCATCGGGAATACCCCGCTGGTACAACTGCAACGGCTGGCCGCCCAGGCGGGCAGCGAGGTATGGGTCAAACTGGAAGGCAATAACCCGGCGGGATCGGTGAAGGATCGCGCCGCGTTGGCGATGATCCAGCAGGCGGAGTTGCGCGGAGAGATCAAGCCCGGCGACGTGCTGATCGAGGCTACCAGCGGCAACACCGGCATTGCACTGGCGATGATCGCTGCATTGAAAGGCTATGCGCTGAAGCTGCTGATGCCGGAGAACATGAGCCTGGAGCGGCAGGCGGCGATGCGCGCCTACGGTGCGGAACTGATCCTGGTCAGCCGTGAGCAGGGGATGGAAGGGGCGCGCGATCTGGCGCTGGATATGCAGCGCCAGGGGCAGGGCAAGGTGCTGGATCAGTTTAACAATTTCGACAATCCCTATGCCCACTTCACCACCACCGGCCCGGAGATCTGGCGCCAGACCGAAGGGCGCATCACGCACTTCGTTTCCAGCATGGGCACCACCGGCACCATTACCGGCGTGGGCGGTTACCTGAAGAGCCAGAATCCGCAGGTGCAGATCGTCGGCCTGCAGCCGGCGGAGGGCAGCAGCATCCCCGGCATTCGCCGTTGGTCGCCCGCTTACCTGCCGGGGATTTTCCGCCCGGAGCTGGTGGATCAGGTGTTGGATATCGAACAGGGCGATGCCGAGCAAACAATGCGCCAGTTGGCGCAGCGTGAAGGCATTTTCTGCGGCGTCAGCTCCGGCGGTGCCGTAGCCGGCGCCTTGCGCATCGCGGCGGCCCATCCTGGCAGCGTGGTGGTGGCGATCGTCTGCGATCGCGGCGACCGTTACCTCTCTACCGGCGTGTTCGACTGATCGCTCCTTCCCGGCGGTGTGTTCCGTCGGGAGAATCTTTCCCACTTTCCTTCCGACAGACGGCAGCCCCGCTTGCGTGGTTGCTGCCGCTTGCTCGTGCGCCAATGCCATGACTGAAGTAGAGAAATTGCGCGGCAGCGACCACAATAACGGTGGCGAGACGCAAAGAGCGATGTGTAAGGATTGAGTAAAACCGGCTGCGGGCCGGCGGAATTGGCGGGAAAATAACGAAAATCGGTGAAGGAGCAAGGCATGAAAATTTTACTGGTCGACGATGACCTGGAGCTTGGCACCATGCTGAGCGAATACCTGACGGGCGAAGGTTTCGACGCCACGCTGGTGCTGACCGGCAAGGCGGGGGTTGAGGGCGCGCTGTCGGGCGACTATACCGCGATGATCCTCGACATCATGCTGCCGGACATGAGCGGCATCGACGTGCTGCGCGATGTGCGTAAAAAGAGCCGGCTGCCGATCATCATGCTGACCGCCAAAGGCGACAACATCGATCGGGTGATTGGCCTGGAGATGGGCGCTGACGATTACATGCCCAAACCGTGCTACCCGCGCGAATTGGTGGCGCGTCTGCGCGCGGTGCTGCGCCGTTTCGAAGAGCGGCCGCAAGAGGCGGACGAGGAGGCCGCCATCAGCTTCGGCGAGCTGACGCTGAACCCTTCAACCCGCAGCAGCGAATGGCGCGGTAAGGCGTTTGATCTGACCGCTTCGGAATTCAATCTGTTGGAGCTGTTGCTGCGCGCGCCGGATCGCGTGGTATCGAAGGACGAACTGTCCGAGAAGGGGCTGGGGCGCCCGCGCGAGGCCTATGATCGCAGCGTGGACGTGCATATCAGCAATATCCGCCAGAAGCTGAGCGCGCTGGCCGGCAGTAAGCTCAGCATCGAGACGGTGCGCAGCATCGGCTATCGCATTCGGTAACCTGACATGCGCGGAAGACTGTTCTGGAAAATTTTACTCGGCTTTTGGCTGACCTTTCTCATCATGACGCAGGCGCTGTGGGTGGCGTTTTCTCTTTATGGCGATCGCTATGTGCCGCCGGAGAACGCCATGGCGCGACGGGCGATCGGCCTGCAGCTGACCTCCGCCGCCACCCAGTTGCGCAGTGGCGGCATGCCGGCGCTGGAAGCCTTGATGCGCGACTGGCCGGAGGACGATCGGCGTCTGCTGTCGGTGACGCCGATGACCCAACCGCCGCCTGCGCCGGAAGAACCGGTGTTTGAAGGGCGGCGGATGCCGAAAGCGATTTCCGCCTGGGTGCAGACCGGGGAAGGGCAGGGTTACTGGCTGAGCTATGACGTGCGCGGGCTGCGGGAAGAGTATCGGCCGGAGCGGCGTTCCCACTTCTTCAACATTCCTGCGCCGATGCTGTGGGTCGGCGGGCTGGGCGGTTTGCTGTTCAGCGCCGTGCTGGCCTGGAACCTGACCCGGCCGATGCGTCAGCTGCGCGGCGGCCTGGATCGGGTGGCGCAGGGCGATCTCTCGGTGCGGCTGTTTCCGACGATGCGGCGCCGCCATGACGAGCTGTCCGACGTGGCGCGCGATTTCGACACCATGGCCGAACGCCTGGAGCTGTTGGTCAGCGCCCGCGAGCAGCTGTTGCACGACGTCTCGCACGAGTTGCGTTCACCGCTGGCGCGCCTGCAGCTGGCGATCGGACTGGCGCGACAGAATGCCGGCAACGTCGAAACCTCGCTCAAGCGCATCGAACATGAGTCGGGGCGGCTGGACAAAATGATCGGCGAGCTGCTGGCGCTGTCGCGTACCGAACACAGCAGCCTGCCGGACGAGGAGTACTTCGATCTGTACGGCCTGGTGGACGCGGTGGTGAGCGATGCGCGCTACGAGGCGCAGGTGCCCGGCGTGGATATCGTGCTGCAGGCCGAATCGGACGTGGAGTATACCGTCAAGGGCAATGCGGAGCTGATGCGGCGAGCGGTGGACAACATCGTGCGCAATGCGCTGCGCTTTTCCAGCCACGGGCAGCGGGTGACGGTGGCGCTGTCGCGCGTCGATAACCAGTTCCAGATCGCCGTCAGCGATCAGGGGCCGGGGGTCGAAGAGGCGAAGCTGTCGAGCATCTTCGATCCGTTCGTGCGCGTGAAGTCGGCGCAGTCGGGCAAGGGCTACGGCCTGGGGCTGGCGATTACCCGCAAGGTGGTGTTGGCGCACGGTGGCCAGGTTGAGGCGCGCAACGGCGACAAAGAGGGGCTGGTCATTACCCTGCGTATCCCGCGCTGGCAATAATAGACTATCTTACTTGCCATTTTGAACTAGGGCAGTGCTCGCCTTCGTCACGTACTGCGTGTACGCTCCGAAGGTTGCGCGCTGTCCATGTTCAAACTGCCTGCGCCGATAACGTCTATTATCCGCGGCATACCCAAAGGATTTCGAATTGCAGCTAGGCGGCAAGCGGGGGAATCCCCGGGAGCTTACTCCGGTAAGTGACCGGGGTGAGCACGTGCGGCCAACAACGCTGCGGTTCGAAAGACGAAGGGGATAAAAAAAACGGCGCCGAGGGCGCCGTTTTTCTTGCTCATCCGCGATTACTTCTTGATGCGGATGATCGGGGTTTCGCCAACGGTCACGCTGCCCGACAGTTTGATCAGCTCTTTGATCTCGTCCATGTTGGAGATAACGACCGGCGTCAGGGTAGACTTGGCTTTCTCTTCCAGCAGTGGCAGGTTGAACTCGATAACGACGTCGCCTTTCTTGACGCGCTGGCCTTCTTCGGCGATGCGTTTGAAGCCTTCGCCTTTCAGTTCTACGGTATCGATGCCGAAGTGGACGAACAGCTCAATGCCGCTGTCGGATTCGATAGAGAATGCATGGTTGGTTTCGAAAATCTTGCCGATGGTGCCGTCAACCGGAGCAACCATTTTGTTGCCGGCCGGTTTGATGGCGATACCGTCGCCAACGATTTTTTCAGCGAACACTACGTCCGGCACATCTTCGATATTGACGATTTCGCCAGAAAGGGGAGCGACGATCTCGATAGTGCCCGTGTCTTTCTTGTCATCAGAAACCAGAGATTTCAGTTTATCGAACAAACCCATGATCTTCTCCTAAGCATTAAATTGGGCGGCGTTCCAGTGTCGTGGAAGTTTAGCAGAGCGTTTTTTCTTCGATGAATTTATTGACGCAATTCATCAGGTCTTGTGCCGTTGGCTGTGCCAAGGCCTGCGCTGCCAACGCCTTCACATCTTCGAAATTCGTGTTACGAATAATTTTCTTGATGCGCGGGATTGAAATCGCACTCATGCTGAACTCATCCAGCCCCATGCCCAATAACAACAGTGTAGCACGCTCATCGCCAGCCAGTTCGCCGCACATGCCGGTCCACTTGCCTTCCGCGTGAGATGCATCAATAACCTGTTTGATCAGGCCAAGCACTGATGGGGACATCGGGTTATAGAGATGAGAAATCAGCTCGTTGCCGCGATCTACCGCCAGAGTATACTGGGTTAGATCGTTTGTCCCAATACTAAAGAAGTCGACTTCTTTCGCCAGGTGGTGAGCGATGACCGCCGCAGCCGGTGTTTCCACCATCACGCCCACTTCGATGCTCTCGTCAAACGCCTTGCCTTCTTCGCGCAGCTGCGCCTTCAGCGTCTCGATTTCGCCTTTCAGATCGCGCACTTCTTCCACGGAGATGATCATCGGGAACATGATGCGCAGTTTGCCGAACGCCGAGGCGCGCAGGATGGCGCGCAGCTGGGCGTGCAGGATTTCACGGCGGTCCATCGCGATGCGGATGGCGCGCCAGCCGAGGAACGGGTTCTCTTCCTTCGGCAGGTTCATGTACGGCAGGTCTTTGTCGCCGCCGATGTCCATGGTGCGGACGATCACGGCCTGCGAGCCCATGGCTTCGGCCACGGCTTTATAAGCCTGGAACTGCTCGTCTTCGGTTGGCAGCGAGTCGCGATCCATGAACAGGAATTCGGTACGATACAGGCCGACGCCTTCCGCGCCGTTGCGCTCTGCACCTGCGACGTCGCGCACGGTGCCGATGTTGGCGCAGACTTCAACCTGATGGCCGTCCAGCGTAATCGCCGGCAGGTCCTTCAGCTTGGCCAGATCGTTTTTCTCGGTGATGTATTGGTTCTGGGCGGCTTTCAGCTGATCGATAACGTCAGCGGTCGGGTTAACGTAAATCTGGTTGTTAACCGCGTCCAGAATCAGGTAGTCGTCGTTCTTCACCTGCTTGGTCACGTCGCTGGTGCCGACGATCGCCGGCAGCTCCAGGGAGCGCGCCATGATAGAGGTGTGGGAAGTGCGGCCGCCGAGATCGGTAATGAAGCCCAGCACTTTGTCCAGGTTCAGCTGCGCGGTCTCGGACGGGGTCAGATCGGTGGCCACCAGGATCACTTCGTCCTGAATGGAGCCCAGATCGACGATCGGCATGCCCAGAATGTTCTGCAGCAGACGTTTGCCGATGTCGCGCACGTCGGCGGCGCGTTCTTTCAGGTATTCGTCGTCCAGCTCTTCCAGCGCTTTCGCCTGACCTTCGATCACGGTGTAGGCGGCGGCGTCTGCGGAGGCCAGATCGTCTTTGATTAGGGCTATGATTTCCTGCTCAAGCTCTTCGTCTTCCAGCAACATGATGTGGCCTTCGAAGATAGCTTCCTTCTCTTCGCCGAAGGTTTCGCCAGCTTTGGTCTTGATCGCTTCCAGCTGTTCGGACGCTTTCGCGCGGCCGGCCAGAAAACGCGAGACTTCCTGCTCTACTTGATCAGCAGAGATTTTCTTCCGGTTGATGACGATGTCGTCTTCTTTCAGCAAGAGAGCCTTACCAAAAGCGATGCCCGGTGATACTAAAATGCCTGAAATCATAACCCTACCTTACTCTTGACTGGTGTTAACTAAAAAGACGGGCCGATTACTCAAGCTCTGCCATCAGTTTTACCAAGTGCTCAACGGCTTTCTGCTCGTCTTCACCTTCAGCTGAGATGGTCACTACGGTCCCTTGAGTCAGCCCCAGAGTTTGCAGTTTGAACAGGCTTTTAGCGCTGGCGCTTTTGCCGTTGGAGGTCACGGTGATGTCAGACGTGAAGCCTTTGGCTTCTTTAACGAACTGAGCGGCAGGGCGAGTATGCAGACCATTCGGAGCGGTAATAGTAACTTCTTGCTGGAACATTGATGTTTCCCCAACTTATTGGATTAATGTTGTGGAGTTAAAGTTTAGCCCAGGGGCCTGACTTTAACTTGTCTGGTTATAGCGCCTGACTATGGACAGGGGCGAACGTTGATGCAACAGAAAACGACGCGTTAGGCACTTCAGATCAAAAAACTCGGCTTTTGACGTCGTTCCAATCCGCTCCCCATTATGCCCGATTCGCCGCATCGGCGACAGATGAGTAAATCGATTCAGCCTCGACCAGGCTCGGAGAGTGATTAATTTTGCGCATCGAAATAATGCACCGTTAAATACTAAAGGCGACGGGCAAAAGCAATCTTGGACTGCTATAAAGTTTGATCCAGTCCACAAAAAAGCACCCCACAGGGTGCTTTTTTAGCGATTTGTGCAGTGGCGGAATTACTGCTGCAATTCTTGCTCGGTGAACAGATCGGCGAACAGCGCGGTGCTGAGATAACGTTCGCCGGAAGAGGGCAGGATGACCACAATGGTCTTGTCGGCGAACGCCGGTTCTTCGGCCAGTTTTACCGCCGCTGCGACCGCTGCGCCGGAGGAGATGCCTGCCAGGATGCCTTCTTCGTCCATCAGGCGGCGCGCCATGCTGATGGCTTCGTCGTTGGAGATTTTTTCGACGCGATCCACCAGGTCAAGATCGAGGTTGCCTGGAATGAAGCCGGCGCCGATGCCCTGGATCTTGTGCGGGCCCGGTTTCAGCTCTTCACCGGCCAGCGCCTGGCTGATGACCGGCGAGTCGGTCGGCTCGACCGCCACGGTGGTGATGGCCTTGCCTTTGGTGTTCTTGATGTAGCGGCTGACGCCGGTCAATGTGCCGCCGGTGCCGACGCCGGAGATGAACACGTCGACTTCCCCATCGGTGTCTTCCCAGATTTCCGGGCCGGTGGTTTTTTCATGGATGGCCGGGTTGGCCGGGTTGCTGAACTGTTGCAGGATCAGGTAGCGGTTTGGATCGGTGGCGACGATCTCCTCCGCTTTGGCGATGGCGCCTTTCATGCCTTTCGCCCCTTCGGTCAGCACCAGATTGGCGCCCAGCGCCTTGAGCAGCTTGCGGCGCTCGATGCTCATGGTTTCCGGCATGGTTAGCGTCAGCTTGTAACCGCGCGCGGCGGCGACGAAGGCCAGCGCGATGCCGGTGTTGCCGCTGGTCGGCTCCACCAGTTCCTTGCCGGCGGTCAGCACGCCGCGTTGTTCCGCATCCCAAATCATATTGGCACCGATGCGGCATTTGACGCTGAAGCTCGGGTTGCGTGATTCAACCTTGGCCAGAATGCGTCCGTTGCCGATACGGTTCAGACGAACCAGCGGCGTATGGCCGATTGTTAATGAGTTGTCTTCATATATCTTGCTCATAGCCCGTCCTTTAACTCTATGAAAATGTGGGGAACATCGAAAGCATACGCTAACAGTACCGGCAGGGAAGTAAAGAATTGGTATATCTATATGTTATTAGGAAATAAGTTTTAAGCACAATGATAAGGGCGCGAAATGCGCGCCCTGTCGAAAATTTCCGCGCTGTCGGCGGCAAAAAACGGCGGTTATCGGACGAATTGCGAGCGGTAGCGATCGACCCACATCGCGGTGGCACCGCAGACGGCGACCGGCAGGATCACCAGGTTGAGGATCGGGATCATGGTGAACAGGCTGACCAGCGCGCCGAACTGCAGGTTGTCGGTTTTGTGCTGGCGCAAAGCGCGGCGCATGTCGGCAAAGCTCACCTTGTGGTTGTCGAACGGGTAGTCGCAATACTGGATCGCCAGCATCCAGGCGCTGAACAGGAACCACAGCACCGGCGCCACCGTCTGACCGATGCCGGGCACGAAGTACAGCGCCAGCAGCAGCAGCGCGCGCGGCAGGTAATACATCAGTTTGCGCCATTCGCGCGCCATGATGCGCGGCAGATCTTTGGCGATGCCGAGCAGGCCGGTGTCCGGCAGCGGTTTGCCGGTCAGGCTGCCTTCGAGCTGCTCGGCCAGCAGGCCGCAGAACGGCGCGGCGATCAGATTGGTGATGGTGCTGAACAGATAGCTGAACACCAGCAGCACCGAAATGACCGCCAGCGGCCACAGCAGGTAGCTCAACCATTGCAGCCAGTCGGGAACGTGGCTCATCATCGCCGGGATCCAGTCGCCGAGGCGGCTGAACAGCCACCAGAAAGCGGAACCCATCAGCAGCACGTTGACCAGCAACGGCAGGACCACATAGCGTTTAATCCCCGGGCGTGAAATCAGGCGCCAGCCTTCGGCGAAATAGTGAATGCCGCTGGTCGATCGGGGAGGGGGCTGCGTATAGGACATATCTTAAGTTATCTCGTTGTCTGAACAGGCATCATTATCATATAGGGATGATTTTCCACTGGCTAGGGTAGGGTTGGCTGAAAAACCAGCAGAAAAAGGCAGTATAATCATCTTTATTGGCATAAAGTTCAGCACGGACTTGCACTTGTGTGCGCGGGCAAATAGAGTTAAAGAGTGAATGTTTGCCGCGGTGGCAATGTATTGGAACAACAGAGATAGCAATGATGCAGGATTTGCGTCTGATATTAATCGTTGTTGGCGCGATCGCCATAATAGCGCTGTTATTGCACGGTCTGTGGACCAGTCGCAAAGAACGGTCAGCGCTCTTCCGCGATCGCCCAGCCAAACGTTCCCAAAAGGAACGTGAACAAACTCCGATCGACGATCTCGAAGAAGGCGTCGGTGAGGTGCGCGTACGCGCCGCTCACCCGCAAGACGAGCCGTCATTCGGCCATTTCGATGCCGCACGCGAAGAACCCGTGGCCGCGCCGAAGCCCGCTCCGGCGGCTGCGCCTGCGCCCCGCGCCGTTCAGCCGGCCGCTCATCAGACGCCGCCTCCGCTGTCTCAGCGGCCGGAGTATGATGACATCCTGCTGAACAACTACGCGCCGGACGAAGAACCGGCCGAGCCGCAGCAATCGCAACCGGCCGCGCGCCGCGAGCCGCGCGTTGACGATCTACCGCATGAACATGAGGCGCCGCTGGCGGCGGAACCGGCATTCCACGCCGAACCCGCCCCTGTGCAGCCCGCGCCGGAAGTCAAGCCTGCGTCGGAACCTGCACCGCAGCCGCAACAGCCGGCCGCTGCGCCAGTTCAGGCTAAACTGAAAGAGACCGTGCTGGTGCTGCACGTCGCGGCCCATCAGGGCGGCGTGATCGGCGGCGAAGTGCTGCTGCAGAGCGTGTTGCAAGCGGGCTTCCAGTTTGGCGAGATGGGCATCTTCCACCGCCATATCAGCCCGGCCGGCAGCGGCCCGGTGCTGTTCAGCCTGGCGAACATGGTCAAGCCGGGGTCGTTCGATCCTGACATGATGTCCGACTTCTCCACGCCGGGCGTGTCGATGTTCATGATGGTGCCGTCTTACGGCGACGCCAATCAGAACTTCAAGCTGATGCTGCAGTCGGCGCAGCGCATCGCCGACGACGTGGGCGGCGTGGTGCTGGACGACGAGCGCCGCATGATGACGCCGCAGAAGCTGGAAACCTACAAAGCGCGTATCCGTGAAGTGTTGGAAAACAACGCCTGACCGGGTTGCCGCGCGCACTGAACATCCGTAACAACAAAGCCCCCGCTAGCCGGGGGTTTTTTATCTTTGATGGTGAGCCATGGAATCGATAATCCAACAAATCAATCAACTACGAGCCACACTGCGCCATCATGAATACCAGTATCATGTACTGGATGCGCCGGAAGTGCCGGATGCGGAATATGACCGCCTGATGCGCGAACTGCGCGAGCTGGAGAGCGCGCATCCGGAGCTGATCACCGCCGATTCACCGACCCAGCGCGTGGGCGCGGCGCCGCTGGCGGCGTTCGACCAGGTGCGTCACGAAGTGCCGATGCTGTCGCTGGACAACGTATTCGACGAAGAAAGCTTCCTGGCGTTTTACAAGCGCGTGCAGGACAGGCTCAAAAGCAGCGATCCGCTGACCTTCTGCTGCGAACTGAAGCTGGATGGCCTGGCGGTCAGCCTGCTGTATGAAGACGGCGAACTGGTGCGCGCGGCGACGCGCGGCGACGGCACTACCGGCGAGAACATCACTACCAACGTGCGCACCATTCGCGCCATCCCGTTGCGCCTGACCGGCGACAATATCCCGCGCCGGCTGGAAGTGCGCGGCGAAGTGTTCATGCCGCAGGCCGGTTTTGAACAGATGAACGAAGAGGCGCGGCGCAAAGACGGCAAGGTATTCGCCAACCCGCGCAACGCTGCCGCCGGCTCGCTGCGCCAGCTCGATCCGCGCATTACCGCCAAACGCCCGCTGACCTTCTTCTGCTACGGCGTCGGCCTGCTGGAAGGCGGCGAGCTGCCGCGCAGCCACTTTGAGCGCCTGATGCAGTTCAAGGCCTGGGGCCTGCCGGTCAGCGATCGCGCCCAGCGCCGCACCGGCAGCGAGGAAGTGCTGGCGTTTTATCGTCAGGTCGAGCAGGACCGCGCACAGCTCGGTTTCGACATCGACGGCGTAGTGATCAAGATTGACGATATCGATCTGCAGGAAACGCTGGGCTTCGTGGCGCGTGCGCCGCGCTGGGCGACGGCGTTCAAATTCCCGGCGCAGGAGCAGATCACCGTGGTGCGCGAAGTGGAGTTTCAGGTTGGTCGCACCGGCGCGATTACGCCGGTGGCCCGCCTTGAGCCGGTGCTGGTGGCCGGGGTGACCGTCAGCAATGCGACCTTGCACAACGCCGATGAAATTGAGCGGTTGGGGCTGCGCATCGGCGATACGGTGATCGTGCGCCGCGCCGGCGACGTGATCCCGCAGGTGGTGGGGGTGCTGGAAGACCGTCGGCCGCAGGATGCGCGCGAAGTGGTGTTCCCGCTGCACTGTCCGGTGTGCGGCTCCGACGTTGAGCGCGTGGAAGGCGAAGCCGTGGCGCGCTGTACCGGCGGGCTGATCTGCGGCGCGCAGCGCAAAGAGGCCTTGAAGCACTTCGTTTCCCGTCGCGCGCTGGACGTCGAGGGCATGGGTGACAAGATCATCGAGCAACTGGTGGACAAGGAGTACGTGAAGAACCCGGCCGATCTGTTCCGCCTGTCCGCCGGCATTCTGACCGGTCTGGATCGCATGGGGCCGAAATCGGCGCAGAATCTGGTCAACGCGTTGGAGAAATCCAAGCAGACCACCTTCGCCCGTTTCCTGTATGCGCTCGGCATTCGCGAGGTCGGTGAAGCGACCGCCGCCAACCTGGCCGCGCATTTCGGTTCGCTGGAGAAGCTGTTCGCCGCCGATATCGAGGCGCTGAAAGAAGTGCCGGACGTCGGCGAAGTGGTGGCCAAACACACCCGCAATTTCCTCGATGAAGCGCTCAATCAGCAGGTGATCAACGAGCTGGTGGGCGCCGAGATCGGCATCCGCTGGCCGGCGCCGGTGGTGGTGGTAGCGGAAGAGATAGACAGCCCGTTCGCCGGAAAAACCGTGGTGCTGACCGGCTCGCTGAGCCAGCTGTCGCGCGACGAAGCCAAAGATCGCCTGACGGCGCTGGGCGCCAAGGTCAGCGGCAGCGTGTCGAAGAAAACCGATCTGGTGATCGCCGGCGAGGCGGCCGGCTCCAAGCTGGCGAAGGCGCAGGAGCTGGGTATCGCCGTGATCGACGAAGCGGAAATGATCCGCCTGCTGGGTGACTGATGGAAAAGGAAAACCTGCTGGAGATCGCCAATACCGTGATGCCGTTCGGCAAGTACCAGGGGCGGGTGCTGATCGACCTGCCCGAAGAGTACCTGCTGTGGTTCGCCCGTAAGGGCGAATTCCCCAAAGGCAAGCTCGGCATGCTGATGGAGATGACGCTGGCGATTAAAATCGAAGGGCTTGACCACTTGGTCAAGCCGCTGAAGAAAAGCTGATCTGACGGGCCTCGGCCCGTCTTTTTTTACCCGCGCGACGCCTGCGCGTTGGGTACCGCCTGCTGCGTCTGCTGCTTGCGCTGGTATCTTTTGGCCAGCACTGCGCAGGTCATCAACTGCACCTGATGAAACACCATCAGCGGCAGCACCATGATCCCCACCGTCGCCGCCGGGAACAGAATATTGGCCATCGGAATGCCGTTCGCCAGGCTCTTCTTCGATCCGCAGAACACGATGGTGATTTCGTCTGCCTTGCTGAACCCCAGCCAGCGCGCCATGTAAGTGTTCACCACCAGCACGATCGCCAGCAGCACGATGCTGCCGCCGACGATAAACGCCAGCGAACCGATCCCTACCTGATGCCAGATGCCGTGCGTGACCGCTTCGCTGAAGGCGGCGTACACCACCAGCAGAATCGAGGTCTGGTCGGTTTTGCCGATAAGCGGGCGATGGCGCTCGATCCAGCCGCCGATCAGCGGCCGCAGCAGGTGGCCGGCGACGAACGGCACCAGCAGCTGCAGCACGATCGAGCCCACCTGCCGCAGGCTGCCGGTATCGCCGTGCACGTTCATCAGCAGGCCGACCAACAGCGGCGACACGAAGATCCCCAGCAGGCTGGAGGCGGAGGCGCTGCACACCGCCGCCGCCACGTTGCCGCCCGCCAGTGAGGTGAAGGCGATGGCCGACTGCACGGTGGCGGGCAGGATGCACAGGTAGATGAAACCGGCGTACAGCTCGGGGCTGACGTCGATCGGCGCCCACCAGGCGAACAGCATCCCCAGCGCCGGAAAAATGATGAAGGTGCTGAACATCACCCACAGATGCAGCCGCCAGTTATTGCTGCCGGCCAGGATGGCCTCGCGCGACAGCTTGGCGCCGTGCATGAAGAACAGCAGGGCGATGGCGGCGATGGTCAGGGCGTTGAGCCAGCCGACGAACTCGCCGCGCGCCGGCAGGAACGACGCCAGCAGCACGGTGGCGATCAGCGTCAGGGTAAAACGATCGGGCAGGAATCTCATGGCGATGCGCTCGGGTAGAAAATCGATGGGGCTATTCTCCCGCGCGGGGATATAATAATTAAATTGATTTATTTAATTCATCTATGAATAAAACACATGAATTACTCACTCAAACAGCTGCGGGTGTTCGTCGTTGTCGCCCGCCACGGCAGCTTCAGCCGCGCCGGCGAGGCGATCGGCCTGACGCAATCGGCGGTCAGCCACAGCGTGAAAGAGCTGGAGGCGGAGGTCGGCGTGCGTTTGCTGGATCGCACCACGCGTGAAGTGGTGTTGACCGACGCCGGCCTGCGGCTGGCCAACCGGGTTGAACGGTTGCTGGACGAACTGCAGGCTGCTTTGCTGGATGCGCGCAGCTTTGGCGTACAGCGCAGCGGCACGGTGCGGGTGGCGACGAGCCAGACCATTTCCGCCCATCTGATGCCGCAGTGCATCGCCGCCGGCGAGCGCCAATACCCGGAGATCCGCATCATGCTGCGCGATCAGGCGCAGCAGCAGGTGCTGCACAGCGTGCGTAACGCCGAGGTGGATTTCGGCATCGTGGTCGATCCGGTGCAAGCGGTGGATCTGGAGTGCGAAGCGGTGCTGCATGAACCGTTCCTGTTGCTGTGCCGCGACGATCACCCGTTTGCTGCGCAGCAGGCGGTACGTTGGTCGGCATTGAACGGCTGCCGTCTGGTGCTGCAGGATTATGCGTCGGGCAGCCGGCCGCTGATTGACAGCGCGCTGAGGCAGCAGGGCGTGGAGGCGCAGGTGGTGCAGGAAATCGGCCATCCGGCGACGCTGTTCCCGATGGTGGCGGAGGGGATCGGCATCAGCATTTTCCCGGCGTTGGCGCTGCCGCTGCCGGAAGGGGGGCGGCTTCGGGTACGGCGGCTGGTGCCGGAAGTTAACCGCGCGCTGATGCTGGTGCGCCGCAAGAACCGCTCGCTGACGCCGGCGGCGGAGGCCATCTGGCAGGTGGCGCGTCAGCAGGCGGCGCTACTGCAACAGCGCCGGCGGGAAAACGCGGAATATTGAGTCAGATATAGACGTCCACCGCGTTGAGCGGCGTTGGGCGGTTGACGCCGTCGCCGGCTCGCGCCGCGGCTTTTTCCATTTGCTCCTGCTGCTGCTTTTCCATTTCTTCTTTCTGGATGCGCGCGATCTCGGCTTGCAACATCTTGATCTGCGCTTCGATCAGCTGTTTCTGCTTTTCGATTTCCTTAGGATCGGCGTCGGAGTCCTTCAGTTCCACCAGCTTTTGCTGCAGCGCCTGACTCTGCCGGTTCAGCGCCTTGATGCGCGCCGAGGCGCGGCTTTCGTTGAGATTAACCGGTTCGTCATTGCCGTTGGCGCGTTCGTTTTTCTCCATCTTGCCGCCTTGCGGCTGGTTGTTGACCGGCTTGGCCATCAGCAATTCGCCCTGATGGCCCGGCGCGCTGAACACGTTGCTGACGCCGGGGACGGTATTTTTGATCGGTACGATCATGGTGATGGTGGTCGACATGGTTGCTCTCCCTGAGTCTGGATCTCGCTGTTCAGGGTATCGGCAGCGGCGGCTAAATCTTTACCTGCCGCAGATGCGGCCAACGCTGCAGCCAGCCTTTGTCGACCACGCGCTGGGCATAGGCCGCGCGATCGCCGTTTTTCGCGTTGAAGGTAATGGTGTCGTCGAACAGCGCCGCGAGCCCGAAGGGGGCCACCAGCGTGATGCTGTCGTCGGCGTTCAGGCGCGCGCCGATCGCCGTTTCCACTTCGGTCCAGAAGCTGATGGCCTCTTCGCTGTCGCGGTAAGGCGCCCGGCCGCCGCGCAGGTGCATCCGCGCCTGGTTCTTGACCGACCAAGGCCGCGGCAGCCACTGTTGCAGCCGCGCCTCCAGCATGCGATCGCGCTCAGCGTCCGCACGCTCCGCATCGAAGTGGATCACGTCGATATCGTTGAGCGGCGTGGGTTCCGTATAGCCATGGCGCCGATCCCACACCAGATTGCGCACAAAGCCGGCGCCGAGGCACCAGTCATTCAGGCCGAGCCGGCGCACGGTGCGCAGGGCGGCCATGCGCGCGCTATCTTGTTGCAGCCAGTCGATAATTTGCCGTTGCGGATCCATCACCCCTCCTGTTTTCGCGGCTACTGTAACCCGAAGCGGCAACGGGTGAAATGGGGGAAAGCGTGATGGCGGCGATCGCGTGAAAAATAATTTTCTTTTCCCACTGACTACACTTGGTGCAGGGTTGTTATCTCGTCACCCGGGGCAAGGGAGGGGGCTATGTATCAGGCAACGGTGGGCCAACGCGGCTATCGCTTTGGCGATCTGCGTCAACTGATGGCGAAAGCTTCGCCGGCGCGTTCCGGCGATTATCTGGCGGAGGTGGCGGCGGAAAGCGCCGAAGAGCGCATGGCGGCGCGCATCGCGCTGGCGGACTTGCCGCTCAAGGCGTTCCTGCAGCAGGCGCTGGTGCCGTACGAACAGGACGAGGTGACGCGCCTGATCATCGACAGCCACGACGCCGCCGCCTTTGAGCCCATCTCGCACCTCACGGTCGGCGATTTTCGCGACTGGCTGCTGAGCGAGCAGGCGGACAGCGCCATGCTGGCGCAGGTGGCCGCCGGCATTACGCCGGAGATGGCGGCGGCAGTGAGCAAGATCATGCGCAATCAGGATCTGATCCTGGTGGCGAAAAAGTGCCGGGTGGTGACGCGCTTTCGCAACACGATCGGTCTGCCGGGCCACCTTAGCGCGCGGCTGCAGCCCAATCACCCGACCGACAGCCTGCAGGGCATCGCTGCCAGCATGCTGGACGGTCTGCTGTACGGCAGCGGCGACGCGGTGGTCGGCATCAACCCGGCCAGCGACAGCCTGCCGCTGCTGGAAAAGCTCAACTACATGCTGGACGAGGTGATCCAGCGCTTCGCCATTCCCACCCAATCCTGCGTGCTGACCCATGTGACCAACACGCTGCGGCTGATGGAGCGCGGCGCGCCGGTGGATCTGGTGTTTCAGTCGATCGCCGGTACCGAAGCGGCCAATCGCGGTTTCGGCATCAGTCTGGCGCTGCTGGCGGAAGCGCAGCAGGCGGCGCTGAGCCTTAGGCGCGGCACATTGGGCGATAACGTGATGTACTTCGAAACCGGGCAGGGCAGTTGCCTGTCGGCCAACGCGCATCACGGCGTCGATCAGCAGACCTGTGAGGCGCGTGCCTATGCGGTGGCGCGCCATTTCTCACCGCTGCTGATCAACACCGTGGTGGGGTTTATCGGCCCCGAATACCTGTATGACGGCAAACAAATTATCCGCGCCGGGCTGGAGGACCACTTCTGCGGCAAGCTGCTCGGCCTGCCGCTGGGCTGCGACGTCTGCTACACCAACCATGCCGAAGCCGATCAGGACGACATGGACACGCTGCTGACGCTGTTGGCCGCCGCCGGGTTGACGTTCCTGATCGGCGTGCCGGGCGCGGACGACATCATGCTCAACTACCAAAGCACCTCGTTCCATGACGCGCTCTATATCCGCGAGCTGCTGGGGCTGAAGCATGCACCGGAGTTCGCCGCCTGGCTGGCAGCGATGAACATCACCGACGAACGCGGGCGGCTGCGCGACGCCGCCGCCAATCACCCGTTGTTGCTGGCGCTGCAGGGAGAACGGACATGAGCAAACCGGTTCACGTCAACAGTTGGAACGCGCTGCGCGCCTTTACCGACGCGCGCATCGCGCTGGGGCGCACCGGCGCCAGCCTGCCGACCGACGAGCTGCTGCGCTTCGGCCTGGCCCATGCCCAGGCGCGCGACGCGGTGCATCAGCCTTTCGACAGCGAGCGGCTGGCGGCGGATTTGCACGAGGCCGGTTGGCCCACGCTGGCGGTGCACAGCCAGGCCGCCGACCGCGCCGCCTACCTGCGCCGACCGGATCTGGGGCGGCGATTGGCGCCGGACAGCCGCAGCCTGCTGCTCGGCTCACCATCGCGCCGTGTCGATCTGCTGCTGGCGGTGGCGGACGGCCTCTCCTCCAAGGCGGTGCACCGTCAGGCGCTGCCGCTGCTGCAGGCGCTGCGACCTTATCTCGATACGCTGGGTTTGAGCGTGACGCCGGTGGTGCTGGCGCATCAGGCGCGGGTGGCGCTGGGGGATGAGATCGGCGAATGCCTGCAGGCCCGGGCGGTGGCGGTGCTGATCGGCGAACGGCCGGGGCTGTCGTCGCCGGACAGCCTGGGCATTTATTTAACCTGGGAGCCGAATGCGCGCAGAACGGACGCCGAGCGTAACTGCATCTCCAACGTGCGGCCGGAGGGGCTGGATTACCCGCAGGCGGCGTTCCGTCTGGCCTGGCTGCTGGAGCAGGCGTTCCAGCGGCGGCTGAGCGGCATCGAGCTGAAGGACGAGAGCGACAATCCGGCGCTGCACAACCGGGTGACACCGCTTTACCCCCAACTGGGCGGCTGACCGAGGGTTTGCTGCAGCAGGGCGGTGAAGGCCGCCAGCCGGGCGGACACCTTCGCCATCGGGCGCAGCAGATAGATGCCTTGCTGCTCATGGCGCGGATCTTCGAGCATCTGAACCAGTTGCCCATTCTGCACGTCCGGCCCCACCACCCAGTTGGGCAGGAAGGCGATGCCGAGGCCGAGCAGCGCCGCCTGGCGCTGCGCGGTGAAGTCGTCGCAGCGCAGCGCCATGGTGCAGCGGCTCATCAGCGCCGCGTCGAGGATCTGTGCCCAGCAGGCCGGCTGCTGTTTGTGATAGCGGGCGATCAGCCGATGCTGCGGCAACGCTTCCAGATCGCTCGGCAGGCCATAGCGGGCGACGTAGGCGGGGCTGGCGCACATCACCCAGCGTTGTGTGGCGATACGGCTGGCGTACAGCGCGCTGTCCTTCTGTTCGCCGATGCGGAGGGCGGCGTCCAGCCGTTCCTGGGTCGGATCGGTCTGACGTTCGGTCAGATCGAGATCGACAGACAGCTGCGGATGGCGTTCCGCCAGCGTCGGCAGCAGCGGCAGCACATAGGTTTTGCCGAAGGTCGGCAGGCAACTGATGCGCAGCGTGCCCTGCGGCGTTTCGTTTAACGCGCTCAGCTCGGCGTGAATACCGGTAATGTCCGCCATCAGCGAGGCGGCGCGCGTCAGCAGCAGCTCGCCGGCGTCGGTCAGCAGCAGCCCACGGGTGGAGCGGACGAACAGCGCGGCGCCGAGCGCGCTTTCCAATGCGTCGATATGGCGCACCAGCGAGGAGGGCACCATGCCCAGTCGGCGAGCGGCGGCGGAAAAGCTGCCCAGGCGGGCCACGTCGAGAAAGATCGGCAGATGTTCAACATAACGGGCGTCATTCATTTTTGCATTATATGCAAAAGCGTTTCTTATGAATACCCGCTTCTCTGTCGGCGGCGCTGCGGCTACTCTGGCTGCGGGTTGACGGCGGGCTTCAACGCCGCCGCATCCCGGCCGTATAGAGAGAAAACGCATAAACCTCGCGGCGCTTAGCACTAAATAACAGATGTTTTTCCCAGGCTGCATGAGCCGCCTGCGGAGTTGATTGTCGCTCCAACACCAGATTAACCGTTCAATTTGATATCCGACTCAGCATTAATGATTAGTGAGCCTTTACTTTCACACATCATGCCGTGGGTTCTGGATATCGGCCGGCCAGCCGTGCCGGTTTTTTTGTCGCCTCAGGCTGAATCGTTCCAACTGATGAACACGCCTTAGGGGGCATCTTGGCCCGCCGTCGGCGGGTCTTTTGAACGCGTGGAACCGCAGTTCCGCGCTGGTGGAGGAGTCAGCATGAACGAAAAACACGGGTGTTCCTGTGCGCGCCATTTGGCGCAGGGTTTTGCCAGGCAGTCGATCAACGCCGGGGAGGGCGAAATCTATCAAATCTCGCTGATGAGCGCGCTCATCGACGGGGTCTACGAGGGTGAAACCACCATTGCCGAGTTGCTCAAACACGGCGATTTCGGCCTCGGCACCTTCAATCACCTGGACGGCGAACTGATCGCTTTCGACCAGGAAATACACCAGCTGCGCGCCGACGGCAGCGCCCGCCCAGCCGGTTTGCAACAGAAAACCCCTTTCGCCGTCGTCACCTTTTTCCAGCCCAGCATCAGCCAACAGTTCGACCGGCCGATTACCAAGGCGCAACTGCATCAGTGCATCGACGAACAGGTCGCCTCGCCGAACCTGTTCTGTGCGGTACGGGTCGACGGTGAGTTCAGTCACGTGGAAACCCGCACCGTGCCGCGCCAGGAGCGGCCCTACCGCCCGATGTTGGAAGCGATAGAAGAGCAGCCGACCTTCTCGTTTCATCAACGGCGCGGCACGCTGGTCGGTTTCCGCTCGCCGGATTACATGCAGGGCATCGGCGTGGCCGGCTATCACGAACACTTCGTTACCGACGACCGCAGCGGCGGCGGCCACGTGCTGGACTACCAGCTCGATCATGGCCGCCTGCAGTTCGGCGTCATCACCCGTCTCAATCTTCAGTTGCCGCATGATGCGGATTTCTTGCGCGCCAACCTCTGCCCAGAGGATTTGGATCGCGCGATTCGTTCCGCCGAGGGCTAACCCCGGCGATCGTTTTCTTAGGAGGTGGAACCATGGCACAGGAAAAAACAGGCAATGATTGGCAATGCGGCGCCGATTTGGTGGTGAAAAACCTGGAAGCGCAGGGCGTCAAACACGTTTTCGGCATTCCGGGCGCCAAGATCGACCGGGTGTTCGACTCGCTGGAGGACGCGCCATCGATCGACACGGTGGTGGTGCGGCATGAGGCCAACGCGGCCTTTATGGCGGCGGCGGTCGGCCGCCTGACCGGCAAGGCCGGGGTGGCGCTGGTCACCTCCGGGCCGGGCAGCTCCAACCTGATCACCGGGCTGGCCACCGCCACCTCGGAGGGGGACGCGGTAGTGGCCTTTGGCGGGGCGGTGAAGCGCGCCGACAGCCTGAAGCAGACGCACCAGAGCATGGATACCGTCAGCATGTTCCGGCCGGTGACCAAGTATTGCGCCGAAGTGCATGCCGGTTCGGCGATTTCCGAGGTGATCGCCAACGCCTTCCGCCGCGCCGAGTTTGGCCGGCCGGGAGCATCATTCGTCAGCCTGCCGATGGATATCGTCAATGAACCGGTCAGCGCGCCGGTGCTGGCCGGCTGCCGCTTGCCGCGCATGGGGGCCGCGGCGGCGGACGACATCCAGGCGGCGGTGAAGCTGATTCGCCAGGCCAAATGTCCGGTATTGCTGCTCGGTTTGCAGGCCAGCCGGCCGGAGAACAGCGAGGCGGTGCGCCATCTGCTGTACCGCACCCATATGCCGGTGGTCGGCACCTATCAGGCGGCGGGGGTGATCGACGTCAACCACTTCGCCCGTTTCGCCGGCCGCGTCGGCCTGTTCAACAACCAGCCGGCCGATCAGCTGTTGCAGAAGGCCGATCTGGTGGTGAGCGTCGGCTATGATCCGATCGAATACGATCCTTGCATGTGGAACAGCCACGGGCGGCTGAAGCTGGTGCACATCGACGTGCTGCCGGCGGATATCGACACCTGCTATCGGCCGGATGTCGAACTGGTGGGCAACATCAGCGCCACGCTGAACATGATGACCGAAGCGTTCAATGAGGCGGTCTGCGTGCCGCCGGAGGTGGAGCTGATCCTCTCCGATCTCGGCCGTCAGCGCACAGAACTGGCGGAACGCGCCGCGCGCCGCGGCGGCATGCCGATCCATCCGCTGCGCATCGTCAAGGAGCTGCAGGACATCGTCAGCGACGACGTGACGCTGTGCGTGGACATGGGCAGCTTCCACATCTGGATCGCCCGTTACCTTTACAGCTTCCGCGCCCGCCAGCTGTTGATCTCCAACGGCCAGCAAACCATGGGGGTGGCGCTGCCGTGGGCCATCGGCGCGGCGCTGGTGCGCCCCGGCGATAAGGTGGTGTCGATCTCCGGCGATGGCGGCTTCATGCAGTCGAGCATGGAGCTGGAGACCGCGGTGCGGTTGAAAAATAACATCGTGCACGTGATCTGGGTCGATAACGCCTACAACATGGTGGAGATGCAGGAAGTGAATAAATACCAGCGCAAATCCGGCGTGGAGTTTGGGCCGATTGACTTCAAGGCCTATGCGGAATCCTGCGGCGCGGTCGGTTTCGCCGTGCAGTCGGTGGACGACCTGCGGCCGATGCTGCGCAAGGCGATGGCGATCCAGGGGCCGGTAGTGGTGGCCATTCCGGTCGACTACGCCGACAACTATAAGCTGATGGCGCAGATGAACTTCAGCCAGATGATTTAATTTCATCATCGCGCTGTTTCACCGGGGCAGGCCGCTTGCGCGCCTGCCCGTTTTTATGCGCGGAATTTGTCCTTTACATCACTAACTGCATGATTTATTGCTATCCGTTGGGCTGTTTTTTCACCACTGGGGATAGCGCAATGAAAAGAAAAGCAATAACGATCGGGCTGCTGGCGTTGGCGATTGCCGGCGGCGCGCGAGCCAATACGCTGGTCTACTGTTCCGAAGGTTCACCGGAAGGTTTCAACCCGCAGCTGTTCACCTCCGGCACCACGGTAGACGCCAGTTCGGCGGCGATCTACAACCGGCTGGTGGATTTCAAACCCGGCACCGTCGAGCTGCAACCCAGCCTGGCGGAAAGCTGGGAGGTGAGCGAAGACGGCAAGCGCTATACCTTCCATCTGCGCAAGGGCGTGGCATTCCAGAGCAATAAATATTTTACCCCCACCCGCGATTTCAACGCCGATGACGTCATCTTCTCGTTTATGCGCCAGAAGGACGCCAACAACCCGTATCACAAGGTCTCCAACGGCGCCTACACCAACTTCGAGTCGATGGAGTTCGGCACGCTGATTGACCGGATCGTCAAGGTGGATGACCACACCGTGCGCTTTGAGCTCTCCCGCGCCGAGGCGCCGTTCGTCGCCGATCTGGGCATGTATTTTGCCACCATTTTATCGGCGGAATATGCCGACGCGATGCTGAAGGCCGGCACGCCGCAGCGGGTGGACAACGATCCGATCGGCACCGGGCCGTTCCAGCTGGTGCAGTACCAGAAGGACGCGAAAATCCTCTACAAGGCGTTCGATCGTTACTGGGAAGGCAAACCGAAGATCGACCGGCTGGTGTTTTCGATCACGCCGGATGCGACGGTGCGTTACGCCAAGCTGCAAAAGAACGAGTGCCAGGTGATGCCGTTCCCCAACCCGGCGGATCTGGCGCGCATGCGGCAGGACGGCAACCTTCAGGTGATGGAAAAATCCGGTTTGAATATCGGTTTCCTGGCGTTCAATACCCAGAAGAAGCCGTTGGATAACGTCAAGGTGCGCCAGGCGTTGGCGCTGGCGGTCAACAAGCCGGCGATCATCGACGCGGTGTTCCACGGCGCCGGCCAGCCGGCCAAAAATCTGCTGCCACCGACCCAATGGGGCAGCAACGCGCAGCTTGAAGACTACCCGTATTCGCCGGAGCGGGCGAAGCAGCTGTTGCAGGAGGCCGGGCTGGGGCAGGGTTTCGACATCGATCTGTGGGCGATGCCGGTGCAGCGGCCCTATAACCCCAACGCCAAGCGCATGGCGGAGATGATCCAGGCCGACTGGGCCAAGATCGGCGTGCGCGCCAAAATCGTCACCTTCGAGTGGGGCGAGTATTTACAGCGGATTAAAAACGGCGAGCACCAGACCGCGCTGATGGGCTGGACCACTGCCAACGGAGATCCGGACAACTTCTTCGGCCCGCTGTTCACCTGCGCTTCGCTCGGCGGCTCCAACTCGGCGAAATGGTGCTACAAACCGTTCGACCAGCTGATCCTGCAGGCGCGTGAAGAGAATGATCACGCCAAACGGGTGGCGATGTACCAGCAGGCGCAGGTGATGATGCACGATCAGATGCCGGCGCTGATGATCGCGCACTCGACCATCTTCGAACCGGTGCGCAAGGAAGTGAAAGGCTACGAGATAGACCCGTTCGGCAAACACATCTTCAAACAGGTGTCGTTGGAGAAATAAGGCACAGGCCGGGGTAACCCGGCCTTTTTCATGCCTGCGGCGCGTCGCAGTGGTAGCGGCCGCGCGGGATCACCAGCGGCGTGTGGGACAGCGGATCGTCGATAATCATGCACGGCATGCCGAACACTCGCTCCACCAGTTCGGCGGTGATGATCTCCGCCGGTTTCCCCTCCGCCACGATCTTGCCGTCGCGCATGGCGATGATGTGATCGGCATAGCGGCAGGCGTGGTTGAGATCGTGCAGCACCGCGATCATGGTTTGACCGCGCTCGCGGTTAAGCTGGCGGAACAGATCCAGCAGCTCAATCTGGTGCGCGATGTCGAGGTAGGTGGTCGGCTCATCCAGCAGCAGCAGCGGGGTTTGCTGCGCCAGCGCCATCGCCACCCAGACGCGCTGGCGCTGCCCGCCGGACAGTTCGTCGACGCTGCGGTCCGCCAATTGGCTGACGTTGGTGGCCGCCATGGCGGCTTCCACCGCCTGTTTGTCGGCCTGCGTCCACTGTTTCAGCAGGCTCTGATGCGGATAGCGGCCGCGCGACACCAGATCCGCCACGGTGATGCTGTCCGGCGCGATTGAAGTTTGCGGCAGCAGGCCAAGCTCGCGTGCCAGCGCCTTGGTGGCGAAGCTGCTGATGTTCTTGCCGTCCAGCATCACCTCGCCGGCGCTGGGTTTCAGCAGGCGGCACAGGGCGCGCAACAGCGTCGATTTGCCGCAGGCGTTCGGCCCGACGATCACCGTGAAGGCGCCGTCGGGGATCGCCACGCTCAGATCGTCAGCGATGATTTTATTGTCGTAGCCCAGCTTCAGGTGCGAGGCGTGCAGGCGGTGGCTCATGGCATTATCACTCTTCATTATCTGCGGGCCTCTCGGATGAGCAGCCAAATCAGGTACAGGCCGCCGATGCAGACGGTCACGACCCCGACCGGCAGTTGGATCGGCGCGAAAAGATGTTGGGACACCACGTCGGCGCCGAGCAGCAACGCCGCGCCCATCAGCGCCGAGGAGGTCAGGGTGACCGAGGATTGTCCGGCCAGGCGACGGGCGATCTGCGGCGCCGCCAGCGCGATAAAGGAAATCGGCCCGGCGGTGGCGGTGACGGCGGCGGTGAGGGTAACGCCAAACAGCATCAGCCACAGCCGGCTGCCTTCGGCGTTGACGCCCAGCGCGCGCGCCGTGTCGTCGCCCATTTCCAGCAGCTGCAGCCGTTTGCCCATCAGCAGCGCGGCCGCGGCCGCCAGCACGATGAACGCCGTGGCGGGCTGGGCTTTTTGCCAGGTCATGCCGTTGAGCGAACCGGCCTGCCACATGGCGGCGTCCATGGCGCGCTCGAGCGAAGCGGTGATGATCAGCCAGGTGTTGGTGGAAACCAGCACTGCGCTGATGGCGATGCCGACGATGATCAACCGGAAGCCGGCGATGCCTTGCCGCCAGGCCAGCAGATAGATGGCCAGCGCCGAGAGAATGCCGCCGGCCAGCGCGCCGCCGGCGATGTAATAGTAGCCGCCGTTGAACAGGGTGATGGCGATCAGCGCGCCGGTGTAGGCCCCCATGTTAAAGCCGATCACGTCCGGGCTGCCGAGCGGGTTGCGGATAATCGACTGGAAAATGGCGCCGCTCATGCCGAGCGCGGCGCCTAACAACAGCGCCATGGCGATGCGGGGCAAGCGCCATTGGGTGACCACGGTCACCAGATTTTTCGGCGCCTCGCCGCTGAGCGCGGCAAAGACCTGCTCCAGCGAGAGCTGCAGCGTGCCGTAGCACAGCGCGGCAACCGCCATCGCCAGACATAACGCCAGCAGCGAAAGGTTGACCAACAGCAGGCGCAGCGGCACGCGCCAGTTGATGACGCCGTCTGGACGGCCGATATGCAGCGTGTGCGGCAGACTCATCACAAGCCCCCCAGCGTTTTCTTGCGGCGCACCAGCCAGATCAGTACCGGCGCGCCGATAAAGGCGGCGACGATGGAAACCCGCAGTTCACCGGCCGCCAGCAAGCGGCCGACCACGTCGGCGCACAGCAGTAAAATCGGCGCCAGCAGCATGGAATAGGGCAGGATCCAGCGTTGGTCGGGGCCGACCCACCAACGGGCGATATGCGGCACCATCAGGCCGATGAAACTGATCGGACCGACGGTGGCGGTCGCCGCGCCGCACAGCAGCGTGATGGCGATCACCGCGACGATCTGAGTCAGCACCACGCGCGCGCCGAGCACGATAGCCAAATCTTCCCCCATGCCGATGGTATTCAGCGGCCGGGCGATGAGCAGCGTCAGCAGGCAGCCGAGCAAAATGGCGGGGGCGGTGACCGGCAGCGTGGACAGCGTGCGGATATCCAGCGTGCCGGCCTGCCAGAAGCGCAGTTGGTCAAAGGTTTGCGGATCGATCAGCGACAGCCCGGTGGTGATGCCGAGCAGCACCGCGCCGATCGCCACGCCGGCCAGCGTCAGCCGCACCGGGTTGATGCGCCCGCCCGCCAGCGTGCCGATCAGGTAGACCAGCAGGGTGGTGAGGGCCGCGCCGACAAAGGCATAGGCCATATAGCTTTCGGTGGTGGCGGCGCCGAAAAACATGATGCCGATGACTACGGCGAAGCTGGCGCCGGCGTTGATGCCGAGCACGCCGGGATCGGCCAGCGGGTTGCGCGTCAGCGCCTGAATCAGCGCGCCGGCGGCGCCGAGCGCCATGCCGGCCAGGATGCCCGCCAGCGTACGGGGTACCCGGGCATTGAGAATGATGGTGCTGTCGGAACCGCTCGCGGCGCCCTGCAGGCTGAGCCAGACGGTATGGAAGGGGATGGCTTTGGAACCCAGCATCAGGCTGGCCATGATGCACAGCAGCAACAGCGCCAAACCGATACCGAACCCGGCGATGCGTTTGAAGCCACTGGCGTAAGCTGCGTGCGGTGCGGACGAAAGCGTCCGCTCAGTTGGAGTGGGTACGTTCACACCGGTAACTCCTGTATGATTTTTATTCTCATTGTTATTTGCGTTCATGCGGGCGCTTATAGTAGCACGAGTTTACGCCCGCATGCACCCGCCGGTTGGCGGCGCAGGTGCAATGATGATGTTAATAACTATTGATATTTCAATTGATTGAATGTGAATGCTTGCCCCGTTTGCGGAAAGCGTCGGCAGGGGGCTGGCCTGCCGACGGCATGATTCAGGGCTTTTTGAACAACCGTTCGATTTGGTTCAGCATGTTGGTGGCGCTGTAGTAATCGAGGCGGAAGGTGTCGTTGCCGACGGCGTAGACGTGCCGCTGTTCCACCGGCTCCAGATGTTTGAGGAACGGGTTGGTCAGCACCTCTTGCACTTTGCGCTCATTGGTGGCGAACAGGATCAGGGTTTTGCCATTCAGGCCTTCGGCCATTTTTTCGCCGGAGATCTGGATGATGTCATGGCGTTTCCCCATGCTGGTGTTGCCTTTGGCGCTTTCCGGCGGGGTGGCCAGTTGGAAACCGAGCTGGGTCAGCAGTTTGCCCTGGGCGGAACCCGGCGTCCACAGCATGGCCTCGCGGCCGTTGTCGGCATACACCAGCGGAGTGGTGGGCTGCGGCGGCAGCGCGATCGCCTGCTTCACTTGCTCCACGCGCTGTTCGAAACGATCTTCCGCCTGTTTGGCGCCGGCTTCATGACCGGTGATCTCGCCGAGCTCGCTGGCCAGCTGCTGCCAGCTTTTGTCGCCATAATCGAGCACCAGCGTCGGCGCAATGGCGGACAGCTGGTCATACAGTTTCAACGCCGAATCCCCGCCGGTCGCGGCGACGACGATCAAATCCGGCGCGGCGGCGGCGACGGCTTCGGCATTGGGCTCCACCTGGTACAGCCGCTCGACGTGGCGCTGCTTGGCCACCTCGCTCCATTGGGTAAAGAAACCTTGTTTATCGGCCACCAGGGGATTTGGGCTGGTGGCGGCGCTGGCGACCACCGGGGCGTCGATAGCCAGCAGCGTGCCGGTGATGGTGACGCTGGTGGACACGATGCGCTGCGGCGGTTTTTCCAGCGTGAACTTCCCTTTGGCGCTGTCGATGGTGCGCGGCCAACTGCTGTCGGTTGCGGGAGCGGACGGTTTCTGCCCGTCGCTCTTGTCGTCCGGGCCGCAGCCACTGAGCAGCAGGCTGGAAGTGGCGATAAATGCAATGAACAGCTGGCGTAAGGATAGGGTCATGAGCGGGCTCTTTCTTTCCTTGAACTAAGGCGTATCAATCCGGCGGCGGATTGGCTGCGTGGTGTATGCCCGCTAATTTACCATTCAAGCCGCCAAAATGATAACCATTCGTATCTCAGCGCGTGGTGAATACAGAAAGAATAAGGAGATAGGGGCAGTGAGTGAGGCAGAAACGAAAAAAGCGCCAAAAGGCGCTTTTTTCTGAATTGGTGGGTCGTGCAGGATTGATTCGGCCTGTGGCCTCACCCTACGGGCAACGCTGCGCGTTGTCGTATCGCTGCGCGATGCTCGAACCTCTACGGTTCTTCATCCTGCACGACCCGGTGAACTCTGTCGGCGAGAGATGAAGTCAGAGTCGGATGGTGCAGAAACGAAAAAAGCGCCAAAAGGCGCTTTTTTCTGAATTGGTGGGTCGTGCAGGATTCGAACCTGCGACCAATTGATTAAAAGTCAACTGCTCTACCAACTGAGCTAACGACCCGCAGAAGTGGTGGGTGATGACGGGCTCGAACCGCCGACCCCCTCCGTGTAAAGGAGATGCTCTACCAACTGAGCTAATCACCCACTTCAGGACTTCCAGGCACTGCTAAACGAGAGAATGATGGTGGGTGATGACGGGCTCGAACCGCCGACCCCCTCCGTGTAAAGGAGATGCTCTACCAACTGAGCTAATCACCCTCATTCGTTCTCATTTTTTCTCAACAAGATGGTGGGCGATGACGGGCTCGAACCGCCGACCCCCTCCGTGTAAAGGAGATGCTCTACCAACTGAGCTAATCGCCCCGTCTTGTTGGAGTCGCATTATAGGGATAGTTCAAAGTGAGTCAACGCTTTTTAAAATGATTTCAATCGTTCGCCGCAAATTTAGGCAGGGCGCGATAATTATCGCCAGCAGCGCCGATTCTTTGCGCGATGCTATGCGAAACTCGCCGCAAAACGCGCGAAATCGACCGGCGCAATATCGTGTCGGCGTTGAGGAATTAGCGCGTGGTGATACAATGTCGTCCACTCTTTTTTCAATTCCGAGCAATCGTCGGCAACCGCCGACACGCGTTGCGTAATAAGGCAGTGAACCCAATGAAAATCAAAACCCGTTTTGCACCGAGCCCGACCGGCTATCTTCACGTCGGCGGCGCGCGTACCGCACTTTATTCCTGGTTGTTCAGCCGCCATGCGGGCGGTGAGTTCGTTCTGCGTATCGAAGATACCGATCTGGAACGTTCGACCCAGGACGCGATCGACGCAATTATGGATGGCATGAACTGGTTGAACCTGGATTGGGATGAAGGCCCGTATTTCCAGACTAAGCGTTTCGATCGTTACAACGCGGTCATCGATGAGATGCTAGAGCAGGGCACGGCGTATAAATGCTATTGCTCCAAGGAACGTCTGGAAGCGCTGCGCGAGAAGCAGATGGAAAACGGCGAGAAGCCGCGTTACGACGGCCACTGCCGCGACAGCCAGTGCAGCCACACCGACGACGAGCCGCACGTGGTGCGCTTCCGTAACCCGCAGGAAGGCTCGGTGATCTTCGACGACAAAATTCGCGGCCCGATCGAATTCAGCAACCAGGAGCTGGACGATCTGATCATCCGCCGCACCGACGGTTCGCCAACCTATAACTTCTGCGTCGTCGTCGATGACTGGGACATGGAAATCACCCATGTGATCCGCGGTGAAGACCACATCAACAACACCCCGCGCCAGATCAACATTCTCAAAGCGCTGGGCGCGCCGGTGCCGGAATACGCGCACGTGTCGATGATCCTCGGCGACGACGGTAAAAAACTGTCCAAGCGCCACGGCGCGGTGGGCGTCATGCAGTATCGCGACGACGGCTATCTGCCGCAGGCGCTGCTGAACTACCTGGTGCGTCTGGGCTGGTCCCACGGCGATCAGGAGATCTTCTCCATCGATGAGATGAAAGAGTTCTTCACGCTGGAAGCGATCAACAAATCCGCCAGCGCGTTCAACACTGAGAAGCTGCAGTGGCTGAACCACCACTACATCAACCATATGCCGGCGGAAGAAGTGGCGGTGCATCTGGCATGGCACGTTGAGCAACTGGGCATTGAAACCCGCAACGGTCCGGAACTGAAAGACATCGTCAAGCTGCTGGGCGAGCGTTGCAAAACGCTGAAAGAGATGGCGGAGTCTTGCCGTTACTTCTACGCAGATTTCAGCGAGTTTGACGCCGACGCCGCCAAGAAGCACCTGCGCCCGGTCGCGCGTCAGCCGCTGGAAGCGGTGCGCGCCAAGCTGGCCGCCATCACCGTCTGGACGCCGGAAAATGTGCATGACGCCATTCAGGGCACGGCGGATGAGCTGGGTGTCGGCATGGGTAAAGTCGGCATGCCGCTGCGCGTCGCGGTGACCGGCGCCGGCCAGTCGCCAGGCATGGACGTGACCGTGCATGCGATCGGCCAGAAGCGTTCGCTGCAGCGCATCGACATGGCGCTGGCTTACATCGCCGAGCGCGAAGCACAAGCCTGATTAGGTTGATACGCCATAAATGAAAAAGCCCCGTGGAGCAATCCCGGGGCTTTTTTTATTGCTTGCTGTCAGGCTTGCTCGCCGGCCGGTAAACCCGGACGGTAGGCGAGGAAATACATCAGCCCGACAAAGCCGGCGCCGCCCAGCGCATTGCCGAGAAATACCGCGACGAAATTAGGCAGGTACTGCTCCCAGCCCATGCCGCCGGCAAAGATGGCCGCCGGGATGATGAACATGTTCGCCACCACGTGCTGGAAGCCGATGGCGACAAAAGCCATGACCGGGAACCACATGCCGATCACTTTGCCCGGCACATCTTTGCTGGCGAAGGCTAACCACACCGCCAGGCACACCAGCCAGTTGCAGCCGACGCCGGAAATGAAGGCGTGCAGGAAGTCCGCCTCCACTTTGGCCTGCGCGATCGCCAGCGTCTTATGTAAAAACGCGCCTTCGGTCAGGCCCAGCAGGTGGCCGAAGAAGTAGGCGACGGCCACGCTGCCGGCGAAGTTGGCCAGAGTGACCCAAAACCAGTTGCGCAGCACGGCGAGGGCGGGGATTTCGCGGGCAAACCAGGCCATTGGCAAGGTCATCATGTTGCCGGTCAGCAGTTCGCCGCCGGCCAGAATGGTCAGGATCAAACCGATAGGGAAGACCGCGGCGCCCAACAGCGCGCCGAAAGAGCCCCATTCGGCCGGCAGGGTGCCGATGACGTGAATATCCAGCAGAAAGCCGGTGGCGATAAAGGCGCCGGCGAGAAAGCCCAGAATCAGCAGATTAGCGAGCGGGGCGCGGCTTTTGTTTACCCCGGCCTGAACGGCGAGGGCGGCGATTTCTTTTGGTGAATGCAAAGACATGACGGACTCGGTTTATAGTAATAAAGTTTATGGCGCGGGCAGTCTATGCCGCTCGGGAGTCCGACTCAAGCGCATTTCGCTAACATTCCGTTAATTAAAAATCAACGTGATATGCAGGGTCTTTTGCTATTTTGAGATGTAACGCGCAAAATGGATGAACTCTGCACAAACTGATGATTTTTTGGCGCCAAAGATGCTGATTTGGCGGCTTTTTCAACGCTTGATTCAGTAATTCAATTTAGCCGTTGACAGCTTTGAGCGGGTTTCATATTATGCGCCCCGTTCACAGCACAAAGTGATTGTGGAACGGGGCTATAGCTCAGCTGGGAGAGCGCTTGCATGGCATGCAAGAGGTCGACGGTTCGATCCCGTCTAGCTCCACCAACCTTCTTCTCAGAGAGGTTGGGGAATACCGTAACGCCGGTCAACGCGTACCACTTTTGTGGGGCTATAGCTCAGCTGGGAGAGCGCTTGCATGGCATGCAAGAGGTCGACGGTTCGATCCCGTCTAGCTCCACCACCATTTAAAAAGCCGACCTTAGGGTCGGCTTTTTGCTTTGCATTATTCCACCTTCGCCGAAGGCCAGCCAATAAAAAAGGCGCCCGCAGGCGCCTTGTTATCCTGGCCGGTTCGAGGCTTAGCCCAGCACCAGACCCGCGATGGAAGCGGACAGGATGCTGACCAGCGTAGAGCCGTACACCAGCTTCAGGCCAAAGCGTGACACCACGTTGCCCTGGTGTTCGTTCAGGCCCTTGATCGCACCGGCCACGATGCCGATGGAAGAGAAGTTGGCGAAGGACACCAGGAACACCGACAGGATCCCCAGGCTGCGCGGCGACAGCTCGGCAGAGACTTTCTGCAGTTCCATCATGGCCACGAATTCGTTGGAAACCAGTTTGGTCGCCATGATGCTGCCAACCTGCAGGGCTTCGTGTTTAGGGATGCCCATGATCCAGGCGAATGGATAGAAGAAGTAGCCGAGGATTTCCTGGAAGCTCAGGCCGAAAATGGCGCTGAACACACCGTTGAGCGCGGCGATCAGGGCGATGAAGCCAATCAGCATCGCGGCGACGATAATCGCTACTTTGAAGCCCGCCAGGATGTATTCACCCAGCATTTCAAAGAAGCTCTGGCCTTCGTGCAGGTTGCCGAGGTGCAGCTCTTCTTCTTTATTGGTGTCGTACGGGTTGACCAGCGACAGCACGATAAAGGTGCTGAACATGTTCAATACCAGCGCCGCCACCACGAACTTGGCGTCCAGCATGGTCATGTAGGCGCCGACGATGGACATGGAAACCGTAGACATCGCGGTCGCCGCCATGGTGTACATGCGCTTTTCCGACATCTTGCCCAGGATATCCTTGTAGGCGATGAAGTTTTCGGATTGCCCCAGGATCAGCGAGCTGACGGCGTTAAACGACTCCAGCTTGCCCATGCCGTTCACTTTCGACAGCACGGTGCCGATAATGCGGATGATGAACGGCAGCACCTTGATGTACTGCAGAATACCGATCAGCGCCGAAATGAAGACGATTGGGCACAGCACCTTCAGGAAGAAGAACGCCAGGCCTTTGTCGCCCATGCCGCCGAACACGAAATCAGTCCCTTGTCCCGCAAACCCGAGCAGTTTGTCAAACAGCGCGGCGAATCCTTTTACGAAGCCCAAACCCGCTTCCGAATGCAGGAAAAAGTAGGCCAGCAGTACTTCGATAACCAGTAGTTGAATAACATAGCGAATGCGGATGCTTTTACGATCGCGGCACACCAACAGGGCCAGGATCGCCACCACCACTATCGCCAACGCAAAGTGCGCAATATGGGACATGTTTGCTCCAAATTTGAGGCAGGCTGAATTTCGGCTGCCATTTTATGTAACGCTACGTTTAAAAACGAGACTTCTATTGCAAATATGGAAAATCATAGTGGGAGTTCTCCTAAAGTGTTGCGCAAAAGCATAAAAAATCAAGATGTTAAAGCAGCAATAGGAAATTCGTATTCTTGTGCTAACCTGTCTTTCAGGGGTATTGCAGCCAAAATCCCATCCCAAAAGCACGGAAATCGGCAAGCTTCGCGCTGAACCCTTCGATAAAACCGTTAATGTTGGCTATTACAGAGATAAGTTTTACCGCTACAAATGCGCTTGATAATTATTATCATTTATATAGAGTGGAGATAAACGTAATTTCAGTAAGGGTTCAACATATGCTGAACAGTCGCGTGGTTGAAACCACCTCCGGTCGCTCCGCCAGAAAAATCAAACTCTCGCTCATGGGGCCCGCCTTCATCGCCGCTATCGGCTATATCGATCCCGGCAACTTCGCCACCAACATCCAGGCCGGCGCCTCATTCGGCTACAGCCTGCTGTGGGTGGTGGTTTGGGCCAACGTGATGGCGATGCTGATCCAGCTGTTGTCCGCCAAGCTGGGCATCGCCACCGGGAAAAATCTGGCCGAGCATATTCGCGATCGCTTTCCGCGGCCGGCGGTGTGGGCCTATTGGGTGCAGGCGGAGATCATCGCCATGGCGACCGACCTGGCCGAGTTTATCGGCGCGGCGATCGGCTTCAAGCTGCTGCTCGGCGTCTCTCTGTTGCAGGGCGCAGTGCTGACCGGGATCGCCACCTTTTTAATTCTGATGCTGCAAAAGCGCGGACAAAAGCCGCTGAAGCGGGTGATCGGCGGCCTGTTGTTGTTCGTCGCCGCCGCCTACATCGTCGAGCTGGCGTTTTCCCAGCCGCAGCTTGCGCCGCTGCTGAAAGGCATGGCGTTGCCCGATCTGCCTAACGGCGATGCGGTATTCCTGGCTGCCGGGGTATTGGGCGCCACCATCATGCCGCACGTGATCTATCTGCATTCGTCGCTCACCCAAATCGGCGGCGAGCACGACAAGGCGGAACGCTATGCCGCCACCAAAGTCGACGTCGCCGTGGCCATGACCATCGCCGGTTTCGTCAATCTGGCGATGATGGCCACCGCCGCCGCCGCGTTTCATTTCAGCGGCCACAGCGGCATCGCCGATCTCGACGTGGCTTACCTGACGCTGCAACCGCTGCTCGGGCACGCCGCCGCCACCGTGTTCGGCCTGAGCCTGGTGGCGGCCGGCCTCTCTTCTACCGTGGTCGGCACGTTGGCGGGGCAGGTGGTGATGCAGGGGTTCGTGCGTTTCCATATTCCGCTGTGGCTGCGGCGCGCGGTGACCATGCTGCCGTCGTTTATCGTCATCATGTTGGGGATGGATGCGACGCGCATTCTGGTGCTGAGCCAGGTGCTGCTCAGCTTCGGCATTGCGCTGGCGTTGGTGCCGCTGCTGGCTTTCACCGGCAATCGGGCGCTGATGGGGGAAATGGTCAACGGCCCGCTGGTGCAAAACCTGGGCAAGCTGATCGTGCTGGTGGTGGTGGTGGGATTGAACGGCTACCTGCTGATCGGCAGCGTGCTGTAAGCAAAAACAGTGCGGGCCGGCGTTGCGCCGGCCCGTCGTCGTTAATCGCGGTCGTCATCGCCGTGGCGGCGCCAGCGATCGCGGTCATGATCGTGGTGATGCTTTTTCTCTTTCTTCCAGTGGTGCTTATCGTAGTGTTTGTCGTATTTACGATAGCGTCCTTCATGGTAGTAATAGTGTTTACGCCAGTAGTCGCCATCGCGCCAGCGATAGCCGTCCCAGTAGTAACCGCGACGGCTGCGGTCGCCGAGATAACGCCCCTGATGGCCTTGCCACCAGTCGCGATCCCGCCAATCGTAACCATCCCAATAGCGGCCGCGGTTATCCTGATCGCCGATGCGCAATGAAACGCCTGGCATCAGATCGATGCTGATCCCTTCGGCATGCGCCTGCTGTGCGGCGGGCAGTACCGTCGCCGCCAAAATGGCGGCCAAGAGCAGAGGTTTAAACATGGCTTCTCCTTCCCGCTTGCGCGGCCTGGCCGTTTGTCACTTTATGAAGCGCGTTCATCAGTTTAAAAGCGGCCTTATCGTTATTTTTGCTGCAATATCGGCATCATAGCGCCGGCGCATAGGGTTGAATCTGAGAGCCACTCTGAAAATGATGCAGGAGGTTAAGATTTGAGATTTTTCTGGGGTAGCGCCGCTCGATTGAACGGCGGAATTTGTAAACGATTACAATAAGATTGTCTCGATCTGCGCGAGCTCTTCTTCACTAAAGTGACGATTGGCCAGCATGCCCACCGCGTCTTCTATCTGCGCATTCTTGCTGGCGCCGATCAGCACTGAGGTAACGCGATCGCCGCGCAGCACCCAGGCCAGCGCCATCTGCGACAGCTTCTGCCCGCGTTGCCGCGCCAGCGCATCGAGGCGGCGCACCTTGTCCAGTCGCTCGGCGGTCAGCTGCTCCGGCTGCAGGAAGCGGCTGCCGCTGGCGGCGCGAGAATCTTGCGGTATGCCGTGCAGGTAGCGATCGGTCAGCAGGCCGCCCGCCAGCGGCGAGAAGGCGATAGATCCGACGCCATGTTCCTCCAGCGTATCCAGCAACGCCGTCTCCGGCCCGCGTTCCAACATCGAATACTTCGGCTGGTGGATCACGCACGGCGTGCCGAGCCGCTGCAGAATGTCGAACGCCTGTCGCGCGCGCTCGGCCGGGTAGTTGGACAGGCCGACATACAGCGCTTTGCCCTGGCGCACCAGCAGATCCAGCGCCGCCATGGTTTCTTCCAGCGGCGTGTCCGGATCCGGCCGATGATGATAAAAGATATCCACATACTCCAACCCCATGCGCTTCAGGCTCTGATCGAGGCTGGCGACCAGGTACTTTTTCGAGCCCCAATCGCCGTAGGGACCGGGCCACATGGTGTAACCGGCTTTGGATGAGACGATCAGCTCATCGCGCCAGGCCCGCAGATCGGCGTTGAGAATGCGGCCAAAGTTCTCCTCGGCGGCGCCGGGCGGCGGGCCGTAGTTATTGGCCAGATCGAAATGGGTAATGCCGCGATCGAAGGCGCAGCGGATCAGGCCGCGGGCGTTGTCGTACAGCGTGGCGTCGCCGAAGTTGTGCCACAGCCCGAGTGAGACGGCGGGCAGCTTCAGCCCGCTGCGGCCGCAGCGCCGGTATTCCATATCTTGATAACGCGAGGGGGAGGCTGGGTAAGACATAGTTATCCTTGTCGGCGAGAGGTGAAGTGCTTTGAGTGTATACGTTTTCACCTCGCGCTGCCGCGGGAGGGATCACGGCGCCGGCATGTAACGCCAGGTTGCCGTTCGACGCAGGGGTGATTGTTCGAAATTTGAACGGCATCTTCGATACTTAAGATAATCGCTCCAGTTGCAGACAGGTGATGATCATGACTCAGACCTATACGGTGGCCGATTATCTGCTCGATCGTCTGGCCCAAATCGGCATCCGTCATTTCTTCGGCGTGCCGGGGGATTACAACCTGCAATTTCTCGATCACGTCCTCGCGCATCCGCAAATCACCTGGGTAGGCTGCGCCAACGAGTTGAACGCCGCCTACGCAGCCGATGGCTATGCGCGCTGCAAACCGGCGGCCGCGCTGCTCACCACCTTTGGCGTCGGCGAGCTGAGCGCGTTGAACGGGGTGGCCGGCAGCTACGCCGAATACCTGCCGGTGATCCACGTGGTCGGCACGCCGGCGCAGCGCGCCCAGCGCGCCGGTGATTTGCTGCACCATTCGCTGGGGGATGGCGACTTCACCCACTTCGCCCGGATAGCCAAAGAGGTGACCGTCGCGCAGGCCGACCTGACCGCCGACAACGCCGCGCTGGAGATAGATCGCCTGATCGGCGCCGCCTTGCTGGAGCATCGCCCGGTTTACCTGATGTTGCCCAGCGACGTCGCGCAGGCGCCGCTGCCGAATAAACCGGCGCCGCTGATGCTGCGTCAGGCCAAACTGTCGCAGAGCGCATTGCAGGCGTTTATCGCCGCAGCGCGCGAAAAGCTGCTGTCGGCGCGGCGGGTGTCGCTGCTGGCGGACTTCCTCGCCGATCGCTTCGGCGCCGAAGCGGCGCTGGACGAGTGGCTGCAGGAGGTCGATATGCCGCACGCGACGCTGCTGCTCGGCAAGGGCGTGCTGGACGAGAACCGCGCCGGTTTCGTTGGTACCTACTGCGGCGGCGCCAGCGATCCGGCGGTGAAACAATTGATCGAAAACGCCGATGTGGTGATCAACGTCGGCGTACGCTTGACCGACACCATTACCGCCGGTTTCACGCATCATCTGCCGGTGGAAAAATGCATCGATATTCAACCGTTCGAAGCCTGGGTCGGGCGGCGGCGCTTTAGCCGCATTCCGATGCGCGAGGCGGTGCAGGCATTGCACCGCCTGAGCCTGTCGCTGGCGTCGCGTTGGCCATTGCCGCCGATCGTTCGCCCGGCGCTGCCGGAAGGCGATGGGGAACGGCTGGATCAGCACGCCTTCTGGCGGCAGATACAGGATTTCCTGCGGCCGGGGGATATCGTGCTGGCCGATCAGGGCACCGCCTGTTTCGGCGCGGCGGCGCTGACGTTGCCGCGTGGCTGCCGCCTGATCGTGCAGTCGCTCTGGGGATCGATCGGCTATACCCTGCCGGCGACGTTCGGCGTGCAGACCGCCGAACCGCAGCGCCGGGCAGTATTGCTGATCGGTGACGGCGCCGCGCAGTTAACCGTGCAGGAACTGGGATCGATGCTGCGCGACGGGCTTAAACCGGTGATCTTCGTGTTGAACAATCAGGGGTATACCGTTGAGCGCGCGATCCACGGGCCGGAGCAAAGTTATAACGACATCGCGCGCTGGAACTGGACGCAGTTGCCGACGGCGCTGGCCGGTGAGCGGCCGGTGAAGGCGTTGCGGGTCTGCGATCCGGACGGATTGCGTCAGGCGCTGCGCGAGGTCGCGGACGACGAGCGGCTGGCCTTCATCGAAGTGATGCTGCCGAAGATGGACATTCCGGAACTCCTCGATACCGTCTCTCGCGCTATTCAGGCGCGCAACGCCGCCGCTTAGGGCTGGGTGTCGCCCAGCAGGCGCTCCAGCATCCAGAACCCCGCCGGGCCCGGCGGGGTCAGTTTGGACCATACCGCATCCACCGAAATCAGTTTTGGCCAGCCGCGCGGCCGCAGCTGGGTGAGTCTGCCGTGGCCGTATTGCTGTACCAGCCAGTGCGGCAACACCGCCCAACCGAATCCTTGTTCCGCCATCTCCAGCAACAGCAGATAGCTGGGCGCCGACCAGACCAGTCCACCCTGTCTGGCCGCCTCTGCGCCGGTGTAGGTATTCAGGATCAACTGGCGGGTGCTGGACAACTGCTCCGGCGTCGGCGCGGCGACCTGGGCCAGCGGATGCTGATGGGCGACGAACAGCCCCATTTCGGTCTGCTCAGGCAGCCGGGAGAAGGCGATATCCGGCGGATAACTTTTTTGCACTTCCACCATGCCCAAATGCGCGCGGCCGCTTTGCAGCAGATCGATAACGTCGCCTTCCTCGGCGATCATCCATTCCAGCTCAATTTCCGGGTAGCGCTGTTCGAACAGCTGCATCAACCGATCGTGATGCTTGGGCTGGTAGGTATCGGAAAACACCATGCTCAGGCGCGGTTCAACCTCGCCCGCCAGCTGAATGCTCAAGGCGTCGAGCCGTTCGCTGGCCGCGAGGATAGCCTGTACGTGCCCCAGCACTTTGCGGCCGGCGGCGGTGAGCACCGGCTGGCGCGCGCTGCGATCGAACAGCGTCAATGCCAGGTCGGCCTCCAGATTGGCGATGGCGGTGCTGACGGTGGATTGGCTTTTGCGCAGTTTGCGCGCGGCGGCGGAAAATGAGCCGAGGGCGGCGGCTTCCACGAACGCCTGCAACGCTTCCGGGGAATAATGCATGATATATCTACTTTATCGATGGAACCTATTTTTAATCTACCCAAAAAAGCGATGATAATCACCAGGCTTTCGCAACAACTGTTGAAAAAAAGGTGATGTATGCAACTGCAAAACAAGTCTCTCATTGAACGTATCGTCCACGCCGTCGGTTTCGAGGCCATCGCCGTGATGGTTTGCGCCCCGCTGGGCGCGTGGCTGCTGAACCGCTCAATGGTGCAGGTCGGCGCGTTGGCGGTGATGCTGTCCACCGTCGCGATGCTGTGGAACATGGTTTACAACACGGTGTTCGACCGCCTGTGGCCGGTCAGCCGGGTGGTGCGTAACCTGAAGGTGCGTGCGCTGCACGCCGTCGGCTTTGAAGCCGGTTTTATCCTGATCGGCGTGCCGATCGCCGCCTGGATGCTGAGTATCTCCTGGGCGCAGGCGTTTATGCTGGAAATCGGTTTCTTCCTGTTCTTCCTGCCGTACACCATGGCCTATAACTGGCTGTACGACACGCTGCGCCAGCGCTGGTTCGAGGCGCGCCAGCCGATCAATTCCGGCGCCAAATAAGGCGTCGTCAGACTGACGATTCTCAGGTAAGGTCAGAGGATCGTCGGAAATGCTGAGGAACGAAGGATGAAAGTGTTGGGTCTGCTGGGCGGCATGAGCTGGGAATCCACCATTCCGTATTACCGCACCATCAACGAGCAGGTAAAGGCGCGCCTCGGCGGGCTGCATTCGGCCAAAATCGTGCTCTACAGCGTCGATTTCCAGGAGATTGAGCGCTTGCAGCACCAGGGCGATTGGGACGGCGCCGGCCGGCTGTTGGCCGAGGCCGCGGTGGCGTTGCGCGCTGCCGGCGCCGAAGCCATCGTGATCTGCACCAACACCATGCACAAGGTGGCGGAGGCGGTCGAGCAGGCCAGCGGCCTGCCGCTGATTCACATCGCCGATGCCACGGCGCTGCAGGTGCGGGAGAAAAACATTCGCCGCGTCGGGCTGCTGGGCACGCGTTTTACCATGGAGCAGACCTTCTACCGCGGCCGCCTGCAGGAATTGCACGGCATCGACGTGGTGACGCCGGTCAGCGCCGATCGTGACATCGTGCACCGCATCATCTATGACGAGCTGTGCCTCGGCAAAATTCGCGACGCCTCGCGCGACGAGTATCGCCGGATCATCAGCGATCTGGAACAGCAGGGGGCGCAGGGGATTATTTTCGGCTGCACCGAAATAGGCTTGCTGGTGAGCGAGCGGGATGCGTCGGTGCCGGTGTTCGACACCACCGCGATCCACGCCCGCGCCGCCGCGGCGTTCGCGCTGGCCTAATCGTCGTGCGGCGGTTGCCGGCGGTTTACCAGCATCAGCGGTTTGCCCGCCAGCGCCAGCCAGGCGGGCAGCATCACGATGCACAAGACCGGCAGCAGGTGCAGATCCGGCACTACCGCCACTGCCATAAACAGGCTCAGCCAGCCGTCGCGGGTCACCACCAGCACCAGCCCCATGATGGCGCAGGAGACGGTGATCGCCGCCGGCACCGCCGGAACATGCTGATGCAGCATCAGGCCCAGCGCCGCGCCGACGAACACCGCCGGGAAGATGCGCCCGCCGCGAAAACCGCAGGCGGCGGCGATCACCAGCGCCGCCAGCTTGGTCAGGGTAATGGTCAACAGCGCCGGCACCGAATAGCTGTCGTCCACCGCCAGGCGTTTCATCTCATCCAGCCCCTTGAACAGGGTAATCTCTCCGCCCAACAGCGCCAGCAGCCCCAGCACAAAGCCGCCCAGCCCTAACATCAACACCGGATTCTTCATTGAATGGAACAGGCGGTGAACGTGCGGGAAACACCACAGCGCCACCATGCCGAGCGCGATGGCGATCAGCGCCACGATGGCGCCGCTGAAGATGTCCGGCAGCCGCGTCACGTCGTAGGCGTCGAGCTGCAGGGCGAAATTGGGCACGAAGAACATCTGGGTGGTGACCGCGCCAGCGGCGGCGGCCACCAGCGGGGCGAACAGCCGATCCCACAGCGGCGTTTCGTTATTGCCGGCCAGGGTTTGCGAAAAGATCAGCGCGGCGGCGACCGGTGTGCCGAACATTGCGCCGATGGTGCCTGCCGCGGCCAGGATGATCCAGTCCATGCGCGGCACTTTCGGCAGCAGGCGCGCGCCGGCCGCCGCCGCCAGTGCGATGTTGATGGCGGTGATCGGATTCTCCGGCCCCAGACTGACGCCGCCGGCCAGGCCGACGATCAGCGCCAACCCCAACCCCGGCAGGGCGGAGAGCGGCAGCGGCATGCCGATCAGCGATTCCGTCGCCGGATCCGGCCCGGCGTGACCCGGCATATAACGCACGATCAGGCCGACCGCCACGCCGGTCAGCGTCAGCATCGCAACCGGCCACCAGGGCGACTGGGCGTCCAGGCTCAGCGCATCGGGCAGCGTCACCCACAGTAATTGCTGCAATGCGGCGGCAATTTTCATCACCAACAGCAGCACCAGACTGGAAGCGGAACCGATAATCAGCGCAGGCAAAGCAAAGGCCAACATGGCATTGGCGCGCGGATGCAGCATGAATAATCCCTTGTCGATGCCTCCCTGCGGGGCAGGGAGAGCGAGTGGTTGGGCAGTGGCCACAGCTTGCCAGACTATCGGCGCGCAGGCACGCATTGATATTGCCCGGCTGCGATGGCGGTTAACAGTCGCCGGGGGGCATTTTTTGCCGCAATTTGTTTCAAATCGCAGCATAGCGGGCAAGCTGAAACGTTTTTTGTGATCCAGATCGCTATTGAGGTGCAGATCCGAGGCGGGTGATTGTTGTTTTCGCAGCAGGATTTTACAGTGTGGGCAGCGTGTTATTTTTCATTTTGCGGAGACGAAATCAATGACCTATGCCCTCGTGGGTGATGTTGGCGGCACCAATGCCCGCCTGGCGTTGTGCACTGTTGCGACGGGTGAGATTACCCAGGCGAAAACCTATTCCGGCCTGGAGTTCGACAGCCTAGAGGCGGTGATCCGCCACTATCTGAAAGCGTGCGATATCGAGGTGCAGGACGCCTGCATCGCGATCGCCTGCCCGGTGACGGAAGACTGGGTCGCGATGACCAACCACAGCTGGGCGTTCTCGATCAAAGAAATGAAGGCCAGCCTGGGGCTGAGTCACCTGGAAGTGATCAACGATTTCACCGCCGTCTCGATGGCGATCCCGATGCTCTCGCCGGACGACGTGCTGCAGTTTGGCGGCGGCGATGCGCAGCCGGGCAAACCGATCGCGGTGTACGGCGCCGGCACCGGGCTGGGTGTTGCCCACCTGGTGCAGGTCGATCGCCGCTGGGTCAGCCTGCCGGGCGAGGGCGGCCATGTCGATTTCGCACCGAACAGCGAAGAAGAAGACATTATTCTGGAGGTGCTACGCGGTGAAGTGGGGCACGTTTCCGCCGAGCGCGTGCTGTCCGGGCCGGGCCTGGTCAACCTGTATCGCGCCATCGTCAAGGCGGACAACCGCCTGCCGGAGAAACTGGCGCCGAAGGACATTACCGAGCGGGCGCTGGTCGACAGCTGCATCGACTGCCGCCGTGCGCTGTCGCTGTTTTGCGTGATCATGGGGCGCTTCGGCGGCAACCTGGCGCTGAATCTGGGCACCTTTGGCGGCGTGTACATCGCCGGCGGCATCGTGCCGCGCTTTATGGAATTCTTCAAGGCCTCGGGCTTCCGCGCCGCCTTCGAAGACAAGGGGCGCTTCCGCGACTATGTGCGCGACATTCCGGTGTTCATGATAACCCATGGTCAACCGGGCCTGTTGGGGGCCGGCGCGCATCTGCGCCAGACGCTGGGCATGCGGCTGTAAGCCGCGCGGCAGGGCAATAAAAAAGGGGCGCAACCCGCAGGTTGCGCCCCTTGTCGTTTTCGCGGGGTATCAGGCTTTGGCCAGCTCCGCCGCCTGTGCGGTTTCTTCGCTTTCCATTTCCACCGCCTTCGGCGCTTTGATGAACAGCGTAATCAGCAAAGAAGCGGCGGACAGGACGCCAATCACCATGAAGGTGGCGTGGAAGCCGCCGAAGTATTTGGCGACGAACGAACCGGCCAGCGCGCCCAGGCCGAAGCCCTGGTAGATGATGCCGTAGTTTTTGCTGTGGTTTTTCAGGCCGAAGAAGTCGCCGACAATCGCCGGGAACACGGTGATGTTGCCGCCGAAGCAGAAGGCCACCGCGCCGACGCAGATGAAGAACAGCGTGTGGTTCAGGGTCATGAAGCTCAGGGCGACAATCGCCAGCACGGTAACCAGCATGGTGAAGCTGATGACGCGCATGCGGCCCACTTTATCGGACAGCGTACCCAGGATGATGCGGCCGGCGGTGTTGAAGATGGCGACGGCAGACACGGTGTTGGCGGCGGTAGCCAAGTCCATCCCGGCCAGCTGAACGCCCATGTCTTTCACGATGCCAATCAGGTACAGACCGCTCATGCAGGCAGCGAAGAAGATGGTGAACAGCAGGTAGGCTTCTTTGGTGGCCAGCATCTGGCGCACGCTGAAGTCGTTGCCCAGACCATTGGCGCCTTGCTGTGCGGCGTTGGCCGCCAGCACCGGCTCTTTCAGCAACAGGGAACCGACGACGATCAGGCCCATCACGATGGCACCCCAGTAGAAGAAGGCGCCGGAAACGCCGACGTCAGCGATCAGGGCGGCGTTGACGTATTTGAACAGCAGGCTGCCGCTGCCGAAGGCGCCGACCGAGATGCCGGAAATCAGGCCTTTGTTGGCGGGGAACCACTTAATCAGGTTGGACAGGGTGGAGATGTAGGCGATACCGACCGCAAAGCCCACCACCACGCCGGCCAGCAGGTAAATCATGTCAAGCGAGCTGACGTGGGCGCTGGCGATGAGACCCAGGCCGACCAGGATGCCGGAACACAGCGTCAGATTGCGGATGCCGAAGCGTTCTTGCAGCTTGCCGGCGAACAGCGTGGCGAAGGCCAGGAAGAAGCTGGTGATGGAGAAGGTGGTGGCGACGTCCGCCAGCCCCCAGTGGAACTTGTCGACCAGCGGCTGGTTGAACAGGCTCCAGGTGTAGATGGTGCCCAGACCCATCTGACAGATGATGGTGCCGAGAACGATTAAGCTGCGATTTGCCGGTTTGGTGTTCATGGCCGGTCTCCTTCCTGTGTGTGCGTTGCCGGGCGTGAGCCGTTGGCTGAAATTTGCGGGGTGAATCTGTGTTCCCGCGGTATGGGCTTATTATATGGCCGGCGCCCCCGGCGGGCGGCGGATCGGGAATGAGTTGCACGATGGAAGGAATGAAATGCATTTTATACGGCGTGAGTTGCCGTTTTTGCGCCGAAAAGCGCGTGAAATGCCGGGGGTGACACGTGATCTACATCAAAGATATCAACGATTTATTGTTAATCGCCGGTGAATGATTGTGGTGAAATTGTGAAGGATGCGTCTGCAAGGCGTAAATCGGCATTGCGCCTATAGAGCGGCGGCGAGCGCGGGACTATCTTATCTGCGATCGGACGAGGTCCGCTCTGCAGGAGTCCATGAAATGAAAAAAACGCTGTTGTTACTGGCCGCGCTGCTGGCGCTGCCGCTGGCGAGCCAGGCCGACGTGTCCATCGGCGTGAACGTGCCGGGCCTGTCGTTGCATATCGGCGATCGCGATCATCGCGGCCACTACTGGGACGGCTATCGCTGGCGCGATCCGCGTTGGTGGGCCGATCATCACCGGTATGAACGCCCGCGCGGGTACTATTACGGCCCGCCGCCACGGGTGATTTACTACGGGCCGCCGCGGCGCGACTGGCGAGATCGGCCGCATTACCGCATGCCGCCACCGCCGCCGCCCGGCTATTACTACCGTCCGGGCCCGCGCTGGTAAGCGCTTACAGGCGCATCAGCTTGCGAAACTCTTTCACCTTGCTGCGGCTGACCGGCACTTCAAACTCAAGATCGCTCAGCCGCAGAATGTAGGTATTGTTGAACCAGGGCACGATCTCGCGGATCTTGGCCAGGTTAACGCAGTAAGAGCGGTGGCAGCGGAAGAAATGTTCTTCCGGCAGCCGGCCGTAAAACTCGGTGAGGTTCATCGGCATCACGAACTCTTCCCGGCGAGTGTAGACCCGCGTCACCTTTTCATCGGCGGCGGCGTAATAGATGTCGTTGATGTCGGTAACGATGATCCGCTCGTCTTTGATCAGGTTGATGCTGTGGCTGCCGCGGCTCGGCGCGCTGGTCGGTTCCGCCGCGCCGGCGGGGCGATGATGCAGCGCCTCCAGCTTTTGCAGCATGGTGACGATGCGCGCCTCGTGATAGGGCTTGAGGATATAGTCGAACGCTTCGATCTCGAACGCTTCCACCGCGTGCTCTTTATAGGCGGTGATGAACACGATAGACGGGCGATGCGCGAATTTGCTGATGTTTTGCGCCAGTAACACGCCGTCCAGCGACGGGATGTTGATGTCGAGGAAAATGGCGTCGACCTGGTGGGTCTGCAGGTATTTGAGGACGTCGAGGCCATCCTCGAAGGTGGCGACGATATCGATATTGCTGTGTTTCTTGATCAGGTAACTGAGTTCTTCCTGCGCGAGGAATTCGTCTTCCACGATGATGGCTTTCATGAGGCCTCCCCGACCGGCGGCGCGCTCGGTTCCTGATGCAGCTTGCCGCCGTTTTTGCTGATGTAGAACGCGATTTCGGTGCCCGGCTCCAGGCGGCGGATATGCAGCCCTTCACCGTACAGCAGCGACACGCGGTGGTGTACGTTGAGCAGGCCGATATTGTGGCCCGGCATCTCGTTGCGCGCCACCCGATCGATGGTTTCCTGATTGATGCCGTGGCCGGTATCCTTCACCGATATTTTCACCCGGTCGCCCTGATCTTTCACCGCGATCACCACCACCCCTTTGCCCTTGCAGGGCTGGATGCCGTGCACGATGGCGTTCTCCACCAGCGGCTGGATCAGCAGGCTCGGAATGCGCACCGAGACGTCGTCGTCGATGTCGTAAATCACCGTCAGCTTGGCGCCGAAGCGCGCCTGTTCGATGGCGATGTAATCCTGGATCTGATGCAGCTCCTTGCGGATATCGATCAGTTCGTCGTTCAGCTCCAGGTTGTAGCGCAGGTAGCGCGACAGATTGATGATCAGCTGGCGCGCGGTGTCCGGATTCAGGCGGATGGAGGAAGAGATGGCGTTCAGCGCGTTGAACAGGAAGTGCGGGTTAATCTTGCTCTGCAGCGCGCGCATTTCGGCTTTATCCGCCATCTGGCGCAGATGCTCGATGCGCGAAACCTCCATCTGGGTGGAGATGATCTGCGACAGCCCGACCGCCATCACCTTCAGCGTGTTGGTGATCTGGTGAGCGTGGCAGTAGTAAATTTTCAGCGCGCCGGTCACTTCGCCCTTTTCCCACAACGGCACCACCAGCTGCGAATGGATCTGCGGCGCGGCCGGGTTTTCCAGGTTGTTTTTGATGATGATTTTGCCGTGGCGAATGCTTTCGCGGGTAACGCGGCTCAGCCCTTCGCGGCCGATCGGGTAGGCTTCGCGCCCCACGCCGACGTAAGCCAGCACCTGATGGGTATCGGTGATCGCCACCGCGTCGGCGCGGATGTCCTGGCGGATGATATCGCAAATGGTGGCCAGCGATTCGCTGTTGATGTTGCGAAAATAGGGCAGCGTCTTGTGGGCGATATCCAGCGCCAGCTTGGCCTGGCGCGCGGCGATCACCTCTTTTTCATCTTCGACGCTCTGCACCAGCAGCACGATCAGGCCGATGCACACCGTGCCGAGGATCATCGGCAGCGCGATCTGCGACACGATGTCGAGCCCAAGCTCGGTCGGCTTGGCCCACAGCACGATCAGCAGCATGGTGAGGGATTCGCACAGCATGCCGCCGACGATGCCGGCGCGCCAGCGCTGCTCTTTTCTCACCTTGAGGTTGATGTAGCCGGCGCTGATGCCGGCGATGATGCTGGTGATGAGGCAGGGCACCGAGGTGATGCCGCCGATGTCGATCAGATAGCGGTGCACCCCGGCGATGATGCCGGTGACGATCCCCACCCAGGGGCCGAACAGGATGCCGCCGGCCATGATGGCGATGACGCGCACGTTGACCAGCGATCCCTCAACGTTGATGCCGGAGTAGGTGCTGAACAGCGCGAACAGCGAGAAGATTGCCGTGACGATGCCGAGCTCAAGCGGCGTATGGTCTTCTTTTTGCAGCAGTTGGCGGAACAGCCGGGTGCGGGTCAGGAAAAACAGACAGATCAACATCAGCGCGGCGCGATCAAACACCGCCAACAGCATTTCAAAAAAAGGGTGCACGACGGGGTCTCGCTGCGGCCTACGGATGACGGCAGTATACCACAGCGAGAGAGGCCCGTGGCTGGGGCGGCGGTCAGCGCATGCCGAGCTGCGCTTTGCCCAGCGGCGTCAGCAGCTCGACGGTGGCGCGGCCCTCGAAATCCACTTCGAAATCGTCGGGGGCGAAGTCCGGCGGCGTTCTGCCGTCGATAAAGCTCGGCAGTTGGCGCTGCAGATAGGCGTCGTTTTTCTCACAGCCCGGCGCGGCGGCGATGTACATCACGTTGCTGTCGAACTCGCCGTTATGTTCGTTCTCCACCGCGTGGATCACGTCGCAATGCCAAAATACCGTGTCGCCCGGCTCCAGATCGGGAATAGGGGAAATCCCGCTTAATAAAAGGGGATGCCATTTTTCCGAGATCGACAGCGCGCGGCCCGGCGCCGCATCGCACAGATCGTCGTCGGCGACGTCGTCCTGCAGCGCGCGCAGCAACACATAGGCCATGGCGTTGGCGATCGGCACCAGGTTCAGCGTGCCGGCGTTGGTGCGCTGCGGCGTCAGCGCCGTCCAGCCCTGGAAGGTGCGGAACATCGAGCAGACCGCCGGGGAGGCTATTTCACGCACCTCGGTGCGGCCGTCGGCGGCAAAGGGATCGTACTGCCGCCAGTCGCCGGAGAAGACGTGGCGATACACATAGCGGAAATTCTCGTCCAGCCAGCGCTCGATGGTGCCGCTGTCGACGTGCGGTGACAGGCCCAGCGATGAGGAGTTCGGCGGGCGGCGGCGGGTGCGATCGGCGTAGGTGGCGACGCGGGTCGGATCGAAATGCTGCTTGCCGTTGCTTTCGGTGGCCCACAGGCTGTTGAGGAACACCTGCACCGCATGCATGCGCGCATCCTGCCGCGCTTCAACCTGTGGTTTTGACCAATAGATGCCGTAAATCTGCGGCTTGCTGGCGGCCAGCTTGCCGAAATAGTTGTCTTCGGCGGCGTTTTTCAACCGCTCGACGAAGTTGTTGCGCTCGAGATAGTCGCCGATTTCCCGGTTCCAGCCTTCGGCCTTGGCGCGGGGAAACACACCGCGAATGGCGCAGGCGCCGCGCTGTTTGATCAGCGCTATCTGTTGATCGCTGACGCGTTGCTGCAGGATATCTTCCGCGTCGATCTGCGGCACCGGATTATGGCCGGCGGCCAGTTCGCGGCGGATCTGGTCGACCTGGCCGCGGATGTTCTCCTCCAGCGCCAGAAAAACGTCGCGGTAGTTCGGCAATGCCTGGCGCAGCTGGCGCTTGACGTTAACGATCGTCTGCGGAATATCGTCGATGACTAAAGAGGCCATGGTGTTCTCCTGATGCCGCGTGAGTCACGGCGGCGGACGGTTGTAGGGAAACGGGCAAGACGTTATGGTTTTGTGGTTTTAACGTAAATGATTATCGGCAACCAATCGGGGAAAATAAAGAGATATCTTTCATTCGTAAGTTCCTCTTTTTCGTTTTTCGGAGATTTCATGAAGCTGGTCACTAAACGCTTGTACTTACAGTCGATAACCGCCGAGGATTGGCCGCTGTTTCTGCGCCTGTACCAAGATCCCGAGGTGATCCGTTACATCTCCGATCCGCGCAGCGAAGCGGAGATCCGCGCACGGTTCGAAGAGCGCCTGCCGGCCTGGGACAAACACGGCGAGCAGTGGTTGTGCCTGGTGATGCGTGAGAAGCGCAGCGGAGAGGCGGTGGGCATTACCGGCTTTCGCCCGCACTGGGCGCCGTATCGGCAGGCGGAGGTGGGATACGGGAGTTTGCCTGCCGGCCAGGGCAAGGGCTATGGCAAGGAGTCGCTACGGGCAGTGCTGGATTTTGCGGTGAACGCCTGCGGTTTTCACAAGCTGACCGCCACCGTGACCGCGGGCAACCTCGCCTCGCGCGGCCTGCTGGAGTCGTGCGGTTTTCAGCTGGAGGGCACGCTGCGCGACAACTACCGTCTGGCGGAGCAGTGGTGCGACGACTGGCTGTTCGGGCTGCTGGCGGCGGAGTTTCAGGGCGGCAAATAAAAATATCGCGCCGGGTATCGACAAGCTCGTCGGCGCTGCGCTATGTTCGATATTCGGTCAGTTCGCTGGCCAGCGTCGCTCGGACGGTCCGGGCGCTAACGTCTATCGAGGAATCCCCTATGGCTGATAACAGTCCACAGCGCCGTTTTACGCGCATTGAACGTCTTCCCCCTTACGTATTCAACATCACCGCCGAACTGAAGATGGCCGCACGCCGTCGCGGCGAGGATATTATCGATTTCAGCATGGGGAACCCCGACGGCCCGACGCCGCCGCACATCGTGGAAAAACTGTGCGCCGTCGCCCAGCGCGACGACACCCACGGTTATTCCACCTCGCGCGGCATTCCGCGCCTGCGCCGCGCCATTTCGCGCTGGTATGCCGATCGTTATCAGGTGGATATCGATCCGGAAAGCGAAGCCATCGTCACCATCGGTTCGAAAGAGGGGCTGGCGCACCTGATGCTGGCTACCCTCGATCACGGCGATACCGTGCTGGTGCCGAATCCCAGCTACCCGATCCACATTTACGGCGCGGTGATCGCCGGCGCCCAGGTGCGTTCGGTGCCGCTGGTGGACGGCGTGGATTTCTTCGGTGAGCTGGAGCGCGCCATTCGGGAAACCATTCCGCGCCCGAAAATGATGATCCTCGGCTTCCCGTCCAACCCGACCGCGCAGTGCGTGGAGCTGGATTTCTTCGAGCGGGTGGTGGCGCTGGCCAAACAGTACAACGTGCTGGTGATCCACGATCTGGCCTATGCCGATATCGTCTATGACGGCTGGAAAGCGCCGTCGATCATGCAGGTGCCGGGGGCGAAAGACATTGCGGTGGAATTCTTCACCCTGTCGAAAAGCTACAACATGGCCGGCTGGCGCATTGGTTTCATGGTCGGCAACCCTGAGCTGGTCAGTGCGCTGGCGCGCATCAAGAGTTATCACGACTACGGCACCTTTACGCCGCTGCAGGTGGCGGCCATCGCCGCGCTGGAGGGCGATCAGCAGTGCGTGCGCGATATCGCCGAGCAGTATCGGCAGCGCCGCAACGTGTTGGTGAAGGGGCTGCACGAGGCGGGCTGGATGGTGGAAAACCCGAAGGCGTCGATGTACGTGTGGGCGAAAATTCCCGAGCCTTATGCCCACCTCGGCTCGCTGGAGTTTGCCAAACGCTTGCTGGCGGAAGCCAAGGTCTGCGTCTCGCCGGGCATCGGCTTCGGCGACTACGGCGATACCCACGTGCGTTTCGCGCTGATCGAGAATCAGGACCGTATCCGCCAGGCGGTGCGCGGCATCAAGGCGATGTTCCGCGCGGACGGGCTGCTGAAGCCGGGCAAAGCCGGCGGCGCCAAATAATCCTGTCAGGCCGGGCGTTCGCCCGGCCTTATTTTTTACCGTCCCAAGGTTTTCTTCATTATTTCCCCATTATGCTCGACTACGCTGAATTTTATTTTTTGGATAGAGTGTATGAGCAACCGCTACGCGCGATCGCAAATCGTTTTACATTGGCTGACGTTGCTGATGGTGATCCTCACCTATTCGGCGATGTTGCTGAAGGATTCGGTGCCGGAGGCGTGGGCGCCGCTGGTCAAAAATCTGCACTTTAACTTTGGGGTATCGGTTTTTGCCCTGATGCTGATTCGGTTGGCCATGCGCGCTTTCCACGCTGCGCCGCCGACCACGCCGCCGCTGGAGGAATGGCAGGAAGTGGGTGCCAAGATCTTCCATTGGCTGCTGTACGTGGTCTTCCTGATGTTGCCGCTGCTGGGCGTGTTAACCCTGGCCTACGGCGGGAAATCGTGGACTTTACTGGGGTGGCCGGTCCCGCAATGGGTGACGCCGGATCCGGTGATGCGCAGGCTGGTCAAAACGGTGCATGAGACGCTGGCAAACGTTGGCTACTTTATCATTGGCGCGCATGCGCTGGCGGCGCTGTATCACCACTACCTGCGCAAGGACGACACCCTGCGCCGCATGATGCCGGGCAAATGATCGCTCGCCGAAACGACAAAGGGACGCTTGCGCGTCCCTTTGGCTGTGTTCCTGGTCTGGCTGCTGTCAGGCAACCATCAACATGAAGGTGCCAACCCAGGCAACCAGCATGAATGACACGCCCATCAAAAAATATTTCACTGAACAACTCCTGTCTGGAGTCCTCGCCAGCAATGATCCCGATTGTTGTGCTGAGTATTTTATGGGCAACCTGCTTGTCGGGCGGATTCTTCCAAGCGAAAGAACAACGTCCTCGAGCGCGGGCTGTCCGGTTGTCGCGCCTCATGCTCCGTGAGGTAAAATCCGAACCGCGACAGGATCGGCGCTAATGTACTCTCAATACTGGTCTGATTTCAATACTGTGTTTTTGATCACAATTTTCGGCTGTTTTTTGAACAGGGCGCGCTGTTTTATAACGCTTTTTATGGGCGGGCGACAGTAACTAGCCCGCCGTGGCGGGCTGTAAAATAGGGGATGAAGCAATGCAGCGGCGGGCGCTCAGGCGACGGCGTTGATGCCGGTCGCCAAAATGACCCAAAAAACGAGACAAGACAGCAGAATAACGGCCCAAATATGACGGCGACTCCACTCCATTTTTAGCCTTCGTTGTTGCGACAAGTGATTAGGTAGCCATCATATCGGCGCAAAACGGGGAAAATTTAGCCCCCTTGGATAATATTTCGCTTACATATCGCTAACTTATTGACAAACTTCGCTTATTGTCACGCGCACTTCGTAGCCCAGCAGATACAACGCCTGCTCCAACGCTTCAATCTTCGAGGCGTAGCCGATATCCAGCAACCGCTCCATTTGCCCGCCGTTGAATCCCAGCTTGCGCGCCAGCGCCGCTTTGCCGGTGTTTTTGCGCAGCATCGCGTTGTGCAGTTCGATCTTCAGCGTCACCAGCGCCGGCAGATGTACCCTCAAGTCATCGGTTTGCAGAGGAGAAGGGGCGGGCAGGGGCAGCCCTTCATCCATCGCGGCGGCGATGGCGGCCAGCAGGCTTTCCTGCGCTTCCAGCTCAATGTCTTCGCGTTTATAGCAGGCAGATTGCCACTCGGGGAAGTCGTGGAAACCGATCTGCCAGGCATCGCTGTCGCTATCGAAGGTGTAATGGGCGGGGTAGTGGCTGTACATGGCAATCCCTGATTGAAACCAGAATGAGGCGCTATTGTGACGGCATGTCCGGGAGATAGCCAGCATGAATGTATACGTGGGGAATTTAAATTGAACTGAATAATTATTAGCAGGCAAATTTAATTTTCGTGTTAACAATAGTCTTATTATTTTTCCAAGAAGGCAGATTATTTAATTGGGTGTTTGGATTAATATTCCTGTTGGCCGGTGATAATGAGAATTAAAATCAAATATCACACTGGTTTTTATATAATTTCACACGAAAGAGTGAAAATAAGAATATTGGTCATAAATAAATCTCATCTTATTGATTTGTATTGTTTTAATTTTTATTATTTCACTTATTGTTAATTGTGAAATTCCAGTTTCAGGCAGATATCACCTGGCTGCGGTATTCATTGTCGGATTTATAAAATACTCTTTTTAGGCAAAGGCGCATTCGATTCTATTTAAGCGTGCGCCAGACAGAAATATTCATTACTCCATGCTTATTACCCGACGGCTCTAGCCGACTTTTCGGGTGCCTGCTCGCATTTCTACTTTGCCAGGACAGCAGCTCACGGATTAAAGGAATACCTCGTGCCTAAAGTTAACTCGCGTTCATTACGTTTTACCGAACGCCACGCTACCAAATATGCGGCGTCATTGCTGTTTATCGGTTTATCCCTGCCGGCCACCGCGCTGGCGGATGAACGCTATGACGCGCTGATCCGTCAGGCCAGATCGGGCGATACTGCGCCGGTACTGGCGTATTTATCGCAGCGGCGCGCCCAGGAGGGGTTGAGCCTGCAGCAGCGAGCCGATTATATCCAGGTGGCCGGGTGGGCCGGCCACGATGAAGAGGTCGTCGCGCTTTGGCGTGCCGGCGGCGCCGCGCTGCAGCGGGATAGCGCCAGTCTGGCGACGGCGGCCCGCGCCTATCGCAACCTGAAGCAGTGGCAACCATCGCTGCGACTGTGGCGTACGGCGTTGCAGCTCGCTCCCGCCGACGGCGGCTTACAGCGTGGCTATGTGATGACGCTGGCTGATGCCGGGCAGGATGCGCAGGCGCAAACGGAGGCGTCCAACGCGGAGAAACTGCTGGAGCCGGCGACGTGGTATCTGACGCGCGCCTATGTGGACCAGGCCGCCGGCCGCAGCTGGGCGGCGCTGGAAAACGCCACTCATGCCCGCGCGCTGGCGCCGTCCGACACCGGTATTCAGGCTTATTACGTGACGCTGCTGGCGGCGAATCGGGTCGCGGATCCGGCGCTGCGTGAAAGCCAGGGGCTGGCATTGCCGCCCGCGCAGCAGCGGCGCTTGCAGGCGGATGAAGCCGCCGAGCTGGTGCGGCTGTCGTTTATCGATGCTCGCGGCGAACAAGAACGTTTCGTCATCGCCGACCGCGCGCTGGCGCGCTATGACCAACTGCTGGCGCAGTGGCGGCCGCTGCCGGAGGCGCAGGACAGCTACCAACAGGCGCGCGTCGATCGCCTGGGCGCGCTGTTGGCGCGTTATCGAATGGCCGAAGTGGTGAGCGAATATCAAACCTTGCAGGCGGAAGGGCGCACGGTGCCGGATTATGCCCAGCGCTGGGCGGCGTCCGCCTACCTCTATCTGCAGCAGCCGGACAAGGCGCAGGCCATTTTCGGCCGCCTGAACGCCGCCGCGCCGCAGGCGGTGACAGCCGAAGACGAAACCGATCTGTTTTACGCGCAGGCGGAGAACGAACGCATCGATCAGGCGGCGTTGCTGGCGCAGCGCGTCAGCCAGCGCTATCCCTACGCGACCCGCCTGTACCAACTGCCGACGCAGGCCTACAACGATGACTGGCTGGTCGGCCAATCGCTGCTGGCGCAGTCGCGGGTTTATCAACGCGATCTGGCCGAGGCCGAACGGCAGTTGACCCATCTGGCGCGAACGGCGCCGGGCAATCAGGGTTTGCGCATCTCCTTGGCCAGCGTTTATTTGGCGCGCGGCTGGCCGCGTCGCGCCGAGGAGGAGTTGAAGCAGGTGGAAGGGCTGGAGCCGCGCAGCCTGCCGTTGGAGATCCAGCAGGGCTATGTCGCGCAGGCGTTGCAGGAGTGGCGCCAACTGGATTTGCTGGCCGACGACGTCATCCAGCGCGCGCCGGAAAGCGTCGCCGCTCAGCAGCTTGAACGTTCGCGCCGCATTCACCATATGTCTGAACTGCGCATCAGCGGCAATCAGGGCATTGATTCCGACGGGCCGGTCAGCGGCAGCCACGATTTCGGCATTCACGCCGCGCTCTATTCACCGCCGATCGACGACAACTGGCGGTTGTTCACCGGCTGGGGATTCAACACCGGCCAATTCGACGAGGGCAAGGGCATCAACCGCGATCTCAGCGCCGGCGCCGAGTGGCGCTCGCGCGATCTGTGGCTGGAGGCCGAGGTGGCCAACCGCAACTACGGCCACGGCAATGAGCTCGGCCTGCGCCTCTCATCCTGGTATGACCTGAATGATCAATGGCGCTTCGGCGGTTCGGTGGCGCGCCTGTCGGCCGAGACGCCGCTGCGCGCGTTGACCAACGGCATCAGCGCCAACGGCGGCAACCTGTGGCTGCGTTGGCAGCAGAACGAAAGCCGCGAGCTGCGCGCCAGCGTGGCGCCTTCGCACTTCTCGGACGGCAACAACCGGCTGGAGTACGGCCTGGAAGGGCGGCAACGGCTGCTCGCCGGCGCCCGCTATCGGCTGGACATGAACCTGACGCTGTCCGGCAGCCGCAACAGCCAGGAGAACGTGCCGTATTACAACCCGAAGCGCGACTTCACGCTGCTGCCGTCGTTAACGCTCGATCACACCCTGTACCGCCATTATCAGACCGAGTGGAGTCAGCAGTTCCAGGCCGGCGCCGGCAGCTATTGGCAGCGGGACTATGCGCGCAAGCCGATCACCCAGCTGGGTTACGGCCAGCGCGTCAGCTGGAACGGAGTGTTGGACGCCGGCGCGATGCTGCAGTTTGATAAGCATCCGTACGACGGCAAACGCGAGCGGAACATCGGCGTGACATTTGATCTGAATTATCGTTTTTAAAGGAATCATCATGCTTATTCGATCTTCACTTCTCGTGTTGGCCGCCTTGCTGACCACCGCCTGCAGTCAGGCTGACGTGCCGCGCTTCACGCCGCCGGCGGAGCGCCCCGTGGGGCCGATGGAACGGCCGTGGCCGGCCAACCGTTACGCGGTGCTGGCGTATCACGACGTAGAAGACGGCGCGGCGGACCAGCGCTACATGTCGGTGCGCACCAGCGCGCTCAACGAACAGTTCGCCTGGCTGAAACAAAACGGCTACCAGCCGGTGTCGGTCGAGCAGATCCTGCAGGCGCAAAACGGCGGCCCGGCGTTGCCGAACAAGGCGGTGCTGCTGACCTTCGACGACGGCTACCGCAGCTTCTACAGCCGGGTATTCCCGCTGCTGAAGGCCTACAACTGGCCGGCGGTGCTGGCGCCGGTCGGCGTTTGGCTGGATGCGCCGGCCGGCAAGCCGGTCGATTTCGGCGGCCTGATGACGCCGCGCGATCGCTTCCTCACCTGGCAGCAGGTGCGGGAAGTGTCGGACTCCGGGCTGGTGGAGATTGGCGCGCATACCTACGCTTCGCATTACGGCGGAATCGCCAACCCGCAGGGCAATACCGAACCGGCGGTCGCCAATCGGCTATACGACGCCAAACAGGGCCGCTACGAAAGCGAGACGGAATACCGCCAACGCATCGAGAAGGACGTGGCGTTGATCACCCGGCGCATCACCGCCGCCACCGGTAAGGCGCCGCGCGTGTGGGTCTGGCCGTACGGTGCGGCCGGGGGCGTGGCGCTGGACATCGCGCGCAAGCACGGTTACCGCATGGCGCTGACGCTGGAGAACGGGCTGGGAGACGTCAACGCGCCTGAGAACGTGCCGCGCATGCTGGTGGCCGGCAACCCGTCGCTGACGAGCTTCGCCCAGCAACTGACGCAGATACAGAACCGACAGATCATGCGGGTGGCGCACGTCGATCTCGACTACCTCTACGATCCCGATCCGCAGCAGCAGGCCAAAAACCTCGACAAGCTGATCCAGCGCATCTACGACCTGCGCATCAATACCGTTTTCCTGCAGGCGTTCGCCGATCCAAAAGGCGACGGCAACGTGCGCGAGCTCTATTTCCCCAACCGCTGGCTGCCGATGAAGGCCGACCTGTTCAACCGAGTCTCCTGGCAGCTCTCTTCGCGCACCGGCGTGGCCGTGTATGCCTGGATGCCGGTGTTGGCGTTCGAGCTGGGGCCTGACGTGCCGCGCGTGCAGCGCCTCGATCCGCAAAGCGGGCAGCTGTCGGTAGACGACAAGCAGTATCGTCGCCTGTCGCCGTTCAGCCCGGTGGCGCGTCAGCGCATCGGTGAGATCTACGAGGATCTGGCGGCCCACGCCACCTTCAAAGGGATCCTGTTCCACGACGATGCCCTGCTGTCGGACTTCGAAGATGCCGGCCCCGACGCCGTTGCGGCCTACCGGCAGGCCGGCTTCGCCGGTTCGGTGGCGGCGATACGCCAGGATCCGCAGGCGATGGCGCGCTGGACGCGCTTCAAGAGCCGGGCGCTGATCGACTTTACCCAGTCGCTGACCGAGCGGGTGCGGGCGATCCGCGGCCCGCAGGTGCAAAACGCGCGCAACATCTATGCGATGCCGGTGCTCGATCCCGCCAGTGAAGCCTGGTTCGGCCAGAATCTGGCGGATTTCCTGCAGGCCTACGACTGGGTGGCGCCGATGGCGATGCCGCTGATGGAAAACGTGCCGCGCGCCGACAGCGGCCGCTGGCTGGATCAACTGGTGGGCAAAGTGGCCGCTTACCCCGGCGCGCTCGATAAAACGGTGTTTGAGTTGCAGGCTGTCGACTGGCGCAAGGAGCGCCGGGTCAGCCTGGATGACGGTCAACTGCTGGCCGAATGGATGCGTCGCCTGCAGCGCAATGGCGCTCAGAGCTTTGGTTATTACCCCGACAACTTCCTCGACGATCGGCCTAAGCTGGATGCCGTTCGCCCGGTGTTGTCCTCAGCCTGGTTCCCACTGCCATGACCGATCGTTTAATTGCCTTATTTATCCTGTGTCTGGTGTTGAGCGTGCCTTTCGGCATCGTCCTGCTGTTTACCGGCGAAATGCTGCTCAACTTCGTGTTCTTCTGGCCGTTGTTCATGTCCGGCATCTGGATCGCCGGCGGCATCTATTTCTGGCTGCATCGCGAGCGGCATTGGCGCTGGAGCCCGGACATGCCCGCGCCGGCGCTGCCGGGCAACCCGTCGATCAGCGTGCTGATCCCCTGTTTCAACGAAGGGTTGAACGCGCGTGAAACCATTTCGGCGGCGATGGCGCAGCGCTATGACAATATCGAAGTGATCGCCATCAACGACGGCTCCAGCGATGACACCGCCGAGGTGTTGGACCAGTTGACGCTGGAGTTCCCCCGGCTGCGAGTGATCCATCTGGCGCAAAATCAGGGCAAGGCGATCGCGCTGCAGGCGGGCGCAGCGGCGGCGCGCAGCGAGTATCTGGTGTGCATCGACGGCGATGCGCTGCTGGATCGCGATGCGGCAGCCTATTTGGTGGCGCCGCTGTTGGCCAATCCGCATGTCGGCGCGGTGACCGGCAACCCGCGCATCCGCACGCGCTCCACGCTGATCGGCCGCATCCAGGTCGGTGAGTTTTCGTCGATCATCGGCCTTATCAAGCGCACGCAGCGCGTTTATGGCCGCCTGTTCACCATTTCCGGCGTGGTCGCGGCGTTTCGTAAGCAAGCGCTCACCGATGTCGGTTACTGGAGTCAGGACATGATCACCGAAGACATCGACATCAGCTGGAAGCTGCAGCTGAAGCACTGGGCTATCTTCTTCGAACCGCGAGCGCTGTGCTGGATCCTGATGCCGGAGACCTTGCGCGGGCTATGGAAGCAGCGCCTGCGCTGGGCGCAGGGCGGCGCCGAGGTGTTTTTAAAGAATTTGCGCAACCTGTGGGCCTGGGAGCACCGGCATATGTGGCTGCTGTTCGCCGAGTATTGCCTCTCCACGCTGTGGGCGTTCACTTACCTGGTCAGCGTGCTGATTTTTCTGGTCGGACTGGCGGTGCCGCTGCCGGAGGGCATCCGCATTCACTCGCTGCTGACGCCGGCGTTTACCGGCCTGGTGCTGGGCGTGGTGTGCTTGCTGCAGTTCACCGTCAGTCTGCTGCTGGAGAAGCGTTATGAGAAGGGCTTCGGCCGCTCGCTGTTCTGGATCATCTGGTATCCGCTGGTGTATTGGCTGCTCAGCTTGCTGACCACGCTGGTGGCGTTTTCCAAAGTGATGTTGAAAGCTCGGCGCGGGCGTGCGCGCTGGATAAGCCCCGACCGGGGCATTGGGAGGATCAAAGAATGACGGACGTCCTGATTTATTCCGAGCGCGGCCTGCTGCCGCGTATGGTTGACAGCCTGCTGACGCTTTTCGCCTGGTGCGGTTTCCTTTATCTGTTCAGTCGCGGCCTGATGTCGGTAATGGATCAGCACGGGGTGGGCTCCGCTCTGTCGCTGCTGGAAGTGATCTCGCTGTATATCATTGTGGCGTTGTTCAATGCCGTCACTCTGATCGCCTGGGCCAAATACAACCAGTATTTCTCCCGTCGCAGGGCGGCCGACCGCTGGCGGAAACAGCAACAGAACACCCACATCGGCTATATCACGCCGGAGTTGACCCGGCAATTGCGGCGTTTGCCGATCGCCGTGGTGTCCCACAACAGCGGCGGCGGCATCAGCCAGGTTAGCGGCAGGCTGACGGCGGCCGAACCGGCAGCGAACAAGGTGGTGCAGCTGCGTTAATCGTCAGCGTTGCCGTCCGGCTTGCGGCGCAGCTCGTCGGGCGGCAACAGCAGGGCGCAGATCATGACGGCCAGACTGAACAGCGGCAGCCAGCGCGCCACCGGACCGGGGGCGTAGTTGTTGAGCACCGAGCAAACGTAGCATGTTACGGCCAACATCCAGCCGGGCAGGCCGATATCGTTGAGCCGAAACGCGGTTTTGGCCATAAACCACGCCACCAGGCCAAAACAAAACAGCGCCCACACCATGATGCACAGCAGATACAGCAGCACCGAGACGAATTCCTCGGTGTCGCCGTGCGCATGGGCGCGAAAATGGTTTTTATCCAGATAGGTCGACAGAAACGACAACAGCACGATGCCAACGGCGAAGATCGCCAGCGAGAAAACAAAGGGTTTGCGCGAGATGCGCCCGCGGTAAAGGTCTTTGGCGAGTTGTCCGAGAGATTCCATCACAGTCCGTTGTCGTAATCATTGACCGCCCGGCGGCGGCCGGATGGCAAGCAGCCGGGCATTTTAACGGGGCAAACGGGGGCGTCAAGGTGATAACTTTTCTCATTTAGTCGCGGTTGAGATTCCACGCGGCCGCACCGGGCGTCCTTTCACCGTGCAAAACGTCACAATTTGGCACGTTTGGCTACCTGGCGCGGTAATTGGCGGCATAATCCTGTTTGTTCGCGTTGAACAATGCATTAACATAACTCCCACTTATCTCTTGCATGGCTATATGGATATCCGATGCGTCACCTGGTTGCGCTTTTACCGCTGATTACCTTGCTTGCTGCCTGTAGCAGCACGCCGAAACCCAGTACCACCGCTACGCCGCAGAGCACCCCGGTAAAGGGCGGCTTTTTGCTGAGCCCGGCGCACAGCGGCGCGCCGCTGGGTGGGGATTTCGCCAATAACCCGAATACCGCGCGCTTTATCGATAAGATGGTGCAGGAACACGGGTTTGACCGGCAGCAGTTGCACGACGTGCTGGCGCAGGCTCGGCGATTGGACTCGGTGCTGCGGCTGATGGACAGGCAGGCGCCGACGCCGTCTACCCAGGGCCCAACCGGGCCGAACGGTTCCTGGCTGCGCTACCGCAACAAGTTCATCACCCCGGATAACGTGCAAAACGGCGTAGTGTTCTGGAATCAATATCAGGATGCGCTGCAGCGCGCCTGGCAGGTATACGGCGTGCCGCCGGAGATCATCGTGGGGATTATCGGCGTGGAGACCCGCTGGGGCCGCGTAATGGGTAAAACCCGCATTATTGACGCGCTGGCGACGCTGGCCTTCAACTACCCGCGCCGCGCCGATTACTTCGCCGGTGAGTTGGAAACCTTCCTGCTGATGTCGCGCACTGAAGGCGACGATCCGCTCGAACTGCGCGGCTCCTTTGCCGGCGCGATGGGCTATGGGCAGTTCATGCCTTCTTCCTTCAAAAGCTACGCGGTCGACTTCAACGGCGATGGGCATATCAACCTGTGGGATCCTGTCGATGCCATCGGCAGCGTGGCCAATTACTTCAAGGCGCACGGCTGGTCCAAAGGCGAGCCGGTCGCCATTCAGGCCAACGGCCAGGCGCCGGGGCTGGAAAACGGCTTCAAGACGCGCTACTCGGTCGCCGCGCTGGCGGAAGCCGGCCTAAGCCCGCAGGGCTCGCTCGGCGATAATCAGGAAGCCAGCCTGCTGCGGCTGGATGTCGGCACCGGCTACCAGTATTGGTACGGCCTGCCGAACTTCTACGTCATCACCCGCTATAACCACAGCACCCATTACGCCATGGCGGTATGGCAACTGGGCGAAGCGGTCGGGCGCTCGGCGCGCGGCGGCTTCTGACGCTGCGTCAATAAACGAAAAAGGCCGCTTGCGCGGCCTTTTTTGCATTCTGAGCAATCAGAAATCGTAGCGCAGACGCACCACGGTCATATCGCCGAGGTTGTCGGTGCTCGATGTCAGCACATGCTCCACGTCAACGCGGAAACCGTAGTCAAACTGCACGGTAACCCCGAGGCCGTTGTCGATGCGCTGGTAGTTGCGGCCGGTGATGTATTCCAGGCGGTCGCCCATGAAGTACGGCATCACCGATTTCACCGCGTACTGGCCAACCGGCACGGTATAACCGGCCAGGTATTCGATACCCCATGCGTCGCCGGCGAAGTAATTATTGATGTCGGCTTTCTTGGTGGTCAGGAAGTCGTTGTAGTAACCGCCGCCGAAGGTGAGGGTCCAGTTGTCCGGTTTCCAGCTGATGGCGGTACCGAAAATGTTCTGGTCATAGCTCTTGCTGCCGCTGGTGGACGGATTGCGCATTTCGGCGCGGGTGTAGTTCCAGGCGGTGCCCCAGGTCAGGTCCTGCGTAATGTGGTAATCCACACCCAGTGAGCCGCCGCCTTTGCGCTTGTAGCGCAGGCCGTTGCCCGGCAGATAGTCGCTGTCGCTGAACAGGTACGAAGCGTAAACGTCCGCATCGCCGAAGCGGTTCTTGTACTTCAGCATTTTGCGTGAGCGGTAAGAGCCGTCGTAGTCGCCGTTGATGCCGTTGCCCGGTGCCTGGGCCAGCATGTCGTAGTCCCAGATATCGGTTTTGGCGCCAACCACATCATAGTAAACGCTGTTCTGCTGACCGAAGGTCATCTGGCCCCAGGTGTTGCTTTTCAGGCCGGTGTACAGCATGCGGCGGCTGGTGTTTCTCGCGCCGTCGGCATAGTGGTGATCCCAGTCGAACAGCGCCGGAATGTTCACGCCCAGCTCGTAGTAGCTGATCCAGCTGATATCGTCGAACAGGTAGTAGTCCGCCGCGAAACGGAAGCGGGTGCCGCCGTCGAAGCCGTTACGCTTGTAAGAGCCCTTGTCACCGTCACCCGTCATGTTGTTGAACTGCGGACGGATACTGCCGCCAACGGTGAAGTTCAGGCGGCTGAGCGGATCGCCAGCCTGCGGATCCTGCTTCAGCAGGGTGATTTCCGCCTGAGCGGCGAACGACGCGCTGCCGATCGCCAGACCCAGCGCCACCGCTTGAGTCAATACGCGCAATTTCATTGCCATGTGTTATCCCTGTTTTATGTATGACCGCCCCCATCAGCGCCGCCATGCCGATGTTTTGCGCAGAACGCTGCGTTTTCACGCATTTTGACGGTTTTTTTGGTGTTTTAGCGGCGGGCGGCATTTGTAACATAAACGGTGACATAAATAATTACTTTTCTTGCTAATTGTTGGCCGGTTTTTGACCATTTCGTGCGGTGAAAAGGGCCGTTTTTCATGCCTTTCAATTCGGATGAATTCATCTAACGCCAAGGTTTATATTTTTCATTTGTCAGTCATCGGCGTCAGCCTGTAATTTTATCCGTGCAAGAGATAATTAATTTCAGCCTGTCACCGCCGTATTAACGTTAGCCTTTTTCTGCGTAATCGGTCAGCAGGAATAAGCGATTGGGAGGTCGCCATGAGAAATCTGTTAATGTTGTTGGTGGGGGTATTTTCATTACCGGCGATGGCGGCGGAATCGCACGTTTGCCATTCTCAAGCCTATGATTATGCGGAGGTTAGTAAGCTCAGGTTATCTGACGACACCCTGTTTACCTGCCGCGGCGTGGGGCGCCTGACGATCCCGGAACTGGCGCGTAAAGGATGGAGGGTGATTCATTTAGCGCAGCAAACTGAATATACCGACTCCGTCGACAGCGATGGCGAAGTTATTAAGCTTTATCAGGAAATCGTGGTGTATAAAGAATAACGCGACGGCAGCCTGTGATTATTTCAACGGCGGCGAGAATCCTATTATGAATGCAAGAATCGGTATTGACGGCAGGGCTGCGGCCGCCATGGTGGTGCTTTGCGCCATCTGGGGAATGCAGCAGGTGGCGATCAAGGCTGCCGAGGCGGATGTGTCGGCGGTACTGCAAATTGCCATTCGCTCGGGTCTCGCCGCGTTGGGGGTATACCTGCTGGCGCGTTGCCGCGGCGAGTGTTTCACCTGGGATCGCGCCACGCTGAGCGCCGGTTTGAGCGTAGGGGCATTGTTCGCACTGGAGTTCTTTTTTGTCTCCGAAGGGTTGCGCTATACCAGCGCCTCGCATATGGCGGTGTTTTTGTACACCGCGCCGCTGTTTTCCGCCCTTGGCCTGCATTTCCTGATCCGTCAGGAGCGCCTGTCGCCGGTGCAGTGGCTGGGCATGCTCATCGCCTTTGGCGGCGTGGTGCTGGCCATATCGGGCATGGCCGAGGGAAGCGGCGGGGCCGATCGGCTGAAAGGCGATTTCTATGGCCTGCTGGCGGGGATCGCCTGGGGCGGTTCTACCCTGGTGATCCGTACCACGCGCCTGGCGGAGTGCCCGGCCAAACAGACGCTGCTGTTCCAGTTGACGGGCGCCTGTGTACTGCTGTCGCTGCTGGCGCTGGCGACGGACAATTTGCACGTCGTCCTGAGCCCCGTGGCCTGGAGCAGCCTGTTGTTCCAAACGGTGATCGTGTCGTTTTTCAGCTACCTGATCTGGTTTTCACTGTTGCGCCGTTATCAGGCTTCCTCGCTGGGCATTCTCACCTTTATGACGCCGGTATTCGGCATCCTGGCGGGGGCCGTCATTCTCGGCGAACCATTGCAAATTGAATTTGTATTGGGTGCCGTGCTGATCGTACTGGGGTTAATCGTAGTGAGTTGTTCATATCTTATTTATGTTGACCGAAGGGTGGCACCAAAAATATAAATTATGGATGTTGATGTACAGAACTACCAAATAAGCTGCGAAAGCCAATTCATTATTCAGCTGCAAATATCCCGCTATGCCTGGGGCGTGCCGCTGATTACGCTCAGCGATAACGGTGATTTTACCGTAATAAGAAGCCGGGGTTGGGCGAGGTTGGCTAATGGGATGCAATTGGAGGTTTATTATTTTGCCAATAATACCCTGCTGGCCTGGGATAAAAACCGCAAATATATCTCTTATTCAAAGGCTGGCCGGCTCTACGCCTGCGCGCTGCATTTTTCTTATTCTCCCAAAATAGAGCGCTAACCCTCCGGCCATCAGACCAGAGGGGAGATTTTCATGATCCACTGCTTAAACGCGAGGATCTTGGGCCACTGCCGTTCGGAAATGGTCGAGATAAAATAGCAGTGCTCGCAGGGCACGGTCATGTCGGTGAACGGAATGATCAGCTCGCCGCTTTTGATCCAGTCCTGCACCAGATTGAGCCGCCCCATGGCGACGCCAAGGTGCCGCGTGGCGGCCAGCACTGCAAGATCGGAACGGTCGAACTCCATGCTTTTACTGTCGGTATCCAGCCCCAGCGCAAAGTGTTGCGACCAGGTTTGCCACTCATCTTCGCCGGAGTTGTAGCGATCGTGCAGCAGCGTGCAGTGGGCCAGGTGTTCCGGCGCATCGTACAGGTTATGTGCGGCGGCATACTGCGGCGTGCAGATCGGCACCATTGATTCCTGCATAAAAGCTTCGTCCAGATGCCGCCCCGAGGGCAGTTTGCCGAAGTACATCGCCAGATCCACGCCGCGGTTGGCCAGGTTGATGATTTCCTGCCCGGTCAGAATATTGAGGTGAATGGTAGGGTGTTGGGCGATAAAGTCGCCGATGCGCGGCAGCAGCAGACATTGCACCAGGGACGGGTGCGAGTAGAGGGTCAAGGTCCCCGTCAACTCGCGATTTTTAATGTCCAGGATTTCCTGATTCAAGGTGTTGAAGGAACTGTCCAGCGCCCATTGCATGCGCTCGCCCTCCGGCGTCAGCGTAATTCGGCGATGAAAGCGTTGGAATAGCAGAAAACCCAATTCCTTTTCGAGCAAATTAATGCGGTGGCTCACGGCGCTGGGGGTGATCGACAATTCTTGCGCCGCCAGCGCAAAAGATAAATGACGGGCGACGCATTCGAAAGTATGCAGCCGGGAAAATTGATAGCTGGTCAGCGGGGTTGCCCGCTGCGAATGTTTTTTACTGGGGAACATGCTATTTCTCCATGCGCATAATACGGCAATATTAACATTTAATGGCGCGGAGGATAAACCCAGATTGATTGATATATTCAGTTTTTACGCTGAGAGATATCGTTATGTTGAAGGGAAATTAACTTGCTTGCATAACAACCGGAAATAACAGGCAGTGGGCGCACTGAGTGAAAGGGTTATGATAATCAGCAATAGGACGAATATAATAAAAAGACGTGCCGTTAAGCAGCGAGTAAAGACGGTGTGCGCAGCCTGAACGATAAAGGCTCATGTTCCCTGCGGGATATAACGTTTTCGCCGCAATAATTTGTCGCATGGCGACACAGAATACGCGTTAATCCCAGCGACAAACGAGCGGAGGCATCAATCGATAATACTGCGCCCCCTCAGGCCGATAGAACTGCGCCCGGTGGTTACCCTCCGGGCGCGACATTCAGGGAAAAGCGGTTTGCTCGCCGGCGCGTATCAACGGCGGCGCAGCAGCAGGCCGGCCAACAAGCCTGCGCCGGCAACGAGTGCCAACGCGGCGAGGGGGTTTTTCTTCATCATACTGCCGGCGCAGCTCAGGGCGTCGCCGTATTTTTCTTGCAGCGCGCCCACTGCCTGGCGCGTGACGCCTTCGGCCTGCCAACGTTCGTTACCGCTGACGTCACCTGCGATTTCCTGCGCTTTGCCCGCCACTTTGTCCATCATGCCATTGGCTTTTTCGCTGTTCATTATGATGTGCTCCTAAGGTTCGATCCGTTTGGCGTTCGCACAGAGCGAAAGCCTGCATTTGCACCGCCATGTTATGCACTTCACTTTTGGCCTATAAGGGGCGTTTGCATCTGTTTGGGTAGTGCATTTGCAGGCTACTTGCCGTTCCTGGAGGCCGCTCCGCCGGTAAACAGCCCGCGCTCTCTGGCCCAGACGATGGCTTCGCTGCGGCTGTGCACGCCGAGTTTGGAATAGACCGTCGCGACATGATTGCGGATGGTGTTGAGCGCCAGATTGAGACGCGCCGCGATTTTCTTGTCCGGCAGCCCCTCGCAAATCAATTCCAGCACATCGCGCTCGCGTGGCGTGAGATCGCTGGCGGTGAATCCAGCCTGGTCGGGCCGGTTGATGCTTTTCACGTTGGCCAGTTTTTCGATCAGGGTTTGGCTGAACCAGGAGGCGTCCTGCATCACTTCTTCGATGGCGCTTACCAGCTCCAGCTCCGAGCGTTTGCGTTCGGTAATGTCCATGAGCACCAGCAGATAACAGGGCGCATTGTGGATGCTGACGGCATCCGCCGAGGCCACACAGTCAATCGACTCGCTCCCCTTCTTGCGCACCCGGATGTCCAGCCCTTCGACGTTGCCGCTTTTTTCCAGGGCGGCAAACAAACGGCGGTTCGCCTCCGGATCGTCAATAAACGGGATCTCTCCGACCGTCTTGCCGATCAAGTCTTCGGCGGCGTACTCGGTGGCGCGGGTGAAGGCTTCGTTGACATCCAGCACGCGCCGTTCGTGCGCGGTACATAACAACGTCGGCACCGGGCTCAGGCGAAATGCCTTGGCGAACCGCTCTTCACTTTCTCGCAGCGCCGATTCCGCCTGGCGTCGGGGTTCGAGATCGGTAAACGTGAACAGCATGCAGTCGTCTTCATTGATATCCAGCGGTTGGCCGGCAACCACCACCAGCTTGCTTCCTCCGCCGGGCAGTTTCAGCTCGGCCTCCATCTGCGGGATGGTGGCGCCTTCCCCCAGGCGCTGCACCGCCAGCTCTTTGTGCTCCGCCTGTTCCAAAACGTCGAGTTCATAAACCGAACGCCCCATGACCTGTTCACGCTGATAACCCGTCATATCAAGGAACCCCTGGTTGACCTTGACGTAGCGCAGGTCGCTGAGCCGACAAATGACCGCCGGCGCCGGGTTGGCGTTGAAGGTTTTTTCAAAACGCTGTTCGGCGCTGGCCCACTCCGTCGCGTCGCTCAGGATCAGCGCCAGTAGCTCCGGCTGCCCCTGCGCATCGGTGATAATCAGGCTCCGCAGGCGGTGCACCCAGAAGCTGTCCGGATCGTCGACCTGCCGAACCTCCACCACCACATCGGTGAAGGTTTCGCCTTTGGCAACCCGGTTCAGCGGGTACTGTTCCAAAACCAGCGGATGATTGTTGCGATAGCGCAGGGCAAAACGCGCCGCGTACTCGCCGGCATCGGCCCCCAGAGCTTTCTGATGACTCACGCCATGCATGGCCAACGCGGCCTCGTTGGCCCATAGCAAGGTTTGATCGGTATCCGTCAGGATCACGCCGTCGGACAAGCCGGAGATGATTTGCTGCAGGTGGCCGCGGTGGGTTTCGCTGGCCAAAACGGATTGGCTCATGTGTTCTCCGCTAGACAGAAGGGGGACGGCCGCTTAAGGGGGCCGCGGGTTACGCTACTCGCTGAGCAGCTTAGTGCATAACGTGCGTATTCGCAGGGTGTGAATGCACTAGGCATTCTGATGCAAATGAACCGGGACGGCCGACAACGCCGCGCGGCAGACTGAATTTGTCTGCGCGGTTATCCGCCGTGCGTGCAATCACTTGTCCAGAAAATATAAGGAACAACGATGACCACTGTCTATGAATCAAATCGCTTAGCGTTTCAGGTGTCATGGGGCTCGATATTGGCCGGGAGTGCCGTGGCGCTGGTGACTTATCTGACCTTCAGCGTGCTGGGCACGGCTATTGGCGCTCAGGCCGTGGATATGATGCAACAGGGCAACCCGCTGAGCGGCTTTGGCACCGGCACCGGGATCTGGCTGCTGGTTTCAACGTTGGCATCGCTGGCCGCAGGCGCGTTCGTCGCCGGCCGCGCCGCACCGAATCGCGGTGGCTTGCATGGTTTGCTGAGCTGGGCGATCACCACTTTGCTGACCACCTGGCTGATGGTTTCATTGGCGAGCGGCGTGGTGGGGCTGGCGGGCAGCGCGGTGGGCAAAGGGTTTTCGCTGGCGGGCAGCGGCCTGGCGGCGGCAGCGCCAAACGTGGGCGAAGGCCTCAAGCAGCAGCTGGATAAAAAGGGCATCAGCCTTGACTGGGGAAGCCTGGAAAATCAGTTGAACGCCACGCTCAAGCAGACCGGCAAACCGGAACTGGATCCGTCTCGGTTAGAACAGAAGGCCGATAGAGCGACCGCCGATGGCAAACAATCGGCCATGGACGCGGCTGCCGATCCGGCGCAGGCCGCCTCTGAGCTTAAGCAGTGGTTCGACCGCGTCAAGCAGTCCGGTGAGCCGACGTTGAGCGCGGCCGACAAGGATGCGTTGGTGAATATCGTTGCGGCGCGCACCGGCAAGAGCCGCGATGAAGCGAGCCAAATCGTCGATAACTACGCTCAGGCTTACCAGCAGGCGGTGCAGAAAGTGGAAAAACTCAAGGCCGAGGCCGAACAGAAAGCGCGTGAAGCGGCCGATGAAGCGGCCAAACAGCTGTCTCGCGCCGCGTGGGGTTCGTTGTTGGTGCTGCTGTTGGGCGCTGCGTTGAGCGCCGGCGTGGGGCGGATTGCCGAATCAACCCGCCGCACTGTCGCGCGGTAAGTTGAGATGAAAAAAAACCTGTCGTGCATCTCGCTGAATTATCGAAAAGTAGCGGGGGCCTCAGCTCCCGTGCTCGTCATCGATTTCTGCAACGAGAACAACGAGCGTTATACCCTGCGCTATAACCTGCCGCCGGATACCCCGGAGCGCACCGAGCGGCGGGTGTCTTTGCTGCTGTACCTGTTGCGCAAGCACAGGTCCGCAGAGATCGACAACCTGGCTGATTAATCAGGCCGTTAATGAAAAGCCCTGCCTCGCGAGCCGGGCTTTTTGTTTGCGGCCGCCGGCCGTTCTGACAACAAGGCGCGGGTGAGTCGGCTCGGTATTTTGCTGGGGGAGAGATGGGCGATTCATGGGCGTAGACAGGGTTCCCAATGGGCGCGGTTTGTAAAATAGGGCATCGAGCAAGGTTTGTTAAGATATCCGTTTTCTCTGCGCAGGAACGATAAAAAAGAAACGCGCTATTGCGACGCGAGATTATTGAGACCGATGTTCAGCCTTGAGCTTATCCCTCCCGTCTTCTTTGACTGCCGGTCATACTTTTATATCTCTTCCGCAGTACGTTTTATCGGCGGGCCAAGCATATAAAATGCGTTTTCATTTGTGATGATGAAATTCCTATTCGTCCATGAAATCTGGCTGTAAAAAACACTTTAAGGTAAAACAATTAGCAAAAAGTGTGATTCTACCTGGTGTGGCAAGTGCATCTTTGATGAGTGCACTTTACGCGAGTTGATTTTGTTTTATGGGTTTCTTGCGGAGAGATTTATATAACATGATCATTTTCAGTTATTTATGCGATAGTTTTTCCTATGCCGAAAAAAATGAATTGACAGGCTGGTTTTTTTTAGGATTAATCTTAATGACTTGGTTTGGTTGGTTAACGATTTTAATAAAAAGGACGCGAATCTTATAAAAGCAAGGAGCACATATGGATTACAGAAAAGATATTCTTTTGCAGGTATTGGAATATATGGAAAAGAATATTGTCGAGGGGCTGTCAGTTGAAAAGGTTTCCATTATCTCAGGTTACTCTAAATGGCATTTGCAACGGCTATTTAAGCATTATTTTGGTATAACGCTAGGGACTTATATAAGGAATAGAAAACTGAGTCGCTCTGCTATTCTGCTCAAACAGCACCAAGGGAACATATTGGATGTCGCCCTGGCATCCGGGTTTGCCTCTCAGCAATGTTACACGCGGGCATTCAAACGTTTCTTTGGCGAAACGCCCAACAGCTTTAGAAACAGCCGGGGGTGGGATTTTTCCACGCAGATCCCCCCGTATGGCAACGATAAGAAACCCTATTTCTACCACACGGTCATGCCGGATGACATTGAGATGTTAAAGCATTACAAATCGCTGATTTTTCATTCTATAAGAAAATTCAGAGATGCCGGCGACATTGCCCAGACCAATGAGAAATGGTTAAGCAAGCAGCGGGGGGCATGTAATGTGGAAAAGAAAAGGAGTAATAAATGGCATTCCAACAGTAAGGGTCAAGAGGTTTTTCATTCCATTTTTAACTTCTATATCCCTATGGGTAAATATATTGTCATTCCCTTTACGGGGGAGTTGTCAGAATATATTGACTTTTTCGATGTAATGTATGACGCTTATCTGCCTGCTATCAATGTCAAAATGCGGGAGAGCTTTTTTATAGAGTTATATAGGCAAGAGGATTTAAATGGGAAGGTTGTCAATGTCGATATACTTATTCCTGTGACATAGTGATGAGGCAAGAAAACATCATGAATAGAGAAAAACCTCTCGACTCGATTAATAAGCGGCGTCAAGCTCGCTTTATGCTATCTTCTATATTGTCTGCACCTGGCCGAACAATCGTTGCCGGCTTAGGCCGGCAGGCCATTCAATTAACTGCGGTGTTAATTTTTCTCATGTTTTCAGGAAATGCGATGGCCAATAATCGGGAACATCAGCAAATAGCGTTAGTCGGTACCTGGACCCATATTCCGGATGCGCCTGCGGTGCAGAAACCGGCAAGACCCAGTGAAGGGCTCTATCGCCTGACGGTTAATGGCGACGGCACGTTAACGCTGCTCGACGTGGTTAAAATGAAAAGCCCATCGTGGATCGTAAAATCTCGCGATGGCCGTTTCGCCTATGCCACCAATGAGGAGAACGCGGGAACGGTGACCGCCTTGGCAATAGACGACGCTGGCAGCGTGCGGGTGCTGAATACGGTGAACAGTGCGGGCCAGCAGCCGACGCACGCCACCCTCAGTCCGGATGGCAAGTTTCTGTTTGTCGCCAACTACTCCGTCGCCAAAGGCGGCGCGGGGATGACGGTATTGCCAATTGGCAGTGACGGCAAACTGGGTGAACGGGTGCAGCATTATCCGTTTATATCAGGTTCTGGCGCCGTGCAGGGGCGCCAGGAAGGGGGCCATGCGCACTCAACCACCTTCAGCCGCGATGGTAAATATCTGTATGCGGCGGATCTCGGCGGGGACAAGCTGCACGCCTATCGCTATCGCTCGGATAGCGCACAGCCGTTGCAGGCGGATGCATCGCGCGATGTCAGCTTTGCGCCAGGCGCCGGCCCAAGGCACATGGTGTTCTCGCCGAAAGGCGAGTATGCCTATGTCATCACCGAAATGGCGGGTGAAATCGAGGCGTTTACCGTCAGCGACCATCGATTGACGCTACAAGGAAAAGTGAAACTGAACGGCGGGCAGGATTCCGCGGAGGCGAAAAGCGGCGGAGCCATTATCCTCAGCCCGAGCGGCAGATATCTTATTGCCACCAATCGCGGTGCCGATAACCATTTGCTGGTATTAAAAATTGGTGGGGATGGGCTGCCAGGGGAGACGACGCGCTATGAGGCCGGCGGCATTGAGCCGCGTGCGCTCGCTTTCGATGCCACCGGCAACCATCTTTATGTCACGAACGTGTTCACCAATACCGTTACGCTGTTCGATTTCGATGATGAGACGGGGGAGTTGAAGGCCAAAGGTGAGGCGGCGACGATTTCTACGCCGACGGATATCAAGTTTTTCAATTAATGCCAATCATAACGCGCGGAGGAAATCGGGTCTGAGGCGTGGAGAAGGGGGATTGCGGGTGCCGATGATGGGGAATGGCTTGATAATAAATAATGGTGTCCCCGACTGGAATCGAACCAGTAACTAGCCCTTAGGAGGGGCTTGTTATATCCGTTTAACTACGGGGACGCTGCGGGCTGGCAACCGAAGCTGCCGGGGCATTATACCTTTTTTTACCCGCAGAATAAGCGCTTAGCGGCGCGTTTGCTCAATACCTCGCCAGTTAGCGCCGAAATTTCCTCGCCTAACCGACGGCGATCACGGTTTTTCCCCGCCGTGGCGCCGTTTTTCCTGTTGCTGACGCGCCGCCCGTTTTTGGGCGCTCAAATCGTTGCGGATCTGCGCATGGCTTATCAACGCAAAGATAAAGGTGCCGCCGATGATGTTGCCCGCCAGCGTCGGCAGGGCGAACGGATAGACGAATTCCTGCCACCCAATCGCGCCGTTGAACACCAGATAGAGGATCTCTACCGAACCGACCACGATATGGGTCAGATCGCAAATCGCCACCAGGTAGGTCATCAACACGATCACCCAGATTTTCGCCGCGCCGGCGGCCGGGAACATCCATACCATGGTGGCGATGATCCAGCCGGCCAGGATGCCGTTGGCGAACATTTCTCCCGGCGTATGGCGCATCACCTCTTCGCCCAGGCTGATGAAGACGCGGCGCGTTTCGGCGTCGAACAGCGGCATATGGGTAAACGCCAGCGCCGCCAGCGCGGTGCCGATCAGGTTGCCGAGCAGCACCACGCCCCACAGGCGCAGCAGGATAAGCAGGTTGCGCGGCGTGGGTTTGTGCATGATGGGCAAGACCGCCGTGACGGTGTTTTCGGTAAACAGCTGCTGGCGCGCCATGATGACAATGATAAAACCGAAGGTGTAGCCGAGGTTTTCGATGAAAAAGCGGCTGGGATCGTCCGGCAAGCGGGCGTGGAAAATGCCTTTCGCCGCCAGTGAGGCGCCCATCGACAGCCCGGCGGCGATCGCCGACCACAGCAGCGCCAGCCCATCGCGCTCCAGCTCTTTTTCGCCTTCCATTCGGATCTGTTCATGCACCGCCGCCGCGCGCGACGGCAGATTCTCTTCCCTGACTTCGATTTCGCGCTTGCCCTGTTCCTGCTCTTCGCTCTCTACCTGCATTGTCTCATCCGGCTCGTGCTCCTGGCGTTGCTGTTCGTTCATGCTGTCGCTCCTGCTCAATAAGGGTGAGGTCACGTCATTAAGCGTAGTTGCCCGGCCTAAATGCGGCGAAATACAGAAAAAGGTAACAAGAGTTAAAATCCGCCGGTTTTTTCCGCGCATTCTTGATCCTGCTCGCCATATTGGCCCCTCGGCGCGCCCGCCGCAGGCTGCGTGTGGGGAAAGGCTTATGCTATGATTCGCTATCCCAAAGAAAAATATGAGTTCCCCGATGCTGGAAGCCAAAAGTCTGAGTTGCGTGCGCGATGAGCGCATCCTGTTTAGCGAGCTAAGCTTTTCAGTTCAGCCGGGCGATATCATTCAGGTAGAGGGGCCGAACGGCGCGGGCAAGACCAGTTTGCTGCGCATCCTCGCCGGTCTGGCGCGGCCGGACGGCGGTGAGGTGTGCTGGCGCGGGCGTGACACGCTGCGCGCTCGCGCGGATTACCAGCAAGATTTGCTGTTTATCGGCCATCAACCGGGCATAAAAGCCGTATTGACACCCTTCGAAAACCTGCAGTTTTATCAGGCGGTGCGCGGCGCGGTCGAGCATCAGGCTATCTGGCGCGCGCTGGAGCAGGTGGGGTTGGTGGGCTACGAAGATCTGCCGGTGGCGCAGCTTTCCGCCGGGCAGCAGCGGCGCGTGGCGTTGGCGCGCCTGTGGCTCAGCGCGGCGCCGCTGTGGATCCTCGATGAGCCGCTAACGGCGATCGATAAACAGGGCGTGGCCGAGTTGATTAGCCTTTTTGAGCAACATGCGCAGCGGGGCGGCATGGTATTGTTGACCACCCATCAGGATTTGGCCGGCGTCAGCCAAACGGTGGGCAAAATTCGTTTGGCGGAACACGACGCGGGGAGTTTGTGATGTTTTTGACCCTGGTGCGTCGCGAACTGAAAATCGCCTGCCGTAAAGGTTCGGAGATCGTCAACCCGCTGTGGTTTTTCCTGATTGTGATCACGCTGTTCCCGTTGGGGATTGGCCCGGAGCCGCAGCTGCTGGCGCGCATTGCGCCGGGCATCGTATGGGTGGCGGCGCTGTTGGCCTCGCTGCTGTCGCTGGAGCGGCTGTTTCGCGACGATTTTCTCGATGGCTCGCTGGAGCAGCTATTGCTGCTGCCGACGCCGCTGCCGATGACGGTGCTGGGCAAAGTGTGTGCTCACTGGGTCGTGACGGGATTGCCGCTGCTGATCCTGTCGCCGCTGGTGGCGCTGCTGTTGTCGCTTGATATGCAAACCTGGCTGGCGGTGGCGGGTACGCTGCTGCTCGGCACGCCGACGCTGAGCCTGATCGGCGCTATCGGCGTGGGGCTGACCGTCGGCCTGCGCAAAGGGGGCGTGCTGCTCAGCCTGCTGGTGCTGCCGCTGTATATCCCGGTGCTGATCTTCGCCACCGGCGCGATCGACGCCGCCGCGATGGGCATGCCGATCGACGGTTACCTGGCGATACTCGGCGCGATGCTGGCGGGCAGCGTGACATTGGCGCCGTTTGCCGCCGCAGCGGCGCTGCGAGTGAGCGTGCACTAGCTAACAAATTGAATGAACAGACGGGGCAAGGCCGGCAAGAGCGTACCCCGCAGAAGATTTTCGCCGTTTCGAAAGCTCGAGGCGGCCGACGCATAAAAATTACCGTGAGCACTGACGACAATGTGGAAATGGTTACATCAACTGGCGCGGCCTGAACGGCTGTATCACGTCTGCGGCCGCTTTATCCCCTGGCTGGGGCTGGCGGCGGCGGCCTGCCTGCTGCTTGGCTGGGCATGGGGCTTTGGCTTCGCGCCGAAGGATTATCAGCAGGGCGACAGCTTCCGCATCATTTATATTCACGTGCCGGCGGCCATGTGGTCGATGGGCATCTATGCCTCGATGGCGGTGGCGGCGTTTATCGGCCTGGTGTGGCAGATGAAAATGTCCGATACCGTGGTGGCGGCGATGGCGCCGATCGGCGCGGTGTTCACCTTTATCGCGCTGGTGACCGGCTCCGCCTGGGGCAAGCCGATGTGGGGCACCTGGTGGGTATGGGATGCGCGGCTGACCTCCGAGCTGGTGCTGCTGTTCCTTTATATGGGCGTCATCGCGCTGTATAACGCTTTCGAAGACCGCCGCCTGGCGGGCCGGGCCGCCGGCATTCTGGTGCTGGTGGGCGTGGTGAACATTCCGATCATCCATTTCTCCGTCGAATGGTGGAACACGCTGCATCAGGGCTCGACCAACATGCAGCAATCCATCGCGCCCAGCATGCGCACCCCGCTGCGCTGGGCGATCCTCGGCTACCTGCTGTTGTTCGTCACGCTGACGCTGATGCGCCTGCGCAATCTGATCCTGTTCCAGGAGCGCCAGCGCCCGTGGGTCGCCGGGCTGGTGAACAAGGAGCGTCAGTCATGAATGCCGCATTCGATTCCTGGCCGGCGTTTTTCGCCATGGGCGGTTATGCCTTCTATGTCTGGCTGGCGGTCGCCGCCACGCTGATTTCGCTGTTGGGGCTGGTGGCGCACACCGTCTGGCAGCGGCGGCAGTTGCTCGCCGAGATCGGCCGCCGTCAGGCGCGCGAGCGGCGCATTCGCCATGCGCAACAATCAAAACAAAAATCCGCCGCACCGCGGGAGAAATCATTGTGAATCCACGTCGTAAAAGCCGCCTTTATCTGGCGATCGTTGTGCTGATCGGCATTGCGCTGACCGCGACCCTGATGCTGTACGCGCTGCGCTCCAACATCGATCTGTTCTATACCCCGGGTGAGATCCTGCAGGGCAAGGGCGAAAATCATGAGAAGCCCGAGGTCGGCCAACGGTTGCGCATCGGCGGCATGGTGATGCCGGGCTCGGTGAAACGCGATCCCAATACGCTGCAGGTCAGCTTCAAGATTTACGACGCGCGCGGCGCGATCGGCGTGACCTACACCGGCATTCTGCCGGACCTGTTCCGCGAAGGGCAGGGCGTGGTGGCGCAGGGCGTGCTGGGCGAGGGCAACGTGGTCAACGCGCGTGAAGTGCTGGCCAAGCACGACGAGAAATATACGCCGCCGGAAGTGGCCGACGCGATGAAAGAGAATCACAAAGGGCCGGCGGAAGCGTATAACGCGCCGCAGGCGGAGGGCGCCAAGTCATGATGCCTGAACTGGGCAGTTTTCTGCTGTGCCTGGCGCTGGCGATCGCGCTGCTGCTGAGCATTTACCCGCAGTGGGGCGCGGCGCGACAGGACAGCCGCATGATGGCGGTGGCCCGCCCGCTGACCTATGGCATGTTCGCGGCGATTGCGCTGGCGTTCCTGTGCCTGGTGCATGCCTTCGTGGTCAATGACTTTACCGTCGCCTACGTGGCCACCAACTCCAATACCCAACTGCCGGTGTATTACCGCATCGCCGCCACCTGGGGGGCGCACGAAGGTTCGCTGCTGCTGTGGGTGCTGCTGCTGAGCTGCTGGTCGCTGGCGGTGGCATTGTGCAGCCGGGCGATGCCGCAGGACGCGGTGGCGCGGGTGCTGTCGGTGATGGGGATGATCACCGCCGGTTTCCTGCTGTTCATCATCATGACCTCCAACCCGTTCACCCGCACGCTGCCGAATTTCCCGATCGACGGCAGCGATCTCAACCCGCTGCTGCAGGATATCGGCCTGATCTTCCACCCGCCGCTGCTGTACATGGGCTATGTCGGCTTCTCGGTCGCCTTCGCGTTCGCCATCGCCTCGCTGATGGCCGGCCGGCTCGACACCGCCTGGGCGCGCTGGTCACGCCCGTGGACTACCGCCGCCTGGGTGTTCCTCACGCTGGGCATCGTGCTCGGATCGGCCTGGGCCTACTATGAGTTGGGCTGGGGCGGTTGGTGGTTCTGGGATCCGGTAGAGAACGCCTCCTTTATGCCGTGGCTGGCCGGCACCGCGCTGATGCATTCGCTGGCGGTGACCGAAAAACGCGGCACGTTCAAAGCCTGGACGGTGCTGCTGGCGATCACCGCCTTCTCGCTGTGCCTGCTGGGCACCTTCCTGGTGCGCTCCGGCGTGCTGGTCTCGGTGCACTCCTTCGCCTCCGATCCGGCGCGCGGCATGTTTATTCTCGCCTATCTGGTGATCGTCATCGGCGGTTCGCTGCTGCTGTACGCGGTCAAGGGCGGCCAGGTGCGCAGCCGGGTGCAGCACGAGACTTTCTCGCGCGAGACCTTCCTGCTGGGCAATAACGTGTTGCTGATCGCCGCCATGCTGGTGGTGCTGTTGGGCACGCTGCTGCCGCTGGTGCACAAACAGTTGGGGCTGGGCAGCATTTCGATCGGCGAGCCGTTCTTCAACACCATGTTCACCTGGCTGATGGCGCCGTTGGCGCTGCTGTTGGGTATCGGGCCGCTGGTGCGCTGGCGCCGCGATGAGCCGCGCAAGCTGTGGCGCCGCCTCGGCGTGGCGCTGCTGGTGACGCTGGTGCTGTCGATTCTGCTGCCGTGGCTGCTGCAGGACAGCATCGCCGGCATGACGGTGGTGGGCCTGATCATGGCGCTGTGGGTGATCATCCTGACGCTGATGGAGCTGCATGAGCGCGCCACCCACCGCCACGGTTTCTGGCGCGGTCTGCGGCAGCTGTCTCGCAGCCATTGGGGCATGGTGCTCGGCCACCTCGGCGTGGCGGTGACGGTGATCGGCATCGCCTTCAGCCAGAACTACAGCGTGGAGCGCGACGTGCGGATGAAGGCCGGCGACAGCGTGGATATCCACAATTATCACTTCGTGTTCCGCGACGTGCACGACATTCGCGGCCCGAACTACAGCGGCGGCGTCGGCATCATCGACGTGACGCGCAACGGCAAGCCGGAGGCGACGCTGCATGCGGAGAAACGCTACTACAGCGTGGCGCGCAGCATGATGACCGAGGCGGCGATCGACGGCGGGTTCAGCCGCGATCTGTACGCGGCGCTGGGCGAGGAGCTGGAAGACGGATCCTGGGCGGTGCGTCTGTATTACAAACCCTTCGTGCGCTGGATCTGGTTCGGCGGCGTCTTTATGGCGATCGGCGGCCTGCTGTGCATTCTCGACCCGCGTTATCGCATGAGCAAAAAGCTCAAGCGCGAAGGCAAGCTGGAGGCGCAATCATGAAGCGTAAGCTGCTGTTTATCCCATTGATACTTTTCCTGCTGTTGGTGGCGGCCCTGATGGTGCAGCTGACGCGCAACGCGGGCGGCGAAGATCCGACCATGCTGGAGTCGGCGCTGATCGGCAAACCGGTGCCGACCTTCAAGCTGGAATCGCTGGATCAGCCCGGCAAAACCTACGATCAGGCGGTGCTGCGCGACGGCAAGCCGATCTTGCTCAACGTCTGGGCCACCTGGTGCCCGACCTGCCGCGCGGAACATCAGTATCTCAATACGCTGGCGGCGCGCGGCGTACGGGTGGTCGGCCTGAACTATAAAGACGATCGCGCCAAGGCGGTGGCCTGGCTGAATTCCCTCGGCAATCCCTATGCGCTCAGCCTGTACGACGGTGACGGCATGCTGGGGTTGGATCTCGGGGTGTACGGCGCGCCTGAGACCTTCCTTATCGACGGCCAGGGGATCATTCGCTATCGCCACGCCGGCGACATGAATGAGCGCGTCTGGCAGCAGGAAGTGCTGCCGTTGTATAAAAAGTACGGGGGTGAGGCATGAGGTTGATTGTTCTGCTGTGCGCCGCGCTGCTGAGCTGGAGCGCCGCCGCGGCGATCGATACCTATCGCTTCAACTCCGTCGAGCAGGAGCAGCAGTATCGCGAGTTGACCGAACAGCTGCGCTGCCCGAAATGCCAGAACAACAGCATTGCCGATTCCAACGCCATTATCGCCGCCGACATGCGCACCAAGGTGTACGAGCTGATGATGCAGGGGCAAAGCAAGCAGCAGATCATCGATTACATGGTGGCGCGTTATGGCAACTTCGTCACCTACGAGCCGCCGGTAACGCCGGCGACGCTGATCTTGTGGATCGGCCCGCTGCTGTTCGTATTGATCGGCGGGGCGGTGGTGATCCTGCGCACCCGTCGCAAGCCCGACGCGGCGGTGGACGATGCATTCTCCGAACGGGAACGGCAGCGCCTGGCGGCGCTGTTGCAAGAGACTGACAGGAAGAAACCCTAATGGCTTTTTGGCTGATTATTTGCGTGTTGCTGGCCGGCGCCGCCGCGTTGCTGGTGGTGCCGGCGATGCGCCACGGCAAGCAGAGCGCCGCCACGCGCGATGCGTTGAACAAGGCGTTTTATCAGGATCGCCTCAGCGAGTTGGAGCAGGATGAGCAGCAGGGCGTGGTAGCCGAGCGTCCGGAACTGGTCAAAGAGCTGCAACAGAACCTGTTGAACGACATCCCGGCCGAGCAGATGGCGCAGGCGAAGCCGATCAACCGCTGGGCGCTGGTGCCGGGCGTGCTGCTATTGCTGGCGGTGACCGTTGGCTTTTATCTGAAAACCGGCGGGCTGGCGCAGGTGCTGGACTGGCGCCTGGTGCAGGCGCAAATGCCGGAATTGCGCGAGCGCGTCGCCAATGAGCGCGCCAAACCGCTGAGCATGGAAGAGATTGCCCGTCTCGGGTTGGGGCTGCGCACCGCGCTGCAGCAGGACGATCGCAATATCAACGACTGGATGATGCTGGGGCGCGTCGGCATGGCGTTGAACAATGCCACTACCGCCACGCAGGCCTTTGCTCATGCTTATCAATTGGATCCGAATAGTCTGGAAGTGCGGCTCGGCTATGCCGAGGTCTTGACGCGATCCAACGATCCGGAGGATAACAAGCAGGCGACGCAGCTGTTGCGGCGCATGATCGCGGAAAACCACAGCGATCCGCGGGTGCTGAGCCTGCTGGCGTTCAATGCCTTCGAACAGGGCGATTTCAAACAGGCGATCGGCGCCTGGCAAGTGATGCTGCAGCTGCTGCCGGCCAACGATCCGCGCGCGGAAGTGATAAAGCGCAGTATTGCACAAGCAAAAGCCCAGGCCGGCGGAGAAACTGTTAAACTGAATGTGACTGTTTCACTGTCACCGCAGGCGGCGAAAGCCATGCCGCCGCAGGGGACGCTGGTTATCTCGGTGACCGACGGCGTCAGCCCGGTGCCGGTCGCGGTAAAACAATTGCCGTTGAGCCGTTTTCCGCTGTCTTTCTCTCTGGACGACAGCAACGCCATGATGCCCGAGCGTCTACTCTCGGCACAGCATCAGGTGCAGGTGCGTGTGCGCCTCTCACAGGACGGATTGGCCACGCCGCAGCCGGGGGACTGGTTCGGCGAAAGCTCGCTGCAGACATTCAGCGGTAAAGAGCAGGTTAGCGTTCAGATAAACAAGCAGGTCCCTGAAAAATAAGACCGAACGTGTTTTTATGGAGAAAAATATGAACTTTCGCCTGACTGGGGTGGCATTCGCAGCGGCATTACTGGTGGGCTGTGCCAGCGCGCCAGACAATGAGCCGCAAGGGCGTTCCGATCCTCTGGAAGGATTTAACCGGACGATGTTCGACTTCAACTACAACGTCCTGGATCCTTATATTCTGCGTCCGGTCGCGGTGGCCTGGCGCGACTACGTGCCGATGCCGGCGCGTAACGGCATCAGCAACTTCACCTCCAACCTGGAAGAGCCGGCCAGCATGGTCAACGCCTTCCTGAAGGGCGATCCTTACCGCGGGATGATCCACTTCAACCGTTTCTTCCTGAACACCCTGCTTGGGATGGGCGGTCTGATCGATGTGGCCGGCATGGCCAACCCGAAACTGGCGCGCGAAGAACCGAACCGCTTCGGCAGCACGCTGGGTCATTACGATGTGGGTTACGGCCCGTACGTGATGTTGCCGGGCTACGGCAGCTTCACGCTGCGTGACGAAGGCGGCGACTTTGCGGATACGCTGTATCCGATGCTGAGCTACCTGACCTTCTGGATGTCGGCGGGCAAATGGGTGGTCGAGGGTATCGAAACCCGTGCTCAACTGCTGGATTCCGACGGCCTGCTGCGCAACTCTTCCGATCCTTATGTCATGGTGCGCGAGGCTTACTTCCAGCGCCACGATTTCATCGCCAACGGCGGCTCGCTCAAGCCGGAAGAGAACCCGAACGCCAAGGCGATTCAGGGCGAACTGGACGAGATCGACTCGCAGTAATCCCGGGCATTATGCCAATGAAAACCCGCCGTCAGGCGGGTTTTTTTATGCCGGCGGCAAGCGGCAGGCAAAGAAAAAGCGCCCCAGGGGGCGCTTTGGCATCCATCTCAGGCGAGATTAGAAGCGGTAGTTGAAGTTGGCGCCGTACAGCCAGGCTTTACCCACCGAGTTGAAGGTGTAAGGGCCTTCGTTGATGGTGACTTTCTGGCCGTGCATGTAGGACACGCCGACATCAACCGAGGCGTCTTTGTTGAACGCATAGGTAGTACCGGCACTCAGCCAGAAACGGTCCTGATCGGGAATGGAGATCGAACGGTTTTGGGCGGGCACCGGGCTGTCATCGAAGGCGATACCGGTCCGGAATGTCCAGTTGTCGTCGTAGAAGTAGGTGGTGCCCAGCGCGATACGGTAGGCATCGCGGAAGCCTTCATGCTTCTCGAACAGCGTCTGACCATTGTTGCCGGTGGCTCTCAACTCCTGGAACTGACTCCAGCTGGTATAGGCCAGGCTGTAGTGAATGGCCCACTGCGGCGCCACTTTGTTGTAACCGGACAGCTCCCACATTTCCGGCAGGTTGAGATCCAGAGAACCCGGGATGGTGCTGCCGCTGGTGCCCCAAGGCAAGCCTAAGCCCAGAGATTGAGTCAGAGGGTTGAATTGTGCTGGCAGGCTGCTCTTGTAATCGCCGTCGAACTTGATTTTGACTTCAGAGCGATAGGTGAAGCCGTAACGGTTGTTTTCATCCACTTCGTACAGGATGCCGGCGTTCCAGCCGTAACCCCATTTATCGCCTTTCAGGTGAGAAATCTGGGTATCGCCAGGGATTTGAGCGATCATTCCGGCTTGCTGAGGCGTTAATCTACCGGTTTGCAGGCCTTGACCTGCAAGCAGTTTCGGCAATTCACCGGCGTAACGTTCCAGTTTGGCTTTGGCGTACACCGCATCGAAGCCCAGACCGAAGCTGAAGTGTTGATTCAGACGGTAGGCGCCGCTCAGGTTGAGGTTAACGGTAGTCAGATCGGTCTTACCGCCGTAAGCGCCGGCGGTATAACCGTCGTTGAATTCGGTCGCCAAACCGAAGTTGCTGGTGACCGAGCCGCCTACGGCGAACTGATCGTTAATCGGGTGAACATAATGCAGGTTCGGCACCCAGGCGACAGGGGCGATATTTTTGGAGTCCAGGCTGGCGCCGGAAGGCGATTTGCCGGTGATGTCAACGTCCGGGTCGATGAAGACTGCGCCGATGGACAGCTCGGGGCGGGTATACATCATCAACAACGCCGGGTTGCGGCTTGCGGAAGCCGCCGTATCCGCCATGGCGCCTTCGCCAGAATACGAACGTCCTAAACCAGCTGATGAGAACTCATTCAGCTGGAATCCTGCGGCAGACACGTTTGAAGAAATAATTGCCACTGCAGCTGCGAGAGCTGATTTAGTCAATAGGTTTTTCTGGCTCATGACCAAAACCTCATTATGTGTTTATTATTTAAACTATTGTTACACGAAGTAACAAGGAGCGCGGGATTGTAGGGTCCGTTATCGTTCAGACAAATCAGACCAGTGGCTGAAGTATAGGTCTGACCTGTGAAATTGTTGCAAGTTTGTTTTTGAAATATTTCCAACCTGATATCAAAAAAGAGATCTGCTTAACAAAAAGCCAGCGGTAAATAACAAAATTCTTACCGTTCCTTAGCAGATGCTCATTTTTATTTGTGATTTCCATCACTTAAAACACCCAGTAAAAGTAAGTGCTAGTGATTGCCGGCGTGGAAGCGTAAAATACCCGCAGAATTTTGTGGCTTTGTGCCGGTGAGTGAAACGGCAATTTGGGCTGATAACAGAGGCCCTTGAGGAGAACCAATCATGTCAGATGCAATTAATAAATGCAGCGCCCAGGAAACTGCCGCGTGTTGCTGCGTGGATGTCGGCACCGTGATGGATAACACCGATTGCACCGCGTCCTACAGCCAGGTGTTCGGTAATCAACAAGATGCGGAGGCGATGCTGGCGGCCCTGAGCGAAAAGGCGCGCGCGGTCGAGTCCGATCCTTGTGACATCAGCAGTAGCATTAAACCGGTTGACGGCGGCGTGCAGTTGGAGGCCGATTTCACCTTCGCCTGCCAGGCGGAAACCCTGATCTTCCAGCTCGGCCTGCGTTAATCCCCGCTTTACCCCCGGCGCCGCCTGCTGCGCGCCGGGGATTTCCTTCTCCGCCTCGTTCCCCATAGAAAGTGCGCCTGCTCGCAGTTTTGATCTCTGCCGGTTTGCCAAATGTAACCGTTTGGTTAACAATGACCTCATCAGGTCAGACCTCTTTCTGCCCATTGCGCTGACGTTATTTTCTTCGGGAGCATTTATGAGTAAGGCACTGCCGTTGGTGACCCGTCATGGTGACCGCATTGCGATTGTGAATGGACTGCGTACCCCCTTTGCCAAACAGGCGACTGCCTATCACGGCATTCCGGCGGTGGATTTAGGGAAAACGGCGGTGAGCGAGCTATTGGCGCGCAGCGGCATCGATCCGCAACTGATCGAACAGCTGGTGTTCGGCCAGGTGGTGCAAATGCCCGAGGCGCCGAACATCGCGCGTGAAATCGTGCTTGGCACCGGCATGAGCGTTCATACCGACGCTTACAGCGTGTCGCGCGCCTGCGCCACCAGCTTCCAGGCGATCGCCAACGTGGCGGAGAGCATCATGGCCGGCAGCATCAGCGTCGGCATCGCCGGCGGGGCGGACTCTTCTTCCGTCTTGCCGATCGGGGTCAGCAAGGCGTTGGCGCGCACGCTGGTGGACGTCAACAAGGCGCGCACGCTGTCGCAGCGTCTCAAACTGTTCAGCCGGCTGAAATTCCGCGATCTGATGCCGGTGCCGCCGGCGGTGGCGGAGTATTCCACCGGTCTGCGCATGGGCGATACCGCTGAGCAGATGGCGAAAAGCCACGGCATCACCCGCGAAGCGCAGGATGCGCTGGCGCACCGTTCCCACGAACTGGCGGCCAGAGCCTGGCGGGAGGGGTGGCTGCGCGACGAGGTGATGACCGCCTACGTGCCGCCTTACCGCGCCCAGCTTTCCGAAGACAACAATATCCGCAAAGACTCCAGCCTGGCTTCTTACGCCAAGCTGAAACCGGCGTTCGATCGCAAGCATGGCAGCGTCACCGCGGCCAACAGCACGCCGCTGACCGACGGCGCGGCGGCGGTATTGATGATGAGCGAATCGCGCGCCAAAGCGCTGGGGCTGCAGCCGCTCGGCTATCTGCGCAGTTTCGCCTTCGCCGCCATCGACGTGTGGGAAGACATGCTGCTGGGGCCTTCTTACGCTACGCCGCTGGCGCTGGATCGCGCCGGCATCGGTCTGGCCGATCTGACGCTCATCGACATGCATGAAGCTTTCGCCGCGCAAACGCTGGCTAACCTGAAGATGTTCGCCAGCGAAGCGTTCGCCCGCGAGAAGCTTGGCCGCAGCCAGGCGATCGGCGAGGTGGACATGGACAAATTCAACGTCTTGGGCGGTTCCATCGCCTATGGCCACCCGTTCGCCGCCACCGGCGCGCGCATGATCACCCAGACGCTGCGCGAGCTGAAACGCCGCGGCGGCGGGTTGGGCCTGACCACCGCCTGCGCCGCCGGCGGGTTAGGCGCCGCGATGATCGTGGAGGTGGAATAATGAGTGCCGAAAACGCATTGCACGAACAGCGGGCCAAACCGTCGGCCTTTCAGCTGACGATTCGCCCCGACAATATCGGCGTGATCACCATCGACGTGCCGGGCGACAAGGTCAATACGCTCAAGGCCGAGTTCGTCGAACAGGTGAATGACGTGCTGATCCGGGCGCAGCAGCATACCGCGCTGGAAGGGCTGGTGATCGTTTCCGGCAAGCCGGACTCGTTTATCGCCGGCGCCGACATCACTATGATCGCTGCCTGCACCAGCGCCAAAGAGGCGGAAACGCTGGCCAAGAAAGGGCAGAGCACGCTGGCGCAGATCGCCGCCTTCCCGGTGCCGGTGGTGGCCGCCATCCACGGCGCCTGCCTTGGCGGCGGCCTGGAGTTGGCGCTGGCCTGCCACGGCCGCGTCTGTTCGCTGGATGACAAAACCGCGCTCGGTCTGCCGGAAGTGCAACTGGGCCTGCTGCCGGGCTCTGGCGGCACTCAGCGCCTGCCGCGCCTGATCGGCGCCGCCAAGGCGCTGGACATGATCCTGACCGGCAAGCACATTCGCGCCCGCCAGGCGCTGCGCATGGGGCTGGTGGACGACGCCGTGCCGCAGTCGATCCTGTTGCAGACCGCCATCGAGCGGGTGAAACAGGGCTGGAAACATCAGCGCGAGCTGCCGTGGCAGGATCGCCTGCTCAACGGCCCGCTGGGCAGAAATCTGCTGTTCAGCATCGTGCGCAAGAAAACGTTGGCGAAAACCCACGGCAACTACCCGGCGGCGGAGCGCATTATTCAGGTGGTGCGCACCGGGCTGGATCACGGCAGCGCCAGCGGCTATGAGGCCGAAGCGCGCGCCTTTGGCGAGCTGGCGATGACGCCGCAGTCGGCGGCGTTGCGCAGCCTGTTCTTCGCCTCCACCGCGCTGAAAAAAGAGCGGGGCGGCAACGCTCAGCCGCATGCCCTGCATCGCGTCGGCATTCTCGGCGGCGGCCTGATGGGCGGCGGTATCGCCTGTGTCACCGCCACGCGCGGCGGTTTGCCAGTTCGCATCAAAGACATCAATGAAACCGGCATCAATCACGCGCTGAAATACAGCTGGGATGTGCTCGGCAAACGGGTACGCAGCAAGCGCATGCGCCCGGCGGAGCGGCAAAAACAGATGATGCTGATCTCCGGCTCTACCGATTACACCGGCTTTGAGCAGGCGGATATCGTGGTCGAGGCGGTGTTTGAGGATCTGGCGCTGAAACAGCAGATGGTGGCCGAGGTCGAAGCGAACTGCGCGCCGCATACCGTGTTCGCCTCCAACACCTCTTCGCTGCCTATCGGCCACATCGCCGAAAAGGCCCAGCGGCCGCAGCAGGTGATTGGTCTGCACTACTTCAGCCCGGTGGATAAAATGCCGCTGGTGGAAGTGATCCCGCACGCCGGCACCAGCGAAGAGACCATCGCCACCACCGTGGCGCTGGCGCACAAGCAGGGCAAGACCGCCATCGTGGTGGGCGACAGCGCCGGTTTTTACGTCAACCGCATCCTGGCGCCGTACATCAACGAAGCGGCGCGCTGCCTGCTGGAAGGCGAGCCGATGGAGTCGCTGGACAAGGCGCTGGTGGACTTCGGTTTCCCGGTCGGCCCGATTACCCTGCTGGATGAAGTGGGCATCGACGTTGGCACCAAAATCATTCCCGTGCTGGTCGAGGCGCTGGGGCCGCGTTTCGCCGCGCCGGCTGCGTTCGATGCGGTGCTGAAGGACGGGCGTAAAGGGCGCAAGAACGGCCGCGGCTTCTATCTCTACCCGAGCGAAGGGCAGCAGCGGCAGCGGCGTAAACGTGCGGATACCTCATTGTATACGTTGCTCGGCGTCACGCCGAAGTCGCACATGCTGCCGGCGACCGTCGCCCAGCGCTGCGTGATGATGATGCTGAACGAAGCGGCGCGCTGCCTGGATGAAGGCGTGATCCGCAGCGCGCGCGACGGCGATATCGGTGCGGTGTTCGGCATCGGCTTCCCGCCGTTCCTCGGCGGCCCGTTCCGCTATATGGACGAGCTCGGCGCCGAAAAAGTGGTGAAAACGTTGGAATACCTGCGCCAGCAGCACGGCGAGCACTTTGCGCCGTGCGAACGCTTGCAGCGCATGGCGCAGCAGGGCGAGCGTTTTTACCCGCAGGGGAGCTGAACGCAGGACGGCCCGATTTGCACTATAGTTGCAACAGGGCCGCGTTGTGATCGCCATCACTCCTTGCAACAGCGTCAGCCGGTGAGGCTGTACAGCAAGGCGCAGGCAGCGGTAAGTTAGCTTGACCGTCATCAATAAATTTCATGGCGGCAAGGTTAAAATTTAACCCGTTGAATTGATTGTTCTGTGAGCAATCGAGGTTTGCCCGGGGAGGGTTGCTGTAAAAAACAGCATTTTCTTTAGGCAAACTTTCAGGCAAAATGCCCGGCCGCCATAAAGAGACGGCGCGTTATCGTTTTAAAGCTTTGGCTTTGGGTTGGAAAACTCGGCGGTACAGCACGCACGGCGTTTCTGTATAGCGTTACTTTGTCAACAACAGCGGTGCAATATGCAAGTTTTGATTATGCGTCACGGAGAGGCGGCGCTCGAGGCAGCCAGCGATGCGGTAAGGCCCCTTACCCTGTGCGGCCGCGACGAGTCCCGTCAGATGGCGGCCTGGTTGAACACCAAGTCTGTGGATATTGAACGCGTGCTGGTCAGCCCCTATCTGCGGGCCGAACAGACGCTGGCGACGGTGCGTGAAGCCTTGACGCTGCCGGAGGGCGAAGAAGTGCTGCCCGAGCTGACGCCGGGCGGCAACGCCGAACAGGTCGGCAGCTATCTGCAGGCGCTGGCGATGCAAGGGGTGAGCTCGGTGCTGATCGTGTCGCACCTGCCGCTGGTGGGGTATCTGGTGGCTGAACTGTGCCCGGGCGAGTGCCCGCCGATGTTCGCGACCTCGGCGATTGCCAACGTCGATCTGCCGGCCGACGGCAGCTACGGCAAGTTTGAATGGCAGGTCAGCCCGTCGCAGGTGATGGCCAAAGTGTGAACCGCGGATGCGGTGCGGAATAAACTCAGGGCGATGTCTGACATCGCCCTGAGTCGTTTTTGCAGGAACTACTCGGCCAGTTCCACCAATAGCAGGATGGCGGCGTTGCCGCCCCATTCCTTCGGCGCCTGGTGGAACGCCAGCACGTCGGGATGCTGCGCCAGCCACAGCGGCGTTTGCTGTTTGAGGATGTGCTTGCCGTGCCCGTGCATCACGCAGGCGCAGTGCACGTGCTCGCGTTTGCAGGCGGCGATCAGCGCCCCCAGCTCCTGCTTGGCCTGCAGCTGGGTCAGGCCGTGCAAATCAAGAAACAGTTCCGGCGAATAATCGCCGCGTCGCAGCTTCTTCAGCTCATACGGGCTGCTGCCGGGGCGCACGTAGCGCGTCGGGCCTTCCTCTTCCAACTGCGGCTGGTATTCATCTGAAAAATAATAGCTGGCATCGACCTGCTCCTGCAGCAATCGCTGCGGCGCAATCTGTTTGACCTTGGGCTTCGGCGGGCGGTGGACGATGGTGTCCTGGCGCAGCTTTTTCGCGCCCGCCACCGACTCTCTGAAGAGCTGTTGTTCGTCTTTGCTCAGAGGGGGCTTGTTCTTCATGCTTCATTCACCGGAAATCGTTTATTTCGCTAGTTTACCTTGTGAATGAGCGCTGTCGACGCAAAACTCGGGCCAGAGTGAAAAGCGCGAGGGGCAAGCGTGATTTGTCGCGGGCTTCATGGCAAACTATGCGGCTAAATCATGAAACACAGCGCCTGCCGGAGGGCAAATTGGACAAAATTTTCGTCGACGAAGCAGTGAACGAACTGCACACCATTCAAGATATGCTGCGCTGGACGGTAAGCCGCTTCAACGCCGCCAATATCTATTATGGTCACGGAACCGATAATCCGTGGGACGAAGCGGTGCAATTGGTGCTGCCAAGCCTGTTCCTGCCGTTGGACATTCCGGAGGACATGCACACCGCCCGTCTGACTTCCAGCGAGCGCCATCGCATCGTTGAGCGCGTGATCCGCCGCGTCAACGAACGCATCCCGGTCGCTTACCTGACCAACAAGGCCTGGTTCTGCGGCATGGAATTCTACGTCGACGAGCGCGTGCTGGTGCCGCGTTCGCCGATCGGCGAGCTGATCAACGATCGTTTCAGCGCGCTGATCCCGCACCCGCCGCGCCATATCCTCGACATGTGCACCGGCAGCGGCTGCATCGCCATCGCCTGCGGCTACGCTTTCCCGGAAGCGGAAGTGGACGCGGTGGACATCTCCAGCGAAGTGCTGGCGGTAACCGAGCGCAATATTCAGGCGCACGGCGTCGAACATCAGGTGATCCCGATCCGTTCCGATCTGTTCCGCGACGTTCCCGCGATCCAGTACGATCTGATCGTCACCAACCCGCCGTACGTCGATGCGGAAGACATGTCGGATCTGCCGCAGGAGTTCCGCTTCGAGCCGGAACTGGGCCTGGCGGCGGGCAGCGACGGCCTGAAGCTGGTGCGCCGCATTCTGGCCTGCGCGCCGGACTACCTGACCGACGACGGCGTGCTGATTTGTGAAGTGGGCAACAGCATGGTACATCTGATGGAACAATATCCGGACATTCCGTTCACCTGGCTGGAGTTCGAAAACGGTGGCGACGGCGTGTTCATGCTGACCAAACAGCAGCTGGTGGATTGCAAGGATCACTTCAGCCTCTATCGCAGCTAAGCCGCATTTCCAAGGCCCGTATGGCGGGCCTCATAACGATAAAAGACTAACGGTAAGGAGCCGTGATGGCAGGAAACAGTATTGGGCAGATTTTCCGCGTCACCACCTTCGGTGAATCTCACGGGGTGGCGCTGGGTTGTATCGTCGACGGCGTGCCGCCAGGCATCCCGCTTACCGAAGCCGATTTGCAACACGATCTGGACCGCCGTCGTCCGGGCACCTCGCGTTACACCACCCAGCGTCGCGAACCGGATCAGGTGCGCATTCTCTCCGGCGTATTCGAAGGCGTGACCACCGGCACCAGCATCGGTCTGATCATTGAAAACACCGATCAGCGCTCGCAAGACTACAGCGCCATCAAAGACGTGTTCCGTCCGGGGCATGCCGACTACACCTACGAACAGAAATACGGTCTGCGCGACTATCGCGGCGGCGGCCGCTCTTCGGCGCGTGAAACCGCCATGCGCGTCGCGGCGGGCGCTATCGCCAAGAAATACCTGCAGCAGAAGTTCGGCGTGCAGGTGCGCGGCTATCTGGCGCAGATCGGCGACGTGACCTGTGAGCTGAAAGACTGGGATCAGGTCGAGCAGAACCCGTTCTTCTGCCCGGATCCGGACAAGCTGGAAGCGCTGGACGAACTGATGCGCGCGCTGAAAAAAGAGGGCGACTCCATCGGCGCCAAGGTCAGCGTGATCGCTGAAAACGTGCCGGTTGGCTTGGGTGAGCCGGTGTTTGACCGCCTCGACGCCGATCTGGCGCATGCGCTGATGAGCATCAACGCGGTGAAAGGCGTGGAGATCGGCGACGGGTTCGCCGTGGTGACCAAACGCGGCAGCGAAAACCGCGATGAAATCACCCCGGAAGGCTTCCAGAGCAACCATGCTGGCGGCATTCTCGGCGGCATCAGCAGCGGCCAACCGGTGATCGCGCATCTGGCGCTGAAACCGACCTCCAGCATCATGGTGCCGGGGCGCACCATCAATCGCCAGGGCGAAGCGGTGGAAATGGTGACCCGCGGTCGCCACGATCCGTGCGTGGGCATCCGCGCCGTGCCGATCGCCGAAGCGATGATGGCGATCGTGTTGATGGATCACCTGCTGCGCCAGCGTGCGCAAAACGGTGATGTGGTTTCCGACGTGCCGCGCTGGTAATCGCCATGAAAAACTGGATGTTGGGCTTGCTGGTCCTGACGGCCTCCGCTTCCGCCATGGCGCTGACGCCGTGGCAGAAAATCGACCATCCGGTGGCCGGCGCGCCGCAGGCGGTGGGCGGTTTCGCCAACGGTTGCGTCATCGGCGCGCAGCCGCTGCCGCTGAACTCACCGAACTACCAGGTGATGCGTACCGACCAGCGCCGCTATTTCGGCCACCCGGATCTGCTGGCGTTCATTCAGCGTCTCAGCAGCCAGGCGAATCAGAAAGCGCTGGGCACGGTGCTGATCGGCGACATGGCGATGCCGGCCGGCGGGCGCTTCAGCAGCGGCCACGCCAGCCACCAGTCGGGGCTCGATGTTGACATCTGGCTGCAGTTGCCGCGCCAACGCTGGAGCGCGCAGCAATTGCTGAAGCCGCAGCCGATCGACCTGGTGTCGGGCGACGGCAAGCAGGTGGTGGCGCGCCAATGGCAACCGCAAATTGAGTCGCTGATTAAGCTGGCGGCACAGGATGCGGAGGTGACGCGCATCTTCGTCAATCCGGCGATCAAGCAGCGCCTGTGCCTGGATGCCGGCGCCGATCGAGCCTGGTTGCACAAGGTGCGGCCGTGGTTCGGCCACCGTGCGCACATGCACGTGCGCCTGCGTTGTCCGGCCGGCAGCCTGGAGTGCCAGGAGCAGGATACGCCGCCGCCGGGCGACGGCTGCGGCGCCGAACTGGCGAGCTGGTTCGTACCGCATCAGCCGAACGCGAAGCCGGGCAAACCCGTGCCGCCGCCGTTACCGCCGACCTGTCAGGCATTGCTGGATCACCATTTCTCAGCGGAATAACACATGGACTGGTTCGTCATTGGCCCCGAGATGCTCGGGGTGTTGTTTGCGGTAGCGCTGCTGGCGGGGTTTATCGACTCCATCGCCGGCGGCGGCGGATTACTGACGGTGCCGGCCTTGCTGGCAGTGGGGGTTCCTCCGGCGCAGGCGCTGGCGACCAATAAGTTGCAGTCGGTCGGCGGCTCCTTCTCCGCCAGTCTGTACTTCATTCGTCGGCGAGCGGTGAATCTCAACGACCAGAAGCTGACGATTTTTCTGACGCTGATCGGCTCGATCGCCGGCGCCATTTTGGTGCAGCATATGCGCGCCGATTTGCTGCGGCAGATGTTGCCGCTGCTGGTGATCGGCATCGGTCTCTATTTCTTGTTGATGCCGCGACTGGGTGAGGAAGATCGTCAACGCCGTCTCGGGGCCTTGCCGTTCGGGCTGGTGGCCGGCGGTTGCGTCGGGTTTTACGACGGCTTTTTCGGCCCCGGCGCCGGGTCATTCTACGCGCTGGCCTACGTGACGCTGTGCGGTTTCAACCTCGCCAAGTCCACGGCGCACGCCAAGGTGCTGAACTTTACCTCCAACGTCGGCGGGCTGGCGCTGTTCATCATCGGCGGCAAGGTGGTGTGGAGCATCGGTCTGGTGATGTTGGTGGGGCAGGTGCTGGGGGCGCGTTTGGGCGCGCACATGGTGCTGACCCGCGGCCAGAAATTGATTCGGCCGATGATCGTGATCGTCTCGCTGGTGATGAGCCTCAAGCTGCTGTACGACAATCACGGCGCGGAAATTCAGCAGTGGTTGACCGCCTTGATGCACGGTTAAAGATGAAAAGGGGGCGCTGCTTACGCGCCCTGTCTTATCGGGTATAATGGCCTCTTTATTTTTGTGGTTATAGAGTTTTTATGTCAGACACGCAGACCCGTCATCGCTATGAACAGCTGATCGAGATCTTCAATCGCTGCTTCAGCGATGACTACAACACTCGCCTGGTGAAGGGCGACGACGAACCCATTTACCTGCCGGCCGACGATGAACTGCCGTATCACCGCATCGTGTTCGCCCACGGTTTCTACGCCAGCGGCCTGCACGAAATCTCGCACTGGTGCATCGCCGGTGAAGCGCGCCGTCAATTGGTGGACTTCGGTTATTGGTATTGCCCGGACGGGCGCGACGCGCAGACCCAGAGCGAATTCGAAGCCGTGGAGATAAAACCGCAGGCGCTGGAATGGATGTTCTGCGTGGCGGCCGGTTTCCCGTTTAACGTCAGCTGCGACAACCTGAATGGCGACTGCGAGCCGGATCGCATTGCGTTCCAACGCAAGGTGCGCGACCGGGTATTGACGCTGCTGGAGCAGGGAATACCCACAAGGCCTGCGCGCTTTATTCAGGCGCTGCAATCGTTCTACAATACGCCACCGTTGGCGGCCGAGCATTTTCCGTACCCGGAAGATCTCAACTGACGCCACAGTCCGTTATTTAATGAGGAAATTTGATGATCGCAGAATTTGAAGCGCGCATTTTGGCGCTGATTGATGACATGGTAGAGCACGCCAGCGATGATGAACTGTTTGCCGGTGGCTACCTGCGCGGTCATCTGACGCTGGCGGTGGCCGAAGCGGAAGAGCAGGGCGAACACACCGCTGAAGCGCTGAAAGCGCGGGTGGAGGAGAGCCTGCACAAGGCGATCGCCGCCGGTGAACTTTCGCCGCCGGATCAGATCCTGGTGCGCGGCATGTGGGAAAACCTCTATCAGGCTGCCACCCCTGCCGCCTGACCGCCATGCCGGGGCGCGATCGCCGCGCCCCTCCGGGTTGATTAAACCGCACGTCCCTTCAGTAATTTCCGCACCCACATCCGATTCGGATTCAACGCCGCCAGCAGGCGCGCATCGCCCGGCAACGGCTCGCCGAACAGCTGCGCCGCCAAAATTTCCGCCGCCAACGGCGCCGAACACAAGCCGCGCGAGCCTAACCCGCCGATAGCGAACAGGCCGGGATAGACCGGCGCATCGGCGACGGTTTCGCCGCGCTGATTTTGCCGCTGCAAATCCTGATACTGCGTCAGCGTGGCCTGATAGTCCGGCAGCGCGCCGACCATCGGCAGATGATCGCGGGTGGCGCTGCGCACGCCGCAGCGCGCCTGGCGTGCGCTGACGTCCACCTGCTGCGGCCAGGCCTGCTCCGGCAGGCAACGCAGCAGGCGCTCGCGGTTTTCCTGTTGCTCCTGCTCGCGGTAGTCGGTGGCGATGTCGCCGCGCTGATAGCTGGCGCCAATGCAGTGCTGGCCGTTGTTGGCATTAATCGGCGTCAGGTAGCCGTCGTAGCACAAGACCTGCTTCAGTTGACCGAGGGCCGGCGAGGTCGGGATATGCGACACCTGCCCGCGTACCGAATACAGCGGCAGGGCTTCCGTCGGCGCCAGCTCGGCCAACCGATGGCCGTTGGCCAGGATCACCGTCGCATGGCGCCGGCAGTCGCCGTTGGCGAAATCGATGCGCCAGCCGTTTTCTTCCTGCGTCAGCATCTTTGCATCGTGCCGGTAGCGGCAGACCAAGCCCTGGCGCTGCGCCAGCGCGATAGCGCCGCGCGTCAGCTCGGCCGGGCACAGCCAGCCGCCTAGCGGGTAGGTGATGCCGCCAAAGCCGGTATCGACGCCGCAGCGTTCGCTGAGCGTCTCGCGGTCGGCCGCCATCGCCAAGGCCTGCGGCCAGTCGGTTTTCAGCATATTGGCGATCTTGGCGCTGCTCTTTTCGTCATAGGCCAACTGGCTGACGCCGCACCACTGGTGATCGAAGGCGACGCCTTGTTGCAACAGGGCGTCGTATTGGCGGCGGGCGAAGGGAAACGCGGCGCTGAAGAAACTCTCCAGCGCGTCGCCGCTGCCGTTCAACAAAGGATAAATCGCGCCCTGGCGGTTGCCGGATGCGCCTTCGGCCGCCTGTTCATCGGCGCAGTACAGCGTGACGGTGGCGCCGCGCCGCAGCAAGGCCAGCGCAGTGAGCGCGCTGGCGACGCCGCCGCCGATCAGGGCGATGTCGGCGGTGTTGTCCGCCGCCGGGCGTCGATACCAGGGCGCTGGGTGTGCGGCGGGCTGCGCATCGGCTGGGAGCTCGCCGGCGAGCATCTCACGCTTTTGGCCGAAGCCTTTGCAGCGGTTGACCTGAAAACCGGCCTGTTGCAAGCCGCGGCGCACGAAGCCGGCGGCGGTAAAGGTGGCGAAGCTGCCTCCCGGCCGGGCGAAACGCGCCATGGCGGCGAACAGTTGATCGGTCCACATGTCGGGATTCTTTGCCGGCGCGAAGCCGTCGAGGAACCAGGCATCCACCTGGTTATTCATGCTGGCGTCAAACTGCGGCAGCAGATCGTTGACGTCGCCGAACCACAGATCGAGCGTAATGCGGCCTTCGTCTAACAGCAGGCGATGGCAACCCGGCAACGGCAGCGGCCATTGGGCGCGCAGTTCGTCGGCGTAAGGCGCCAGCTCCGGCCAGCGCGCATGCGCCGCCGCCAGGTCAGCCTGCTGCAGGGGGAATTTTTCGAAGCTGATAAAGTGCAGGCGCTGCAGCGTTGCGTCCGGCTCGGCCTGGCGAAAGCCGGCGAAGGCCTGCCACAGCGTGAGGAAATTGAGCCCGGTGCCAAACCCGGTTTCCGCCACGACAAACAGCGAGCGCGGGTGGATGGCGAAACGCTGCGGCAGCCGATTGCCGTGCAGGAAGACATAACGGGTTTCTTCCAGCCCATCCTGATTGGAAAAATAGACGTCATCAAACTGTTTCGAAACAGGTGTACCCTGTTCGTTCCAGGTTAGCGTTGCGGTTTGGATGGGGGCGTGGTTCACGGTCAATGGCTCGAAATTCAAGGGATGCCGCGAATTCTAACGGCGCTGGCGCCCCGGCGCAAACTGGACAACAATAAAGCTGAAAAACGCTGATCGGACTTGTTCGGCTTACATCTGTACGCTAAAGTGCGATGCAAAATCCCGTAGGTTAATAGTGGAAGAGGTATTGAATGAAACGTGCAGTGATTACTGGCCTGGGAGTTGTCTCCAGCATTGGTAATAACCAGCAGGAGGTCCTGGCAAGCCTGCAGGAAGGACGTTCTGGGATCACTTTCTCCCAGGAGCTGAAAGATTCCGGCATGCGTAGTCACGTATGGGGGCAAGTTAAGCTCGACACGACCGGCCTGATCGACCGCAAGGCGGTGCGTTTCATGAGCGACGCTTCCATTTATGCCTTCCTGGCGATGCAAGAAGCGATCGCGTCTTCCGGCCTGAAGGAAGAAGAGTATCAAAACAACCCGCGCGTAGGCCTGATCGCCGGTTCCGGCGGCGGTTCTCCGCGCTTCCAGGTGTTCGGCGCCGATGCGATGCGCAGCCCGCGCGGCTTGAAAGCGGTTGGCCCGTACGTGGTCACCAAAGCCATGGCTTCCGGCGTTTCCGCCTGCCTGGCGACGCCATTCAAAATCCACGGCGTGAACTACTCCATCAGCTCCGCTTGCGCGACCTCCGCACACTGCATCGGCAACGCGGTTGAGCAAATCCAGCTGGGCAAACAGGACATCGTGTTCGCCGGCGGCGGCGAAGAGCTGTGCTGGGAAATGGCCTGCGAGTTCGATGCGATGGGCGCGCTGTCCACCAAGTACAACGACACGCCGGAAAAAGCCTCCCGCACCTACGACGCCGATCGTGACGGTTTCGTCATCGCCGGCGGCGGCGGCATGGTGGTGGTTGAAGAACTGGAGCACGCGCTGGCGCGCGGTGCACATATCTACGCAGAAATCGTCGGCTACGGCGCGACTTCCGACGGTGCCGACATGGTTGCGCCTTCGGGCGAAGGCGCAGTGCGCTGCATGAAGATGGCGATGCAGGATCTGGACGCGCCGATCGACTACATCAACGTGCACGGCACCTCCACACCGGTGGGCGACGTGAAAGAACTGGGCGCCATTCGCGAAGTATTCGGCGACAATACCCCGGCTATCTCCTCCACCAAGGCGATGACCGGTCACTCGCTGGGCGCCGCGGGCGTGCAGGAAGCGATCTACAGCCTGTTGATGCTGGAGCACGGCTTTATCGCACCGAGCATCAACATCGAAACGCTGGATGAGCAGGCGGCTGGCATGAACATCGTGACTCAGCCGACTCAGCGCGAGCTGACCACCGTGATGTCCAACAGCTTCGGCTTCGGCGGCACCAACGCCACCCTGGTGATGCGCAAACTGGCGAAATAATCCCGCCTGAGCCTCACCTCGCCATCAAGCCCGCGTTTTCGCGGGCTTTTTATTGCTCAAAGCCCACTTGCCGAGCGCTCGGAGTTTTCCCAAATCACATCCCCTGACACATCATTACCTCGCCATTACACGCGTTGGGCATACAATAGCCTGGTAGCGTGATTATCGCTCGGCGTAGCTTTATAAAGTGATCGAACATTGAGGCAAGAAGTATGAAAAAGTTAATTGCGGTTGGGTTACTGTCGGCCGTGTTGGCCGGATGCGCCACCGATTCTCCCTGCGTGCCGGTCTACGATGACCAGGGGCGTCTGGTGCATACCAACACCTGCATGAAGGGCACCACTCAGGATAACTGGGAAACCGCGGGCGCGATCGCCGGCGGCGCGGCGGCGGTTGCCGGTCTGACCCTCGGCATCATCGCGCTGACCAAGTGATCGGCGCGGAACAGGACTAAGCCCGGCCATGGCGTGCCGGGCTTTTTTTATCTCACTGCACCAAAAACGCTTTGAACTGCGGCGTCATCACGGCGCTGAAACCGTCGTCGGTTTTACTGATCAGGTAGACCGCCAGCCCTTTCTCTTCCGCGAGCTGCAACGCTTTCTCCGTGCCCAGCACCATCAGACCGGTATCCCAGCCGTCGGCCTCAAGCGCGGTCGGGGCGATCACCGTGGCGGAAACCAGCCGGTGGTTGATCGGCCTGCCGGTGGTCGGATCGATGACATGGGAGTAGCGCTGGCCGTTTTGTTCAAAGTAGTTGCGGTAGCTGCCGGCGGTGCTGATGCCGTAACCGTGCAGATCAACCAGCGCCTGCACCGCATTTTCACGATCGGTCGGCTTTTGGATCGCCACCCGCCAGGGTTTGCCCTGGCCGTTGACGCCGCGCGAAGAGACCGCGCCGCCGACCGATACCAGGTAGTTGGTAATGCCGTTGCGGTTCATCAGGCGCACCAACTCATCCGCGCCATAGCCTTCGCCCAGCGTCGAGAGATCGACATACATGTCCGGCAGATCTTTTTGCAGCCACTCCCCGCGGTTGTCGCTGATCAGCTTCAGGTGCTGCAGGCCGGTGCGCTGCTTCGCCGCGTCGATCTGCGCCTGTTCCGGCACCTTGACCGGATGTTTGTCTGGGCCGAATCCCCACAGGTTCACCAGCGGGCCGACGGTGATATCCATGGCGCCGCCGGTATCGCGGCCGATGCGTTGAGCCATCAACACGATGTCCGCCATGCCGCGCGGGATCGGCTGCGGCCCGAGGCTGGCGCTGCGGTTAAACCGAGACAGCACCGAATCGGCGCGGTAGGTAGAGATATCGTCGTTGGCCCGTTCGAGCACCGTGTCGATCTGCCGCTGCAGCTCTTGTTTGCCGATCGCGACGTCACCGCTGACCTTAACGCTGTAGAAGGTGCCCATGGTCTTGCCGTCGATATCGATTTGCGGGCGGGAGGAGGCATCGTCGCAGGCGGCGAGCAGGGCGCATAAGGCGCTCAGCAACGCCCCTTTGGCGAACAGGGAAGCCATAACATGTCCTTTGAAAACGAGAAAGCCGCTACAAATAAAGTAAAGCGCGGCAAATGAAAAGCGGATAAAGGTAAAATAGCATTTTGCTGGCACTGAAGCCGCGTCTGAGCTAACGTCTGCCCATTCTTTTCGGTGAGGTTCACGCAGCCACCATGAGTTCAACCGCCATTTCTCGGCTTATCCACCCCTTTATCAAAGATCGCTTCTTGCATGCATTGCTGCTGGCCGGCGTGGCGATGTTCGCTTTTCATCCGCAACCGCTGACAGCGCTGGGTGGTTTTATCGACGGCCGTACCCTCATCACCCTGTTGGGGCTGATGCTACTGACCAAAGGCGTGGAGGTCAGCGGTTACTTCGATTTTGTCGGCCGCAAGATTATCAACCGCTTGCTCAGCGAACGGCGGCTGGCGCTGTTCCTGGTGTTTTCCGCCGCGCTGCTGTCGTCGTTTCTTACCAACGATGTGGCGCTGTTTATCGTCATTCCGCTCACCATCACGCTGAAAAAGCTGTCGGCGCTGCCGGTTGGCCGCTTGATCATCTTCCAGGCGCTGGCGGTGAACGCCGGTTCGTTGCTGACGCCGATCGGCAACCCGCAAAATATCCTGCTGTGGAGCCGCTCCGGCCTCTCTTTCCTCGGTTTCATCGGCCAGATGGCGCCGTTTGGCGCCGCAATGATGTTGAGCTTGCTGGCGCTGACCTGGTTAAGCTTCCCGGCGCGCGACATTGTGAAAGCGCCGAATACCGAGGGGTATCCCTACCAGCGGCCGCTGTTGCTGAGCTGCGTAGGGCTGTATGCGGTTTTCCTGCTGAGTCTCGATTTCGATCTGCCGTTGTATGGGCTGTTGGCGGTGTTCGCCGGTTTCTTGCTGCTGGCGCGCCGGGTGCTGTTGCAGATCGACTGGAGCCTGATTTTCGTGTTCGCCGCCATGTTCATCGATGTCGGCCTGTTTACCCGTTTGCCGCCGCTTCAGCCGGCGTTCGCCGCCATCGCCGGGCTGAGCGAGGGCGGCGTGTATGCGTTGGGCGTTGGGCTGTCGCAGATCGTCAGCAACGTGCCGGCCACCATACTGTTGCTCAACTATGTGCCTTCCAGCGCTCAGCTGGCCTATGCGGTCAACGCCGGCGGCTTCGGGTTGGCGATCGGATCGCTCGCCAACCTGATTGCGCTGCGCATGGCGGGGGAGCGCATGATCTGGTTGCGCTTCCACTATTATTCGCTGCCGTTGTTGGTATGGGCCGCGTTGCTCGGTTGGGTGATGAGCTAAGCCGGTTGGCCGCTTTGCCGCGCGGCCAGCAGGCAAATGCTGCGGGTCACCTGATAGGATTTCACGAAGGCGCTGACGGGTAAAAACTCGAAGCGCGAGTGGAAGTTATGCGCGCCGGTGAAGTAATTGGGCGTCAGGATGCCGCGGCTGGAGAGCGCCGCGCCGTCGGTGCCGCCGCGCATCGGGATCACCTTCGGCGGGATGCCGTGGGCGGCGAGGGCGCCGAAGATCAGATCGATAGCGCGCCGGTCCTCGCCGATGGCGTTGCTGATGTTGCTGTAGATGTCGCTGACGCTGCAGCTGACGTTGGCGCGCGGATAGTTGGCCGCCACCTGGCGCACCGTCTCCTCAAGGCGGGCCTTGCGCGTCTCGAACGCCGCGCGATCGAAGTCGCGAATCGACACCTTCAGCGTCGCCTGATTGGCGTTGGCGGCCAGATCGGTGAACCAGAAATAACCCTCGCGCCCCTCGGTGTGCTCCGGGGTATCCTGCACGTCGAATCGGTTTATGATGTCGTTGGCGATGCGTATTGGGTTGATTAACACGTTTTTCGCCGACATCGGGTGGGCGGTCACTCCCTCGATGCGGATCTCCGCCGCCGCCGCGTTGAAATTCTCGTATACCACTTCACCCAGTTCGCAGCAGTCGATGGTGTAGGCGAAATCGACGGGGAAGCGCTGCAGATCCAGCGCCTTGGCGCCGCGCAGGCCGATTTCTTCGTCCGGCACGAACGCCACCACGATATCGCCGTGGCGATCGGCCGCGGTCAGGTTGGCCAGCAGCGTCATCACCACGGTGACCGCCGCCTTATTGTCGGCACCCAGCACGCTGGTGCCGTCGCTGAACAGGATCTCTTCGTTCCGGTAGGGCAGGATCTCCGGATGCTCGGCGACCCGCAGCCAGATGTCTTGCTCGGCGTTCAGACATAAATCTTCGCCGGTGAAGCGCAGGCGCTGCGGGCGAATCTCGGGCGAGAGGCCAACGTCCACGGTGTCGATATGCGTGATGAAGCCGATGCGCGGCGCGCCGGGTTGGGTGCCGGGCTTGCGCGCGGTCACGGTGGCGTGCTCGTCGATTTGCACGTCGGCCAGGCCGAGCCGGCTCAGCTCGTCCGCCAACAGTTGCGCCATCTCATGCTGCCCCGGCGTGCTGGGCAGGGTGGCTGCGGCGGCGTTACTCTGGCTGGTCACCGCCAGATAGCGGAAGAAACGTTCGGTAAGCTGTTCGGCAATCGGGCTGGTCATTGGAACTCCTCGCGGTTGGCAATCTACCGGTTTTAAAACGAAATCAGCCGTTTGTCCAACGGTGCAATGCGTAAACCGCCAGAATGCGAAGTATCGCGCAGAAACGAAAAATAGCGGTGCAACTAGGAAATAGTCGCAGGTTTCTGCGGCAAAATCGGTGTTAGCTGTGGGCCGGGATGCGCCCACATAACACTTATCTGTCCCTCAAGGAGAATTCATGCACACCGGTCACGCTCTGCTTATCACCTTACTGTCCCTGGGTATCTCTCACAGCGCCTGGTCGTCTGCCGATACCGGGCACGCCAACAGCAACGCCAACAGCCGCGAGGTGGCCAGCGCGTTGGGCGGCCTGAAGAACAAAACCTACGAACTGGAACAGGCGCCGAAGATCCGCGTCGCCAGCTTCAATATCGCCGCCGGCAAGGTCAGCGACATGACCGCCATCGCCAAGGCGATTCGCGCGATGAACGTCGACGTGGTGGCGCTGCAGGAGGTGGATAAACTCACCGCCCGTAGCGGGCGGGTCGATCAGGCGGCGGAACTGGCGAAGCTGACCGGCATGCAGGCGGTGTTCGGCCGGGCGATCGATTTCGACGGCGGTGAATACGGCCTGGCGTTTCTCTCGAAGTATCCGCTGCACGACGCCGTGATCTATCCGTTGCCGTCCGGCCAGCGCGAGCAGCGCATCGCCTTCAGCGCCAAGGTCGATGTGCCGGAGTTCCCGACGCCGATCACCCTGTTCAACACCCACCTCGATACCAAGGAAGATCCGACGATGCGTCTGGATCAGGTACGGGAGCTGAACGATCGCACCATCGAAGTGCGCGGCATCAAACTGCTGTTCGGCGACATGAACGACGTGCCGGGCAGCGTTACCTGGCTGGAGCTGAGCCGCTATTGGAACGATATCATGCCCAACGGGCAGGACGGCCGCAGCTGGCCGGCGGAAAACGCCGAAATCAAGGTGGATTACATCTTTAGCGGCAATGCGCAGCGTTGGCATCTGGACAGCCTGACGGTGCCGAACGCCAGCGGCGATTGGAACGGCGTGCACTGGCCGGCGGTGAGCGATCACCTGCCGCTGGTGGCGGAGATGCGCCTGACCGAGCAATAAGCTGGCCGGCGTCTCTCCGGGGCAGGGCTAAGCCGCGGCGATCCGCGCCAGCCGCTCGACGGCGCTGCGGATCTCGCCCGGCGTCAGGGCCGAAAAGCCCAGCAGCCATCCGTCGCGCTGGGCCTGAACCGTTTGGTATTGCGCAGTTAACCCGGGCGTAAGGACGCCGAGCCGCCGCGCCTGCCGGCTGAGCGCCGCCTCCTGGCCGGGCGGCAGCCAGACGCTGAGCTGCAGGCCGCCGGCGGCGGGAGCGGGTGTGGCGAAGTGGCCGAGTTTTTCGCGCACTGCCGCCAGCAACACATCGCGCCGGCTATGGTAGAGTTGGCGCATGTAGCGGATATGCGCGGCGAAGTGCCCCTGGCGGATGAATTCGGCGGTGACCGCCTGCATCAGCTGCGCGCTGTGGCCGTCATACACCGTGCGCGCGGTGACGAACGCTTCAACCAGCGTGGGCGGTACGATCAGGTACGCCAACCGCAACGAAGGGAACAGCGATTTGGAGAAGGTGCCGAGGTACAGTACCCGGCCACGGCGATCCAGGCCCTGCATCGCTGGTATCGGCAGGCCGTCGTAATGAAACTCGCTGTCGTAATCGTCCTCAATGATCCAGGCCTGCTGCCTTTCCGCCAGCGTCAGCAATGCCAATCGGCGCGCCAGGCTGAGCGCTGCGCCGGTTGGGTATTGGTGCGAGGGCGTCAGATAAATCAAACGCGGCTCGGGCAAGGAGGGCTCAGCGCGCAGGCCGTCGCCGTCTACCGCCACCGGCGTCAGGGCGGCGCCGGCGCTGATAAAGGCGTTTCTCGCCCCGGCGTAACCCGGTTCTTCCATCCAGACGCTGTCGCCGCTGTCCAGCAGCAACGTGGCGATCAGCTGCAGCGCCTGCTGCGAACTGGTCAGCACGATAACCTGGTTTGCATCGCAGATTACGCCGCGCGTTTGGTTGACGTGGGCGGCAATCGCTTCACGCAGCGGCAAATAGCCCTGCGGGTCGCCGTAGCGCAGCAGGCTTTCCCCCTGTAGCCGCAGGCGCTGCGCGGTCAGCTGCTTCCACAAGGCCAGCGGAAACGCGCGCAGATCCGGCGAGCCGGCGGCAAACGCCTGTGGCTGCTGCGGATCGCGGCAGCCGCCGGTTTGCACGATCTGTTGGCCGCGCTGCGAAAGGCGCGGCAAGCCGGAGCCGGCTGCCGGCGGCGGTGATTTGGCGATGGTAATCGCCACAAAGGTGCCCTGGCCGACGCGGCGCTGCAAATATCCTTCCGCCTCCAACTGGCCGTAGGCTGCTTCGACGGTCACCCTTGAGAGGCTCAGATCCCCAGCCAGCACTCGGCTGGAGGGCAGGCGTTGCCCAATGCTCAATGCGCCGTGGTGGATGGCTTGCCGCAATGCCGCGCACAAACGATCGCGCAGTGTGCCGACGGCCTGGGGCGATTGCTGAAACAGCGTGATCAGCGTGTGCCGCATAATGGGTCTTATCATCTGTGGATAATGGGTATCAATCATAAGACCAAAATGGGGCACTATTGTCATCTGTCTTGATGCACGGGAGTAAGTGATATGTCGAAAGAATCATTGGTGCTGGCTTTTCCGCCGGCGGCGCCGGAAGAGAGTTTGGCCTACCTGGCGGCCAAACTGAGCCGCTATGCGGATGCCTGGGATGTGGCGGAAGATCTGCGCAATGGCGTGGACGGGATAGTGGTGATCGATACCCGCGCGGAGGCGCTGTACGCCGCCGGGCATATTCCCGGCGCTTTCAGCTTGCCGCATCGCCTGATGGATGAAGCCGGCACGGCGCATCTGGATCGTCAAAAGGTGTATGTGACCTACTGCGACGGCATTGGCTGCAACGGATCCACCAAAGGCGCTTACAAGCTGGCGAAACTGGGATTCAGGGTGAAGGAGTTGATCGGCGGGCTGGACTTCTGGCTGCGCGATGGCCATCCATTGGCCATCGGAGAACAGCCGGGATCGCTGCGCGATCGGGCGGCTGCTGAGGACTGCGGCTGCGCCTGAGGCGTTAAAACACCAGCGCCAGCACGACCGCCAACGCCAACAGCAACAGGATCAGCGCCACGGCCGGCTTGCTGAGCGCTTTCTGCAGCGGCAGAGGCAGAGCGGCGATCAGCGGGTTGAGCAGCGGCTGCGGTTCGACAGGGTGGCTGGCGATCGGCTGCGCCTGGCCGGCTTTATCCAGACGGCGGGCAAACAGCTGATGAATGGCGTCGCTCATTTGCGGGTGCGTCAGCGGTGCATTGGCGCCGCAGTTGAAGCGCGCCTGGCAATAGTCGTTCATCTGCTGCAGTTCTTGCTCATCCGCCGGCTGTTTGAGCGCCGCCAGCAGGTTGTTCAGCGTCGGCGCGTTCTGCGGGCTGAGCGCCACCTTCACCTGTAAAAACTGGTTCAGCAGCTGGAAGTGGCGCGCCGGCAGCGGATCGTTGGTTTTCACGCCCGCCAGATCGAACAGCGTTTGCCAGATTTTAGCCGGCGCTTCGCCGGTCGCGGCGCTGAGTTTGGTGATCTGCTGCTGCAGGCTTTGATGCTCTGCGGGCAGCAGCGGGCGATCGCTGGTGGCGGTTTGCTGCGGCTGGGGAATGGTCAGGCCGCCGGTCTGCAACAGATTCAGCACCTGCTGCAATTGCGGTGGGCTCAGCTGGCTCAACACCGTATGGCCGAACTGCTGGCGAATAAAGTCGCTGACCGCCTGGCGGTTATTGCCCTGCGGCAGCAATTCGGCCAGCTGTTGCAGCAGTTGGCGCCCGGCATGGTTTTGTTGCGCCTGAGTCAGGCGCGTTTGCAGCAGCTGTTCCGCCGGTTGAAAATGGCGCGCCAGCAGTTCGCCGCCTTTGTCGGCGCCGAGATCGTGACGCAGAGACGCCCAGATCTCCGCCGATTTGGCCGGGCTGAGCGTCATGATTTTCACGATCAGTTTTTCCAGCGTCGTGCGCTGCGCCGGAGAGAGGGGTTGATCGTCAGTGGCCGCCGTTTTGCCCGGGGAGGGGGGGCGTTCGCCGGCGATTGGGGTGCCCGGCCCACTCAAAGGTTGCATATCACCAGTCCTTCGCTGTGTATCCCCGCAGTGTGCCTGGAGGAGAGAATCGTCATCGTACCCGGCGAAAAGCGCAGGCTTACCGTCTATGATACCTGTAAATCGCCGCCATCAATACCGCCGCTCAGACATTTCTTTACCGACAAAACGTTGCTAAACGCGTCTGCGTCGCTAAGATAACCCCAGATCTGAACATGAGGATGGCATGGTTAAACGGCAGCGGATTGCAAAATGGTTTTTATGCCTGGCTTGCCTGGTGGTGCTGACGTGCATGACCCAGCGCATGGCGGGCCTGCATGCGCTGCAGCAAACGCTGGGGATCCCGGCCGCCACTGCCGTGCAATCCAGCGACGCCGCCGCCGAAGCGCAGCCGACGCCTTGTGAACTGAGCGCCAAATCATTGCTGGCCGCGCCGCCGGTAATGTTCGAAACCGTGCTGTTCGGGCTGGGTCTGCTGCTGGCGCTGTTGGCGCCGACCATTGCCGCGCGTCTGCGCATTCCTCCTCCCCGCGCCATTTCACCGCCCACCCTCAGGGTGCACCTTCGATTATGCGTCTTCCGTGAATGAGTTAATCGCCCGTTTTTCGCGGTGAATTAATCATTTATGGAGAATTAACATGTTGAAAATTATCAGGCTGGCCTGCGCTTGCCTGTTTATGCTGTGGCTGCCTGCCTTGCAGGCGGCGGACAGCGGCTGGCTGCAAAACCCGGCCAACGATCATGCCAAGGTGCGGCTGCGCGCCGACACGTCACAGCCGGGAGAGACCCGTCTGCTGCTGTCGGTCGAGCTGCAAAAAGGCTGGAAAACCTACTGGCGCTCTCCAGGCGAAGGCGGCATCGCGCCGGCTATCGTCTGGCAGGGTAACCCGCCGCCGGCGACCTGGCACTGGCCGACGCCGCAGCGTTTCGAGGTGGCCGGCATTTCCACCCAGGGCTATCACGATCGGGTCACGCTGCCGATCGTGATGTCAGGCCAGGTATCCGGCCCGCTGGCGGGTACGCTGACGCTGTCCACCTGCAGCAACGTCTGCATTCTGACCGACTACCCGTTCAGTCTGGATCTGACCACGCCGAACGATCCGCAGTTTAACCATGACTTCGCGCAGGCAATGGGGCAGGTGCCGATCGCCGCCGGGTTGGCGGAAAGCGTCAAGGCCGGGTATCGCAGCGGCGAGCTGCAGATTTCCGCCGAACGCGCCGCCGGCTGGCAACAGCCTGCGCTGTTCTTCGATACCCTGGCGGATGCCGATCTCGGCAAGCCGCAGGTCGAGACCGACGGCGCTCAGCTGTTGGCGCGAGTGCCGGTCAGCGATGGCTGGGGCGATGCGGCGCCGGATCTGCGCGGCAAAACGCTGACGTTGGTGATCGACGACGGCGGCATGGCGCAGCAGATTACGCTGCCGATTGGCGAGCCGCTGGCCGCGCCCGCCGGTGCGGCGTTCCCGTTATGGCAGGCGGTATTGATGGCGCTGGCGGGCGGGTTGATCCTCAATCTGATGCCGTGCGTCCTGCCGGTGTTGGGCATCAAACTCGGCTCCATCCTGCAGGTGGAGCGGCGCGATCGGCGCAGCGTTCGTCTGCAGTTTCTGGCGTCGTCGCTGGGCATCGTCGCCTCGTTTATGGCGTTGGCCCTGCTGATGACGCTGCTGCGGCTCGGCAACCACGCGCTCGGCTGGGGCATTCAGTTCCAGAATCCGTGGTTTATCGGCTTTATGGTGCTGGTGACGCTGCTGTTCAGCGCCAACCTGTTCGGCCTGTTCCATCTGCGCCTCTCATCCGATCTGAATACCTCGCTGGCGACCCATAACGGGCGCGGTCTGAGCGGCCATTTCTGGCAGGGCGCGTTCGCTACGCTGCTGGCGACGCCGTGCTCGGCGCCGTTTCTCGGCACGGCGGTGGCCTTCGCGCTGGCGGCGTCGCTGCCGGTGCTGTGGGGCATGTTCATCGCGCTCGGCATCGGCATGAGTCTGCCGTGGCTGCTGATAGCCGCCTGGCCGTCGCTGGCGCTGCGATTGCCGCGCCCCGGCCGCTGGATGAATACCGTCAAGCTGGCGATGGGATTGCTGATGCTGGCGTCGTCGCTGTGGTTGCTGAGCCTGCTGAGCAATCATATCGGCGCGCAGGCCACGCTGTGGCTGGGGGCGCTGGCGCTGCTGGCATTACTGCTGGCGGTGTGGCGCCAGCAGGGGGCACGGCTGGCGGCCAAGCTGGCGGCGGGCACGTTGGTGCTGGCGGGCGCGGCCTTGCTGGCCGGCTCGCTGACCGCCGGTCTGTGGCGTCAACCCTTGCAGGATCGGGTGCAGTGGCAACCGCTGAGCGAACAGGCGATCGCCGAGGCGCTGGCGCAGCATAAGCGGGTGTTCGTCGACGTGACCGCCGACTGGTGCGTGACCTGCAAAGCCAACAAATTCAATGTGCTGCTGCGCGATGACATACAGCGGGCATTGAGCGCCGATGATGTGGTCGCGCTGCGCGGCGACTGGAGCCGCCCGTCGGCCGACATCAGCGCCTTCCTGCAAAGGCGCGGCAGCGTCGCCGTGCCTTTCAACCAAGTCTATGGCCCCGGCAGCCCGGACGGCGAGGTGTTATCCCCGCTGTTGACCCGTGACGCTGTGCTGCAAACGCTTTCCCATGCCAAAGGAACCGAACAATGAAAAAACTACTGATTTTACTGATGATCATCGCCGCCCCAGCGTGGGCCGCCGAGCCTTTCACCCCGGCACAAGAGGCGCGTATCAAAGAGATGATCCGCGAAACGCTGGTGTCCAACCCGGACATTCTGGCGCAGGCGGTGGACGCCTGGCAGCAGCAAACCGCCGGCGAGCAAATCAGCCAGGCTATCAAGCAGAACGCCAAAACGCTGTACCAGGATCCGGCCAGCCCGCGCCTGGGCGCCGCCAACGCCAAACTGACGCTGGTGACCTTTACCGACTATAACTGCCCGTACTGCAAGCGTTTTGATCCGATGCTGGAGAAGATCGTCAAGCAATACCCGGACGTGGCGCTGGTGGTGAAGCTGCTGCCGTTCAAGGGCGAAAGTTCGGTCAGCTCGGCGCGCGTGGCGCTCACTGCCTGGCAGCAGCACCCGGAGCAATTCTGGGCCTTACATCAGCGGCTGATGGCGAAAAAGGGCTTCCACGACAATGCCAGCATCGCCGCCGCGCAGGAGAAAACCGGCGTCAAGGCGGTGGAGCCGAGTGAACAGAGCATGACCACGCTGCGCAGCAATATGGCGTTGGCGGAGCAACTGGGCGTACAAGGAACGCCGGCGACGCTGATCGGCGATCGGATGCTGCCGGGGGCGGTGTCGTATGAAGAGCTGGAAACGATGGTGAAGCAGCAGCTGGCGAAGGCCAACAATGGCTAAGCTCAAGCGCTGGGGGCGCGAGTTGCTGCTGCTGGCGCTGATCGCATTGGCGGTGGTCACGGTGATGGATTGGCTGAACGCGCCGCAGGCGCCGCCGGCCTTCGATGCCCAGACGCTGACCTCGCTGGACGGCGAGCGCGTGTCGTTGGCGCAGCTTAGCCATGAGCGGCCGCTGCTGGTTTACTTTTGGGCCAGCTGGTGCGGCGTTTGCCGTTTCACCACGCCGGACGTCGCCCGCTTGCAGGCGGAGGGCGGCAACGTGCTGACCGTCGCGCTGCGCTCGGGCGACGATACCCAGGTGAAACAGTGGCTGGCGCGTAAACGGCTGGCGCTGCCGGTGGTCAACGATCCGGCCGGCGCGCTGTCGGCGCAGTGGCGGATTGGCGTGACGCCGACCTTCGTGGTGATCTCGCAGGGCAAGGTGGTGCAGAGCACCACCGGCTGGACCAGCTACTGGGGGATGAAGCTGCGGCTGTGGTGGGCCGCCGTCTAACCGGCGCTTTTCTCCGCTATCACTTCCTCAATCGCCCGGCACAGCCGGGCGATACCTTCTTCAATCTGCGGCGGCGAGTTGGCGGCGAAGTTTAGCCGCAGGCCGTGTGCGCCCAGCTGTTCCTGCGCATAGAAGCATTCACCGCGGGCAAAGGTGACGCCGTGCCGCCAGGCCGCCGGCATCAGTTCGGCGGTGGTCACCGTCGCGGGCAGCGTCAGCCAGATAAACAAGCCGCCTTGCGGCGTTTCGAAACGGCACCCCGGCGGCAGCCGCCGTTGCAACGCGTCGATCATCACTTCCAGATGCAGGCGATAGACGCGCCCGGCGCGCCGCAGCTGCTTGTCGTAACGGCCGACGGTGACGAACGCGTCCAGCGCCCGCTGGATCAGGCTGGAACTGGTGAAGCTGTCGACGTGCTTCAGCCTGGCGAAACGCTGATAGTGTTCGCTGTCCGCCACCAGATAGCCGATGCGCATGCTGGGCAGCAGCATTTTGGAGAAGGTGCTGACGTAGATCACCGCGCCCGGCTGCGCCAGCGCGCGCAGCGACGGCAGTTGTTTGCCTTGATAACGCAGATCGCCGACGAAGTCGTCTTCCAGGATCACCACGCCGGCCTGTTGGGCGATCGCCAGCAGACGTCGCCGGCGCGTCTCGCTCAGGCAACGGCCGGTCGGGTTGTGGAAGTTGGGGATGGTGTAGATCAGTTTGGGGCGGTGGCGTTCCAACAACTCCGGCAGCAAATCCACCCGCATGCCGTGGCGGTCGCCGGGCACGGTGACGATATTGATGCGGTGCTGGCGCAGCAGGCCCAGCGCTTCGGCATAGGTCGGCTCTTCGACGATCACCGTATCACCCGGCGCCAGCAGGCTTTGCACCACCAGACTGATGGCATGCTGCGAACCGTTGGTGATCAGCACCTGTTCCGCCTGCGTGGGGATGCCCTGGGCGCTGAGGATGCGGCTCAGCGTATCGCGCAGCGGATAGTAGCCGCAGTATTCGCCGTAGCTGAAGGCCTCTTCCGCGTGGCGGCTGAGCACCGACAGCAGCACTTTGCGAAACGCCTCCAGCGGAAATATTTTGGGGCTGCCGACGCCGGCGGCGAAGTTGATCAGCCCCTCCGGCAGCGGGGCGTCGGCGTAGCCGTCCAGACACGAGGTGAGGGTGGTGAAGCTCTCCAGCGGGAAAGGGGCGTCGCTGGTCGGGCGGGCCGGGCGCGTTTGCGCCTGCGGGTGCGCGACATAGGCGCCGCTGCCGCGCCGCTGATGCAAAAAGCCCTTGGCCGCCAGCTCGGCGTAGGCGTTATCCACCGTTAAACGGCTGACCGCCAGCTCGGTCGCCAGCGTGCGCGTCGAGGGCAGCTTGTCGCCATCGACGAACACGCCGGTGAGGATGGCGCGCCGCAGCGCTTCTTCGATCTGTAAATAGAGCGGAACGTCCTGCTCGCGATCTAACGGGATGTGCATGCGAAATTGGCCCGGTTAGGGAGAGATATTTTCACTATACCCCATGTCAGCAGGGCTTCAAGCGCAGAAAAGTGGCCTGCATGACAACGCCGCAAAGTGGCTATAGTGAGAAAAAATGGCCGCGTTACACTCTGTGCCTGAGTATTTATGTCGCCATTTCTCCGAGGATCTCATGTCATTACCGTCAGGCGTTTCCGCCCGGCCGGCGCTGCCCGGCGCGCGCCTCTTTCAGGGCAGCAGCCAGGGGTACGTCATCGCCATTATCAGCGCCATGCTGCTGGCCTTTACCGCCATCATCATCCGCGCGCTGACCGAGTATTACCACCTGCCGACCTTCGTGCTGGCGTTCTGGCGCGCGGCGCTGGTGGCGTTGGTGCTGTTGCCGCTGTTGTTGCTGGTGAAACCGCAGTGGGCGCGTCTGCGCCGTGAGCAGGTGGTGTTCTACGCGCTTTACGGGCTGCTGCTGGCGCTGTTCAACAGCCTGTGGACGCTGTCGGTGGCGCTGAACGGCGCGTCGGTGGCGACCATTCTGACCTACTGTTCGGTGGGCTTTACCGTGTTCCTCGGCTGGGTGATGTACAGCGAACGCCTGACGCTGCGCCAATTGCTGGTGATCGCCATCAGCCTGGGCGGCTGCTTCCTGGTCAGCAACGGCGACAGCATGGGGAACAGCCACTTCGATCTGCTGGGGCTGCTGGTGGGGATGCTGTCGGGCATCGGTTATACCCTGTATACCCTCGGCGGGCGGGTGGCCAGCGAACGCGGCTATCCGGTGTGGAACACCATCCTGTACGTGTTCGGGTTTTCGGCGCTGTATCAGCTGGTGTTCAATGCGGCGCTGACGGCGTTCCCGTTGGCGGCGTTCCACGGCATGGCCGGCGATCTGTGGTTCCTGTCGCACAGCGCGCAGGGCATTCAGTGGAGCGGCTGGCTGTTGCTGCTGGCGTTGGCCGCCGGGCCGACGCTGCTGGGTTTCGGGTTGTATAACATCAGCCTGAAAACGCTGCCGCTGGCGGTAGCCAACCTGATCCTGTCGCTGGAGCTGGTGTTCACCGCGGTGATCGCCTATTTCCTGCTGGGGGAGAACATGAATCAGCTGCAGCTGCTGGGCAGCGCGTTGGTGATGGGCGGGGTGCTGCTGTTGAAAAGCAAGACCGCCGAGGCGTGATCGGTTAGCATTACGCCTCGCAAGAGAGGCGGTAATGATGAATAACCCGAGATTGAAACGAGCGCTTATCGCTTGAATGGCCGTGTTGAGTGAACGACAACACGGCCACAGACACTCCGTTCCGTGGCTTTTATTCCCGTAACAAGAGAATACGCCATGTCCGAAAAACACTGGTCCAAAACCGAGCTGCTGCATCAGACGGTGACCAACCCGAATATAATCGTCAAAGGCACCCACAGCTACTACAGCGACTGCTGGGACAACGGCTTCGAACGCTCGGTGGTGCGCTATCTGCACGGCGACGCGGTCAGCCGGCAATGGCAACCGCTGGGCGAAATAGACCGTTTGCTGATCGGCGATTACGTGTGCATCGCGGCCGAAGCGGTGATCCTGATGGGCGGTAATCACACCCATCGCATCGACTGGCTGAGCCTGTACCCGTTTATGGCAACCATCAAGCAGGCGTACCGCCCCAAAGGCGATACCCGGCTGGGTGACGGTTGCTGGATTGGCATGCGGGCGATGTTGATGCCGGGGGTATCGATAGGCGAAGGGGCGATCGTCGCCGCCGGCAGCGTGGTGGCCGGCGATGTTGAACCTTATGCCATCGTCGGCGGTAACCCGGCGACGTTTATCCGTTGGCGATTCACGCCGGAAATCATCGCGCGGTTGCTTGCGTTGCGCCTCTATGACTTGTCCGAGGCGGACTTTGCGGTGATCCAGCCTCTGCTTGCCGATGACGATATCGGGGCGCTGGAAAAGGGAATTGCGGCCTTGCGCCGTTAAACACCACGGGCGGGGGAGCCCCGCCCGTTTCGCGTTATTCGGCCTTGGCCTCGGCCGCCGGTTGGCGGCGTTTGCGCATCAGGCGCAGCAGCGGCGGCAGCGCCAGTACCGCAACCGCCAGCAGCAGCAGCGTTTGCGCGATGCTGCTGCTCCACAGAATGCCGAACTCGCCGTTGCTGATCGACAGCGCGCGGCGCAGGTTTTGTTCCAGCATCTCACCCAGCACAAAGCCCAGAATCAGCGGCGACATCGGGAAATGCATTTTCCGCAGAATATAGCCGAACACGCCCAACCCGACCATCAACAGCAGGTCGAAGGTGGTGCTGTGCACTGCATAAACCCCCACCGCCGACACCGCGGCGATCGCCGGCACCAGGAACCACAGCGGGATGGTCAGCATGCGGGTGAACAGGCCGACCAGCGGCAGGTTCATGATCAGCAAGATGACGTTAGCGATCAGCAGCGCGGCGATCAGCCCCCAGACGATATCCGGCTGTTCGGTGAACATCGCCGGGCCGGGGGTGATGTTGTACAGCGTCAGCGCGCCCATCATCACCGCCGTTGTGCCGGAGCCCGGCACCCCCAGCGTCAGCATCGGAATGAACGAACCGCAGGCCGAGGCGTTGTTGGCCGCCTCCGGCGCCGCCACGCCGCGGATGTCGCCCTTGCCGAAGGTGTCGCTGTTGCCGCTGATTTTCTTCTCGGTCATGTAGGTCAACGCGCTGGCGATAGTGGCGCCGGCGCCCGGCAGAATGCCGACGAAGAAGCCGATCACCGACGAGCGCAGGGTTGGGCCTGCGCACTGCGCCGCCTCTTTGCGGTTGAACAGCAACCGGCCGGTTTTACGCACCAGCTTTTGCCCGGCGCTAGTGCTTTCCAGCATCAGCAGGATTTCGCTGACCGAGAACAGGCCGATCACCACCACGATAAACTGCACGCCGTCGGAGAGATGCACGCTGTCGAAGGTAAAGCGGTAAACGCCGGTGTTGGCGTCGACGCCCACCGTCGCCAGCCCCAGGCCGATCAGCGCCGCCAGCAGCGATTTCAGCGGGTTTTGGCTCATCATGCTGCCGAGGCAGGCGATGGCGAACACCATCAGGGCGAAATACTCCGCCGGGCCGAAGGCCAGCGACCAGCGGGCCAGCAGCGGCGCGAACAGAATGATGCCGCCGATGGCGATCATCGAGCCGACGAACGAGCTGACCGCCGAGATGGACAGCGCCACGCCGGCGCGCCCCTGCTGCGCCATCGGGTAGCCGTCCAGCGCGGTCATGATCGCCGCCGCGTCGCCCGGCACGTTGAGCAGAATCGACGAGATGCGCCCGCCGTATTCGCAGCCGATATACACCGTCGCCAGCAGGATCAGCGCCGATTCGGCCGGCAGTTTGAGGGCGAACGCCAGCGGCAGCAGGATCGCCACGCCGTTGATCGGCCCCAGCCCCGGCAACAGGCCGACGATGGTGCCGACGAAACAGCCGATCAGGGCGATAATCAGGTTCTGCGGCACCAGCGCCACTTCAAACCCTTGGGTCAAATACATCCAGGTATCCATCATCGCTCCCGTTAGCTCAGCCAGATGCCGAGCGGCAGTGTGACATCGAGAAGTTGGTCAAAGGCGTAGTACAGCGCTGCGCCCATGACGACGCCGGAGATGGCCGCCGCCGGCAGGCTGGCCTGAAACAACAGGCCGATGCTGAACGTCAGCAGCGCGGTCGCCAGCGGAAAGCCCAGCCATTCAAAGCCCCAGGCATACAGCACCAGGGTGATCACCAGCACCAGCAGCCGCTGCAGCACCTTGTGGTGCGGCCATTCCACCGCCTGTGGGCGGCGCAGCAGCAACAGGGCCGCGCACAGCGCCATCAGGCTGAGGATCGCCAGCGGGAACGGGCGCGGCCCCAGCGGTTCATAGCTGTATTCGCTTTGAATGCCCCAGCCGATGAACAGCCCGCCGATACACAGCAGCAGCCAAAAGCCGGCAAAAATACGATCGCTCATGGTTTTCCCCTGCGGTTATTTGGCCAGGCCGAACACTTTCGCCTGCTCACGGTATTGGGCAACCTGATTCTTCACGTAGGCGTCCAGCTCTTTGCCGGTCATATTGAATTCGAACAGGCCGCGCAGATCGCGCTGCTGCTTGAATTCGTCTGTTGCCATCATTTTCTGGAAGGTGTGGATCCACCACTGATACTCTTCATCGCTGACTTTCGGCCCGACGTAGAAGCCGCGAATGATCGGCCACACCAGGCTGTACCCCTGTTCTTTGGCGGTCGGAATGTCGGCCAACTGGCCCGGCAAACGTTGCTCGGCATACACCGCCAGCACGCGGATTTTGTCGCCCTGCAGGTAAGGCACCATCTCGCTCAGGTCACCGGAAACCGCCTGAATATGGTTGCCCAACAGCGCGGTGACCGGCTCGCCGCCGCCTTCGAACGCCACGTAGCGCATCTTGCGCGGATCCACGCCGACTTCGCGCGCCAGCAGCGCGGTTTTCATCCAGTCCTGGCTGCCGATGGAGGCGCCGGCGCCGAACACCACGCTGTTGGGATCTTTTTGGAAGGCGTCCATCAGGTCTTTCAGGGTTTTGTAAGGCGAGTCGGCGCGCACCGCGATCATGCCGTAGTCGGTTCCGACCGCCGCCAGCCATTTCACGTCGTCCACGTTATAGCGGCCGAACTTGCCCTGAGCCAGATTGAGCAGCGAACCGCCGGAGAAGGCCACCACGGTGCCGAACTCCGCCGGGCGCTGCGCGACGATGGCGTTGTAGGCCACCGCGCCGACGCCGCCGGGCATATAGGTGACGCGCATCGGTTTATCGATGGCCTTGGTGTCCTGCAACGACACCTGAATCAGCTTGCAGGTCAGATCGAAGCCGCCGCCGGGCTTGGCCGGCGCAATGCATTCGGTGCGTTTGGGCGCTTCCACGGCAAAGGCCTGAGAGGCCGCCAGCAACAGTGCGGCGGCGGTCAAGGTACGGGTCATTATTTTTTTCATTGTGGCTTGCCCTCGGTATTGTTCTGGTTGTGAATCCCGCTGAGCGCGGTTGCAGGATTGTTAAAACAACAACCTTTCATTTACCTTTCAGTGGCCGGAAAAGTTTCCAGTCTGTGATTAGGGTCTCTTGTCGCTAGCGAATCACGGGTGCGCTACCATAGAAATGCTGGCAGGAACAGGGCGCAAAACCGGCCAAAATCCTGCGTAATATCAGGTTTGCCGTTTTGCTTTCGCGATAAAATCATGATCAGTGAAATGAATAGAGACGCAGTGATATGTTTTCGTTAGGGAAATTGTTTAGCGGCAGGGACAGCGCCAAAGTATGCGCGATTAAACGGTTGCCTGAGGTCTACGCGGAGATGGTCGGTGGAGCCGGGCAGTGCCGTTTGAAGCGACTGCGCGCCGAGGTTGGCGTGTTTGAGCTGCATTTCGTCAACGCCGCCGGTGAAAGATATGCCTGCCAGATGACCGCCTGCGTGACCGGCATCGATCTGGTATTTGCCGTCAACAATCGCTCCGTGCTGGTTTCTGCACCGTTTACCGCCGACAAGCTGCGCTCGGTGCTGGACATTGCCGTGGCCGATAGCCCCATTCCGCTGATCTGACGCCGCCCTGCGATCGCGCTCCATACGCATAATTGTGTGCCAGCTCCCAAAACTGGCGGCGCGGCGCTCTTTTATCCCCTTATTTTCCATGCCATTCTCTGTTATCAGCCTGTTAACGGACGCCGTGTCGGAGCCAGGTTGTTCAGATAAATCAATGGAATGGGAACATGCGACTGTTATTGGTTGAAGATCACCCCGAGCTGTCTCACTGGTTGCAAAAGGCGCTGACCGGCGCCGGGTTTGCCGTCGACGTCGCCCCGGACGGCGTGGCGGCCGATCATCTGTTGCTCAACGAGCGTTATGCGCTGGCGGTGTTGGATGTGGCGCTGCCGCGTTTGAACGGCCTGGATTTGCTGGCGCGCCTGCGCAAGCGCGGGCAGGATCTGCCGGTGTTGCTGCTGACGGCGCGCACCGACGTGGCCGATCGGGTAAAGGGCCTGAATCTGGGGGCGGACGATTACCTCACCAAGCCGTTCGAACTGGACGAGCTGGAAGCGCGTATTCGGGCGCTGCTGCGCCGCAGCGTCGGCGCCCCGCAGCCGGCGTTGCAGTACGGCGCGTTGACCTACCATGACGAAGGCTATTTTCTGCTGGAGAGCAAGCCGCTGGCGCTGACGCCGCGCGAATTGGCGGTGTTGACCGCGCTGATGCATCGGCGCGGCCGCCCGGTGGCCAAACAACAGCTGTTCGAGCAGGTGTTTACGCTGTCCGACGAGGCCAATCCCGAGAGCATCGAGCTTTACGTACACCGCCTGCGGAAAAAGCTGCAGGGCAGCGACGTGGCGATCGTCACGCTGCGCGGTCTGGGCTACAGCCTGGAGCTCTGCAATGCGGTGGTTTAATGCGCCGCGTTCGCTGTTCTATCAACTGCTGCTGTTTTTTGGCCTGCCGCTGCTGGCGTTGGGCGGTATCTCTATCTACACCCACTATTTCAGCGCCATGAGCGCCGCCACATTGGCTTACGATCGCACGCTGCTGGCGTCGGCGCGCACCGTGGCGGAGCGACTGGTGGTGCGCGAAGGCAAGCTGGCGGTCGATGTGCCCTATGTGGTGCTCGACAGCTTCGAGCGCAACATGAACGATCAGCTGTATTACGAGGTGATTTCGCCGCAGGGAAAAAGCATCTCGGGCTATGACGATTTGCCGTCGCTGCCGCCCCATATCCCGCGCTCCACGCTCTACCCGGCGCTGGTGCATTTTTATGATGCGGAATACCTCGGCCGGCCGATCCGCGTGGCGGCGCTGTTTCAACCGGTCAACGAGTCGGGGGTGAGCGGCATGGCGACCATTTTGGTGGCGGAAACCCTGGAATCGCGCCGTTACCTGGCGCGGCAGATGATGATCGCGGCGCTGCTGAGCCAGGGCACGGTGGTGGTGTTGACCCTGATCCTGGCGTTCGCGCTGCTCAAGCGGGTGTTGAAGCCGATGCGTAAACTCTCCGGCATCATGCTGCGGCGCGATCCGGGCGAGCTGACGCCCTTGCCGCGGGTATTGCCGTGGTCGGAGATGCAGCCGCTGCTGGTGGCGTTCAATCGCTATATCGAACGGCTGCGGCTGATGGTGGCGCGTCAGGAACGCTTCAGCGCCGACGCTTCCCACCAGCTGCGCACGCCGCTGGCGGTGTTGAAGACGCAGGTCGGGGTGGCGCTGGCCAGCGATCGGCCGCAGCAGTGGCGCGAAAGCCTGCAGGCGATGAGCGCGACGCTGGACAATACCGTGGCACTGACCGACCGCCTGCTGTATCTCTCACGCCTGAAGGCCAGCGAGCACCAGGCCGAGCGCAAGCTGCAGCCGGTCAACCTGGCGCAGGTGCTGCGCGACGCCTGTTTTTCCCGCTTGCCGCAGGCGCGCAGCAAACAGATTGATCTCGGTTTCGAAGGTGAAGCGGCGTGTCAGGTGGCGGGGGAACCGCTGCTGTTGGCCGAACTGTGCGCCAACCTGTTGGACAATGCGTTGAAATACACGCCGCGTCAGGGCGTGGTCACCGCTCGCCTCACGCAGGAAAAGGAGACGGGGGAAGGCGTGCTGGAGATTGAAGACAGCGGCCCCGGCATCGCCTTACAGGACAAGGCGCTGGCGCTGCAGCCGTTTCACCGGCTGGACAACGTGGGCGATCAGCCGGGCGCCGGCCTGGGGCTGGCGCTGGTGAAGGATATCACCGCGTATCACGGCACCCGCCCGGAGCTGTTGAGCTCCGCCGCGCTGGGCGGCCTGTTGGTGCGGGTGCGTTTCACGTTGCTGCCTTAAGCCTGTTCTTTGCAGGACTCGACGTCAGCCGCGGGGGCTTTGGCTTTACGCGTCAGCGGCGTGCGCAGCCGCTGCGACAGGATAACGCCCAGCAGGGTAATGCCGCCGCCGATCAGGTGGTAACCGTGCAACTGCTCATGCAGGAACAGCACGGCGATAGCGGCGGTAAACACCGGCGCCAGGTTCATGAAGATCGAGGCGGTGTTGGCGCCCAGGCGCATCACGCCCTGGATCCACAGGAACGGGGCGATGATCGAAGCCGGAATGCCGGCGAACAGCACCAGCGGCAGGTTATGGCCGTTCAAGCCGACATCCTGCGCCATCAGGAAATTAGGCAGCAGCAGCAGCACGCCGAACAGGATCTGCACGTACAGCGATTGCCAGTTCGGCAGCGCGATGGCCCAGCGTTTGGTCAACACGCCATACAGCGCGTAAGAGGCGGTGGCGAGCAGCATCATCAATTCCCCCTTGCCGATACCGTGCTGCAGCAGTACGCCGGGCTGGCCGCCGCTGACCAGCCAGATCAAACCGCCGAAGGAGAGAATACTGCCGAGCAGCACGCCGACGGTCGGCGCAATGCGCAGCAGGACGATGCTGATCAGGATGGTCAGCAGCGGGATCAGCGACACGATGATGCCCATAAACAGCGCGCTGACGCTGTGCGCCGCGTAATAGGCCAGGCTTTGATACAGCACCATGCCCAGCAGGCCGAGGATCATCAACTTCCACCAGTTGGCGCGCACCTGCGCCCAATTGCGCAGCACGCCCGGCAGCACGAACGGCGTCAGGGCAACCAGCGCCAACAGCCAGCGGTAGAGCGAAATGGCCGCCGGATCGATGGCGGTGGCGGAGAGTTTGCTGACGACGGCGTTAATCGACCAAATCAGCACGGCCAACAGCGGGAAGAGCATATTCATGATAATTATTCTCAATAACGTCCAACATGCTGGCTAGTCTACGCGTGTCCGGTTTATCATATATAGTGATATCCAGACAAAAATCGGCGTAAACAAGACAAATCACGGGACGAAACCATGCCAGAAATCCGCCATTTCCCCGAGTCGCTGATCCCGGCGCCCAACCCGGTGCAGTTCCGCTGCGAAGAGTTTAACGCGCGCACCGAATTCCAGCCGCACAGCCACACCTGGGGCCAGTTGATGTGGGTCAAGGCCGGGGTGATGGTGCTGCGCATCGGCGGGCAGCGCTTTCTGGCTCCGCCGGAGTTCGTGTTGTGGGCGCCGGCGGGCATCGAACACTCCTGCTACAACCAGCGACTGGCGCAGTGCCGCATGGTGGACATCACGCCGGCGCTGTGCGCCGGTATGCCGGCCGACCCCTGTCTGGTGAGTGTCACGCCCATCTTCCGCGCCATCGCCGAGGATTTCTATGCGCGCAAGCAGTACATTCCGCAGGCGGAGGAGGATTTGCGCCTGTGCCAGGTGCTGATCGATCAACTGCGCCTGTCGCCGCGTCAGCAAACCTATCTGCCGTCGTCGGACGACAAATTTTTGGCGCCGGTGCTGGAAGCGCTGGAGCATTGTCCGGCGGACAACACCTCGCTGGCGACGTGGGCGGCGCGGGTCTACACCACCGAGCGCACGCTGTCGCGCCGCTGCCAGCAGGATCTGGGCATGTCGTTCAGCGAGTGGCGCCAGCGCCTGCGTTTTCTGCATGCCGTGTCGTTGCTCGAGCAGGGCAAAACCGTGCAGGACGTGGCGTTGGACGTCGGCTACAGCTCCGCGTCGGCCTTTATCGTCATGTTCCAGCAGATCGCCGGCACCACCCCTGAACGCTTTCGCCGTGCCTGATTCAGTGGCACACTATTTCGCAGACAAATAGCCGTAAACCGTCGGAGAACGCAGTGAAAATTCTGGTTGATGAAAATATGCCGTACGCGGCCGAGCTGTTCAGCCGCCTGGGCGACGTGCAGGCGGTGCCGGGGCGTCCGATCCCGCGCGAGGCGCTGGCGGATGCCGATGCGCTGATGGTGCGTTCGGTCACCAAGGTCAATGAGGCCTTGTTGGCCGGCAGCCGCATTGGCTTTGTCGGCACCGCCACCGCCGGCACCGATCACGTTGATGACGCCTGGCTGCAACGGCAGGGCATCGGGTTTTCCGCCGCGCCGGGCTGCAACGCCATCGCGGTGGTCGAGTATGTGTTCTCCGCCTTGATGCTGCTGGCCGAACGCGACGGCTTCCAACTGCGGGATAAAACCGTCGGCATCGTCGGCGTGGGCAACGTCGGTTCCCGCCTGGACGCGCGCCTCAAAGCGCTGGGCGTGCGCACGCTGCTGTGCGATCCGCCGCGTGCCGATCGCGGCGACGCCGGGGAGTTTTGGCCGTTGGAGAAGCTGGTGGCCGAGGCCGACGTGCTGACCTTCCATACGCCGCTGAATAAATCCGGCCCATACCATTCGCTGCATCTGGCGGACGCCGAGCTGTTGGCGGCGCTGCCGGACAACCGCATTCTGATCAACGCCTGTCGCGGGCCGGTGGTGGATAACGCCGCCTTGCTGCAGGCGCTGGAAAAGGGCAAAAAGCTGAGCACGGTGCTGGACGTGTGGGAACCGGAGCCGGATCTCGCCTTGCCGCTGCTGGCGCGGGTGGATATCGGCACCGCGCATATCGCCGGATATACGCTGGAAGGCAAGGCGCGCGGCACCACCCAGGTGTTCGAAGCGTTCAGCCGCCATCTGGGGCAGCCGCAGCAGGTGGCGCTGGCCTCGCTGCTGCCGGTGCCGGAGTTCAGCCTGATCCGCCTCAACGGGCCGCTGGATGAAGCGCGGTTAAAACGATTGATGCACTTGGTGTATGATGTGCGCCGCGATGATGCGCCACTGCGCAAAGTCGCCGGGCAACCGGGCGAATTCGATCGCCTGCGCAAGCACTACCAGGAGCGCCGCGAGTGGTCTTCGCTGGCCGTGCAATGCGATGACAGCGCCAGCGCCGAGCTGCTCGGCAAGCTGGGCTTCAGCGTGGCGTAGCGTAAGGTTGTCTTAAGCCAACGCCGCTACAGTGAGCGGTAAAGATTATCGGGCGGTGATTGCACTGCCCGTGTGCTTTTATGAATGAAATACTCTGGAGAAAACCCGATGTCTGACGGCTGGAATATCGCGCTGCTCGGCGCCACTGGCGCGGTAGGTGAAGCGTTGCTGGAATTGTTGCAGGAACGCCAGTTCCCGGTGGGTGAACTCTATCCTCTGGCAAGCGAACGCAGCGCGGGCGCCAATGTGCGCTTCAACGGCAAGTCTCTTCTGGTGCAAAACGCCGAAGAGTTCGACTGGTCGCAGGCGCAGCTGGCCTTCTTCGTCGCCGGCAGCGACGCTTCCGCGCGCTATGCCGAAGAAGCCGGCAACATGGGCTGCCTGGTGATCGACACCAGCGGCCTGTTCGCCATGGAGCCGGATGTGCCGCTGGTGGTGCCGGGCGTGAACCCGCAGGTGCTGGCGGATTACCGTAACCGCAATATCGTGGCGGTGGCCGACAGCATGGTCAGCCAACTGCTGACGGCGATCAAACCGCTGACCGAACAGGCGGGGCTGTCGCGTCTGCACGTCACCACGCTGATGTCGGTATCGTCGCGCGGCAAGGTGGCGGTGGACGACTTGGCCGGCCAGAGCGCGCGCCTGCTGAACGGCATTCCGGCCGAGGAAGGCGTCTTCGGTAAACAGCTGGCGTTCAACCTGCTGCCGCTTGTCGCCGACGAGCAGGGCAGCGTGCGCGAAGAGCGCCTGATCGTCGATCAGGTGCGCAAGGTGCTGCAGGATGAAGGGCTGCCGATTTCGGTGAGCTGCGTTCAGTCGCCGGTGTTTTACGGCCACGCGCAGGTGGTGCACCTGGAAGCGCTGCGCCCGCTGTCCGCCGAAGAGGCGCGCAGCGAGCTCGAAGAGGTCGAAGACATTCAGCTGAGCGAAGAGGACGATTACCCGACCCAGGTCACCGACGCTTCCGGCAGCGATGCGCTCAGCATCGGTTGCCTGCGTAACGATTACGGCATCCCCGAGCTGCTGCAGTTCTGGACGGTAGCGGACAATGTGCGCTTCGGCGGCGCGTTGATGGCTATCGAAACCGCCGAGCGTCTGGTGCAGGAGCAGATGTACTGATGTCTGAGGTGGTCTCGCCCGCTCAGCCGACGCTGAAGGTAGCGCTGGGCATCGAATATGACGGCAGCCGGTACTACGGCTGGCAGCGGCAGCAAGAAGTGGCCAGCGTGCAGGAACGCCTGGAGCAGGCGTTGAGCAAGGTGGCGGATGCGCCGATTACCGTGCTGTGCGCCGGGCGCACCGACGCCGGGGTGCACGCCACCGGGCAGGTGGTGCATTTCGAAACCACTGCGCGCCGCAAGGACGCCGCCTGGACGATGGGGGTGAATACCCATTTGCCGCCGGACATCGCGGTGCGTTGGGTGAGCCCCGTCGCCGACGATTTTCACGCGCGTTTCAGCGCCACCGCGCGCCGCTACCGCTATATCATTTTCAACCATCGCTACCGGCCGGCGGTGCTGCAGCAGGGGGTGACGCATTTTTATCACCCGCTGGACGCCGATCGCATGCACCGGGCGGCGCAGGCGCTGCTGGGCGAGAACGACTTCACGTCGTTCCGCGCGGTGCAATGTCAGTCGCGCACCCCGTGGCGTTGCGTAAAACACGTTAAGGTTACGCGCTACGGCGAATATATTGTGGTAGATATCAAGGCGAATGCCTTTGTGCATCATATGGTTCGCAACATCGTCGGCAGCCTGATGGAGATCGGCTGCGGCAATCAGGGTGAGAACTGGATGGCCGAGTTGCTGGCGCTGAAGGATCGCAATCTGGCGGCGGCGACGGCGCGAGCCGAGGGGCTGTATCTGGTTGCCGTGGATTATCCTGACCACTTTGGTCTACCGCGGCCGCCGATGGGGCCGCTGTTTTTGCCCGACGATTAAACGCCGGCACGCCTGAAAGCGTCGCTCCCTTGTGCTTCTGCCGGGTGATTGAAACGCCCGGCATCAATGAGAGAATTTATGGACATCATCAAGTTTATTATTGATTTTATTCTGCATATTGATGTGCACTTGGCCGAACTGGTCGCACAATACGGCATGTGGGTCTACGCTATTCTGTTCCTGATCCTGTTTTGCGAAACCGGTCTGGTGGTGACGCCGTTCCTGCCGGGGGATTCTTTGCTGTTCGTCGCCGGCGCGCTGGCGGCGTTGCCGACCAACGATCTGAACGTGCACACCATGGTGGCGTTGATGGCCGTGGCGGCGATCATCGGCGATGCGGTGAACTACACTATCGGGCGGTTGTTCGGCGAGAAGCTGTTCAGCAACCCGAATTCGAAAATCTTCCGCCGCAGCTACCTGGACAAGACGCATCAGTTCTATGAGAAGCACGGTGGGAAAACGATTATTCTGGCGCGATTCGTGCCGATCGTGCGTACTTTTGCGCCGTTCGTCGCGGGCATGGGGCATATGTCCTATCGCCACTTCGCCGCCTACAACGTGATTGGCGCACTGGTTTGGGTGCTGCTCTTCACTTATGCTGGCTATCTGTTCGGCGATCTGCCGGTGGTGCAGGAGAACCTGAAGCTGTTGATCGTCGGGATCATCATCGTTTCGATTCTGCCGGGCGTGATTGAAATTTGGCGCCACAAGCGCGCGGCCGCCCGCCAGCAAAAACAGTAAAAACATCGCTTAACCTGTCGGTTCGACCAGTTTTTTGTCCACAGCGTCGGGCCGATATGGTTTAATGAGCGACATTATGGTCTGTTCCTGCGAACAACCCTGAAGCCGATGCCTCAGTCGCCGCGCTTGCCGCGCCGCGAACGGGCATTTTTTCATTGGGGGTGTTTTCGGGGGGATTGTTAAAGCATGAACAGCGGACTGGCGTGTGCCAGGTTCAAACAGAAAGGTCATCGATGAGCTGGATTGAACGAATTCTTAACAAGAGCAATATCACACAAACCCGTAAGGCGAGCATTCCTGAAGGGGTCTGGACTAAATGCGACAGCTGCGGCCAGGTTCTCTACCGCGCCGAGCTGGAGCGGAATCTGGAAGTGTGCCCGAAGTGCGACCACCACATGCGTATGAGCGCGCGCGCGCGTCTGCATACCCTGCTGGACGAAGGCAGCGAAGTGGAGCTGGGCAGCGATCTGGAGCCGAAGGACGTTCTGAAATTCAAGGATTCCAAGCGCTATAAAGATCGTCTGGTCGCCGCACAGAAAGCGACCGGCGAGAAAGACGCGCTGGTGGTGATGAAGGGCACGCTGTACGGCATGCCGATCGTCGCCGCGTCCTTCGAATTCGCCTTCATCGGCGGCTCGATGTCTTCCGTGGTCGGCGCGCGTTTCGTGCGTGCGGTTGAGCAGGCGCTGGAGGACAACTGTCCGCTGGTGTGCTTCTCCGCCAGCGGCGGCGCGCGCATGCAGGAAGCGCTGATGTCACTGATGCAGATGGCGAAAACCAGCGCGGCGTTGGCCAAAATGCAGGAGCGCGGCTTGCCGTATATCTCCGTGCTGACCGACCCGACCATGGGCGGTGTCTCCGCCAGCCTGGCGATGCTGGGCGACATCAATATCGCCGAGCCGAAAGCGCTGATCGGTTTTGCCGGCCCGCGCGTTATCGAGCAAACCGTGCGCGAGAAACTGCCACCAGGCTTCCAGCGCAGCGAGTTCCTGATCGAAAAAGGCGCGATCGACATGATCGTTCGCCGTCCGGAAATGCGCCAAACGTTGGCGAGCATTCTGTCCAAGCTGACCAACCAGCCGCAGCCGCATTTCGATGAGGCCGCGCCGGTCATTGAGCCGGAGCCGCAGGCCGACGCCTGAGGCAAAGACAGATCCCGCCCGGGTTCAGCCGCCACTTTGTGGCTAAGTGACGGCTGATGCCCGCTCCCTGCCGGCCGTAGCCTTTCCGCTGCGGTTTGCAGGCTGGCGGCAGTCACGAAGCGCATCGCCTTTACCGCGGTGAGGGTGGTGCCCTGATGGATTAATGAACCCAAGTTCAGTGATGGGACTCATGCAAAACCACCAAATTCCCCAAGCCACGTCGCCATTGAGCTCGTGGCTTTACTATCTGGAACGTCTGCATAGCCAGGCGATCGAACTCGGCCTTGAGCGCGTACAGCGCGTCGCGGCGCATCTGGATTTACTGACCCCCGCACCCACGGTGTTCACCGTTGCCGGCACCAACGGCAAAGGCACCACCTGTCGCACCCTTGAAGCTATTCTGCTGGCCGCCGGCCTGCGCGTCGGCGTCTACAGTTCACCGCATCTGGTGCGCTATACCGAACGCGTGCGCATTCAGGGCGAAGAGCTGAGCGAAGCGGAGCACAGCCGCTCGTTCGCCGCCATTGAAGCCGGCCGCGGCGAAACGTCGCTGACCTATTTCGAATTCGGCACCCTGTCGGCGCTGCAGCTGTTCAAACAGGCGCGACTCGACGTGGTGATCCTGGAAGTGGGGCTGGGCGGGCGTCTCGACGCCACTAACATCGTCGATCCGAGCGTGGCGGTGATCACCAGCATTGCGCTCGATCACACCGACTGGCTGGGCAACGATCGCGAAAGCATCGGCCGTGAAAAGGCCGGCATTTTCCGCAGCGGCAAACCGGCGGTGGTCGGTGAACCCGATATGCCGGACAGCATTCGTCAGGTTGCCGAAACGCTGGGCGCGCCGCTGTCTCGCCGTGGTGAAGCCTGGCGCTTCAGCGAGCAGGGCGATCGCTGGCAGTGGCAAGGCGGTGACACGCTGCTGACCGATCTGCCGACGCCGAACGTACCGCTGGCCAACGCCGCTACCGCGCTGGCGGCGCTCAACTGCAGCCCGCTGGAAATCGACGAACGCGCGATTTTCACCGGACTGCAGCAGGCGACACTGCCGGGGCGTTTCCAGATCGTGCGGCGGGAGCCGACGCTGATCCTCGATGTGGCGCACAACCCGCATGCCGCCGGCTATCTGGCCGGGCGTCTGGCCAAACTGCCGCGCAACGGCGGCAAGGTGCGCGCGGTGGTGGGCATGCTGTCGGACAAGGATATCGCCGGCACGCTGGCCTGCCTCAGCGAGCAGGTGGATGAATGGTACTGCGCGCCGCTCGACGGGCCGCGCGGCGCCAGCGTCGAACAACTGGCGCAACATCTGACGGAACCGCGCCGCTTTAATGATGTCGAAACTGCCTGGCAGCAGGCTATGCAGGATGCTGATAAACAGGATATTGTGATCGTCTGTGGATCGTTCCACACCGTGGCGCAGGTGATGGCGGCGTTAGACGAGATGCGGGGAGTGTGAGTGGCGAGTAAATTTCAGAACCGACTGGTCGGAACCGTGATTCTGGTGGCGCTGGGGGTGATCATCCTGCCAGGGTTGCTGGACGGCAAAAAGAAGCATTACGAGGATGAATTCGCGGCCATTCCGTTGGTGCCGAAGGCGGGCGACGTCGAAGAGAACGACGTGCTGCCACCGGTGACGCAACCGTTGCCTGCGCAGCCGCCGGAAGGGGCGGGCGCGCTGGTCGAACAGCAGGCGGCCAACGAAGCGGCGGCGCAACAGGCGGTGCGGCAAGGTGCTCAGCAGCCAGCGCAGGTGGCGCCGCCACCGGTCGAGACGCGTCCTCAGCCGGTGCCGCAGCCCAAGCCGAAACCGGTAGAAACCAAACCGGTGGAAGTGAAACCGAAACCGGCTCCGCAACCGAAACCGGTGGAAGTGAAGCCGGTACCGAAGCCGGAGCCGACGCCGAAACCTGAACCGACGCCGCAGCCGAAACCGGCGGAAGAAAAAGCGCCGGCCGGACAAGCCTACGTCGTGCAGCTCGGGGCGTTGAAAAATGCCGCCAAGGCGAACGAGATTGTCGCCTCGCTGCGCCTCTCGGGCTATCGCGCCTTTACCGTGCCGTCAACGCCGGTGCAGGGGCAGATCACCCGCATCTATGTCGGCCCGGACGCTTCCAAGCAGAAGCTGCAGGCGGCGCTGCCGTCGCTGAACTCGATCAGCGGGCTGAGCGGGCAGGTGAAGCCGTACGGCCGTTAAACCCCGCAGGGGCGCAGCACGATGCGCCCCTGAATTAAGGAGTGGTGGAGATAAAGCGAGAAAAACCGCGCCTTTTACAGGCGAAATCACCTATGTAGGCGCGGCGATTGGGAATTTTTTGATCGCCGCTTTTTATTTGTAACGTGGTAGGAAATCCCCTACGCAAACGTTTTCTTTTTCTGTTAGAATTCGCCGCGAATTGGATGCAGGGGCGATTCATCATTGGAATAGTTCATGGTCTGGATTGATTACGTCATTATAGCGGTGATTGGATTTTCGGCTCTGGTGAGCCTGATCCGAGGGTTTGTTCGCGAAGCATTGTCACTTGTGACATGGGGATGTGCGTTTTTTGTTGCCAGCCATTTCTACTCTTACCTTGCGGTCTATTTCACTCGTTTTGAAGATGAACTGGTGCGAAACGGCATCGCGATCGCGATTTTGTTCATCGCGACCTTGATCGTAGGGGCTATTGTTAACTATGTGATTAGCTCACTGGTAGAGAAAACCGGGTTGTCGGGCACCGACCGGGTGTTGGGCATCTGCTTCGGCGCGCTGCGCGGAGTATTGATCGTCGCGGCGATCCTGTTCTTCCTGGATACCTTTACCGGCTTTTCACAGAGTGCCGACTGGAAACAGTCACAGCTCATTCCCCAGTTCAGTTACGTCATCAGGTGGTTCTTTGACTACCTGCAGAGCACGTCGAGTTTCTTGCCGACCCAATTGCCGGGGCGGTAGCGCTGATGAGGAAAAGACAACATGTGCGGTATTGTCGGTATCGCCGGTTTCATGCCGGTAAACCAGTCGATTTATGATGCGCTGACGGTGCTTCAGCACCGTGGCCAGGATGCCGCAGGCATCGTCACCATTGACGCCCACAACGGGTTCCGTTTGCGTAAAGCCAACGGCCTGGTGAAAGATGTGTTTGAGGCGCGCCATATGCAACGCTTGCAGGGCAACATGGGCATTGGCCATGTGCGTTACCCGACGGCCGGCAGCTCGAGCGCCTCTGAGGCCCAGCCTTTCTACGTCAACTCGCCGTTCGGCATTACGCTGGCCCACAACGGCAATCTGACCAACGCCCATGAGCTGCGCCAAAAGCTGTTCGAAAGCGGCCGCCGCCATGTCAACACCACCTCCGACTCGGAAATCCTGCTGAACGTGCTGGCCAGCGAGCTGGATCGCTTCCCGCATTATCCGCTGGAGGCCGACAACATTTTTACCGCGGTCGCCGCCATGCATCAGCAACTGCGCGGCGCTTACGCCTGCGTGGCGATGATCATCGGCCATGGCCTGCTGGCGTTCCGCGATCCGAACGGCATTCGTCCGCTGGTGATCGGCAAGCGCACGCTGGAGGATGGCCGCAGCGAGTACATGGTGGCTTCCGAGAGCGTGGCGCTGGATACCCTGGGCTTTGAGTTCCTGCGCGACGTGGCGCCGGGCGAAGCGGTGTACATCACCACCAAGGGCCAGCTGTTCACCCGCCAGTGCGCAGAGAACCCGAAAACCAACCCGTGCCTGTTCGAATACGTCTATTTCGCGCGCCCGGACTCCTTTATGGACAAGATCTCGGTCTACAGCGCCCGCGTGCGCATGGGCCAGAAGCTGGGTGAGAAGATTGCCCGCGAATGGGAAGATCTGGACATCGACGTGGTGATCCCAATCCCGGAAACCTCCTGCGACATCGCGCTGGAGATCGCGCGCATTCTTGAGAAACCCTACCGCCAGGGCTTTGTGAAGAACCGATACGTCGGCCGCACCTTTATCATGCCGGGCCAGCAGGCGCGTCGTCAGTCGGTGCGCCGCAAGCTGAACGCCAACCGCGCCGAGTTCCGCGACAAGAACGTGCTGCTGGTGGATGACTCCATCGTGCGCGGCACCACGTCGGAACAGATCGTCGAGATGGCGCGCGAAGCGGGCGCCAAGCGTGTGTACCTGGCTTCCGCCGCGCCGGAAGTGCGTTTCCCGAATGTCTACGGCATCGACATGCCGAGCGCCAACGAACTGATCGCCCACGGGCGTGAAGTGGATGAAATCCGCCAGATTATCGGCGCCGACGGGCTGATCTTCCAGGACCTGGACGATCTGATCGAAGCGGTGCGCGAAGAGAACCCGGACATCACCCAGTTCGAATGCTCGGTGTTCAACGGCATCTACGTGACCAAAGACGTCGATCAAAGCTATCTGGAATATCTGGAGTCGCTGCGCAGCGACGACGCCAAGGCGCTGCGAGGGCAAACCGAAGCGGAAAATCTGGAACTGCACAACGAAGGCTAACCGGCCGCGTTGATTACTCGGGGGGCATCGCCGCGTCTGCGGCGGTGCGCCTTGCTCCTGTGAACTTGCTTATCCCTCGCCATTGCGGCAAAGTCTGCCTGATCTTACTTTTTACGGCAGAGGCCATTTTCCATGAAACGACTCATCATCGGCATTTCCGGCGCCAGCGGCGCGATCTACGGCGTGCGCCTGTTACAGGTTTTGCGCGACGTCGCAGAGGTGGAAACCCATCTGGTGATGAGCAACGCTGCACGGCAGACGCTGGCGCTGGAAACGCCGTACAGCCTGCGTGAAGTGCAGGCGTTGGCCGACGTGGTGCACGATGCGCGCGATATCGCCGCCGCCATCTCTTCCGGTTCCTTCAAAACCCTGGGCATGGCGATCCTGCCATGCTCGATCAAAACCCTGTCCGGCATCGTCAACAGCTACAGCGACGGGCTGCTGACCCGCGCCGCCGACGTGGTGCTCAAAGAGCGCCGCCGTTTGGTGCTGTGCGTGCGGGAAACGCCGCTGCATCTGGGACACCTGCGGTTGATGACGCAGGCGGCGGAGATGGGCGCGGCGATCATGCCGCCGGTGCCGGCGTTTTACCACCAGCCGAAAAGCGTGGAAGACATCATCGATCAGACCGTCAATCGGGTGATCGATCAGTTTGATATCGAACTGCCGGCCGATCTGTTCACCCGCTGGCAGGGTGCTGATTAACATTTTCATCCCCAAATTGGCACATTTGTGCAACACCGCACTGAATTAGGGCGGCGCATGCACCATAATGATCCCACTTCATCACGTTCACTGTTTCATGGCGCCGCCTTATCGCGGCTGCCAGTGGCGCGGCCCCGAGCGGCCGATTTAATTTTGCGGTTATCGTCCCAGGAAACAGTATTGTGAAGGCCGGAGCCGTTCCCTCCGCCCGTAGCACCTAATGTGGCACGATTACTGCAAATTGATTTGGTGGGGAAAAGTAATGCCCGTAGTGGCATCAAAAAATCAATTTGAGGGTAATTTATGAAAAAGCGGGTTTTGATTTTGCCGTTAGTTCTGGCTTTGAGCGCCGCCAGCAGCGCCTTTGCCGCCATTCCTTCCACGCTGAAGATTGGCACCGATCCGACTTACGCACCGTTTGAATCCAAAAACGCCAAAGGCGAATTGGTTGGCTTTGACATCGATTTGGCCAAAGAGCTGTGCAAACGCATCAATACCCAATGCACCTTCGTGGAGAGCGACTTCGACGCGCTGATCCCATCCCTCAAGGCGAAGAAAATCGACGCCATCATCTCTTCGCTGTCCATCACCGAAAAACGCCAGCAGGAAATCGCCTTTACCGACAAGCTGTATGCCGCCAACGCGCGTCTGATCGCGCCGAAAGGGTCCAAGCTGTTGCCTACCGTGGACGCCCTGAAAGGCAAGAGTGTGGGCGTGTTGCAGGGCACCACCCAGGAAGCCTACGCCAACGCCATGTGGCAGCCGAAGGGCATCACCGTCGTGCCTTACCAGAACCAGGATCTGGTTTACGCCGATTTGGCTTCCGGCCGTATCGACGCCGCCTTCCAGGATGAAGTGGCGGGCAGCGACGGCTTCCTGAAACAGCCGCCGGGCAAAGACTATGCGTTCGCCGGCGAATCGGTGAAGGATGACAAGTTCTTCGGCGTCGGCACCGGCATGGGGCTGCGCAAGACCGATACCGAGCTGAAAGCGGCGCTGGACAAAGCCTTCGCCGAGATGCGCAAAGACGGCACCTACGACAAATACGCGAAAAAGTACTTCGACTTTGACGTCTACGGCGGGTAATCCGCTTACCGTTCCATGCTGTGACTGCGGGGCCGGCGTGCCGGCCCCGATGGTTCGGATCCTAGACCACAGGGTGAAGTAGATGCTGCAAGGCTATTCCCAACTGATTTTCGAGGGGGCTCTGGTGACGCTGGAGCTGGCCCTCAGTTCCGTGTTGCTGGCGGTGGTGATCGGCCTGATCGGCGCCGGTGGCAAACTGTCTCATAACCCCTTTATCTCCGGCCTGTTCGGCGCCTATACCACGCTGATCCGCGGCGTGCCCGATCTGGTGCTGATGCTGCTGATTTTTTACGGTCTGCAAATCGCGCTGAACAATATCACTACGCTGCTGGGCTTCGCGCAGATCGATATCGATCCGCTCGGCGCCGGCATCATTACCCTCGGCTTTATCTACGGCGCTTATTTTACCGAGACCTTCCGCGGCGCTTATCTGGCGGTGCCGAAAGGGCAGATCGAAGCGGCGACGGCCTATGGCTTCAGCGGCGCGCAGATCTTCCGGCGCATTCTGTTCCCGGCGATGATGCGTTTCGCCCTGCCGGGCATCGGCAACAACTGGCAGGTGATCCTGAAGGCGACGGCGCTGGTGTCGATTCTCGGCCTGAACGATGTGGTCAAAGCCACGCAGCTGGCGGGAAAAGGCACCTATCAGCCGTTCTTCTTCGCCATCGTGGCCGGCGTGGTGTATCTGATCTTCACTACCGTTTCCAACGGCGTGCTGCTGTGGCTTGAACGGCGTTACTCACTGGGCGTCAAGAGGGCCGAACTATGATCGAGATCCTGCAACAGTATTGGCAGTCGCTGCTGTGGAGTGACGGCTACCGCTTCACCGGCGTGGCGATCACGCTGTGGCTGCTGATTGCCTCGGTGGTGATGGGCGGGCTGCTGGCGATCCCGATGGCGGTGGCGCGCGTTTCTTCCCTTCGCTGGGTGCGTTTCCCGGTGTGGCTCTACACCTATGTGTTTCGCGGTACGCCGCTGTACGTGCAACTGCTGGTGTTCTACTCCGGCATGTATAGCCTCGAGATCGTGCGCGGCAGCGAGTTTCTCAATGCGTTTTTCCGCAGCGGGCTCAACTGCACCATCCTGGCGCTGACGCTCAACACCTGCGCTTATACCACCGAGATCTTCGCCGGGGCGATCCGCTCGGTGCCGCACGGTGAAATCGAGGCCGCCAACGCCTACGGTTTCTCGCGTTTCAAGATGTATCGCTGCATCATTTTGCCTTCGGCGCTGCGCACCGCGCTGCCGGCTTACAGCAACGAAGTGATCCTGATGCTGCACTCCACCGCGCTGGCGTTTACCGCCACCGTGCCGGACCTGTTGAAGATCGCGCGCGACATCAACGCCGCGACCTATCAGCCGTTTTACGCCTTCGGCATCGCGGCGGTGCTGTATCTGATCATCTCCTACGTGTTAATCAGCCTGTTCCGCAAAGCTGAGAAACGCTGGATGGCACACGTTAGTCACTGATAAATGACGGGAAGAAAACCATGTCTGAGAATAAATTAGCCGTCACGGAACTGCACAAACGCTATGGCGACCACGAAGTGCTGAAGGGCGTCTCGCTGGCGGCCAACGCCGGGGATGTGATCAGCATCATCGGCTCCTCCGGCTCCGGCAAAAGCACCTTTCTGCGCTGCATCAACTTCCTTGAGAAGCCGAGCGAAGGTTCGATCAGTCTGAACAACGAAGATATTCGCATGGTACGCGACAAGGACGGCCAACTGAAGGTATTCGACAAGAAGCAGCTGCAGCTGTTGCGTACCCGCCTGACCATGGTATTTCAGCACTTTAACCTGTGGAGCCACATGACGGTGCTGGAGAACGTGATGGAAGCGCCGGTGCAGGTGCTGGGGCTGAGCAAGGCCGACGCGCACGAGCGCGCGGTGCGCTACCTGGACAAAGTGGGCATCGACGAGCGGGCGCGCGGCAAATACCCGGTGCACCTGTCGGGCGGCCAGCAGCAGCGCGTCTCTATCGCCCGCGCATTGGCGATGGAGCCGGAGGTGCTGCTGTTTGACGAACCGACGTCGGCACTGGATCCCGAACTGGTGGGCGAGGTGCTGCGCATCATGCAGAAGCTGGCGGAGGAGGGGAAGACCATGGTGGTGGTGACGCACGAAATGGAGTTTGCGCGCCACGTTTCCAACCACGTGATCTTCCTGCACAAAGGGTTGATTGAAGAACAGGGGCCGCCGGCCGAGTTGTTCGGCAACCCCAAAAGCCCGCGCCTGCAGCAGTTCCTGTCCGGTGCGTTGAAGTAACGTCAGATCAGCGGGCTTCGGCCCGCTGATTGATCACGTCATCCAACGCCTGTTCCAACTCCAGATAGCGGAAGTGGAAGCCGGCTTCTTCCAGCCGTTTCGGCACCGCCCGCTGGCCGCCGAGCACCAGCACCGCCGCTTCCCCCATCAACAAGCGCATGACGAACGCCGGCACCCGCAGAAACGCCGGGCGATCGAGCACGTTGGCCAGTTGGGCGGCGAACTGTTCGTTATGCACCGGGTAGGGGGCGACCATGTTGAACGGGCCAGTCAGCGTGGCGTGATCCAGCAGATAAATAATGCCGTTGACCATGTCGTCGAGATGGATCCACGGCAGATATTGGCGGCCGTCGCCGATCGGGCCGCCCAGCCCGAAGCGGAACGGCGGCAGCATTTTGGCCAGCGCGCCGCCTTGTGGCGCCAGCACCACGCCGGTGCGCAGCAGGCAGACGCGGGTGGCGTCGCTCTGCGCCTGCAGCGCCAGCGTTTCCCAGCGTTGGCACAGCTGGTGGGTGAATTCGTCGTGCGGCGGCTCCTCTTCGGTGACCACCGCCTGCCCCTGATCGCCGTAGTAGCCGACGGCGGAACCGGAAATCAGCACGCCGGGCGGCGTGCTGCCGGCCTTGATCAGCTGCGCCAACCGTTCGGTCAGATCCCAGCGGCTGCGGCACAGGCGCTCTTTCTGCTGCGCGCTCCAGCGCTTGTCGGCGATAGGTTCGCCGGCGAGGTTGATCACTGCGTCGAAGTCATCCAGCGACTGCCGGTCGTCCAGCGTTTGCCAATAGCTCGGCCGATCGCCCAGCCTGGCTCGGGCGCGCCGCTCGTCGCGAGTCAGTACCGTAATGTGGTGAGAAAGCGCCAGCAGTCTTGCGGTCAGGCTGCTGCCTATCAATCCCGTTGCGCCGGTGATCAGGATCCGCATGGTCGACCTCCCTGAGTTAGCCCCGGCGGTAGCTCATGGTCATGGAGACCGAATCGGCGTAGCGCAGAGCCAGAAGTTTATCTATCTCCACTTCAGCATAGGTTACCCAGGCGTGTTCTTTTACGATGTCGAGCACATCCTGCGTTAATTTTTCCAGCAACGCGAAACGGTTATCTTCCACATGGCGGATGATCGCTTTGGTGATGGTGCGGTAGTTGAGCGCGTCGGCGATGTCTTCGCTGTTGCGCGCCTTATCCGCCGGGTAGTGGATCACCACGTTGATCAGAACGTCCTGTCGGTTGTTGATTTCCTCTTCCTTGATACCGATGAACGTGCGCAGCCGCAGATTTTTAATGCGAATAACGGCGTCGGGTTGACTGAAAGACATCAGAGATTCTCCATAGGTCTGATTATTAGCGTTCAGAATACACGGAAAGTAAGGAAATGATAACGTGAGGACGATGTGACTCCCCGGCCGACGGGGAGTCGGGGGAGGCGCTTAGGCTTGTTCGGCCAGTTTGTAGGCGCGCTCGGTCGCCGGGCGGTTGCTGATGCGCTCGAACCAGTTGCGCACCGCCGGGTAATCTGCCAGATCGATGCGCTGGCGCGGATGCGACACCACCCACGGGTAGGTGGCGATATCGGCGATGCTGTAGTTGTCGCCGCCCAGGTACGGGTGTTTTTGCAGTTCAGCGTCCAGCACGCCGTACAGCCGCTTGGTCTCCAGATGGTAACGCTCGATGGCGTAAGGCACCGGCTGCGGCGCGTAGTGATTAAAGTGATGATTCTGCCCGAGCATCGGCCCGAACCCGGCCACCTGCCAGAACAGCCACTGCAGGGTGGCGGCGCGTTCGCGCAGGCCCTTGCTCAGCAGCTTGCCGGTCTTCTCCGCCAGATACAGCAGGATTTCCCCGGACTCGAACAGGCTGATTGGCGCGCCGCCGTCCACCGGTTGCTGATCGACGATCGCCGGGATTTTGTTGTTGGGAGAAATGCTCAGAAAGTCCGGTTTGAACTGCTCGCCGGCGCTGATGTTTACGCGATGGATACGGTAGGGCAAGCCGACCTCTTCCAGAAACAAGGTGATCTTGTGACCATTGGGAGTAGGCGCGTAATACAGGTCAATCATGTTGCCTCCTGCGGTAAGGTGATCTGTAATTCATTACACGTTGCTGCGGTCTTCGCCGCGCACAAAGGTATATCAGAGATCCAACAATAGCAGCTAAGGATAGCAGGCTATGTGGGATTCGTCCGATGCTATCTGCGCAGTTGGATCACAATTCTCCACCGGGGCGGGCGGCGGTTTGCCGCACTGCGCCGGCGCGGTAAAATGGCGCTTATTTCCCTCTATAGGACAAGGTTATGAAGCTGATGTTCGCCTCGGATATCCACGGATCGCTGCCGGCTACCGAACGCGTGCTGGAATTGTTCGCACAACACGGCGCCGACTGGCTGATTCTTCTGGGTGATTTGCTGAATCACGGCCCGCGCAACGCGCTGCCCGCCGGGTATCAGCCCGCTCAGGTTGCCGAACGATTGAATCGCTATAGCGACAAGATCATCGCCGTTCGCGGCAATTGCGACAGCGAGGTCGATCAGATGCTGCTGACGTTTCCCATCGAGGCGCCCTGGCAACAGGTTTTACTGCAAAAAAGACGATTGTTTTTGACCCACGGTCACCTTTATCATCCCTCGGCACTGCCGCCGTTATCCCGCGGTGACGTCCTGGCCTACGGCCATACGCATCTGCCGCAGGCGGAGCGGCAGGGTGAGATCTATTGCTTCAATCCAGGCTCGGTCAGCATCCCGAAAGGGGGCTTTCCGGCCAGCTACGGCATGTTGGATCGGGGCACTTTGCGCGTGCTGGCGCTCGACGACGGCAAGGTCGTCGCGGAGGTGGCGTTAACACGCTAAACGCACTAATTTATACACACACAATAAAAATCTTTGAAAAACACTCATTGATTAACCAGCGCGCGGGATGCATCGCGCCAAAATAGAAGGTTTTAGAGGATGGCGGAACAGGGTCAGGCTGCAGATACCGAATGGGTTGATATCGTCGACGAGCAAAACGAGGTGATTGCGCAATCCAGTCGTCAACAGATGCGGGCGGAGCGGCTGCGTCATCGTGCTACCTATATTGTGGTGCATGATGGGATGGGAAAAATTCTGGTGCAGCGTCGCACCGAGATCAAGGACTTCTACCCGGGCTGGCTGGACGCGACGGCGGGTGGCGTAGTGCAAAGCGGTGAAAACGTACTGGATTCGGCGCGCCGCGAGGCGGAAGAAGAGCTGGGCATCGCCGGCGTGCCTTTCGCCGAACACGGTCTGTTCTACTTCGAAGAAGAGCAGTGCCGGGTGTGGGGGGCGCTGTTCAGCTGCGTATCGCACGGCCCGTTCGCGCTGCAGGAAGAAGAAGTGGCTGAAGTGTGCTGGCTGACGCCGGAAGAGATCACCGCGCGCTGCGACGAGTTTACCCCGGATTCGCTGAAGGCGCTGTCGCTGTGGCTGACGCGCAACAACGAACAGGATTACGGTAAGCCGCTCGACAACCACTGAGACGCCAACGCGTGAGAAAGCCGGTCATCGACCGGCTTTTTTTATGCTGTGGATTCAGCAGCTGTCGCGGCGGCACAGCGTGGCGGGCAGGGAGCCCGCCGGTTGCCAGGGTTGCTCGTTCAGCCGCGCCAGCAGCGCCTGGCCGGCCTGAATGCCGATGTCGCGATGCGGAATGGTCATGGTGGTCAGCGGCGGCTGGCACACCCGGCTGAACTCGCTGTTGCCGAACCCCACCACCGCCAGATTGTCCGGCACCTTGATGCGCCGCCGCTGGCATTCATACAGCGCGCCGCCGGCCAGTTCGTCCGAGGCGCACACCAGCGCGTCCAGCTCCGGCCAGGCCAGCAAAAATTCCGGCAGCTGCTGCGCGCCGGTGCTGAAGCTGGCGGGCTGCGCGGCGTTGATCACCCGATGCGGCGACATATGGTTGCGCAGAAGCGCCTTGTGCCAACCCTGCAGGTGTTGCTGGAAAATCCACTGTTCCTGATTGGCGCACAGCAGCCCGATATTCTGATAGCCGCCGGCGATCACCGTTTGCGTCAGCTGATACATGGCCGCCACGTAATCGATGCCGATGCTCATGTCGATCGGATCGGCGCGCACGGCGCCGATCTCCACCACCGGAATGTTGGCGGCGATCAACGCGTTGCGGGCATTTTGCGAATGCTCGACGCTGAGCAGCACCGCCGCCGCCAGGTTGTAAGAGAGCAGGGTCTCCAGCAGTCTCTCCTCGCGTTCCAGGTGGTGCTGCGACTCCGCCAGCATGATGTGATAGCCGGCGGGCTGCAGCACTTTCTGCAGACCGGCGAACATCTCGGCGCAGCCGGATTCGGACAGGCTGGGCACCACCATGGCGATGGTGTAGGAGGAGGCCGACGCCAGCGAACTGGCGGCCAGGTTGGGCAGATACCCCAACTCGCTCACCGCGGCTTCAATCTTCTCGCGCAGTTTGTCTGAAACCTGCTCCGGCGTGCGCAGCGCGCGCGACACCGTCATGGTGCCGACGCCCGCCAGCTGCGCTACGTCAGCCAACGTCACCCTGCCCGTGCTGCGTCGTTTTTTACCGATCGACATGCCAAATCCCGACTGAAATGCGCGCGCGGCGCATAAAAATGGTGAGGGTGGGAAGCCGACGGCGCGGCTTCGACGATCCCCGTATGTGGCACATTCTACCCCGTTACCCGAAAGAGCGAGAAAAAATTGTGGTTAACGCCATGCCGCGGCGCGGCGTTTTGATAGCGCTATCACAGATCTGCATGATAGCGCTTTGGTAGCGCTATCTTTGTGATATCCATCACTGTGTGGCCGGGAGGGGTTGATTAAAGTTTTACCGTCGTCGGTGAATTAATCACCGGCCGCAATCATCGATTCTCGGGAGGATAACGTGCTGAAAGAGTGGCTGACCGCCGATCATATACAGCTGTGCGAACGGGTGGAGGACTGGCGCCAGGCGGTAACGCTGAGCGCGCAGCCGCTGCTGCAAGACGGCGTGATTACGCCGAATTATCTGACGGCCATCTTTCATCAGCAGGAGACGCTCGGCCCTTACTTCGTCCTGGCGCCGGGCATCGCCATGCCACACGCCCGGCCCGAGGAGGGCGCCAACGCGCTGGGGTTATCGCTGTTGAAGATCCATCAGGGGGTGAACTTTCATTCCGCGGATAACGATCCGGTTCAGGTGGTGGTGACGCTTTCCGCGCCCGACGGCAACAGCCACATCGAATTGATTTCGCAACTGGCTGAATTATTTTCAGACAATCAGGCAATGGAGGCGTTATTTCACGCCAAAGATAAACGACAAATCGAGGATATTATCGCCCGCTATTAACGTTTAATCACCAGGAGCACGATTAATGCTAACAACGCCGGGAATATGACCGGCGGCGCTACCCTACACGCTAAATTCAACAGGTGGATATCATGAAAATCATGGCGATTTGCGGTTCCGGTCTCGGCAGCAGTTTTATGGTGGAAATGAATATTAAAAAGGTGCTGAAAAAAATGGGCGTGGAGGCCGAGGTCGAACACTCTGACCTGTCGTCGGCCACCCCCGGCGCAGCCGACGTGTTCGTGATGGCGAAAGACATCGCCGACAGCGCCAGCGTGCCGGCCGAGCAGTTGGTGGTGATCAGCAACATCATCGACATCAATGAGCTGGAAGCCAAGCTGCGCGCTTACTTCGAAGCCCACTCAATCCTCTGAATAAAACGATTGGCGAGGTGGATATGTTTATCCAGGAAACGCTTAAGTTTGTGGTGGATATATTAAAGGTGCCTTCGGTGCTGGTCGGGCTTATTGCGCTGATCGGTTTGCTGGCGCAAAAGAAATCCTTTTCCGACGTGGTGAAAGGCACGGTAAAAACCATTCTCGGCTTTATCGTTTTGGGCGGCGGCGCCACGGTATTGGTCGGGTCGCTCAATCCGTTGGGCGGCATGTTCGAACACGCATTTAATATTCAGGGCATCATTCCGAACAACGAAGCGATCGTCTCTATCGCGCTGGAGAAATACGGCGCTTCCACCGCCTTGATCATGGCGTTCGGCATGGTGGCGAACATCGTGGTGGCGCGCTTCACCCGGCTGAAATACATCTTCCTCACCGGCCACCACACCTTCTACATGGCCTGCATGATCGGCATCATCCTGACGGTGGCGGGCTTCGAGGGCGTGCAACTGGTGTTTACCGGCGCGTTGACCCTGGGGTTGGTGATGGCGTTCTTCCCGGCGATCGCCCAGCGCTATATGCGCCGCATCACTGGCAACGACGATATCGCTTTCGGCCACTTCGGCACCCTGGGCTATGTGCTGTCCGGCTGGATCGGCTCGAAGGTGGGTAAGAACTCGCGCTCGACCGAGGAGATGAACCTGCCGAAAAACCTCAGCTTCCTGCGCGACAGTTCCATTTCGATCTCGATGACCATGATCGTCATCTACCTGATCCTGGCGATCTGCGCCGGGCGGGCCTATGTGGAAAGCGAGCTCAGTGGCGGCCAGAACTACCTGGTGTATTCGATTATCCAGGCCATCACCTTCGCCGCCGGGGTGTTCATCATTCTGCAGGGCGTGCGCTTGATTCTGGCGGAGATCGTGCCGGCGTTCACCGGCTTCTCGGAAAAACTGGTGCCTAACGCGCGGCCGGCGCTGGATTGCCCGGTGGTTTATCCCTATGCCCCCAACGCGGTGCTGATCGGCTTCCTGTTCAGCTTCCTTGGCGGGTTGGCCGGGCTGTTCCTGCTGGGGCAACTGAAGATGGTGCTGATCCTGCCTGGCGTGGTGCCGCATTTCTTCACCGGCGCTACCGCCGGGGTGTTCGGCAACGCGACCGGCGGGCGGCGCGGCGCGATGCTGGGCGCCTTCGCCAACGGACTGCTGATCACCTTCCTGCCGGTGCTGCTGTTGCCGGTGCTGGGGGCGCTTGGTTTTGCCAACACCACCTTCTCTGACGCCGACTTCGGCGTGATCGGCATCCTGCTGGGCAATATGGCGCGCTTTATGTCGAAGGAGATGATCATGCTGGCGATCGTCGCCGTGTTCGCGCTGCTGGTGGCGCATAACTTCTTGAGAAAACGCAAAGGCGCGCCGGCCGCTGACCGCGTCGAGAAATAACGAGGGCAGATTGATGAACGACACAACGAGCGAAACGGAAATTGAAGAGCTGCGCACTCTGGCGCGCGCGATCCGTCTGGAAACGCTGAAAGCGCTGACCGGGCTGGGCTTCGGCCACTACGGCGGCTGCATGTCGGTGGTGGAGACGCTGGCGGTGCTGTACGGCGGCGTGATGCGCATCGATCCGGCGGACCCGGACTGGCCGGAGCGCGATGACTTCGTGCTGTCGAAAGGGCACGCCGGCCCGGCGCTGTACAGCACGCTGGCGATCAAGGGCTACTTCCCGCTGGCGGAACTGAAGACCCTCAATCAGAACGGCACGCGCCTGCCGAGCCACCCGGACCGGCTGCGCACGCGCGGCGTGGACGCCACCACCGGCTCACTGGGGCAGGGCGTGTCGATCGCCGCCGGCATGGCGTTATCCCATCGGCTGGCGGGGCGGCGCAACCGGGTGTTCAGCATCCTCGGCGACGGAGAGCTGAATGAAGGGCAGTGCTGGGAGGCGTTCCAGTTTATCGCCCACCACAACCTGAACAACCTGACGCTGTTTATCGATTACAACAAGCAACAGCTGGACGGCGCGCTGGACGAGGTGATCCAACCGTTCGATCTGGCCGCCAAGTTCCGCGCCTTCGGCTTTGAGGTGCAAACCATCAAGGGCGACGACATCGCGGCGCTGCTGGCGGCGGTAGCGCCGGCGCGCGGCGGCGAACAGCGGCCGCTGGCGATCGTGCTCGACAGCATCAAGGGACAGGGCGTGACCTATCTGGAAAACCTGTCGAACTCACACCACCTGCGCCTGACGCCGGACGTGCAGCTGGAGATCGAAAAAGCCATCGCCGAACTGGAGGCCGCCCATGTTTAACGTAGTGACGCAGTTGGAAAACGACGCCGTCGAAATGCGCAAAGTCTACGCCGGCGCGGTGCGGCGGCAGATTGAGGCGGGCGCGCCGATCATCGCGCTGGAGGCGGATTTGATGAGCTCGATGGCGATGGACGGCGTGCACAAGGATCACCCGCAGCACGTGATCAACTGCGGCATCATGGAGGCCAACGTGATCGGCGTCGCCGCCGGGCTGTCGCTTACCGGCCGGGTGCCGTTCGTGCATACCTTCACCGCCTTCGCCAGCCGCCGCTGTTTCGATCAGCTGTTCATGTCGCTGGATTACCAGCGCAACAACGTCAAGGTGATCGCTTCCGACGCCGGGGTAAGCGCCTGCCACAACGGCGGCACCCACATGTCGTTCGAGGACATGGGCATTGTGCGCGGGCTGGCGCATTCGGTGGTGCTGGAAGTGACCGACGCCACCATGTTCGCCGACGTTCTGCGCCAACTGATGGATCTGCGCGGCTTCTACTGGGTGCGCACCATTCGCAAGCAGGCGACGCGCATCTACCAGGAAGGCTCGCGCTTTACCATCGGCAAGGGCAACCTGCTGCGCGATGGCGACGACGTCACGCTGATCGCCAACGGCATCATGGTGGCGGAGGCGCTGAAGGCGGCGGAGATGCTGGCGCGGCAGGGCGTCAGCGCGGCGGTGATCGATATGTTCACCCTCAAGCCTATCGACCGTGAACTGATCAAAACCTACGCGGCCAAGACCGGACGCATCGTCACCTGTGAGAACCACAGCATTCATAACGGGCTGGGATCGGCGGTGGCGGAGGTGCTGGCGGAGGAGTGCCCGACGCCGATGCGGCGCGTGGGAGTGAAGGAGCGTTACGGCCAGGTGGGCACCCAGGCGTTTTTACAGCAGGAGTATGGCCTGACCGCCGAACATATTCTGGAGGCCGCCGGGCAATTACTGGCGCGTTAGGGAACGCAAAAGAAAAGCGCCGGTCAATGACCGGCGCTTTTTTATCGCTCAACCTGAAGAATATCAGGCCTTGGCGGCAGCGTCAGCCTGGGAAGACTGGATCGCCGTCAGCGCAACGGTGTAGACGATATCGTCAACCAGTGCGCCGCGCGACAGGTCGTTCACCGGCTTGCGCATGCCTTGCAGCATCGGCCCGATGGAGACCAGGTCAGCGGAACGCTGTACCGCTTTGTAGGTGGTGTTGCCGGTGTTCAGATCCGGGAAGATGAACACGGTCGCCTGGCCGGCCACCGGTGAGTTCGGCGCCTTGGACTTGGCAACGTCGGCCATGATGGCGGCGTCGTACTGCAGAGGGCCGTCGATGATCAGGTCCGGGCGTTTTTCCTGCGCCAGACGGGTCGCTTCGCGCACTTTCTCGACGTCGCTGCCTGCACCGGAGTTGCCGGTGGAGTAGGAGATCATCGCCACGCGCGGCTCGATGCCGAAGGCCGCGGCGGAATCCGCAGACTGGATGGCGATTTCAGACAACTGCTCGGCGGTCGGATCCGGGTTGATCGCGCAGTCGCCGTAGACCAGTACCTGGTCAGGCAACAGCATGAAGAACACGGAGGACACCAGCGAGCTGCCCGGCGCGGTTTTGATCAGCTGCAACGGCGGACGGATAGTGTTGGCGGTGGTGTGAACCGCGCCGGACACCAGTCCGTCGACTTCGCCTTGTTCCAGCATCAGGGTGCCGAGCACCACGTTGTCTTCCAGCTGCTCGCGCGCGACCACTTCGGTCATGCCCTTGCTCTTGCGCAGCTCAACCAGACGCGGCACGTAGTTTTCACGCACGGCGACCGGATCGACGATTTCGATGCCTTTGCCCAGCTCAACGCCTTGCGCCGCCGCGACGCGCTGGATCTCGTCAGGGTTGCCGAGCAGCACGCATTCCGCGATGCCGCGTTCGGCACAGATGGCCGCCGCTTTCACGGTGCGCGGCTCGTCGCCTTCCGGCAGCACGATGCGCTTGCCGGCTTTACGCGCCAGCTCGGTCAGCTCGTAACGGAACGCCGGTGGAGACAGGCGACGTGAACGTTCGGAGGTGGCGGTCAGCGAATCGATCCACTCGGTGCTGATGTGGCTGGCCACGTAGTTCTGCACTTTCTCGATGCGCTGGTGGTCGTCCGCAGGCACTTCGAGGTTGAAGCTCTGCAGGCTCAGCGAGGTCTGCCAGGTGTTGGTGTCGACCATGAACACCGGCAGGCCGGTCTGGAAGGCGCGTTCGCACAGCTTCTTGATCGGCTCGTCGATGGCGTAGCCGCCGGTTAGCAGGATGGCGCCGATTTCCACGCCGTTCATCGCCGCCAGGCAGGCGGAGACCAGCACGTCAGGACGGTCTGCGGAGGTCACCAGCAGGGAGCCTGGGCGGAAGTGTTCCAGCATGTGCGGGATGCTGCGCGCACAGAAGGTCACGGACTTCACGCGGCGGGTCATGATGTCGCCTTCGTTGACCACGCGGGCCTTCAGGTGGCGAGCCATGTCGATGGCGCGGGTGGCGATCAGATCGAAGCTCCACGGCACACAGCCCAGAACCGGCAGCGGGCTGTTGGCGAACAGCTGCGCAGGATCGACGTGGGCGATGCTGGCTTTGGTGGAGTCGTCGAAGATTTCGGACAGGTCAGGACGGGTGCGGCCCTGATCGTCGACCGGCGCGTTCAGCTTGTTGATGATCACGCCGGTGATGTTTTTGTTCTTGCTGCCGCCGAAGCTGGTGCGCGCCAGTTCGATGCGCTCTTTCAGCTGCGCCGGGGAGTCGTTGCCCAGCGCCAGCACGAAGACGATCTCGGCGTTCAGGGTTTTGGCGATCTCGTAGTTCAGCGCGTTGGCGAACTGGTGTTTGCGGGTCGGCACCAGGCCTTCGATCAGCACCACTTCCGCGTCTTTGGTGTTCTCGTGGTAGCGCGCCACGATCTCTTCCATCAGCACGTCTTGCTGGTTGGAGCTCAGCAGGCCTTCAACGTAATCCATGCGCAGCGGTTCGGCCGCCGGGATAGTGGAGTTGCTGCGGATGATGGTGGTGGTCTGGTCGAGCGCGTTGTCGCCGGTGCGCGGTTGAGCGATAGGCTTGAACACGCTCAGACGAACGCCTTTTTGCTCCATGGAGCGGATGACACCCAGGCTGACGCTGGTCAAGCCGACGCTGGTGCCGGTGGGGATCAACATAATAGTACGTGACACAGAATAGTCCTCTTCACGATTAACATGAGGCTAAAACAACACCGTCAGCCTGGGCTGACGGTGTTTTGAGAGCATTACGCGGTCAGGCGGGATGCGTCCTGCGCGATGACCAACTCTTCGTTGGTCGGGATCACCAGCGCCAGGCGGCTGCCGTCTTTGGTGATGGCGCCGGATTTGCCGAAGCGAGCGGCCATGTTGCGGTCGTGGTCGATTTCGAAGCCCAGCAGGCCCAGTTTGTTCAGGGTCAGCTCGCGCACCATGCCGGCGTTCTCGCCGATGCCGCCGGTGAAGATCACCGCGTCCAGACGGCCTTCCATCAGCGCGCTGTAGGCGCCGACGTATTTGGCCAGACGGTGGCAGAACACGTCCATGGCGCGTTTGGCGTCGGCTTTGCTGTCGTAGTTGTCTTCAACGTAACGGCAGTCGCTGGTGACTTCGGTCAGGCCCAGCAGGCCGGATTCTTTGGTCAGCATCTTGTTGATCTGGTCAACGCTCATGCCCAGAGAATCGTGCAGGTGGAAGATGATAGCCGGATCGATGTCACCGCTGCGGGTGCCCATGACCAGGCCTTCCAGAGGGGTCAGACCCATGGAGGTGTCAACGCACTGGCCGTTGCGCACTGCGGTGACGGAACCGCCGTTGCCCAGGTGGCAAGTGATCACGTTCACTTCTTCCACCGGCTTGTTCAGCATCTTCGCGGCTTCCTGAGTCACGTAGAAATGGCTGGTGCCGTGTGCGCCGTAGCGGCGAACGCCGTGGTCGCGGTACAGGCTGTACGGCAGGGCGTACAGGTAAGATTCTTCCGGCATGGTTTGGTGGAACGCGGTGTCGAACACGGCAACGTTCTTGTCAGCCAGGTGAGGGAAGGATTTCAGCGCTTCCGCGATGCCGATCAGGTGAGCTGGGTTGTGCAGTGGTGCAAACGGCACGGAATCTTTGATACCCTGCAGAACTTCGTCGTTGATCACGGCGGAGGCGGTGAACTTCTCGCCGCCGTGCACGATGCGGTGGCCGATAGCGGTCAGCTGCGCGGAAAGCTCTGGTTTTTGTGCCAGAATAGTATTAACAATGAAGTTCAGCGCTTCGCTGTGTGCAGCGCCGGCCCCCAGGGCAGCTTCGTGTTTGGCGCCGTCCATTTTCCACTTGATGCGAGCTTCAGGCAGGTGGAAACACTCGGCCAAACCGGAGAGGAATTCGTCGCCGTTAACGGCATCGATGATGGCGAATTTCAGAGAAGAACTGCCGCAGTTAAGAACCAGTACTAGCTTACTCGACATGGAAGTACCTACTTAAATAGTCGTGTTGTTAAAAGAAAATCGAACACACGTGGTGAATTAATCGTCAATCAGACAACAAGCGTAGCGCATAGTGCCGATGACATTTATGATTAACATCATGTGAAGTGCACAAATCACAGGATGATGGAAAAACCGATGATTTCTCTGCGGTTTAAATAATCTTGATTTTTATAGGGCTAAAAGTTGACAAAATTTACGTCATCTTCTACCGGCCACAAGGCCGGCTTAGGATACCGATAGCCCGGTGCAAACACAAAATAAATTTAAAGCTTCAAATTTTTTAGTATGGTCTCTGGCAGCACGCTTTTAGTTTCTTTACGTGACGTTGAGGTACGCAATGACGAGCAAACCGTCCGGTTCCGTAAGCTGGTTTCAGGTCTTCCAGCGCGGGCAGCATTATATGAAAACCTGGCCGTCAGACAAACGTCTGGCACCGGTCTTTCCGGAGAACCGCGTTGCGCGTGCCACCCGTTTCGCTATCCGTTTCATGCCGCCGTTGGCGATTTTCACGCTGACCTGGCAGATCGCGCTCGGCGGCCAATTGGGCCCGGCGATCGCCACCGCGCTGTTCGCCTGCAGCCTGCCGATGCAGGGCTTGTGGTGGCTGGGGCGCCGTTCTGTCACGCCGCTGCCGCCGACGCTGCTGCAATGGTTCCATGAGGTGCGCAACAAGCTGACGGAAGCCGGACAGGCGGTGGCGCCGCTCGAAGGCACGCCGACCTATCAAACGTTGGCTGATTTGCTCAAGCGCGCCTTCAAGCAGCTGGACAAAACCTTCCTCGACGATCTGTAAATGAAAAAAGGCCGCGTTGTGCGGCCTTTTTCGTCTAAGCGCCAATAACCCCGGTTTAAATCAAAGAACGGTCGAGTTGTGATTTCCTGCGTTCTTGCGCTGTGCGATGCTCCCGCCATCACACAGAAATGAGGAAATCCTGATGGAAATGACCAACGCCCAGCGGCTGATCCTGTCGAATCAGTACAAGATGATGACCTTGCTCGATCCGGACAACGGCGATCGTTATCGCCGGTTGCAAACCATCGTCGAACGCGGCTTCGGTTTGCAAATGCGCGAGCTGGATCGCGACTTCGGCGAACTGAGCGAAGAGGTGTGCCGCACCATCATCAACGTGATGGAAATGCATCATGCGCTGCAGGTTTCCTGGGGCAACCTGAAAGAGAAGCAGGATCTGGACGAGCGCCGCCTGGCGTTCCTCGGCTTCGACGCCGCGACCGAGGCGCGCTACCTGAGTTACGTGCGTTTTCTGGTCAGCACCGAGGGGCGCTATACTCACTTTGATTCCGGCAGCCACGGTTTTAACGCCCAGACCAAAATGTGGGAAAAATACCAGCGTATGCTGGCGATCTGGTTGGCCTGTCCGCGCCAGTATCACTTGAGCGCCGTTGAGATAGCGCAAATCATCAATGCTTGATTAAGAAGAGGTTTTCTGTGGAGTGTAAGGGTTTTCTGTTCGATCTTGATGGCACCCTGGTGGATTCGCTGCCGGCGGTAGAGCGCGCCTGGACGCACTGGGCCGAGCGCCGCGGCGTCGACCCGCAAGCGGTGCTGGACTTCATTCACGGTAAACAGGCCATTACTTCTCTGCGCCACTTTATGCCGGGCGAAAGCGAAGCGGAAATTCAGCGCGAATTCCAATTGCTGGAGCAGGTGGAAGCGCAGGATACCGATGGCGTTCGCGCGCTGCCGGGCGCGATTGCGTTGCTGGAGCGCCTGAACGCGCTCGGCATCCCTTGGGCGATCGTCACCTCCGGTTCGGTGCCGGTGGCCGGCGCTCGCCGCCAGGCCGGCGGTTTGCCGCAGCCGGCGGTGTTCATCACCGCCGAGCAGGTTAAACATGGCAAGCCGCAGCCCGACGCCTATCTGCTGGGCGCCGAGCGCCTGGGGTTGGCGCCGCACGAGTGCGTAGTGGTCGAAGACGCGCCGGCCGGCATTCTCTCCGGCCTGGCGGCGGGTTGCCAGGTGATTGCGGTCAACGCCCCGGCCGATGCGCCGAAGCTCGAGCAGGTCGACCTGCGGCTGGATTCGCTGGCGCAGATCGCCGTCGATAAAACGGCGCAGGGCGCGATCGTTCGCCGGCGGGTTTAAGCGGCATTATCTTCACCCTAATTGATTAGACCCCGCTTCGGCGGGGTTTTTTTATGCTATTTTTTAGACCCTTGGACATTTGCCGGATGAGGCCGTTTTGAACAGCGAATTACTGTGGGTGCTGAGTTTACTGCTGATTGCCATCGTGCTGTTTACCACCAACAAGCTGCGGATGGACGTGGTGGCGCTGTTGGTGATCATCGCTTTCGTGCTGAGCGGCACGCTCAGCTTGCAGGAGGCGACGGTCGGTTTCAGCGATCCCAATGTGATTTTGATCGCCGCGCTGTTCGTGATCGGCGAAGGGCTGGTGCGCACCGGCGTGGCTTATCAGGTGGGCGACTGGCTGGTGAAAGTGGCCGGCAGCAGCGAAACCAAAATGTTGATGCTGCTGATGGTGACGGTCGCCGGATTGGGGGCATTTATGAGCTCGACCGGCGTGGTGGCGATCTTTATCCCGGTGGTGCTCAGCGTGACGGCGAGAATGAAGATCGCGCCGGGGCGGCTGATGATGCCGCTCAGCTTCGCCGGGCTGATCAGCGGCATGATGACGCTGGTGGCCACGCCGCCCAACATGGTGGTCAACAGCGAACTGGTGCGTGAAGGCATCCATGGTTTCGGTTTCTTCAGCGTGACGCCCATTGGCCTGGCGGTGCTGGCGCTGGGCGTCGGTTACATGCTGATCGCCCGGCGTTGGCTGGGCAGCGGCGACACGGGCAAAGCCGGCGACGACTGGCAGCGCCGCACCTTCCGTGACCTGATTCGCGATTACAAGCTTACCGGCCGCGCGCGGCGGTTGGCTGTCCGCAGCGCTTCGCCGCTGATCGGGCGTTCGCTGGACGAGCTGCACCTGCGCGCGCGCTATGGCGCCAACGTGGTGGGCATCGAGCGCTGGAAACGCTTCCGGCGGGTGATGGTCAGCGCCTCCGGCAGCACCGAGCTGCGCGAGGGCGACGTCCTCTTGATCGACATGTCGGACAGCCAGGTCGATCTGCGCGAATTCTGCGGCGAGCAGCGGCTGGAGCCGATGGTGCTGCGCGGCGATTACTTCTCGGAACAGTCGCGCAACGTCGGCATGGCCGAAGTGTCGCTGATCCCGGACTCGGCGCTGCTGGGCAAAAGCCTGCGCGAAGCGGCGTTCCGCAGTCGCTACGATCTGAACGTGGTGGGCATCCGCCGCCACGGCGAGACGCTGGGCGGCAAGTTGGTGGACGAGCCGCTGGAACTGGGCGACATCTTGCTGGTGATCGGCGATTGGAAGGCGATTCGTCAGCTGCAGGCCAAAACCCACGACTTTATCGTGCTCAATCTGCCGGCCGAGGTGGACGAAGTGGCGCCGGCCATCACGCAGGCGCCGCATGCGCTGTTTTGCCTGGCGCTGATGGTGGCGATGATGCTGACCGACGAAATCCCCAACCCGATCGCGGCGCTGATAGCCTGTTTGCTGATGGGCAAGTTCCGCTGCATCGATATGGAGAGCGCCTATAAATCGATCCATTGGCCGAGCATTATTTTGATCGTTGGCATGATGCCGTTCGCGCAGGCGCTGCAAAAGACCGGCGGGGTGGATCTGATCGTCAGCGGGCTGATGGACGTCGCCGGCGGCGCGGGGCCGCGCGTGATGCTGCTGTGCCTGTTCGTCTTGTGCGCCACCATCGGCCTGTTTATTTCCAATACCGCGACGGCGGTGCTGATGGCGCCGATCGCCATCGCCGCCGCGCGCGAAATGGGGGTATCGCCATACCCGTTCGCGATGATTATCGCCGTCGCCGCGTCCGCCGCCTTTATGACGCCGGTTTCTTCACCGGTCAATACGCTGGTTCTCGGGCCGGGCAATTACAAGTTCGGCGATTTCGTACGGCTCGGCGTGCCGTTCACCCTGTTGGTGATGGCGGTCAGCGTGATTGTGGTGCCGTGGCTCTACGGTTTTTAACGGCGCAGCGAGGCTGCGCCGGCGGGGTTACAGCGAGCTGTCGAGGCTGATTTCGTCCAATGACAGACTGAAACTGGGAATGAACACTTCCATGAAGTAGTCCATTTCCGGGCTGCGGCGCTGTTCCAGGGTTTTATCCAGCCGCGCCTTGGCCAGGGTAAATTCGTTGTTGCCGGCAGACAGCTCCTCCAGGCATTTCAGGTAGGCGCATAATGCGTCCGCCTGCTTTACCACCTGCTTTTCATCTTCGCTGTAATAGTGCTCATCGAGAATGGTGCGGAAATCGTTGCGCAGTTCCGCGGGGATCATGTCCAGCAGCTTTTGCTGGGCGATCTTTTCGATCTTCTTGTACTCGTGGGCGATCTGCGGATTGTAGTACTTGATCGGCGTCGGCATGTCGCCGGTGATCACTTCGCTGGCGTCGTGATACATCGCCAGCAGCGCAACCCGGTCGGCGTTGAGATTGCCGTTGAACTTGCGGTTCTTGATCACCGCCAACGCGTGGGCGACAAAAGCCACCTGCAGACTGTGTTCGGAGACGTTCTCGGTGCGCACGTTGCGCATCAGTGGCCAGCGGTTGATCAGTTTCAGGCGGGACAGATGGGCGAAGAAATGGCTCTGGCTCATGGTGCTCTCTTTAACGGCAAGTGAGGCCCCCATTGTGAAGCAGTGACGGCGAATTTTGCAACCGGGCAATGAGAGAAGGGCGCAGCAAGGCGCTGCGCCCCAGGCGATTACTGATGGTAGCCTTCAAGGAAGCGGCCCAGCTTGCCGACCGCCATTTCCAGCTCGTCTACGCGCGGCAGGGTGACGATGCGCACATGATCCGGGTAGGGCCAGTTGAATGCGGTCCCCTGCACCAGCAGCACTTTTTCCTGCAGCAGCAGATCCAGCACCAGTTTCTGGTCGTCATGGATATTGAAGCGTTTGGCATCGATGCGCGGGAACATGTACAGCGCGCCCTGCGGCTTCACGCATGAGACGCCCGGAATGTCATTGAGCAGTTCCCAGGTGCGGTTGCGCTGTTCGTACAGACGGCCGCCGGGCTGAATGAATTCGCTGATGCTTTGATAACCGCCCAGCGCGGTCTGAATGGCGTGCTGCATCGGCACGTTGGCGCACAGGCGCATCGAAGCCAGCATCTCCAGCCCTTCGATATAGCCTTTGGCGTGCTTCTTCGGCCCGTTGAGCACCATCCAGCCCTGGCGGAAGCCCGCCACGCGGTAGGTTTTCGACAGGCCGTTGAAGGTCACGGTCAGCAGATCCGGCGCCAGCGCAGCGATCGAATGATGCTCCGCTTCGTCATACAGGATCTTGTCGTAGATCTCGTCGGCGAAGATGATCAGGTTGTGTTGGCGGGCGATCTCGACGATCTGTTCCAGCAGCGCTTTGCTGTACACCGCGCCGGTTGGGTTGTTCGGGTTGATGATCACGATGCCGCGGGTGCGCGGGGTGATCTTGCTGATGATGTCGTCCAGATCCGGGAACCAGCCGGCCTGCTCATCGCACAGGTAGTGCACGGCTTTGCCGCCGGACAGCGAGACCGCGGCGGTCCACAACGGATAGTCCGGCGCCGGCACCAGCATTTCGTCGCCGCTGTTGAGCAGCGCCTGCATGGATTGAACGATCAGCTCCGAGACGCCGTTGCCAATGTAGATATCCTCAACGGTCACGTCACGCATGTTGCGCGCCTGATAGTGCTGCATGATCGCTTTACGCGCCGAGAAGAGGCCCTTGGAGTCGGAGTAGCCTTGCGCCGTGGGCAGATTGCGGATCACGTCGACCAGGATTTCGTCCGGGGCGTCGAAACCGAACGGGGCAGGGTTGCCGATGTTCAGTTTCAGGACTTTGTTGCCTTCTTCTTCAAGACGTTTAGCTTCTTTAAGCACCGGGCCGCGAATGTCATAGCAGACGTTGTCCAGTTTGCTGGATTTCTCAATGGGGGACATAAAAAGTTGAGCCTTTTGCTGGGATAGGGGCGCTCCTACCGTGGGACGCCGCAACCCGCCCAATGTACTCCTGGCGTAGTTGCTTTTGAAGGGTTTTGCACGCCTTTGGTGCAAATGCATGTCGTAACGGGGGATTTTAGTTATGATAAGCAAAGGTAAAGTTATTTTGTAGTTCATAATTTCATGAACTATAATTTTACTAGGGTTTTGTTCTGTAAAATTACGTGTCGATAAACGAGACGTGTCGGCGATCGCGGCCGGCAGCAGTGAACTGATAAGCCGAAAGTGAGAATAGGCTTCAATAAACTGTAAAGGAACGATAATACCGGAGTTGTCTGATAGCGGGTTGCCGGTTAGCGCACCACACTAAAAAAATGGCATATTTACATTAGCTTTACTTTATATTTCAGCTTAAGCATTGTTTATGTGGTTATAGGATTATTATTTAAAGTAAAAATCTTACTGATTGAATTTATTAAATTCATTGAGTGATAACACGACGTTGGTGCCGTTAATTATTTATTTTTCTTACTCTGTAATGCAGCCTGAACGCCGGTTGATAAGGATTCTCAGTAGCACGAATGGAGTGGAAATTAGGCAGTATCAATGAGTAAAATCTCAGGTTCGGTGGGGGTTTTCCCTTTCCACCGGTATTCAGTCTCCCGCGTTCTATAAGCACCATCGATAGATCGCATTTTAAAAAGCGATAGAGGTAACGAATCATAAGTAATTTTTTTGCCCTCCACTTATGAGTGGGGTACTGTCATAACAGGCTCCGTCCTTTTCAACGGCGTCTGAGAAACACACCAGGGTAGTAGTTCGTAAATTAGAATTTAAAAAAGTGAAGAATACACTATGACAACTGCAAATCGTCCGATACTTAATCTCGACCTCGATCTGCTAAGAACCTTTGTTGCGGTTGCTGATTTGAATACCTTCGCGGCGGCGGCTGTTGCCGTTTGCCGTACGCAATCAGCCGTCAGCCAACAAATGCAGCGATTAGAGCAACTGGTCGGCAAAGAACTGTTTGCCCGCCATGGGCGCAACAAACTCCTGACTGAGCATGGTATTCAGCTTCTCGGTTATGCCAGGAAGATCCTGCGCTTTAACGACGAAGCCTGTACCTCGCTGATGTACAACAATATTAAAGGTGTTCTGACCATCGGCGCTTCCGACGACACCGCCGATACCATTCTGCCTTTCCTGTTGAACCGCGTGACCGCCATCTATCCGAAGCTGGCCATTGACGTGCGCGTAAAGCGCAGCACGACGATGGTCGATCTGCTGGAAGAGGGGGAGATCGATCTGGCGGTGACCACGGCCGATCCGGCCGGGCACCCGCACATCGTGCTGCGTACGTCGCCGACGCTGTGGTACTGCGCTGCCGATTATCACTATCAGGCCGGCGAACCTATCCCGCTGGTGGTGATGGATGAACCAAGCCCGTTCCGCGCGCTGGCGATCAAACAGTTGGACGAAGCCGGTATCCCGTGGCGTATCGCCTACGTCGCCTCCACGCTGTCCGCGGTGCGGGCGGCCTGTAAGGCCGGCCTGGGCGTGACCGCGCGGCCGATCGAGATGATGAGCCCCGATCTGCGGGTGCTGGGCGCGGTGGAAGGTTTGCCGCCGCTGCCGGATACCCAGTATGCGCTGTGCAAAAACGCGCAGTGCAGCAACGAACTGGCCATGGCCATCTTCAGCGCGATGCAGGGCGGCGATGACGGCTATGGCTTCAACGGCGCGGAAGCCGGTCTCCAGGGCGATCAGGATGATGCCAGCCTGGTGGACGAAGAAGAATAACGCCGCGGCGTGATATCTGATGAAAAACCTCTGCTTCGGCGGAGGTTTTTTTTGGCCGTTTTTTGATGATTTCTACTGTTATAGAGGTTTAAGTGTGATTTTGTTATGAGTTGTCTGTTTTATTAACTTTTAAGCGTTGCTGAAAAGAGAGTTTGACCGGATTTAAGATGCTGGGTTTGTTTTTTGCACAATAAGATTGAATGAGTTAAAGGCATGGTAATAGCAGGGTTATTTTGTTAGCTTATGGCGGTCGTTTTTGCGGCTTAATTTGAGGAAAATTGTTAAAGGGCCACACTTTTTTTGAGGATTTATGCTGAAAACGTGTCCTGGATCAAAAAAATACCCCTAGGTAGTGAGTGGAAGAACAGGGAATTCCTGAGACAATGGTATAGTAAAACTGAAATGTGCATGTTGGTTTATATCTATCTGTTTCTACACAAAAATTAACTGACACGATTTAGCCTGTCCCTGGCGCATCAAATGTTAATCAAATGATACGTATGTAAACTAGTGTGTAGATACTTTTGTCAAAGTTGACAAAAGGTTATAGAAAGGAGTAAAAAGCCCACAGAAAAACGCTGCCTAACTCGCTGTAAAAGCAGTTTGTTTGTGTGGTTATTTATCCTTCCCTTAAATCGATGTGGCGCACTAACTGCCGGTGACAAGAGCAGTGCGATCGACGCCACTTTTGATGAGTAAGCATAGAGTATGTCAACAACCACTGAAGTTATCGCTCATCACTGGGCGCTCGCCGTATTTCTCGTCGTGGCTATCGGGCTTTGCGGCTTAATGCTGCTGGGTGCGTTCTTCTTGGGCGGGAGAGCCCGGGCGCGCGCCAAACACACCCCGTTTGAATCAGGTATCGACTCGGTCGGCACGGCGCGCATGCGCTTGTCCGCCAAGTTCTACCTGGTGGCCATGTTCTTCGTTATTTTCGACGTTGAAGCCTTATACCTGTATGCCTGGTCGGTCTCGATTCGCGAGAGCGGCTGGGTGGGCTTTATCGAAGCCGCCATTTTCATTTTGGTGCTATTGGCCGGTCTGGTTTATCTGGTGCGCATCGGCGCGTTGGATTGGACTCCGGCGCGTTCCCAACGCCGCAGCAAACCGAGCACGATCACTAACACCAACAGTCATCCGCAGTAACAGCGAGGCATTAAGATGGACTATACGCTCACCCGCATAGACCCGAACGGTGAGAACGACCGTTATCCCCTGCAAAAACAGGAGATCGTCGCCGATCCCCTGGAACAACAGGTTCACCGCACGGTTTACATGGGTAAACTCGAACATGCGCTGCATGACATGGTGAACTGGGGGCGTAAAAACTCTATTTGGCCGTATAACTTCGGCCTTTCGTGCTGTTACGTGGAGATGGTGACGTCGTTTACCGCCGTTCACGACGTGGCGCGTTTCGGTGCGGAAGTGTTGCGCGCCTCCCCGCGTCAGGCTGACCTGATGGTGGTAGCCGGGACCTGCTTCACCAAAATGGCCCCGGTCATCCAGCGCCTGTACGAGCAGATGCTGGAGCCTAAGTGGGTGATCTCGATGGGCGCTTGCGCCAACTCCGGCGGCATGTACGACATCTATTCCGTGGTGCAGGGCGTGGACAAGTTCCTGCCGGTCGACGTGTACATTCCCGGCTGCCCACCGCGTCCGGAAGCCTACATGCAAGCGCTGATGCTGCTGCAGGAATCCATTGGCAAAGAACGTCGCCCGCTGTCGTGGGTTGTCGGCGATCAGGGCGTTTACCGCGCCAATATGCAGTCTGAAAGAGAGCGTAAACACGGCGAGCGCATCGCGGTGACCAACCTCCGGACGCCTGACGAGATTTAAGACGTTCATTTAACGTCCATCTTAGTGCGCTATTGGTTAACACAGCGAAAAGTGAAACTTGCGGCGAATAACCCTTTAGTGTGGTGAAAAAAAATTATGACAGATTTGACGACGCACGACGCCTTGCCTGCCTGGCAGACCCGAGATCACCTTGACGACCCGGTGATCGGCGAACTGCGCAACCGTTTTGGGCCGGAAGCCTTTACTGTTCAGGCCACTCGTACCGGCATGCCCGTGGTATGGGTTAAACCTGACCAGTTACTGGAAGTAATGACGTTCCTGAGAAAACAGCCGAAGCCGTATGTCATGCTGTTCGATCTGCATGGCGTGGATGAACGCCTTCGCACCCACCGCGACGGCCTGCCCGCTGCGGATTTCTCCGTTTTCTACCATCTGATCTCCATCGAGCGCAACCGCGACATCATGCTGAAGGTGGCGCTGTCTGAAAAAGACCTGCACGTGCCGACGGCGACCAAGGTGTTCCCGAACGCCAACTGGTACGAGCGCGAAACCTGGGAAATGTTCGGCATCACCTTCGACGGCCATCCGCACCTGTCGCGCATCATGATGCCGCAGACCTGGGAAGGGCACCCGCTGCGCAAGGACTACCCGGCGCGCGCCACTGAATTCGATCCTTTCGTGCTGACCAAGCAGAAAGAAGATCTGGAAATGGAAGCGCTGACCTTCAAGCCGGAAGACTGGGGCATGAAGCGCGGCACCGAGAACGAAGACTTCATGTTCCTCAACCTCGGCCCGAACCACCCGTCCGCGCACGGTGCGTTCCGCATCATTCTGCAGCTGGACGGCGAAGAGATCGTCGACTGCGTGCCGGATATCGGCTATCACCACCGCGGCGCCGAGAAGATGGGCGAGCGTCAATCCTGGCACAGCTACATCCCGTACACCGACCGCATCGAGTACCTCGGCGGCTGCGTGAACGAAATGCCTTACGTGTTGGCGGTCGAGAAGCTGGCCGGCATCAAGGTGCCCGAGCGCGTCGACACCATCCGCGTGATGCTGTCCGAGCTGTTCCGCATCAACAGCCACCTGCTGTACATCTCCACCTTCATTCAGGACGTCGGCGCGATGACCCCGGTGTTCTTCGCCTTTACCGATCGTCAGAAAATCTACGATCTGGTGGAAGCGATCACCGGTTTCCGTATGCACCCGGCCTGGTTCCGCATCGGCGGCGTCGCGCACGATCTGCCGCGCGGCTGGGATCGCCTGCTGCGTGAATTCCTCGACTGGATGCCGAAGCGTCTGGACTCCTACGTGAAAGCGGCGCTGAAGAACAGCATCCTGAAAGGCCGCTCCATCGGCGTCGCGTCTTACAACGCCAAAGAAGCGCTGGAGTGGGGCGTGACCGGCGCCGGCCTGCGCGCGACCGGCGTGGAGTTCGACGTGCGTAAATGGCGTCCGTACTCCGGCTACGAGAACTTCGACTTCGAAGTGCCGGTCGGCGACGGCACCAGCGACTGCTACACCCGCGTGATGCTGAAGGTGGAAGAACTGCGCCAGAGCCTGCGCATCCTCGAACAGTGCCTGAACAACATGCCGGAAGGCCCGTTCAAGGCCGATCACCCGCTGACTACGCCGCCGCCGAAAGAGCGCACGCTGCAGCACATTGAAACGCTGATCACCCACTTCCTGCAGGTTTCCTGGGGCCCGGTGATGCCAGCCAACGAATCATTCCAGATGATTGAAGCCACCAAAGGGATCAACAGCTACTACCTGACCAGCGACGGCAGCACCATGAGCTATCGCACCCGGGTACGTACGCCGAGCTTTGCGCACCTGCAGCAGATCCCATCGGTCATCCGAGGCAGCCTGGTTTCCGACCTGATCGTCTATCTGGGTAGTATCGATTTTGTAATGTCAGATGTGGACCGCTAACTATGCATGATCAAAAAGACAATCACGCAGTCAACGATGCGCTCGAGCCCATCAATGCAGCCGCTCCTCAGAGCGGCGTTGATGCATTTGTACTGAGCGCGGAAGAACGTGATGCGATCGAGCACGAAAAGCACCATTACGAGGATCCGCGCGCCGCGTCCATCGAAGCACTGAAAATTGTGCAGAAGCAGCGCGGTTGGGTTCCGGACGGTGCGATTTACGCCATCGCGGAAGTGCTGGGCATCCCCGCCAGCGACGTAGAAGGCGTGGCCACGTTCTACAGCCAGATTTTCCGTCAGCCAGTAGGACGTCACGTGATCCGTTATTGTGACAGCGTTGTTTGTCACATCACCGGTTACCAGGGCATTCAGGCCGCTATCGAGAAGAAGCTGAACATCAAGCCTGGTCAAACTACCTTTGATGGCCGCTTCACGCTGTTGCCGACCTGCTGTCTGGGCAACTGCGATAAAGGGCCGACCATGATGATTGACGAGGACACTCACAGTCAGCTGAAGCCTGAAGATATCGAGACGCTACTGGAGCAGTATCAATGACCAAGCACATTGTACGCACTCCCGAAACGCATCCGCTGACCTGGCGTCTGCGCGATGACAAGCAGCCGCTGTGGCTGGACGAATACCGCAGCAAAAACGGCTATGCCGGCGCAGAGAAGGCCCTCAAAGGCCTGGCCCCGGACGAGATCGTCGGCTTGGTGAAAGATTCCGGGCTGAAGGGCCGCGGCGGCGCGGGCTTCTCCACCGGTTTGAAGTGGAGCCTGATGCCGAAGGACGAATCCATGAACATCCGTTACCTGCTGTGTAACGCCGATGAGATGGAGCCGGGCACTTACAAAGACCGCCTGCTGATGGAGCAGCTGCCGCATCTGCTGGTGGAAGGCATGCTGATCTCCGCGTTCGCGCTGAAAGCCTACCGCGGGTACATCTTCCTGCGCGGCGAGTACATCGAAGCGGCGGCGCACCTGCGTCGCGCTATCGCGGAAGCCACCGAAGCCGGCTATCTGGGCAAGAACATTCTCGGCACCGGATTTGATTTCGAGCTGATCGTGCACACCGGCGCCGGCCGTTACATTTGCGGCGAAGAAACCGCGCTGATCAACTCGCTGGAAGGCCGCCGCGCCAACCCGCGCTCCAAGCCGCCATTCCCGGCCAGCGCCGGCGTCTGGGGCAAGCCAACCTGCGTCAACAACGTCGAAACGCTGTGCAACGTGCCGGCCATTTTGGCGAACGGCGTGGAGTGGTACACCGGCATCTCCGGCAGTGAAGACAAAGGCACCAAGCTGATGGGCTTCTCCGGCCGGGTGAAAAATCCTGGCGTCTGGGAACTGCCGTTCGGCACCACCGCGCGCGAAATCCTGGAAGACTACGCCGGCGGCATGCGCGACGGTCTGCGTTTCAAAGCCTGGCAGCCGGGCGGCGCGGGCACCGACTTCCTGACCGCCGATCACCTCGATCTGCCGATGGAATACGGCGCGATCGGCAAAGCCGGCAGCCGTCTCGGCACCGCGTTGGCGATGGCGGTTGACCACGAGATCGGCATGGTGCCGCTGGTGCGCAACCTGGAAGAGTTCTTCGCCCGCGAGTCCTGCGGCTGGTGTACGCCTTGCCGCGATGGCCTGCCGTGGAGCGTGAAGATCCTGCGCGCGTTGGAAAACGGTGAAGGGCAGCCGGGGGATATCGAAACCCTCGAACAGCTGTGCCGTTCCCTCGGCCCGGGCAAAACCTTCTGCGCCCACGCGCCAGGTGCCGTAGAGCCACTGCAAAGCGCGATTAAATATTTCCGTGAAGAGTTCGAGGCGGGTATCGCCGTGCAGCACTTCGGCAACGCCCATGCGATTGGCGGCATTCAGCCGAACAATCTGCTGAAGCAACGCTGGTAAGCCGACTCGCCCGAACACGGCCAGAATTTTTGATTAACGCCTGCCGCAAGGCAGGCCACTTGGAAGCATGCTGACTATGGCTACGATTCATGTAGACGGCAAAGAGTATGAGGTAGACGGGGCGGACAACCTGCTGCAGGCTTGTCTCTCCCTCGGCCTTGATATTCCTTACTTTTGCTGGCATCCGGCGCTGGGAAGCGTCGGCGCTTGCCGCCAATGTGCGGTAAAGCAATACCAAAACGCGGAAGATACGCGCGGCCGTTTGGTGATGTCCTGTATGACCCCGGCATCCGATGGCACCTTCATCTCCATCGATGACGGCGAAGCGAAGCAGTTCCGTGAAAGCGTGGTCGAGTGGTTGATGACCAACCACCCGCACGATTGCCCGGTCTGTGAGGAAGGCGGTAACTGTCACCTGCAGGATATGACGGTAATGACCGGCCACAGCTTCCGCCGCTACCGCTTCACCAAGCGCACCCACAACAACCAGGAGCTGGGGCCGTTTATCTCGCACGAGATGAACCGCTGCATCGCCTGCTATCGCTGCGTGCGTTACTACAAAGACTATGCGGATGGCACCGACTTCGGCGTGTACGGCGCGCACGACAACGTCTACTTTGGTCGCCCGGAAAGCGGCACGCTGGAAAGCGAGTTCTCCGGCAACCTGGTGGAAGTGTGCCCGACCGGCGTCTTCACCGACAAAACGCACTCCGAACGCTACAACCGTAAATGGGACATGCAGTTCGCGCCGAGCATTTGCCAGCAGTGCAGCATCGGCTGTAATACCAGCCCGGGCGAGCGCTATGGCGAGCTGCGCCGTATCGAAAACCGTTACAACGGCAGCGTGAACCACTACTTCCTGTGCGACCGCGGCCGTTTCGGTTACGGCTACGTCAACCAGAAAGATCGTCCGCGTCAACCGCAGCAGCTGCGCGGCGATGACTGGATCACCCTGAACGCCGAGCAGGCGATGCAGGGCGCGGCGGACATCCTGCGCCAGGCGAAGAAAACCATCGGCATCGGCTCCCCGCGCGCCAGCCTGGAAAGCAACTTCGCACTGCGCGAGCTGGTCGGCGCCGAGAACTACTACACCGGTATCGCTCAGGCTGAGCAATCACGCCTGGCGCTGATGCTGAACGTGCTGAAAAACGGCGGCGTTCATACGCCGGCGCTGCGCGAGATCGAGGATTACGACGCGGTGCTGGTGCTGGGCGAAGACTTGACGCAAACCGGCGCGCGCATCGCGCTGTCCGTGCGTCAGGCCGTCAAGGGGAAAGCCCGCGCGATGGCGGCGGCGCAGCGCGTTGCCGACTGGCAGATCGCGGCGGTGCAGAACATCGGCCAGCACGCCAAGTACCCGCTGTTCACCACCAACGTCGACAACACCCGCTTGGACGACATCGCCGCCTGGAACTACCGCGCGCCGGTTGACGAGCAGGCGCGCTTCGGCTTCGCCATCGCTCACGCGCTGGACAGCGCAGCGCCGGCGGTGAACGGTCTGGCTGAAGGCCTGAACAAGAAAGTCGATATCATCGTGCAGGCGCTGACCGGCGCACGCAAACCGCTGATCATTACCGGCAGCAACGCCGGCAGCGAAGCCATCATCGAAGCGGCGGCCAACATCGCCAAAGCGTTGAAGGGCCGCGGTGCCGACGTCGGCATCACCTTCGTGGCGGGCGCAGCCAACAGCATGGGCCTGGCGATGATCGGCGGCGGTTCGCTCGATCAGGCGCTGGAACAGCTGGCGAGCGGCGCAGCCGACACCGCCATCGTGATGGAAAACGATCTCTATCGTCATGCGCCGGCGGCGCAGGTGGACGCGGCGTTGGCCAAGGTCAACAACCTGATCGTCGCCGACCACCAGCGCACCGCGATCATGGACAAAGCCAACCTGATCCTCTCCTCGGCCAGCTTCGCCGAGAGCGACGGTACGCTGATCAACCAGGAAGGCCGCGCGCAGCGCTTCTTCCAGGTGTACGATCCGGCTTACTACGACGACGCCAAGAAGAATCAGTTCACCGTGATGCTGGAAAGCTGGCGCTGGATGCACTCGCTGCACTCCACCTACACCAGCCGCCACGTGGACTGGACCCAGCTCGATGACGTGATCGCCGCTTGCGTCGCCGCGTTGCCGCAGCTGCAGGGCATCGTCGACGCCGCGCCGGACGCGACGTTCCGCATTCGCGGTCAGAAGCTGGCGCGTTCGCCGCACCGCTCCAGCGGCCGTACCGCCATGCGCGCCAACATCAGCGTGCACGAGCCGCGTCAGCCGCAGGATAAAGACACCATGTTCGCCTTCTCGATGGAAGGGAACAACAGCCCGCTGGCCGATCGTCAGCAGATCCCGTTCGCCTGGGCGCCAGGCTGGAACTCACCGCAGGCATGGAACAAGTTCCAGGCCGAAGTGGGCGGCAAACTGCGTCACGGCGATCCGGGCGTGCGCCTGATCGAAGCGGGGGAGGGCAGCCTCGGTTACTTCGATCGCGTGCCTGCCGCCTTCAATCCGAACGACGGCTGGCGTGTCGCGCCTTACTACCACCTGTTCGGCAGCGATGAAATGTCGCAGCGCTCTCACGTGATCCAGCAGCGTATGCCGGAGGCCTACGTGATGGTCAACCCGGCCGATGCGGCGACGCTTGGCGTCAACGCGGGCAGCCTGGTGGAGTTCAACTGCGCGGGCCAGACCCTGCGTCTGCCGGTGCGTCTGAGTGAAACCCTGACCCAGGGCCAGGTTGGTTTGCCGCTCGGCTTGCCAGGGATCCCGCCGATCTTGGTGGGTGCTAAGGTAGACAATCTGCGGGAGGCGGCACGATGAGCTGGTTTACCCCTGAGGTGATCGACATCTTGATCGCCATTCTTAAAGCGGTCGTGATCCTGTTGGTGGTCGTGGCGTGCGGGGCATTCATGAGCTTCGGCGAACGCCGTCTGCTCGGCCTGTTCCAGAACCGCTACGGACCGAACCGCGTAGGCTGGGGCGGCTCGCTGCAGCTGGTCGCCGACATGATCAAAATGTTCTTCAAGGAAGACTGGGTGCCGAGATTCTCCGACCGGGTGATCTTCACCCTGGCGCCGATGATCGCCTTTACTTCCCTGTTGCTGGCATTTGCCATCGTGCCGGTCAGCCCGACCTGGGCGGTGTCCGATCTCAACATCGGTATTCTGTTCTTCCTGATGATGGCCGGCCTGGCGGTGTACGCCGTGCTGTTCGCCGGATGGTCGAGCAACAACAAATACTCGCTGTTGGGCGCGATGCGTGCCTCCGCGCAAACCCTGAGCTACGAAGTGTTCATCGGCCTGTCGCTGATGGGCGTGGTGATGCAGGCGGATTCATTCAACATGCAGGCCATCGTTGAATCTCAGGCGCACGTCTGGAACGTCATTCCGCAGTTCTTCGGCTTCGTGACCTTCGCGATCGCCGGCGTGGCGGTGTGTCACCGTCACCCGTTTGACCAGCCGGAAGCCGAGCAGGAACTGGCTGACGGTTACCACATCGAATATTCCGGCATGAAGTTCGGTCTGTTCTTCGTGGGGGAATACATCGGTATCGTCACCGTGTCCGCCCTGATTGTGACGTTGTTCTTCGGCGGCTGGCAGGGTCCGTTCCTGCCGCCATTCATCTGGTTCGCGTTGAAAACGGCCTTCTTCATGATGATGTTCATCCTGATCCGCGCCGCGCTGCCGCGTCCGCGTTATGACCAGGTGATGTCCTTCGGCTGGAAAGTGTGCCTGCCGCTGACGCTGCTGAACCTGCTGGCAACCGCCGCGGTCATTTTGTACAACGCTCAATAAGGGGTGAATAAACCATGACATTGAAAGAGTTAGTGGTTGGTTTCGGCACCCAGGTGCGCAGCATTTGGATGATTGGCATGCATGCCTTCGCCAAGCGCGAAACCCAGATGTATCCGGAAGAACCGGTTTACCTGCCGCCGCGCTACCGCGGCCGCATCGTGCTGACGCGCGATCCGGACGGCGAAGAGCGCTGCGTCGCCTGTAACCTGTGTGCGGTTGCCTGCCCGGTCGGCTGTATCTCGCTGCAAAAGGCAGAACAGAAAGACGGTCGTTGGTATCCGGAGTTCTTCCGCATCAACTTCTCGCGCTGCATCTTCTGCGGCCTGTGCGAAGAGGCTTGCCCAACTACCGCTATCCAGCTGACGCCGGATTTCGAACTGGGCGAGTACAAGCGTCAGGATCTGGTGTACGAAAAAGAGGATCTGTTGATCTCGGGGCCGGGTAAATATCCGGAATATAACTTCTACCGGATGGCCGGTATGGCGATTGACGGCAAAGCCAAAGGCGAAGCCGAAAACGAAGCCAAACCGATCGACGTCAAAGGTCTGTTGCCCTAAGGAGCCAGCAAGCATGGAAATTGCATTTTATCTGGCAGGTTTGATTGCGGTGGCCGCGACGATTCGCGTGATCACCCATACCAACCCTGTGCATGCGCTGCTGTATCTGATCGTCTCGTTATTGGCGATCTCGGCAGTCTTCTTCTCTCTCGGCGCCTACTTTGCCGCCGCGTTGGAAATCATCGTTTATGCGGGCGCCATCATGGTGCTGTTCGTGTTCGTGGTGATGATGCTTAACCTCGGCAACGTGCAGCAGCAAGAGCGCGACTGGATGAAGCCGACGGTGTGGATCGGGCCTGGCCTGCTGTCGCTGGCGCTGCTGGTGGTATTGATCGTTGCGATCCGCAGCGTATCCGATCAGGGCATCAGCGGTGAGATGGTTGACGCGAAGGCGGTGGGCATCAGCCTGTTCGGGCCTTACGTACTGGCGGTTGAGCTGGCTTCAATGCTGCTGTTGGCGGGTTTGGTTGTCGCCTTCCATATCGGCCGCGAGCACAAACCTGGCGAGGTGCTGAGCAACGCGCCGGTGGGTGGCGAAATGGCGAGAAGAAAATCGGAGGAGCAAGCATGATCCCTCTTCAACACGGCCTGATCCTGGCGGCTATCCTGTTTGTGCTCGGGTTGACCGGGCTGCTGGTGCGCCGCAACCTGCTGTTTATGCTGATCAGCCTGGAAGTGATGATCAACGCTGCGGCGTTGGCGTTTATCGTGGCGGGAAGCTACTGGGGCCAGGCGGACGGGCAGGTGATGTACATCCTGGCGATCAGCCTGGCGGCAGCCGAGGCCAGTATCGGTCTGGCGCTGCTGCTGCAGCTCTACCGTCGTCGTCATACCCTGAATATTGATACTGTCAGTGAGATGCGCGGATGAACCTATTATATTTAACAATTCTGCTACCGCTGATCGGGTTCCTGCTGTTGGCATTTTCCCGCGGTCGTTGGTCTGAAAACACGGCGGCCACCGTCGGCGTGGGTTCTATCGGCCTGGCTGCGCTGGTTACGGTGTATGTGGCGATGGATTTCTTCGCCCAGAAAGCCGCCGGCGTGCAGCTGTTCGAGCAAAGCCTGTGGACCTGGATGGCCGTCGGCAACTTCAATATCGGCGTGACCCTGGTGCTGGACGGCCTGTCGCTGACCATGCTGTCGGTGGTCACCGGCGTCGGCTTCTTCATCCACATGTTCGCTTCCTGGTACATGCGCGGTGAAGAGGGCTATTCGCGCTTCTTCGCTTACACCAACCTGTTTATCGCCAGCATGGTGGTATTGGTGCTGGCGGACAACCTGCTGCTGATGTATCTGGGTTGGGAAGGCGTGGGCCTGTGCAGCTACCTGTTGATCGGTTTCTACTATAAAGATCCGGCCAACGGCGCGGCGGCGATGAAAGCCTTTATCGTCACCCGCGTGGGCGATGTGTTCCTGGCGTTCGCGCTGTTCATCCTCTACAACGAGCTGGGCACGCTGAACATCCGCGAGCTGATGATCCTGGCGCCGCAGAAACTGGCGGTGGGCGATACGGCCATCACCTGGGCGACCCTGATGCTGCTGGGCGGCGCGGTCGGTAAATCGGCGCAGCTGCCGTTGCAAACCTGGTTGGCGGACGCGATGGCGGGCCCAACCCCGGTTTCCGCACTGATCCACGCGGCGACCATGGTGACCGCGGGCGTCTATCTGATCGCCCGCACGCACGGCCTGTTCCTGATGGCGCCGGAAGTGCTGCACCTGGTGGGCATCGTCGGTGCGGTCACTCTGCTGCTGGCCGGCTTCGCCGCGCTGGTGCAGACCGACATCAAGCGCGTGCTCGCTTACTCCACCATGAGCCAGATCGGTTACATGTTCCTGGCGCTGGGCGTGCAGGCATGGGACGCGGCGATCTTCCACCTGATGACCCACGCGTTCTTCAAGGCGCTGCTGTTCCTGTCGTCCGGTTCGGTGATCCTGGCTTGCCACCACGAGCAAAACATCTTCAAGATGGGCGGTCTGCGCAAGAGCATCCCGCTGGTGTACGTCTGCTTCCTGGTGGGTGGCGCGGCGCTGTCCGCGTTGCCGCTGGTCACGGCCGGCTTCTTCAGTAAGGACGAGATCCTGGCGGGCGCGATGGCTAACGGCCACATCAACCTGATGGTTGCCGGCCTGGTCGGTGCGTTCATGACCTCGCTGTACACCTTCCGTATGATTTTCATCGTGTTCCATGGCGAAGAGAAAATCAAAGCGCATGCCGGTAAAGGCATCACTCACCACCTGCCGCTGCTGGTTCTGCTGGTGCTGTCCACCTTCGTCGGCGCGATGATCGTGCCGCCGTTGCAGGGCGTGCTGCCGGAGACGACTGAACTGGCGCACGGCAGCGTGCTGACGCTGGAAATCACCTCCGGCGTGGTGGCTATCGTCGGCATTCTGCTGGCGGCCGCGCTGTGGCTGGGCAAACGCAGCCTGGTCAACAGCATCGCCAACAGCGCGCCGGGTCGTTTCTTCTCGACCTGGTGGTTCCATGCCTGGGGCTTCGATTGGCTGTATGACAAAGTGTTCGTCAAGCCGTACCTGGGCATTGCGAAGCTGCTGCAGCGCGATCCGCTGAACTCGCTGATGAACCTGCCGGCCGTCTTCTCCCGCTGGGGGAACCGCGGTCTGACGGTGAGCGAGAACGGCCAGGTGCGTTGGTATATAGCGTCTATGGGTGTGGGTGCAGTGGTCGTATTGGCTCTGTTGATTTTGGTTTAATTGAATAATTTAAACAGACGCATTTTTCGGGCGTAGCGCCGGGCAGGCGCTACGTACAAAGTTTGAAATTATTCGTATAAGGGACACAAAACGCCATGCTATTACCTTGGCTAATTCTTATCCCCTTTATCGGCGGTCTGCTGTGCTGGCAGCTTGAGCGCTTCGGTACTAAGGTGCCGCGCTGGATAGCGCTGATCGCAATGGGGCTGACGTTGGCGCTCTCTCTGCAGCTGTGGATGCAGGGCGGCTATACATTGACCACGCCGAAAGGCATTCCGCAGTGGCAGAGCGAATTCCTGCTGCCGTGGATCCCGCGCTTCGGCATCTCCATCCACCTGGCGCTGGACGGTCTGTCGCTGCTGATGGTGGTGTTGACCGGTCTGCTGGGCGTGCTGGCGATCCTCTGTTCCTGGCGTGAAATCCAGAAATATCAGGGCTTCTTCCACCTCAACCTGCTGTGGATCCTGGGCGGCGTTATCGGCGTGTTCCTCGCCATCGACATGTTCCTGTTCTTCTTCTTCTGGGAAATGATGTTGGTGCCGATGTACTTCCTGATCGCGCTGTGGGGCCACAAGGCGTCGGACGGTAAAACCCGCATCACCGCGGCGACCAAGTTCTTTATCTACACCCAGGCCAGCGGTCTGGTGATGCTGATTGCGATCCTGGGCCTGGTGTTCGTGCACTACAACGCCACCGGCGTGTGGACCTTTGATTACGAAGACCTGCTGCAAACGCCGATGTCCCACAACGTGCAATATCTGCTGATGCTGGGCTTCTTCATCGCCTTCGCGGTGAAAATGCCGGTGGTGCCGCTGCACGGCTGGTTGCCGGACGCGCACAGCCAGGCGCCGACCGCAGGTTCTGTCGACCTGGCGGGCATCTTGCTGAAAACCGCGGCCTACGGCCTGCTGCGTTTCAGCCTGCCGCTGTTCCCTGAGGCTTCGCACGAGTTTGCGCCAATCGCCATGTGGCTGGGCGTGGTCGGCATCTTCTACGGCGCCTGGATGGCGTTCGCGCAGACCGACATCAAGCGTCTTATCGCCTACACCTCGGTATCGCACATGGGCTTCGTGCTGATCGCCATCTACACCGGCAGCCAGCTGGCTTACCAGGGCGCCGTGATCCAGATGATCGCGCACGGTCTGTCCGCCGCCGGTATGTTTATCATCTGCGGCCAGCTGTATGAGCGCCTGCACACCCGTGACATGCGTCAGATGGGCGGCCTGTGGGGGCGTATCAAGTTCATCCCTGCGCTGTCGCTGTTCTTCGCCGTGGCTACGCTGGGGATGCCGGGTACCGGTAACTTCGTCGGCGAATTCATGATTCTGTTCGGCAGCTACCAGGTGGTGCCGGTGATCACCGTGATCTCCACCTTCGGTCTGGTGTTCGCTTCGGTTTACTCGCTGATCATGATGCAGCGCGCTTACTACGGTGCGCCTAAGTCAGACCAGCCGCTGCAGGGCATGACCGCGCGCGAATTGTTCATCATTCTGCTGCTGGTGGTGTTGCTGGTTCTGCTGGGGGTTTACCCGCAGCCGATTCTGGATACTTCCAACGCGGCGATGAGCAACGTGCAACACTGGTTTGGTTCGTCAGTTTCAGCAATTTCAACAACAAGGCCGTAATTCGCCATGACAATAACTCCTCAACAACTGATCGCACTGCTGCCGCTGTTGATCGTCGGATTGACGGTGGTGGTTGTGATGCTAGGCATTGCGTGGCGACGCGACCACTTTATCAACGCCACCCTGACCGTGATCGGTCTCAACCTGGCGCTGCTTTCGCTGTACTTTGTCGGCCAGGCAGGCCCAATGGACGTCACCCCGCTGCTGCGGGTTGACGGCTACTCGATGTTCTACACCGGGCTGGTGCTGCTGGCGAGTCTGGCGACCTGCACCTTCGCCTATCCGTGGCTGGTCGGCTATCCGGATAACCGCGAAGAGTTCTACCTGCTGGTGCTGATCGCCGCCATGGGCGGCATCCTGCTGGCGAGCGCCAACCATCTGGCTTCGCTGTTCATCGGCATTGAGCTTATCTCGCTGCCGCTGTTCGGCCTGGTGGGCTACGCCTATCGCCAGAAGCGCCCGCTGGAAGCCGCCATCAAGTACATGCTGCTGTCCGCCGCCGCGTCGTCGTTCTTGCTGTTCGGCATGGCGCTGCTGTACGCCGAATCCGGCGATCTGTCGCTGGCCGGCCTCGGCAAGAGCCTGCAGGAAAACATGATGCACCAGCCGCTGATCCTGGCCGGCATGGGCATGATGATCGTCGGTCTGGGCTTCAAGCTGTCGCTGGTGCCGTTCCAACTGTGGACGCCGGACGTGTATCAGGGCGCGCCTGCGCCGGTTTCGACCTTCCTGGCGACCGCCAGCAAGATCGCGATCTTCGCGGTCGTGATGCGTCTGTTCCTGTATGCCCCGGCCGCCGACAACGAAGCGCTGCGCCTGGTGCTGTCGATCATCGCGTTCTGTTCTATCTTGTTCGGCAACCTGATGGCCATCAGCCAGACCAACATCAAGCGTCTGCTGGGTTACTCGTCGATCGCTCACCTGGGCTACCTGCTGGTGGCGCTGATTGCGGTGCAAACCCATCAGCTGTCGCTGGAAACCGCCGGCGTTTATCTGGCCGGTTACCTGTTCAGCAGCCTGGGCGCCTTCGGCGTGGTCAGCCTGATGTCCAGCCCATACCGCGGCCCGGATGCGGATTCGCTGTTCTCTTACCGCGGCCTGTTCTGGCATAAGCCAATCTTGTCCGCGGTGATGACGGTGATGATGCTGTCGCTGGCCGGTATTCCGATGACGCTGGGCTTTATCGGTAAGTTCTTCGTGATCGCAATGGGCGTCAGCGCACACCTGTGGTGGCTGACCGGCGCAGTCGTGGTAGGCAGCGCCATCGGCCTGTACTACTACCTGCGCGTGACCGTCAGCCTGTTCCTCAGCGCGCCGGAATCGCTGCAGCGCGATACCCCGAACAACTGGGCGTTGACCGCCGGTGGCGTCGTGGTGCTGATCTCCGCCGCGCTGGTGCTGCTGTTGGGTGTTTATCCGCAGCCGCTGATTTCGCTGGTGCAGATGGCGCAGCCGACGTTCTGATAACGCTTCAGACAGTAAAAAGGTCGCTTCGGCGGCCTTTTTTTATGGGCGAAACGGCGCTCAGCCGTAATGGGCGCTAAACGACGTTTCCAGCGCCTGCACCACCGCCCGCACGCGGGCGGCGCGTTGCAAATCGGGGTGCAGCACCAGCCAGATATCCACCCAGTCCTTGTTCTCCGGGAACAGGCGCACCAGCTCCGGGTCTTTGTCCGCCAAAAAAGCGGAGAGCAGGCCGATGCCCAGCCCGCTGCGAGTGGCGGAACGCAGCAGCAGCTGCGAATTGCATTGCAGCACGACGTTGGGCTCGTGCAGAGCCTCGCCGCAGAAATTGTTCCAGTGGCGCGGCACCAGCTCGCGCGGGAACATCAGCAGATCGTGGCCGCGCAACTGCTCGCCCTTGACCGGCATGCCGCGCCGCGCCAAATAGTGCTGAGTGGCGTACAGGCCCATTTCGATGGTGGCTAACCGTTTGATGATCAGCTCATCGTCATCGGGACGGGCGCCGCGGATCGCCAGATCTGCGCCGTGGTAAGAAATATCGGCGATGTTGACCGCCGTCAGCAGCGTGACGGTGATGGCCGGATAGCGTTCCCGCAGATCTTGCAGCGCCGGCATCACGAAGGCTTCGGCCAGGGTATCGGTAGTGGCGATGCGCACGTTGCCGCACAGGCTTTCGTCACCGCTGGCGGCTTTACGGTTGATCGCCTGCACCGCATTTTCCATCTTCATCACGTCCGCCAGCATTTCTTCCCCCAGCGGGCTGAGGGAGAAGGATTTCGGCGTGCGGATAAACAGCTTGGAGCCGAGCGCGTCTTCGAAAGCGGAGAGCCGTCGGCCGACGGTCGCCTGATCGACATGCAGCTGGCTGGCGGCTTTGCGTAGCGTGCCGCAGCGCGCAACGGCGAGAAAAAATCGGGCGTCGTCCCAGTTCATTGCGCACCTCCTCTGTACAGACTGGCGGGAGGGGGAAGGAAGCGGTGTGATGCGGTGTTTATTCTGGTGTGGGGACCGAAAAAAATGCTTCGTATCATCATTATTTATAATGTTTCAGGATATGTATAAATGCATCACCGTGAAGCGGTTTTGCACCTTTATTTTTGTCTGGTAATGCTTATTCTTATCGGCGCTTATGCTGCGACCCGACGCATATTTTACACCAAGGCTACCCTAATGCATAAGCAATACGAATAAGAGCCGGTTCCCGTTATTTCTGGGCGACCGCCAAGTGGGATCGACTCTGAATCAAGTTAGCTCACGATGATATGACTGGATATAAAAAAATGGAGTCTCACGCAGAGATGCTGTGCCCCCCCGTTGCGCTGGCGACGGAGGACGGAGTCAGAGTTACCGTGGCGCCAGGCGCCGAGAAGATGGAACGCAACAACGCCGATATCATTATTCAAGGCCTTGCAGCGCGCGGCATTCAACATATCTTTTTGGTCCCCGGCAAACTGGTTTACCCGTTAATCACTTCTATTGACCGTTCCGAGATTGTCGGCATCGTCGGTGCCCATGAAACCGCATGCGGATTTATGGCCGATGGCTATGCCCGCGCCAGCCGAAAGTTTGGCGTCTGCTTGGGCATTTCAGGCCCCGGCACCATGAATTTCCTGCCGGCGATGGCCGCCGCGCAAGCCGATAAGATCCCCGTGCTGTACCTGGCCGGCAGCATCGCCACCTATCACGAGGCGCAGGGCGCTTTTCAGGACGGCAGCAACAGCGGCATCGATGAGCTGACCATCGTCAAACCGTTGCTTTGCGCCGCGATAGAAACGAAAAACAACCTGACCTTGCAGCATGAGCTGCGCCGCAGCCTCTCCAGTCTGAACCCACAGCGGAAAGGGCGCGCCTATCTGAGCGTGCCGGTCGACATGCAGAAGAAAACCGCGTTCGGCGATCGTCGCGACCAGCCTGAGCGAGTGCCGCAGCACCGTGAAGCGGCCGTGGATGTGCAAGCGGTGGAACAGCTGCTGCATGATTATCTGCTGCGCGGCCTGAACGTCGCCTGCCTGGTGGGCAACCGGATGAACAATCCGCAGGATGCCGCGCTGTTGTTGCGGGTAGCGGAAAAATACCGCTTGCCTGTCGCCACGACGTTGTCCGGCAAGGGCGCGTTTCCCGAAGGGCACGCCCTGGCATTAGGGGTCTACGGTTTTGCCGGGCATGCCCGCGCGGTAGAAACCCTCAACGGTGAAGGCGTCGACGTGCTGCTGGTGCTGGGCTGCGATCTCAGCCAGCGCGACAGTCTGAACTGGAACCCGAGACTGCACGGCAATAAAACGCTGGTGGCGATCGACGAAGACTTCGACAAAGTGAGCTCGCATTACCAGCCGGATCTGCAGATATTTTCCAGCCTGAGCGGTACGTTGCACTGTTTGTTGGCCGCGGTTGGCGATGAGGACGCGCGGCTTGGCGACGCGGCTCACTTGCGTGACGCCTGGTTGGAAGGGGTTCGCGCACTGCCGCTGGAACAGCCGCAGCCGACGTTGCAGGCGCGCATCGCCCAGGGCGAAAGCCGGCTGTATCCCGGCGATGCGATTAAACACATTCGCAGCCGCATGAATCCGGATACCAACGTCGTGGTCGATTCGGGCGCACACCGCATTTTCATGGCGCATCACTGGCTGGCGGCCGGGCGGGGGGATTATCACACCTCCAGCTCCCTGGCGCCGATGGGGTGGGCCATTTGCGCGGGCATCGGCATCAAGCTGGCGGCACCGCAGCGGGATTGCGTCGTGGTGACAGGCGACGGTTGCATGCTGATGCACGGCATCGAAATTCAGACCGCCGCGCGCTATGGCGTGAAGGTGGTGTTCGTGGTGATGAACAACAGCGCGCACGGCGCCATGCACATCGACACGCTGCAAAATCGCGGCATTTCCGCCGACTATACCGCCTTGCCCAACCATGACTGGAAAGCGTTTGCCAACAGCCTGGGGGTCGCCTCCGCGAAGGCGGAGACGCTGGAGGATCTGGACGAAGCCCTCGACGCCGCGGCGAAACATCCGGGGCCGTACCTCATCGAAGTGATGGTGGGCAACTTTGCGGCGCCTAACCGCTACTACGCCGAGAGCATCGCGGAATACGAGCAGCGCATCAAAGGACTGTAGCACAACGCTGTTTTTTCAACTCGCCAGGTTCACCGCGCGCGGCGCCTGGCATTTTTACTCGCGGCAGTCATGGAGCGATCAGATGGTTAAGTGGAGCATTTTGGCATTGTTGGCAGTATTTCAGGGGCCGGTTCAGGCTGCCGAGGGGCATGGCGAAGGCATCGTCAAAACGACGTTGCTCAAGACCGACAGCGCGTGGGAGGGCACGGCATATCGTCAGTATCCCGCCGGCGCACCGCAGATCACCATGCTGAAGGTGACGGTAGAGCCGAACAAGGTACTGGCCTGGCATACGCATCCTTGCATCAGCGCAGTGTACATGAGCGGCGGCAGCGTTTCGCTCACCGTCAGGAAAACCGGTGAACGCCGCACGTTCCGGCAGGGGGATTCGTTTACCGATACCGTGGATATCGTGCACCAGGGCGTTTCCGGCGAGCAAGGCGCCGAAATGCTGGTGTTCTTCGCTTGCGCGGACGATAAACCGTTGACGGTGAAAGCCGCCGGGTAGTGTTGATACGGCCCAGACCAAAGGCCGTTAATAAGAGAAGATCATGGTAGCTTTGTGGATGGTCGTCGCCAGCGGGTTCTTTGCGCTGATGGGTGCTTGCATCAAGTTGGCGTCGACGACGGTCGGATTTTTCGACATCATTTTTTATCGTTCTCTCATCAATGTGCTGATCGTCGCGGCGCTGATCAAGATCCAGCGCCTCGGTTTTCGCACCCGTCATCTCGGATTGCATATGAAGCGGGCGGCGATAGGCAATGCGGCGATGTACTGCGGTTTTTATTCGCTGATACATCTGCCGATCGCCACCGCCACCACGTTGGGTTATACCAATCCCCTCTTTCAGTCGGCGATCGCGTTCATCACGACCCGAGGGCAACTGACCTGTCGGCTGTTGTTTTCCGTGCTGTTGGGCTTTGCCGGCATTTTGGTATTGCTGCGCCCCGACGCCCCCAACGGGGAGTACGTTGCCACGCTGGTCGGGCTGGCGGCCGGTCTGTTGACCGCGCTGGCTTACTTTAACGTCGGCAAGCTGGTGCGGCGCGGAGAGCCGGAACTGCGCGTGGTGTTCTATTTCTCGCTGGTGGGAACGCTGGTTGGCGGCCTGATGACTGCGTTACTGGGCTTTTCCTTGCTGGACGGCGCAATGCTGCTGTGCGTCTGCGCCATCGGCGTCTTCGGCAGCCTGGGGCAGATCGCCATGACTCGCGCCTACGGGGGCGGCAATGCGGTGATTGTCAGCATTCTCTCTTACAGCACCATTATTTTCTCTACGCTGCTTGGCTATCTGATATTTGGCGAACAGCAGTCTTATATCGCCGCCGCCGGTATGGCGCTGATCGTGTTGTCCGGCGCGTTGGCGGTGCGCAAGCGTGCTTCGGCCAAGTCCGAGCAGGCGGCGGTGGCATAACGTGATAAGGAACGAAACAATGAACATGCGTCCGGTTGGCGGCATGGCGATGGCGGTCTTGTTTGGCATGGTGGCGACGTTGATGATGGATGGGGTGAACAGTGTAGCCTCCAGCGTCGGTCTCATCGGCAAGCTCAACCTGGCCTTCATCGGCAAACTGATGAATCAATGGCTGCAGGGGCAATTTTGGTTTTTGCGGCCTGGCGACATTCCCGATGTGCCAGAGGCTCTGATGATGGGCTACGGCGCGCACTATTTTGCCGGCATTAGCCTGGCGATCCCGTTCTATTGCCTGATCTGCCCGCGCATTAAGTCCGGGGGCGGCCTGTTCGTCGGGGCGCTGACGTATGGCCTGGCCTGCTCGCTGATCTCGCTGTGCTTCATTTATCCCTCGGTGGGGTTGGGGCTTTGGGGAATGGCCGGCAAAAATCCGGCTTTGCTGATCGCCAGCCTGGCCAACCATGCAGTGTATGGCGTGGCATTGGGCGGTTGCGCCATCGCCTGGCGGCGTCGCATGCTGCAGAAATGCATGCCTGGCGCTGCGATGCTGCATTAATGAATCACGATGATGCATTCTTGGCTATTTTGGGCGTGATAGCCCAACGCTATGATAAGCGCGCTTCCTGAAGCCGCGTGGCCTACGGGAAGGCGCATTTATTTAGGGCGAATGCCTGATCGATTCGGGAGTTGAACATGTCAGAAAGTATCGCCGTTGAAGAAACGGCTAAAGCGAAGGCGGGTACATCGCATTTCGCTATCTTGCTGTTTCTGGCGTTGGCATTGATGTCAGCGCTGTTGAACAGCAGCGCGCCGACGCCGCTTTATCCGCTTTATCAACATGAGCTGGCGTTGAGCTCGGTCAGCCTGACGATCATCTACGGCGCTTATGCCGCCGGCGTGCTGATTTCGCTGTTCGGCGTAGGCAACATGGCGGGGAAAGTAAAAGACCTGCGCAGCATGATCGTGCCGGCGCTGTTGGTGGTGTTGCTTGGCGCGCTGCTGTTTTCGGTGGCGTCATCGTTCTTCATGATGTTTATGGCGCGGCTGCTGGCCGGCGTCGGCACCGGCGCCCTGACCGGTGCGGCGAATATCGCGTTGGTGCGTTTCGGGCCGCAGGACGGCGGAAAAAATGCGGCGTTGATCGCGACGCTGTCCTTTACCACCGGATTGGCCCTGGGCCCGATCTTTAGCGGCGTCGCCCTGCAAACCGGTTTTCATACCACGTCATTGCCGTTCATCATCATCATGGCCATCGCCGCCGTCGCCGCACTGGGCGTGATGCTGCGTTGGCCGCGAGAGGCGGTGGCGGCGCAGGCCGATAGCGCAGCGGCGGATAACGCGCCGGTGGCGAAGAGCTCTCTGGCGGATGGCCTGCGCGCGACCGGCGGCAAATTCTTCCTGTGCGCCGGGGCGTTGTTCATTTGTTGGGCGGTTGCCGCCAGCATTCTGGCGATAGGGCCGAGCGTCGCCGAAAAGCTGTTGGATATGCAGAGCCGTGGCGTCTTTGGCTATGTGGTCGCCGTCTATCTGGTGATTGCCGGCATCAGCCAGATTTTGAGTCGTCGCATCAACGCCCGCCATTCGCTGATGTTCGGCTGCCTGGCTCAGGCTTTGTCGGTCGGGGTGTTCGCCGTGGCGATTCAGATCCATTCGCTGGCGCTGGCCGCCGCAGGCATGGTGATCGCCGGTTACGCCTATGGCGCGATCTTCGTCGGCAGCGCCACGCTGGTGAATCTGATTTCACCGAAAGCCAGCCATGCGCGTTTGATCTCCCTGTTCTACGTGATCGCGTATATCGCTAACTGGGTGCCGATCCTGTTGGGCGTTGTGATCGACCACGCCGATTTGCATTTGGCGACCCACTTGTTATTCCTGAGCAGCGCCGTGATTTGTTTGACGTTGAGCGTCATGGTAACGCGTGCGGGCTTCCCACGCTGAAACCTGCGTTCGGGAGGGGGCGACAGGCGTCGCATGTAGGCATTGCATTTGAGATCGTGATTTCCCTGGTGTTGTGTTATTCCAGCGTGCCCGTCACGCTGGCTTTTTTTTGTGATAATCATTGCTTTTTTGATATTTCCATTTCCTTGTTTACATTTTTTTCGTGATTTTAATCACGAAAAAATAACTCGCTTCGGGTAAACTGCGCGCTTTATTTTTGCCGCGGGTCACTTTATGAACGTTCTTTTCGCCATTGCCGTTACTACCGGGATCCTCTCCGGCGTTTGGGGCTGGGTTGCCGTCAGCCTGGGGCTGATCGGTTGGGCCGGTTTTCTGGGCTGCACGGCGTATTTCGCCTGCCCGCAGGGCGGGCTGAAAGGGCTGTTGATTGGCGCGTTGACCTGCTGCAGCGGTGTCTTCTGGGCAATGGCGATCATCCGCGGCAGCGAACTGGCCCCGCAGTGGAATCTGCTGGGGTATCTGCTGACCGGCGTTGTGGCGTTCCTGATGTGCATTCAGGCCAAACAGCAGTGGCTGGGGTTCGTGCCCGGCACCTTTATCGGTGCCTGCGCGACCTTCGCCGGCGGCGGCGATTGGCCGCTGGTGACGCTTTCCCTGCTGGTGGGGCTGCTATTCGGCTATGCGATGAAAAACAGCGGTCTGTGGTGGGCGGCGCGCAGCGAAAAAGCCCGCGCTACGCCGCCGGTTGGCCCGAATGTCGGCTCAAACGGTGCCGCCGAGTGAGAGACGGCAGTTCACCACCAGCGTTTGGTCACCCGGCGTTTGGGTTACGCCGGCCCATAGTGTGATGTCCTGTCGCATAACGCGGAGGTGTTTCATTCGGTGGCCTTCACGGGCGGCGCGGCAAGGGGGATAGCGGTATGTTAACCCATCGATTTGGCGATAACAATGAATGCACTTCTATTGGAAATAGCCATTTTTCAATCGGATAGATGATCTTTCCCCTCTTGCTGCCTGCGTGAGATCACGTTAAGGGTAACAAGGTTTCGTAACATGATTTTCAGTGATTTCCATCACGTTTTTACCGGTAACAATCGGCTGAGATAGAGGCCTGTCCGATTGGAGGCCTGATGGCCGGGAATCACCATGAACAATCTGTTTTCACTGGATAACAAGACCGTCTTGATCACCGGCGCCTCGCGCGGCATCGGTTTTCTGCTGGCACGCGGCCTGGCGCAGCAAGGCGCGCATATTCTGATCAACGCCACCACCGAAGAACATGCCCGGCACGCCGCCGATCGTTTGCGCGAAGAGGGGCTGCGCGCCGAGGCGGCGGCGTTCGACGTCACCGACTCTCAGGCGGTGCATGCCGCCATCGACCGTATCGAAGCGGACATCGGCGCGATAGACGTTTTGATCAACAACGCCGGCATCCAGCGCCGCCACCCGTTCACCGAGTTTCCGGAGCAAGACTGGGACGACATCATCGCCGTCAACCAGAAGGCGGTCTTCATCGTGTCACAGACCGTGGCGCGTTACATGGTGCCGCGCCGGCGCGGCAAGATAGTCAATATCGGCTCGATGCAAAGTGAGCTGGGCCGCGACACCATCACCCCTTATGCGGCGTCCAAAGGGGCGGTGAAAATGCTCACGCGCGGCATGTGCGTGGAGCTGGCGCGCTACAATATTCAAGTCAACGGCATTGCCCCCGGCTACTTCAAAACCGAGATGACGCAGGCGCTGGCCGACGATCCGGCCTTCACCGCCTGGCTGACCCAACGCACGCCCGCCGCGCGCTGGGGCGATCCGCAGGAGCTGATCGGTGCGGCGGTGTTCCTGGCCGCCGACGCCTCCGCCTTCGTCAACGGGCAACTGCTGTTTGTCGATGGCGGCATGTCGGCGGCGGTGTAACCTTTTTCCGTGGAGTCTGGAGATGAAAATTCAAACCCAGTCCTGCGTGGTCAACGGCAAGCGAGACGTGGCGGTGATCGCGCAAGAAGTGGATTATCGGGGGCAGGGAACGCTGGTGAAAATCAGCCGCGGCGGCATCTGCGGCTCGGATCTGCATTACTTCCAGGAAGGCAAGGTCGGCAATTTTCAGGTGCGTCAGCCGATGGTGCTGGGCCATGAGGTGATCGGTGAGGTGGTCGCCAGCGATTCGCCGCAGTTGCCGGTCGGGCAGAAGGTGGCGCTCAATCCCAGCAAACCCTGCGGGCAGTGTAAATACTGTCTGGCGCAGCAAAGCAATCAATGCGTCGAGATGCGCTTTTTCGGCAGCGCGATGTATTTTCCGCACGTCGACGGCGCTTTTACCCAATACAAAGTGGTGGATAGCGCGCAGTGCATTCCTTACGCCGCCGATCGCGACGACAGGGTGATGGTGTTCGCCGAACCGCTGGCGGTGGCTGTCCACGCGGCGAAGCAGCCCGGCGATGTGACGGGGAAAAAGATTTTCGTGTCCGGCGTTGGCCCGATCGGCTGTCTGCTGGTGGCGGCGCTGAAAGCGCTGGGCGCTGCCGAGATTGTCTGCGCCGATCTCAGTCCGCGCTGCCTGGCGATCGCGAGGCAAATGGGGGCAAATCGGTGCCTGCATGCTGCGGACGATGATTTTAGCGACTATCAGCAGGACAAGGGCTATTTCGACGTCGCCTTCGAAGTGGCGGGACATCCGCTGTCGCTGCAGCGCTGCCTGGAGCTCACCCGCGCCAAAGGCACTGTGGTGCAGGTGGGCATGGGCGGCAGCTTCCCCGATTTTCCGCTGATGTTGTTGATTGCCAAGGAACTGAATCTGCTTGGATCGTTCCGCTTCGTGGCGGAGTTCGCGTTGGCGGTGGCCTGGCTGGCCGACGGCGTGATCGATCCGCTGCCGTTGCTGTCGGCGGAATTCGCCAGTGGGCAGTTGGCGCAGGCGCTGACGTTTGCCGGCGATAAACGCCAGGCCGCCAAGGTGCAATTGGTGTTTTAGGGTAAAAGTCCGATGGCCGCAGGCGGTGATCCTTGTCTATAGTGTAGGAACGCTTAATTTTTCAACCACGGAGATCTCACGATGGCAAGACATACGGATGCTGAGCAAACTACGCTGGATGACGATCTGAGAATGCTGACCGAGACGCTGGAAGAAGTGCTGCAATACACCGGCGATCGCGCGGATCAGGCCTATATCGACATCAAGTCGCACGCCGAGCAGGCGCTGAGTGAGGTCAAGGCGCGCTGGGCGAACACGGGCGAATCCTACTATGCGCGCGCCAAAGAAGCGGTGCACCGCACCGACGACTACGTGCGGGACAAACCCTGGCACGGCGTGGGCATCGGCGCCACCGTCGGGCTGGTGTTGGGGCTGCTGCTGGCCCGCAAATAAATCATGTCATCGGGGCGGCGCAGGCCGCCTCGTGCTCTTCTGCAGACTGTGTCGTTCATCCCGCCGTTTCCCCGATCGCTTGCCCTTATCCCGCCTATACTTCCCGCTAGCCGCCGTTGGAGCGCCTCTATTTCCCTTGTTTTTGTATGGACGGATTGAGCCGGCATCGCCGCAAGTGTAAAGTATTTGTGTTCTAATTGTTTATTTTTTGTTCTAAATCAAATAATTATCTGGTGTAAACACTCAGGGATATACGGCGTTTTTGCGCTGGCGCAAAAGCCGTGAAAATAACACCTCATATAATACAGAGCGTAACTACAGGCGCGGCGTTCGTCGGCTGCGCCGGAGACGATCTCTGCTAACTGACTTGTGAGCGAACTATGTCGACAAGTGTTTTTAATCGCCGGTGGGCGGCTGTGCTGCTCGAGGCGCTGGCCCGCCATGGGGTGCGGCATGTTTGTATCGCTCCGGGATCGCGCTCCACGCCGCTGACGCTGGCCGCCGCGGCCAACCGATCGTTTATCTGCCATACCCATTTTGATGAGCGCGGGCTCGGCCATTTGGCGCTCGGTCTGGCGAAGGCGGCGCATGAGCCGGTGGCGGTGATCGTCACGTCCGGCACCGCGGCGGCGAACCTTTATCCCGCGTTGATCGAAGCCGGCCTGACCGGTGAACGGCTGGTGTTTCTCACCGCCGATCGGCCGCCGGAACTGATCGACTGCGGCGCCAATCAGGCGATCCGTCAAAACGGTCTCTACAGCAGCCACCCGACGTTGGCGATCGATCTGCCGCGTCCTACGCCGGATATTCCGGCCGCGTGGCTGGCCTCCAGCGTCGACAGCGCGATGGCGCGCCTGCAGCATGGCGCTTTGCATATCAACTGCCCGTTCGCCGAACCGCTGTATGGCGGCGATGAGCGTCAGTATGCCGATTGGTCCGCCGCGCTGGGCGACTGGTGGCAGAGCGATCGGCCTTGGCTGCAGGAAAGCGAGACGCGTGCGGCGCCGTCGCCGCAGCCGGACTGGTTCTTCTGGCGGCAAAAACGCGGCGTGGTGCTGGCTGGCCGCATGAGCGCGGAAGAGGGCGCACAGGTGGCCGACTGGGCCGAGACGCTGGGCTGGCCGCTGATCGGCGATGTGCTGTCGCAGACCGGGCAACCGCTGCCCTGCGCCGATTTATGGCTCGCGCATCCGCAGGCGCAGCGCCTGTTGCAAGACGCGCAGCTGGTGGTGCAGTTCGGCGGCAGCTTGACCGGCAAACGCCTGCTGCAGTGGCAGACGCAGTGCCGGCCGGAAGAGTATTGGGTCATCGACGAGCTGCCGGGGCGGCTCGATCCGGCCCAGCACCGGGGGCGGCGTTTGCGCGCCGGGGTGGCGCAGTGGTTGGCGCAGCATCCGGCGCAACCGCGCGCGCCGTGGGCCGCCGGGCTGGCGGCCTTGGCGGATAAGGCGCTGACGGCGGCATCCACGCATCTGCACGATAACTTTGGCGAAGCGCAGCTGGCGCACCGCCTGCCGGAGCTGCTGCCGGAGAACGGCCAGCTGTTTCTCGGCAACAGCCTGGTGGTGCGACTGATCGACGCGTTAACCGCGCTGCCTGCCGCTTACCCGGTATTCAGCAACCGCGGCGCCAGCGGCATCGACGGTCTGATTTCCACCGCCGCCGGCGTACAGCGCGCCACCGCGAGGCCGACGTTGGCGGTGGTGGGCGACCTTTCCGCGTTGTATGACCTCAATGCGCTGGCGTTGTTGCGCCACGGTTCGGCGCCGACGGTGCTGATCGTCGTCAATAACAACGGCGGCCAAATTTTCTCGCTGTTGCCGACGCCGGACGAGGAGCGCCAACGCTTTTACTGCATGCCGCAGAACGTCGAGTTCAGCCACGCGGCGGCGATGTTCCAGCTTGACTACGCGCGGCCGGAAAACTGGAGCCAGCTGCAACAGGCGGTTGAGCAAGGCTGGCGGCGCGGCGGCGCCACGCTGATAGAACTGCAGGTGCCACCGAGCGCAGGGGCCGAAAGCCTGCAATACCTGGTGCAACAGATGGCGGTGCAATGATGCTGGCGACGCGAATTTTGCAACAGGGCGAAGCGGGCCGCCCGTGGCTGGTGTGGCTGCACGGCCTGCTCGGCAACAACAACGAATGGCGGGTGATCGCCGCGCGCTGCCCGGAATGGCCGTCGCTGGCCATCGATCTGCCCGGCCACGGCGATTCCGTGGCGGTGACCTGCCGCGGCTTCGACGACATCAGCGCGCAAATCGCCGCTACGCTGCAGCTGCGCAATATTGAACGTTATTGGCTGGTGGGCTATTCGCTCGGCGGGCGCATCGCCATGTATCACGCTTGCCACGGCCGCCATGCCGGCCTGCAAGGCGTGATCGTCGAGGGCGGCAATCCGGGGCTGGAGGACGAACAACAGCGCCGCCATCGCTGCGAGCAGGATGCACTGTGGGCGGCGCGTTTTCGCAGTGAGCCGATCGCCGAGGTGCTGGCGGACTGGTATCAGCAGCCGGTGTTCAAAGAGCTTAGCCATGTGCACCGTCAGGCGTTGATCGCCGCGCGTTCGGTCAACAGCGGCCCGGCGATTGCCGACATGCTCGAAGCCACGTCGCTCGGGCGGCAGCCCTATCTGGCGCCGCAGCTGCGCCAACTGACCGTGCCGCTGCGGGTGCTGTGCGGTGAGAACGACCCCAAATTTCAACGGCTGGCGCGCGACGCCGGGTTGCCGTTGCGCATTGTGCCGCAGGCCGGCCACAACGCGCATCTGGCCAATCCGCAGGATTTCGTCGCCGAGCTGCAGACCTTTCTCGTTAACCCTGGTTAAAGGAACCGAACATGCTTTATCCGAATGAAGAACACCTGTATGCCGCCATCGCCTGGCAGGATTGCACCGGCGATTTCGAAGACATTCTGTATCACAAGTCCGCTGACGGCATCGCCAAAATCACCATCAACCGGCCGCAGGTGCGCAACGCGTTTCGTCCGCAAACGGTCAAAGAGATGATCGACGCGCTGGCCAACGCCCGTTACGACGACGGCATCGGCGTCATTATTCTGACTGGCGCCGGCGATAAGGCCTTCTGCTCCGGCGGCGATCAGAAAGTGCGCGGCGACTACGGCGGCTATCGCGACGACAGCGGCGTACACCACCTCAACGTGCTGGACTTCCAACGCCAGATCCGCACCTGCCCGAAACCGGTGGTGGCGATGGTGGCCGGCTATTCGATCGGCGGCGGCCACGTGCTGCACATGATGTGCGATCTGACCATCGCGGCGGACAACGCCATCTTCGGCCAGACCGGCCCGAAAGTGGGCTCGTTCGACGGCGGCTGGGGGGCGTCTTACATGGCGCGCATCGTCGGCCAGAAGAAGGCGCGCGAAATCTGGTTCCTGTGCCGCCAGTACGACGCCGCCGCCGCGCTGGACATGGGCCTGGTCAATACCGTGGTGCCGCTGGCCGATCTGGAAAAAGAGACGGTGCGCTGGTGCCGCGAAATGCTGCAGAACAGCCCGATGGCGCTGCGCTGCCTGAAGGCGGCGCTGAATGCCGACTGCGACGGCCAGGCCGGTTTGCAGGAGCTGGCGGGCAACGCCACCATGCTGTTCTACATGACCGACGAAGGGCAGGAAGGGCGCAACGCGTTCAACGAGAAGCGCCAACCGGACTTCAGCAAATTCAAGCGTAACCCGTAATGAGCGGAGCAAACCGCAGCGCGGCGCTATACCGTTACAGCCTGCCGATGGAGGCGGGCGTGGTGCTGCGCAATCAACGGTTGAAAACGCGTGACGGATGGGTGGTACAGCTGCGTCAGGGCGAGCGTGAAGGCTGGGGCGAGATCGCGCCGCTGCCGGAATTCAGCCGGGAAACGTTGGCGCAGGCCGAACAGGCCGCGCTGGCGTGGCTGCAGGCCTGGTTGGCGGGCAACGAACCGGATGACAGCGCGTTGCCCTCGGTGGCCTTTGGGCTCAGCTGTGCGCAGGCCGAGCTGGAGCAGCGCTTGCCGATGCAGGCGGATTTCCGCAAGGCGCCGCTGTGCACCGGCGATCCGGACGAGCTGTTCGAGACATTGAGCGCTTTGCCGGGCGAGAAAGTCGCCAAGGTGAAAGTAGGGCTGTATGAGGCGGTGCGCGACGGCATGATCGTCAACGTGCTGCTGGAGGCGCTGCCGGATCTGCGGCTGCGGCTGGACGCCAACCGCAGTTGGACCCGCGCCAAAGCCGACGGCTTCGCCAAATATGTCAACCCGGCGTGGCGCGATCGCATAGCCTTCCTGGAAGAGCCCTGCAAGACCCGTGATGAATCGCGCGACTTCGCCCGGGCGACCGGCATCGCCATCGCCTGGGATGAGAGCGTGCGGGAGGCGGACTTTGTGGTGCAGGCCGAGCCGGGCGTGGCGGCCATCGTGATCAAGCCGACGCTGGTCGGCAGCCTGGCGCGCTGCCAGACGCTGGTGGCGCAGGCGCACGCGGCGGGGCTGACGGCGGTGATCAGTTCCAGCCTCGAATCCAGCCTGGGGTTGACCCAACTGGCGCGCATCGCCCATTGGCTGACGCCGGACACCGTGCCGGGCCTGGACACGCTGGGGTTGATGCAGGCGCAGGTGCTGCGCCCGTGGCCGGGCAGCGCGTTGCCGCTGCTGGATGTCTCGGCGCTGGAGTGCCTATGGCGCCGTTGAACGATTGGCCGTGGCGACACTGGGCGCGCACTCAGCCGCAGGCGACGGCGCTGATGCTCGGCGAACAACCGCTGAGCTGGCTGGCGTTGCAGAGCCAGGTGGATGAGCTGGCGGCGGATTTCCAGCATCAGGGCGTAGAACCGGGCTGCGGCGTGGCGCTCTGCGGCAAAAACAGCTATCCGTTGCTGTTGGCCTATCTGGCGCTGCTGCAATGCGGCGCGCGCCTGTTGCCGCTCAATCCCGCCTTGCCGGCGCCGCTGTTGGCGCAGCTGTTGCCGGAATTGGATATGACCTTTGTCTTCGGCCCGGACTCGTTGCCGGCGCTGCCGGAAGACGTGATTCGATTGACCCCGCCCTCGACCGAGCCGCGTTGGCCGAACCTGCCTGCGTGGGAGGCGCAGCGTCTGGCGACGCTGACGTTGACCTCGGGTTCCAGCGGCATACCGAAGGCGGCGGCGCACAGCTACGCCAATCATCTGGCCAGCGCCGCCGGGGTGTTGCGGTTGATGGATTTTCAACGCGAGGATTGCTGGCTGTTGTCACTGCCGCTGTTTCACGTCTCCGGCCAGGGCATCGTCTGGCGCTGGTTGGCGGCGGGCGCCCGGTTGGCGGTGCGCGAGATGCACCCGCTGAACGAGGCGTTGGCGGGATGCACGCATGCTTCGCTGGTGCCGACGCAGCTCTGGCGTCTGCTGGCGCAACCGCTGACGGGCATGACGTTGAAAGCGGTGCTGCTCGGCGGCGCGATGATACCGGTGGAGCTGACCGAACGGGCGGAGGCGGCGGGGATCCGCTGCTGGTGCGGCTACGGGCTGACCGAACTGGCCTCCACGGTGTGCGCCAAGCGCGCCGATGCGCGGCCGGGCGTCGGCCTGCCGCTCGGCGGCCGCGAGGTAAAACTGGTGGATGAAGAGGTCTGGATCCGCGCCGACAGCCTGGCGATTGGCTACTGGCGTCATGGCCATCTGCAGCCGTTGGCCGATGAGCAGGGCTGGTTCCCGACCCGCGATCGCGGCGCGATGATCGAGGGGGAACTGCGAATTCTCGGCCGGCTGGACAACCTGTTTTTCAGCGGCGGCGAAGGGGTGCAGCCGGAAGATATCGAACGCGTGCTGGCGGCGCATCCACAGATCACGCAGGCGTTTGTAGTGCCGGTGGCGGACGCCGAGTTCGGCCAGCGGCCGGTGGCGGTGATCGACGGCGATCCGGCGCTGTCGTTGAGTGCGCTGCTCGCCTGGTCGCAGGACCAGCTGGCCAATTTCCAACGCCCGACGGCATTGCTTCCGCTGCCTGACGAGCTGAAAAACGGCGGCATCAAGATTTCGCGCCGCCAGTTGCAGCAGTGGGTGGCGGAGCGCCTGCGTCCGGCATAAAAAAAGCCGCCCGAAAGGGCGGCTGAGTAGATGGCAACAGAGGGTTATTTCAGCCCTAACGCCTTGGCGACGCCGGCGCCGTAGTCCGGATGCACCTTGGTGAACAGCTCGACCTGACGGCGCTGGATCTGTTCCGGCACCTGCGACAGTTCGCCGGCGATGCGGGTGAACATGCGCTGGTGTTCTTCGGCGCTCAGCAGGTTGAACAGTGCGCGCGGCTGGCTGTAGTAATCGTCGTCTTCACGATGGTTCCAGTGATCGGCCGCGCCCTCAATGCTCAGCGGCGGCTCGCTGAAGTCCGGTTGCTCCTGGAACAGGCCGAAGCTGTTCGGTTCGTAGGTTGCGCCGTTGCCGCTGTTGCCGTCCACGCGCATCGCACCGTCGCGATGATAGTTGTGGAACGGGCATTTGGCGCCGTTCACCGGGATCTGGTGATGGTTGACGCCCAGGCGGTAGCGGTGCGCATCGCCATAGGAGAACAGACGGCCCTGCAGCATTTTATCCGGCGAGAAACTGATGCCCGGCACCACGTTGGCGGGGTTCATCGCCACCTGTTCGACTTCGGAGAAGTAGTTGTCGGGATTGCGGTTCAACTCGAAATAACCGACGTCGATCAGCGGGTAGTCGCCGTGCGGCCATACCTTGGTCAGATCGAATGGGTTATATGGCGTCTGAGAGGCCTCGTGTTCCGGCATGATCTGAATTTGCAGCTTCCAGCGCGGGAAGTCGCCGCGTTTGATCGCCTCGAACAAATCGCGCTGTGAGCTTTCGCGATCCTTGGCGATGATCGCTTCCGCCTCTTCATCCATCAGGTTTTCAATGCCCTGTTCGCAGCGGAAGTGGAATTTCACCCAGAAACGTTCGTTGGCGGCATTGATAAAGCTGAAGGTGTGGCTGCCGAAGCCGTGCATGTGGCGGTAGGACTTCGGAATGCCGCGATCGCTGAAGTCGATGGTCAGCTGGTGCAGTGATTCCGGCAGGTGGGAGAAAAAGTCCCATTTGTAGACCGGATTGCGCAGGTTGGTATGCGGATCGCGTTTCACCACGTGGTTGAGATCGGGGAATTTCAGCGGATCGCGCAGATAGAACACCGGCGTATCGTTACCCACCAGATCCCAGTTGCCTTCTTCGGTATAGAACTTCATGGCGAAGCCGCGAATGTCGCGTTCGGCGTCGGCGGCGCCGCGTTCACCGGCGACGGTGGAGAAGCGGATAAACATGTCGGTCTGCTTACCGATTTCGGAGAAGATCTTGGCGCGGGTGTAGCGGGTGATGTCGTGGGTGACGGTAAAGGTGCCGTAGGCGCCGGATCCCTTGGCGTGCATGCGACGCTCGGGGATGACTTCACGGTCGAAGTGGGCCAGTTTTTCCAGGAACCACACGTCCTGCAACAGCATCGGGCCGCGTTTGCCCGCGGTGATCACGTTATTGTTATCGACAACCGGGGCGCCGGCTGCGGTGGTCAGTCCTTTCTTGCTCATCACTTGCTCCTTATCGTAGTGCAGTTAAGTAAAGACTCGGGCGGTTTAAGCGTTCATCAGCATAGTCCTTTGGCGGGGCTTCTTCCCCTGACCTTGGTCAAAGCCACTACTAGTTGTAGCCCTATTGCCGAGCGACGGCAAATAGGTCTCGGTTATCGTTGGCATCGCCTTGACGAATATGGATTTTTGTTTGCAAATTTTTACATTTATTTGATTATTGAAGAATTTTTTCGCTTTTATCCCTTAAATACTCATTGCGCTTTGGTATAGACTCGTGACGTTATTATTATGCGTTGATTCGATCATTCGGTACGGATGACAAACCAGAGGGAAAGATGATGAAAAAGACTTGGGTCGCGTGCGCGGCAGGATTGCTGTTGGTGACCGGCGCGGCGAACGCCATCAGCGTGTCGGGCGAAGCCGGGCAACACTACACCAACCTGGGCGTCGGCATGAGCACCGGCTCTTCAGGTCTTGGCCTGACCGGCAACTGGGCGCGCAGCGACCACGACGGCAACGTCGGCAGTGTGGGGTTGAACTTCGGCGTGCCGCTGGGGCCGTTGACGGCGACCGTGGGCGCCAAAGCGCTGTACCTCAGCCCGAAAGACGGGAAGAGCGGCGGGGCGGTGGCGCTGGGCGGCGGCCTGGAGTGGGAAATTAACCGTTACTTCAGCCTGCACGGCGAAGGGTACTTTGCCCCTGAGTCTTTCACCAGCGGCGTGAAGGCCTATAACGAAGCCAGCGGCGGCCTGCGCTGGAAGTTCCGTCCGCTGAGCGTGGACGTGGGCTACCGTTACATGCAAATGGAAGGCAAAGACGGGCGTCGCGACAATACGCTGGCCGATGGCCCTTATGTCGGCGTGGGCCTGAGCTTCTGACGCTCAGCAAAAAGGGGCCATTGCGGCCCCTTTCTCTTTATCATTTCTTGTCTTTCGTCGCTTACCCGACCGCCGGCAGCATGCCGCTGGCGATGCCCAGTTGGATGGCGATCACCGTCACCCCGCAGACAAACACCAACGCCAGCGCCGGCGTACCGCCCCAGACGCGATACTGCGCCTGATGCTTTTGGCGGGTTTTCCACACCAGCAGTGAAGGCAACAGCAGCGCCAACACCGACAAGGCGATGGCGGCGAATCCCAGCGCCAGCACGAAGCCGCGCGGGTAGAACAGCGCGAAGGCCAGCGGCGGCAGGAAGGTGATGGCGCCGGTTTGCAGGCGGCCGCGCACGTTATCTTGCCGCTTGAACAGGTCGGCCAGGAAGTCGAACAGCCCGAGCGCCACGCCGAGGAACGAGGTCGCCAGCGCCAGATCGGCGAACAGGTGCACCGCCAGTTCAACGTGCGGCGAAGCCACCGCGTCGCGCACCGCCTGCAACAGGCCGTTCAGCCCGGCCTGCTGCGCCAGAATGCCGACGAAGGTGTCGGAGCTGATGCTGCCCAGCGTCGCCAGCTGCCAGAAGATATAGGCCATCAGCGGGATGGCGCTGCCGATGATAAATACCCAGCGCAGTTTGCGAATGTTGCCGCCCATGTAGTTGACGATGCTTGGCACGCTGCCGTGGAAGCCGAAAGAAGTGAAGATCACCGGAATGGCCGACAGCGCCAGGCCTTGCTCCAGCGGCAATGTCATCAGATTGGTTTGGTGGATATTCGGCAACATCAGGCCGAGCATCACCACCAGAAATACCACTTTGGCGCTGAACAGGATGCGGTTGAACAAGTCGACCGAGTGGGTGCCGATGCACACCACGCCGCCGGCCACCAGGGTGAACAGCAGGACGCCGAGCGACACCGGGAAATCCTGCGATGTCCATTGGCTGATGCTGGTGGCGAGCAGTTCGCCGGCGCCGCTGATATAGGCGGCGGTGAGGGCGTACATCAGGAACATCATGCTAAAGCTGGTCAGCCACTGGCCGCCGCCGCCGAGATAACGTTTGGCGAGCGTGCCCAGACCGGTATCCGCCTGCTCATGCTGGTAAACCTCCACCAGCAGCAGCGCGGTGTAACACATCAACAGCCACAGCCCGACCAGTAAGGCCAGCGTGACGCCGAAGCCGACGCCGGCCGCTGCCAGCGGCATCGCCAGCATCCCGGCGCCAATGGTGGTGCCCGCCACGATAAAAACACTGCCAAGAGTGCGATTCTTCACGTTTTTTCTCTACCAGCCGAAAGATTTTGAAAATTATAGGTAACGATTTATGAGGATGGCAGGATAGTGGAAGCCCTAATTTGTGTCAAACCGACGTTACGCATGATGTAAATAAATATTTACATTGCGGCGGCCGGCATGGCACATGAGAAACGGACCCATGGCTGAAATTATCCGAAGGCGGCTAGTGAAAAGTTATTTACGGGCTTCTATAGTGGAATGACCAAAAAATGTGGGAGAGATCAATGTTAAGGGTGGAGATGCTCAGCACCGGCGATGAGGTGCTGCACGGGCAAATTATTGATACCAACGCCGCCTGGCTGGCGGACTACCTGTTCCAGCAGGGCGTGCCGATGAGCGGGCGTGAAACGGTCGGGGACAGCCTCTCTGCGTTGATCGAGATCCTGCAGGAACGCAGCCATATCGCCGATGTGCTGATCGTCAACGGCGGCCTGGGGCCGACCAGCGACGATCTCAGCGCGCTGGCCGCCGCGAAAGCCAGCGGCGTAGAGCTGGTCGAACGGGCTGACTGGTTGGCGCGCATGGAAGCCTATTTCGCCGAGCGCGGGCGGCCGATGGCCCCTTCCAATCGCAAGCAGGCGCAGATCCCGGCCAACGCGGAAATGCTGGATAACCCGGTGGGCACCGCCTGCGGTTTCGCATTGCAGCTGAACCAATGTCTGATGTTCTTCACCCCCGGCGTGCCGTCGGAATTCAAAGTGATGGTCGAACAGCAGATCGTACCGCGTCTGCGCCAGCGCTTCACCTTGCCGGCGCCGCCGCTGTGCCTGCGCCTGACGACATTCGGCACCTCCGAGAGCGATCTGGCCGCCGAGCTGGACGGCATGCCGCTGCCGCCGGATGTGGTGTTGGGTTACCGTTCCTCCAGCCCGATTATCGAACTGAAGCTGACCGGGCCGGAAAGTCGGCGTGCGGAAATGGAGCTGGCCTGGCGACGCGTGCGCGAAGTGGCGGGGGACAACTGCATTTTTGAAGGCACCGACGGGTTGCCGGCGACGCTGACGCAGCGCCTGAATCAGCAAGGGCTGAAGCTGGCGTTGAGCGAGCAGTTCAGTGGCGGTTTGATCAATCTGCAGTTGCAGAGCGAAGGGGCGCCGCTGGCGGGTGGCGAGCTGCTGCCGGCACACTGCATCGAAACGCTGGAAACGACGCTGGCGCGCGCCCGCTCGCTGGCGGAATTGACCGGCGCGCCGTTGGCGTTGGCGGTCAGCGCCATGCGCGATGAGCAGGTGAGCATTGCGCTGCACACGCCGCGCGGCGGCATTGGCCAGACCGTGCGTTATCGCGCGTCGCGCCACGGTCTGCGGTTGCGTCAGGAGTCGGTGGCGATGCTGGCGTTGGATATGCTGCGCCGCTGGCTGAATGGGAGCCAGGCGTGCGGTAAAAACGCCTGGCTGGAAGTGGTGGACATTATCGAGTGACGGGCATCGGCGTTGCTGAGTCTCCCGTCTTGTCGGCCTCATCGCGCTGCATCAGCCGTTCGGACGCCAGGCGTGAAAGACGTATTGCCGCCGCGCCTCGCGTTTGCAGTTCTGTACCGTAGTTCCTGAGTGCCTGCCCGGCGTTGTCTGAGTGCGCCAGATGCGCCGCCAGGCTGGCGGCGTCCGCCAATGCGGTGTTGGCGCCGAGCCCACCCGCCGGGCTCATGGCGTGCACGGCGTCGCCGAGAAAGGCGATGCGTTCGCTGTGCCATTCCGGCATCGCCGCCGTAACCTGCACCGTCCGCACGCTGAGCGACAGAGGATCCGCCAACGCTAACGCCGTTTGCAAGGCGGGCGCCCATCCCTGCGAGATATGCCGTACGCGCGCCCGCAACGCGGTGCTTCCCTCCTCCCGTACCGGCCCGCCGAGCCGTTCAGCCGATCCGATGCAGGCCCAATAGAGATAGTCGTCGACCGGCGGGAGGCGGCAATCGGGCGCGTAGTCGGCCGCCAGATGCGCCATGGGAGCCTGAAAGCGCATCGGTTCAATCACCAGCGACATGCCGTCGGCGAAGATCACCGATACGCCGTTCAGCAGCTCAGGGGCCAATTGGGCCCGGGTCGCGGCATCGAGCGGCGTTTTGCCGTAAAGAGTGACGGCGCCACTGTCTTCTGGCCCCGCCTCGGGCAGGCAGCGGCGCCGCACCAGCGAGTTGACGCCGTCGGCGGCGATCAGCACATCGACCCGCACGTGTTCGCCGTTGGCGAACTGAAGTTCCACGCCCTGCGGCGTTTGTGCAAATTCACGCAAGGTATGGCCGAAACGCACCCGGTCTTGCAGGCCGGCAAGCAGGATCTCGCGCAGCGTTTGGCGATGAATGCCGAGATCGCCGCCCGGTTCTTGCGTTTGGCGCGGGCTGGAGGGCAACCAGTGCTCGGGACGCCGGCCGGTGAGCGGGGCAAGCTGCGGATCCCATAGATTGCTCTCGCCGCTGTTTTGCGCGCTGCCGGCGCAGAGCAAGCGGTAGTGCGCCGGCGGCAGGCAGGCAGCCAGCGCCTGCTGGCCCGACGGATCGATGCGCAGCCGGTAGCCCTGATCGCGCGCTTGCGGCGTGGTGTCGCGTTCAAACACCGTGGCGTGGATGCCGAAGCGGCGCAGTCCCTGAGCCAGACACAGGCCGCCGGGCCCGGCGCCGATAATGCCAATGCTGAGTGTTGTCATCATGTTCCCTCGTGAGTCAGTGGCCGCAGACGGTCGCGGCCGGAAGCATTTCATTATGTCGGCGCAGGAAAAGGTTGGTATAACGGTATCTGGACTAAAAATAGTGATTAGTGGCCAATATGAATGCGAACCTTCATGCCCCCGACGCTGACTGCAGCGAATGGTCGGGGGGCCCCTGGCTGATCGCCCTTGGCGGCCGCGACGCGGCAGGCCGTGAGTATCGGTTGGGCACGCGCGAATACGACTGGCATCAGCATGTGCGCGGGCAGTTGCTGTGCGTCGAAAGCGGTTTGCTGCATGTAAGCACGGCGCAGGGCGATTGGGTGCTACCGCCTCAGCGGGCGGGTTGGATCCCGCCGGCGACGGAGCACCGGGTGCAGGTCTGCGGCGCACTGAGCGGCTGGAGTTTGCTGCTGGCGCCGGAGGCCTGCCACGATTTGTCGAATACACCTTGCGTTATCGGCATCAGCGCCGTGCTGCAGGCGCTGGCTCAGCGTGCGGAAGGCTGGGAAAAACGCAGCGCGCTTACCCTGGAGCAGGAGCGTATGGCGCAGGTGATGCGTGACGAGATACGGCTGGCGCCGACGGAGCCGCTGTATTTGCCGATGTCGTCCCATCCGCGCCTGGCCGGCGTTCTGCAGGCCTTGCTGGCGCAGCCGGGGAGCGAGCGTTCGCTGGAGGCGTGGGCTGAATGGGGGGCGATGTCGCCGCGTACCCTGCGACGGCTGATGATCGGCGAGACGGGGTTGAGTTTTGCCCAGTGGCGCCAGCAGGCCCGGTTGTCGTATGCGTTAGCGAAGCTGGCCGAAGGCGAGACGGTGCTGCAGATCGCGGAGGCGCTGGGGTATGCCTCGCCGAGTAATTTTATCGCCATGTTTCGTAAAGCCTTCGGCGATCCCCCGGCGCGTTATTTTTCCACATCGGCGGGAAAGGGGCGCTAAGCGAAATACTGTGAGGATAGTTATATATCCCTGATTAATCATAATTTTATAGGGGATATTCGCGGTGAGGGAATGCTGTTACTCTCTTGACGGGTGCTTGAGACTGTTCGTCTTGGGCATTGTGTGACAAGGCGGATAGATGAAAGCCCCAGACTGACTCTCAATCAGAATGGGGCTGCACATACCGCCTAGACACCGGTATGGTAGCCCCTTCACAGCAAGGAGGCAAGCATGCGCTTAAGGCATATGTTTCACTCGCTAACCGTTGTATGTATTACGGTTTTGTTATTTATCTGGATGATAAGAGACTCGCTGTGCGAGCTAAAAATCTACCAGGAAAATATCACTATCCTGATCAGGTTGGCGTGTGAGGTGAAGCGGTAATCCTAGGGCGGGGGCAACCCCGCCTTCTGGTCTCCAGGCGCGGTTTCCGGCACCCGACTTTACATTTCCAGCTCGATATCCGTCAGCGGCATGCAGCAGCAGGGCAGGATCTCGCCGGCGTTGATAAACGCCAGCGGCTGCTGGCGGTAGGTCACTTCACCTTTCACCAGCTTCAGGCGGCAGGCGCCGCAATAGCCGGAGCGGCATTGGTACTCCACCTGCACGTCGTGCAGTTCCAGCACGTCGAGCAGGCAGTTTTCACTGTTGGGGCAAGAGAGCTGCGTGCCGGCGGCGCGCAGCGTTACGATTGGCGTCGCCATCGCTTACAGTTCGAAGTCGCTCAGGTCGTCGGCGTTGATCTCCGAGTCGATCTGGCCAACCAGGTAGGAGCTCACTTCCACTTCCTGCGGCGCTACCTGCACGTTGTCGGACACCAGCCAGGCGTTGATCCACGGGATCGGGTTGGAGCGGGTTTCGAACGGCAGACCGAGGCCGACCGCCTGCATGCGGATATTGGTGATGTATTCCACATACTGGCACAGGATGTCTTTGTTCAGGCCAATCATCGAGCCGTCGCGGAACAGGTATTCCGCCCACTCTTTCTCCTGCTGGGCGGCCAGCACGAACAGATCGTAGCACTCTTGCTGGCACTCCTCGGCGATCTCCGCCATTTCAGGATCGTCAGCACCTGAACGCATCAGGTTCAGCATGTGCTGGGTGCCGGTCAGGTGCAGCGCTTCGTCGCGGGCGATCAGCTTGATGATCTTGGCATTGCCTTCCATCAATTCGCGCTCGGCGAACGCGAAGGAGCAGGCAAAGCTGACGTAGAAACGGATCGCTTCCAGCGCGTTCACGCTCATCAGGCACAGGTACAGCTGCTTCTTCAGCGCACGCAGATTGACGGTGACGGTTTTACCGTTCACCTGGTGGGTGCCTTCACCCAGCAGGTGATAGTAGCTGGTCATCTCGATCAGATCGTCGTAGTAGCCGGAAATGTCTTTCGCGCGCTTCTTGATCTCTTCGTTGGTGACGATGTCGTCGAACACCAGCGCCGGATCGTTGACGATGTTGCGGATGATGTGGGTGTAGGAACGGGAGTGGATGGTCTCGGAGAACGACCAGGTTTCCACCCAGGTTTCCAGCTCAGGGATCGAGATCAGCGGTAGCAGGGCGACGTTCGGGCTGCGGCCCTGGATGGAGTCCAGCAGCGTCTGATACTTCAGGTTGCTGATGAAGATGTGCTTCTCGTGCTCCGGCAGCGCCTGATAATCGATGCGATCGCGGGAAACGTCAACTTCTTCCGGGCGCCAGAAGAAGGAGAGCTGTTTTTCGATCAGCTTTTCGAAGATTTCATGCTTTTGCTGGTCGAAACGCGCAACGTTTACCGACTGGCCGAAGAACATCGGCTCTTGCAGCTGGTCGTTTTTGGTCTGAGAAAAAGTGGTGTAAGCCATAAGCCTGAATCCATCGTAACGTGGCTAAATGAAGGGGCCGGAAAACTCCGGCCCGCTAGGTCAAACTTTAGATCTTGCAGGCGCCGCTTTCGCAGTCGTCATCGCCGGCCTTGGCAGGCTGCAAATCTTCCTGGGCGTCTTCCGCGCCGTCGCGGGTGTTTTGGTAGTACAGCGTTTTCACGCCGAACTTGTAGGTGGTGAGCAGGTCTTTCAACAACTGCTTCATCGGCACCTTGCCGCCCGGGAAACGGGTAGGATCGTAGTTGGTGTTGGCCGAAATCGACTGGTCGATGAATTTCTGCATCAGCCCCACCAGCTGCAGATAGCCGTCGTTGCTCGGCATTTCCCACAGCAGCTCGTAGTTGTCTTTCAGACGCTCATACTCCGGCACCACCTGGCGCAGGATGCCGTCTTTCGACGCCTTGATGCTGATGTGGCCGCGCGGCGGCTCGATGCCGTTGGTGGCGTTGGAAATCTGCGAAGAGGTTTCCGACGGCATCAGGGCGGACAGCGTCGAGTTGCGCAGACCGGTTTCCTGGATCTCTTTGCGCAGGGTTTCCCAGTCGTAGTGCAGCGGCTCGTTGCAGATCGCATCCAGGTCTTTCTTGTAGGTGTCGATCGGCAGGATGCCCTGCGAATAGGTGGTTTCGTTGAACCACGGGCAAGCGCCTTGTTCCTGAGCCAGGCGGTTGGAGGCTTTCAGCAGGTAGTACTGAATGGCTTCGAACGTTTTGTGGGTCAGGTTGTTGGCGCTGCCGTCGGAGTAGCGCACGCCGTTTTTCGCCAGGTAATAGGCGAAGTTGATCACGCCAATGCCCAGGGTGCGACGACCCATCGCGCCACGGTGCGCGGCCTTGATCGGATAATCCTGATAATCCAGCAGGGCGTCGAGTGAACGCACCGCCAGGGTCGCCAGCTCTTCCAGATCGTCCAGGCTGTCGATCGCGCCCAGGTTGAAGGCGGACAGGGTGCACAGCGCAATTTCGCCGTTCTCGTCGTTGACGTCTTCCAGCGGCTTGGTCGGCAGGGCGATTTCCAGGCACAGGTTGGACTGACGCACCGGCGCGATCTGCGGATCGAACGGGCTGTGGGTGTTGCAGTGGTCGACGTTCTGGATGTAGATGCGGCCGGTAGAGGCGCGCTCTTGCATCATCAGCGAGAACAGCTCAACCGCCTTCACGCGCTTCTGGCGAATGCTGTCGTCTTTCTCGTACTGGGTGTACAGACGTTCGAATTCGTCCTGATCGGCGAAGAATGCGTCATACAGCCCCGGCACGTCGGACGGGCTGAACAGGGTGATGTCTTCGCCCTTGATCAGACGCTGGTACATCAGGCGGTTCAGCTGCACGCCGTAGTCCATGTGGCGCACGCGGTTGCCTTCAACGCCGCGGTTGTTTTTCAGCACCAGCAGGCTTTCCACTTCCAGGTGCCACATCGGGTAGAACAGCGTTGCCGCGCCACCGCGCACGCCGCCCTGCGAGCAGGATTTGACGGCGGTCTGGAAGTGTTTGTAGAACGGAATGCAGCCGGTATGGAAAGCTTCCCCGCCACGGATCGGGCTGCCCAGCGCGCGAATGCGGCCGGCGTTGATGCCGATGCCGGCGCGTTGCGAAACGTATTTCACAATGGCGCTGGAGGTGGCGTTGATGGAGTCCAGGCTGTCGCCGCACTCGATCAGCACGCAGGAGCTGAACTGACGGGTTGGGGTGCGCACGCCGGACATGATCGGCGTTGGCAGCGAAATCTTGAAGGTGGAAATCGCGTCGTAGAAACGTTTGACGTAGTCCAGACGAGTTTCACGCGGGTAGTTGGAGAACAGGCAAGCGGACACCAGCATGTACAGGAACTGGGCGCTTTCGTAGATCTCGCCGCTGACGCGGTTCTGCACCAGATACTTGCCTTCCAGCTGCTTGACGGCGGCATAAGAGAAGTTCATGTCGCGCCAGTGATCGATAAAGGAGTCCATCTGCTCGAACTCTTCAGCGCTGTAGTCTTCCAGCAGATGTTTATCGTATTTGCCCATCTCGACCATGCGCGTCACGTGAGCGTGCAGCTTCGGCGGTTCGAACTGGCCGTAAGCCTTTTTGCGCAGGTGGAAGATCGCCAGGCGAGCGGCCAGGTACTGATAGTCCGGCGCATCGCGGGAGATCAGATCGGCAGCGGCTTTGATGATGGTTTCGTGAATATCGGCGGTTTTGATGCCGTCATAAAACTGAATGTGGGAACGCAACTCTACTTGAGAAACCGAGACGTTGTGTAATCCTTCTGCGGCCCAATCGATGACCCGGTGGATTTTGTCGAGGTTGATGCGCTCTTTACGGCCATCGCGTTTAGTTACAAGCAGACTTTGGTTCATGTGGTGTTTTACCTGTCCGTATGGTGCCCCTAAGCAGAAGTGTAGTCGCTCTGCTCAGTATGTAAACACTATATATAGGGGTTGTATGTCGGTGAGGTAACAAGATAGTGAGAAAAAACGGCGTTTGCAAGTGAACAAAACCCGCCTAATTTGTGGATAACTTGGGGGTGAAATGTCACTTGCCTTTCGCAGTGCGCGCCGTGACTGGCGCGACAAGCTTGTCAATAAGCGAGATCAGATTTTCCTTAAAAACTGAAAAAATCGATCGTTTGGCGCTTTATTAAACGTTAGAAAAAAACGGCATATTGATCTGATTTAATATTCTAAAAAACTGTTTACAACCGCTATTTTGATCGAAGTCGCAAAAATTAGGTATTTTTCCTAACACCGCGTTGGCGCCGCCCCCCGGTAATGCAGGGCCGGCGCGGTTTACCGCGTTTAACCTTCGTGCTGGGTGTGCACCATGTAGTTCACGTCAACGTTGCGCCCAAGCTTGAAATGATCGGTGATCGGGTTGTAATGCAGGCCGATCATGTGTTTTTCGCGCAGCGGCGTGCCGTCGACCCAGCCGATCAGTTCGGAAGGGCGAATGAACTTCTTATGATCGTGGGTGCCCTGCGGCACCATCTTCAGCACGTACTCCGCGCCGATCACCGCCATCAGCCAGGCTTTGGTGTTGCGGTTGATGGTGGAGAAGAACACGTGGCCGCCCGGTTTCACCAGTTGGGCGCAGGCGCGTACCACCGAAGCCGGATCCGGCACGTGCTCCAGCATCTCCATGCAGGTGACCACGTCGTAGCGCTGCGGGTTGGCCTGAGCGTGGCTTTCCACTGTCTCCTGCACATAGGTGACGTCCATGCCGCTTTCCAGGGCGTGCAGCCGGGCGACCTGCAGCGGCTCCGCGCCCATGTCCAGCCCGGTTACCTTGGCGCCTTCGCGCGCCATGCTCTCCGCAAGAATGCCGCCGCCGCAGCCCACGTCGAGCACCTGCTTGTCAAAAATGCCGCCGGCGCGCTGCATGATGTAGTTCAGGCGCAGCGGGTTGATGCGGTGCAGCGGTTTGAACTCGCCTTCCAGATCCCACCAGCGGGAGGCGACGGCCTCGAACTTGGCGATTTCCTGGTGGTCAACGTTTTGCACTCGGCTGGATGATTCTGCGTTCATGGGCTTGTCTGGCTCCTTGTTCTCGTTGCGCGGATTATACATGTTCCGGCGCGGCATCGTCTGTGCCGATGCGTTTTTAGCGCACTTATCTGCACAATTTCCGTGAAACAGCGGCGGTTATTTTCCCGTAAAGCGTGCTTTGTGATATAGTTTTACACCTTTGCCACTATGGCAGCGGGCAGATGAATCATTAGTAGAGGGATAGCAGCTCCATGAGCGACCTTGCCAGAGAAATCACACCGGTAAACATCGAAGACGAGTTGAAAAACTCGTATCTGGACTATGCGATGTCCGTTATTGTCGGACGTGCCCTGCCAGATGTTCGTGATGGACTGAAGCCGGTTCACCGCCGCGTTCTGTACGCGATGAGCGTATTGGGTAACGACTGGAATAAACCATACAAGAAATCGGCCCGTGTCGTCGGGGACGTGATCGGTAAATATCACCCGCACGGTGACAGCGCGGTTTACGACACTATCGTGCGTATGGCTCAGCCGTTTTCACTGCGCTACATGCTGGTGGACGGTCAGGGTAACTTCGGCTCCGTCGACGGCGACTCCGCGGCGGCGATGCGTTATACCGAAGTGCGCATGTCCAAGATTGCTCACGAACTGTTGGCGGATCTGGAAAAAGAAACCGTCGACTTCGTGCCTAACTATGATGGCACCGAGCAGATCCCGGCCGTCATGCCGACCAAGATCCCGAACCTGCTGGTCAACGGCTCGTCGGGCATCGCCGTGGGCATGGCTACCAATATTCCGCCGCACAACCTGGCGGAAGTCGTCAACGGCTGCCTGGCCTATATCGACGATGAAAACATCAGCATCGAAGGGCTGATGGAACACATCCCGGGGCCGGACTTCCCGACGGCGGCGATCATCAACGGTCGCCGCGGCATTGAAGAGGCCTACCGCACCGGGCGCGGCAAAGTCTACCTGCGCGCGCGCGCGGAAGTGGAAGCCGACGCCAAGACCGGGCGCGAAACCATCATCGTTCACGAGATCCCGTATCAGGTGAACAAGGCGCGTCTGATCGAGAAGATCGCCGAGCTGGTGAAAGAAAAACGCGTGGAAGGCATCAGCGCACTGCGCGACGAGTCCGATAAAGACGGCATGCGCATCGTGATCGAAGTCAAACGTGACGCGGTCGGCGAAGTGGTGCTGAACAACCTGTATGCGCTGACGCAACTGCAGGTCACCTTCGGCATCAACATGGTCGCGCTGCATCAGGGGCAGCCTAAACTGCTGAACCTGAAAGACATCCTCGAAGCCTTCGTGCGCCACCGCCGCGAAGTGGTCACCCGCCGCACCATCTTCGAACTGCGCAAGGCCCGCGACCGCGCCCATATTCTGGAAGCGCTGGCTATCGCGCTCGCCAACATCGACCCGATCATCGAGCTGATTCGCCGTGCGCCGACCCCGGCGGAAGCGAAAGTCGCGCTGGTGGCGCAGCCGTGGGATCTGGGCAACGTCAGCGCCATGCTGGAACGCGCCGGTGACGACGCCGCTCGCCCTGAGTGGCTGGAGCCGGAGTTCGGCATCCGCGACGGCAAATACTACCTGACCGAGCAGCAGGCTCAGGCGATTCTGGATCTGCGCCTGCAGAAACTGACCGGTCTGGAGCACGAGAAGCTGCTGGACGAATATAAAGAGCTGCTCAACTTTATCGCCGAGCTGATCTTTATTCTGGAAAGCCCAGAGCGCCTGATGGAAGTGATCCGCGAAGAGCTGGTGGCGGTCAAAGAGCTGTACAACGACGGCCGCCGCACCGAGATCACCGCCAATACTTCCGACATCAACATCGAAGACCTGATCAACCAGGAAGACGTGGTGGTGACCCTGTCTCACCAGGGCTATGTGAAGTATCAGCCGCTGTCCGACTATGAAGCGCAGCGCCGCGGCGGCAAAGGCAAGTCCGCCGCGCGTATTAAAGAAGAAGACTTTATCGATCGCCTGCTGGTGGCCAACACCCACGATACGATCCTGTGCTTCTCCAGCCGTGGCCGCCTGTACTGGATGAAGGTGTACCAACTGCCTGAAGCCAGCCGCGGCGCGCGCGGCCGCCCAATCGTCAACCTGCTGCCGCTGGAAGCCGACGAGCGTATCACCGCCATTCTGCCGGTGCGCGAGTATGAAGAAGGGCGCCACGTGTTCATGGCCACCGCCAGCGGTACCGTGAAGAAAACCGCGCTGACCGAGTTCAGCCGCCCACGCAGCGCCGGCATCATCGCCGTCAACCTCAACGAGGGCGATGAGCTGATCGGCGTCGATCTGACCGACGGCAGCAACGAAGTGATGCTGTTCTCCGCTAACGGTAAAGTCGTGCGCTTCCCGGAAACGCAGGTGCGTTCGATGGGCCGTACCGCGACCGGCGTGCGCGGCATCAACCTCGGCGAAGGCGATAGCGTGATCTCACTGATCGTGCCGCGCGGCGAGGGCGACATCCTGACTGTCACGCAAAACGGCTTCGGTAAACGTACTGCAGTCACCGAGTACCCGACCAAGTCACGCGCCACCCAGGGGGTTATCTCCATCAAGGTGAGCGAGCGTAACGGCCAGGTGGTCGGCGCGGTGCAGGTGGAAACCAGCGACCAGATCATGATGATCACCGATGCCGGCACGCTGGTGCGTACCCGCGTTTCGGAAGTCAGCGTGGTCGGTCGTAACACCCAGGGCGTGACGCTGATCCGCACGGCGGAAGACGAAAATGTCGTCGGTCTGCAGCGGGTGGCCGAACCGGTGGAAGACGAAGAGCTGGACAGCCTGGAACCGGGCGCGGAAGCGGTGGAAGAAGACACCACGCCGCTGGACGATGGCGACGACGCGGCTGAGCCGGTGGACGACGACAACGTTTAAGCAAGGTGAGGGCGTCGGCATGCCGACACCGTAATGCACTGAGACAAAAGGGCCTGGCAGCGATGCTAGGCCCTTTTTCAGTTATATGGTTTAATTGGCGCACCGAGCCGCCGGCCGCCGCGCCGGCGACAACGCGCGCCGTCACTGACTTTCGTATGGTATCCGATTGAAATACTTAGCCTCTTTTCGAACTACGCTGAAAATATCCCGCTATTTGTTCCGGGTGCTGGCGATTTTGCTGTGGTCGTTGGGGGCGCTGCTCACCACCTTTTATATTCTGAATATCCTGCATCAGAAAGAATCTGACATCCGGCAGGAGTACAACCTCAACTTCGATCAGGCGCAGGGCTACATCCGCCATTCCGCCGACATCATCCGCGACATCAAGTATATGGCGGAGAATCGCCTCAACGGTTCGGTCAGCAGCCTGGACATGTTCAGCGGCGTATTTCCCGGCAAAGGCAGCCCGCCGCAATTCTTTCCGCTGTACCCGGAGTCCAACTGCACGCTGAGCACCACCTACCGCAGTTCGCTCGATTCGCTGAGCGGCCTGATCCAGTATTGGAAAGAGAACTTCGTGGCGGCCTACGATCTTAACCGGGTGTTCTTCATCGGCGGCGACAGCCTGTGTATGGCGGAATTCGGCGGCGGCAACGCGAGCGCCAATCGGGAAAACGTGCTGAAGTCCCTGCATGAGCGCATTCTGAAATACCGCAACGCCAAGAATCTGGACAAAGACAACAACCTGTATTGGATCAGCCCCAGCGCGCAGCGGCCCGACATCGGTTATCTGTATGTGCTGACCCCTCTCTATATCGGTAATAAGCTGGAGGCGCTGCTGGGCATCGAGCAAACCGTCCGGCTGGAAGATTTCGTCACCGCCGGCAGCCTGCCGATCGGCGTCACGCTGTTGGATGAGAACAACGAGCCGGTGCTGCGTCTGGCGGACGGCGATCGCTATGCCGCTGCGCTCAACAGCTACCCCGAAGAGCATGCTTACTTCGGTTATGTCGACAATTACCGCGACCTGATCCTGAAGAAAGCGTTGCCGCCTTCATCGCTGAGCATCGTTTATGCGCTGCCGGTGAAAAGCGTGGTGGAACGCTTCAAGATGCTGATCCTCAACGCGCTGTTGCTGAACCTATTATCGGCTATCGTGCTGTTCACGCTGGCCTGGCTGTTTGAGCGCAAGATGTTCTTGCCGGCGGAGGAGAACGCCTTCCGTCTGGAAGAACACGAGCAGTTCAACCGCAAGATTGTCGCCTCGGCGCCGGTGGGCATCTGCATCCTGCGTATCAGCGACGGCACCAATATCCTGAGTAACGAACTGGCGCATAACTACATCAACCTGTTGACCCACGAAGATCGCGATCGCATTACGCGCATCATTTGCGAACAGCAGGCGAATTTCGTCGATGTGATGACCAGCAACAACAACAACCTGCAGATCAGCTTTGTCCACTCGCGCTACCGCAACGAAGAGGTGGCGATCTGCGTGCTGGTGGACGTCAGCGCGCGCGTGAAGATGGAAGAGTCGCTGCAGGAGATGGCGGCGGCGGCGGAGCAGGCCAGCCAGTCCAAATCGATGTTCCTGGCCACCGTCAGCCATGAGTTGCGCACGCCGCTGTACGGCATTATCGGCAATCTCGATTTGCTGCAGACCAAGGCGCTGCCGCAAGGGGTCGATCGGCTGGTCAACGCGATGAATAACTCTTCCGGCCTGCTGCTGAAAATCATCAGCGATATTCTCGATTTCTCCAAAATCGAGTCCGAACAGCTGAAGATCGAACCGCGCGAGTTCTCCTGCCTGGAGGTGATCACCCATATCGCCGGCAACTATTTGCCGCTGGTGGTGAAGAAACGTCTGGGGCTGTACTGCTTTATCGAACAGAACGTGCCGGAGCGCATTTTCGGCGATCCGGTGCGGCTGCAGCAGGTGCTCTCCAACCTGGTGAACAACGCCATCAAGTTCACCGATACAGGCTGTATCGTGCTGCAGGTCTGCACCCGCGGCAGCTACCTGGAGTTCAGCGTGCGCGATACCGGCGTCGGCATCCCGGAGAAGGAAATCTCGCGCCTGTTCGATCCGTTCTTCCAGGTGGGGACCGGCGTGCAGCGCCACTTCCAGGGAACCGGCTTGGGGCTGGCGATCTGCGAGAAGTTGGTCAACCTGATGGACGGCGACGTCTCCGTCGAGTCCGAACCGGGGCTGGGCAGCTTGTTCAGCATTCGCATTCCATTGTTTAACGCCCAGTTCCCGATCCCGCAGGCCAGCGATACCTGGCAGGGCCGGCGGCTGTGGCTGGATATCCGCAATCAGCGCCTGGAAAGTTACCTGATGGCGATTCTGGGCGGCTACGGCGCCGATATCCAGCGCTATGACGGGCAGGATACCGCCGCCGGCGAGGTGATGCTCAGCGATTACCCGCTGATGATGAACACGCCGCTGCTGGCTCAGATCCAATTCTCCACCGAACATATCGGTCCATCGCAGGAAACCCGGCCGGGTTATTGGATGCACAGCACCTCTACGCCGCGTGAAACGCTGACCTTAATCAACCGGTTGTTCGGCGTCGGCCACGGCGCGGCAGAGGCGCTGGTGCAACTGCCGGTGCCCGCCAAGGCCAGTGCGGCGGACAACGGCGATATTTATCTGCTGGTGGTTGACGATCATCCGATCAACCGTCGCCTGCTTTCCGATCAGCTGGGGTCGCTGGGGTATCAGGTGGTGACCGCCAATGATGGCGTCGACGCGCTCGGCGTGCTGAAACAGCACCACGTCGATATTGTGCTGACCGACGTCAATATGCCGAACATGGACGGCTATCGTCTGACGCAGACCCTGCGGCAGATGCAGTTCAGTGCGCCGGTGATTGGCGTGACGGCGAACGCGTTGGCGGAAGAGAAACAGCGCTGCCTCGAGGCGGGCATGGATAATTGCCTGTCGAAGCCGGTCACGCTGGAGACGCTGGAGCAGACGCTGGCATATTACAGCCAACGGGTACGCTACAACCGCAGCGAGGTCTGAAAAGCAAACAGGCACGGCGGATGCCGTGCCTGTTTGGCGTTAACCTGCCGTGAGGCGGGCTTTAGTCTTTGTCCAACGGCGTCATGCTGACGGACGAGAGGTAGTTGAGCAGGGCGATGTCGTTTTCGACGCCCAGCTTCATCATCGCCGATTTCTTCTGGCTGCTGATGGTTTTGATGCTGCGGTTGAGTTTCTTGGCGATTTCGGTCACCAGGAAACCTTCGGCGAACAGACGCAGCACTTCGCTCTCTTTCGGCGACAGGCGTTTGTCGCCATAGCCGCTGGCGCTGATCTTCTCCAGCAGTTTGGAGACGCTTTCCGGCGTGAACTTCTTGCCTTTTTGCAGGGCGGCCAGCGCCTTCGGCAGATCGGTCGGCGCGCCTTGTTTCAGCACGATGCCTTCGATATCCAGATCCAATACCGCGCTCAGGATCGCCGGGTTGTTGTTCATGGTCAGCACGATGATCGACAACTGCGGATAGTGGCGCTTGATGTATTTAATCAGCGTGATGCCGTCGCCATACTTGTCACCCGGCATCGACAGATCGGTGATCAGCACGTTGGCGTCCAGCTTGGACAGATTGTTGATCAGTGCGGTTGAGTCTTCGAACTCCCCAACGACATTCACCCATTCAATTTGCTCAAGTGACTTCCGGATGCCAAACAGTACGATAGGATGGTCATCAGCAATAATTACGTTCAGGTTATTCATGTTGTTGGCTACCTTGCTTCAGCAGTCTGCTGACGAAAAAATCAATCTGACTGATGTTATTCTCGATCTCGGGCGCATCACCTTCTGCGATGCGCTGTTCTAACGATTCGCACAGCTGCTTGCCGGGAAGCAGATTTAACATGGCAAACACGCCTTTCAGGCGGTGTGCGGTTTGTGACAGCGCATTGAAATCACTGCTGCCCGCCTCAGTATACAGTTTTTTGACATCGTCGGGTACTGTATCGACAAACAGCCCATAGTAATCACTTGATTTCAATTGTTTTTCATAGAGTTGGATATCTTCTGAGCTCAATGAAAGCGGGCTTTCTTCCTGTTCCAGCGCGGCCATTTGCTGTTCGATCAGCATCAGCACGGCGTCGATTAAAGCGCCGTTCAGATTATAGTTCACCCGAATGTAGCGTTTATCCAGCGCTTGCCAGCCCGGTTCATCGGTCGCCAGCAACAGGGTGTAATCATCGGCGCGCTGCGGGTTATCGGTCAGCAGCACGTCATAATCGCGGTTGACCGCGCGATCTTCGGCGACGAGGCAGTCGGCGCCGTAGGCCTGCAGCAGACGAGTCACGATGCCGCGCACTTCATCCGACGTAACGTCCAGCAAGGCGGTGACGCCGTCGAGCAGCTTTTCCTGCTCCTGCGGCTCTTTTTTCTCCATCTCCATGGCGACGCGAATGGTGTAGCGAGTGCCGATATCCACCTTGCTGCGAATGTCCAACTGGCCGTTAAGCTTCTTGCACAGCTGATTGCACAGGAAGAACGTGAGGCCGGAACCGTGGTTGAAGCGATCCACCAGCGTCTGGCTGAGGAACGGATAGTTAAGGTTGCTGATCTCTTCGTTGGAGATGCCGGAGCCGGTGTCGTTGATTTGGAAAATCAGGCGGTCAGGGTGCTCGGGCTCATGGTCGATAACCAGAGAAACCTTGCCGCAGGCGGTGGTGATAATGGCGTAATGCACCAGCAGCGAGATCACCTTGCGCAGCGCGTTGGCGTCGCCGATATAGTTCTGCTCGACGTCCAGCTGGAAATGCTTGAACAGCGCCAGCCCCTTCTGATTAAGGGCAGGCAGGGCCTCCAGCAGCAACTCATCGATCATCGCCGTCGGGTTGAACGGCTCGCGCGTGGGTTGCCAGTCCTGGGTTTCCAGCCGGGTCAGCAGGGTGATGTTATCAATCAACTCCAGCACCGAAGCCGACGCCGCCGTCAGCTGGCCCAGCAGAGCTTGCTGTTGTTCCTCATCCGGTCGGCTGTGCAGACTGTCGACCAGATCGTGCATTTTGCGTACCGGCTGATTCAGCTCGATGCCAAGATTGTGCAGCATCAGCTTGCGCGCCTGAACGTTTTTGTCGTATTCGCGCCGCGCCTGCTGCAGCCGCTTGTTCACCATCACCTCTTTATCCTGATCGTGCATCAGGAACAGGTAGGTGTCCGGCGACAGCTGGCTGCGGAAAATGCGGATTTCATACACCTCGTTGTTGACCGTCGCCTGGATCACCCCGTGATGCTGTTCGGCCATATGGGCGATCTTTTGCAGGCTGAGGTGCGGCAGCAGGTGCTCGGCGATTTTGTTGCTGGCGATCACCGTATTGTTGGCGAAGCTGTAGACCAGCAGGCCGGAGGGCAGGCTGGAGATGATCTCCTGATTCAGCGCGCGCTCGGCCTCCAGCTCTACCGCCATGTTTTCGCTCGGGCGAATGTACTGGCGGCGGATAAAGTAGATGCTCAGCATCGACAGCGCCAGCAGCAGCAAGTTGACTGCGATCAGCCAGATGTTGTTGCGCAGCAGATCGATGGCCAGATTGATGGCCGAAACGCGATACACCACCTTCAGCGGCGCATTGGGCAGAGCGGCGCTGAACTCCACCCAGCCACCGCTCATCGTCGCATGGGTACCGAGGACGCTGTCCGCCGGGATGGCGCTATCGTCGAGATCGACATCGTCCGGCAGCAGCAGGAAATTGGCGCGGGCCAGATTGGCCGGAATGATGTCGTTGATTGGCAAATCGAAGGCGATCACCGTCGCCAGATGCCCCGGCTGATTGAACGTGGTGCGAATCGAGAACGAATAGGCGTTCTGGAAGCGCTGCTTGCGCAGGTCGGAAAAGCTCTCGCGTTCGTCGAGCATATTGGCCTGTTGCAGCATCTCGGCGCGGCGTTCGTCCGCCGAGGTGGTCAGGTAGCTTTCCCGAAAGCGCGAAGCCAGCTCTTTGAGCGGCTGGGTGGTGATCAGGCTGAGGCTATTGTCCTGACCATTGAGGTAATACATGGCGTAGTTCTCGGTCTTGGCGCCCCAGCGGGTGTCCAGGTAGTCCGAGATATTGGCGATCATCGCCAGCGTGTTTTCGTCATGGCTGCCGAAGATTACCGCGTCGGTTTTCTTGTGCGGTTTCTCGACATAATAGACATCGGGCCGCAGGCGGGTTTCCTGCAAACCGGGATCGACATTCTGCGCCGGCGCATTGCCGAATTTGTCATAGACCTGATAGGTCATATAGCGGTAGGCATCGATACGCTTTTGCAGCGAACCGGCGATGCTGTTCAGCGTGTACTTCTTTTCCGCCAGCCAGGCGTTGGTATAGTTGTAGCCATACAGGCCGATGCCGATCGTCAGCAGCACGATAAACAGCAGGAAGCAGCGGGTAATGTTGCTGGAGCTTATGGTCAATTGTTTATTTTGCATAGTGGCTGCGCATTCCTGAATCAGCGAGTGACGGCCCTGGCGCTGGCGGCCACCGCCAACAGCAGAACGGCTACGCAAGCGAAGGCCGCCGTCAGGCTGGAAAACTGAGCGATGAAGCCGATCAACGCCGGGCCGACCAGAATACCGGCATAGCCGACGGTAGTGACGGAGGCGATCGCCAAATTGGCCGGCATGTCGCGCTGGTTGCCTGCGGCGCTGAACAGGATCGGTACGACGTTCGAGGCGCCCAGCCCGACCAGCATGAAACCGACCAGCGAAACGGTCGCGTGATTGAAGGCGATGGCCAGGCTCAGGCCGAGAGCGGCGCACAGGCTGCCCAGCAGCAGCACCCGGTAGCGGCCCAGCGAGTTCACCACCCGATCGCCATTGAGCCGGCCGAGCGTCATGGTGATGGAAAACAGCGCATAGCCCAGACCGGCCTGGCTGTGTTCGACGCCGCGCAATGTGGTGAGAAACAGCGCGCTCCAGTCGAGCATCGATCCTTCCGCCAGAAACATGATAAAGCACAGAATGCCGATGAACATCACCCAGCCGCGCGGCAAGACGAACATCGGCCCGCCGTCATCGGCGCCGCTCTCACGCAGCAGATGGCGGCTGGCCAGCGTCAGCAGCGCGATTACCGCCAGCACGGTGAGCAGGGTGGATTGCAGCGGCGTCAGCCCCAGCCACAGCAGCGCGCTGACGCCGCCGGCGCCGGCAATGCCGCCGATGCTGAAGAAACCGTGAAACCCGGACATCATCGCCTTGCCGCTGGCGCGTTCGACGATCACCGCCTGCACGTTCATCGCTACGTCGATCATGCCGATCGCCGCACCGAACAGCAGCAGCGCCGCGGCCATGCCGCCGAGGGAATCCATTAGCGCCAACAGCGGCAGATCGATGCACAACCCCAGCCCGGCCATCAGGATCACCGCACGGCAACCCAGTTTGCCGGTCAGGAAACCGGTCAGCGGCATCGCCAGCATGGAGCCGGCGCCGATACAGAGCAGCAACAGGCCGAGCGAGCCGTCATCGATACCGATGCGCGCTTTGGCGAAGGGGACCAGCGGCGCCCAGGCGGCCATGCCGAGACCGGCGACGAAAAAGGCCAGACGGGTGGCGATCTGTTGAGGAACGCCGGGCGTTTGCTGTTCATTGCACAAGGTGGCTGTCATGTAAGCGTCAGGATCTTGGGTCAAAAGAATGGTGAAAGTTACTGACAGTTTTTATCACAATCCGCGATCCGGGTCGAAAATATTCGTGCCTGACACATCCCCGGCACCGCCTCTGCGCACCAGCCACAGCGCGATAACCTGGACAATATAGTCCTTTTGCTGCTCGTCCAGCGCGACGCCCTGCGCTATGTCGTGCCACTTTTCCAGACAGCCGCGGCAGCAGGTGGCAGTGGCATGCTGGGCGACGAACACCGGGTGGCCACGCATCGGTGTTTGCTTGCCGTCGTTTTTAGGATGAGCGGCGGCCAGGCGGCGGTCGATAAAATCGCGGGCATGGCTGAGGATCAGCGGCAGTCCCTTACCCTCGAGATAAGTCTGGTCTTTGGCATTTAAACGGAAGCGAGCGCGGAAGGGGGAACTTTGCAGCCGCCGCCACAGCACGTCGGGTTGAAAGGGCATCATGAATTTTACTCGCTGAAGGTGGGCTTTTTTCAGATTACCAGAACTGAAACTCTGCGGCTAATGGTGCCTGCGGCGGGAAATAATTGATGCGATAAAGCACGAAATGAAAAGCAAGTTCAATTTGTAGACTAAAATAAGGGAAAAGATTAGCAATTAGTGCGAAAGTAAATTAATGAAACTATATCATTAGGTTATTTATTTGCGTGCTATTTGTACGGGCTGAAATTGTGAGGAGAGTATGGAGGAAAATAAAAAACCGGCCAGAAGCCGGTTAAAGGAATGCAGAAATTATCTTCGGATAATGAAGGTAATAATGAAAATAATGATGATAGCGAGGTGATTATAGCGGCTGTGCGTGGTTCGCGTTTTGGCACAATGTGCTTATTGTCTGGCTCAATTGTATGGTTGGCTTTTTTTTCTTAAAGATATGTATAACTACATGATTTTTTATCAATTAATCTATTCTTTGTCTTTAAGTGCTTTATTTTATTTGTCTGTAATGTTTTGTGAAAGTTCGCGCGTATTTACATTTTGAAACCTTTATTAATTACAATGAAACACTATCGGATACTTGGTATCATTTTCTTTCTGGATTAATATAACCCTTGTTACCAGAATGGTAATGCACAGTCGTGCTAATAATGCTCGAAAAGGGCAGTGGCCGTAGCTCGACATAATTAACGAGGATAATAACGATGAAACTTCGAGTACTCTCTCTGATGGTACCCGCACTGCTGGTTGCAGGCACAGCAGGCGCGGCGGAAATCTACAACAAAGACGGTAATAAACTGGATTTGTACGGTAAAGTCGACGGTCTTCACTATTTCTCCAGCGACAACGGCGTGGACGGCGATCAGTCTTATATGCGTTTTGGCCTGCGCGGCGAAACGCAAATCAGCGATCAGCTGACCGGTTACGGCCAGTGGGAATATCAGGCGAACCTGAACCACGCTGAAAGCCAAGACAACAAGAACTTCACCCGTTACGGCTTCGCCGGTCTGAAATTCGGCGACTACGGCTCCTTCGACTACGGCCGTAACACCGGCGTGCTGTACGACGTCGCGGCGTATACCGACTTGCAGCCTGAGTTCGACGGTATGACCTACGGCGCCGACCAGTTCATGTTCCAGCGTTCCAGCGGCCTGGCGACCTACCGTAACAACGACTTCTTTGGTCTGGTTGACGGCCTGAACTTCGCCCTGCAGTACCAGGGTAAAAACGGCAACGGCGAAGAGACCAACAACGGTCGTGACGTTCTGGGTCAAAACGGCGAAGGCTACGGCATGTCCATGAGCTATGACATGGGCTACGGCATCAGCGCGGCGGGCGCCTTCTTTAACTCTCGCCGCACCAGCGAGCAGAACGGCGCCGGCGCGTACCGCAATATTATGGGCCGCGGCGACAAGGCCGAAGGCTACTCCGGCGGTCTGAAATATGACGCCAACGACGTCTACCTGGCGGTGATGTTCACCCAGTCCTACAACGCGGCGCGTTTCGGTAGCTCCGACAGCAGCGTTTACGGCTACGCCAACAAGGCGCAGAGCTTCGAAGCCTATGCGCACTACCAGTTCGACTTCGGTCTGCGTCCGTTCGTCGGCTATAACCAAACCAAAGGTAAAGACCTGGGCCGCGCCGGCAACGGCAAGGACTACGGCGATCAAGATCTGGTCAAATTCGTCGACCTGGGTGCGACCTACTTCTTCAACAAAAACATGTCCACCTATGTTGATTACAAAATCAACCTGGTGGACAACAACGATTTCACCGACGCTGCCGGCATCAACACCGACAACGTGGTTGCCGTGGGCCTGGTTTACCAGTTCTAAGCATCAGCGTGTGAATGACACAACGCGGCCTTTGGGCCGCGTTTTTTTTTGCTGGTAAAAAGCACGGATTGATCCGTTATCGGCTCGGGAAGCGCTTCGGATAGCCTCTGTTCGACCTACGCTGTCAGAACGGAAAACAGAGCGGAGGTGATATGGAACTCAAGATCGACAAGGTGATCGAAACGGTGCTGTACGTCAGCGATATTGAACGCGCGGACGCTTTTTACCGGGAGGTGCTGAAGCTGCCGACGATGGCCGCCAACGAACGGTTTCGCGCCTACAACGTCGGCGATCGGAGCGTACTGTTGCTGTTTCTCGAAGGTGATTCGCTGCGCGGGGCGCACTATCCGACCGGGTTTATTCCTGCGCACGATGGCGTGGGGCCGGCGCATATCGGGCTGGCGGTGACGAAAGAGCAACTGCCGCATTGGGAACGGCATCTGGTGGACAACGGCGTGGAGATTGAGGGGCGGATGCGCTGGGAACACGGCGGGGAGAGCATTTATTTTCGCGATCCCGACGCCCACCTGTTGGAACTGGTGACGCCGGGCATTTGGGCCAATTACTGATCGAACCCGCCTTGCGCCAACATGTTCAACGCGGCATTCAGCACCTGCAGCGCGGCCTGCGGTTGCCGCTCTATCTGCACTCTGACGATGGCGCCGTCGATCAGCATCGCCAGCATTGCCGCCCGCTGTTCCCGCTGTGGGCCGGCGGGCAGGTGACGCGCCAGTTCATCCGCCATTTGCCGCTTATGCCGGCCGGCGATTTGCAGGCTTTCCGGCAGCAGGTCGGCGATTTCTACCGCCGTATTGATAAACGCGCAGCCGCGAAAACGCGGATCGTCGAACCATTCCGCCAGGCAGGGCGCCAGCGCCGGCAGTAACCCGCCGCTCTGCGCCACATGTCGATCCAACGCTGTACTGAACCAGGTTAGCCACTGCTGGTGGCGATAGGCCAAAAACGCCGTAATCAAATCGTTCTTGCTGGGAAAGTGGCGATAAAACGTCACCTTAGTGACGCCTGACTCCTTGATGATGCGATCGATGCCGGTGGCGCGGATCCCTTCCTGATAGAACAGATCGTGGGCCGTCAGCAGGATGCGCTGACGGGCGGGCAAGGTGTTGCGATCGGCGGTCATCATTTTTCTCCCAGGCTATTTTCGAGTGATTGTAGACAACTCTGTCTACATGCGCTAGCGTAATGATGTAGACAGAGTTGTCTACTTGCCTATACGCAGGAGATGATCATGAGCATTAAACCCCCATTGCCGCCTTTCACCCGTGAATCCGCCATCGAAAAAGTACGGTTAGCGGAAGATGCCTGGAACAGCCGCGATCCTGAGCGGGTGTCGCAGGTGTATTCCCTCGATACCCACTGGCGTAACCGCGCGGAGTTTGTCGACGGCCGCGCGGCGGTGGTCGCATTTTTGCAACGCAAGTGGGCGAAAGAGCTGGAGTATCGGCTGATTAAGGAACTGTGGGCGTTTGACGGCGCGCGTATCGCGGTGCGTTTCGCCTATGAGTGGCGCGACGATTCCGGCAACTGGTATCGCAGCTTCGGCAATGAAAACTGGGAGTTTAATCAGGAGGGGCTGATGATTAACCGCCATGCCTGCATCAACGACATGCCGATTCGCGAACAGGATCGGCGTTTTCATTGGCCACTCGGTCGGCGCCCGGACGATGTCCCGTCGCTGAGCGATTTCGGCTTTTGAATTCGATGTCGTGCCCGCGCCGGCCGATCGCGAGAAAAAGCGCACCGATCGACAAACGGGAGTTTGTAGAAAAGCCTTTCCGCTTCTAGACTTAGGGGACAACAAACGTACTCCAAGAGGACAAGCTATGACGAAGAAGTTGGTTTTGGCCGTCGGTACTGCGGCGGTATTTTCCATTCTTGCCGGCTGCACCGCCTATGACCGTGCAACCAGTTATGTCAATGAGCCGGTGGTCAGCGATGTCAAAGTAGGGATGACCAAGCAGCAGGTGCGGGCGATTGCCGGTCCGCCGTCGACGTCCGCCACGCTGATTCATGCGCAAGGCACTTGCGATACTTATGCGGTCGCGCCGCGCGATGGCAAAGTGCAAACGTACTTTGTCAGCTACAACGACACGGGCCATGTCATGAACAAGGGCTATCAAACCTGTTCCGACTACGATTCGCAGCCGAAGTAAACGTATTTCAGCCGAACATAAAAGCCTCGCTTTCGCGGGGCTTTTCATTTTTTAAGCGTTTAAGGCTTGAAGTTTAGGCAACCGCACCGCCCATGCCATTTTTTTGCATCAAAATGATAGACATTTCATAACGGTATCGCTAATATCAGCGCCCATTGGAAGGATGGCCGAGTGGTTTAAGGCAACGGTCTTGAAAACCGTCGAGTGTAACAGCTCCCAGAGTTCGAATCTCTGTCCTTCCGCCAAATTCAGCCGGCTTAGCTCAGTAGGTAGAGCAACTGACTTGTAATCAGTAGGTCACCAGTTCGATTCCGGTAGCCGGCACCATGAGTGCCAAAAAACCGCCAGCCGCAAGGTTGGCGGTTTTTTGCTTTATGCGGTTCTCAACGCGGCACGCAGGGACTAGGGCAGCCAGGCGCCAAGCACCACCCCGATAATCGCGTACTCATCAGCATTCTGCGCCGGGCAACCCGGCATGCTTCCCTTAAGCCATCGATGCCCGGCTTCCTCGACATACCTTCTAAAGATGAGCTCCGCGCTGTCACAGCGTTTCGCTATCACCTTATCGCCGGACGCGAGCTCGGTTATGCCGGCAGTAACGGGTTCGACAAGTATCAAGGCGCCTTTTGGGTAATTGGCGCCGGCAGAGCCGTTCATCGTGTTATCCCGCACCGGCAACCAGTAGGCATGAGCGCTGCATTGCACCATCGCCGGGTAATGGACGGTCGTTCCTTTGCGCAGCTGTTCATGAGACAACGGCAATGTCCACGTCAGCAGCGGCAGCGTTTTACCCAAGGCCTGCGAAGTCTTCTGCCTGACGGGGCGTTGCCCGGTTTGCTCCAGGCCGTCCAGCCAACCGATTTGCACGGCGAAATACTGTTCTATCCTTCGCGCCATATCGCCACTGATGCCCTTTTTTCCTTTCTTGCCCGGCGGGTAGAGCAGGCGAGAGACATAGTCTGCGGCAATGTCGAGCGCCTCGGCAAGGCGCTTTTGGCCCCCGACGCCGAGGTTGTCAATGAGGATGATCAGGCGCTCTCGCCGCATCTCCTGCAGGTGCATTTTTTGCTCGTTTTTCATAAGGCCATCGTACCTAAATTTACCTGCAGGTAAATGGATTTTCGCTATTGAAAAAAAGATACCTCTGGGTATACTTGATACTGGTTATTTATACAGTATTTGATGTAATACCCTCGGCGAGCACGCCGGGCGGAGCGGTTGTTGCGTGTTGGCGCACGCCGAGCAGAAGAGCGGCTCGACCGACGTCGGTCAACGACATGGAGCCCTGGCGATGTGGCAAACGCCCAAAGGAGGTGGAAGCATGAGAGATATGAATGAAGTGTTGGAGCGGTGGGGCGTATGGGCCAGGGATAACAGTGGCATCGATTATTCCCCCATTGCTGCTGGGTTCAAAGGGCTGTTGTCCTATAAATCGAATGGCGAGCGTTCCTGTTGCGATGATGATGGCCTGGTGATCGACGGTTGCGTGGGCAGATTGAAGAAATACAAACCCGAAGAGTTCGATCTCATCATTGCCCACCATGTTTATGGCATATCCTTGCGCAAGATTGCCCTGAAAAGAAAGTGTTCAGACGGTACGATACGTAAAGAGATGCAAACGGCGGAGGGATTTATCGGTGGGTGCCTGGCGATGTTGGATATAAAGTTGACTATGGATCGCTGAAACTGCTGCCGTTGAAGTTGATGAGGGTTTATTTCTCGTTTCACTGTGACATCAGGAATAATAATAGCGTATGCGCGTTGCAAGAATTTAAAAAAAGACTCACGCGTACGCAAATAAGCGAGTAATCTGATAAAACTGAGTCGTTGCCGGCGCCGCCGCACGATAGCCAAACCTCGCTCCGGCGGGGTTTTGTTTTTTTTTATAATAAAAGACTCACGCGTACGCAAATAAACGCGTAATCTGATAAAACTGAGTCGTTGCCGGCGCCGCTGCATGATAACTAAACCTCGCTCCGGCGGGGTTTTGTTTTTTATAATAAAAGACTCACGCGTACGCAAATAAGCGAGTAATCTGATAAAACTGAGTCGTTGCCGGCGCCGCCGCACGATAGCCAAACCTCGCTCCGGCGGGGTTTTGTTTTTTTATAATAAAAGACTCACGCGTACGCAAATAAACGCGTAATCTGATAAAACTGAGTCGTTGCCGGCGCCGCCGCACGATAACTAAACCTCGCTCCGGCGGGGTTTTTCATTTTTAGCCTCCTTGTCAAAACGGTCAATCGCTCACTGAATAATGACTGTCGTTGAATGATCACGGCGGGAGGCTAATCCTTCTCATTTATAAAACGGCGCAATCCTTATTTCTCTTCTCAGGTTGAGCAGAATGGATAAGCCATTTTCGACAGCGTAAATGGCCGCTTATTTAAATGGAACAGGAATGACGGAGAGGGGCGCCGCATTTAGCCGCTCTTTTCCATGACTCCCGACGATCGGGCTATGCCCCGGTAAGGGGAGGGTGATGATTATGCCTTGGAAAAATGAACCAAACATCCTTTCAATGCTGCTTGCTTTCGGCATGACGCTGCTGGGGGCGATCGCCAGCTATTCCTTCAAGGTTTTGAACGGCGAAACCTTTAGCTGGAGGACGCTGTTTTTGCAGCTGTTCGTCTCTATTTTCGCCGGCTTGACCATGGTGATGATTGCGCTGCATTACGACTGGCCTTCGGAGGTGATGGGCGGCGTATGCGGCATGGCGGGGTGGTCGGGAGCATCGCTGATCAAGGCATTGGAACGCCGATTTCTCAATAAAGCGTCAGGAGGAAACCAATGAAGATAAGTGATGATGGCATGGCGCTGATTAAGCGTTTCGAAGGCCTGCGTTTGCAGGCTTATCAGGACTCGGTCGGCGTTTGGACCATCGGCTACGGGTGGACTCAACCGGTAGCGGGACGAAAAGTTGGGGCCGGCATGGCGATCGATGTCGCAACGGCCGAGCGTTTGCTGGTGTGCGGTGTCGCCCAATTCGAACGGGGCGTCGAACGGTTGGTGGCGGTGACGATCACGCAGGGGCAGTTCGATGCGCTGGTGAGCTTCGCCTATAACCTGGGCCTGCGCGCGCTGGAGAACTCGACGCTGCTGCGCCGGCTGAACGCCGGCGATCGGCAGGGGGCGGCCGACCAGTTCGGCCGATGGGTGAATGCGGGCGGTGTGCGGCTCGATGGGCTGGTTGCCCGGCGTGCGGCGGAGCGCGCGCTGTTCCTTACCTGATGCCTGAATGCGTCTGTAAAACAATTCCCCCTCAAAACGACGGAGACCTTGCCCAAATGATTGAAGATGAAATCCAACGCTCGCTGGCCGCGCTAACCCATCTGGCGGTTCATCCGCTGATCTTGCCGGATCCTCAGCAAGAAGGCGTGACCTATCAGAAGATCAGCGATCTGAAAGTGAACACCGGTCTGGTTGACAGTTCGCTGGTGCAGAGCCGTTTTCAGATCGTGCTGTACGTGATCGACGATTACTCCCGACTGATCGCTCTGGATAAGGCGGTTTTGAACGCCTGGGAGGGGGTTCGGCATGGCCATATCGGCGAATGGCCGGTACAGGCGGTTACGCGCAGCACCCTTTTGCAGAGCGCCACGCCCTTGGCGGATAACCGCGTTCAGTATCGGATGGCGCGCGATTACCTCATTACCCATTCCGAGGTGGCGGCGTGATCGCCATAAACGTTTCCGGCATGGCGGAATTGACTCGCCGCTTGGAAGCGATTCGGCGCGAGGTCGCCAGTCACATTCTGCCGGAGGCCGGCCACGCCGCGCTGGCGCCGCTACTTAGCACGATGTGGCAGTGTGCCGAGCGGGGGGCGTCAAACAGCGAACCCTCGCTGAGCGCCGGCATCGCGATACGCCCGGCCGTTACCGGATGGAACGCGGTGACGTTGCGTGTAGGCCCCAGTAAACAGCATTACCACAGAGCTCTGGCGCAGGAGTACGGCACGGCAACGCAAGCCGCCGCCCCGTTTATTCGCCCTGCGCTGGATCACCATAAGCACCAAGTGTTACGCATCCTGGCGGCTAAGGTCCGCTATGGCATCGAAAACCGGTAGCGACCGCTACCATCCTTCATCAAAAAAGAGAGAGAAAAACTATGGCTGATAAAACCTCGCCAGAATACGCCATGCTGCCTGCCGGCACTATCGTCAAATGGGGCACCGTTGGGGCTGCGCCGACGGCCATGAAGGCGCTGACCAACTGTAAAGCGGTAGGTGAAATGGGGCAAACCGGCGGTTTTGTCGATTGCACCACGCTGCTGGATACCGCCAAGCAGTTTATTTCCGACCTGCCGGAAGGCGCGGAGAAGTCCATCGGTTTCATCGACGATCCGTCCAACGCCGATTTCGCGGCGCTGCTGAATGCGGCGGACAAGCGCGAAACGGTGCAGTTCTACGTCGAGCTGCCAAATGGCCGCACCTCCACCTCCATCCTGTCGCTGTCCGGCTGGAAAATGAATGAGATCACCGCCCCGGCGAGCGAAGTCATTCAGATTACCGTCCAGGGCAAGCAAAACAGCAACACCTGGGGCTCGGTCACCCCGAAAGTGTGACCCATTGGCGGTTCGCCGCGGGTTAACGCCTGAAGGCGAACGCTTCCGCCGCGGGCCATGTGGCCTGCGGCAACCTGCTTATTACAGAGTAAACCGAATTGAACAAGGAAAAACCGATGAGTGAGAAATACGATCTGAAAGCGCTGAAAGCGGCGCTGCTGAAATCCGACGATCACGTGATTGAAACGCAGATCTTTGGCGCCAAAGCCTTTATCCGTCGCCTGAAAGCCGCGGAACTGCAGGAAAACGAAGACGGCATGAAGGCCGCCATCGACAGCGGTGACATGAACAAAGCCGCGCAGCTCAACGTGCAGCTTCTGCTGTCTTGCCTGATAACGCCGGACGGCAAACGCATCCCGGCCGGCGCCTTGCCGAGCGTAGACGATCTGCTGGCGGCGCACGACAACCCGACGCTGGTCGAAGCCATCGGCACCGTCAAGCGGCATGCGGTCGGCAGCCTGGAGGAAGCGGAAAAAAACTGACTGACTCGCCCTGGCTGATGTTGGTGTTCCAACTGGCCGATCGCTGGGGTGAGTCGGATCCTCGCAAGATCGCCGCGATGCCGGCGCACATCCTGAATCACTGGCGGGCATATTTCAAACTGCAAGGCATGACGGCCGATGCGGCGGAGAGTGCCCCCGTTCATCAATCCGGTCAGCCCGCGCAAAGCAGTATTGATATGCAGTGTGCTGACGTTATGCGAGTGCTGGGAAATGGCTGATACCGCACAGTTGGTCGTCGGGTTGCAACTGAATGACACCAACTTTAAAAACAAACTGACGGCGGCTTACCGTACCGCCGGGGAACAATCCGCCAAATTTAACCGCCAGGCTCAGCAGGACGCGAAGAAGACCGACGAGTCGTATCAACGCATCGGTGGCACGCTTGGCGGCCTGGCGGGGAAACTGGCGGGGCTGGCCGGCGTTGAGCTGTCGCTGCAGGGCCTCGCCGCCACCTCGCGCCAGTATGGGCAGGCGCTCACCGAACTCGCGTCCATCACCGTCGCCGCGACGGCGCAGATGAAACAGTTGGACGACGCGGCCCGCCAGGCGAGCAGCGCTTCCGGCGAAGGCGGCAGCCGGGCGGAGGAGATGCTGAAACTGGCCGGTGGCCTGAATGACAGCGCGGCGGCCTGGCGCGATCAGGCGGCGGCGGCGCGCGGGGCGGCTCAGGCGACATCGGGCGTCGGCGCGGCGTCTCGCGTCGCCAACGTCGCGCTGGGGGCGCTTGGCGGCCCGATCGGTGTCGCCATACAGGCGGGATTGGCGATGCTGTACTTCCATGAGCAAAACCAATTGGCCCGTCAATCGGCTTTGGCATTGAAAGATGCGGCGGTCGAGACGGCCGAAGATCTCAGCAAGCTCTCCAAGGCAAAGCTCGCCGTCAAAATTGATACCTTCGACGATCAGCTAAAGACGCTCAGTGAGGAAAAAGCCAAGATCGAAAACCAACTGGCGCGCAGGAGCGATATCCGAATTGCTGGCTTAGAGCGGCGAAGCAAAGGGTTGTTGGGATTCCTCTATTCTGATCCCAAAGAGGTGAAGAAAGAACGCAACGCCTTGCAAGCGCAGTTGGAAGATGTCATTAAGGGCGAGAAAGCGATCCGGCTTAGGCGAAGCAATGCCGTTAATGCACAGAATGGCAATGATAGCCATGTTGAGACCAAACCTGTTAAGCCTAAGAGCCATCAAACTAGCGCTCCTCCTGTCGGTCGTATTTTAAACGATAACGGTAAGCAGCAGGCTCTTGATCAGTACCAACAGCTGCGTCAGGAAATCGAGCAGGCGCATCTGAGCAGCCTCGACAAAATCACCCAGGATGAACAAAGCGCACAGGCCAAGCTGGCGTCAGCGGCCAAGGCGGCCGGTGCCGGGCAGGCCGATGTGCAGCGTGCGATGGCGCTGAACGCCGAGAAGTACCAGCGGCAGCGGCAACAGCTCGCTGAACAATACGCGCCAGGGCAGGCGGCGGTGCGTAAAGAGCAAGAGGTCGGCAAGGCGCTGAAGGCGTTGTATGACGGGCGGCTGTTGACCGAGCGCGAGTACCACACCGCCAGCCGGATGCAGCAGCAAGAAATGACGCGCCAGCGGCTGAAGGCCGAAACCGACGCGCTCGCCGCGCCGCGTATGAACATTGCCGGTGATGTGGACCCTGTCGCTCGGCTTAACAACCAATTGGTGCAGCAGCAGGCGCAATACCAGGCCTACTACCAGCAAGGCTTGCTGGATAAACAGCGCTATGAACAGCTGATGCAGGCGTCGACGCAAGAATCGTCGGACGCTCAGTATCAGCAGGCGCTGAGTCTGTTCGGCGGGCAGAGCCGCGTGCACAAGATGGCGTTGGGGCTGGTGGACATGACGCGGGAACGGACCTCCGGCATGATGTTCGATCTGCTGACCGGGACGCAAAACTTTAAGCAAAGCATGCTCGGTTTGATGACCTCCATGACGCAGTCCATCATTCAGCAACTGATCGATCTGGCGATGCAGGCGCTGTTAACCAGAACCTTTCTCTCTACCTTTATGAACATCGGCGGCGGTTTGTTGGGCGGGGCTGCAAGCGCCGGCGCGGGCGCGGCCGGTTCAGGCGCGATGGGCATGCCGACCGGTTGGCAAGGCTATGTCCCCAACGCCAAGGGCGGCGTATACGCCTCGCCTTCGCTGAGCGCATTCAGCGGCCAGATCGTCAGCAATCCCACGTTGTTCGCGTTCGCCAGAGGCGCCGGCTTGATGGGCGAAGCCGGGCCGGAGGCCATCATGCCGCTCAAACGCGGCGCGGACGGTTCGCTCGGCGTGCGGGCTATCGGCGGCGGCCCGCAGCCTTCGGCGGCGCCGAATGTCTACATCACCATCGAGAACGGCGGCAACGTCAGTTCGCAGGCCGATCCGGGATGGGGCGAGTTCGGTAAACGAATGGGCAATATCGCCGCGCAGGAAAGCCAGAAGGTGATCAACCGTAACCTGATGCCGGGCCAGCCGATTTGGAAAGCAATCAAGGGGATGTAATGGGCATTCAGACATTTGAATTTCCGGCGCGTGTCAACGCCGCCGGCGATATGCGCTTTCGCGTCAGAAAGGCGCAGTTCGGCGACGGCTATGCGCAGGTCTCCGGCGACGGCATTAACCCGATCGTGCGCTCCTGGGATCTGACCTTTGTCGGCAAGTATGACTACATCACGCCGATCATCGTCTTTCTGGAAAACCATCACGGGGTGAAGTCCTTTCAATGGACGCCACCGACGCAGGTTCCCGGCCTTTACCGCTGCGAGGGTTATAAGCCGGTCGCCATGGGCGGGGATAACTATTCATTGACGGCCACGTTTACCGAGGCCTTTCACGTTTAACCGGGGGAGATGATGCTGAATTCAGATTTGCAAAAGCTGGAGCCGGGCAACCGCATCCGCCTGATTGAGGTGGATGGCACCCGGTTTGGCGCCGATATTCTGCGCTTTCATTGCGATACCCTGCCGTTTACGCCGCAAGAGCTGGCCGCCGCCGGCGGTGATGAAAGCAAACTGCCGGCGAAATCGGTCTGGTGGCAGGGGCTGGAGTACGGCCCGTGGCCGTTTAGCGTTGAAGGGCTGGAGATTTCCGCCGACAGCCAGGGCAACGCGCCCAAGCTGTCGGTCGCCAATATCAACGGCCTGATCAGCGCGCTCTGCCTGCAATTTGAGGACATGGCGCAGGCCAAGGTGCGGATCCACGACACGCTGGTGCACTACCTTGACGCCCGCAACTTCCCACAAGGGAACTCTTCGGCCGATCCGCTGCAGGAAAAGCTGCAGGTGTTCTACATCGATCGCAAGGCGACGGAAAGCGACGAGGCGGTGGAATTCGAGCTCTCCAGCCCGGCGGACCTGCGGGGATTGCGCATTCCGACCCGGCAAATCCACAGCCTGTGCACCTGGTGCTCGCGCGGCGGCTATCGCACCGGCAAGGGCTGCGATTACGCCGGTAGCCGTTACTTTGACGACAAAGGCAACCCGGTGGAAGACCCGAGTCAGGATCGCTGCGGCGGGCTGCTGAGCGACTGCCAGAAACGCTTTGGCGAGCACGAACCGCTGCCGTTTGGCGGTTTCCCGGGCGCGGCGTTAATCCGGCAGTAGGGGGCGAGTATGAAAGAAAAAACCGCGGCGGCCATTATGGCGCACGCCAAGGCCGAGTACCCGCGCGAATGCTGCGGCGTGGTGGCGCAAAAATCCCGCGTGGAGCGCTATTTCCCGTGTCGCAACCTGGCGGACAACCCCACCGAGCAGTTTCATCTGGCGCCGGAAGACTACGTGGCCGCCGCCGAATGGGGCACCATCACTCTCATTGTGCACAGCCACCCGGACGCCACCACGCAGCCGAGTGAGCTGGACAAGGCGCAGTGCGACGCGATGGAGTTGCCCTGGGCGATAGCCAGCTGGCCGGAGGGGGATTTGCGCACTATTTTGCCGCGCGGCGAACTGCCGCTGGTGGGTCGCCAGTTCGTGCTGGGGCATACCGACTGTTGGGGGCTGGTCATGAGTTATTTCCGCCAGGAGCACGGCATAACGCTCCAGGATTACCGCGTTGATTACCCGTGGTGGGAGCGGGGTGAAAACCGCTATCTGGAAAACTGGCATGCCTGCGGCTTTCGCGAGTTCGATGGCCCGCCGCGCCCAGGCGACATGGCGATCATGCAGGTTTCGGCGCCGGTGGCCAACCACGCCGGCATTCTGCTGGCAGATGGCCTGTTGCTGCACCATATGTACGGCATGCTTAGCCAGCGGGTGCCTTACGGCGGTTATTGGAAGGAGCGAACGGTGAAGGTGTTGCGGCACAAAGCGCTGATGTGATGCTATCATTCCACTTTTCAGCTTAAGGAAAAGGGTAATGAAGAAATTTGTCGGACTATTCGCTGTGTTAATCCTGTCTGGTTGTTCAACCACGGCCAATGAACTTCGATTGACCTCGCCTGCACTTAAAGGACATTCGAGTAAGAGTGCGGATTTATATATTGGTTGTGTATTGAATAACTGGAATGAAAAAAACACAATTTCACCCATTAGTCCGCAACCAATTGAAAATGGCTACTCGGCACAGATAAATGATATGACTCGGGGAGTGGTTATGCTTGTTGATGTGAGGAATGTTGATACAGGCAGTGACTTTATCTTTTACAAGAAAAGAGATATGAGTTTTTATGAATCGGCAATTATAGCGTGTAAATAATCTGGCTGCGTATACAATTTACGAGCCCCTGCTGAAACTTGGGCGGGGTATGGCTTTCGCGAGTTCGATGGCCCACCGTGCCCAGGCGACATGGCGATCATGCAGGTTTCGGCGCCGGTGGCCAACCACGCCAGTATTCTGCTGGCAGATGGCCTGTTGCTGCACCATAGTACGGTATGCTTAGCCAGTGGGTGCCTTACGGTGGGTATTGGAAAGAGCGAACGGTGAAGGTGTTGCGGCACAACGCGCTGATGTGATGCTATCATTCCACTTTTCAGCTTAAGGAAAAGGGTAATGAAAAAGTTAATGATTGGGCTGGTGGTACTGGGGTTGGCAGGATGTGCAATGAGTTATACAGACATTAGAAAAAATCCAACGCAAACCTTTTCGACAACCAAAACACTGGTGCAAATGGAAACATGTTTAATTCCAAAATTAGATAGTGAAACTTATAATGGGCCTGCAATTAATACAACAGTTAAGCCTTTAGAAAATGGAGTAACTTTAGTTCCACTGGCTGGACTGGAGTTTATCGATTTACTTAAAATTAACACCGGAACGAAAGTTGTTTATTATGGAGAAGGGACAAGGTCCGTTATTTTTCCTGAGCGGAGAATAAAAGTGACCTTAATAGCGATTAAATCTTGCTTGTAGGTATTTAAAAATATTTTTTTTCGAGGCATTATGAATTTTATTGAGATACCATTGAGAACAATACGATTCCATGGCCCGATGGTTGGCATATTTGGAAAAAAATTTGAGTATCGTGCTCACAATGTACCAAAGGCTATTGATGCCATGAAAAATCTGCTGCCCGGCTTTGAACGCTACATGCTGGAGGCGCACAAACGTGGCCTGACATTTTCTATTTTCGTCGGTAAACGCAACGTCGGACAGGATGAGCTGGAGTTCACCAAAGGGTCGGAAGATATTCACCTTGTTCCCGTCGTGATTGGGAGCAAGCGCGCAGGCTTATTCCAGACCGTGCTGGGCGTGGCGCTGGTTGCCGTGGCTATGTATGTTTCTGTGGGCGCAGGGACGGGGGCTATGGGAGCATTTACGGCGGGTGGGGGAACTGGCATGGCGGCGATGGCCGGTGCTTCCATGGCCCTCGGCGGCGTCGTCCAAATGCTCTCCCCGCAAATGGGCGGGCTGCGCATGCGGCAAGGCCCGGAAAATAAACCGAGCTATGCCTTTGGCGGGCCGGTCAACACCACGGCGCAGGGCAATCCCGTCGGCGTGCTGTACGGCACGCGTGAAATTGGCGGGGCGATTATCTCCGCAGGTATTTATACCGAAGACCAGCAATAACGACATCCGTTTGAACAGACAGCCGCAATAGCGGCTTTTTTTATGGGCGAAATATGGCACAGAACATGATCCGTGGGCGAAAAGGCGGCGGCGGTGGCGGCCACACGCCGGTAGAATCGCCGGACAGCATTCAGTCGATCGCCAGAGCGAAGATGCTGTTCGCATTAGGCGAAGGAGAATTTGCCGGCGGGCTGGATGGCACAAACATTTTTGTTGACGGTACGCCGGTGCTGAGCAGCGACGGAACGGAAAACTTTCCCGGTTTCCGCTGGGAGTTCCGCCCTGGCTCGCAGGCGCAGGAATATATCCAGGGCATTCCCGCCGTTGAAAATGAGATCTCGGTCGGCAGCGAACTGAAAAGCGGCGCGCCGTGGGTACGCTCCGTCTCTAACCTGCAACTTTCCGCTGTTCGACTGCGCCTGGGGTGGCCCATGCTGCAAAAGCAGGCGGACAACGGCGACGTCAACGGCTATCGCATCGAGTACGCCATCGACGTGGCGACCGACGGCGGCAGTTACCAGGAGGTGTTAACGGCGGCGATCGACGATAAAACCACCTCGCTGTATGAACGCTCGCACCGCATCAATTTGCCGAAGGCCACCACGGGATGGCAGCTGCGCGTGCGCCGGTTGACGCCTAACGCCGACAGCGCCCGGATCGCCGACCGCATGAACATCGAGGCGCTGACCGAAATCATTGACGCCAAGCTGCGCTATCCGAACACTGCGCTGCTTTACGTGGAGTTCGACTCAAAGCAGTTCCCCAACATCCCGAAGATCAGCTGCAAACCGCGCGGCCGCCTGATCCGCGTGCCGGACAATTACGATCCGCAAACGCGCGGCTATACCGGCATCTGGAGCGGCGGCTTTAAGTGGGCCTACAGCGACAACCCGGCGTGGGTGTTTTACGACATTATTTTGGCCGAGCGTTTCGGCTTGGGCGATCGCATCGACGCCTCCCAGGTCTCCGAGTCCGAACTGTACCGCATCGCGCAGTATTGCGATCAGCCGGTGCCGGACGGGCGCGGCGGCGAGGGCATGGAGCCGCGCTTCACCTGCAACGTTTATCTGCAGTCGCGGGAAGAGGCCTGGACGGTGCTGAGCGATTTGGCCGGCATCTTCCGCGGCATGACCTATTGGGGGCAAAACCAAATGGTCGCCCTGGCGGACATGCCGCGTGATATGGACTTCACCTACACCCGCGCCAACGTGATCGACGGCAAGTTTACCTACTCGTCCGCCAGCGAGCGCACCCGCTACAGCACCGCGATGGTCAGTTGGTCCGATCCGGGCAACCATTACGCCGATGCGATAGAGGCGGTATTCGACAGCGATCTGGTGCGCCGCTACGACGTGAACCAGACCGAACTGACGGCCATCGGCTGCACCACGCCGAGCGAAGCGAACCGCCGCGGCCGCTGGGCGCTGTTGACCAACAGCAAGGATCGTACGGTCAGCTTCTCCGTGGGGCTGGACGGTATGATCCCCATGCCGGGGCATATCGTCGGCGTGGCGGACCAGATGCTGGCCGGACGAGTGATTGGCGGGCGCCTCAGCGGCGTGGACGGACGTAAACTGACGCTGGACAGAACGCCGGGCGCTAAAGCCGGCGATCGCCTGATCGTTAACCTGCCTTCAGGTAAAGCGCAGGCGCGCACCGTGCAGGCGGTTAATGATCGCGTAGTGACCGTCACCACCGCCTACAGCGAGACGCCGGCGCCGGAAGCGGCCTGGTCCATCGATGCGGACGATCTGGCGGTGCAGCTTTACCGCGTGGTGGGCATCGCCGACAACGGCGATAACACCTATACCGTCAACGCCGCGGAACACGATCCGAACAAGTACGCCCGCATTGATACCGGCGCGCGTATCGACGATCGTCCGATCTCCATCATTCCGCCCGGCGTGCAGGCGCCGCCGAAAAACATCACCATCGACAGCTACTCCTCGGTGAGTCAGGGTATCGCCATTACCACCCTGCGCGCCGCCTGGGGCGCGGTTGAAAATGCCATCGCCTATGAGGCGGAATGGCGCAAAGATAACGGCAACTGGGTGTCGGTGCCGCGCACCTCGGCGCTCGGCTTTGAAGTGCCGGGGATTTACGCCGGTCGTTATCGGGTGCGGGTGCGGGCCATCAACGCCAGTGATGTATCGTCTATCTGGGCGACGTCGATGGAAACCTACCTCAAGGGCAAAGAGGGCAAGCCACCGATGCCGGTCCGCTTCAAGGCATCGCCTTTGCTGTGGGGCATCCAGCTCGACTGGGCGTTCCCTACCGGCGCTGAAGATACGCTCAAGACCGAAATTCAGTATGCGGACAACGCGGCTGGAAATAACGCGATGCTGCTGGCCGATATCCCGTATCCGCTGCACACCCACGCTATGGCCGGGCTGAAAGCGGGACAGAGCTTCTGGTTCCGCGCGCGGCTGCAAGACCGCACGGGCAATCAGGGCGACTGGACTGACTGGAGTGCCGGGCAGGCGAACGCGAACGCCGGCGATTATCTCGAGAACATCGGTGACGATCTTCTGAGCGCGAAAGACGGCGAGCGGCTGGTGGGCGATATCGACACCAACATCGACGCCATCTTGCAGAATGCGCTGGCAAACAATGCGACGGTGGATCACCAGTGGGCGCAGTACGGCACGGTGCGCTCCGATATCATGGTGGTGAAAACCACCATCGCGGAGGTCGATCGCGGGCTGGCCGAGATGAAAACCCAGGTGCAGGCGCAGATTGACGATGTCGCGGCGGTGCTGGAAGACAAACTGACGGCGACGGTAGACGCCGACGGCGCCACGGCCATCCATACGCTGAAAGCGGGCGTGCGGGTGAACGGCACCTTCTATAACGCCGGCATGTCGATCGCGGTATTGGCGGAAAACGGCAGGCCGGTCACCACCCGCGTCGGCTTTAACGCCAATCAGTTCGTGCTGATGAGCGGCAACAACAGCAATCAGTATTCGCCGTTTGCCGTGGTGGATGGGCAGGTGTTTATGAATAATGCCTTTATTCAGGATGGAACAATCAGTAATGCCAAGATTGGTAACTATATCCAGTCGAATAACTATGTTGTGGGCTCACAAGGGTGGCGATTAGATAAAACTGGCAACTTTGAGATAAATGGTGTGGCTGGAGGAGGCAGAATGTTGATTACTAGTACACTCATTCAGATATTTGACAGTAATAATGTACTACGCGTCAGAATGGGGCTTTGGTAATGGGTAATGGATTACAATGTTGGGATAGTAATGGAAACATTACAGTCGATCTGGGTGATTGTAGCACTAGATTTTTTGCCTCTATTGATGCAACGCTGCCAAAAAATCAGGCAGCAGTTAATATTAGTTACCCAGGTGTGACCTCGGATAGGCATTTTGCAGCCATTGTTAGAGCTGGACCATTTTTTCATGGAGACATTATATTTGATGGGGTTACAGCCTGCACAAGAGATGGAGGAGTGTGGTTAATAAGCTCTGTGACGGACGGATATGATAAATATTATACTGTCCACATTTATGAGATTCGATAATGTCTAATTTTCAAATTTGCAACTCGGATGGCTCATTGGTAATAGACAGTGAGTATAAACATACTCTTGTTGCTGAGCACAAGGTGCCAAAATTTTACCCGCCTGATTTATGGGGTGATACCATATTTGGTGATCTTCATAAATTAAGCTGCTTAGCTATTAATGAACTTTCGGTTGGGTTGCTGTATTGGGCTCGGCTATCCCCAGGCGCTTGGTGCTGGCCAGGCGCTAAATACTTCACAGCGGGAGGTGTTGAGCTTATTGCTACATCGCATAATATCGCAATGCAGTCCGGATATTTAGATGTATTCTCTGCTAAATCTGAGCTTATATGGACCGCAAAATCAGCTAGTGATATGCCACGAGTACGGAGCATAGTTGAGGTAACTAGTGCAGTAGACAACGGGATACAGTCAGTACCATCTAGTTTTAGCCCGTGGTTTCCAATAAATTGCATGCCAGCTGACTTATTTGAAAGCGAAGTTTCTACACAAAATGCAGGTATTTTAGTTCGATGGACAGGGATGGAACTTCAACTGACGTGGCTAAAATATCGGACTCAGACATATTCGGAGCGATTTTCTGGACGAGGATATTTGAAGTTTCCTATTGCAACGTTCATGAATAGATAAGTCAAGAAAATAAAATAGGCGCTCGTAACAAATATCGCATTGGTTGGTATAAGTATAAACCTTGCTAGACAAGAACGTAATCCTGACACCTTCTTATTTTTATTGTCAAAATTCAGGAGAGTATTATGCCAGTAGGCACTCTTACCATAACGAATAATTCCGCCGTAGTGAAAGGTACGGGGACAGCATTCAATACCGAGCTGAAAGCCGGTGATTTCATCGTGAGCGTGGTCGGCGGCGTCACCTATACGCTGCCGGTGAAAACCGTTGATAACGCCACGCAGGCCACGCTGATTAAAGCCTATGATGGCCCAACGCAGGCGGGCGCAGCATGGTATGCCGTACCGCGCGACGCGATGAACGCCATCACCGCTCAGTTGGCCGCAGAGACGGCGAAAGCGCTACGCGGGCTGAACCTCGATAAAGCCAACTGGCAACAGGTATTCAGCGGCCCCGGAAACATTACGGTGACGTTACCTGACGGCAGCACTTACACTGGCCCAGCTTGGAATAGTTTTACCGCTGCGTTAAATCAAAAGGCAGAGAAGAAATCTGTTGATGAACTTTCGGCTGTTATGGAAAAAAAAGCGGATGTGAACAATGTTATTAAGCCCGGTGATAATGGGCTCGGTAGTAAGCATGGCTTTGTCGGAGTTAATACTAATAATATAGATATACTTCGTGCCAATATCGGTGAGATGGGGCTGTCTGCGGTACGTAATGAGACTTACATTCCACCTCCATTTAAAATGCTACAGTATTCACCATCTATTTGGTGGCGAACATTAGACACGTTCGCGATGATTACTGTTGGTTACGACCAACACGTAATCACTGTCAATACGGGGAATACTGCCCGAGGTTGGCTCCAAAGCATGGACTTATGGCATTCATTAAATACAACGGTTGATGGTAATGGTTTTATTAAAAGGGCGTCGCCAATCGTTAAATTATTCGGTGACGGCACCTATGAACTCAATGAAGAAAGTCAAGGAGTGACCACTGAACGAGTGAGCGAAGGTATTTACCGTGTATCCGGCACACTAGGTTTTAATGCTGATGCGCAATGGGGCGGTAAGGATGGTGGTATTGAGGTTCCACTCGATCGTAACAAACAACCGCTGATCTGGGTTGATTACGAGGTAGAACCAACTGGCGACCTGCTGATCAAAACCTACCATCGTACATACACAGCAGCGCCACCATTCGCCCGTAATGACGTTAAGGGTTATGACGAAGGAATGCCGATCGATATTCCATTAGGACGCTGGATTGATCTTCGCGTAGAAATGCCAGTCAAAAAGGAGATAAATAAATGACATTAATCAGCGGCGTATTAAAAGGCCCTTACGGCGATCCTCGCTCCGGCGTAACCATTACCCTGCGCGCAGTCAGAACCTCGTCAACGGTCCTGAGTTTGGCTAAATCACAATCAGTGACGGATGATAGCGGTAAATATTCCCTACCCGTGGAGCCGGGCGCTTACGAGGTCATCATCTCGGTGTATGGCGCGCAGCCGGAGCGAGTGGGGGCTATCGAGGTTTATAACGATTCGCTGCCCGGCACGCTCAATGATTTCCTGCGTCGGCCAGGGGAAAGCGATATCACGCCGGAGATTGTGCAGACCGTCGATCGTCTGCGTGCCGAAGCGGCAGCGTCCGCCGGCAAGGCTTCTTCCTCTGCTGCTGCGGCAAAAGTGAGCGAGCAAAATGCGGCGAAGAGCGCCGCTCAGGTGGTGACCGCCTTTGATAATGTGCGCTTTAAGCTGCCGGAGAACAATACCAGTACCTCTGTCTGGTTCCTGCTGGGGCAGTTTAAAAATGCGGGGCAAAATGGCGTAGGCGTCGCCCTCAATTTTTATGGTTCAAATGGTTTTAACGGTTTTACTTATAACGCGGGCATGTCACGTCTGATGTTGAGAACGGGCAATCAGAGCGCCAGCGATTCGACCAACAAGGTCAACCGTATCGGTGGCACCTTTATTAACGATACCGGAACGGCGATCTTGGATATTCAGGTTATTGAATCCAGCCGAGATAATTATGATATCTATTTGAAAATTAATGCATTTTCACTCAACTGCTGGTATACGGTTGAGCAAATCACCTACGCGAACGCTGCCGGCCTGCGCTGGGAGCATAAGGCGGTAAAACAATCGGTGGAACCGGTCGGGGTGATGAAAGTTGATATGCGTACGGGCGTTTCGTTCTCGCAATCCCAGGCGTTGCCCGAATATGCCACGGTCGCCCAATCAGCTATCGCCGGTTTTGGGATCGGGCCGGTTCATACTGAGGATGCATTCGCGAAGGATAATAAATCTTCCATTCAGCGCTACACGGTGGCGACGGCCAATCGGCCGGGCAATGTGTCTGGGGGGCTATTAACGCTGCCGGTGGATGGCGGACCGTCGTGCGCGTATTTTGCCACATCGGTTTCGCGGCAGGCCTGGGTGGGGAGTTCCTCTACCGCATTGCCTTCGACCATCACGTGGTCGCGGTTATTCAGCTCGTCCGATCAACCCACTGTCGCAGACATTCCAAACCTGAAGGACTGGGGGTTGAGTAAAGGCGTGACGGCGGCGAGTAAAGGCAACTTCAATGCGCAAATGCAAAGCCGGCGTGGTTATGTGAGCACGGATCCCATTGGCAACCCCTTCAAAGACGTTGGCACATATTTCCTCGATACGCGCTCATGGGCGGTGACGCAGGCGGGAACCGACGACAGCTATCGAACGGTGCAAACCTGTTACGGCTATGGCGTGAGTGCTGCGCAGACGGGAAAAATTGCCGTGCGCAGCTGGAATGGCACCGCGTTTACCCCCTGGGTTTGGATGTGGTCGGAAGCCAACACCACGGTTGACGGCAACGGTTTTATCAAGAAAGCCTCGCCGATCGCGAGATTGTCCGCGGCGCCCGAGCATATGCAGGCTGACTATCTGGACGGCGGCTTTGCGCTGGCCGGCTGTGTCGCCGTTAACGGTGAGGCGACAGGGGTGAGCGCAGAGCGAATCTCCACCGGCGTTTATCAGTTGAGTGGTTCGTTGGGGTTGGCAAAGGAGGGCTGGACCATCGAAGTACCGCAGGACGTGAACGGCAACCGCCTGTGCTTTGTAGAAACCGCCACCGACAGCGACGGCGTTATTACGGTGAAAATCAGCAAACGCCGTTTTGACATCGATACCGCGACGGTCGTGGCCGGCGAAGCGATGGATATTCCTGAAGGGCGCTGGATCGATCTGCGCCTCGCCATGCCGGCGCGTGAAGAGGTGGAAGTGTTGCCGCCGGACGCGCTGGTATCAAACGATGACGTGTCATCGGAAACCAACGCGGTTTCATAAATAAAGTGGATGCCAGGTAAAATGCCGGTGCAGTAGGTTATTGGCCGCCTATTGCATCGGCGCCGGCATTATCACCGAGAGGCTCGGGCAAACACGCTGCCCGTTCTGCCCGGCAAGGTTCCCGCTGAGTGTGAGTCAATAGCGTTGCTGCCCGTCAAATATCAGTGACCAGCCACTGATCCGCTTCTTCGAACATCTCTTCCAACATTCGGTTCAGCTTCTCACGATCGCTTTTGCTGGCGTCGGAGTTCAGGCCGTTGGCCTGCATCGGTTTTACGCGCACGTCAGCTTCCGGAAACAGCGCATGCACGCGTTTTTCCAGCTCGTTGCGAATAATCTCGGCGGCGTTGGGCAGCCCAGCGACGTTGCGTTTGTCGTACACCAATTCTACAAACATGACTCACCTGTAAATACTGATTTAATGTACAGTATTCTGGCCTGAGGAAGACCGGTTGGCAAGAGGGCGCGCGGAATTTTGCCTGATGCGATCATTCTTGCGCGGCGTGCGGTAAAACCTGCAGCTGAATCACCAATTCCGCCAGGCTGGCGGCCTGCATTTTCTCCATCACTTTCGCCCGGTGAACCTCTACGGTGCGCAGGGCGATATTCAACCGTTCCGCCATTTCTCTGTTCATCATGCCTCGCACCACCAACTGCGCGATGTCGCGTTCTTTCGGCGTGAGCGTGCGGTAACGGCCGCAAGTTTCATGGCGTCGCCAGGCTTTGGCCGAGACTTGCTGCGCCCGTTCGAGGGCGGCGATCAGCGGTTCAGCGGCGATCGGTTTTTGCAGGAAATCCACCGCGCCGTACTTCATCTGCTCCACCGCCATCGGCACGTCGCCATGGCCGGACAGGAACACCACCGCCAGCGTGCTGCCACGGAGGCGCAGCTCAGCGTAGGCCTGATGCCCATCGAGTATCGGCATCCGCATGTCCAGCAAGACGATCCCGGTCTGAAACAGATCGGCCTGCGCCAAAAAGCCGGCGCTGTCATTCCAGCATTGCACGTCGTGGCCGAGGCTGGTCAGCAAAAAATGGCAGGCGTCGGTGACGGCGACGTCATCATCCACCAGATGAATTAGCGACATGGTTTTCCTCATCATTCAATATGAAATGCAGGGTTACGCACAGCCCCTTGCGGCTGTCGGGGGCGAGGCGGTTAGCCAGCAGGATCTCGCCGCCGCCATAGCGGGCCAGGCGCCGGCAAATGGCCAACCCCAGCCCCATGCCGCCGGCTTTGGTGGTGTTGAAGGGACGAAAAGCCTGTTCCAGCCCGGCCGCACTCATCCCACCCGCGTTGTCCTGCAGATGCAACTCGATCGCCCGTTCGCGCTCGTCGGCGGAAAGCCAGACGGCGTTGGCCCCGGCCTGCGCCGCATTCAGCAGCAGGTTCGCCAGCAGCTGTTCCAGCAGCGCCGGCGGCAGGGTTAGCGTCAGCGAAGGTGGCACATTGTTGAACAACGTCAGGTCGGGATAGCGCGGCGTCAGGCGCAGCAGTGTCCACACCCGCTCGGCGGTTTCGCTCACCGCGATGGGGCGCCAGCTCGCTCTGTCTCCCTTCTCGCTGGGGGACTGGACCCACTGGCGCAGGTTATGAATCGTCTCGCCGCCGCGCTGCGCCTGCCGGTCGATATTTTCCAGCGGCGTCAGCAGCGGGTGCCCGGCGTCCGTTTTGCGCAGTTGGATCAGGCACCCCTGCGCATAGTGGCGAATAGCCGCCAGCGGTTGATTGAGCTCGTGTGCGAAGCCGGAGGCCATTTCCCCCAATACGTTCAGCTGTCTGGCATTCTCCAGCGCCTGCTCCTGTCGCCGCAGTTGCTCTCCGGCATGAAGCAACTGCCGCCCGCGCCGGCGTACCAGCAGCGCGATCCAGATATGGTTGACGATCAACAGCGCCAGCATCGCCAGCGACAGGCCGACGGCCGTCTGATGCTGGATCAGCCAGCTCTTGATATCCAGCCACAGCCGCCGCTGTTCCGGGTGTTGGTTGACGGCGCGCAGCAAGGCTTCCACCTCGCTGGTCGAGGCCGGGGCGCCCCACAGGAAGGGAGATTGCGGTGGGGCGGTCAGCAAGGCTTTTGCCACCGCATCCACCAGAGAGTTATCCACACCGGGCAGGGCGGCGAACGACCAGTTGGGGTAAAGCGGCGTGCTGGTGACGCAGGGAACCGATGTGGGCCGTTGCAACAGCGGGCGAAAATCCGCCGGGTTGATCAGGCCTTCCCGATCCATTTTCTCCAGCAGACAGACGGGAACGATGGCGGCCTGAATGGCGCGCTCGCGCAGCAGATAGAGCAGGGCATCGGCAGGGAAACCGGTAAAGCGCAGGTGAAAATCGCGCTCGGGCCGTATGCCGGCGTCGCTGAGCGCCTTATAACCGGTCAGATAGCCGCCGAAGGCCTGCGGATCGATGGCGCCCACCGTTTTGCCCATCAGCGCCTGCGGCGTCGTAATGCCGCTGTCGCGCCGCACCAAAATCACGCTGCCGATGATGTTGCCCGTTGCCCGATCGCCGTTGGCGGCGTGTAACGACGCCAGCCAGCGCAGATGATAGTGGCTGTTCAACTGCACGAACTGCGCCGGATTAGTGACCACGAACTGCACGCTGCCCCGATTGACCGCTTCGCGCATCTGCGCCAGATCGAGCGGCTGCAGGCGGAAGCGTTCACCGCCGACGCTGCCGTTGAGACTGTCGATCAGCGGCTGCCAGTCACGCGCGGTCGCCGCATCGCCGCGCATCGCCAGCACGCCGACCGACCACTCTCCCGCCTGTGCCGCCATACCCCAGCCGAGACTGAACAGCAGTAATAACACGACCCTCACAGCCCCTCCTGATGGGCAATCTACCTGCCGTCACTTGTTTTAGATCAACGTTAGGTTCGGTATGTGGTTAACCACAATAGAGCTGAGCCCAATGTCATTTTTACACTGTAAATCATCGACATTGTTTATTCATCTAACGGGCATCAATAGCGTGATCGGGGTGATGCCCAGGACGTGGGAGAGGCGCATGGATTTCGGTAAACGGCAGTTTTTACAGCGGCTGGGCGTGTTGACGGCGGGGGCTTCGCTGATCCCCGTGGCGGAGGCCGGGCTGACGTTAACGCCGACGCGGCGCGAGGGGGATGCGAGCCGCCGTTACGCGATGCTGATCGATCTGCGGCGCTGCGTAGGGTGCCAGGCTTGTACCGTGAGCTGCGCCATTGAAAACCAGACGCCGCACGGTGAGTTCCGCACCACGGTAAACCAGTACCAGGTCAGCCTCGAAGGCGAATCCGTCGCGACCAACGTGCTGCTGCCCAGGCTGTGCAACCACTGCGACAACCCGCCCTGCGTGCCGGTGTGCCCGGTACAGGCCACTTTCCAGCGTGAGGACGGGATCGTGGTGATCGACAACACGCGCTGCGTGGGGTGTGCCTATTGCGTGCAGGCCTGCCCGTACGATGCCCGTTTTATCAATCACGCCACCCAAACGGCGGACAAATGCACCTTCTGCGTGCATCGGCTGGAGGCGGGATTGCTGCCGGCGTGCGTGGAGTCGTGCGTGGGGGGAGCGCGGATCATCGGCGATATGCGCGATCCGCACAGCACGCTGAGCAAGATGCTGCGGCGCCACGAGGCCGAGATCAACGTCCTCAAGCCGGAGAACCAAACCGCGCCCCATGTGTTTTATCTGGGGCTGGATGACGCCTTCGTCACGCCGCTGCCGGGGCGGGCGCAGGTTGCCTTATGGGGGGAGGAACGATGAGTCGCCAACTGATGATCGCAGAAGTGCTGAGCCAGCCGCAGGCGGTGAGCTGGCTGCCGTGGGCCGTGCAATATTTCTTCTTTATCGGCATCGCCGCCTGCGCCGCGCTGCTGGCCTGCGTGTGGCGCTGGCGCGGTGGGGACAACGCCGCACGCCTGGAGCGCGCGGCGCTGTTTATCGGGCTGACGTGCGCCATCACCGCGCCGCTGGCGTTGACCGCCGACCTGCATCAAACCGCTCGCTTTTGGCATTTCTACGCCTACCCGACGCCCTGGTCGTGGATGCCGTGGGGCGCGCTGTTCTTGCCGCTGTTTACCCTGCTGATCGGCCTGTGGTTTATCGCGATTGAATTTACGCGGCTGACGGGCAGACCGGTTGCGCTGCTGCGTGGGATAGCGCCCGCCTGCGCGCTGGTGGCTATCGGCCTGCTGTTGTACACCGGGCGAGAGGTTTCCATCGTGCGCGCCCGCCCAATCTGGTTCAGCTACGGATTTCCGATCGTGATGTTCCTCAGCGCGCTGCAGGCGCTCTTGGCCTTGCTGCTGCTGACATTGCGCGAACGGCCCGATCTGCAAGCGCCGCTGGCGCGCGGGATGCTGCTGACGTTGCTGCTGCTTGGCGGGGCGATCCTGCTGTGGGGATGCGGCGATACGTTATCCGGCGCGGCGGTACGCCACTGGCTGCAGACGCAGGCGATGGCGCGCCGGTATGCCGCGGGATGGATTGCGCTGTGGGGGCTGACGCTGGCCTGCGCCGCCTGGATCGGCTATCGGCGCTTGCCGCGCGGCGGCGCGCCGCTGCTGGTGGCCGGCGCACTGGGGCTGAGCTGGCTGATGCGCTGGACGCTGTTGATCGAGGTACAAACCATCCCGAAATTCAACGCGTCTAACTCCCCTTATAGCCTGCCGCTCGGCACCGACGGTTTGCTGGCGATCGTCGGCACCTTCGGGTTGTGGCTGGCGTTAATGATCATGGTGCGTGAAGCACAGGCGTTTTTACTGCGGAGAAAACAACATGGCTAAACTCACCCGGCGTCAGTGGTTGAAAGTGGGCCTGGCCTTCGGCGGGCTGTCCGCTTTTGGCCTGAGCTATCGCGAGGTCGCCAAACGGGCGATCGACGGCTTGATTCACGGCACTTCAGGGCGGGTGACTCTGGATCGTATCAACGGCAACTCCCTGCCGCCCGAAGGACGGGCAATGCCGGAGTGGCAAGGCAATCCGCAGCAGGCCATCTCGATGACCCAGTGTTTCGGCTGCTGGACGCAATGCGGCGTGCGGGTGCGGGTGGACAGGCAGACCGACCGGGTATTGCGCATTGCCGGCAACCCGTATCATCCGCTGTCTCAGGAACGGCACGTCGACTCTGCGTTGCCGCTGCAGGACGCGTTGGCGCAGCTGGGCGGCGAAAGCGGCCTCGACGCCCGCTCCACCGCCTGCGCGCGCGGCGCCACGTTGCTGGAGGGGCTTTACAGCCCGCTGCGCGTGCTGGAGCCGATGAAGCGCGTCGGCAAACGCGGCGAGGGCAAGTGGCAACGCATCAGCTTTGAGCAGTTGATCGCCGACGTGGTGGAAGGCGGCGATCTGTTCGGCGAGGGGCATGTGGACGGCCTGCGGGCGATCCGCGATCTGGAGACGCCGATCGATGCCCGACGGCCGGGGCTGGGGCCGAAAGCCAACCAGCTATTGGTGACCAACGCCGGTGACGATGGGCGCGACGGCTTCCTGCGGCGTTTCGCCCAGAACAGTTTCGGCAGCAAAAACTTCGGCGCGCACGGCGCTTACTGCGGGCTGGCCTACCGTGCCGGTTCCGGCGCGTTGATGAACGATCTGGACAAAAATCCGCACGTAAAACCCGACTGGGAACAGGTCGAATTCGCGCTGTTTATGGGGACTTCGCCGGCGCAGTCCGGCAACCCGTTCAAGCGCCAGGCTCGGCAACTGGCCAGCGCCAGATTGCGCAGCGAGTTCCGTTATGCGGTGGTGGCGCCAGCGCTGCCGCTGACCACCACGTTGGCGGACGATCATGGCCATTGGATCCCGATATTGCCGGGCACCGACTCGGCGCTGGCGATGGCGATGATCCGTTGGATCCTCGACAACCGGCGTTATCAGGCCGCTTATCTCGCCATCCCGTCGGAGGCCGCCATGCAACGCGCCGGCGAGAAGAGCTGGACCAACGCCACGCATCTGGTGATCGCCGAGAGCGAGCATCCGCGCGCGGGGCAGCATTTGACGTTGGCCGATCTGAACGGCGCCGGGTCGGCGTCGCCGCTGGTGGTCAACGGCGCGGGTGAGCTGGTGGCGGCCGAGACGTGCGACAGCGCAGAGCTGTGGGTAAGCCGTACGGTGACGCTGCACGATGGCGCGCAGGTGGGGGTGAAAAGCGGCTTCCAGTGTTTGAAAGAGGCCGCCGATAAGCTGTCGCCGGAGGCGTACAGCCGGCAATGCGGCGTGCCGGTGGCACGCATCGCGGCACTGGCCGAGGCTTTTACCGCCCACGGGCGCAAGGCGGCGGTGATCGCCCATGGCGGGATGATGGCGGCGAACGGGTTTTACAATACCTGGTCGGTGATGATGCTTAACGTGCTGATCGGCAACCTGAGCCTGGCGGGGGGCGTGTTCGTTGGCGGCGGTAAATTCAATGGCTTCGCCGAGGGGCCGCGCTATAACCTGGTCGAGTTTCCCGGCCTGGTAAAACCGAAGGGGCTGAATATCGCGCGCAGCAAGGCCGCCTATGAAACCTCTGACGAATACCGCGAAAAAGTGGCGGCGGGCGTTTCCCCCTGGCCGGCCAGGGCGCCCTGGTATCCGTTCGTCGCCGGGCAACTGACCGAACTGCTGACATCGGCGTTGGCGGGGTATCCGTACGGGCTGAAAGCCTGGATTTCGAACATGACCAACCCCTTGTACGGTATCGCCGGGTTGCGCGGCGTGGCGGAGGAACGATTGAAAGATCCGGCGCGTTTGCCGCTGTTTATCGCCATCGATGCGTTTATCAACGAAACGACGGCGCTGGCCGACTATATCGTCCCGGACACCCATAATTTTGAGAGCTGGGGGTTCAGCGCCCCCTGGGGCGGCGTCGCCAGCAAGGCCACTACCGCGCGCTGGCCGATAGTGACGCCGGCGACCGCGAAAACGGCGCAAGGGCAGCCGATTTCCATGGAGGCGTTTTGCATCGCCGTCGCTAAACGCCTGGCGCTGCCGGGGTTCGGCGATCGCGCTATCGGCGACGGTCAGGGCGGGCAGCTGCCGCTCAACCGCGCCGAGGATTATTATCTGCGCGCCGCCGCCAACGTGGCGTTTGCCGGCAAGGCGCCGGTGCCGGCCGCGAGGGCGGACGACCTGACGCTGAGCGGCGTCGATCGCTTGTTGCCGCAGCTTGCGCAGACGCTGCGCGCCGATGAAATCGACCGCGTGGCGTTTATTTACAGCCGCGGCGGCCGATTCGCGGATCATGACAGCGGCCGCCGCGACGGCAGCGTGGGCAACCGCTGGGAGAAACCGCTGCAGATCTGGAATGCGGAAGTGGCGAAGCACCGGCATGCGATCACCGGCGAGCGTTTCAGCGGCTGCCCCACCTGCTATCCGGCGCGTTTGTCGGACGGCCGCGCGGTGGAAGCGCTCTACCCTGAACGGCAGTGGCCACTGCGCCTGATGTCCTTCAAATCCAACGTGATGAGCAGCTCTACCGCGGTGATCCGGCGCCTGCACGACGTGAAGCCGGTGAACCTGGTGGCGCTGAATCCGGCGGACGGGGCGCGTTTCGGCATTCAACACGGCGACCGGGTGCGCATCAGCACGCCGGGCGGCAGTCGAGAGGCGCAGATCAGTTTACTGGCGGGCGTGATGCCCGGTGTGATCGCGGTGGAACACGGCTACGGCCACCGGGAGATGGGGGCCAGCCAGCACTACCTGGACGGTGAACCGCTGGCGATGGATGAGCGCATCGCCGCCGGCATCAACCTCAACGATCTGGGGTTTGCCGATCCGACGCGCGAAGTGCCGAATACCTGGCTGGATTGGGTGACCGGTGCGGCGGTGCGTCAGGGGATCCCTGCGACCATCGTCAAGCTTTCTGCGTAGGCGCAGCCGTAAATCTGCTGTGGCTGCAGGTGGGGGTGTTAAGCCTGCGTCAGCAGCTGCAAAAAGCGGCTCAGCGCGGCAAAAGGCGGTTCGCTGTTGCGCCAGAAGACGCCCACGCTGCCTTTCTGCTCTATCTTCGGCAGATTCAGGATCGCCAACTGCCCCTGGCTGGCATAACGCTGCGCCAGCCGTAGGGAAAGAATGGAGATCATATCGCTGCTTTGCAGCAGGTTGGTACTGACGTTCATGGATGCCGATTCAACCGTGTTTTCGGGCAGCATCACGCCGTTATCCGCCAGCGCATTATCAATGCTGAGGCGGATGGGCGTGCCGGTCGGCCAGACAATCCAGCGCCAGTGGGTGAGATCGCGCCAGGTGAGGGAGGCGGATTTTGCCAGCGGATGGTGAGGGCGGGCAACAAAGCATACCGGTTCGGTGTAGAGCACTTGATAGTTGAGCGGCAGTTGCAGCGCCCGCCCGCCAACGCGGCCCACGACGACGTCCACCGCGCCCGCGAGCAGATCGTGCAGCAGCGGGGTCATCACCTTTTCCTCAATATTGAGATGCAGCGTTGGCATTTCTTGCAGCAGGCTCAATATGGCCTGCGAAACGCAGTCGGTGGCGACCGGCGAACAGCCGATTTTCAGGCTTCCCACCAGCCCGCCTTGCTTAAAGCGGGCGATTTCAGACTGCGAACGCTCCAGATCATTGATCAAACGCTGCGCATGCTGAAGCAGCAATTTCCCCCCCTCGGAGGGGCGCAGCCCTTTGCTATGCCGCTCAAACAGCGTGATCCCAATCTCATCTTCGAGCTGTGACAACCATTTTGACAGAGCGGGTTGGGAGATGTTCATCATCCGGGCAACGTGGGTCAGATTTCCCTGCTCGCCCAACGCCACCAACATTTGCAGATGGTGAAGTTTCATTTTCTGCGCCCAGTTCGCCATTTGCTATAACCCTCCGGTTATGTCTCCGCCTGAAAAGCCATTGTACATTTTATCGCTAAGGATACAAATTCGTAACATACCTAAAACAAGACAGACATCTTCCTACCCGCACCGAGGCGCTCACTATGACTCAATGGCGTGATTTACAAGCTCTGATCGATGCTGCTCCCATCGGTAAGACGCAGTGGCGCGTTATCATCTGCTGCTTTTTGGTGGTGATGCTGGATGGTTTTGACACCGCCGCCATTGGTTTCATCGCACCCGACATCCGCGCCCAGTGGCAACTGACCGCCGGTGAACTGGCGCCGCTGTTTGGCGCGGGGCTGCTGGGGTTGACAGCGGGTGCACTGCTTTGCGGCCCGCTTGCTGATCGCTTTGGCCGCAAGCGTGTCATCGAGCTTTGCGTGGCGCTGTTTGGCGCGCTGAGCCTGATTTCGGCCTTCTCACCCGATCTGTCAACGCTGGTCGTTTTGCGTTTTCTCACCGGCCTGGGATTGGGGGGCGCGATGCCGAACACCATCACGATGACCTCTGAATATCTGCCCGCTCGCCGCCGTGGCGCGCTGGTCACGCTGATGTTCTGCGGTTTCACGCTCGGTTCAGCCCTGGGCGGGATCGTCAGCGCCCAACTGGTGCCGGTGATGGGGTGGCACGGCATTTTGGTGCTCGGTGGCGTTTTGCCGCTGATGCTCTTTGTGGTGCTGCTGTTTGCCCTGCCGGAATCCCCGCGCTGGCAGGTTCGCCGCCAACTGCCGCACAAGGTGATTGCCAAAACGGTCAGCGCCATCACCCGAGAGTGCGATGAAGAAACCCATTTTTATCTGAGCGAAGCCGCCACGGCGGCCAAAGGCAGCATCAGCCCGCTGTTTGCCGGCCGCCAGTTGCGTATCACCCTCATGCTCTGGGCGGTTTTTTTTATGAGCATGCTGATCATCTACCTACTCTCCAGTTGGTTGCCGACGCTGCTTAACCACCGCGGTATTGATCTGCAGCATGCCTCCTGGGTGACCGCCGCTTTCCAGATGGGGGGCACGGTGGGGGCGCTGGGGCTGGGCGCGTTGATGGACAAATACAATCCCTTCCGGGTCTTGGCGGTGAGCTACGCCTTAGGCGCCGTCTGTATCGCCATGATTGGCCTGAGCGAGAACGGCCTATGGCCGATGGCGCTGGCGATCTTCGGCACCGGCATCGGCATCAGCGGTTCGCAGGTTGGGCTGAATGCCTTGACCGCCACGCTCTATCCGACGCAAAGCCGGGCGACCGGCGTCAGCTGGTCCAATGCCATTGGCCGCTGCGGCGCGATTGTCGGCTCGCTTGCCGGCGGCGTGATGATGGCGATGAATTTCTCATTCGATACGCTATTTTTCATTATTGCCGTGCCGGCGGCGATCAGTACGGTGATGTTAATGCTGCTGACGGCTGTCGTTCGCCAGTCTGCCCCAGCCCCTGATACGTTGCCTCGCGCAGCGTCGTGAATGAAAAGGAGAATCCCTATGCCTGAACGCAATCAGGATGTTAATCCCAGCCGCCAGCAGTTCTACCGGCATATTTCAGGGCAGAACCTGACCCCATTGTGGGAGTCGCTGCACCATTTGGTGCCGCCGACGCCGAATGCAAACTGCGCCCCGGCTTACTGGAACTATCAGGCGATTCGCCCGCATCTGCTGGCCAGCGGCGAGTTGATTGGCGCCAAAGAGGCGGTTCGCCGCGTGCTGGTGCTGGAAAACCCGATGCTGCGCGGACAGTCCTCCATCACCCCGACGCTGTATGCCGGATTGCAGTTGATCATGCCGGGCGAAGTCGCGCCGAGCCATCGCCATAATCAGTCGGCATTGCGGTTTATCGTCGAAGGGAAAGGGGCATTTACCGCCGTTGACGGTGAACGTACGCAAATGCAAGAAGGCGACTTCATTTTGACGCCGCAGTGGCGCTGGCACGATCACGGTAATCCCGGCGAGGAGCCGGTGGTATGGCTGGACGGGCTGGATTTGCCGCTGGTGAACCTGCTGGGTTGCGGTTTCGCGGAAGACTATCCGCAAGAGCAGCAGCCCGTGACGCGCCAGGAGGGGGATTATTTACCGCGCTATGCGGCCAATATGCTGCCGCTGCGCCACCAGAAAGGCAACTCATCGCCCATTTTCAACTACCGCTACGATCGCAGCCGGGAAGCGCTGCATGACCTCACCCGCATGGGGGACGCCGACGAATGGGAAGGGTACAAGATGCGCTACGCCAACCCGGTGACCGGCGGCTACCCCATGCCCTCGATGGGCGCCTTCCTGCAGCTGCTGCCGAAAGGCTTTTCCTCACGGAAAGCGCGAACCACGGACAGCACCATTTATCACGTGGTGGAAGGGCGCGGTCAGGTCAGCATCGGTAACGAAACCCTTCACTTTTCGGCAAAAGATATCTTCGTGGCGCCGACCTGGTTCGACGTGTCGTTCCAGGCGGACGAAGACACCGTGTTATTCAGTTTTTCGGACCGGCCGGTTCAGGAAGCCCTGGGACTGTTCCGTGAAGCACGTTATTAATTTGGGAGAGACAAAATGACGCAATACGTATTTGCACCGCAAGCCCCCGTGACGGTTCCTGTCGTGGGGAGTGATAAACAGTTTCCCGTGCGCCGTGTCTACTGCGTCGGGCGCAACTATGCCGCGCATGCCCGCGAAATGGGCTTTGACCCGGATCGTGAGCCGCCGTTTTTCTTCTGCAAGCCTGCCGATGCGGTGGTGCCGGTGGCGGCCGGCGAAACGCTGGCGTTGCCGTATCCGTCGCAAACCGACAACTATCACTACGAAATCGAACTGGTGGTGGCGATTGGTAAACGGGGGAGCGATATTCCGCTGGAAAAGGCGCATGAATACATTTGGGGATATGCCACAGGCCTGGACATGACCCGCCGCGATCGGCAGATGGACATGCGTCAGATGGGGCGCCCATGGGAAATCGGCAAGTCGTTCGATCTTTCTGCGCCCATCGCGCCATTGCATAAAGCCGGCGACAGCGCAGACGTGAACAACGCGCCTATCTGGCTGCAGGTCAACGGCAGCGATCGCCAGCGCAGCGATATCCGCCATCTGATCTGGTCGGTGAATGAAACCATCAGCTATCTGTCCGGCTTTTTTGAGCTGCAGCCCGGCGATCTGATTTTTACCGGCACGCCGGAAGGGGTAGGCGCGGTGGTGAAAGGCGATGTGATTACCGGCAATGTTGAGGGGCTAACCCCTATCGCCGTGAAGATTGTCTGAGGCCGATTCAGAGGTGAATGATGAAGCTGTACAGTTTTTTTAATAGCTCAGCCTCCTACCGCGTGCGCATTGCGCTGGCGCTGAAAGGCCTCCATTACCAGACGGTGGGGGTCAATATTCGCATCGGGCAGCAGAATGAGCTGGCTTATCGGCGCATGAACCCGGTCGGGCTGGTGCCGACGCTGCTCACGGACGACGGCGAGTCTCTCAGCCAGTCGCTGGCGATTACCGACTGGCTGGATCGCCATTTCCCTCAGTCGCCGCTGTTGCCGGCGGCCGATCCGGCGCGCAGCCGGGTACTGGAAATCGTCTATGTCATTGCCTGTGATATTCACCCGGTCAATAACCTACGGGTGTTACGCTACCTGAGTGAAGAGCTGAAGGTGAGTGAGGAAGAGAAAAAACGCTGGTATGCGCACTGGATCCGCCAAGGGCTGAGCGCCGTAGAACAGCTGTTGCTCCAGAGGCCGCCAGGCCCCTTCTGCGTTGGCGATACCCCGACGTTGGCGGATTGCTGCTTGATCCCTCAGTGGGCGAATGCCCTGCGGATGGGGTGCGATCTGAGCGGGTATCCGCGCTGTAAGGCGGTTTACGACGCCTGTACTCAGCTCCCGGCGTTCATCGCCGCGGCGCCCGAAAACCAACAAGACAAAATTTCAGCCTGAGCCTGGTAAGGAGAAAGGCCATCGCTAACGCGAGGCGCGCAATGATCGTTGGGGGAGACCGTGGCGCAGCGGCTGCGCTCTCATCCTCTCGACGCGCAGACGAAAAAAAACCTGCTGTAACAGCAGGTTTTCTTGAATTTGGTCGGCATGAGAGGATTATGCGCATCTTCGATGCTTGCCCTGCGGGCCGTTGCTAAAGCAACGTTGTCTCACTACGTTCGGCTCAAACCTCCTTCGGAGATTCTCATCCTCTCGACGCGCAGACGAAAAAAAACCTGCTGTAACAGCAGGTTTTCTTAAATTTGGTCGGCATGAGAGGATTCGAACCTCCGACCCCCGACACCCCATGACGGTGCGCTACCAGGCTGCGCTACATGCCGACGCTATGAAAAATCATACTACCGATTCCCGATGTTAATGCAAGCGCCTCGCCACTTGATTGCTTTAGTTTTAAGCAGTTAGTTGGCGATAAAGCGTTTTACATCGGTCAACACCTGCAACAGCAGAGCAAGCTGCGGTTTCTCGTCCTTTATCTCTTCGCCGTTCTGATCGTAGACACGATAGTTACCGCTGTTGTCCAGCATCAGCGTTTGTGTCGGCGTGGTTATCACCAGCTGGTTGCCATCGCCGGTGGCGATCCAGTTGTTGCGGCGCTGGGCGGTGAACAGATCCTCGCCTTGCGAATAGTCTTTCGGCGCGGTTTTTACGTGCAACAGGCGTTGCATCAAGGTGCGCATGACGTCGTTATGGCCGGTCAGCTTGCTGATGGTCTGCGCCGGGGTGCCCGGCCAGTGGATCACCAACGGCACCTGTAGCTGCGCCTGGTTGAAGGCGGTGCCGGCGCCCCATTGGCCTTTGCCGCTGTCGTTGAACTCGACGCCGTGCTCGGCGGTGATTACCACCACGGTTTTATCCAGCAGGCCGCGCTGTTTCAGCGTGTCCAGCACCTGGGCTATCTGGGTATCCACATCTTGCGCACCGGCGCGATAGCGCCGAATAAAGTCGGCCGGGACCGGTTTTTTGTCGCCTTCGGTCGGCTCGGCGCCGCTGAAGTTGATATAAGAGAACCACGGCTCTTTGCTACCCTGCTCTGCCAGCCAACGCTGCCATTGCTGGGTGGTCTGGGCGTCGCTTTGCGGCGCCGGCGTCGGCAGCGAGAAGTCGGTCAACAGGGCCTGGCGGTACAGGCTGGCATTGAAGCCATCGGAGGAGAACAGCCCCAGCTGGTAGCCCCGATCGCCGAGCGCATTGATCAGTGCCGACGGCTTGCGGCCGGCGAGCACGCTGTCCAGATAGGTCGGGGAAATGCCGTAGAACAGGCCGAACAGCCCGGTATCGGCATGGTTGCCCGAACTGTAATGATCGCTGAAACGCACGTTTTCCTGGGCGAAGCGGGTCAGGGTTGGCATGTCCTGCGCCACGTCTTTGGCGCGAATGCCGTCCACTACGATCATCAGCAGGTTATAGCCGCTGCCTTGATCGCCGTAGCTGAGATCGCTGAGCGGATACTCCACCGACACCGCTTCCGGGTTGCCCTGTTGCACCAGACGGCGCTCATACTCTTGCTGGTCGAGCAGGCCGTGTTTTTCGAGGAACTTGCGCGCGGTCATCGGGTACGAGAGCGGCAGGTTGGCCCGCTGCATGGTGATCGGGCGATAGAAGTTGGCGTCAGCCCAAATGTAAATCAGGTGCGACGCGAAAAAGGCGCTGATAAACAGCGCCGCCAGCGGTTTGCCGAAGCGGCGGCGGTTCAGGCTGCGCAGCTTCTGCCAGCTCCAGGTGCCGAACAGCATCTCCACCAGGAAGATCACCGGCACGCAGATAAACATCAGCTGCCAGTCACGCGACAGTTCGCTTTGATCCGGGTTGACCACCAGATCCCACACCACCGGATTGAGGTGCAGGTGGAAATGGGAGAACACTTCGCTGTCGACCAGCAACAGCGTGAGCCCGATGGTGGCCAGCGCGGCGGAAATAAATCGCAGCAGCCGCTGCGACATCACCACGAAGGTGAGCGGGAAGATCACCAGCAAATAGCCGGCGAACACGATAAAGCTGAAATGCCCCAGCACGCTGACAAAGGCATAGACCCGGCCCAGCAGGGATGCGGGCCAGTCGGTGACAAACAGGTAGCGGCTGCCCAGCCCAAGGGCGAGCAGGATGTTGAATAAGGCGAACCAGTGCCCCCAGCTGATCATCTGGGAGACTTTTTCACGATAACGCTGACGGTTTGTCACCATAAGTCAATATTAATGTGCTTTATCTTCACGGACAGAAGCCTGCAGGGCTTCCGCGAACGATCTTGCCAGGGTTTTCCGCTGCGCGGGGGCAACGCTGGTGTTGATCAAATTAGTGACCATGTTGCCCAGCACCATCAGGGAAAGATCGGTGGGGGTATGGTGTTTTTCCAGAACATTGACCAGCTCTGAGAGCAGTTGTTCAACGTGTTCGTCACTGTAACGGGATGATTGTGGCATAAAATTGCGCTTAGTAATCTGCAAAGTGCCCTATCTTACCGTATAGGGCAGTGATTTTCCGCTCTTTTATCACTTCCTGTCATTTGGGGAAGGGGGCGCCCGTGGCGGGGCTGCTCCTCGCAGCGCCTTTCCGGTTTGCCGCGGCTTTTTAGTATTGCAGGGCGGGGTCTTCAGTGTTTGAATACGCGCCTAAAGAACAGGAGGATTTATCATGAGTCTGGATATCGACCAGATCGCTCTGCACCAATTGGTGAAACGCGACGAGCAAACGCTGGACGTGGTGTTGCGCGATACCTTGCTTCCCACCAACGCGGCGGTGGAAGAAATGATGACGGAACTGCATCGCGTCTACAGCGCCAAGAGCAAGGCCTTGGGCCTGTTCAACGAAGGCAGCGAGCTGGCGGAAGCGCTGCGCACTTGCCGCAAGGACGATAAGGACTTTCTGGCCTTCAGCCGCGCGGCGACCGGCCGCCTGCGCGACGAACTGGCGAAGTATCCGTTTGCCGAAGGCGGCGTGGTGCTGTTCGGCCAATACCGTTATCTGGCGGTGGAGTACTTGCTGATCGCGGTGCTGAACAGCCGTAATAGCATGCGCGTCAACGAAGAACTGGATATCAACACCACGCACTATCTGGACATCAACAACGCCGATATCGTCGCGCGCATCGATCTGACCGAATGGGAAACCAACCCGGAATCGACCCGCTATCTGACCTTCCTGCGCGGGCGCGTAGGCCGCAAGGTCGCCGACTTCTTCATGGATTTCCTGGCGGCGTCCGAAGGGTTGGACACCAAGGCGCAAAACCGCGGGCTGCTGCAGGCGGTGGACGACTACTGCGCCGATGCGCAGTTGGACAAGAACGAGCGCCAGTCGGTGCGCCAACAGGTGTACAGCTACTGCAACGAACAGCTGCAGGCGGGCGAAGAGATTGAACTGCAGGCCCTGTCGCAGGAGCTGTCGCCGGTCGGCGAGAAAGACTTCATGCAGTTCTCCAGCGAGCAAGGGTATGAGTTGGAGGAAAGCTTCCCGGCGGATCGCGGCACGCTGCGCCAGCTGACCAAATTTGCCGGCAGCGGCGGCGGCATCAGCCTGAATTTCGACGCCATGCTGCTGGGCGAGCGCATTTTCTGGGATGCGGCCACCGACACGCTGACCATCAGAGGCACGCCGCCGAACCTGCGCGATCAGCTGCAACGCCGGACCGGCAGCGGCAAGTAAGCGCGCCGAATCGCAGACAATAAAAAACGCCGCAATTGCGGCGTTCTTTATTTCGGCGTCCCGAAAGGTTCGAAAACGTAGCGATTAAACGCGAACGAAGTCGATGTGAGCCAGTTTTGGCTTGAACGGGTGACGCTGTACAGCCTGAACCTTAACTTTGGTTTCTTTACCGTCGATAACCAGAGTTACTGCTTCGCTGTAGAATTCTGGTTTAGCTTCCATGTTCTTAACAGAATCATGGTCCAATTCGATGGAAACTGCAGCTTCTTTGCCACCGTAAACGATAGCTGGGAATTTGTTTGCTGCACGCAGGCGGCGGCTCGCACCTTTACCCTGGTCTTTACGTACTTCTGCATTGATAGTGAACATTGTTTTTTCTCTTAAAAGAAAATTTACCCTGCTACAGGCGACCCAAGTAGCAAGTTCGGAAATCCGCTTTAACGCCGGGCAGGCCCAGGTAAAGCGCGCGGCATTTTAACGGAAAGCCGCCTGCAGGGCAACGAAAACCTGTCCAGATTGAGGACCGTTCGCTCAGGTCAATTGATTGGCGCGGCGGAAACGGCCTTGATAATCGAACACTTTCTCGCGCACTTGCCAAAACTGGCCGCGTTTGCGCGCCACCACGAAATCCGGATGGCGCAGCGCCTGCTGTTGCGCCAGCACGTCGGCGGCGGTGTGCCAGGCGAACGGCACGCCCGGTGCGCGCTGGTGCGGGCGCAGGAACAGCATCTCGAACGCTTTGCGCTGCGCCGGCGTCTGCAGGCGGAAACGCTCGCTGGTGCTGGTGCCGTCCTCGTCGTAATAGGTGGCCTTCAGCCATTCGCCCTTGTCATCGCGGCCGCTTTGCAGCTCCATGCCGCCGCAGCGCAGCACCAGCGCGTCTTTCAGCTTCAGCGCCGCCTTCAGCATGTCGTCGGGATCGACCAGCACCTCCTGACACTGATGGCAGCGGCGTGCGGCGATGTCGTTCTCCGCGCCGCAGTGCGGGCAGCTCTTGAACCGGAAGCGGTAATCGCACTGTTCGCGGTGGCCGTCGTCGTCTTCCAGCCACCCCTGGCAGCGGCGGCCGTAGTGCTCGATAATGTCGCCGTTCTCGGTGCACTTGCCCCAGAACAGATTGGCGAAGCCGCAGGCCGGGCAGAACACCTGCACCGGCTGGCTGTCGCCGTGCGGCTTGCTGACGCCGACCTCCGGCGTGAACAGATCGTGCGGGTTGCCGGCGTAATCGAGGATCAGACAATCTTCCTTGCCGGGCGCCAGCCGCAGCCCGCGGCCGACGATCTGCTGATACAGGCTGACGGACTCGGTCGGGCGCAGGATCGCGATCAGATCGACGTGCGGCGCGTCGAAACCGGTGGTCAATACCGCGACGTTGACCAGATAGCGCAGCCGCTGCTGTTTGAACGCCTCGATCAGCGCATCGCGCTCGGCGGGCGGCGTTTCGGCGCTGACCAGCGCGGCTTCGCCGTTCGGCAGCAGGCCGTGGATCTCGCGGGCGTGTTCGACGGTGGCGGCGAAGATCATCACGCCTTTGCGATCCTCAGCGTATTCCACAATCTGGCTGATGATGTGCGGCGTGACGCGGTTTTGCCGCTTCAGCTCGCGGTTCAGATCCGCTTCGCTGAACAGGCCGTTGCTTCTGGCCTCCAGCCGGCTGAAATCGTACTGCACAATCGGCATGTCCAGCCGCTCAGGCGGCACCAGGAAGCCGTTCTTAATCATATAGCGCAGCGGCAGCTCATAGATGCAGTCGCGAAACAGGCTGGCGCCGTCGCCACGGGTGAAACCGTGGTAGTGATACTGGTAAATCCAGCCCTTGCCCAGACGATAGGGCGTGGCGGTCAACCCCAGCAGCCGCAGCTGCGGGTTGGTTTTCTGCAAATGCTGGATGATTTGTTGGTACTGGCTGTCGTCGTCATCGCTGATGCGGTGGCATTCATCGACGATCAGCAGCGAAAAGGCGCCGTCGAACAGCGGCAGGTTGCGCGCCACCGACTGCACGCTGCCGAACACCACCTTGCCGGCGCTTTCTTTTTGTTGCAGGCCGGCGGCGAAGATGTCCGCCTCCAGGCCGTAGGCGCAGTATTTGGCGTGGTTTTGCGCCACCAGTTCCTTGACGTGCGCCAACACCAGCACCCGCCCACGGGCGCGCTTCGCCAGTTCGGCGATCACCAGGCTTTTGCCGGCGCCGGTCGGCAGCACGATCAGCGCCGGTTCGGGACGCCGCCGGAAATGGTTGATGGTGGCTTCGACCGCTTCCAGTTGGTAGGGGCGTAGGGTAAAGGCCATAAATGAACGCCGTAGAGTGGAATGGGCCGCCGGGTACAGATCTTGTCGCCTCCGTTCCCACAGAAACAGCGGCATTTTACGCCCCGGGCGGCCGAAAAATTTCTACTATTATGCCTTCTGCGCGCGCGCGGTGCGAGAAGCGTGAAAATTACCTCTGTCGGGCAACGCGTAGTGTCGCTATACTTGTGTGACAGCAATCGCTGTTCCCCCACGCGATTTCCCCCCTGAACCTGCTATTTGCACCCGGTGCAACGGCGGGCGTCATATTTTGGCAATACGATCAATGCGATCATAACAACGACAGGCAAAGCAGATCCCATGCGATTGGACAAGTTTTTATCTCAGCAGTTAGGCATCAGCCGTGCGCTGGTCGCGCGCGAACTTCGGGCTAAACGCGTCACCGTGGACGGTGAGGTGGTGAAGAGCGGGGCGATTAAACTGACCCCGGAGCAAGAAGTGGCGTTCGACGGCAATCCGCTGCAGCAGCAGAACGGCCCGCGCTATTTCATGCTCAACAAACCGCAGGGCTACGTCTGCTCTACCGACGATCCCGATCATCCGACGGTGCTGTATTTCCTCGATGAGCCGGTCGCGTACAAGCTGCACGCCGCCGGGCGGCTGGATATCGACACCACCGGGCTGGTGCTGATGACCGACGACGGTCAATGGTCGCACCGCGTCACGTCGCCGCGCCACCACTGCGAGAAAACCTATTTGGTCACGCTGGAGCACCCGTTGGCGGAAGACACCGCGCAGCGTTTCGCTGAAGGGGTGCAACTGCACAACGAGAAAGATCTGACGCGGCCGGCGACGCTGGAGCAGGTCGACGAGCACGTGGTGCGCCTGACCATCAGCGAAGGGCGCTACCACCAGGTGAAGCGGATGTTCGCCGCCGTCGGCAACCGGGTGATCGCGTTGCACCGCGAGCGCATCGGCGCCATCGTGCTGGATGACGATCTGGCGCCGGGCGAATACCGCCCATTGACGGAAGAAGAGATCGCCAGCGTGGGCGCGCCGCACCTGCAGGACTGATAACCGATCATTGATTGCGGCCGATTAAGGAGTCGTGGAACGTGCAACAGAACCGAACCTCTCATCTCGGTTTGATTTTCATTCTGGGCCTGTTGTCCATGTTGATGCCTTTGGCCATCGACATGTACCTGCCCAGCATGCCGGTGATCGCCGCCCAGTTTGGCGTCGAGTCCGGCAGCGTGCAGATGACGCTCAGCGCCTATATGCTCGGCTTCGCCTTCGGGCAGCTGTTCTATGGGCCGATGTCGGACAGCATCGGCCGCAAGCCGGTGATCCTGTGGGGAACGCTGATCTTCGCCATCGCCGGCTGCGCCTGTGCCATGGCGCAGTCTATCGATCAGTTGATCGGGCTGCGTTTCCTGCATGGTTTGGCGGCGGCGGCCGCCAGCGTGGTGATCAACGCCCTGATGCGCGATATGTTCACCAAGGATGAGTTCTCGCGCATGATGTCGTTCGTCATTCTGGTGATGACCATTGCGCCGCTGCTGGCGCCGATGATCGGCGGCGCGCTGTTGCTGTGGTTCAGCTGGCACGCCATCTTCTGGACCATGGGCGCCGCGGCGCTGATCGGTTCGCTGCTGGTAGCCTTGTTCATCAAGGAGACGTTGCCGAAAGAGCGGCGACAACGGTTCCACCTGCGCACCACGCTGGGCAACTTCGGTTCGCTGTTCCGCCATAAGCGGGTGCTGAGTTATATGTTGGCCAGCGCCTTCTCGTTTGCGGGCATGTTCTCGTTCCTCAGCGCCGGGCCGTTCGTCTACATCGAACTGAACCACGTTTCGCCGCAGCATTTCGGTTACTATTTTGCGCTGAACATCGTCTTCCTGTTCCTGACGACGCTGATCAACAGCCGCAACGTGCGGCGCTTCGGCGCGGTCAAGATGTTCAAGCTGGGGTTGCTGGTACAGCTGGCGATGGGGCTGTGGCTGATGGCGGTGAGCACCGTGGGCCTGGGATTCTGGGCGCTGGTGATCGGCGTTGCGGTCTATCTGGGGTGCATCGCGATGATCTCCTCCAACGCCATGGCGGTGATCCTGGATGATTTTCCGCATATGGCGGGCACCGCTTCTTCCCTGGCCGGCACGTTGCGCTTCAGCATCGGTGCGTTGGTGGGGGCGGTGCTGTCGATGGCGCCGGGCAAAAGCGCTTGGCCAATGGTCACCTCGATGGCGCTGTGCAGCATCGTGGCGGTGCTGTTCTATGTTTACGCCAGCCGGCCGCGCGATCGCGCAGCCTGATGTTCTCCCGATGCGGGGCGTGTCGCTCCGCATCGTCACGGGGTTGCGCCCTGCCATTTCAGGGGGCAACCGGCAATGAAAAATTTGTTGCTAAATATACGCAAGCTAATTAATTGGCCGTTTTCCCATCTGTGTGCTTTTTGTTAAAAAAATCCGCCAGCGTGCCGCCCAATATTCCCCGAGTAGCGCGGCGCGCTGTTGGCTGAGCAGCGCGGGGGTTTGTATTAGGGTTGATGTAAATCAAGGTATTAGCAACAGTGCCTGCGCTAACGTGATGGGTAAGATGTTTCTTCATTGTAAAAATATGGCGACGAAAAAGTAGTCGCATTGCAAGAAAAAAGAGTTGAGATCGCTGCGGGAAAGGGTTACATATAACGCAAAAATGCGAGCTGAGTCGCAAAATGCCGTGAAATAACACCGCACGGCGCGCCAAAAAGTGGCACGGCATCGGCAAGCACGGGGTCAGGTTAATGGCTTGCGGCAAAATTTACATTTAAATAACATTTGTGCGCGGCAGAGTCGGGAGTCAACGGCTATAACTTAGTAACCCTGTCAGGTAAAAGTGTTTCACCTTTTCAAACTAGGGATTTCATGTGGAGAGTATCCAACTTTCGGTAGTGCATCGCTTGCCGCAAAGTTATCGTTGGCTATCCGGTTTCACCGGCGTGAAGGTCGAACCGATTCCGTTTAACGGAATAGACGAAGATAACAACCTGATTGGGCTGAAGTTGCTCAGCCATGAAGGGGCCGAGGCTTGGCAGGTCATGCAACAGCTCAATCTGTCGTTGCAGGAGATTCAGGTCGACTGTGCGATCGTCGAATGGGAAGGGGAACCTTGCCTGTTCGTGCAGCGCAGCGACGAGAGCGCCACCATGTGCCGCCTGAAAAACGTCGGCGCCGCGATCGCCGAACCGCTCAGCGCGCAATACCCCTTCTGAATTCGCCGCTAATCCGCCAACTGCAGCAGTTGACGGGTATAGTCGGCCGCGGGCGCCGCGAAAATCGCCCGGCAGTCTCCCTGTTCAACCACTTCCCCCTGTCGCAGTACGATGACCTGGTGACATAGCGAACGCACCACCTGCAGGTCATGGCTGATGAACAGATATGCCAACCGATGGCGTTGCTGCAGCGATTTCAGCAGCGTCAGGATCTGCGCCTGCACCGATTTATCCAGTGAAGAGGTCGGCTCGTCGAGGATCAGCAGCTGCGGCTGCAGGATCAGCGCGCGCGCGATGGCGATACGCTGGCGTTGGCCGCCGGAGAACTCGGTGGGATAGCGGTGGCGAAGCTGCGGATCCAGGCCGACTTCCCGCAACACCGCGATCACGCGTTGTTCCCGCTGCTCGGGGCTAAGTCGCTGGTGCACCTCCAGCCCCTCGGCGATGATCTGCTGCACGCTCAGGCGCGGATTCAGTGCGGAATAAGGATCCTGGAAGACGATTTGCATTCGGCTGCGGTAGGGCAGCATCTGTTTCATCGTGAGCGGGTGCAGCGGTTCGCCGTCGAACCAGATGGCGCCCTGCGAGGCCAGCAGACGCAATAGCGCAAGCCCGGTGGTGCTTTTACCCGAGCCGGATTCTCCCACCAGCCCCACGCTTTCCCCGGCGCGCAGCTCGAAACTCAATGATTTCAATGCATAATGATAATCCACCGTGCGGCGCAGCAGGCCACGCCGAATGGGGAAGCGCACCTGCAGATCTTCCACCTTGAGCAGCGGCCGCTCGTCGCCGGAGCGCGCGTTGGCCGCGGCAGGCAACGGCAGCGGCTCACCGACGTCTTCGGCGGCCAGCAGCTGCCGCGTGTAGGGATGCTGCGGCCGGCTGAACAGCTGCGCGCGGCCGTTTTGTTCTACGCAGCGCCCCTGGCGCATCACCGCCACGTTGTCCGCCAGGCGGCGCACGATATTCAGATTATGGGTGATAAACAGCAACCCCATGCCCATCTCTTGCTTCAGCTCTTGCAGCAGCGTCAGGATCTGCGCCTGGATAGTCACGTCGAGCGCGGTGGTGGGCTCGTCGGCGATCAGCAGTTTCGGGCGGGTCAACACCGCCATGGCGATCATCACCCGCTGGCGTTCACCGCCGGACAGCTGATGCGGGTAATCCTGCAGCCGGCTCTTGGCCTGACGGATGCCGACGCGCTCCAGGCATTCGACGATCTCTGCGCGCGCGGCTTCGCGCCGCAGGCCGCGGTGCAGCATCAGCACTTCCGCCAGTTGCTTCTCGATGGTGTGCAGCGGATTGAGCGACACCATCGGTTCCTGAAAGATCATCGCGATCTGATTGCCGCGCACCTTGCGCAGTGCCGCTTCCGGCGCATGCAACAACGACTCGCCGTTGAACAGAATATCGCCGGCAGGGTAAACCACCGGCGGCGCGGGCAGCAGACGCAGTATCGACAGGGCGGTGACGCTTTTGCCGGAGCCGGATTCCCCTACCAGCGCCAGCGTTTCCGCCGGCGCTATTTGCAGCGAGAGTTCGTTGACCACCGGCGTGACGGTGTCGCCCTGGCGGAAGGCGATGCTGAGATCCTGAATAGCGAGCAAAGGAGTGGCCATATCAATGCGCCTTGCTGGGGTCAAAGGCGTCGCGCACCGCTTCGCCGATAAAGATTAATAACGACAGCAGCACTGCCAATACCAGGAAGGCGGTGATGCCGAGCCACGGCGCCTGCAGATTGTTTTTGCCTTGCAGCAGCAATTCGCCGAGCGACGGCGAGCCTATCGGCAGACCGAAACCGAGGAAATCGAGCGACGTCAGGGTGGTGATCGAGCCGCAGAGGATAAACGGCAGGAAGGTCAGCGTCGCCACCATGGCGTTGGGCAGCATATGGCGGGACATGATTACCCGATCCGGCACGCCCATGGCGCGCGCGGCGCGGATATAGTCAAAATTGCGGGTGCGCAGGAATTCGGCGCGCACCACGCCCACCAGGCTCATCCAGCCGAACAGGATGGTGATGCCGAGCAGCCACCAGAAATTGGGCTGGACGATGCTCGACAGTAGAATGATCAGAAACAGCGTCGGCATGCCCGACCACACTTCGATAAAGCGCTGCCCCCACAGATCGAAACGCCCGCCGTAATACCCCTGCGTCGCGCCGACGCACACGCCGATCAGGCTGGAAAACAGCGTTAGCGCCAGGCCGAAAAGCATCGAAATGCGAAAACCGTACAGCACCCGGGCCAGCACGTCGCCGCCGTTGCTGTCGGTGCCCAGCAGGTTGTGCCGCGAAGGCGGCGAAGGGAAGGGCACCTCGGTGGCGAAGTTGATGGTGTCGTAACTGAAGCGGATCGGCGCCCAGACCGCCCAGCCGTGCCGTTCGATCTGCCGCTGCACGAACGGATCCTGATAGTCGGCTTCGGTATTCAGTTCGCCGCCGAAGGCGGTTTCGCTGTAGCTAATCATAAACGGCAGGTACAACCGGCCTTCATAACGCACCAACAGCGGTTTGTCGTTGGCGATCAGATCGGCGGCCAGGCTCAGGGTGAACAGCACCAAAAAGATCCACAGCGACCAGTAGCCGCGGCGGTTGCGGCGAAAACGCGCCCAGCGCGCCTGGTTGATCGGGCTAAGGCGGCTCATTGGCGGGCCTCGAAGTCAATGCGCGGATCGACCAGGGTGTAGGTGATATCGCTGAGGATATTCAACAGCAGGCCGATCAGGGTGAAGATATACAGCGTGCCGAACATCACCGGGTAGTCGCGCTGCAGCGTGGCGTCGTAACCCAGCAGCCCCAGGCCGTTGAGCGAGAACATCACCTCGATCAGCAGTGAGCCGGTGAAGAACATGCTGATAAAGGTGGCCGGAAAACCGGCGATCACCAGCAGCATGGCGTTGCGGAACACGTGGCGGTACAAGATTTTTTTCTCGTCCAGCCCTTTGGCGCGGGCGGTGGTGACGTACTGTTTGCGGATCTCGTCGAGGAACGCGTTTTTGGTCAGCATGGTCAGGGTGGCGAAGCCGCCGATCACCGTCGCCAGCACCGGCAGGGTGATATGCCACAGATAGTCGGCGATCTTCGCCGGCCATGAGAGGGTGTCGAAGTTGCTCGATACCAGGCCGCGCAGCGGGAACCAGTCCAGGTAGCTGCCGCCGGCGAACAGCACGATCATCAGAATGGCGAACAGAAAAGCCGGAATGGCGTAGCCGATGATAATCAGCGTGCTGCTCCAGGTATCGAACGCGCTGCCGTTGTGGACGGCCTTGCGGATGCCGAGCGGGATCGACACCAGATAGATGATCAGCGTGCTCCAGAGGCCCAGCGTGATGGAGACCGGCAGGCTCTGGCCGATCAGCTGCATCACCGAAGCGCCGCGAAACAGGCTGTCGCCAAAGTCGAAGCGCATATAGTTCCACAGCATGGTGAAGTAGCGCTCGTGCAGCGGTTTGTCGAAGCCGTAACGTTGGGTGATCTCGGCGATCACCTCCGGATCCAGGCCGCGCGAACCGCGATATTGGCCGTCGCCAGCCGCGATGCCCGTCCGGGCGTGGCCCAGGCCTTCGCCGACACCGCCGCTGCCAAACCCGCTGCCGTGCCCGAGCTCGATGGCGGCGATGGCCTGATCGACCGGACCGCCGGGGGCGATTTGCACGATAAAAAAGTTGATGGTGATGATCGCCCACAGCGTGGGGATCACCAATAACAGTCTGCGTATCAGATAGGCCGCCATTCCGACTCCTTATTGCCGCTGAGCCGGTAAGCGCGCCGCCTTGTTGACGTCGTACCACCAGTTGTCGAAGCCGATCGCATAGGCCGGGCGAATCGACGGCGTGGAGAATTTGTCCCAATAGGCGTAGCGGTCGTGGTTGGAGTACCACATCGGCAGCATGTAGTTGTTCCAGGTCAGCACCCGGTCCAGCGCGCGGCCGAGCGGCAACAGGGCTTTCTCGTCGCCCTGATGGGCGGCGATTTGCCTGACCAGGCTGTCGACCGCCGGATCTTTGACGCCGGGGGTGTTATAGCTGGAATCGATGTACTGCGAATCCCACAGAATTTGCAGATCGGCGCTGGGGAACGGCATCGCCATATACACCGTCGACATCATGTCGAAATCGCGCTCGCGCATGCGGCGGGTGTACTGCGAGGCGTCAATCTCGCGGATTTGCATATCGATGCCCAACCGTTGCAGGTTGTGGCGGAACGGCAGCACGTACTGGAAGTTGCTGCCGCTCAGCAACATCAGTTCAAAGGTGAACGGCTGGCCGGTTTTGGCGTTGACCAGCTTTTGATTTTTGACCACCCAACCGGCTTCTTTCAGCAGTTGGGTCGCCTTCAGCAGGTTTTGTCGATCGTTGCCGCTACCGTCGGAGGAGGGCGGTTGGTAGATGCTGGTAAATACCTCCGGCGGTATCTGGCCCTTGAGCGGTGCCAGCAAGGCCAGTTCAGCGGCGTCCGGGTAGCCGCGGGCGGCGTAGGCGGTGTTTTGGAAATAGCTGTCGGCGCGCTGATAGGCGTTGTAATACAGCGCCTTGTTCATCCAGTTAAAATCGAAAGCCAGGCCGATCGCTTCCCGTACCCGGCGATCGGCGAACAGCGGTTTTTGCAGATTGAACGCCAGCCAGCGGGTATTCTGCGCCGCCTGGTTGGTCTCGTCTTGCTTGATGATGTAGTTGCGCGCGAAGTTGCCGCCCTGATATTGGGTGGCCCAGCTTTTGGGCGACGGCTCGATGCGGAAATCGTAAGCGCCGGCCTTGAAGGCTTCCAGCGCCACTTTATCGTCCAGGTAATAATCGTAGCGAATGCTGTCGAAGTTATAGCGGCCGCGATTCACCGGCAGATTGGCGGCCCAGTAGTCGCGCACCCGCTGATAGGTGATGTACTGGCCGAGGCGGTAATCGCCGATTTTATACGGGCCGCTGGCGAGCGGCGGGGTGCTGAGCGGTTCGTTGAGCTTATGGTTTTTCCAGAAGCTTTCCGGCAATACGCGCAGGCTGAGCAGGCTGAGGATTTGCTCACGGTTCGCCTTAGGCAGCTCGATGCGCACCGTCAGCCGGGAAATGGCCTTGACCGTGACGTCTTTGTAAAAGGAGCGAAACTGCGGCACGCCTTCGGCCATGAATTTATTGAAGGTAAAGGCCACGTCGGCGGCGGTGATCGGGCTGCCGTCCTGGAAGCGGGCGCGGGCGTTGATATCCAATTCCATCCAGCGCATGTCGGCCGGGAAACGGGCCGATTCGGCAATCAGCGGGTAATAGCTGCCGGGTTCGTCGTCGGAGTTGGTGAACAGCGTATCGTACAGCTCCATCGTGCGCTCGCCGGGCACGCCGCGGGTAGCGAAGCGGTTGAAGTTGTCGTAGGTGCCGATGGCCGCCAGCCGCACGTCGCCGCCCTTGGGCGCCGCCGGGTTGACGTAGTCGAAATGGCTGAAGTCGGTGGCGTATTTCGGTTCACCGAGAAGGGCGAAAGCGTAGCTTTCGTTGAGGGCTTCGGCCCGCAGACCGAAGCTCAGTGCCGAGAGCACCAGAGCAGCGAAAATGCGCACGGACATCAGACGGTAAGCTCCTGCTGTGGAATAAAGTACAGCCTGCGCCCAGCATAACATTCTTCGCGCGGGCGCAGGGTAAAGATGCCTAAAGATTAACTATTTTTTTCCTGATAATCAAAGACCTGATGAGTATTGCAGTAAGCGACGAAATCATCGATGCTCAGCGGCTTGCTGAAGTAGTACCCCTGCATGAAGTTGACGCCGTGCTCTTGCAGGAACTGCATCTGCTCGGCGGTTTCCACGCCCTCGGCCACCGTCAGCATTTTCAGCTTTTTCGCCAGCGAGATCACCGCATCCAGCACCGGCGCGGTGACCGTATCCTGGCCGATGGTGTTGACGAAGCCACGGTCAATCTTCAGATAATCCATGGTGAAGCGCTCAAGATAGATCAACGCGCTGTGCCCGGTGCCAAAATCGTCCACTGCGATCTCGATGCCCTGTTTGTGCAGCCAGTCAAACTCCGCCAGCGCGCTCTCTTCTTCCACCATGCCGCGTTCGGTGATTTCAAACACCAGCGTAAAGTAATCGCCCGGCAGCTGCGTCAACAGTTCATACACGTCCTGGTGGAACGACGGCGCGCTGAGGTGGGCGGGGGAAATGTTGAGGCCAACTTTACCTCCCCGTGGCAGCGCTTTGGCGAGCTGTGGCACATCTTCGGCGATCAGCCTGAACAGGTGGCGGGTAAGCGGCACGATCAGCCCGTTGCTTTCGGCGTAGGGGATAAAGACATCGGGCGGGATACGGCCCTCGATCGGATGCTGCCAGCGGATCAGCGCTTCCAGCCCGCCGATGCTGTTGCTGTCGGTATGGAACACCGGCTGGTATTCGATAAAGAACTCGTTGCGCTTGATGCCACGCAGCAGCGCGCGTTCCGGGCTTTGCCGCAGCAGCAGCATGTAGTAGCAGAGTACGCCGGTCATCAATGACAGCACCAAGCTGCCCAGCAGCGTCAGGCGAATGTCGTTGGGGGTCAGTTTCTCGTTGTAGAACAGGATGGTCAGCGGCAGATTGGGCATCGTCAGGGTATCCGCCTTGCCCTTCGGCAGCTGATTGACCGGCATCAGGTTCGGGCTGAAAGTGGTCAGCGCGCGGTTGCCCATCACGATGGCGATGCCCGGCGCCTGTTCGTCGTGCGAGGTGAACAGCAGGTAGGGCATCAGATCGATGTCCAGCGTAGCGAGGATGCCGGTGGCCTTTTCGCCGGGATGCCGCAGCCAAACCGCAACCGCCGGTTTGTTTGGCACCATCGGCGTACCCTGCTGCAGCTTGAGGTCCAGAGGCAGATCCCAGTCGATATCCTGGTAGATATTTTTCATCGGCAACATCATGTCGCCCGTGGCAGAGGAGCAATAGGCGTAGCCGTCCTTCACCAACAGGAAGGTGCGCACGCCGCTGGTAAAGGCCGCCTGGTAGGTAATGTCCGACTGGCTGGAGAGGCAAGGCTTGTCCAGCAGCGGCATCATTTGCCGCATCACCGCCGTCAGATGCGAGATATAACCCAGCGTGAACTTTTGCGTGCGCGCTTCGACCTTATGTTGATATTGCGTGCGCTGGTGATTGATCAAAGAAAGCGTGACCGCGGTGAATAGCGTAAAAAATACCAGGGCGGCGACACCGCTTTTAGCCAGGCTGCGTTGTCGGTGAGACACGCTGCGGGCGAAAGCTCTTTTCAAGCCCATAACCGAGCCCTCTGCAACAGGGCGTCAGGCGTGTCGCGCAGCCAGTTAATGAATTGTGCCAGCGGCTTTTTTTTCATTTTTGCCTTTTTATCCCGTACCAACCGGCGGCGCCGTTTAAATATGCGGCGTCGCCGACAGAAATATCATGCGCATAATATCAGCGGAAACGTTTTAAATAACGCCGGGGCGCCGTTGCCGTCATCTGACGATAATAGGCGAGTTTTTCCTCGACGGCGCGATTTCCTGCCAACAGTTTATCAAAATAACGACGTGCGGCAGTGTTAAGTGGGGAACGGTGACGATAAGGCAGGGATCAATCTTGATGATACCCGTTCGACAGCCCAAAAAAAAACGCCGCCCGTGGGCGGCGCTTATCGCTCGTTTGGTATTCAGGATCTTCAGGGCGTTGCGCCGTCAGCCGTTGGTCAGCACCCGGCGCGCTTCTCGATAACGTTTATTCCAATAGTTATCGGTCAGCTTGGAAATCATGACCCCACTGCTGGTGGAGGCGTGAACGAACTGATCGTTGCCTAAATAGATGCCGACATGGCGCCCGGTAGAACCGGCGCGGAACAGCACCAAATCGCCGGCGCGCAGCTTGGTGCGCTGGATTTTCTTGCCGAGATCTTCCTGTTCATAGGTTGAACGCGGTAAATCCATGCCGAACTGTTCGCGGAAGGTGCGCTGCACAAACGCCGAGCAATCGATGCCGCGTTTGGTGTCACCGCCTAAGCGGTAGCGAACGCCTTTCCAGTCCGCGTACTGATCCATAATCTTTGACTTGACGTCAACGTTGCGGACCATCGCTTCGAATTCATCCTGAGAGGCTTGCAGTAAAAGACCGTCTTTGTCATTAACTGCACGCATCTCAGTTTGTGCGTTATTCAAGTTCGAAGTGTGAGTCGAGCTGCACGCTGACAGCATAACCGCAGCGGCAATTGCAGGGACTACCCGCAAAAAATATCTCAGAAACGGTTGAGATTTGACCATTGTTGTTGTTTTCCCTTGAAGTCCTTAACGACGAAAGTCGCTACCTGAAAAATGCCAAACGAAACGAGCCTAGTCCGCACCTGTTGCATCGACAACCAGTTACCGTTGAAAACGTGCGAGAACGCACATTTTTATCGGATTTCATACTGATTCGACTTAAACCAGGCACAAACGCATCTGAGATTACCGGAACCAATAGGGGATTGCGAGCCTTTTTCCCGTCTTTTTTATATGAATTTGTGATGTAACATAATGTAAATCTTCATATAAAAAACGCCAATTGTCCGATGTATGAATCTGGCGTGAAATCAGGTTGCAAAAGCGTTAACGAACGGCGGGGAAATTTTTGCGCGCGGCGAGGGGGAGAGGACGGGAGGCGGGCGCCTCCCGGAATGAGTCATAGACACAAATTATGGTTGGCCGGGGCGGTGCTTGCCGGGCAACAGGCGATTCAACCGATCGACGATCCAGTCGCTGCAAGGCGTCATCAGCACCCAGCTGGCGCCAACCAGCACTACGGACAATGAGCCGACGGCGATATCGGTAAACCAGTGGGCGCCAATCATCACGCGCGGCAATGAGAAGACCACCGTAATCAGCAGGGCGACGGCGAAGGCGCCGCGGCCGAAATAGCGCAGCATAAAGCAGGAAAAAATAATCAGCATCATGCCGTGATCGCCGGGGAAGCTGTCGCCGGAAGCGTCCTTGGTGGGGATGCCGGTCAGCTCGCTGACGCGATGGATATTGTCAAAGGTCAGGGTGGGGCTTGGATGTTTCACCGGCAGCAGGTGGCCAAGCTGGTTCAGCACCACGGCGGTCAGCAGCATCACCACGCCGGTGATCACCAGGCGGCGGCGGCCGGCGGCGTCCTGCTTCAGATAAAAGTACAGATACAGCAGCCCCATGGCGAGCAGCGAGATCGCGTCGAACGCGCGGTTGTTGGTGATGGCGACAAGATGTAAAAACGCCGGGTCGGTGGCCAGATGGCGGTTAAAGAAGAAGAAAATCGCCGAATCCAGGGTAAACCAGCCGCCGTGATTGGCCGGCAGGAACCAGGACAGAAACAGCGCAACGCCCAGTAAGTTGAAGAAGAGAATGAGGGGTAAATTGCGGCGTGTCATGACATAACCTGTTGGAAAAATGAAAACGAAATAAAACCCGGCTACCCTGCGGCAACCGGGGGGCAACGGTACGGGGTCTAACTTAAACGAATCTTAAACAAGTCGGATTGCAGGGCATTCCAATCGGCATTTTCGCTGTGGATAAGCTCAATTCGGCTGTCGAGCGGCGCGACCGGGCGGGTTTCGATGTTGAGATCCTGCCCCTGACGATTGATCAGCAATGTGCCTTCGGGGATGCGCACCACGCCTTTGGCGCGTTCGACCGGCGCGAGTCGCACCCATTCCATGAAACCGACGGTGTCGAACCGGGTATCGCCGTCAAAAATCCAGCCGCAGCTGGTGAAGCCTTGCCCTTCATTCAACGCTCGCCGCCAGCGGGCGTGCTCCGGCAGCCGCAGCGCCGCCAGCCCCTGCTTTTTCGCCTGACCATGATGATGCTGCGCGTCCGGCAATTCTGTACGATTCGTGCGCGGAAGTGACAACAGCGCGACATCCGCTTCGCCTTGCGCGATGGCGTAGCAGGGTCGTTGCAGCGGGTCTTGCGCCTTCCAGGCCTCCAGCGCCAGCCTGTCTTCCGGTCGGTAGGTATCGCTTTTGCTGGCCAAAATAATATCGGCCGCGGCCAGCTGATCGCGGAAGTTTTCGTTGTCGCGGTAGCGGGGCTGGCTGAGCTGGCGGGCATCCAGCAGGCACAGGGTGGCCTGCAGATCGATCCAGCCGGCATAACTCTCCTGGGTCAGCAGCGACAGGATTTGTTTCGGATGCCCGAGCCCGGTCGGCTCGATCAGCAGCCGATCCGGTTTGGCCTGCTGCAACAGCATATTCAAGCCCACCTGCATCGGCAGGCCGTTGACGCAGCACATGCAGCCACCGGGGATCTCTTTGAGCACCGCGCCGCTGTCCGCCAGCAGCGCGCCGTCAATGCCGATCTCGCCGAACTCATTGACCAATACCGCCCAGCGTTCATGTTCGGGCTTATGAGCCAGCAAATGGCGGATAGTGGTGGTTTTGCCGCTGCCGAGGAAGCCGGTAATCAAATTGGTTTTGGTCATTAATAATTCCTGGCGCAAAAATTAACCTGCTTAATAAATGAGTTACGCAGCCGTATCGGTGAAACGGCCGCGATTTAAATTTGTGCTCTATCTCGCAAATTTTGCACGTCACCATGCGCTTTTCAACCGACAAAATCCACCGTTTATAACAAGAAAATTCTTAGATAAAACCCTGTATTAGAGGTGGTTAACTTTTGTTAGTAGCTTGTTTTTACATTGTTAATGACGAGATTAACGATCAAATCTCGTCCCTTTCCTTGCGATTATTCCTAACAAGATCCTCTATGGTTAAATTGGCTTAACTAAAAATGAGGTTGCCATGAATGCCTTTCGGTTATTTTTGATCGTAGGAATGTTGTTTTCATGGACGGCAGTGAGTCATGCAGGAGTGGCCGGCGGGGTAATTCGCTTCGTCGGTTCTATCGTTGAAAGTCCTTGCACGGTCAATATTGCAGATTCTAAGGCGAATACGCAATGTTACCGCAACGGCCAGCGTTATCAGGCCCAGCAAGCGTTGTCAGGTTTTGATACTACACGCAAAGAACTTCCGCTAAATCTAGGCACAACCGAAATGAAGTGGGTGGACCAACAGAAGAAACTCGCTGTTATGACGGTCGTTTATCGTTAAGTCGTTCCGCCATGCCGGCGTAACGTTACGCCGGCATGGTTATTCTCGGCCCTGCAGGCTCCTCACCGCATCACCCACTCCTTCACCGTTTCACGCGCGCCGCGATCGCGCAGCGACAAATAGGCTTGCGTCACCGCTTCGGTAAATGCCGCATGCGCCGCCAGCGCTTCGCCGAATACCGATTTCAACGCCAACAGCGCCGCTACGCGCCGCCGATCGTCCGGCGTTGCGGCGATCGTCTGCTTCAGCACGTCTGCCAGCGGATCGCGAATGTCGATCGGCTCACCGGCGTCATCGACGCCGCCGACGTAACGCATCCAGCCCGCCACGCCCAGCGCCAGCCCGCTATAGTCGCCACCGTGCCGCAGATGCCAGCGCACGGCATCCAGTAGGCGCTGCGGCAGTTTCTGCGTGCCGTCCATGGCGATCTGCCAGGTGAGGTGTTGCAGCGCCGGATTGCTGAAGCGCGTGATAAGCCGTGCGGCATAGTCGGGCAGGCTGATGCCGGTGACGCTCAGCGTCGGCGCCTGTTCGTCCAGCATCAACCGCAGGGCGGCGCGGCGGTAGTTCTCATCCGCCATGCACTCGTTGATATAGCGGTAGCCGCCCAGGTAGCCTAAGTAAGCCAGGAACGAGTGGCTGCCGTTCAGCATGCGCAGTTTCATGTGTTCAAACGGCAGCACATCGCTGACCAACTGGGCGCCGGCCAACTCCCACGCCGGGCGTCCGGCGGTGAAGTTGTCTTCCACTACCCATTGAATGAAGGGCTCGCAGGCGATGGCGCATTCGTCGCGCACGCCGCCCAGCGCGGCGGCGATCTCATCCAGCGTGGCCGGCGTGGCTGCCGGCACGATGCGATCCACCATGGTGCAGGGGAAGGTGGCGGCGGTGGCGATCCAGTCGGCGAGCGACGGATCCCGCGCCTGCGCCAGATCGAGCACCGCCCGGCGCAACACGTGGCCGTTCTCCGGAATATTGTCGCAGGAAAGCAAGGAGAAGGCGGGCAGGCCGCGTTCGCGCCGCAACCGCAGCGCTTCCACCAAAATGCCGGGCGCGGTCTGCGGCTGATGCGGCCACGCCAGATCGGCGACGATCCCCGAATGCTGTCGATCCAACCGTCCGCTGCCGGGTTCGATGCAGTAGCCTTTTTCGGTGATGGTCATCGAGACGATCGCCACCTGCGGTTCGGCCAGTTTCTCCAGCACCGCGGCGATGCCCTCCAGCTTGCGGTGCAGGCTCTCATGCACCGCGCCGACCACGATGGCCTGATGGCCGTCCGCGCCTTTCTCCAGCACGCTGTACAGATGATCCTGTTGCCGCAGCGCCTCAAACAGCGGCACGCCGCCGGAAAGACTGATCTCGCAAATGCCCCAGTCGCCGCCGTGGGCGTTCAGCACCCGATCGGTCAGCAGCGCCTGATGCGCGCGGTGGAACGCGCCGAAGCCAAGGTGCACGATGCGGCTGCGCAGGGCCCGGCGGTCATAGCCCGGCTGCCGGACGGCGCCCGGCAGCGGGGTGTTGGCGATCGTTTTCATCTCATCTCCAAAGCATGTAAGACAGCTGGCGGGCCACTTGCGCCAAGTTAGCAGACCAGTTTTCTGCCACATAGACAGGGTGGCGCCGGTGATAAAAAACTGCGACCAGTGTAAGGATGTCGGCCGGTTAAAGGAATTGGTCAGTCCAAAATAAGCCAGAAGCGTGAAGTGGATCAACCAATGAGGGGTTCGGTTTTGACAGCGCGTGGCGAAAGAGTAAGTTAAAGATAACTGACATCTAAATTAAACTGGTATAACAACATTGCGGTGCGAGACAGGCATAAGGACAATACATGGAACAAACATGGCGTTGGTATGGCCCGAAAGATCCGGTTTCTTTGGACGAAGTGCGTCAGGCCGGGGCGACCGGGGTGGTGACGGCGCTGCATCATATCGCGAACGGCGAAGTCTGGCCGATCGACGAGATCCGCGCGCGGCAGGCGCTGTTGGCGGAAAAGGGGCTGGTGTGGTCGGTGGTGGAGAGCGTGCCGGTACATGAGGCGATCAAAACTCACAGCGGCGACTGGCGGCGGTACATCGCCAATTACCAGCAGTCACTGCGCAATCTGGCGGCCTGCGGCATCGACACCGTCTGCTACAACTTCATGCCGATCCTCGACTGGACGCGCACCGATCTGGCCTATCCGCTGCCGAACGGCGCCAAAGCGCTGCGTTTCGATCAGATCGCCTTCGCTGCGTTCGAGCTGCATATCCTGCAGCGCGCCGGCGCCGAGGCCGACTATACGCCGCAAGAGCGCAGTCAGGCGGCGGCCTATTTCGCCGCCATGAGCGAGGAGGAGAAAGCCACGCTGACGGGCAATATCATCGCCGGGCTGCCTGGGGCGGAAGAAGGTTATACGTTGGAGCAGTTCCGCCGCCGCCTGGCGGAATACGACGGCATCGACAAGGCGCAGCTGCGCGAAAACATGGCGGTCTTTCTGCGCGCCATCGTGCCGGTGGCGGAAGAGGCCGGCATCCGGCTGGCGGTGCATCCCGATGATCCGCCGCGGCCGATCCTCGGCCTGCCGCGCATCGTCTCCACGATTGAAGACATGCAGTGGCTGAAGCAGACCGTCGACAGCATTCATAACGGCTTCACCCTGTGCACCGGTTCCTACGGCGTGCGCGCCGACAACGATCTGGTGCGGATGATTGAAACCTTCGGCGATCGCATTCACTTTACCCACCTGCGCGCCACCTGCCGCGAGGAAAACCCGAAAAGCTTCCACGAGGGGGCGCATCTGCAGGGCGATGTGGACATGGTGGCGGTGATCGAAGCGATCCTGACCGAAGAACTGCGTCGGCAGCGGGCGGGCGATCGGCGGCCGATCCCGATGCGCCCCGATCATGGGCATCAGATGCTGGACGATTTGAAAAAGAAAACCAATCCGGGCTATTCGGCCATCGGGCGGTTGAAAGGGCTGGCGGAGCTGCGCGGCGTCGAGCTGGCGCTCAAGCGGCGCTTTTTCCCGGAATTGCCGTAGCGGAAAATGAAACGGGGCCGAGCATCGGCCCCGCTGGCGCGACTAGTCGGCGCGGCTCATGTAACGGCGTTCGGCGATATGAATGCGGATCTTGTCGCCGGCGCTGAGGTATTCCGGCACATGGATCACCAGACCGGTCGCCATGGTGGCCGGTTTGTTGCGGGCGCTGGCGGAAGCGCCTTTGATGCCCGGCGCGGTCTCGACGATTTCCATATCCACGGTCTGCGGCAGCTCCAGCGCCAGCACCTGGCCATCCAGCGTCAGCACCTGCATGCCCGGCAGGCCGCCTTCCGGAATGAACAGCAGCTCGTCTTCGATCTGGTCTTTCTTGAAGATGTACGGCGTGTAATCTTCGTCATCCATGAACACGTATTCTTCGCCGTCGATATAGGAGAAGTTCACCTTGCGGCGCGACAGGGAAATGGTGTCCAGGATATCGTCGCCCTTGAAGCGTTCTTCCACTTTCAGGCCGGTGCGCACGTCGGAGAAGCGCATTTTGTACAGGGTGCTGGCGCCGCGGGCGCTCGGGCTCTGCACGTCGATATCTTTTACCAGCAGCAGCTTGCCGTTGTAGCTGATCGCCATGCCGCGCTTAATTTCGTTAGCTCTTGCCATTTCAATTCATCCGCAATGAAGAGTATTAGAGAAGTTGCGACAAGGTACTCGCGCCGCCGATTTCAGGCAATAGCCCGGCGTAAAAACAGTGCGGGAAAGGGAGAGCAGGCGCTCTCCCTTCGAGGATTACCGGAAGACCGGCAGCAGGCCGAACAGCGACAGAATATGCGCGGCGGCGTTGATCAACCCGAACAGGATGACGAACAGGATCACGCCGTTGCCGCCCGGCGCGCGGTAACCGGCCTGCGGATAGCGGCGGCGGCTGGCGCGCGCCATCAGCGCCGGCACGATCACCGCCCAGACGGTGGCCGCCAGCCCGGCGAAGCCGATGGCGTACAGGAAACCGTTCGGGAACAGCAGCGCGGCCAGGGTCGGCGGCACAAAGGTCACCAGCGCGGTCTTGCTGCGCCCGACGGCGTCGTCCTTGAACTTGCAGAAGTCCGCCAGGTAGTCGAACAGGCCCAGCGACACGCCGAGGAACGAGCTGGCCAGCGCCATATAGGAGAAGGCGTTCAGCAGTTGGCTGACGGTTTGGCTGCTGGAGACGTTGCCCATTTGCTTGAGCAGGCTGCCGATGTTGCCGCCCTCGGCGATCACCTGCTTAAAGGCGTCGCGCGCGATATTGCCCTGGATCACATACTGCCACAGGATGTAGATCGCCAATGCCAGCAGGGTGCCGTACACCAGGCTGCGCACCACGGAGCCGCTGTCCTTGCGGTAGTACTTCACCAGCCCGGGAATGTTGCCGTGGTAGCCGAATGAGGTCAGCAGGTAAGGCAGCGCCGCCAGGGCGTAAGGCAGATAGCTGGCCTGGTCATCGCCGGTGTTGAACAGCACCGCGGGCTGCACGTGGGTAAACATGTCGCCCACCGACATCACGAAGGTGATCACCATACCGCCGATCAGAATGGTGCTCAGGCGGTCGACCGCGCGGGTGGAGAGCCAGACGATAAACGCCACGACCAGCGCGAACACCAGGCCGGCGGTGGTCTGGCCGACGCCGACGATGCCCTCCAGCGTGTGCGCGATGATCGAGCCGCCGGCCGAGATATAGGCGTAGGTCAGGATGTACAGCACGAACGCCACCGACAGGCCGTTCACGGCGTTCCAGCCTTTGCCCAGCAGATCCTTGACCATGGTGTTGAAGCTGGCGCCGCTCGGGTAGTGCAGCGTGGCTTCGAGGATCATCAGGCCGGAAAGCAGCATGCAGGCCCAGGTATACACCAGCAGCGCGACGGAGCCGCTGAACCAGACACCGGAAGTGACGATCGGAATGGAAAACATGCCGGCGCCAACGGCGGTTCCGGCAATGATCATCGCGCCGCCGAGGACGGAAGGGCGGGCCAGCTTCTGGATGGTGTCCGTAGACATGCGTGCTCCTGAGGGAAGAGGTTCTTTTGTACTAGCTCAATGGTACATGTATGTATGGCGCATGTAAAGCGTAGGAATTGCACGCTTCACGCGTTTTTGTCTTTAAATTGCGGCTTTTTGGGCGTTTATTCGCCATGCGGCGAATCGGCCGGGGTAAGACGGTTGCGGGACGAGTGTAAAGATCGCCAAGGCGCAGGGATTCTGCTGGCGGCGGCCGCACGCGGCTGCTATTGTCGCGCTTCTTTTCCCCAGCCCGCCAGGAGTAGCGCTGATGGACTGTCGCAGCGACTGCGGCGCCTGCTGTATCGCGCCGTCAATATCCAGCCCGATCCCCGGCATGCCAAACGGCAAGCCCGCCAATACCCGCTGCATTCATCTGGATGAGCGGCTGCGCTGCGGCCTGTTTCATTCGCCGCTGCGGCCGAAGGTGTGCGGCAGCCTGCAGCCGAGCCGCGACATGTGCCACGATCACCGCGATCAGGCGCTGATTTATCTCGCCAGGCTGGAAGCGGACACCGCGCCTTAAGCGTCTTTCAACCGCCACATACACAGCGTCGCGCCTGCCGCCATCGCCAGCGCGGCGTAAAACACCGCATGGTAGCTCCAGATTTCCGCCACCGCGCCGGCGAGGGCGCCGGCGATGATCCAACCCACCCGAATGGTATTGGTGAACAGCGTGGTGGCCGTGCCGGCCTGACCGGGCATCAAATCCTGGAAATAGAGCATGCCGATCCCCGCCAGCACGCCGATAAACGCCGCATTCAGCAGCTGCAGAGCGATGAGTTGCCCACTGCCGGTGATAAGCAGCAGACCAGCGTAGAACAGCACGCCGGCGGCCACCGCCACGCGCATCAGGAAACGCTTGCCGCAGCGTTTCGCCGCCAGCCCGGCGAGCAGCATGATCGGGATCTCCAGCCCGGCGGCGGCGCCCATCAATATCCCGGCCAGCCGCTCCGGCAGCCGCAGTTCGTGCACCACATACAGCGGCATAGTGATCAGGTACATGCTGTTGGCGGTCCACATTAGGGTGCAGGCGGCGAACAGCAGCAGCGCATCGCGGCGATGCTGGCGCGGCGCGGCCAGCGGGGCGCCCGTCGCGACGGCTTTCGGCATCGAAGGCAACCGCTGCCACACCAGCAGGCCGCACAACACAAAGGCCGCCGCGCCCGCCAGATACAGGGTCTTGAAGCCGAATCCCAGCGCCAGCGCGAAGGCGATCGGCGGGCCGATTACCCAGGCGAGCGAGACCTGGGCGCGCATGATAGAGGTGAACATCACCGCCTCGCGCCCGGTACGATCGGCGTGTTCGCGCGCCAGCGCGAACATTTGCGGGTTAGCGGTGGAGCCGAAGCTGGTGAGCAGCACGCCGACGAGCAGCAGCAGGTAATAGTTGCGGCTCCAGGCGAACAGGGTGAATCCCAACGCGCCCAGCATGCAGCAGAGGAAGATCAGTGATTTGCGGTCGCCTTTTTTATCCGAACGGCCGGCGAGAAACTGGCTGACCAGAATGCCGATCACCGCGCTGCCGGTAAAGAATAGCCCGACCAGCACCGGCCGCACCTTGACTTCGGTTTCCAGAAACAGGCTCAGCGTCGGGGTTTGCAACGCGCCGGCGATGCCGGTCAGGAAGGCCACCGCCAAAAAGGCCAGCGAAGTGAGATCGGGCGTGCGTCGCGTTACTGCGGATGAAGTCGGCATGGCGGTTGATAATTCGTCGAAAAAGGGAGCTCGCGCGCATCATACGCCCGTTGAAAAGAAACGCAAACCGCTATCCCTCGGCGCAGAGTAAGCGACTCTGTCGCGCGGCGACGAGAAAAAAGGGGCGCGCCGCGCCCCCTTGCTTGCCGGTAAATCAGGCGCCTTGCGGCACCGCGTGTGCGGTATTTTTCAGCGCCGGCCCCTGATATTTCTCGATCTGCAGCTGCGCCATCTGCCCGCAGTTGCCCTGCGCCAGGCTGGAAGAGCCGATGTCGAAGGTCAGGCAGTTGACGTTGCCGTTCTTGCACAGCGAGCCGGGCTGCGCCGGATCGGCCGGATCGAACCAGGCGCCTTCGCTGATGCGCACCACGCCGGGCCGCACGTCTTCGCTGACCACCGCCCCCACCAGGATCTGGCCGCGATCGTTAAACGCCCGCACCAGATCGCCGCCGGTGATGCCGCGCGGCTGCGCGTCCTGCGGGTGGATCAGGATCGCCTCACGATCCGCCACCGCGTATTTCTTGCGCAGCGGCGTATTGTCGAGCTGGGAATGCAGCCGATTGGTCGGGTGCGCGGTATTGAGCGACAACGGATACTTGGCCGCTTCCGGCCCGCGATACCACTCGTGCGGCGGCATCCAGGTCGGGATGCCGGGGCAATCCGCATAATGCATTTTGGCGATGGCGTCGGAGTAGATCTCGATCTTGCCCGACGGCGTGCCCAGCGGGTTCAGCAGCGGGTTGTCGCGATAGTCGGCAAAGCGCACCCACTGCTTATTGGCCTCCGGCACCGGGAAACGCACGTAGTTGTTGGATTGCCAGAACATGTCGAACGGCGGCAGCGCCACCCGCGCGGCGCGCGCCTGGTTTTTCATGTCGTCGTACATGCCTTTCAGCCACTGGGTTTCGTCCTTGCCTTCGGTAAAGGCTTCCTGCACGCCCAGCCTGGCCGCCATCGCCGAGAAGATGTCGAAGTCGCTGCGCGATTCGTGCTGCGGCGGCACGCATTGATGCATCGGGAACACGTAGAGCTGCGAATAGTCGCCGCCCATTTCCAGATCGTTGCGCTCGTAGCTGGTGGTGGCCGGCAGCACGATATCGGCATGCTTGGCGGTGGCGGTCCAGTAAGGCTCGTTGACCACGATGGTGTCCGGCCGCTGCCAGGCTTTGACCAGGTTATTGGTGTCCTGATGCTGGTGGAAAGTGTTGCCGCCCGCCACATACACCATTTTCACCTCGGGGTAGGTGACCTTGGCGCCGTTGAAGTCGATGGTTTTGCCCGGATTGCTCAGGCATTCGGCGATGCGCGCCACCGGGATCGGCGCCGGCGAGTTCTTCGGCGCATTGCCGGCGGAGATGCCGGCGATGATGCCGCCCTTGGCGGTCGGGCTGCCGCCGGACGAATAGTGGTAGCTGAAGCCGAAGCCGCCGCCCGGCAGGCCGATTTGGCCTAGCATCGCCGCCACCGTCACCAACAGCCAGTGCTGCTGTTCGCCGTGGTGCTGACGCTGAATGCCCCAGCCGCCCATGATCATGGTGCGGCTCTTCGCCATCTCGCGCGCCAACGCACGCAGCGTGTCGGCATCGACGCCGCTGATGTCGGCCGCCCATTCGGCGGTTTTCGCCACGCCGTCGTTCTCGCCCAGCAGGTAGGCCTGGAACTTGTCGAAGCCGACGGTATAGGTTTTCAGGAAGTCCGGGTTATGCAGCTTCTCGGTCAGCAGCGTGTGGGCGATGCCGATCAGCATGGCGCCGTCGGTGTAAGGGCGCGGGGCGATCCACTGCGCATTGACGAACTTGGCGCTGTCATTGTGCACCGGATCGATGCTGATCACCCGGGTGCCTTTCTTCTTCAGCGCTTCGAAGCCGGTCTGGCCGACGTGATCCGGCACGTTCCAGCTGTTCTTCAGCGTGACCATCGGGTTGCAGCCCCACAGGATCACCAACTCGCTGTTTTCGATCACGTTCGGCCAGGCGGTCTGCTGTTCGTAGACCTCCATCGAACCGACCACGTGCGACATGATCACCTGCGCCGCGCCGGTGGAGTAGTCGCCGGCGTAGCCGAGGAAACCACCGGTCAGGTTCATCAGGCGCTGCAGCAGCGTGCGGCTGTTGTGCAGCATGCCGACGCTTTTCCAGCCGTAGGAACCAGCGTAGATCGACTGCGGGCCGTGATCTTTCTGCAGGCGAACGATCTCATTGCACACCAGCTCGGTCGCTTTGTCCCAGCTGACGCGCACCCACTCATCGCGGCCACGCAGCTCGGTGCGGCTGCCGGGGCCGCCTTCCAGCCAGCTTTTGCGCACCATCGGGTATTTGATGCGGTTCTCGGCGTGCACCTGATAAGGCGCCATGGTGATCAGCTCATTGGGATACGGATCGTCCTGCACCGGCTGCACGCCGACCATCTTGCCGTCCTGCACGATGGCCTCAAACGCGCCCCAGTGGGCGCCGGTCAGGATGCCTTTTTGCGCCTGACGCAAGACGATGAACTGCGGCAGCGCTTCGCTGATGGCCTGCGCCAGCGCCGCTTTGGGCCATAAGCCCGCCAGCAGCGGGGCGGCGGTCAGCGCGGCGGCGCCGGTCAGGAAGCGGCGGCGGCTCATTTTTAACGGTTGTTGGTTGCTCATTGCGCTTCTCCCTTAAAGCTTGGCCGGTGCGGCAGGTGGCATGTCGCTGGCGTGTTTTTGTACGTATTGCGTCAGCACGCGCAGCTGTTCCTGCGTCAGCGAGGTGCGCGGCGCCATGCCTTTGATGACGCCGATCCATTGGTTGGCGTTGAAGCGATCGAGCGCGGTCAGCCCGTGGCAGCCGGTGCAGTTGGCCGACATCATGTCCGCGGCGTAACGCCAGATTTTTTGCTGATCGTCGATCAGCTGCTTGCGCGGCAGCCACACCTGCAAAGAAACCTGATGCCAGACCAGGCCGGTTTCCGCATCGGTCTGAGTCGACGCGGTCTTCAGCTGTTGGCGCGCGTCCTCACCCAGCAGCACGCTGAGGATGCGCTTGCCCTGCGCGGCGTAAAACACTTCGCTGACGCCGTCTTGTTGCCAGCCGCTCACGGTGGCCAGCACCTTGTCGCCCTCCTGTTTCACCACCTGCACTTCGGTGGACGGCATCAGGTTGCCGGCGTTATGGCTGTCGTCCGCGCCGAGGAAGAACGGTTCGGTGGCGATGGTGTAGAGGGTGGTGGCGCCCGGGGCGGTCAACGCCGCGGCCTTCGCCAGCTCGGCGGCGCCGGCCTGGGTTTCGCCGCTCATGTCCGGCAGGATGTGGGCCACGCCCTTATGGCAGTCGATGCAGGTCTCGCCCTGTTTGATCGCCACCGGGTGCTGCAGGCGCGCCTCAGGGCGCTGGGCGGTGATGTCCATGGCGTCGTAGCTGTGGCAGGAGCGGCAGGTGGCCGAGTCGTTCTCTTTCAGCGTTTTCCAGACCGACTGCGCCATCGCCAGCTTGTGCGCTTCGTATTTTTCCGGCGTATCGATGGTGCCGACCATCTCGCCGTAAATGTCTTTCACCGCGCGGATCTTGGTCCACAGGTAGTCGATCGGCTGATGGGGCACGTGGCAGTCGGCGCACTCGGCGCGGATGCCCTTGGTGTTTTGGAAGTGGACGCTGCCCTGATATTCGGCCAGCGGCTGTTGCATGGTGTGGCAGGAAACGCAGAAGGCGGTATCGCTGGTTTTATGGAAGACGGTGGCAGTCCCGGCCAACAGCGCCGCGCCGAGGATAATCCCCAGCAGCAAAAGCCATAGCCATCCCCACCGGCGCTTTTTTTCAAAGCCAGTCAGTTTTTTGCTCATGGTAAACCCGCTTATAATTATGAATTTAAAATAAAATCTTGCCAAAAGGCCACCGACCGGAGGTCAGAATGCCACGTCGATTGCAGGGGTAATGATAGAAGAGGGTTAACCCCATAGGGTTATCCGTAGTCAAAAAAATGGCGTATATCGCAAAAAATAGCGTTATGTTCTAAATTATATAGCGGTGGGGCGGTGCAGCAGGGAAAGCGAGCGCAGCGCGCGCTCGCGATGGGTCAGGCCGTGGGCAGATAGGCCTGGCCGCTCAGCCACAGGCGGATCGCTGTGCGGCTGGCTTCGAAATGGGGTTCCGGCAGAGAGTCTGGCGCGCACCAACGCCATTCGGCGCATTTTTCGGGTTCTTTCAGCTCGGCTTCGCCGCCGGGGTGATCCACCTGCAGGCAGATAGACACGGTGTGTTTGCCTTCGGCGCGCCAGGTTTGCAGATTGTTGCTGACGCCAACGAAGTGCGGCGGATCGATGATCAACCCGGTTTCTTCGGCGATTTCGCGCTGGGCGCACTGCTCGAAGGTTTCACCGGCATCCAGATGTCCGCCGGGGATCGACCAAAAGGGCGCGTGGGAGCCGCAGCGTTTGCCCAACAAAATCTCACCTTGTGGGTTGACGATGATCACCCCGACGCCCGTCACTACGTTCATGCTTTTCTCCGTCAGCAAAGTTTCAGCACAGTATGTCATTTTGCCCCGGCGCTGACCAATGCGCCGATGAAAGTGTGCGTAAGCTCAAAAATCTGCAATGGCGAAAGGGAGAAAGCTTGCTTTCGTCTTGTGCAGCTCACACACTCCTTGAAACGTTTCAGCGTTGTCCGGCCGCTTGTGGCGAACGGATAACGCTCCTTTTTCTCAATGAAGCTGAAACGATTCAATTCAGCAGGAGAGGAGAATCATGTTCCAGTTGTCACCGCAAGACATTCATCTGGGCGCCGTTGCCGACGGTAAGCAAGAGGCCATCCGCCTGGTGGCCGCCGCCCTGACCGACGCCGGCTGCGTCAGCGCCGGCTACGTGGACGGCATGCTGCAGCGCGAACTGCAGACGTCCACCTATCTGGGTAACGGCATCGCCATTCCGCACGGCACCACCGATACTCGCGATCTGGTGTTGAAAACCGGCGTGCAGGTGTTCCAGTTCCCGCAGGGCATTGCGTGGGGCGAAGGCCAGACCGCCTATGTGGCGATCGGCATCGCCGCCCGCTCCGACGAGCATTTGGCGCTGCTGCGCCAGCTCACTCACGTCCTGAGCGATGACAGCGTGGCGGAGCGGCTGGCGCAAACCACCTCTGCGGAGGAACTGCGCAGCCTGCTGATGGGCGAACAGCAGAGCGCCGAATTCCAGTTCGACGTCTCGCTGATTGCGCTCGACGTCGCCGCCGACAGCCTGATGACGCTGCAGGCGCTGAACGCCGGCCGGCTGCAAAAGGCCGGCGCGGTCAACGCGCAGTTCGTCAGTGATGTCATCACCCGCAAGCCGCTGAACCTGGGGCAGGGCATCTGGCTGAGCGACAGCGTCGAAGGCAACCTGGCCAGCGCGGCCACCGTCAGCCGCCCGGCGCAGGCTTTCGTGGAAGACGGCGAGCCGGTGGCGCTGCTGCTTACGGTGTCGGTCGCCGACGCGCAGCCGCTGGCGGTGCTCAACTACCTCAGCGATCTGCTGCTGGCCAGTAAAGCTGAACGTTTGCTGAAGGCGGATGCCGCCGGGGTGCTGGCGCTGCTGACCAGTGAAGTGGCTGAGGAAAGCAGCGTGCTGAGCGCCGAATTCGTGATCCGCAACGAGCATGGTCTGCACGCGCGGCCGGGCACGGCGCTGGTCAACGTGATCAAAAGTTTCAACAGTGACATCACCGTCACCAACCTGGACGGCAGCGGCAAGCCGGCCAACGGGCGCAGCCTGATGAAGGTGGTGGCGCTGGGCGTGAAGAAAGGGCATCACCTGCGCTTTACCGCCAATGGAGAAGATGCTGAAGCCGCGCTGAAGGCGATAGGCGAAGCGATTAATGAAGGACTGGGCGAGGGCGCAGCATGAGCAGAAGAGTAGCAACGATCACCCTGAACCCGGCGTACGATCTGGTGGGTTTCTGCCCGCAGATCGAGCGCGGGGAAGTCAACCGGGTAAAAACCGCCGGCCTGCACGCCGCCGGTAAGGGCATCAACGTCGCCAAGGTGTTGAAGGATTTGGGCATCGACGTCACCGTCGGCGGCTTCCTGGGCAAAGACAATCAGGACGGTTTCCAGCTGCTGTTCAGCGATCTGGGGATCGCCAACCGCTTTCAGGTGGTGCCGGGGCGCACCCGCATCAACGTCAAGCTGACGGAAAAAGACGGCGAAGTGACCGATTTCAACTTCTCCGGCTTCGAAGTGACGCCGCAGGACTGGGATCGCTTCGTCAGCGACTCGCTGAGCTGGCTGGGCCAATTTGACATGGTGGCGGTGAGCGGCAGCCTGCCGGCCGGCGTCGATCCCGACGCCTTTACCGACTGGATGACCCAGCTGCGCGCCAAGTGCCCGTGCATCATTTTCGACAGCAGCCGCGAAGCGCTGGTCGCCGGGCTGAAGGCCTCGCCGTGGCTGGTCAAACCGAACCGCCGCGAGCTGGAAATCTGGGCCGGTCGCCCGCTGCCGACGCTGGCGGACGTGGTCGAGGCCGCGCATGCGCTGCGCGAGCAGGGCATTGCCCACGTGGTTATCTCCCTTGGCGCGGAAGGCGCGCTGTGGGTTAACGCATCCGGCGCCTGGATCGCCAAACCGCCGTCCTGTGAGGTGGTCAGCACCGTGGGCGCCGGTGATTCGATGGTAGGCGGTCTGATTTACGGCCTGCTGATGCGCGAATCCAGCGAACACACTCTGCGTCTGGCCACGGCGGTAGCGGCGCTGGCGGTCAGCCAGAGCAACGTCGGCGTGACCGATCGTCCCCAGTTGGCCGCGATGATGGCGCGCGTCGATCTGAAACCTTTCAATCAATAGCAGGAGGCAGAATGAAAACGCTGCTGATGGTAGACAGTTCGCTGGGGCAGGCCCGTGGCCACCTGGCGAAACGCATGCTGGAGGCCGCCGCGGCCAAAACCGGCCTGACGCTGGTCGAGTCGCTGCAGGACGCCGAACTGGTGGCGGTGGCGGGGCAGGCTGCCCCTGCTGACGCCGGGCTGAACGGCAAATTGGTGTATGTGGGCGATGTAGAACAGGCGGTGCGTGAACCGGACGCTTTTCTGGCGCGCGCCAGGGCCGAAGCTGAAACCTATCAGGCGCCGCAGGCGGCGGCGCCGGTGAAAGCCGATGGGCAAAAACGCATCGTGGCGATCACCGCTTGCCCAACCGGCGTGGCGCACACCTTTATGGCGGCCGAAGCCATTGAAAGTGAAGCGAAGAAACGCGGCTGGTGGGTGAAAGTGGAAACGCGCGGCTCCGTGGGCGCCGGTAACGCCATCACCCCGGAAGAAGTGGCGGCGGCGGATCTGGTGATCGTCGCGGCGGACATCGAGGTGGATCTGGACAAGTTTGCCGGTAAACCGATGTATCGTACTTCCACCGGCCTGGCGCTGAAGAAAACCGCGCAGGAACTGGACAAGGCGCTGGCCGAAGCTGAAGTGTTCCAGCCGCAGCAGCGCGGCGGCGCGGCGCCGGCGGCGAAGAAGAAAGAGGGCAACGGCCCGTATCGTCACCTGCTGACCGGCGTGTCCTACATGCTGCCGATGGTGGTGGCCGGCGGCCTGTGTATCGCGCTGTCTTTCGTGTTCGGCATCAAGGCGTTTGAAGTCAAAGGCACGTTGGCGGCGGCGCTGATGCAGATCGGCGGCGGCTCCGCCTTCGCGCTGATGGTGCCGGTGTTGGCCGGTTTCATCGCCTTTTCCATCGCGGATCGTCCGGGCCTGACGCCGGGCCTGATCGGCGGCATGCTGGCGGTGAGCACCGGCGCCGGGTTCCTCGGCGGCATCATCGCCGGTTTCCTGGCGGGTTACGTCGCCAAGGCGATCAGCAGCAAGCTGCGTCTGCCGCAGAGTATGGAAGCGCTGAAGCCCATCTTGATCATTCCGCTGGTGGCCAGCCTGATCACCGGTCTCATCATGATTTACGTGGTCGGCACGCCGGTGGCGAAAATCATGGAAGGCCTGACCCATTGGCTGCAATCGCTGGGCACCGCCAACGCCGTACTGCTGGGGGCAATCCTCGGCGGCATGATGTGCACCGATATGGGCGGCCCGGTGAACAAAGCGGCCTATGCATTCGGCGTGGCGCTGCTCAGTTCCTCGGTGTATGCGCCGATGGCGGCAATCATGGCGGCGGGCATGGTGCCACCGCTGGCGATGGGTCTGGCGACGCTGCTGGCGCGCCGCAAGTTCCCGAAATCCGAACAGGAAGGCGGCAAGGCGGCGTTGGTGCTGGGGCTGTGCTTCATCACCGAAGGGGCGATTCCGTTCGCCGCCCGCGATCCGATGCGCGTGCTGCCGTGCTGCATCGCCGGCGGGGCGCTGACCGGCGCGCTGTCGATGGCGTTCGGCGCCAAACTGATGGCGCCGCACGGCGGGCTGTTCGTGCTGCTGATCCCGGGCGCGATTTCGCCGGTGCTGCTGTACCTGGTGGCGATCGCCGCCGGCACGCTGTTGGCCGGGGTGGCTTATGCCCTGCTGAAACGTGCTGAAGTACCGGCGGCCAGCGTGGCGTAACGGCGATCCAGCCATAAAAAAACCGGAGCCCAGGCTCCGGTTTTGTCGTTTGGGCGCCGCGTTACTGCTGCGCCTTCAGCCAGGCGATCTCTTCCGCCCAGATGTCCGGGTTTACCGTTTCCAGAATCAGCGGGATATTGTCGAAACGCGGATCGCGCATGATGTAGCTGAACACCGTTTTGCCGATGTTGCCTTCCCCCAGGCTGTGGTGGCGGTCGACGCGGCTGTTGAACTCGCTCTTGGCATCGTTCAGGTGCATGCCGCGCAGGTAATTGAAGCCGACGATGTCGCCCAACTGCTTGAAGGTATGCTCGCAGTCTTCTTCGGTACGCAGATCGTACCCGGCGGCGAAGGCGTGGCAGGTGTCGATGCAGACGCCGACGCGGCTTTTGTCTTCCACGCCGTCGATGATCGCCGCCAGGTGTTCGAATTTGAAGCCCAGGTTGCTGCCCTGGCCGGCAGTGTTCTCGATCACCGCCGTCACGCCGGCGGTTTTGTCCAGCGCGATATTGATCGATTCGGCGATGCGCGCCAGGCACTTGTCTTCATCGATTTGCAGCAGGTGGCTGCCGGGGTGGAAGTTCAGCAGCGTCAGCCCCAGCTGTTCGCAGCGCTGCAGCTCGTCGATAAACGCCTCGCGCGATTTTTCCAACGCCTCGGCCACCGGGTGGCCCAGGTTGATCAGGTAGCTGTCGTGCGGCAGGATCTGCCCCGGCCCGAAGCCGTACTGGGCGCAGGCGCTCTTGAACTTATCGATAACGTCGGCGGCCAGCGGCGCGGCCTTCCATTGACGCTGATTTTTGGTGAACAGGGCGAACGCGGTCGCCTCCAATTCGTGCGCGCGGATAACCGCCTGATCCACGCCGCCTGACGCGCTGACATGTGCACCGACAAACTTCATCTTCATTCTCCTGTGTTATCGGTGACATTATGGCATTGATGGCGGGCGGATTGAATGGCGAAAAGCGGCGGCCCGCCGAAGCGGGCCGCCGAGGGCGATTACAGCAGGTGTTGCACCAGTTGGTTTATCGCGCCGCCGCCGACCAGCAGCCAGACGAACAGCAGCGTCGCCAACAGAATCGGTTTCACCCCGGCCTGGCGCACGGCGCTGATGTGGGTGGTCAACCCCAGCGCCGCCATCGCCATCGCCAGCATCCAGGTGTCGGCGGTGATCAGATGGCGCACCAGCGTGGCCGGCAGCAGGTTGAAGGAGTTCAGCCCGGCGACGGCGATAAACAGCACGGCGAACCACGGAATGGTGATGGCGGATTTTTCCGCCTTGCCTGCGCTGCCGCGGCTGATGTAGCCCGACAGCAGCAGCAGGAACGGCGCCAGCATCATCACGCGGATCATCTTGGCGATCACCGCCGCATTTTCGGCGTCCGGCCCGATGGCGTGCCCGGCGGCGACCACCTGAGCCACTTCGTGAATGGTGGAGCCGGCGTAGATGCCGAAGGTTTCCTGGCTGAACGGCAGCCACTGGAAGTGTTCATTCAACTGATACAGCCACGGGTAAACGAAGATAGCCAGGGTGCCGAACACCACCACGGTCGAGACCGCTACCGCCACTTTGCTGGAATCGGCCTTCAGCACCGGCTCGGTGGCCATCACCGCCGCCGCGCCGCAAATGCTGCTGCCGGCGCCGATCAGTATCGCGGTCTGGCTGTCGATGCCGAACACTTTCTTGCCGAGCCAACAGGCCAGCAGGAAGGTGGTGATCAGGGTCAGCGCGTCGATGATAATGCCGCTGGCGCCCACGTCAGCGATCTGCTGAAAGGTCAGCCGGAAGCCGTAAAGAATAATCCCCAAACGCAGCAGGCGCTGTTTGGCCAGCTGCACGCCGCCGTGACAAACGGTTTGCCAGCGGGGGTACAGCGTGTTGCCCACCAGAATGCCGAGCAGGATCGCCAGCGTCAGCGCCCCCAGCCCCAGCTCCGCCACCCAGGGAATATCGCCGGCCCAGACGGCCAGCGCGGTGAGCGCGCCGGTCAGCGCCAGCCCCGGCACCAGCCGCGGCAGGCCGAACAGCGGAAAGCGTCGCTCGGGGTAAGTGTGAGTGGTATCAGTCGCCATAAAAGTCAGTCCTTCAGTCTGTTTCTTGCTGCTAAGAGTACGTTTGGGCTGAATAAAAGAGAAATTGATTATATATTTATAACCTATCTGAATAAGTGGTATTGCGTCAGGCATTGGCATAAAGTCGCATTGCGGCTAGGGTGAGGTGGAGCGGCAAGCCGCCGTCAACTTTCCAACTGAACAGGAGCAGGCGATGGATACCGACGATCAACGCAGAGAGCAGGTAGATCAGGAAGTGGGGCGCGCGGTGCGGCGGTTGATTGAAGAAAACAAGGCGATCGACCGCGACCATCTCGTGGCGATGCTGCAATTGATACAGCGGGACGAAGCCGGCACGCCGCGCGAGGCGGCGCTGGCCGCGGCGGCGCAGCTGGTCGCCTTGGGCAAGTAGCGCGTCGAACTGGCCGCAAACGGGGTAGCCTGGCCGGGCTACCCACATCATGTTGACATTAATTTTGCGGTTCTCTGGCAGAACCCTTTTTCAATACCGGGACGACTATGCATATCACGTTGCGTCAACTGGAAGTCTTCACCGAAGTGCTGAAAAGCGGTTCGACCACTCAGGCCTCGGTGGTGCTGGCGCTGTCGCAGTCGGCGGTCAGCGCGGCGCTGGCGGATCTGGAGGGGCAACTGGGCGTGCAGCTGTTCGATCGCGTCGGCAAACGGCTGGTGATCAACGAACACGGCCGGTTGCTGTATCCCAAGGCGCTGGCGCTGCTGGAGCAGGCGGGGGAGATCGAGCAGCTGTTTCGCCATGACGGGGGGGCGCTGCGCATCGCCGCCAGCAGCACCATCGGCAACTACATGCTGCCGGAGATGATCGCCCGTTACCGCCGGGACTTTCCGGCCACGCCGCTGGAGCTGAACGTTGGCAACAGCCAGGACGTGATCGTGGCGGTGGCGGATTTCCGCGTCGATCTGGGGCTGATCGAAGGGCCTTGCCATATGCCGGAGCTGGTGACGCAGCCGTGGCTGGAGGATGAGCTGGTGGTGTTCGCCGCGCCGGACAATCCCTTAACCCGCCAGCCGCCGACGCTGGAGGCGCTGGCGAATGCGCCTTGGATCCTGCGCGAGCGCGGTTCGGGCACCCGCGAGGTGCTGGATCACCTGCTGCTGGCGCACCTGCCGCACTTCCAGCTGGTGATGGAGCTCGGCAACTCGGAGGCGATCAAGCATGCGGTGCGGCACGGTATCGGCATCAGTTGCCTGTCGCGGCGCGTGGTGGCGGAGCAGTTGGCCAGCGGCGCGCTGGTGGAACTGCCGGTGCCGCTGCCGCCGCTGCGGCGCACCCTGTACCTGATCCGCCATCGGCAAAAGCACATTTCCAACGCCTTGCAGCGTTTTCTCAGCTATTGCGCGCTGTAATCGACAGCGCGTCACGTCTTCTATCGCCGCGCAGGCAAAAGAAAGCATAAAAACCTGCGCGCGCTCACATTAATGAGAGTAAGTAAGGCCATAAGGGCCGCGGCTAATAATTGCCTCTGAATTATGAAGCTATCTTATATCGGTGCAATGTTGCTAGTTCACCGGCGGGTATTTGTTACAATCCGCCCTCATTTTTCGAAGAGCAGATAGATAGGGAACGAATGGCTCAGCAGGATATAAAAACATCGGGGCAGCAAGCTCCCGGATTGCGCCGCGAGCTGAAAGCCCGGCATTTGACCATGATCGCCATCGGCGGCTCCATCGGCACCGGCCTGTTTGTCGCCTCGGGCGCCACGGTTTCTCAGGCCGGCCCCGGCGGGGCGCTGCTGTCTTACGCTCTGATCGGTTTGATGGTGTACTTCCTGATGACCAGTCTGGGCGAACTGGCGGCCTTTATGCCGGTCTCCGGTTCATTCTCCACCTACGGCGCCAAATACGTGGAAGAAGGCTTCGGCTTCGCACTGGGCTGGAACTACTGGTACAACTGGGCGGTGACCATCGCCGTTGACCTGGTGGCTTCGCAATTGGTGATGAGCTACTGGTTCCCGGACACTCCCGGCTGGGTTTGGAGCGCGCTGTTCCTCGGCCTGATGTTCCTGCTGAACTACATTTCGGTGAAAGGGTTCGGCGAGGCGGAATACTGGTTCGCGCTGATCAAGGTCAGTACCGTGATTATTTTCATCGCCGTCGGCGTGCTGATGATTGTCGGCATTCTGAAAGGCGGCGAGCATGCCGGCTGGCAGAATTGGACCATTGGGGATGCGCCGTTCGCCGGCGGCTTCTCGGCGATGATCGGCGTGGCCATGATCGTCGGCTTCTCGTTCCAGGGCACAGAACTTATCGGCATCGCGGCCGGCGAATCGGAGAATCCGGGTAAAAACATCCCGCGCGCAGTGCGTCAGGTGTTCTGGCGTATCCTGCTGTTCTATATCTTCGCCATTCTGATCATCAGCCTGATCATTCCGTACACCGATCCGAGCCTGCTGCGCAACGACGTGAAAGACATCAGCGTCAGCCCGTTCACCCTGGTGTTCCAGCATGCCGGCCTGTTGTCGGCGGCGGCGGTCATGAACGCGGTGATCCTGACGGCGGTGCTGTCGGCCGGTAACTCGGGCATGTACGCATCGACCCGCATGCTGTACACCCTGGCATCGGAAGGCAAGGCGCCGCGCATTTTCGCCAAGCTGTCGAAAGGCGGCGTGCCGCGCAACGCGCTGTATGCGACCTGCGTGGTGGCCGGCCTGTGCTTCCTGACGTCAATGTTCGGCAACCAGTCGGTTTACCTGTGGCTGCTCAATACCTCGGGCATGACCGGTTTCATCGCCTGGTTGGGCATCGCTATCAGCCACTACCGTTTCCGTCGCGGTTACATGCTGCAGGGGCGCGATCTGAACGATTTGCCGTACCGTTCCGGGTTCTTCCCGCTGGGGCCGATCTTCGCCTTCGTGCTGTGCCTGATCATTACCCTGGGCCAGAACTACCAGGCCTTCCTGCAAGATAAGATCGACTGGTATGGCGTGACCGCGACCTACATCGGCATTCCGCTGTTCCTGCTGATTTGGTTTGGTTACAAGCTGTCGCAAGGCACCCGTGTCGTGAAGTACAGCGAGATGGAATTCCCGAAGATGGACGTGAAGTAATTTTCGGTGAGTGACACGCGGCGGGGGGCTCCCGCCGCGTTTTGTTTTACTTTTTCCCGCCTTTGGCTTCCGCCAGCGCCTGCTGCGCCGAGCTCATCAAACTCTCTACCGTCGTGTAATTCTGCGTCAGCGCCACAATGCCGGCGTTAAGCCGCATGTTCACCTCGCCGAACGCGCCAAAATCGTAGGGCGCCTCCAGCGGTGGCACAATGCGCGCCAGGAACTCGCTTTCCGCGCCGTAGGGCAGATCGTGCACCAGAATCAGAAACTGGCCGCCGGTGTAGCGGCAGACGTAGTCGCTCGGGCGGATCAGCGTTTTGAGGCGCTCGCCGACGGTGCGCAGCACGTCGTCGCCGATCTGGACGCCGTGGCTTTGGTAGAGCGCCGCCAGCGGGCCGAATTCAAGAATGAACAGGTGGGAGATCGGCTGCGCCGTTCCGGGACGGCAGATGCTGCGCATCACCGTCTCGCCGCCTGCGCGGTTGAGAAAGCCGGTCAGGCGATCGCGGTGCGACGCCTGCTGCTTCTCCCACGCCAGCGTGACGTGCTGCACCAGCTGGCGGTGGTAGCGCGCGATCATGCCGTGGGCCAGCACCAGCCACAGCGGCGCGAGGTCCGCCAGGACAAACAGGTTTTGCACGCGCGACAGCGGCGCCGCCAGCAGGTAGGGCAGCGTCAGCGCGATCACCTCAAGCAGTGCGAAGCGCGGGGCGGCGGCGTGGCGCTGCATCAGCCAGCAGGCCAGGGCGGTAATGGTCAGGCCGGCGAACAGGATCAGCACGAAGCGGCCCGACAGCATCGCCAGCGCGGCGCTGGCGCCGACCAGCAGCGCCCACAACAACACTGTCACCAGCATGGCGTTCGGCCAGGCGGGTTGGCGCCTTTGCGCCAACCTGGCGCGCCCGGCGGTCAACAGCAGCAACAGCAGCAGCAGGCCGATACCGACCAGCGGTTGGTTCAGCCAGGCGTACCCCGCCAACAGCGCGGCCGGCCCCACGGCATTCAGCCAGGGGGTGAGAGGAGAGGGCGTCAGCGTGAGACGCAGCTGGCGTTGAAACGGTTCGTCATCGGCGTGCAGCGGGCTGTGCAACAGCCAGTTCAGCAGCGCCGGGCGTTTGGGCGTTACCGCCGGAGATGGACTTCTCATTACAGCCTCGTCAATAAGGCCGCTCTTGCGGCGGCCTGAAAGTTTTTTGCACGCGCGGTGCTGTGGTTTTGGATTCTATGTGGTTTTGCCGCTATTTGTCAGAGTCTGGTCGGATCAGGAATAATTTTCAGAATAATTAACCTACTGGCCGTTGGCGGGGGAAAGCGTGGTGGTTTGAAAAATGGCGAGAAAAAACAAATTATTACATTTCGACAACGCTGTTTTCACCTATTGATATGATTGATAAGTATTATCGTTTGCTTTATTGTGGGCGGCTGCGCACAGGCGGTCGCCGCGCGCTTTCCGGTTTACGGCGGACGCCTTCGCGCCGCTGTCATGATGGTTGTAACAGGTATCTTAACGAATGAGCGTATCCACCGATCCCATGACTGACGCCAAGGGGCAACCCAACGCCGGCGTGATGGGGCGTTATCAGCATATTCTTCGCCATCGCCTGTTGATGATGGGCGTGTTGGCACTGGCGATCCTGGGCTCGCTGCTGCTGGATTTCACCATGGGGCCGTCCGGCCTGTCGCTGTCCTCCTTATGGCAAACGCTGCTTGACCCCGCCGCGGCCGATGCCGGCACGCGGGTGATCGTCTGGGACATCCGCTTGCCCTATGCGCTGATGGCGGTGGTGGTGGGCTTTGCGCTCGGCCTGGCCGGGGCGGAAATGCAGACCATCCTGAATAACCCGCTGGCCAGTCCCTTCACCCTCGGGGTGTCTTCCGCCGCGGCCTTTGGCGCCGCGCTGGCGATCGTGCTCGGCATCGGCATTCCGGGCATTCCCGATCAGTGGTTCATCTCCGCCAACGCTTTTATCTTCGCGCTGTTCGCCGCGCTGATGCTCGACGGCATCACGCGCTGGACGCGGGTCGCCACCTCCGGCGTAGTGCTGTTCGGCATCGCGCTGGTGTTTACCTTCAACGCGCTGGTCTCGATGATGCAATTCATCGCCAGCGAGGACACGCTGCAGGGGCTGGTGTTCTGGACCATGGGCAGCCTGGCGCGCGCCTCGTGGGACAAGCTGGGCATTCTGTTCGGGGTGTTCGCCGTGCTGCTGCCGCTGTCGATGATGAGCTCGTGGAAACTGACCGCGCTGCGTCTGGGTGAAGACCGGGCGGTGAGCTTCGGCATCGACGTGCGTCGTCTGCGGCTGACCACGCTGCTGCGCATCAGCATGCTCTCGGCGCTGGCGGTGGCTTTCGTCGGGCCGATCGGCTTTATCGGCCTGGTGGCGCCGCACATCGCCCGCATGATCTTCGGCGAAGATCACCGTTTCTACCTGCCGGCCAGCGCGCTGATTGGCGCGCTGGTGCTGTCGATGGCCTCGGTGGCGTCGAAAAATCTGGTGCCCGGCGTGATCATTCCGGTGGGCATCGTCACCTCGCTGGTCGGGGTGCCGTTCTTCCTGAGCATTATTCTGCGCCATCGGGGGAACGTATGAACCAGGGCTTGCGCATAGAACACTTCTCGGCGGGCTACCCGAAACGCCAGGTGATCGACGATCTCTCGGTGCCGATGCTGCCGCGCGGGCAAATCACCGTGCTGCTGGGGCCGAACGGCAGCGGCAAATCGACGCTGCTGCGCTCGCTGGCCGGGCTGAACCCGGCGCAGGGCAAGCTGTGGCTGGACGACGGCGATCTGATGCAGATGCCGTTCGCCCGTCGCGCGGAGAAAGTGGTGTATCTGCCGCAGTCGCTGCCCGCCGGGGTGCACCTGCACGTGCTGGAGTCGATCATCGTGGCGCAGCGCGCCTCGGGCGGCCGCAGCAACGCCGGCAGCGAAGCGGAGGTGATGGCCCTGCTGGAGCAACTGGGCATCGCCCATCTGGCGTTGAGTTATCTCGATCAGCTGTCCGGCGGCCAGAAACAGCTGGTGGGGTTGGCGCAGTCGCTGATCCGTCAGCCGTCGCTGCTGCTGCTGGATGAGCCGCTGAGCGCGCTCGATCTCAACTATCAGTTCCACGTGATGGATTTGGTGCGCCGTGAAACCCGCAAGCGCAATATCGTGACGGTGGTGGTGGTGCATGACATCAACATCGCGCTGCGTCACGGCGACCACGTGCTGATGCTGCAGGATGGCGATCTGATCGCCGATGGCGCGCCGGATCAGGTGATTACGCCGCAGAGCCTGGCGCGGGTCTACGGCGTGCGCGGGCGCATCGAACGTTGCTCGCAGGGCACGCCGCAGGTGCTGATAGACGGTTTGGTAAACCAGCCGACGATTTAACCCAAGAAAAAGCCCGGCATCGCCGGGCTTTCTTTATCGCGCAGTGTGATTCAGCGCCTCGCTCACGCGTTCGACGACGTGTTGGGCGGTGACGATGCCGCCGGACAGATAGACCTCGGCCGCCGGCAGGTAAACCACCTGGCCTTTTTTCACCGCCGTGGTTTTCTTCAGTGCGGTGCCGGTGAGGATTTTCTGCGGCGCCACCGCGTTCGGCCGCCCGGTCGCGGCGTCTCTGTCGATGACGAACAGCCAGTCCGGATTCAGCTTGGCCACCTGCTCAGGCGTCAGCTTGTTGCCGCGCACGTCTTTTTCATCGGACTGCAACGCGGACGCGAAGCCGAGGGCGTCATAGACGAAGCTGAAACGGCTCTTGGGGGCGTAAGCGCTGATCTTGCCGCCGGAGAACAGCACCACCAGCCCGCGTCCGGCCTGGGCGGCCTGCGGTTTGACCGCCGCGATCTGCGCATCCAGCTTGTCGATCGCCGCCTGCGCCTGTTGCTGCTTATCAAACAGCTCGCCCAGCTGCAGGGTGCGCTGTTTCAGGCTGCCCAACTGATCCTGCTGATCGACGGACATGTTCAACGTCGGCGCCAGCGTGTTCAGCTCGTCATAGGCTTTGGACGCCCGGCCGGCGATCAGGATAAGATCCGGTTTGGCGGCGCGCAGCACGGCCATATCCGGTTGGAACAGGGTGCCGGCATTGAGGTATTTGTCATCCTGATAGCGCTTCAGGCTATCCGGCAAGTTCTTGCGGTTGCCGGGCAGCGCCAGCGGCTCGACGTCCAGCAGCTGCAGCGTTTCCAGCGAGGCGTAATCCAGCACCACGATGCGTTGCGGGTGCTTCTTCACCTCGGTGCTGCCATTCAGGTGCTGGACGTTGACGGTAGCCGGGGTAGCGGCTACCTGCGTATCGGTTTTGCTGTGGCAACCCGCCAGCGCCATCGCGGCCAGCAGGGCGATCATCAGGGGGGAGCGGCGTAATTTCATGGAGCTTCCTCACGGTGATGGAATGAAAAGGGCGCGCGGCGCGCGCCCAAGGGCATCAGAAGTTGTAGGTCATGCCGACGGTGTAACGGCGGCCGTCCAGCGTGGTGTTGTAGTGATCGTAATCCACGGTCTTGTCGAGGATGTTGTAGACCCCGCCGGTCAGCTGCAGGTTTTTCGCCGCCTGGTAGCTCAGGCCCGCATCGACGAAGGTGTAGGACGGCGTGCTCTTGGCCATCGAGGTACGGCTCAGATACTCAGACGTTTTGCTGCGGAAATTAACGCGCGACCACAGGCTGAGGTCCTGCGTGGCGCGCCAATCCAGCACGGTGTTAACCATGTGCTTCGGCATCTGGTTGAGCGCCTTGCCCTGGAACTCGCCGCTCTTCTGCTCGGAAGAGGTGTAGGTGTAGTTGGTGTTCCACTTCCAGTCTTTGTTGATCTGCCAGCCGAAGGTGGCTTCTACGCCGCGCATATTGGCTTTGTCGACGTTGACGCGATCGCTGATAAAGTCGTAGACGTCATTGCCGATCTTACAGTCCGGCGTGTCTTCACAGCGGCGCACTTCGGTGATCTTGTTCTTGAAGTCGGTGTTGAAGACGGTGACCCCGGCGTTGACGCCTTTCAGGCTATCCCACATCAGGCCGATCTCTTCGCTCAGGCTCTTCTCCGGCTGCAGATCCGGGTTGCCGACGATGATGCCTTTACGCACGCCGCCGCCGGTGACCTGGCCCCAGTTGGCGGAGGATTGGCGCAGATCCGGCGAACGGTAGCCGGCGGAAACGCCGCCTTTCAGCGTCCACTGCTCGGTCAGGTGCCAAACGCCGTACATGCGCGGCGACCAGTGGCTGCCGAAGTTCTGATCGCGGTCCATACGGATGCCGCTGGTCAGGCTAAAGTCATTGGTCAGCGCCCATTCGTCTTCGGCGAACAGCGCCCAGCTCCAGCGCGTCAGTTGATTGACGTCTTGCGCCGAGCTTAGCTGGTTGCCACTGTCGCCCAGTTTCTCATAGCGGTATTGGCCGCCGAGGTTCAGCATGTGGGAACCCAGCTCGAACTGGTTCTGGGTGTTGAAGATGGTGTTGTACATCTTCATTTTGCGGCCCGGGTTGTTGGTCTCTTCCCGCTGAACGTAGCTGGTGGAGTTGCCGAAGTCGTAATAACCGTTGTGGGTCAGCGAGTAGTTGGTGCGGGTGTAGAGATCTTCGCTGCGGGAAGTTGGGGTGCATTTGCCTTTGCTGCAGCGCTCCGCCACCACCGATTTGCCCGGCGTGCTGTTGCGATCCTGCAGCGAGCGGCCGATTTCGAAGTCGAATTCGTTTTTCTCGTCCGGGGTCAGGGTGAACACCGCAGTGCCGCTGCGCATGCGCTGTTCGTTGTAACCGTTGACGATTTTATCTTCCGCGCGGCGTGAGAGCAGGCCGTTGACCCGCAGGCCGAGCAGGCCTTCAACCAGCGGGCCGGACGCGTAGGCGTTGGTCTGGAACAGGTCGCCGGAATCGCGGTTTTCCTGAAGGGTGGCATCGCCGTGCAGCGAGCCTTTCCACTCGGTGCGTGAGGTTTTGCGGGTGATGACGTTGATCACGCCGCCCATGGCGTCGGAACCGTACAGCGAAGACATCGGCCCGCGCACCACTTCGATGCGCTCAATGGCTTCCAGCGGCGGCAGCCAGCCTTGTTCGATGCCGGCGTTGTCGCTGTTCGGGCGGGTGCCGCGGGTGTCGACGCGCTTGCCGTCCACCAGGATCAGGGTGTACTTGGAAGACATGCCGCGGATGCTGATGTCGCTTTTACTGCCGCCGTCGGTGACCACCACGCCCGGCACGTCTTTCAGCGCGTCGGTGATGTCGCGGTAAGCCTTGTCTTCGATTTGCTGGCGCGGGATCACCGAGATGGAAGCGGCGGAGTCCTGAATTTTTTGCTGGAAGCCGGAGGCGGTGACGACCATGGTGTCCTGGGTGTCGTTCTGCGGCGCGGCCAGTGCGGCGGTGGCGCTGAGTGAGGCAATCACCAGAGCGGCGAGCTTGCTGTAACGTGGCGTTTCCATGAGGTGAACCTTTCCTGGATTGAAGTGAAAGTAATTAACCAATTGAATTTCTAATGAAATTATTCATCGTTCGCTGAGAAATACTTCGCTTCGTCAGCGTTGCGTGAGGGTATTGTAAGGATTTTTTACTGAATGTAAACGCTAATGATAATTCATATCATTTGTATGCTTGTTCTGCTAACGGGAAAGGGTAACCGGATGAATTAAAGGGAAAAGCGGCGCAGCGGGCGTGCGCCGGGGTGATCAGCGTTTCTGGATGTAGGTGATGGCCAGCGCCAGCGCCAGCACCAGGCCTTTGATAATGTCCATGGCGTAGTAGGGCACCGACAGCATCACCAGGCCGTTTTGCAGCACGCCGAGGATCACCGCGCCGATCAGGGTACCGAGCGCATTGGGTTTGCCGGAGCCCGCCAGCGAGAAGCCGATATAGGCCGCCGCCACCGCGTCCATCAGATAGCCGCCGCCGGCATTGACCTGCGAAGAGCCGATACGTGACGCCAGCAAGATGCCGCCAAGCGCCGCCAGCCAAGAGGAAATGACGTAAGCGGCAACCCTGTAACGCACGGTGCGGATGCCCGACAGACGCGCCGCCTCGGGGTTGCCGCCGATGGCATACATCCGGCGGCCGTGCTTGGTCAACGACAGAAACAGCTGCACCGCCACGGTGACCGCCAGCATGATCAGCACGATCACCGGCACCTGGCCGAGGGCGGAAAACACCTCCGGGATTAGGCCTTCCGCCATGTCGCCATTCGGCAGCACCATGTTTTGGGTGATGGAGCCGCCGTAGCTGTAAGTCATCGCCACGCCCTGGATCACGAACAGGCTGGCCAGCGTCGCCAGCATATCGGGAATTCTGAACACCACGATCAGCAGGGCGTTGAACAGGCCGACCAGTGTGCACAGCAGCAGCGTCACCACGATGGCGCCGGTGGTGCCGAACCCGTGCCAGACGAACAGTGAAATCACCAGCGCGTTGGCCAGTGAGGCGGTTGAGCCGACCGACAGATCGAAACCGCCGACCGACAGCGAGATGGAGACGCCGATGGCGATCACCGTCACGATGGCGATCGAACGCAGGATATTGATGATGTTGTTGGCATCGAGAAAATTGTCCGACGCCAGGCCAAACAGGGCGATCAGCGCCGCCACGGTCAGCAGCATGCCCCACTTATAGAGGAAATCGAACAGCTGTTGGCGCCAGGGCAGCGCAGGCCGCAAGGCAAATTCTTTACTCACGCAGGGGTTCCTCCGGTGGAATAGAGCAATAAGGTTTCTTCGTCGATGTCGGCAGCGTTCAACTCCGCCACGATGCGGCCGTCCCACAGCACGCAGATGCGATCGCACAGGCCAATCAGCTCGGCGAACTCGCCGGAGGCGTAAATCACGCCTTTGCCGGCGCGGGCCAGGCCGTCGATCAGGCTGAACAGCTCCTGTTTGGCCTTGATGTCCACGCCCTTGGTCGGCTCATCGAAGATCAGCACCTCGGCGTCGCCGCGCAGCCATTTGCCGATCGCCACTTTTTGCTGATTGCCGCCTGACAGGCGCGCCAGCCGCTGTTGCGGGCCGGAGGCGCGAATGTTCAGACGCTGCATGATCTCGCGCGCCCAGCGCAGTTCTTGCCGCCGGTTGAACAGGCTCCAGCGCGAGAAGCTGTCGTCGGCGCTGACGCTCAGGTTCATCGGGATCGCCTCGTCGATGAAAATGCCTTCTTTGCGGCGTTCTTCCGGCACCAGCGCCAATCCTTGTTCGACCGACAGGTGCGGCGCGTGTGGCGCCCAGGGCTGCCCGCGCAGTTCGCCGCGCTCGAGCTGCACGGCGCCGGCGCCGAACAATGCCTTGCACAGTTCGGTTTTGCCCGCCCCGGCCAGCCCGGCGATGCCGAGGATCTCGCCCTCATGCAACCGCAGCGAAACGTCGCGCAGCTTATGGCGATCGCGCAAGCCCTCCACCTGCAGCAGCGTTCGCTCTGGGTGCGGCGGGCGCGGCGGCGGGAAAATGTCGTCCAGCCGATGGCCGAGCATCTTCTCGACGACCTGTTCGCCGTTCAGCCCGCGCATGGCGTCTTCGCTGACGCGCCGGCCGTCGCGCAGCACCGTCAGCCGATCGCAAATGTCGCTCAGTTCGTGGATGCGGTGGGAAATAAACACGATGCCGATGCCTTCGGATTGCAGGCGGCGCACCACGTTAAACAGGCGCTCGCTCTCGGCGCGATCGAGCGGCGCGGTCGGCTCGTCGAGCACCAGAAAACGGCAGCGGTGCGACAGCGCGCGCGCCAGCAGCACCTGCTGTTTTTCCGCCAGCGTGCAGTCCGCCAGGCGTCTGCGCGGGTTGAGCGGCAGCGCCCATTGCTGCAGCAGCTGCGCGGCGTGGCGGTGCAGCTCCGCCCAGTTCAGCCAGTGGCCCGGCTCGTTCAGCCAGTCAAGCATGATGTTTTCCGCTACCGACAGCGTGGGGATCAGCGCGACGTCGACCTCTTGCTGCACCACGTGAATACCGTGACGGCGCGCCTGCAGCGGGGAGTGGATCGCCACCGGCTGGCCGTCGATCAGGATCTCGCCGCGATAATGATCGTGGGCGCCGGAGAGGATCGCCATCAGCGTCGACTTGCCCGCGCCGTTGGCGCCGACCAGCGCATGGATTGATCCGCCCTGCAGCGTGAAGTCCACGTCCTGCAGCGCGTTGAAGCCGGCGAAGGCGATCGAGATATTGCGCATCTCGAGGCGTGAAGGCGTTACGGTTGACATAGGGTAGTAAGGCCGTTTAGATGTTTAGATGGCTGTTTTGCTCTGTTGTAACACAGATTGCGCCGTTGGCAACCAACAAAATGGCATAACGGCGATGAAAAACGTGGAGAGGCAGGGGCGCAACCCGCGTCAGGCTGCGCCGGTGCGAGAAGCGGTCAGAAGGTGGTAGGGGTGTGTGCGCTGACGATGCGGCAAATGCGCGCCGACGTATTGCTGAAGCTGTGCGGAATGCCGGTGTTGATGGCGTAACTCTGACCGGCGGTCAGGCAATAGCTCTGGCCGTTGATGGTCAGCACGATCTCGCCCTCCAGCAGGGTGCCGATCTCTTCGCCCTGATGCTTGATCTTTTCGCCGGTGGTGGTGCCGGGCTGGTAAGTTTCCAGCATCATCGCCAGGTTGCGCGTCGGGCTGCCGTTGTGCACCAGCTTCATCGACACCCCCTGGCTGCCGATCTCAATCAGATCTTCGGCGTCGATCACCACGCGCGGTTCGTCGACGGCCTCCGGTTCGGCAAAGAATTCAGACAGCGACAGGCCATACACCTTCAGCAGCTTTTGCAGCGTGCTGATGGCCGGGCTGACCTTGTCCTGTTCGATGGTGCTGATCGCACTGTGGGTTAACCCGGACAGTTCGGCGACCCGGCGCTGCGACAAACCCAATTGCTGACGGATCTGTGACAGGCGTTTGCCCGGTGCCAAGCTGGCTTCGCTCATAGCGGTACTTCCTTCTGGTAAGGGCGACAGGTAGAAATGAAGATCGCTATCGGGTGCCTGTCTGGTCGATAACGATGCTGCATGATATCGGTAGTTAGGGTGGGTTTGGAAAATATATTGCCCATATTCACTCTCGGTGCGTTGGACGAAATAGTTGACGTAAAAATGGCAGCAAGGCCTTTTCGGTCAATATTTTATCAATTTAGCAGTCGGTGATGAATAATCAAACAGGATTGTAACATTTGCAAACCCATTCTGTTAATACTATGTTTCATATTGTGGATGTTATTTTGAGCGCCCGGCAGCGGCGCGACCTGGCGAGAAATCCAATCATGTGTTGAATCGAACGGCGGACGGGCGCTAACGCGCCTTAAGAGCATAATGGCGGGTGACGTATGCAAACCAATAGCGCAGCAGTTGAACATTTTGCACAGCATCATGAAGAGAGGCGAAGTAGCGCGTTCCAAAATGAGGTTGCTCATTATTTGGAACGCCATCCCGCCACGCAGTATGTCGATATCCTTCTCACCGATCTCAATGGTTCCTTCCGCGGCAAGCGCATACCCGTCTCAGGGTTGAAAAAACTGGAAAAAGGCAGCTACTTCCCCGCGTCGGTGTTCGCCATGGACATCCTCGGCAACGTGGTGGAGGAGACCGGTCTTGGGCAGGAGCTCGGCGAGCCTGATCGCATTTGTCTGCCGGTGCCCGGCTCGCTGACGCCGTCGGCCGCCGATCCGGAGCATATCGGCCAGGTGTTGCTGACCATGCTGGATGAAGATGGCACTCCCTTTGACGTTGAACCCCGTAATGTGCTGAACCGCGTGTGGCAGGCGCTGCGACAGCGCGGCTTGTTCCCGGTGGCAGCGGTAGAGCTGGAGTTTTATCTCATCGATAGGCTGCGCGACGCGGAAGGCGATTTGCAGCCGCCGTGTGCGCCCGGCACCCAGGAGCGCAACACCCAAAGCCAGGTGTATTCCGTCGATAACCTGAACCATTTCGCTGAGGTGCTGAACGATATCGACGCGCTGGCGAAGCTGCAGGGGCTGCCGGCGGACGGCGCGGTGGCGGAGGCGTCGCCGGGGCAGTTCGAGGTCAATCTGCGTCATACCGACGATATTTTGCTGGCCTGCGATCACGCGCTGGCGCTGAAGCGGCTGGTGCGGCTGGTGGCCGAGAACCACGGTATGCACGCCACCTTTATGGCCAAACCCTACGAGGATTACGCCGGCAGCGGCATGCACGTGCATGTCAGCATGCAGGACGGGGCGGGCAACAACCTGTTCGCCGACGGCGAAGGCGAGGATTCACCGTTGCTGAAACAGGCGCTGGCCGGAATGATCACCCTGATGCCGGCGTCGATGGCGCTGCTGGCGCCGAACGTCAATGCCTATCGGCGTTTCCAGCCGGGGATGTATGTGCCGATCCAGGCAGCCTGGGGCCACAACAATCGCACCGTGGCGCTGCGCATCCCCTGCGGCGAACCGGAGAATCATCGGGTGGAGTACCGCGTGGCCGGCGCCGACGCCAATCCGTATCTGGTGATGGCGGCGATCCTGGCCGGCATGCTGTACGGGTTGGACAACGCGCTGCCGTTGCCTGAGCCGGTGACCGGCAACGGGCTGGAGCAGGAGGGGCTGCCGCTGCCGATCCGCCAGAGCGATGCGCTGTACGAGTTTGAACATCAGCACGCGTTGACCCACTATCTGGGCGAGCGTTTCACCCAGGTGTATCACGCCTGCAAGACGGACGAATTGCTGCAGTTTGAACGGCGGGTGACGGAAACCGAGATCGACTGGATGTTGAAAAATGCCTGAATGGGCGTATAAAGTAAGAAGTATGTGCGGGCGACCGGCCTGCCGGTAGCGGATTAATTCGCCTGCCGGGCTGGTTTTCCGTTCGATCGACAAAAAGAATTTGTATTTGAGGGCTTCCGGATCTTGTCATCCGGAGGCATTCTGGTGCAAAATATCTCAAATGCAGATAGCCGACGTTTTGAAAGCGTCGGTTATTTTTTTTGCATTTAGTTTTACCAACGTAGCGTTTCATACACCAAGCGAGGCCGGACACCGATCCGGATAGATAAATAGTTTCGTGCACGATCAAACAAAACTTTATGGTCGTGACTCATGAGGATTAGAAAGATGGGGCAATTTTTCACTTTAGCGCCGGTGCCCGCCGGTTTCCGCTGTGGCCGCAGCGACTATGGAGCAGCCGAGGTTACCTCGACCCGTTATCCAGCTTACAATCCCCTTCTTTTAGAATTAAGTCGCTCGTTGCGAAGTTTCCCCGCAACCTTAAGTCTTGGCGTGTCCGCCATCCGCAAGGCTCAAGGTAAGGGGGGGCTGAACAATGTCCGATAACACCCTTAACGCCGCTCCGGCTCAGCGCACTCAGCTGCGTAAAACCCTGACATTGGTTCCGGTAGTGATGATGGGTCTGGCTTATCTGCAGCCAATGACCATCTTCGATACCTTCGGCATCGTATCCGGCCTGACCGATGGTCACGTCGCGACCGCGTACGCCTTCGCTCTGCTGGCGATCCTGTTTACCGCCCTGAGCTACGGCAAGCTGGTGAAGAAGTTCCCTTCCGCCGGTTCCGCCTACACCTACGCCCAGAAAGCCATCAGTCCGCACGTCGGCTTTATGGTGGGCTGGTCATCGCTGCTGGACTATCTGTTCATGCCGATGATCAATATTTTGCTGGCCAAGATTTACCTGGAAGCGATCTTCCCGGGCGTCCCGTCCTGGATCTTCGTGGCGGTGCTGGTCGGGTTGATGACGATTTTCAACCTGCGTGGCATCAAGCTGGTGGCTAACCTGAACTCCATCATCGTGGTGGTGCAGGTGGCGATCATGATCGTGTTCCTGGGCCTGGTGATCAACGGCGTTTACCACGGCGAAGGCGCCGGTACGCTGGTCAGCAGCCGCCCGTTCTGGTCCGATAACGCTCACGTGGTGCCGATGATTACCGGCGCGACTATCCTGTGCTTCTCGTTCCTGGGCTTCGACGGCATCAGCTCGCTGTCCGAAGAAACCAAAGACGCAGAGAAAGTGATCCCGAAAGCCATCTTCCTGACGGCGCTGATCGGCGGCATCATCTTTATCGTGGTGTCTTACTTCGTGCAGCTGTATTTCCCGGACATCTCGCGCTTCAAGGATCCTGACGCGTCGCAGCCTGAAATCATGCTGTACGTGGCGGGCAAGTTCTTCCAGTCGGTGATCCTGGTGTTCTCCTGCGTGACGGTATTGGCGTCAGGCATGGCGGCGCACGCGGGCGTTTCGCGTCTGATGTACGTGATGGGCCGCGACGGCGTGTTCCCGACTCGCTTCTTCGGCTATGTGCATCCGAAGTGGCGTACCCCGGCGCTGAACGTGCTGCTGGTTGGCGCCATCGCGCTGTCCGCAGTGTCGTTTGACCTGGTGACCGCGACTGCGCTGATCAACTTCGGTGCGCTGGTGGCCTTCACCTTCGTCAACCTGTCGGTGATCTCGCAGTTCTATATTCGCGACAAGATGAACCGCACCGTGAAGGACACGTTCAACTACCTGATCTTGCCGGTGATGGGCGCACTGACCGTCGGCGCGCTGTGGATCAACCTGGAAGCCAGCTCGATGACGCTGGGCCTGGTCTGGGCGGCCATCGGCCTGATCTACCTGGCCTTCGTCACCCGCAGCTTCCGTCTGCCGGTGCCGCAAGCGAGCGAAGACGCCGCCTAAGCGCGAGCCGTCTCCTCAGCCACAAAAAAGGCCGCTTTCGCGGCCTTTTCCTTTTCTGCTTGCTGCGGGTTTTATCCCACCAACTCTTTGCCGTAATCGAACAGCGCTTTCAGCAGGGCGGTTTTCTCTTTGTCGCCTTCGTGCAGGTTATACAGCGATTCGAGCTGCAGCAGGTAACTCTGCACGCGCTCCGCGCTCAAGGCTTCCTGACGGTGTTGCAGCCAGCGGCGCTGCTCGGCGTCGTCCAGCGTATTCGGGTAGTTGCGCGCGCGGAAGCGGAACAGCAGCTCTTTCATGCGGCCGTCGCTGAAGGCCAGATCCAGCGCCGGCAGGTTCTGCGGCTTGGTCTGCTGGATAATCCTCATCGCCGCCTTGTCGGCGTCGCTGAAGAAACCGTCGTACAAGCGGGCGTCGACGTCGTCGGCGCCTTTGAACGGCTCGGCTTCGGCGAACAGCGCGACCACTTTCTCGCGCACTTCCGGATGCTGTTTCAGCAGCTGCAGATTTTGCAGACACGCCTGACGATCGATGCCCAGCCGCTCGGCGTTCTCCGGCAGCAAGGTTTTGGCCGGCGCCAGCACCGGACATTTGTTGATGTGCACCAGCTTGATCGGCACCGGCGCCTGATCCGGCGCCAGATCGTCGCGGCGGGTGTACAGCCGTTCACGCAGTTGCTCGGCGCTCAGCGTCAACAGCGGCGTCATGTCGCCGGCCAGATCGCACATGATCACCGCGTTCTTGTTGTCCGGGTGCCAGGCCAACGGCGACACCCAGCTGGTGTTGCCGCGCGCCGCGCCGAACATGCCGGAGACGTGCACCAGCGGCGTCATGTCGGCGACGTCGATCAGGGCGTTCAGCTTGTGCTTGTTGCGGTGCTGCAGCAGGAAATCGAACAGCCGCGGCTGCGCCTGCTTGACCAGCTTGGCCATGGCGATGGTGGCGTAAACGTCCGACATCGCATCGTGAGCCTGCGTGTGTTCGACGCCGTTGGCGCGCGTGAGGTGTTCGAGGCGGAAGCTGGGGAAACCGTCTTCGTTTTCCGGCCAGACGATGCCGTCCGGACGCAGGGCGTAGCAGGCGCGCATCACATCCAGCAGATCCCAACGCGAGTTGCCGTTTTGCCAGCTGTAGGCATAGGGATCGTAGAAGTTGCGATAGAAGATATTGCGGCTCACTTCGTCATCGAAACGGATGTTGTTGTAACCGAGAATGCAGGTGCCGGCCACGCTGAAGGCCTGATGGATTTGGCGGGTGAACTCGGCCTCGTTAACGCCTTTGGCTCGCGCCACCTGCGGCGTGATGCCGGTGATCATCACCGCCTCGGGTTCCGGCAGGTAGTCGTCGGCCGGGGCGCAGTAGATGACCAGCGGCTCTTCGATAATGTTGAAATCCATATCGGTGCGCACGCCGGCGAACTGCGCCGGGCGGTCCAGCGACGGGCTCTTGCCGAAGGTCTCATAGTCGTGAATGTAAAATGTGGCCGTTGCCTTGCTGCTCAAAATCGCGTCTCTTCAGTGGCGGATACAATATGCCCCTATTGTAACGGCGTGGGGAGCGATGCCAAGCGGCGGTTAGCGAAATGCGCGCAATTACGCACGGCGATAGAAATCCAGCCGCTGATGAAAGTAGGGGAGCAGGTGATCGGGGATCTGTCGTTCTGTTTCCGCCTGGGTCGAGGCGATGCCGTAGCGCTCGTTGTAGATCACGCTGATGGCCAGCAAATCGGTTTCTATTTTCTCGCGTTGCGCCTGCGGTAAGCTATCCAGCTTTCGAACCATCGTTATCTCCCTGTTAACCTTAGGGTATAATAGGATCGTTAGCGGGTCTTGTCCCTACCCATTCCGAGGGGAGGTGGACGCCTGAGCGCTTTGCTGTGAGCTGGGAGTCAGACTGTGACGCGCGGCGAACTCGCTCTGCGCCTGGTGAGCATTGAGGCGATCCGCCCGGTTATACAGCGAACAGGCGCCGCTTATCACCGCCCCCCAAAACAGGGTGCACAGCAGTAAAACCCCCAACCAGATTTTTTGGTTATAGGTCATAAGTCCTCCACGGACAAAAAGAGAAATAACATTGACCGTTAAATTAAATCAGGCACTACATCAATGGTATTTAAACGGCGGAGATTAATCATGGAATCTACGCGGTTCTTTTGTTACTAAACCCAGGATGGATGTTTCAAAAGATTCCTTAAGATAATATTAAGAAAAGTGAGTCTGGGCGCCGTAATTCTATTTAATATTTGTTTAAATATCCGCAGATACAATCTCCCACATTCAATGCCAATGTGGGTGACAATGATGAAAACGCTACTGTTGACCGGCGCTACCGGCTTTCTCGGTGGTGCAGTTCTTGAAAAATTATTGATTGAAAATCAGTCTATTAATTATCTTTTGCTGGTGCGCGCCGATGATGCGCAGCAAGGGCTGGCCCGTATTCGCGCGAATATGGAAAAGTTTAATATCGACGCGAATCTGCTGTCTAAAATTACGATGGAAAATATATTGTTGGGCGATCTTTCCGAGCCGGCCGACTTTTTAACTGACGCACGTATTAACAATGTCACGCACGTTATTAACTGCGCGGCCGTTGCTTCATTTGGTAATAACCCGCTCATTTGGAAGGTAAACGTAGAAGGCACTCTGGCCTTTGCTGAAAGAATGGCGCAGGTGCCGGGATTAAAACGCTTCCTGCACGTCGGCACCGCCATGTCCTGTTCGCCGGAGCCGGGTTCGCTGGTGGCGGAGAGCGGCGAGTTTGAGGAGGACGCCGAGCACCTGGTGGAATATACCCGTTCCAAATCCACCATCGAACAGCTGATGCGCCAGCGCTGCCCGCAAATGCCGTTGACCATCGCTCGTCCGTCGATTGTGGTGGGGCACACCCGCCTGGGCTGCCAGCCTTCCAGCAGCATTTTCTGGGTGTTTGGCATGGCGCTGATGCTGCGCAAGTTCATGTGCTCGCTGCAGGACAATATCGACGTGATCCCGGCGGACTACTGCGCGGATGCGCTGGTGATGCTGATGAACAGCGAAACACTGGAGAACGACGTTTATCACATCTCCGCCGGTGAGGAGAGCAGCGTCAGCTTTGCTGAAATTGACAACGCCATGGCGGCGGCCCTGGAAAAAGCGCCGGTGGGCGATGAGTATGCGCAGGTGACCTATGACGCGCTGGTGAAAATGCGCCGTCAGCTGAAAGACATTTTCGGCCCGTGCAACGAGCGGCTGATGCTCAAAGCGATGCGCCTGTACGGCTCGTTCGCCATGCTCAACGTGCGTTTCAGCAACGAGAAGATCCTCAAGCTGGGCATGCCGAAACCGCCGCGTTTCACCGACTACATCGCCGGCTGCGTGCAGTCGACGCGCGGGCTGTCTATCCAGCAGCAGATGGTGGTGGACTTCAAATAACCGCCGGGCGCAACGGGCGCCCGAGGTTGCTCTGCTACCAGGACGAAGACGACCAGAAGACGCGGCCGAGCACCACCAGTTGCTCCTTGCGCTGCTGATAGCTGAGATGCTCGTCCTGGTACTCTTCCCGGTTGAGGGAGCGGATGATGACGCCGCCGTCCGGCTGCTCGATCAGCACCTTCACCCGCAGCAAATTGCCGTGGCGGATGGCGTAGGTCTTGCCCTCGCGGATGCGCGTGTCGTCGGTGTTGATGCCGACCACGTCGCCGTCCTGCAGGCGCGGTTCCATGCTGGAGCCGGAGATGCGGATAATGCGCGCGGCGTTGACCGCCACCCCCATCTTGTGCAGATAGTAACGGCGGAAGATCAGCGAAAACTCCTCGCGATCGACGATTTCGTAGCAGCCGTCGCCGGCGGAAAAATCAATATCCAGCAGCGGGATCTCCACAAACTCTTCCTTGTCTTGTTCGGTATCTTCCCATACCACCGGTTTCAAACGGGCGGGCTGGAAGTCCGACTCCGCCGCCACGTTGTCAAACGGGCGCACCAGCTGCTTTTCGTGAAACACGTCGAACCAGCCTTTGGGCAAATTCAGCCTGGCCTCGATCCGCCTGGCCAGATTGTCGCCAAGATTGCGGGAGGATTTTTCCCCGATGATTTGGCTCAGCGTTGGCGCGGAAGACTCAACCAGCGTGGCGAACTCATTCTGGTTGACGCCTTGCCGGGCGTAGCGGGCCATCAATTCGCGCAGATTGTTGCGCCTGATTTCTTTAGTTTCCATCGTGCAATGATCGCACTCTTTAGCAAAAAGGTAAATAACGATTTTGCTAAAAAACACTTGCGCATAATTTAGCAATTAGCTAAAACAAAAGGGTGGACCAAGGGTTCACCCGTGCGGGGCGGCCTGTCATGATGAGGGGCCGCTCAGTGAAATCAAACGAGAGAGGGACTTTACGATGTACAAGATTGATTACAATAGCTACCGATCGGTCGCCAGCTTCGGCCACCGCGTGCGTTTTCTGGTGCTGCACTACACGGCGCAAAACTTCGCCGACTCGGTGACGTCGTTGACCGGAAAATCGGTCAGCGCGCACTACCTGGTGCCGGATCCGACCGAGGCGACCTATCAGGCGGCCGGCTTCAGCGGCGTGCGCATCTTCAACCTGGTGGACGAGAACGAGCGCGCCTGGCATGCCGGCACCAGCCAGTGGGGCACCCGCAGCAATATCAACGACACCTCGATCGGCATCGAGATCGTCAACCTGGCGAGCGGCGACGGTGAAAACATCACCTTCCCGCCGTTCAATCCGCAGCAGATCGAGGCGGTCACCCAGTTGGCGCAGAACATTCTGCAGCGTTATCCGGACATCTCGCCGGTGAACGTGGTGGCGCACTCCGACATCGCGCCGGGCCGCAAGAGCGATCCGGGCCCGCAGTTCCCGTGGCAGCAGCTGTATCAGGCCGGCGTCGGCGCTTGGTATGACGAAGCGACCAAGCAGCAGCGTCAGCAGGAATACTGCAGCCAGGGCCTGCCGGCGCAGGCCGATCTGCTGAAACTGTTCGCCCAATACGGCTATGACACCTCGGCGGCGAACACCGCAGAAGGCTATCGCCAGCTGGTGCGCGCGTTCCAGTTGCACTTCCGTCCGCAGAAGTATGACGGCGTGATGGATGCCGAAACCGCCGCCGTTCTGCGCGCGCTGGTCGACAAGTACGCCGCCTGAGCCTGACCGCGAATGGGGGACGCCTCATTCGCCTTTTCCTCGCCGGGCTTCCTCCGCTAAAATAGCGGCCTGGCTGGTCTTTATCGGAGGCATCGTGCGCCTCGATCGAAAAATCTCTCCCCTTGAACTGCTGACCTATCGCCACTATCGCGTCGTTCACGGCGTGCGCATCGGGCTGGCGTTTATCCTGACCTTTCTGCTGATCCGCCTGCTGGCGGTGCCCGAAGGCACCTGGCCGCTGATCACCCTGGTGGTGGTGATGGGGCCGATCTCGTTTTGGGGCAACGTGCTGCAGCGGGCGCTGCAACGCATTGCCGGCACGGTGTTCGGCGCCGCGTCCGGCCTGATCGCCCTGTATCTGGAACTCTATTCGCTGCCGCTGATGCTGGTCTGGTGCGGCGTGGTGATGTTCGTCTGCGGTTACCTGACGCTCGGCAAACGGCCGTATATGGCGCTGCTGGTGGGGATCACGCTGGCGGTGGTGTGCGGCGCGGGCGCCGGCGATATGCACACCGCGCTGTGGCGCAGCGGCGACGTGATCTTCGGCTCGTTGCTGGCGCTGCTGTTCACCAGCATCTACCCGCAGCGCGCCTACATTCTGTGGCGCATGCAAATGGCGGACTGCCTGCAAACCGCCGCCCGAATTTACGGCGCCTACTTTTCGCCGAACGTCATTGAGCGGCCGCGGCTGGAGCCGCAGCTCAAGGATCTGTTGAATCAGGTGGTGAAGCTGCGCAGCCTGATCATGCCCGCCAGCAAGGAAACCCGCATCCCCAAAGCGGTGTTCGAGGCGGTGCAAACCCTCAGCCGCAATCTGGTGTGCACGCTGGAACTGATGGCCGACGCCTACTGGGCTTCGCGCGAAACGCACTTCATCATGCTGAACGCCCGCACGCTGCGCAGCACCCAACTGCTGACGCTGAGCTCGCTGGAATCGCTGGCGCTGCTGATGCGCGAAGGGCCACAGGCGCAGCGGCAGGCGGCGGCGGGGCAGCTGGCGGAGATCGCCGGCGAGCTGAAAACGCTGATGCAGGAGGTCAGCCTCGGCCAGCACGGCGAAGCGCCGATTTACGGCTATGTCTGGCTCAGCATGGAGCTGGCGCAGCAGCTGGAAGAGTTGGGGGATCTGCTCCAGGTCTGCACCGCCGCCGGGCGTGAATAAGGGGTCAGATCATGAAGGCGGCGCTTTGGGTTTTGGCCGCCGGGGCAAAGTGGGTAAGATAAGCCAATCACTGTTGTGCCGGACCGCCACAAACCTGTATCTTGGTGCCATGTGGCCGTAAGCAAATGAATCTGTGTATTACTAAAGCAAGGGTATAAAGATGGATAATGCAAATAAGCCGAGTTTCCAGGACGTGCTGGAGTTTGTGCGTATGTTCCGCCGCAAAAACAAACTGCAACGCGAGATCGTCGACAACGAAAAGAAAATTCGTGATAACCAGAAGCGCGTGCTGCTGCTCGACAACCTGAGCGAGTACATCAAGCCCGGCATGAGCATTGAAGACATTCAGGGCATCATCGCCAACATGCGCAGCGACTACGAAGATCGCGTTGATGACTACATCATCAAAAATGCCGATCTGTCCAAAGAGCGCCGCGAGCTGTCCAAAAAGCTGAAAGCGATGGGCGAAGTGAAGTAACCCGCTTTTTCGGGCCGGGCGCGATGCCTGGCCCGCATTCCTGCCAATCATCTTCTTCCTGGCGTTTCGATCATCTCCCGATCCTCATCGATCCCGTAAATGGGATCGCGATCCGCATTTGTAGCATTTTTAGCCGCAATGTTAACGAACTGTGATTTTGCTCAAACAATTCTTTTTGCAGCTTTGGTTATATGTCGATCAATGTTCACGTTGTCATTTTTAGTTTTCGAGATGTTTTATGATTAATTTATTGAAATTTAACATGTTGTTTCGTTGCTCGTTTTTTGTTGAATAAAAATGACAACGTCAACATTTAGAATTTTCAAGCGTTTAACGAGTGTATTGGAGGAAGAGATGAGCCAGTTGCCGGAAAAAATGCGCGCGGTCGTTTGCCACGGCCCGCAGGACTACCGTTTCGAACAGGTGCCCACGCCGCTGCCGAAGGCGCGCGAGCTGGTGATCAAGGTGGAAGGCTGCGGCATCTGCGCCGGCGACTGCAAGTGCAAGAACGGCGCGCAGATGTTTTGGGGGGAGAACCCGTGGGTCAAACCGCCGGTGGTGCCGGGACATGAGTTCTACGGCCGCATCGCCGCGCTGGGCGAGGGCGCGGAAGGCAAATACCGGATCGGTGAGCGGGTGATCGCCGAGCAGATCGTGCCGTGCTGGGAGTGCCGTTACTGCAAATCCGGCAGTTACTGGATGTGTGAGACGCATAACATTTACGGCTTCCAGAAAGACGTGGCGGAGGGCGGCATGGCGGAATACATGCGCTTTTCTGAGAACGCCATCGTCCACAAGATCCCGGAAAGCCTGAGCCATGAAGACGCGGTGCTGATCGAACCGATGGCCTGCGCCATCCACACCGTGGCGCGCGGCGACATCCAACTGGACGACGTGGTGGTGTTGGCCGGCGCCGGGCCGCTCGGGCTGTGCATGGTGCAGGTGGCGCGCCTGAAGACGCCGAAGAAACTGATCGTGATCGACGCCATCGACGAGCGGCTGGCGCTGGCGAAGGAATTCGGCGCCGACGTAGTGATCAACCCGCTGAAGGAAGATGCCGACCAGATCGTCAAATCGCTGACCGGCGGCTACGGCTGTGACGTGTATATCGAGGCCACCGGCGCGCCGATCGGCGTCACCCAGGGGCTGCAGATGATCCGCAAGCTGGGCCGCTTCGTGGAGTTCAGCGTGTTCGGCAAGGAAACCACCGTCGATTGGTCCATCATCGGCGATCGCAAGGAGCTGGACATTCGCGGCGCGCACCTGGCGCCCTACAGCTATGAAATCGCTATCGATCTGTTCGAACGCGGGCTGGTGACTTCCAACGGCGTGGTCACCCACAGCTATTCATTGAACGACTGGGACGAAGCCTTCGCCCTGGCGGACTCGACCGACTCCATCAAGGTGATCCTGGTTCCCTGATTTTCCCGCCGTACCGCTGTTGCAGTCACGACCGCCGGCCCGTTCGCAATGGGGGGCCGGTTGGTCGGCCAAACGTAAAGACATGCTGTTGCTCTGATAACCACAACAAGAAGCTTCCCTACAGGAGAATTGGCTATGTTTTCATTATTCAAAAAGACCCTGCCTTTTATCGTCGCCGGTGGAATGTTGGCGGCCAGCCAAGTGGCGCTGGCCAAGCAAATCACTATCGGTATGTCGTTCCAGGAAATGAACAACGACTACTTCGTCACCATGAAGCAGGCGCTGGATCAGGCGGCGGCGGATATCGGCGCCAAGGTGTACGTGGCCGATGCGCGCCATGACGTCGCCAAACAGATCGGCGACGTGGAAGACATGCTGCAGAAGAAGGTGGATATCCTGCTGATCAACCCGACCGATTCGGTGGGGGTGCAGTCGGCGGTGATCTCCGCCCATAAGGCCGGCGCGGTGGTGGTAGCGATCGACGCGCAGGCGGAAGGGCCGCTGGACTCGTTCGTCGGATCGGAAAACTACGACGCCGGCTTCCAGGCGGGCGAATACCTGGCGAAAGCGCTGGGCGGCAAAGGCAAGGTGGCGATCCTCGACGGCATCCCGGTGGTGCCGATCCTGGAGCGTGTGCGCGGCTTTGAAGCGGCGATGAAAAAATACCCCGACATCAAGATCGTCACCAAGCAAAACGGCAAGCAGGAACGCGACACCGCGCTGACCGTGACCGAAAACATGCTGCAGTCGGCGCCGGATCTGGCGGGCATCTTCAGCGTCAACGACGTCGGCGCGCTCGGCGCCCTGGCGGCGATCGAAAGCAACGGCGCCAAGGTCAAGCTGGTGAGCGTCGACGGCCAGCCGGAAGCCATCAAAGAGATCCTCAAGCCGAATTCGCCGTTTATCGCCACCTCGGCGCAGTTCCCGCGCGACCAGCTGCGCATCGCGCTCGGCATTGCGCTGGCCCGCTACTGGGGCGCCACGGTGCCGAAAACCGTGCCGGTCAAAGTGAAGCTGATCGACCGCAGCAATGCGGCCGGCTTTAGCTGGTAACAGCGGCCGGTTCGCCCCGCTGCGGCGGGGCGTTCGGCGCGGAGGGCAATGCGGTGACACCTTTACTGGAACTGAAGCGAATCAAGAAAAGCTTTCCCGGCGTGAAGGCGCTGGACGGCATCGATCTGGCCATTCAACGCGGCGAGGTGCACGCCCTGCTGGGCGAAAACGGCGCCGGCAAATCGACGCTGGTGAAAATCATGTGCGGCATCTATCAGCCGGACGAGGGCGATATTTTTATCGACGGCGAGCAGCGCCGCTTTAACAACTATCGCCAGGCGATCGAGGCCGGGGTCGGCATTATTTTTCAGGAATTCTCGTTGATTCCCTACATGAGCGCCATCGACAACATCTTCCTCAACCGGGAGATCAGGAACCGCTGGGGCCTGCTGGATCGGCGGGCGATGCGGCGCAAGGCCGAGGCGATCTTCAAGCGGCTGACGGTGGCTATCGATCTCGATTGCCCGGTGGAGCAGCTGAGCGTGGCGCAGCAGCAGTTCGTTGAAATTGCCAAGGCGCTGTCGCTGGAGGCGCGGGTGCTGGTGCTGGATGAACCGACCGCCACGCTGACGCCGGGCGAGGCCGAGCACCTGTTCAGCGTGATGAACGATCTGCGGATGCTGGGCGTCGGCATGGTGTTTATCTCGCACCACCTGGACGAGATCTTCACCATCTGCGATCGCATCACCGTACTGCGCGACGGCGCCTACATCGAAACGCTGGCCACCGGCGACACCAACGTGGAAGAGCTGGTGCGGCTGATGGTCGGGCGCAAAATCGAGAACGCCTTCCCGGCGAAACAGCACCCGGTCGATACCGCGACGGTGCTGCTGGAGGCGGAGATCCAGCGCGAGAAGCACGGCGCGACCGACCGCTTCCACCTGCACAAGGGCGAGATCCTCGGCTTCGCCGGGCTGGTGGGTTCCGGGCGCACCGAGACCGTCTCGGCGCTGATCGGCGCCAGCCGCTGCCACCGCAAACGCGTCAGCCTCGGCGGCCAACCGGCGGCGCTGCGCTCCCCGGCGCAGGCGCTGGCGCAGGGCATCGGCCTGCTGCCGGAGAGCCGCAAAACCGAGGGCCTGGTGCTGCCGTTCTCGGTGGCGCAGAACATCACCCTCAACCGGCACCACCGGCGCGGCAAGATCTTCGTCAGCGCCCGCAAGGATCGCGACGTGGTGCAGCGGCTGATCCGCGCCGTGGGGGTGAAAACCCCGGACGCCGAGACCGCCGTCAACACCCTGAGCGGCGGCAACCAGCAGAAGGTGGTGATCGTCCGCTGGCTCAACAACGACTGCAACATCCTGATCTTCGACGAGCCGACGCGCGGCATCGACGTGGGCGCCAAGGCCGAGATCTACCAGCTGATGCAGCAACTGACCCAGCAGGGCATCTCCATCATCATGATTTCTTCCGAACTGCCGGAGATCATCGGCGTGTGCGACCGCGTGCTGGTGTTTCGCGGCGGCCACATCGTCGCCGAGCTGACCGGCGACGACATCGAATCCAACCACATCATGCTTCATGCGACCGGGAGTGCCTTATGATCGGAATTGAACAACCCGCCGTGGCGCGCCGCGCCGCAGGCCCCAGCCTCGGCAAGCGCTGGGAAAAACTGCTGCATCACCCGGCGGTCTTGCCGTTTATCGGCTTTGTGATCCTGTTCGTGCTGATGAGCCTGTTGAACGACAGCTTCCTCAGCGTCAACAACCTGACCAACGTGGCGCGCCAGGTGTCGATCAACGCCATCATCGCGGTGGGCATGACCTGCGCCATCCTGACCGGCGGCATCGATCTCTCGGTGGGGCCGGTGATGGCGCTGGCCGGTTCGGTCGCCGCCGGGCTGATGCTGGCGGCGGTGCCCATTCCGCTGGCGATGGTGGCGGCGCTGGCGCTCGGCGCGCTGTTCGGCCTGGCCAACGGCGCCTGCATCGCCTACCTGCGCATGCCGCCGATCATCGTCACCCTGGCGTCGATGGGCATCGCCCGCGGCCTGGCGCTGCTCTATACCGGCGGTTACCCGATCTCCGGCCTGCCCGACGTCTTCTCCTTCTTCGGCCGCGGCACGCTGCTGGGCATTCAGGTGCCGATCCTGATCATGCTCGGCGTGTACGTGCTGGCCTGGCTGATGCTCAATCAGCTGCCGTTCGGCCGCTACGTCTACGCGATGGGCGGCAACGAAGAGGCGGCGCGCCTGAGCGGCATCCGTGTGCCGCGTTACAAGATGCTGGTGTACGTGATCAGCGGCCTGACCGCCGCGCTGGCCGGGCTGGTGCTGACCTCGCGCCTGATGAGCGGGCAGCCCAACGCCGGCGAAGGCTTCGAGCTGGACGCCATCGCCGCGGTGGTGCTGGGCGGGGCGGCGATCTCCGGCGGGCGCGGCGCCATCGTCGGCACGCTGGTGGGGGCGATGATGCTCGGGGTACTCAACAACGGCCTCAATCTGATGAACGTATCGCCGTATATCCAGAATGTGGTGAAGGGCGGCATCATCCTGGCCGCCATCTACCTCAGCTCCGTGCGGCGCAAATAGGAGGCGCGATGTCAGTCTTTCTTGGCATAGACGTCGGCGGCACGGTGATCAAGGCCGGGCTGTACCGGGCCGATGGCGAAGAACTGGCGATCGCCGAGCGCGACGGCGCGGCGATCGCCGCTCAGCCGGGCTTCAGCGAACGCAATATGGACGCGCTGTGGGATGACGTTTGCGCGGCGATCCGCCAGACGCTGCACGCGGCGGGGCTGGAGGCCGGGCAGGTGCGCGGCGTCAGCTTCTCGGCGCACGGCAAAGGGCTGTACGCCATCGACCGCCACGGCAAACCGGTCGGCAACGGCATCCTCTCTTCGGACAACCGCGCGGCGGCCACGGCGGCTGAGCTGCGCCGCGCCGGCGTGGACGCGCAGACCTACCCGCGCAGCCTGCAGCCGCTGTGGCCCAGCCACCCGGCGCTGCTGCTGCGCTGGCTGAAGCAGCGGCAGCCGGCGCAGTACGCCGCCGTCGATCGCATCCTGATGGCGCACGACTACCTGCGCTTTCGCCTCACCGGCGAGGCGGCGGCCGAGGTGACCAACATCTCCGGCAGCAACCTGTTTAACCAGCGCAGCGGCGCTTACGATCCGGCGCTGATGGCGGCCTTCGGCCTCGAAGAGGCGCAGGAGAAGACCGCGCCGGTGATCGGCTCGGCGCAGCTGGCCGGGCGGGTGACGGCCGCTGCGGCGGCGCAGTGCGGCCTGCGAACGGGCACCGCGGTATACGGCGGCCTGTTCGACGTGGTGGGCGCGGCGCTCAGCTCCGGCGTGGCCGACGATCGCACGCTCAGCGCGGTGGCGGGCACCTGGTCGATCGCCACCTGCGTGACCGAGCGCATCATTCCCGCCGATTACCCCTATGCCTGGGGGCGCTACTGTATCGACGGCCGCTATTTCGCGCACGAAGGCAGCCCGACCTCGGCCGGCAACCTGGCCTGGTTCCTGCGCCAGTTCTGCGCCGACGACCGGCAGCGCTACGCCCAGTTCAACGATTGGGTGGCCGAGCGCCGCGAGCAGCCGAGCGGGCTGCTGTTCCTGCCGTATCTGTACGGCTCCAACCTCGGAGGCAACACACCGGGCGGGCTGATCGGCCTGAGCGCCCACCACGAGATGGCGGACGTGGTGCAGGCGATCTACCAGGGCATCGTGTTCTCGCACCTGATCCATCAGGAGCGCATGGTGCAGTTGAACCCGCGCATCGAACGGGTGCGCATGACCGGCGGGCCGACGCAGTCTGAGGTCTGGATGCAGATGTACGCCGACGCCGGCAACCTGCCGCTTGAGGTGGTGGAAACCCGCCAAAGCGGCTGCCGTGCCGCCGCCCTGTGCGCCGCCGTCGGCGCCGGGGAGTATGCCGGGTTCGCCGAAGCGATCGCCGCCGCGCCGCCAAAATTGCGCTGTTATTATCCCGCGACCGCCGCCCACCGGCGCCTGCGCGCCCAGCAGGCGCGCTATCTGGCGGTCGCCCAGGCTTTGAGTGAGGTGACTGATGCAAACGACTAACGCCGCCTGTCTGGGGCTGTATGAAAAGGCGCTGCCCGCCGATCTGAGCTGGCCGCAGCGGCTGGCCACCGCCGCCGAGCTGGGCTTTGAATTTGTGGAGATGTCTATAGACGAACAGCCGGCGCGCCAACAGCGGCTGGACTGGGATCGCCGCCAGCGGCTAGCGTTTATCCAGGCGCGGCTCGACAGCGGGGTGACGGTGCCGAGCCTGTGCCTGTCGGCGCACCGGCGCGATCCGTTTGGCAGCCATGACGCCGCCACCCGCGAACGGGCGCGGGTGCTGATGAGCAAGGCGCTGGAACTGGCAACGGATCTTGGCATCCGCAACATCCAGCTGGCGGGCTACGACGTCTATTATGAACCCGCCGATCGCCACAGCCGCGAGCGCTTTATCGAGGGCATGCAGTGGGCGGCGGCGCAGGCCGCCAGGGCGCAGGTGATGCTGTCGGTGGAGGTGATGGACACGCCGTTCATCAACAGCATCAGCAAATGGCGCGACATCGCCCGCCACGTCAACAGCCCGTGGTTCACGGTGTATCCCGATCTCGGCAACCTTAGCGCCTGGGGCAACGACGTCGCCGCCGAGCTGGCGCTGGGCATCGGCAGCATCACCGCCATACACCTCAAAGACACCGTGGCGGTGGGGCCGGGCAGCGCCGGGCAGTTCCGCGACGTGCCGTTCGGCGAAGGCTGCGTGGATTTCGCCCACGCCTTTTCCGTGCTCAACGCGCTCGGCTATCGCGGCCCCTACCTGCTGGAGATGTGGGCGCGCGAAGACGGGCAGGATAAGCAACGCATCGCCCAGGCCAAGGCCTGGCTCGAACAACAAATGAATGATGGAGGCATCGCATGCTGAACGAACTCAAGCGGCAGGTGCTGGCCGCCAACCTCAGCCTGCCGGCATACGGGCTGGTGACCTTTACCTGGGGCAACGTCTCGGCGATCGACCGCCAGAGCGGGCTGGTGGTGATCAAGCCTTCGGGCATCGCCTACGAGGCGATGACGTTGGAGGATCTGGTGGTGGTGGATCTGGAGGGCCAGGTGCGCGAAGGGCACCGCAAGCCCTCATCCGACACAGCCACCCACCTGGCGCTGTACCGCGCCTTCGCCGACATCGGCGGCGTGGTGCACACCCACAGCCGCAACGCCACCATCTGGGCGCAGGCCGGGCAGCCGATCCCGGCGCTGGGCACCACTCACGCCGACTACTTTTACGGCGACATTCCCTGTACCCGGCCCATGAGCGAGGCGGAGATCGCCGGGGATTACGAGGGGGAAACCGGCAAGGTGATTATTGAGACCTTCAGTCAGGCGGGGCGCGATCCGCAGCAGGTGCCGGGGGTGCTGGTTTACTCCCACGGCCCGTTCGCCTGGGGCAAGGACGCGGCGGATGCGGTGCACAATGCGGTGGTGCTGGAAGAGGTGGCGATCATGGCGATGGCGACGCGCCAGCTGGCGCCGGCCATCGCCCCGATGCAGCCGGAGCTATTGGACAAACATTTCCTGCGCAAGCACGGCAAACACGCCTACTACGGGCAATAGCGCCCGTCAGCGATTCAACAGCGAGCCGGTGAAGAACTCTCTGCGCACCGGCAACTCGCCGCGTGGGCTGTTAATGGCGCTGAACAGCAGCTCCGCGGCGATCTCCCCCAGTTTCTGCGTATCGTGATACACCCCCGGAATGTGCAGGCCGTAAGCGCCGGCGCGCGGCGGCTCGTCTATCGAGAAGAACTTCACCTGCTGATAGAGCCCCATCTCGTGGCAGATGGCGATGGCGCCCAGTGTGATGATGCCGTTCAGGCCGATGATGTAATCCGGGCGGTTCTCCGGCTGCGCCAGATAGGCGCGCACTTCGCTCTCTTGCGAGGTGAAATCATAGTCGCCGTTGATGATATGAATCTCACGGCCGCTGCCCTGCAGCGCCGCGACGATGCCGGCAGTGCGCGTTAAGGTGATCTCCGAATCCGCCGGGCCGCCGATAATCAAAAGCTTCTGCTCCGGCTGCTCCGCCAGATAACGCCCGGCCAGCACGCCGATCTCGCGGTTATCGAGGAACACGCCGCTCAGCTGCTGATCGTAGAGATCGCGGTCGATCAGGATCAGCGGCACGCCGTACACCTCGGCCAGCTCAAGATAGGCGGGGCGGTAGCGCTTGTCGTCGCGCACCGCCGACAGCAGAATGCCGCGCGCCTTGTAGCCGAACAGCGCCTGGATGGCGCGCATTTCCGCCTCTTCGCTGCCGTCGGTGTCGAACAGCATGATCTGGTAGCCCTGCTGACGCGCAATGCGCGACACGGTCTTGATCAGGCCGGAATAGAACGGGTTGTACATGCTGCTGGTAACGATGCCGATAATCTGGCTGCTGCTGCTTTTCAGCCCCTGCGCGAAGGCGTTGGGCACATAGTTCAGCTCTTTGGCGATGGCGTGAATGCGCTCACGGGTTTCCGGCTTGACCAGCTCGGGCTTATTGAAGGCGCGGGAAACGGTGATATTGGTCACCCTGGCGCGGCGGGCGATATCCACGATAGTGGCATTGGGATTGGCTTTCGACACCGTCTTTCCTTGCGTTATGCCTCAACAGATCCCTTATTGTAGGGAAAGGGCGGGGGCGGTGCTAGGGGGGAGTTGGGGGGAATAAAAAAATCCAAGGTGATTAATAATAAAATTAATTAATTTTTTATAATTTAGTGTGATATGTATTTTGTAGAAGTGGCGTTCGGTAAGGTATGGTCCACAGGAATTAGTTAATCATTAGTCAATTGAAATACGGATGAGTTGATAGAGCAATTACGTGTTTGTATTTTTGGATTGGTATAGTGTATGCAGATTACTTAGTGGTAGACACTTAAATAGCTAGTTTTTCTGCTGTTCGGCTAACTAGAGATGCGCAACTAAGTACTGTGCCATCTGAGGGGATGTTATAGGCCTCGAAAGCGCAACAAACTCTTCCATGCATTCTATTATGTATCTGGGGAAGAAAAACTAGTGCTACTTACGTCCGTACTCTACCAAAAACAACATAGGCAAGTTGAACGAAATAGAATCAGCTTGCTAGAATGTTTGATTTAAAATATAATTCTTAAAACTATATATTATAATTGGTTAAAAAATGCTGAAATTCATAGTTGCAGACAGGAGTGTATATACCCCTTCATCTGGGGTAAATTCAGGATTCCTTCGCGCAGATAAGTGGAATGACTTTTCATTTGTCACAATGTTCCATTTAACTGTGTTTGATGAGAACGGAGTGAAGCACGAAATCGGCAACGTTAAAATAGGTTTTAAAGGTCAGACTGAGGATGTGTCCACATTTTCCACCTTGAATAAAAAATTCACCGTCCTTTCTAAGGATTATTTTTCTTTAGGGGATGGTTTAGAATACTATCAAAATATAAGCAAACTAAGTGATAGTCTAAAACAGGATGTACTTACATCATTGAATGATTTGGTACATGGTCCTGATAGATTAAATGAAATAGAGAATGAGGTTGTCCTGAATAAATCATTATTCAGAGGGGTGACTCTTTCTGAGATTCATGGCCAATTTAATAGGGTTTTAAATGGGTTGAGTGAGTTGTCAGATTTTTATTTTTCCTTCAATCGTGTGGGTTTAAAAGGATATAGCGATCTAGAATTACCTTTTGAAGTTGAGGTTGATTCGATGCCTAGCACAAATATTCATGCTTGTATCGGCCGAAATGGATGCGGTAAAACTACGATATTGAATGGAATGATTGAAGCCATCACTGACCCAAGTAATGATGTTTATTATTTTACAGACAGACAAGGATTCAGTAAATCAAGAATACCTAAAGGTTATTTTCGCTCACTTATTTCAGTATCTTTCAGTGCTTTTGATCCTTTCTCACCTCCTCAAGAGCAACCTGACCCCGCAAAAGGAACACAATACTTTTATATTGGATTAAAAAACTCAGAGAATCAGAGTTTAAAATCGCTTGATGATCTACGCATTGAGTTTGTTACAGCCCTGATTGGTTGTCTAAGAACTGATAAGAAAAAAGTACTCTGGATTAAGGCTATTGAGAAGTTAGGCAGTGATAAAAATTTTTCTGATATGGAGCTGAGCGCACTAATTGATAGATACGAAATGCTAAGGGGTAAACAAAAAGACATTCAGGTGGATAATAAATCATTCAGGGATTTGTTCTATGCCAGTATTAAGAAATATCTATCCAGAATGAGCTCAGGGCATGCCATTGTTTTATTCACTATAACTAGATTGGTTGATACTGTTGGGGAAAAATCTCTTGTATTGCTTGATGAGCCTGAAGTGCATTTGCACCCTCCTCTACTGTCAGTTTTTTTGCGTGCTTTGAGTGATTTACTGGATGTGCGAAACGGAGTGGCGATAATTGCAACACACTCTCCTGTTGTCCTGCAGGAAATTCCAAAGTCTTGTGTATGGAAAGTATTGCGCTCTAGAGATGCCCTTAGGGTAATTCGTCCAGATATAGAAACATTTGGTGAAAATTTAGGAGTGCTAACAAGAGAGGTATTTTCACTAGAGGTGGCTAGCTCAGGGTATCATGATTTATTACGGGACTCTGTGGCATCGGGTAAATCATACAAGAGTATTTTAAATGAATATAGTAATCATATTGGTTTGGAAGGTAGAGCAGTATTGAAAGCAATGGTATTGAGCAGGGATGCAGGTAAAGAGTAATGAAAAAAATATCTCTTCCGACTAAAACTTTTGACGAAATGCTTGAGAAGTGTGCAGATGGGATGAACCAGCGAAGGGTTCGAGACAATTTTCTTTCTCACATCCAGACCTTTCTAGATATGGAGCAGCAATATAAGACGCTAAGTTCGAGAGGAAATTTATTCTTATACCCTAGAACCCAAAATCTCACCGATACTACACCAGTTATAGGTAATTTAACTAGGGCAAAATTGGATAATCTCTATGAAAATAATTTGCGTAACAAAAAAAAGCCAGCTAGGGATTTCTATGATGAATTAATGGTCTCATCTGGAGAAAAATGCCCATTCTGTGGCGATATTGGTCAGACAAAAAATCTTGATCATTTTCTTCCAAAGGCACATTTTCCTGAGCTTTCTGTTATGCCTCTCAATCTGGTGCCATCCTGCCGAGATTGTAACATGGGGGAAAAAGGAGCTAGTTTTGCGATAATAGAAATAGAGCAGACTATCCATCCGTATATTGATAAAGCTATTTTTTTTCAGGAGCAATGGGTCTTTGCAAACTACATTGATGAGGATACAGGCGCTCTGGAGTATTATGTTAAGTGTCCGATTGAATGGCGACAAGAGGATAAAGATAGGGCAAGTAATCATTTTAATAATTTGAATATTGCACACAGGTATAGCCTCGAGGCTGGCAAGCATCTCAGTGAAGTCATTGATCAAAAGAATGCTTTCAAAACAATGATCCGCAATCTTATTCCAGACATATCATCAGAAATGATAATAAGAGGATTTGTCGATGCTACCCTTCAGCCAGTAATTAATTCACATCAGTTCAATAACCACTGGAAAAGAGTTATGTATAATTGCCTGAAAAATTCTGATGAGTTCTTCAGTGATATCTGATAAAAAAGAGTGCGCTTAAATCATAAGTGTTACTCTTTCAAAGAGTAGTTTTTATTTTAAAAACTAGCAGGGCTAGGGATGGCTTCGTAAATTTTTTAAAAATTGACTTAAGGAACCGTAGCATAGAATACTTAGATTGCTGTCAGTGTATATTGAGTAAAGGGGCGTGAAATGAGTCTCTAAGGAGGACCTTTAAATTACATAAATGTTTGTATTTTTTATCGATTGCCCATCAAGTTCTCTTATCTGAAAACTTAATTTTATCGCCTGATTTATTTACAGGTTTGCTTATTGGTTAGAGCAGGGGTATTAGCATTATAGATAAAGAGAACTAACTGCGCCCTGTGGTCCATTAACCTGATTTCCTCAGTGACTTAAACGTTCCATATTGCTTTTATGGTAACTTTACGCTCAATAATGAACAGGGGCTCGTGAATCACTGACGTAAAAATGGTGTTATAATATTTTTATATTTTCCCCCTGATATTGCTAGGCACCATATCTCCTTGAATCAAAGCAATAAACTTGTACTGGAATTAGTTAAGTGTTCTATAAATACCTACCTAAGATAACACTGTCAAACTACCCACTATCTTTCCCTAATCCTAAAAGACCCAGCTACCTAACACCGTTTTCTAGCAAAACTAGTCCCATCTTCACCCCCAATCCCCCGCCACAACCCCGGCAACAACCCCAGCGTCTCATCAATCAGCGCCCGTCGGTCATTACCCGGTTTCCAGATGGTCACCATGGTTTGGCTGATACCCTGGCTGCCCACTTCGGTGCGCAGCGTGTTGACGCTTTTCCACTGTTCGGCATGCATATGCGTCGGCAAGAATCCCCAGCCGCAGCCTTGTTCAAGCAGGGCGCGCAGCATTTCCAGCTCGTTGGTAAATATGGTATGCCCTGAAATTTGCAGGCGGCGCGCCACCGGCTCGTCAGAATCCGGGTGCATGATCACCTGCGGTGTTAGCGAAAGTTCCAGCAGCGAAAGCGGCTGTTCCGCGTTGGGGAAAAGCGTTTCGGCGGCGTAAAAATCCATCTCTATCGCCCCTAAGGCGCGCCACTCCATGGCGTCGCCCACGCTGCGGTGGCGCGCCTGACAGATCCCCAGATCGGCCTGGCCGTTTGCCAGCAGCCTTTCCGTTTCGTCGCGTGAGGCGTTAATCAGGCTCAGCCGCGTGTTGCGTTGGGCCATGGCGGCAATCAGCGCTTGCAACAGCGCGCGGGGTGTAAAGGGATCGTAGACCAGCGAGATTTCCTGCGCCGCGCTCTTCGGCACGTCTTTGGCAAACGCCTCAAACGCTTTCACCTGGCGCATCAGCAGGTGCGCCTGGCGCTGCAGCTGTTCGCCTTCCGGCGTCAGGTGCAGGCTGCGCCCCTCGCGCAGAAACAGCGCATAGCCCAAGCCATCCTCGAGAAAATCAATCAAATCGCGCAGCGTCGTGCGGTCTTTGCCCTGCTTGAGCGCGGCTTTCGCCAGGCTGCCGTGCTCGGCGACGGCGGTGAAGGCTTCCAGTTGGGCAAAGGAATAAATCAGGCTCGGCACGCGGTTCTCCCGTCGATTTTTCGGGGGATTTTCCCCCATCAGGCGTTTTTTATTATAGGCCGCGTTTTTTTAAGCTGAACGCCTTCCTGAGCTAAGCGAGAAAAAATATGAAAAGCAAAGTGTTTAACCGCAGCCTGCTGGCGGGCGTTGTCATCAGTCTCTGTAGCGGCCTGTTGGCGCCCGCCGCGCTGGCCGTCTGTGCGGGCACCGAACTCAGCGCCTGTCCGGCGCCTTTCGATGCGCAATTGCCGGACACGCACAAGATGCTCACCTGGAGCCAGAGTGACCGGGTGGTCGGTTTTCGTAACGACTACCGCAATTATGCCGGGGATGTGTTTCATCACGGTAACGCTGCGCCGCTGCTTACTGCCGCTAAACAGCTAACGGACGCCAGTTATCGGGTGAATGGCAAAACCTACCACCTGCAGGACTATCTGCAGCGCCAGAACGTCAGCGGCATGCTGGTGCTGAAAGACGGCAAAATCGCCTGGAAATATCTGGGGGAGGGCAATACCGACGCCACGCTGTGGACGTCGCGCTCGGTGGGCAAATCCGTGGTCGCCACGCTGGTGGGCGTGGCGATTAAACAGGGCAAAATCCGCTCGCTCGACGATCTCATCACGCAATACGAACCCGATCTGAAAGGCACCGCGTGGGACGGCGTGACCCTCAGGCAGCTGATCACCCACACCTCCGGCGTGGCGTGGAATGAGGATTACACCAACCCGAAATCGGACTTCGCGCAGCTGACCGAGTGTGAAGCCAGGCCCGGCACCTACGCCTGCGTGCGCAAGCTGGTGGCCGGCTTGCAGCGTGCGCACCCTGCCGGGCAGAACTGGTCTTACTCCTCCGGCGGCGCGTGGCTGCTGGGCAACGTGCTGGAGCGCGCCACCGGCATGCCGCTGGCGGCCTATCTGCAGCAAAGCATCTGGCAGCCGTACGGCATGGCGAGCGACGGCGTGTGGCATGCCTACGCCAAAGGCCAGCACGACGTGGGCGCGCACGGCTTTAACGCCACGCTGGAAGACTGGGGGCGCTTCGGCGAGTTCATTCTGCATAATGGGACGTTGCCGAACGGCAAACAGATCTTGCCGGAAGATTGGGTAGCCCAGTCGTCCAATTGGACTCAGGCGGTGGGCTCGGTGTCGGCGGCGCATCCCAACGGCATTTACGGATTCCAATGGTGGAACAACGAAGTGCCGGTGAATGCGACCAACGTTGAGCCTGTTCCGCAGGCCTCCCTCAAGCATTCCCTGTGGGCGCTGGGGATCTTCGGCCAGATGATTATGGTCAATCAGGCGGAGAATCTGGTGATCGTCCAGTGGTCCACCTGGCCGCAGGCGGAGCCTTCTTTCAGCGCGCAACCGCTGGAGGCGTCGCTGATGTTTAGCGCGATAGCGAAGGAACTGCGTTAAGCCCGCGGAGCGAGCAGGGGCTGGATGGCGGTTGTCATTCAGCCCCTATTTCTGCCCTTAACGCTATCAATCTTTGCCATACCAGGATTTAAAATACTTTAGGAAACTGTAGGCCACGGCATAAAACCCAGTAACGGCGCCGACTTTGCCTTCCTTCCATGCGCCGCTCAGTACGTACCATTTGAAAAACGCGCCGATCGCGCTTACGACGCCACGAAATATCGAGGGCCTGATGTCTCTGTATTTGACTACCCTTGTCGTATAGCTATTGAGCTTATTGAGTATTTCATGGAGAGAATAAAAAGTATCGTGCTTAACATTGCCCGGAATGACCGACGTGTGAATATAGCCTTCAGCGGCATCATCTACCGGAGCATCATTGAACCTGACCTGTGTTCTATTGAACAGTCGAACGGGGTAGTCCGGTGAGGAGATGGGATAAATCGTTCTGACTGGCTGCCCGAGTACAAACCAATTCCTTTTTATTCTATAGGCTTGCTGTGGTGGCGGGTTTGCCTGCGATTTGAATGTTAAAATGGACGCTATGGTTTCGGCATCAAGGATTTCGTCGCTGTCCAGGCACAGTACCCAATCATGGTGAGATTGAGAAATCGCAAAGTTCATTTGTCGTCCATGCGTTTCGAAACGATGGTAAATAGGGCTTATTCCAAAGCTTTGGCAAATAGACAGCGTTTTATCCGTACTGCCGGAGTCCACCACAATCCACTCATCCGCAATGCCCATGAGTGGAGAAAGCACCTCGTGTAATAAACGAGAGGAGTTAAAAGTCAGTATACAAACAGCTATCTTTGCCATTAACTAACATCCTTAAAAATCGCTGAGCAGGTGAGCGCGTAATGTTTTCTCTGGAATGGAAATTGCGATTCTCTTCTTATCCCTTATCAACCTCGGAAAATGCCTAACCCCGCCGATCAAACCGATAAACCAGCGCCAGCGACAATGCCAGGAGTAAAAGCGGCGGGGCGAGGGCGGTGAAGGGCGCGTTGAGGGCGAACAGCAACCCCAGATTGAGGACGATCTGGTAAGCGATGTAGGTCAGCAGCCCGATGATGACGCCGAGCGCTAATCGGCTGCCCATGCCGGGCGCGCGCGGGGCGGTGAAGGTAAACGGGATGGCCAGCAAAATCATCGCCAGCACCAGCAGGGGCTGGCCGAGTTTTTTCCACAGCGCCAGGCGGTATTCGGTGCTGGGTTGCCCCGAGCCCCGCAGGTAATCGATATAGCGATCCAACTGTTGGAGCGAGAAACTGCCGGCCGGCAGGGTCAGCTCTTTCAGGCTCGGCACCGCGAACAGCGAGCGCCACGGCAGGCTGTCTTGCCGCTGAATCGTCTCCTTTCTGCCTTGCCAGCTTTTCTGCATCACGTTGTGCAGCAGCCAGCTGCCGTCGGCGGCGGTGCTGGCGCTGTCGGCGTAAATGTAAGACTCCAGCGCGCGGTTGGCCTGATAACGGAAGATCTCAATGCCGTGGGGCTGGTCGTTCTCATCGACGGTTTTTACCGTCACAAACTCGTTGCCGCGCCGCGCCCACAGCGGGTTCACGGTGACGTCGTTACTGTTCGACTGCGCCAGCGCGTTGTTTTTCATCTGCAGCGCGCGTTGTTGCAGCGGCGAGGCGACCCATTCATCGAGAGCGCCGAGCGAGAGGTTCATCAGCAGCCCGGCGGCGAGCATCACCAGCGCGATGCGGAATATCGACATCCCGGCGGAACGGATCGCCGTCAGCTCCAGGCTTTTAGACAGCTGCCCCAGCCCGACGATGCCGCCGAGCAGCGCGATAAACGGCCCCAGATCGACCAGGCTGCGCGGCAGCGTCATCACGGTCACCAGCAGCGCCTGCTGCCAGCGGTAGCCGCCCGGAGTGACGTCCTCCAGCTCGTTGATCAGCGTAAAGGTGGTGAACAGCGGGATGAGCAGCCCGGCCGCGGCGGCGAAGCCGATGAACACGTTGCGGATCAGGTAACGGCTAAAAATAGTCATCGGGAGGGTTTCCGCAGCAGGGATAAGTCGCGCGCCAGCAGCAGGGCGATGCCGACAGCCATCGCCAGCGGCACCAGCCAAACGCCGGGGATCGTCGGCAGAGAGCCGTTGGCCACCAGCGTGCGGCAAATGTTGCCGCCATAGAAAATCACGGTAAACAGCACCGTCAGGGGCAGCAGCGCGGCGTAGCGCCCCTGCCGCGGCTTGATGCGGCTAAAGGGGATCGCCAGCAGCACCATCAGCACGGTGGTCAGCCCACGGCTCTCGCGCCATTGCAGTTCGGCGGCGTCGCCCGGATCGGCGGAGCGCGCCAGTTCCGCCGGCGAGGCCGACTTGTGCCGGCTCTCGGCGCTGGGCACGAACGGTTTAAGCGCGATGTCAAAGTTGTCGTAATTCTGGCCGTTGTCGTCGGCGCCCTGGCGATCCAGCACATAGGCGGTGCCGGTTTTCAGCCGCACGGCGGGGCTGGCGGGAGAGGCGTCGAGCACTTCCACCGACTGCGCGCGGTACAGGTTGGTGTGATGGCCGCCGCGCACATAAATCAGGGCGTCCGTCAGGTGGTTGGCCGTTTTGTCGACGTGATTGGCGAGGATCATGCGGCCGTTGCCGCTGACGTTGAATTTGTCGGCCTGCAGGTGGCTCACGTCCAGCACCGATTGCGACTGTTGCTGCAGCTGATAAATATTGGCGTACGCCCAGGGCCTGCCATACAGCGACAGCAGCGTGACCGCGATCGCCAGCGGCACGGCGAGCAGCAGCACCGCCTTGTACAGCCGCAGCGGGCTGGCGCCGGCGGCCAGCATGGCGGTGATCTCCGCATCGCTGTACATCTGGCTCAGCGCGACCGCCACCGAGACATACAGCGCGACGGGCAATATCATCTCCAGCGCGATCAGCGATTTATAGAAAACCACGTCGGCCACCACCCGCAGCGCCAGCGTGCCGTTGGCGGCGTCGGTCAGGTAGCGCTGGGCGGAGTAGCTGGCGAACATGAAGATCAGAAACCCGGCGATCATCATCACCAGGCGGCGGATCTCAACCGTGATATAGCGTTCAATCAAAGACATGCGTTATCGGTTCCCGGCAGCGTGCGCTTCATGGCGTCTCCTGCGCGATCAGCGCGCGCAGCAGGGCGATCACCTGGTCAACTTCCTGCGGGGTGAGTGCGCCGTCCTTCGCCCACTGCACGCGCCCGGCCTTGTCCAGCACTACGATGGTGGAGCTTTCCTCCGGCAGCCGCCAGGCCATGCGCCCCAGCCCGTCGCTGTCGACGATGAATTGCGCCCAGGGATAATGCCGCTTGTTTTTCTCGATCTTGCCGCGCACGAAGAAGCCGGAGCCCGGTATCGCATCGTCGGTGTTGACGATGGTGGTCGGCTGGAAGCGATCGCCCGGCAGGTTCGCGTCCTTAACGGCGTTGATCAGCAACGAGTTCTTCTTTTTGGCGGAGGTGCGCCCGGCGATGTACTGGATCACCCGCACCTTGCCCGCCAGTTTTGCGCTGTTCCACGGCCGGTAACTGAAATCGCCGTTGCGCAGCAGCAGCTCGCCGCGGTCGGCGATGGCGATCGGCGCCACCGGCCGGCCATGCACGAAGTTATGCGCGGATGCCGCCAGCGGCGTCAGCAGCAGGGCGAGGGTCAGCAAGCGAGGTAACGTCATCATGGCTACGGGCAATGCGCTTATCTGCCCGCCGCGATGGCCGGCTGGGAAAACGACAGGGGAAAGCGCGCCAGCAGCAGCTCCAGGCGCTGGCGGATGTCGATATCCAGGATCGCCGGCCGATCATAGATATCGCCGCCGGCCAGCTTGTCCGCCACCATCACGTCATGCCGGTCACCCATCAGGCCGTTAATCGCCGCCAGGAAGCGTGAGATCTGCCGGGCCTCGCGGTTGTCGGGATCGATCGATCTCAGCGTGTCGTAAAACGAGACCTGGCGGCTGACGATTTTGCGCACGTCGTGGAACTGATGCCCGGTCAGCGCCGGGCCGGCGATCAGCGTTTGCAGCTGGCGCATCTGCTCCTGGCGGTAGGTGATAAAGCCCTGTGCGCTTTCCAGCCGGGTGTGGCGCAGCGCATAGCGCACGTAAGACCACACCGGCTTGCTGAGCAGCAGCCGCAGCAGGTTGCCGTACAGCGTCAGGTTCTTCTGGTTGCCGTTGCGAAACGCGTCCTGAAAATGGCCGAGCACCACGGTGGTGGTGTGGAACAGGCGGTTGGCGCGGTGGGGGGCGCCGTACAGCTGCTGGGCGAAGCGCAGGTGCTTATAGCGGGCGCGGATATATTTGTAGCGCATGCGGGTCGCCGCCGCCAACTGCGGGTCTTGCAGGAAACCGTTCACCAATTGCAGCAGCTCGCGGCGGGAAAAGCCGTCTTCCCAAAACTGCAGGCACAGCGCGTAGTTGTCCCGAATGCTTTCGGGGGAGCATTCCAGATCGATCTGCTGCGGCAGGCTGATATTCGCCTCAACCAGGTCGTCCTCTTCCACCGCGACAAACAGCGCCTGGGTGGTTTCGGCGGAGAACTTTTTCCAATTATTGCTAGCGGTCATTGATTACTCTCTTTGGGCACATTCAGCCCCAACATAAAGCGATTGCGGTAGGCGCCGATCGTCGGTATCAGGGATAACAGAACGTCTAAACATTGCCCCAGTAAATAAGCGAAGGCGGCGCCCTGCACGCCGAAGGCATACGCCATCGACACCAGCAGCGCAATGTAGGCCGCCGAGGCCGTCGCCTGCGCGATCAGGAAAGCGCGCTGCTTGCCCGCCATAAACAGTAAGGATTCCTGCGGGAAGCCCATCATCGAGACGATGATCGCGCCCAGCATGATTTGAATCAGGTCATAGGCTTCCAGGTATTGCTGCCCGAAGACCGCGGAAATAAGCGGCTTGCCCACCAGCAACATCAACACCGCGACGGCCAGGCCGATGCCGCCGGCCAGCAGCGAGGAGCGCAGGCCGAGCAGCCACGGGGTCTTGGTGCGCGGATCCAGGCGCATGATCTCGGGATAGAAGCTTTTCTCCAGCAGCTTGGCCGGGGTGCCCGTCGCATCGAAGAAGGTCATGGCGATCTTGAACAGCCCGGCGGCGGCCGGCCCGAGCACCACGCCCACCAGCACGGTGGTGCAGGAGTTGCGCGCAGCCCAGATGGTATGGGCGATGTTGGTGGTCCAGACGAAGTTCCAGGCGCCCTCAATGCGGCGCGCGACGTTGAACAGGCGCGGCCTCAGCGCGCCGTGGATATCGCGGCGGCGCAGTTCGCGCGCAGTGAACCACCAAAACAGCGTGCCGCCGATCAGGTTCGAGGCGTACCAGGTGACGATAAAGCCGGGGAACCCCAGATCGAAATAATAGGAGATGACGCTGCCCACCGCCTGCAGGAACGGCTTGATCGCCTGCTGGATGGCGATGAGATCGAAGCGGTTGAAGGCGCGCAGCACGCCGGTCGGCGTGGACGAGGTCATCGATGGGATCAGGGTGCAGTACAGCATGGCGAGCCAGAAGCTTTCGCTGTCCAGCCCCAGGGCGTGAGACAGGAACGGCAGCATGATCATGCCGCCCAGCACGGCGATGACGCCGCTGGCGATATCCAGGCCGAAGGAGAAGGCGACGACGTCGCGGAAGCGCCCGGTATTTTGATGCTCCAGCGCCGGAGTGCCGAATTGCACCACAAACTGCCAGGTCTGGAATTTGATGAAATCGCTGACCGCTTTGGTATAGGCCTGGATCACCACCAGCACGCCGAACATTTCAGGCGACATGCCTTTACCGGCGCAGGAGAGCGCCAGCAGGCCGAGCAGCGCGCTGGCGACGCTGCCGGAGCCCAGGTAGGCGGCATTACGTAAAATGGAACGAAACGCGCCGTCGGAAAACCACCGTTTCATAGCCCAAACCAGCCGTTATCGTTGTTTTGCTGCATTTTGTTTTCCGCAGTCATGCGCTTGCCCTGTATTCGTTTAATAAACCTGAGTTTCTTTACCGGCGTTCTCGCCGGGTTGCCCGAGATCGCTCTGCGGGCGCTTCGCGGGGTTCACCACGGCGGAAATGGCGTTGAGCGCATTGCTCAGCACCTCGTCGTAAGGGGCTCTGGCGTCCAGTTCGATGATGCGCGAGCCGTTGTATTGCAGGCGCACCATGGCGGCGATCTTGTCTTTCAGCTCTTCGTAACTGTGATCGGGCTTGCGGGAAAAGGCCGTATCGACGTCGATATCAAGGCGAATGATCAGCGCCGGCCGATAGACGGCCATGCGTTGATATAAACGGCGTTCGCGCGCCGCCAGGCGGCTCAATAGCCACCCTTTTGCGCGCTCCACGCCGATGCCGGGCCCATCGTAGTAAAAACCTGAGATTTCCGCCTGCGGGTAGCGATCGCTGATCACCAGAACGCCGCTCTGCGCCAGCCGCCGCACCTTGCGCAGGTTGGATGCGCGCCAGAGCGAAAAACCGTACATGATCAGCGCCGCCCACAGCGCCGGCGGCCTGTTGCTCATGCGCTGGGTTTTGTCGGATTTCGCCGCCAGGCGCCGTTCCAGCCACACGCCGATGAACGGCAACTTTTTGATTTTGTCGCCGTCTTCGCCGGAGATCAGCCCCAAATAGCGCCGCTCCGTGGGGCGATGTTGCTGCAGGTTTTTCACCAGGTCGGCGGTCAGCGTGGACTTGCCCGTGCCGTCGCTGCCCACCACGGCAATCAGCCCGGTGATGCAGACGGGAGAGGTATCCTGTTCGGCGGTGAGTTTATTTTTTTTCATCTGTTTCGGTACGAAAAGGTTATTTGTCGGCTAGGCATTGGCGGCCCTCAGCGATATTTTAACGGCGCGCAGCGATGCGTCGAAAATACGGTCGGCGGGTTCACGGCCGTCTAAATCCAATATGTTAGCGCCGTTAAACGTCAGGTGCGGGATGACGGCGATCTTTTCACGCAACGCCGCCAGCGAGTGATCGGGTTTGCGTGAATAGGCCGTTTGTTCGTCAATATCCAGCCGAATTAATAATAAGGGCTGATAAGACGCCATCCATTGGTACAGGTTTTGTTCGCGCTTTCTCAACCCGCGGATCCAGCGATTGCCGCCGGCGGTTTTCGCCAACTGCGGGCCATCGAAACGAAACCCCGCCACTTCGGCCTGCGGATAACGATCGGTGATCAGTAATGCGCCGCTGCGGCTTTTCTTCAGCATGCGACGGAATTTATAAACGCGCCAATAGGAGAGTAAAAATATCACCAGCGCCGTGGCATTATCCGGCGGTGTGGAAGGGCGCTCATGCACGCGTTCCGATTTCTTCAGCAAATAACGCCCGAAGGGCGCACCAATAATCGGCAGCGAACTGATCCATTCGCCGATGCGTCCGGAAGACTGGCCGAGATACAGCAGTTCGGCAGGTTCTTGTGCCGATAACGCGTTGACCAGGCTGGCGGCTAATGTGGATTTTCCCGAGCCGTCACAGCCGGTTATCGCTATTACGCGCACGGGCGAGCGATCAGATGAAGGTCTTATCTGCTGACTCACAATAATTGATCCAATGCGAAAAAAACTATTGTATTCCAATACGCCTTGGGTTCAAGATATTTATTGTGATTTGCTGCGATAAAATAATGAGATCGGCATTCTTCTTCGTTATTTGAATTGATATTCATGGCGTTTGTTCTTGTTATTTTGTGCTAATTGTTCGTGCGTGGGCCGGTTTCGCTTTTTATGTTAATTTTCGGCATGGCTCACGGCGAAAAAAGAGCAGAGGTTTTCAATTTTCGCTTAATGTTTTGTGCTTTTTGGCGCTGCGTATGGCAAATTTTTTTCACGCAGCCGCCGCGGCAATGATAAGCGAACGTTCGCTTCAAATATGGCACGCCGTTTCTGGTGTATTGAAAGAGAGTCTTATTATGAGTGCAAAATTTCCGCCGCTGATTGCGGTTATCGGCAGCGACGGATCGGGTAAGTCCACCGTTTGTGAACATCTGATCGAGTATGTGAAACATTATGGCCCGGCGGTGCAGGTGCATCTGGGCAAACAGGCGGGCAACGTCGGGCGCGCGGCGGCGAAATTGCCGCTGCTCGGGCGCTCGGTGGGCAAGGCTATCGAGAGCAATACCAAAAAGGTCAAAACGAAAAAATCCCGGATTGGCCTGTTGCCGTCGGCGGTGATCATCGCTTTCGTGGGGCGGCGGCTGCTGCGTTTTCGCCGCATGCTGGCGTATCGCCGGCAAGGGTTCATCGTGTTGACCGACCGTTTTCCGCAGGCGCAGATCCCTGGCGCTTACGACGGCACGGTTTTTCCCGTCGACGTTGAAGGCAGCCGTTTCGTCCGTTGGCTGGCGGCGCGTGAACGGGCGGCGTTTCAATGGATGGCGGGGCAAAAACCGGATCTGGTGCTCAAGCTGAATGTCAGTCTGGACGTGGCCTGCGCGCGCAAACCCGATCACCGCAAAGCGGCGCTGGAGAAGAAGATCGCCGTCACGCCGCTATTGACGTTCGAAGGCGCCGACATCGTGGATCTCGATGCCGATCGGCCGATCGAGGAGGTGCTTTCGGCGGCGGAAAAAGCCATCGCGGAATTTATGGCGGCGCAGGGGTATCGCTATTCGGCTGATGGGGTATCAACGGCTGCGCACTGAGGCGCGCATCGGTTCGGCTGGGCGGCGAGGCCATTTTCGGCACCGCCGCCGCGGCCGAGAGGGAAAGGCTTTATTTTTTCAGCGCCGCAAAGGCGCGCACGATGGCGTCGATTTCTTCATCGCTGTGCGCGGCATTGACGCTGCAGCGCAGCAGGGTCACGCCCGCCGGCGCGGCCGGTGGCAGCACCAGGTTAACATAGACGCCGTGGGCGATCAGCTCGCGCCAGAAACGCAACCCTTCTTCCTTTGAACCGATCATGACCGGCACCACCGGGCTGATGCGCGGCCCCAGGGTATAGCCCAGCTCGGCGAGGCCATGGTACAGACGGTGCGCATTGCTCCACAGTTTTTCCCGCAGCTCGGGATGGCGGGCGATTTTTTGCAGCGCCGTACGCACCGAAGCGATGCTGGACGGCGACGGCGAAGCGGTAAAAATATACGGCCGGCTGCTGTAGCGCAGCACGTCCATCCCCTTGCCGCCGACGGCGAAACCGCCGATCGAAGCCAGGCTTTTGCTGAAGGTGCCCAGGATGATATCCACATCTTGCTCGACGCCCAGCGCTTCGGCCAGGCCGCGGCCGCGCTCGCCCATTACGCCGAAGGAGTGCGCTTCGTCCACCAGCAGATACCCGCCCAATCGCCGCTTGATGTCGACGATTTCCACCAGCGGGGCGACGTCGCCCAGCATGCTGTAGATGCCTTCCACGATAATGATCGCCTCGCGGGCGCGTTCGCCCAGGCGCACCATGCGGCGCTCCAGATCGGCGGCGTCATTGTGGCGGAAGCGAATAATTTCCGCGCCGCCGAGGGCGCAGGCGTCGTAAATGCTCGCGTGGCTGTCCGCGTCGATCAGCACCACGGCGCCCGGCCCCGCCAGCGTGCTGATAACGCCCAGGTTGGCGGTATAGCCGGTGGAGAACACAATGGCGCTTGGGCGATCGAAGAATTCCGCCAGCTCCCGTTCCAACGTCAGGTGCGATCCGTAACTGCCGTTCGCCATGCGCGAGCCGGTGGTGCCGGTGCCGAGCGCGGCCAGAGCCGCCTGGCCGGCGGCGATCGCCTGCGCATCGAACGTCAGGCCAAGGTAATTATTGGTGCCGGCGAGGACAATCTTTTGATCGCCGATGCGCCCCTGGGTGGCGGAATACACTTCGTCGATACAGGTGCCGAACGGATTCAGACCGGACGTTTGAAATTGTTCACGGTCATTGGCGAGCCGCGCAAACTTATCATACAGTCCCATGGTTTTTCTCCAGATAAGGGCGCAGCGCGTCAAGCAGTTGCTCAGGCGTTCTGACATCAAGCAATATATTGATAGGAATGGAGATATCTAATTCATCTTCCAGCATCATCAGCAGATCCAAGACTCTGATGGATTCCAGGCCAAGATCATTGACGAGATCGCTATCAGGTTTGATTTCCACTCCGCCTTCGACGATACCTTGCAAACACGTCAGGATATAATCCATTACAGCATCGCGATTTAGCATAAGAACGTTGACACACCTCTACTTGGAATAATTAAAACAGCCCTTCACGCAGCGCGCGTTCCAAACTCACCTGTGGAAACCAATTAATCTGTTGCGACAGCGCCTGATTATTGGCGGACCAGTCGCGATGCGTTAATTCGCGTATTTTGCTGCGCGTCAGCATCGGCTCTTGTTTTACCAGGCGGTTCCACAACACGCTGATATCCGCCAGGGCTTTCAGCAGCGGCAGCGGAATGCCCACCAGACGCACCGGCCCGTGACGCACGGCGGCGCCGATGTCCCGCAGGCGCAGCCAGTTATAGCCTTCGGCCACGCCGTCGCACAGTTCGTAAATATTCGGCTGCGCGGGTTCGGTCTGCACCCATTGACTGACCGCCTTTGCCAAATCGCTCACGTGCAGAAAAGAGAGCCTGGCGTCAGGCGCGCCCAGCCGGGGCAGCACGCCGCGCAGCAGGCCGTTGAACAGCGGTTTCAGCTCTTTATCGCCGGGCCCGTAAACCGCCGTCGGGCGGAAAATCCCCAGCGCGATATCGCCCGTGGCGGCGATGAGTTGCTGCTCGGCGGCCTGTTTTGAATGGGCGTACCAGGACAGCGCCGGATGGCGGGCCGCCAGCGACGACATGAACAAGAAGCGATTGCAGCGGCCGTTCTGTTTGGCCGCCTGCATCAAATTCAGGCTGCCGGTGACGTTGCAGCGGGTGAACACCGCTTCCGCATGCCCGCGCACCTGGCCCGCACAATGCACGACGCACTCCGCGCCGCGCACCAGTTCGGTGAGCGAGAGCCGATCTTCCAGCGCGCCGGGGATCCACTGCAGGTTGTCTACGGCGGATTTTCCGGCTTGCCGCGTCAGGGCGCGCACGCTAAACCCTTGCGCCAGCAGTTCCTGGACGATATGCCGGCCGATAAAGCCGGTCGCGCCCGTCACTGCCACGGTGCCGCTCATTGCGCGAAACCGGCCAGCTGCGGCATTTGCGGGTAGAGCGAAGCGCTCAGCCAGCGTTTCTTGGCCTCCGCGCGCGCGGGTTTGCCCGACGACGTGCGGGGAATGCTGTGCGGCGGCAGCAGCTCGATGTCCACCGCGATGCCGAACTCGCTTTGAATGCGCGCGCTCAGCGAATGCACGATTTGTTCACGGCGCTCTTCCGAACTGACTCGGCACTGGATCTGCAAAATGATCCTGGCCGCTTCGTCGTGTTCTTCGGTCACGAAGGCAATCGCATCGCCGGAACGGATTTCCGGTTCGGATTCCGCGACGTACTCAATATCCTGCGGCCAGATATTGCGGCCGCGAATGATGATCAAATCCTTCTTGCGGCCGGTGACGTACAGATAGCCGTCCAGCAGATAGCCGAGATCGCCGGTGTCCATCCAGCCGGTCACCTGGATCTGCTGCTGGGATTCATCGTCGCAGAAATAGCCGTTCATCAGGCTGGGGCCGGATATCGTGATATGGCCGACCTGGCGCTCCGGCAGCGGTTGCCCGGTTTCGCTGCGGATCTCGATGCGATGGCCGGGCAGCGCACGGCCGCAGTTGACGAAGGTCGAGACGGCGCGGGTCTTCTTGCCCGGCGCGACCGCTTTACCCTCGTACTCCAAAATATCGCGGTCAACCGCGTTGGTTTGCGGGCCGGAGCTGGGGTCGGAAAAACTCACCGCCAGGGTGTTCTCGGCCAGGCCGTAGCACGGCATGAAGGCTTTGCTGTCGAAGTTGATGCTGCTGAAGTGTTCGCCAAACTGGGCGAGCAGCTCGGCCGGGATCGGCTCGGCGCCCACGCCCGCAACCCGCCAGCTGGAAAGATCCAGATCGGCCAGCTCTTTGGCGTTGCTGCGGCGCAGACACAGATCGTAGCCGAACGGCGGGGCGACGGACACCGTGCCGCGATTCTTGGCGATCAGTTTCAGCCACTGCATCGGGCGCATGGCGAAATCTTGCGTGCGCAGGTAGTCGACGGACAGCTGGGTCGCCACCGGCGTAAGCAGGAAACCGACCAGGCCCATATCGTGATAGAAGGGCAGCCACGAAACGCAGCGGTCGCCGGCGCGCAACTTGATCCCGTCGCGACTGATCGCGTTCAGGTTCGCCATGGCCGCCCGCTGGGTAATGATCACGCCGCGCGGAAAGCGGGTGCTGCCCGAGGTGTATTGGAGATAGGCGATATCGTCGGGCGAAGGCGCCGGCAACGCGATCTCCGGCTCTGGCAAGGCGTTAAAGTCCGCGTCGCTGAGGATGTGCATCGCCGACGAGTTTTCCGTGGCCGACGCGATGAGCGGCGTCCACTCTTCGCTGCTGACGATCGCCGCGGGGTTGCAGCTGGCGATCAGCCCTTTCAGTTTAGCGGTGTAGGAGTCGCGCTGGCCAACGCCCATCGGGATCGCCAACGGCACCGCCACCAGGCCGGCATATTGGCAAGCGAAAAAGGCTTCGACGAAGCCCGGGCTGGTTTCGGCGATAAGCGCCACGCGATCGCCTTTCTTGAGCTTCAGGGACAATAAACGCCGCGCGCCCGCGATCGCTTTTTGCTGCAGCGTGCGATAGTCGAGAACGGTCACGAGTTGATTGCGACGGTCGTAAAAATTCATTCCCGTATTACCGAGCGCCGCGTAATCCAACGCGTCCACTAACGTGGGGAAGTCCGCATAGCGCATGGGAAGAGAATGAACGGAACTTGTTTCAGACATAGACAAACTTAGCCATAGATTAAAAATCACCAAAAGAGAGAGCACTCTTGGCGAGGTAATTGATGTTTTACTATGAATAGGTTTTGAATAAGTTTGTTATTCAACCATCTTCATTCCGCGAACAGCGTATATTGCCGTGCTCGAGCGGCATGCCGGTTATTAACCGGGCAGAACGTAAGTAGCCCGAGTCATCAGCCTTGAGCGGCACCCTGGCGAGATATGAGAGACTATTGTAATATCCGGACTTCGCCGTTCTTTAGTCTGCATCTGTCGGGCAGGAAATAACTGTCGGCTCATAGGTTATGACCTCATGCATGGCTATCTTGGAACTTAAACACTTCCTAAACAGTATGCCGCAAGAAATTCAAAAGTGAACGATTCATTTAAGGCTAATCTTAAAAATAGCATTAAGTGGTAAAAATGGCGGCGCACCTCCTGATTAAAGTCGGTACACTAAAAGCGGCGAGTTTCTTTTACCATAACAGCACGAAATAATAAAAGAGCACTATTAGCGTAGCCTGGCTGCGCCGCTTTCTGTTTCCTTTTTTTATCAATTATGGACATCACAGGGTGAATGTCAGGCAACACGTTGCTGATTCGCCGGGGGGAATATTCGGTTTTTCTTATCATTGAGCCAGAGGCAATACACAATTCAATAAAAGGGAACCGTATAAAAAATGCTAAAGACGTTGTCGCGTGCTTATTTAATTATTTTATTAAAACGTAAGGCTATTTATGATCCGTATTGAGAAAGTTCTGGATAAACGCGAACTTAAAGAATTTATTGCTTTCCCCTCGCAACTGTTTCGCGATGATCCGAACTGGATTGAGCCGCTGCATGTAGAGCGCGAAGAGCACCTGTCAAAGAAAAATCCCGGAACCGACCATATTGAATGGCAGGCATGGGTGGCCAAAAAACAGGGCAAAGTGGTTGGGCGTATCACTGCGCAAATCGATTCTCTGCACCGGGAGCTGCATGGCGAGGATACCGGCCACTTCGGCATGATTGACGCCGTTGACGATCCCGCCGTGTTCAGCACCTTATTCACGGTAGCGGAGGAGTGGCTGAGGTCGAAAGGCGCGCGTAAAATCACCGGGCCATTCAGCCTTAATATCAATCAGGAAAGCGGCCTGTTGGTCGAAGGGTTCGATACCCCGCCTTCCGCCCTGATGACGCACGCGAAACCCTACTACGCGGCCCAGATAGCGCAGCAGGGCTACAGCGAGGGGATTGATTTGCTGGCCTATTGGATGAAAAGAACCGACCTGCATTTTTCGCCGTCATTAACCCGGATGATGGATCAGGTGCGTAAAAAGGTGACCGTCCGCCGTCTCAATCGCAAGCGCTTTCGCGAGGAGATGCAGGTGCTGCGCGAGGTGTTCAACTCCGGATGGCAACATAACTGGGGGTTTGTCCCGTTCACCGAACATGAGTTCGCCACCATGGGGGATCAGCTGAAGTTCCTGGTGCCCGACGATATGATCCATATCGCCGAGGTGGATGGCGCGCCCTGCGCCTTTATCGTCGGTCTGCCGAACATTAACGAAGCGATTGCCGATCTGCAGGGGCGCTTATTGCCGTTCGGCTGGGCGAAGCTATTGTGGCGCCTGAAAGTCAGCGGCGTGCGCACCGCGCGCGTGCCGTTGATGGGCGTACGCCAGGAATATCAATTCAGCCGCATCGGGCCCATTATTGCGCTGCTGCTGATTGAGGCGCTGCGCGAGCCTTTCGCGAAGCGCAATATCGATGCGCTGGAAATGTCGTGGATCCTGGAAACCAATACCGGCATGCGGACGATTTTAGAACGCATCGGCGCGGTGCCGTACAAGCGCTACCGCTTGTACGAGAAAACGCTTTAAGCGGCTGATATCGCGTCCTCTTTTTACGCTCCCAGAATAATAACCGCGCCAGGGCATTTTCGGGCGGTGCCGTTTCAGGAGCAGGGTGACGGCGAGTGAGCGAATGCATCGTCTCCGGAAAGAGAACGGTTAAGGTTTTTAATTAATAAACTCAAGATAAATTCACGCTGCGTGATTTATTTGCGAGTGACTGTCGCAGTTTTGACGAGAGCTGATTGTATGCCTGTGGAAAAGAAAAAAGGAATAAGCCGATTAACCTACAGCATTAGGAATTCCTGGGCCGGGTTTATTGATGCCGTGCTTACCGAAGATGCGTTCCGCCAATTATTGGTTATTAATGCTATCTTACTGGTTGTTACATTTGGTTTAGATATTACAAATATAGAAAGGCTGTTATTAATCACCTGCAGTTTTCTGCTATTGGTGGTTGAGCTGCTTAATACGGCGATTGAAACCGTGGTCGATCGCATTTCGCTGGAATTGCATCCGTTATCCAAACGCGCCAAAGATTTGGGCGGCGCAGCGCAGCTGGTAGCCGTGGTGATGACTATCATTATTTGGGGAATGGTGCTGCTGGGGCGATAGGGGCCTTGGTGGTTCAACCACCAAAGCCGGTGAGCGTGGCGATATAAGCGGTTATCATCGTTGGTTTGCGTCTTATGCCATTTCAGCAAGGAGAGTTGGCCGTTATGCCCGTAAATTTTGATCTCAACGATCTCTATGCGTTTCGCGCGCTGGTGGAGTACGGCAATTTTCGGCTGGCCGCAGAGTCTATCTGCTTGTCGCAGTCGGCATTGAGCCGCAGGATTGAGAAACTGGAAAACGCGCTGGGCATCAAACTGTTTGATCGCACCACCCGGCGCGTGACCTTGACGCTGTACGGGCAGGCCTTTGCCGAACGTTCGGAGCAGTTGCTGATGAACGTCGAAGCGGTGATGGCCGATATCGATAAGGTCAGTCAAGAGCGGGTGGGGCTGGTTACCGTCGCCACGGTGCCCTCGGCGGCCTACTATTTCATGCCCGACGTGATACGGCGTTTCCGGCTGCGCTATCCGCGCGTGCGCGTCAAGCTGATCGACGGCAGCGCAGGCAATGTGATTGAGGCGGTCACCGGCGGCCAGGCCGATTTCGGCATCTGCTTTGCCGGGCGGCTGCAGCCTAATCTTGAATTTGTGCCGCTGGTGGGGGACGTCTACGTGGCCGCCTGCCGACGTGACCATCCGCTCGCCGGTAAAAAGAGCCTCACCTGGCGGGAATTTTATCAGCAGGATTACGTCTCGCTGGATAAAACCTCCGGCAATCGCAATCTGCTCGATCAGCGCCTGGAACACCTCGTGCCGGAACGCTCCAGCGTGTGTGAAACTCGCCATGTGACAACCATGCTGGGCATGGTTGAGGCGGGCATCGGCATTGCCGCCGTGCCCGCCATGTCGATGCCCGCTTCAGAACATTCGGTGTTGACGTCGGTGTCGCTGGTTGATCCGGTGGTGAAACGCACCGTCGGTCTGATCCGGCGCCGCGGCCGCATGCAGTCTTTCGTCGCCGCCGAGCTGGAAAAGCTGATTACTGAACAGTATCACTCTGCCTGACCGGCTGCTGCGCCGGCACGGTTCGCATGCCGGTCGCGCGAATGGTCGGCTGCGCCTGAGAGGAGGCGAGGAAGTTCAGCAGCGCTTTGCCTTCGCGGCGGTGCTCCGCCTTGGCGGTCACCGCGCCGGCGAAGCGGGTGATGTACTGCACGTTTTCCGGCAGCTCGCCGATAAAGGTGACGCCCGCCACGGGCAGCAATTCGCTGACTTGCTGGAAGCCCAGCGCGTATTTCCCCTGCGCCACTTCAGAGGCCACCGGAATGCGCTCAACCTTATGCGCTTTCCCTTTCACCTGTTCCTCGATGCCGAGCTTTTTGAACAGTTGGCCGCTGACATAGCGGCCGCTGGCGCTGTCGGAATAGGCGAAAGAGTCAGCTTGCAGCAAGACATTGCGCAGCTCGGCATCCGTTTTTATCGCCGGTTTGGGCGCGCCCTGTTTCACCACCATGCCGATCGGCGAGTCGGCCAGCTCTACGCGCGAACCCGGCCGGATCCAGCCGCCTTTGTCCAGTTGGGCCAGCGCGTCGCCCACCATGATTACCACATCGGCTTGCTCTCCACGCGCCAGCCGCGCGGGGATCGCCTGCGGCGTTTTACCCATCGAGGGGCCGGACACCAGAATGATTTTATCGCCGCTTTGAGCTTCATATTCCGGAGCCAGTTTTTCCAGCGCGGCTTTGAAGCCGCCTGAGATCATCACGGTCACGTCTTTGGCCAGCGCAGCCGTACTGCAGGAGGCGCACACCAGCGCGGCGAGGATCGAACGAGTGAGTTTCTGCATGACATGATTCCCTGTTGCGATTGCGGGTTAGCGTGCGGTTTGCAGCGGCATGGCGATGCGGCGATACAGATACAGCGTCGCCAGCAAGGCGCACAGCGCGGCGAAGCTCATCCAATAGCCCGGTGAAGCCTTATCGCCGGTGTATTCGATCAGGGCGGTGGAGATCACCGGCGTAAAGCCGCCGAACACCGCAGTCGCCAGGCTGTAGGCCAGCGAGAACCCGGCCACCCGCACTTCCGTTGGCATGATCTCCGTCAGGGCCGGGATCATGGCGCCGTTATAGAGGCCGTAAATGAAGGACAGCCACAGCAGCACGGCCAGCATCATGCCGAAGCTGGGGGCGGCGGCGAGCAGGCTCAGCGCCGGGTAAGCGGTGGCCAACGTCAGCAACGTCATGGCGACCAGCACCGGTTTGCGGCCGAAACGGTCCGACAGCGCGCCGCCGATGGGCAGCCAGATGAAGTTGGAGATCGCCACCAGCAGGGTGACCAGCAAGCTGTCGGAAGCGCTGAGCAGCAGCACCTTTTTGCCGAAGGTCGGCGCATAGACGGTGATCAGGTAAAACGCGGTGGTGGTCATGGCGACCATCAACATGCCGGCGATCACCACCGGCCAGTTTTTCAGCAGGGTTTTAAACACGTCGCGCATCGCCAGGTGGTGGCGGCGAGCGGTAAATTCCTGCGTTTCTTCCAGCTTGCGGCGCAGGAGGAAGATGAAGGGAACGATCAGGCAGCCGAACAGGAAAGGAATGCGCCAGCCCCATTCGCGAATGGCGCTTTCTTCCAGCGCCGCATTGAGCGCGAAGCCCATGGCCGCCGCCACCATAATCGCCACCTGCTGGCTGCCGGACTGCCAACTGGTGTAGAAGCCTTTACGGCCCGGCGTGGCGATTTCGGCCAGATAGACGGATACGCCGCCCAACTCCGCGCCCGCCGAGAAGCCTTGCAACAGGCGCCCGCACAGCACCAGCAGCGGCGCCCAAAGCCCGATGCTGTGGTAAGAGGGGATCAGCACGATCAGGAAGGTGCCCGCGGCCATGATCGACAGGGTCACGATCAGCCCTTTGCGGCGGCCGACTTTATCGATGTAAGCGCCCAGCACGATGGCGCCGATCGGGCGCATCAAAAAGCCCGCGCCGAACACCGCAAAGGTCATCATCAGTGAGGCGAACTCGCTGCTGGCCGGAAAAAAGGTGTGTGCGATGTAGGTGGCGTAAAAGCCGAACAGGAAAAAATCGAACTGCTCTAAAAAATTGCCGGAGGTGACGCGCAATATCGCGCCGGCTCTGGCCCGGGGAGTCATGGGTGAGGTAGAGGAATGCATCTTTATCTCCAGTTTGTTATTGGCGCCTGACGCCGCGCCTGTTGCTGAAGACTCGCTCAGGAAAATAAAGTAAATAAGCGCAATAAACGCATGGCGCGATGCGTTTGGCGCATCAATCGGCGTTAACAATGTTGCCTAACCCGATGTAACGTCGCGTTAACAAGTTTGCCGCTCACCGCCCGCTGCGTAGAACGTCGAAAACGTTATGCGCTTTTTGTGACAGGGTTCATAAAGGGGCGGCGGGGAAGCGCCCCGTGCCTCTGAACGATTGTTCGATACCGTACGTAAAAAGCTGAATGCCTCGCACTGCGTTTGCAAAATGCGTGGATGTACGTTCAGCCTTGCAGTATCCACGTATGCCTTTGCATGTTATCCCTGCGCCTCTCTGCTATAGCTTTACATCTATATAGTTGCTGATCTATATTTTAGGGCGGTCCCGTGTGGGAAATTAAAACAACGGATGCATTTGATCATTGGTTCAGATCACTCAGCGATGCCGATCGGGTCGGCGTACTTGCCGCATTGATGGTCCTGCGGGAAAAGGGGCCGGGGCTGCCCAGACCCTATGCCGATACGGTTAAAGGCTCACGTTACAGCAATATGAAAGAGTTGCGCATTCAGTGCCGAGGCGAACCGTTGCGGGCATTCTTCGCTTTCGATCCGTACCGTATTGGCATTGTGCTTTGCGCGGGCAATAAAGCCGGTAATGAAAGCGTTTTTACGATGGGATGATCCAGGTTGCCGATCGGGAATTCACGAACTGGCTGAACACATTAAACGAGAAGGAGTGACGCGATGGGCAGAACGTTGGAACAGCTTATTGCGGATGAAAAGCCCGAGGTCGTGGCCAAAGCGCAGGCGCTGGCGGCGGACATCATGCTGAACATTCACCTTGCCGAGCTGCGTGAAAAAGTACAGAAAACGCAGGTTGAAATGGCGCAGGCGCTGGGGATCAGGCAGCCGACCGTTGCCGTGATGGAAAAACCGGGCCGCGATCTGAAACTGTCTTCGCTTAAACGCTATGTTGAGGCGGCCGGTGGCAAACTGCGCCTGGACATTGAACTGCCGGACGGTTCGCACTACGAGTTTGTGCTGTAAGCGCTAACGGCAGAAAGGCACAAAGCCCGCTCAGATTCCCCGGAGCGGGCTTTGTGCACCAGGGCTCCTTTGACACAAGCAGGCGGCCGTAAAAGCAAAGAGGCGCAAGACGGGCAGGCTGTCTGAGCGCTTTCGTTTGGGCCGGATAGCGTTAAACAAGCCACCCGCACTCCCTTCACGATGTCTTGCTTGCCCGGAGCCGTCTCCTTGTCTTTTAGCTGAAACGATACAAATTATGTTGATAGGTGGCTCATTTTTCGTGCAAAAACTCAACGTCTTTCATTAAAACTGGGATGAAATTCGTATTTTTATCGCGCTATTTCTTCAAATACTCACCCGGTGAAGCTCATCACATTTCTTTAACCTGCTTAACAGTAGATTTTCCTTGTTTATAAAAAATCGATTCAGCTAAAGGGGAAGGGAAATGAAAAAGACATGGGTGATGGCGGTGTTTTCGGCCCTGATTTCAGGGCAGGCGGCGGCGCAGAGTTGGGTGCTGACCAGCGCTGAAGATGGCGTGGAGAAAGGAAACTGGAAGATTTCGAGCGAAGCGCTGAAGGTGAAGGATAAAACGTTCAGCATTGAGCAGAAGGTGTTGCACGGCGGTAAGCAAGAAGGCAGCAAAGTCGTGATTATCCGCAGCGAGGATGGCCTGACCATCACGCTGAGTCCCACCCGCGGCATGAACCTCCTGCGGGCAGAAGGATTTGGCGCGAAAATGGGATGGGATTCCCCGGTCAAAGAGGTGGTCAACCCCGCCTTTATCAACCTGGAAAGCCGCAATGGGCTCGGCTGGCTGGAAGGTTTCAATGAGATGATGGTGCGTTGTGGCTATGAGTGGACCGGTCATCCAGTGACCGAAGGAGGGCAAATTTACACGTTGCACGGCAAAGCGGGCAATACGCCGGCCTCGCGGGTTGAGGTTGAGGTCGCGGATACGGCGCCGTATGAAATTCGTGTTCGCGGCCTGATCAAAGAGAGCACATTCAAAAAAGCCGATCTGCAAACCCTGACCGAATTGCGCTATGTGCCCGGCAGCAACAGTTTCAGCCTGCATGATGTGTTAACCAACCGGGCGGATTATCCCCATGATTACCAGATTATTTATCACAGCAATTTCGGCGCGCCGATTCTGGAAAATGGCGCCCGCTTCCTGGCGCCGATGGCCAGCATCAGCCCGTTTAACGACTATGCCAAAGCCGGGCTGAAGACCTGGGCAACCTATGCCGGTCCAACCAAAGGGTTCGATGAAATGGTCTTTAACATTAAGCCATTATCGGATCCGAATCATCAGTCACTGGCGGCGCTGGTCAATAACGCGGGCGACAAAGGGGTGGCGATTCAGTTCGATACCCGCCAGTTGCCCGTCCTGACGCTGTGGAAGAATACCGATACGTTAAAACAGGGGTATGTAACGGGGATTGAGCCGGGCACCAGCTATGCCTACCCGGTCACTGTCGAGCGCGAACAAAAACGCGTTAAGCAGTTGCAGCCTGGCGCCAGTGCGCAGTTTGATCTGACCTATACCTTGCTGCACAGCAAAGCGCAGGTGGCGGATCTGGCGCAGAAGATTGCGGATATTCAGGGCAAGGTAAAAATTGATGAGAATGACGCGCCGATAGCCACAGAGTAACGCTGCCTCGATGCATTTAGCGTTAAAGCAAAAAGCCCGCTTAAGTTTCCTTAAGCGGGCTTCTCTAAATATGGCTCCTCTGACTGGACTCGAACCAGTGACATACGGATTAACAGTCCGCCGTTCTACCGACTGAACTACAGAGGAATCGTGTGAACGGGGCGAATAATAGCGGGGCGCCTGGGGTTTGTCAAAGCGCTAAACTGCAAAAAAAGCGCGTTTGCTGAGGGAATGAGCACCTTGCGCTGTTTTTCGGCATTTTCCATCGCTATGCGTTGATTTTTGCATCCCAAATCGTTTTGACGCCGCTTGCACAAGCCTTTGCACGGCGATGGTGCAGGGTCACTCTCGCTATCCTGCACCTTCCCATCTTGGCCGTACGGCCCAGCCCCTGTTATCCCCGCCACACGCCGCGCCGCAACTGATATGTAGGATGAATAAGCAAACAATATGTATTCGTCGTCACAATGGCTGGATTTTTGCTTACCCATTTTTGGGGAATGCGACTGCGCTCTCAAGAAAAATATTTTCCCCGTCTACACATAAAGTGACTGATCCGCGCCCTAGGGCGTTTCGCTACAACAGTGCTGAGGAAGATAACAATGTCATCGAAATTGATAAAAAGTCCGCTCGCTGCTTTGCTCATCGGTTGTTTAGGTACGGCGTTTTCCGCGCAGGCCGATATCGTCATCGGCGTTGCCGGGCCGTTCTCCGGGCCGAATGCCACCTATGGCGATCAGTATTGGCGCGGGGCTTCGCAGGCTGCGGCGGACATCAACGCCGCCGGCGGCATCAAAGGGGAAAAAATCAAACTGGTGCAGGGGGATGACGCCTGCGAACCGAAACAGGCGGTCGCGGTCGCCAACCGGCTGGTGGATCAGGACAAGGTCTCGGCGGTGGTCGGCCACTTCTGTTCCTCATCCACCATGCCCGCCTCCGAGGTGTATGACGAGGCCGGCATCATCGCCATTACCCCCGGCTCCACCAACCCGCAGATCACCGAGCGCGGCATGAAGACCATGTTCCGCATGTGCGGGCGCGACGATCAGCAGGGCGTCATCGCCACCGACTACATGCTGGATACCCTGAAGGCCAAACGCATCGCGGTGATCCACGATAAAGACACCTACGGCCAGGGGCTGGCGGACGCCGCCAAGGCGGCGATGAACAAGCGCGGGGTTAAAGAGGTGCTGTATGAGGGGCTGTCGCGCGGCGAGAAAGACTTCAACGCGCTGGTGACCAAGATCGCCTCGGTCAAACCTGACGTGGTCTACTTCGGCGGCTGCCATCCGGAAGCCGGGCCGCTGGTGCGCCAGATGCGCGAGCAGGGCGTGACCGCCAAGTTCTTCTCCGGCGACTGCGTGGTGACCGAAGAGCTGGTGACCGCCGCCGGCGGGCCGCAGTACACCAACGGCGTGCTGATGACCTTCGGCAACGATCCGCGCCAGATCGCGGAAGGCAAGGCGGTGATCGCCAAGTTCCGCGCCAGCGGCTTTGAGCCGGAAGGCTACACCCTTTACTCCTACGCTTCGATCCAGGCGATCGCCGCCGCCTTTAACGCCACCGGCGGCAAAGACAGCGCCAAGGCCGCCGAATGGCTGAAGTCGCACGACGTGGACACCGTGATGGGTAAAAAAGCCTGGGATCAGAAGGGCGATCTGAAGGTCTCCGACTACGTGGTCTATCAATGGGATGACAAGGGCAAATATCACCAACTGTAAACGGCCGAACCGTGAAGTTGTAACCCTATGACAGACGGGCCGCCGCCCTGGCGCGCCCGTTCCGCGACTACCTTTGGCCGCGTCGGACTGCGTTGGCGGCCTTACCAGGCGAGACTGCTCATTATGGATGTATTCTTTCTGCAACAGCTGATCAACGGCCTGACCCTCGGCGCGGTGTATGGCCTGATCGCCATCGGCTACACCATGGTTTACGGCATCATCGGCATGATCAACTTCGCCCACGGCGAGGTGTATATGATCTCCGCCTACCTGTGCGCCATCGGTCTGGCGCTGTTGTCGTTCTTCGGGCTGCACTCGTTCCCGCTGCTGATCCTCGGCACGCTGGTGTTCACCATCGTCATCACCGGGGTGTACGGCTGGGTGATCGAGCGCATCGCCTACAGGCCGCTGCGCAACTCCACCCGCCTGGCGCCGCTGATCTCCGCCATCGGCATGTCGTTAATCCTGCAAAACTACGCGCAGATCAGCCAGGGGCCGCGCCAGCAGGGCATCCCGACGCTGCTGAGCGGCGTGTTCCGCCTGGAGTTCGACGGCGGCGTGGTCCAGATCACCTACACCAAGGTGTTCATTCTGGTGGCGTCGCTGCTCGGCATGGCGATCCTCACCTACGTCATTCAGCGCACCCGGCTGGGGCGCATCTGCCGCGCCACCCAGCAGGATCGCAAAATGGCCTCGATTCTCGGCATCAATACCGATCGGGTGATCTCGCTGGTGTTCGTGATCGGCGCCGCCATGGCCGGGCTGGCCGGGGTGCTGATCACCATGAACTACGGCACCTTCGATTTTTACGTCGGCTTTATCATCGGCATCAAGGCCTTCACCGCCGCGGTGCTGGGCGGCATCGGTTCGCTGCCGGGCGCGATGCTCGGCGGGCTGCTGCTCGGCGTGGCGGAGGCGCAGTTCGCCGGCATGGTGAATTCGGATTACAAGGACGTGTTCTCCTTCGGGTTGCTGGTGGCGATCCTGATCTTCCGCCCGCAGGGCCTGCTCGGCCGGCCGCTGGTCGCCAAGGTTTAAGGAGAACGCCATGTCGCAATCCGTAATCAACGGCGGGCTGGACGTTAAACGCAGCCTGCTGGATGCCGTTTTGGCCGGGCTGATCGCCCTGATCGTGTTCGGGCCGATTGTCGGCATCGTGCTGAACGGCTACAGCTTCAACGTCGAGCCGCGCCGGCTGGTGTGGATCATCGTTGCGGTGATGGCCGGGCGGCTGCTGCTGAGCCTGTTCCTGCAAACCGCGCCGGGCCGCAAGGTGCTGGCGCGCTTCGACGGCGGCAACGACGGCGTGTACGTGCGTCCGCTGGGCTATAAATCCAATCTGCGCTGGTTCCTGCCGCTGATGGCGGCGATCGCGCTGCTGTTCCCGTTCGTCGCCACCAAATACCTGCTGACGGTGGCGATCCTCGGCCTGATCTATGTGCTGCTCGGGCTGGGGCTGAATATCGTGGTCGGGTTGGCGGGGCTGCTGGATCTGGGGTACGTGGCGTTTTACGCCATCGGCGCCTACGGGCTGGCGTTGGGCTACCAGTATCTCGGGCTCGGTTTTTGGGCGATGCTGCCGCTCGGGGCGCTGATGGCGGCGCTGGCCGGCGCGCTGCTGGGCTTTCCGGTGCTGCGTATGCACGGCGACTATCTCGCCATCGTCACGCTCGGGTTCGGCGAGATCATCCGGCTGGTGCTGAACAACTGGATGTCGCTCACCGGCGGGCCGAACGGCATTTCGGTGCCGGCGCCGACGGTGTTCGGCCTGGAGTTCGGCCGGCGCGCCAAGGACGGCGGAGTGCCGATCCACGAGTTTCTCGGCATCGATTACAATCCCAACCTCAAGTTCATCTTCATCTACGCGATGCTGTTTTTGGTGGTGCTGCTGGTGCTGTACATCAAGCACCGGCTGACGCGCATGCCGATCGGCCGCGCCTGGGAGGCGCTGCGCGAGGACGAGATCGCCTGCCGTTCTTTGGGGCTGAATCACGTGCTGGTGAAGCTGTCGGCGTTTATGCTCGGCGCCTCCACCGCCGGACTGGCGGGGGTGTTTTTCGCCACTTACCAGGGGTTCGTCAACCCGACTTCGTTCACCTTCTTCGAGTCGGCCCTGATCCTGGCGATCGTGGTGCTGGGCGGCATGGGCTCCACCCTCGGCGTGGTGCTGGCGGCCTTCGTGCTGACGGTGGCGCCGGAGCTGCTGCGCAGCTTCGCCGAATACCGGGTGCTGCTGTTTGGCGTGCTGATGGTGGCGATGATGATCTGGCGGCCGCGCGGGCTGGTGCGCATCAGCCGATCCAGCTTCGCCGAACGCAAGGGGGTGGCGCCATGAGCGACGCCATTTTGCGGGTGGAACACCTGATGATGCGCTTTGGCGGCATCAAGGCGCTGAACGACGTCAATCTGGAGGTGGAGCGCGGTTCCATCACCGCCCTGATCGGCCCCAACGGCGCCGGCAAGACCACGGTGTTCAACTGCCTGACCGGCTTTTACCGCGCCAGCGGCGGCGCGATCCTGCTCAATACCCACAAGCGGCCGACCGACGTGATCCAGGTGCTGGGGCAGAAGTTCCGCGCCGGCGACTGGATACGCCCGAAGCGGCTCGGTTCGCGCCTCTATTACAAGATGTTCGGCGGCACCCACCTGGTCAACCGCGCCGGGCTGGCGCGCACCTTCCAGAATATCCGCCTGTTCCGCGAAATGTCGGTGGTGGAGAACCTGCTGGTGGCGCAGCACATGCAGAGTAACCGCAACCTGATCGCCGGGGTGCTGAATACGCCGGGCTACCGCCGGGCGGAAAGCGCCGCGCTCGATCACGCCTTCTATTGGTTGGAGGTGGTGGATCTGGCGGACTGCGCCAACCGGCTGGCGGGGGAGATGTCCTACGGCCAGCAGCGGCGGCTGGAGATCGCGCGCGCCATGTGCACCGCGCCGGAGATGATCTGCCTCGACGAACCGGCCGCCGGGCTGAACCCGGTGGAGACGGCCGCGCTGAGCCGCATCATCCGCTTCCTGCGCCAGCATCACGGCATCACGGTGCTGCTGATCGAGCATGACATGGGCATGGTAATGGAGATCTCCGATCGGGTGATCGTGCTCGATCACGGCGATGTGATCGCCCGCGGCACGCCGCAAGAGATCCAGCACAACGAGGCGGTGATCGCCGCCTACTTGGGCGCGGACGAAGAGGAGCTGGCGGGATGAGCGAAGCGATGTTGGAATTTCGCGAAGTGGATGTGTTTTACGGGCCGATCCAGGCGCTGCGCCAGGTGTCGCTGCAGGTGAACGCCGGGGAGACGGTGGCGCTGATCGGCGCCAACGGCGCGGGCAAGTCCACGCTGTTGATGTCGATCTTCGGCCAGCCGCGCATCGCCGGCGGGCAGATCCTGTTTGGCGGCGAGGACATCAGCCGCCGCTCCACGCACTTTGTTGCCAGCAGCGGCATCGCGCAGGCGCCGGAGGGGCGGCGCATCTTTCCGGACATGAGCGTGGAGGAGAACCTGTTGATGGGCACCATCACCGTCGGCAATCGCTACCTGGAGGAGGATTTGCCGCGCATGTTCGAGCTGTTTCCGCGCCTCAAGGAGCGGCGCAACCAGCGGGCGATGACCATGTCCGGCGGCGAGCAGCAGATGCTGGCGATCGCCCGCGCGCTGATGAGCCGGCCGAAGCTGCTGCTGTTGGACGAGCCGAGCCTGGGGCTGGCGCCGATCGTGGTGCGGCAGATCTTCGGGGTGCTGCGCGAGCTGACCCGCAGCGGCATGACGCTGTTTCTGGTGGAGCAGAACGCCAACCACGCGTTGAAACTGTCCGATCGCGGCTATGTGATGGTCAACGGCCAGATCCGCCTCACCGGCAGCGGCCAGGAGCTGTTGAACGATCCGGAGGTGAGAAAGGCCTATCTGGGCGGCGGCTGAACGCCGCCTCACGGGCAAGGATGCCCGCGTTCATCCCTCGATGGCGCTTCGCTCTTGATCATCGTAGTGCGAGCGGGCCGCTCTGAAGGCGTCGGCGGAGGCGATAATCCACGACCAGAGCGGCAGCATGTTGAGCAGCATCTCTTCCCCCGCGTCGGTGATGGTGTAAACCACGCGGGGCAGTTTTTCCTGATAATCGCAGCGCGATATCAACCCATCCCGCTCGAGATGGCGCAGTGTCCGCGTCAGCATTCTCTGCGTCACGCCCGCTAATTGGCGGCTTATTTCGCCGTGGCGCAGCGGCCCGTGGGTGCCCAGGATATGCAATACCCCCAGCGACCAACGGTTGCCCGCATGCGCGAGGATCTCGCGCTTCAGCCCTTCATCGTCGTTGCTCAATGCTTCACAGAACACCTGCGAAAATTGCAGCAGCGCTTCCCGATCGCTCGTCATATTCCTCTCCGGTATCACGCGTGTACCTAATTGAACCCGTTTTTGTCAGCTGTCAGGATGACGCAGTGTCAAGACAGGAGGCAAGAATGAAATCCACAAATCCATCCATCAATACCGTGCTCATACTCGGCGCCGGTGAACTGGGGCTGCCGGTATTGCGTGCGATGAGCCGGCAGGCTCGGTTATATCCATCTTTAAAAATCAGCGTGCTGCTCCGGCCGGAGGCCGCCCGCGCCGTGAGCGGCCCGCTCCGGGCGCGGCGGGATGCGCTGGCGCGGCTCGGCATCGCCGTGGTGGAAGGCGATCTGCAGCAAAACGGCGTGGAGGCGCTGAGTGCGCTATTCCGTTCCTTCGACGCGGTGATCAACTGCAGCGGCTTTGTCGGCGGGGCGGGCACGCAGATAAAGATCACTCAGGCCGTCTTGCAAGCGGGCGTGGCGCGCTACTTCCCGTGGCAGTTCGGCGTGGACTACGATGTTGTCGGCAAAGGCAGCGGGCAACAGGTGTGGGATGAACAGCTCGAGGTGCGTCACCTGCTGCGTGCGCAGCGTGCGACGGAGTGGGTGATTGTTTCCACGGGCATTTTCACCAGCTACCTGTTTGACCCCGGCTTTGGCGTGGTGGACGCGGCAACCAAAACGGTGCGCGCGCTGGGCGACTGGCGCTACGCGGTGACGCTGACCACCCCCGAGGACATTGGCCGGCTGACGGCCGCGATTTTTTTCCATCGGCCCGCGTTTCGCAACCAGGTGGTCTATATCGCCGGCGACACGCTGACCTACCGCGAGCTTGCCGATGTCATGCAGGCGCGCTGGGGCGTGGAGGTCAACAGGATCCTGTTGGACAAAGAGCGGCTGCGGGAAGATGTGCGGAACCATCCGCGTGACGTCGGCGCCAAATACCGGCTGGCTTTCGCCCGGCCCGACGGCGTGGCGTGGGATAAGGCGAAAACCTTCAATGCGCGCCAGGGCATAGCCACCACCACCGCCGAACAGTGGCTGGCGCAGCAATGGCCGATCCCTCAGGACGGTTAATCGCCTGAGCGCCGCAGTCAGAACTGGCGCTGCATCCAGCGCACGTTCAGCCGCACCAGCGCGATGATGGCGCTGGAGAGCAGCCGCAGCCCGCCGGGCATGTCGCGGCGGCGAATGTCCAGCAGCAGCACGGTGCGCACCAGCGGGCTGTCGTTCCATACCTCGTGCTCGAAGGTATCGTCCCAGAGCATGAACTCCCCCTCGCGCAGCCGGTATTCGCGGCCGTCCACCTTCAGCACCGCCGCCGGCGCGCCGTCGGCGCGTTTGGGCATGTCCAGCACCAGATAGCCGCGCAGAATGCCGCGGAACGGACCGCGATGGGGCGGCACCTGTTTGCCGGGTGCCAGGAAGGAGAGCGACGCGGACAGCACGTCCGGCGAGGAGGCGATCAGCGCCGCCAGCGTCGGACAGCGCGCCAGGTTGCGGGGGATGGGCTGGCCATAGGCCTTCATGATGAACATGCGCCAGTCGCGCGCGTCGTTGGCGGAGATGGACGCCTGCTGGCTCATGATCTCGTGAAAGCGCGGGATATTGTGCAGATCGTGGGCGACCGTCAGCGCCTCTTCGCGGATCTGCCGCCATTGGGCGGTGAAGCGTTCGGCGTCGGGGAAGAGGGCCGCGCTGTCGAGCACCGGCTGGCCCTGGATGCGGCGATCGTAAACATTGCGCAGGGCAAGTACGGACCAATCATAAATCGCGGACATCATAATGACCTCGCCTCAGGAAACGCCAAAGGGACACTGCGCGCTTCTTCGGCGCGGCGCGTGGACGGCCGGGGAGAAACGGCAGGAAAAATTGGTACGCTTCAATAGATTAGCACAGCATTTGTGCAACCGTGTGTCTGCGAATGTGTCGAAATGCGGCGAAAAAAACCACACAATTAAAGTGTGACGCGTATCGCATTTAGCGGGCCGGTTGGTTAAAATATCGCGACTTGCCCGCACCTGTCCGGATTTTGTTTACCATGGAACACGCTCCCGTTTCGCGCTCAACCGCCTGGTTGCGCGTGGTCATCCTCGCCGTCTCGGCCTTTATTTTCAACACCACCGAGTTTATTCCAGTCGGTCTGCTGAGCGATATCGCCGCCAGCTTCTCGATGCAAACCGAACAGGTCGGCCTGATCATCACCATTTACGCCTGGATCGTCGCCGCCGCCTCGCTGGCGTGCATGCTGCTGACCAGCAAAATTGAGCGCCGCAAACTGTTGATCGGCGTGTTCATGCTGTTTATCGCCAGCCACGTGCTGACCGCCGTGGCCTGGAACTTCACCACGCTGGTTATCTCGCGCGCCGGCGTGGCGCTGGCGCACTCGGTGTTCTGGTCGATCACCGCCTCGCTGGCGATCCGCGTGGCGCCGCCGGGCAAGAAAGCCCAGGCGCTGAGCCTGCTGGCGGGCGGCACCGCGCTGGCGATGGTGCTCGGGTTGCCGCTCGGGCGGGTGGTCGGGCAACTGCTCGGCTGGCGCATGACCTTTATCGGCATCGCGGTGTGCGCCACGCTGGCGCTGGTGCTGCTGTGGCGCCTGCTGCCGGTGCTGAAAAGCGAGCACTCCGGTTCGCTGGCCAGCGTGCCGCTGCTGTTCAAACGCCCGGCGCTGGTGGCGCTGTACATGCTGACCATCATTGTGGTGACGGCGCACTTCACCGCCTACAGCTACATCGAGCCGTTTATCCAGACCGTGGCCGGGCTGTCGGAGAACTTCACCACGCTGATGCTGCTGCTGTTCGGCGCCGCCGGCATCGTCGGCAGCCTGCTGTTCAGCCGCTACAGCGAGCGGTTTCCTTCCGGCTTCTTCATCGGCGCCATCACGCTGCTGGCCTTGAGCCTGCTGCTGCTGTTGCCGGCGGCCGGCAGCGAAAGCCACCTGACGGTGCTGTGCATCTTCTGGGGGATGGCGATCATGGCGATCGGCCTGTCGATGCAGGCCAAAGTTCTGAGCCTGGCGCCGGACGCTACCGACGTGGCGATGGCGATTTTCTCCGGCCTGTACAACTTCGGCATCGGCAGCGGCGCGCTGCTGGGCAACCAGGTGAGTCTGCATCTGGGCATGGGCAACATCGGCTTCGTCGCCGCGCCGCTGGCGCTGATCGCCCTCGGCTGGTGCCTGTTGAGCGTCTACCGCAGCGAACGGCTGCAGCAGCACCACAGCCGTTAACCTGCGGCATCCCGCGCTGCATTTTCCTGCTATAAAACAGGCTGCTGCAGCGTTTTATGCTTAACTTTTTTTCATAGTCTGCTAATTAAAAATTTAACTCCGACGCCGCTTCGCTAGCATAGAAAGTCATCAAAAATGTTAATGCGAGGTTAACGGTGAGTGACTCTGTAGCGGCGTCGCCGATCCATGCGCGGGATTTGGCGGCCAGAATCGACGCCTTGCCCGCGTCGGCCGGCCTGTGGCGCTTTATCATTCTGCTGTCGCTGGGCGGCTTTTTCGAACTCTACGATCTGTTCCAGACCGGCTATATCAGCACCGGCCTTATCGCCGACGGCATTTTCCACACCGGCGCGCAGGGCGTCTTCGGCGTGTCGGATCAGGCGGCCTTCGCCTCCGCCACCTTTCTCGGCCTGTTCGTCGGCGCCAGCCTGCTGAGCCCGTACGCCGATCGCTTCGGCCGGCGCGCCACCTTTATGTTCGCCCTGATCTGGTATGGCGCCTTCTCGCTGCTGTTGGCGTTTCAACAGCAGGCGGAATGGGTGATCTTTCTGCGTTTTCTGGTGGGCGTCGGGCTCGGCATCGAGTTGGTGACCATCGATACCTACCTGACGGAGTGGGTGCCCGCGCATCTGCGTACCCGGGCTTTCGCCTTCGCGTTCTTCGTGCAGTTTCTGTCGGTGCCGGCGGTGGCGCTGATGTCCTGGTGGCTGGTGCCGCAGACGATTTGGGGCCTGAGCGGCTGGCGCTATGTGGTGATCGCCGGCGCGCTGGCTTCGCTGGTGATCTGGCTGGTGCGCAAGGGGCTGCCGGAGTCGCCGCGCTGGCTGGTGCAACAGCGGCGCTATGCGCAGGCCCGGCAGGTGATGCGGGACATGGAACGGCGCTGCGGCGTGGCGGCCGCGGACTTCCCGTCGCGCCCGGTTGACGATGCCGAGGGAGCGCCGCTGCGCGGCCGCTTTCGCGACATCTGGGCGCCGCAATATCGCGATCGCACGCTGATGCTGGTAGTGATGAATTTCTTTCAGGCCATCGGCTTCTTCGGCTTCGGCAACTGGTTGCCGGCGCTGCTGTCGGGCAAGGGCGCTTCGGTCACCCACAGCCTGCTGTACGCTTTCTTCATCACGCTGGCCTACCCGCTTGGCTCGCTGCTGTGCAGCTTCTACGCCGACAAGATGGAGAACAAGTGGCAGATCGTGTTGTCCTGCCTGGTGACGGTGATCTTCGGCTCGCTGTTCGCACTGCAGAACAACCCACTGTGGCTGATCCTGTGCGGTTTCTTCATCACCTGGTCCAACGCCTGGCTGACCTACAGCTACCACTCGTATCAATCCGAGATCTTCCCGACCCATATCCGCGCCCGCGCCGTCGGTTTCTGCTACTCCTTCAGCCGCCTGTCGACGGTATTCAGCAGCATCATCATCGGCATTATCTTGCAGTACGGCGGTTCGCTGGGGGTGATCGCGTTTATCGTCGCCAGCATGCTGATCGTGATGCTGGTGATCGGGCTGTTCGGCCCAAAAACGCGCGGTATCGATCTGGAAAACATCTGACGTTTTGCGCCGGCGGCGACGCCGGCTTCTTCAGCAAAAAAACTCGCGATCATGCGAAAATTATTCCGTTATCACTGCCTTTACGCCTGCCGTACTGTTAACCCGTACAAAATCCAATTCGATACCGAGCGGGGAACACGTCATGAGCACCCTTACCGCGCCCGATGGCGCACGCATTTTCTATAAGGATTGGGGCCGCGGCCAGCCGATCCTGTTCTCCCACGGTTGGCCGCTGTCCGCCGACGCCTGGGACAACCAGCTGCTGTTTTTCGGCCAGAGCGGATTCCGCGTGATCGCCCACGATCGCCGCGGCCACGGCCGTTCCGATCAAACCTGGCACGGCAACGACATCAATCAATACGCTGACGATCTGGCCCTGCTGATCGAAACGCTGGATCTGCGCGATCTGATCCTGGTCGGCCATTCCACCGGCGGTGGCGAAGTGGCGCGCTACATCGGCCGCCACGGCAGCGATCGGGTGGCGAAGGTGGTGCTGGTCGGCGCCGTACCGCCGCTGATGCTGCAAACGCCGGTCAACCCTGAGGGTACGCCGATGGCGGCCTTCGACGGCATTCGCAGCGGCGTGGCGGGCAACCGCTCGCAGTTCTTCAAAGATTTGGCGGTGCCGTTCTATGGCCTCCACTGCGACGAGGTGGAGAGCAATGCGGGGCTGATCGACCACTTCTGGCTGATGGGCATGCAGGGCGGCGTGAAAGGGCAGTACGAGTGTGTGCGCGCGTTCTCCGAAGTGGATTACACCGCCGACCTGCTGGCGATCGACAAGCCGACGCTGCTGGTGCACGGCGACGCCGATCAGATCGTGCCGATCGGCGCCTCGGCGCTGAAAGCCGCTAAGCTTATGCAACAGGCGGAGCTGAATGTTTACGCCGGCGGTTCTCACGGTTTGGCGCAGGTCGATCCCGATCGCTTCAACGCCGATCTGCTGGCCTTCATCCAAAATTCGCCGTTTTAAGGGGGCGCGATGAACCTGACTGCTATCGCCGCCCGCTGCGCACAGCGGCTGCATGCGCCCGCGGTGCGCTGGCTGCTGCTGCTCGCCATTTGCGCCGCCTATATTCAGGGCGGGTTGGTCAAAGCGCTGAACGTTGAGGGCGCGATTGCCGAAATGACCCACTTCGGCCTGCAGCCGGCGGCGCTGTTCGCCGTGCTGGTGACGCTGCTCGAACTGGCCGCGTCGGCGCTGATCCTGAGCGGCTTTTATCGCTGGCTCGGCGCGTTGGCGCTGGCCGGTTTTACCCTGATGGCGACGCTGATGGCCAATCCGTTCTGGCAGTTCGACGGGGCGGAGCGCGGCCAGATGATGAACGGATTTTTTGAACACCTCGGGCTGGCCGGCGCGCTGTTGCTGGTGGCATTTAACGATTTGAAGGAGCGAACGGATGGCTGAACAGACGGAAAACAAGGCGACGGCGGGCGGCTTCGCGCCGCTGAAAATTCCATTATTTGCGGTGCTGTGGGGTGCCACGGTGCTCGGCAACGTCGGCAGTTTTATGCGCGACGTCGCCAGCTCGTGGCTGATCACTGATCTGTCGAGCAACCCTTCGGCGGTGGCGCTGATGCAAACCGCCGCTACGCTGCCGGTGTTCCTGCTGGCGATCCCGGCCGGGGTGCTGTCGGACATTCTCGATCGGCGGCGCTTTCTGATCTTCGTGCAAATTCTGCTGGCCTGCGTGAGCGGCAGCCTGCTGGTGCTGTCGCAGACCGGTTCGCTGACGGTGGAATATTTGCTGGCGCTGACGTTCGTCGGCGGCATCGGCGCGGCGCTGATGGGGCCGACCTGGCAGGCGATCGTGCCGGAGCTGGTGCCGCGCGCCGAGCTGAAAAACGCCGTGGCGCTGAACTCGCTGGGCATCAACATCGCCCGTTCCATCGGCCCGGCGGCCGGCGGTCTGCTGCTGGCCAGCTTCGGCGCCGGCGCGGCCTACGGCGCGGACGTGATGAGCTATGTGCTGGTGATCGCGGCGCTGCTGTGGTGGAAGCGGCCGAAGGCCGAGGACAGCGGCCTGTCGGAGCACTTTTTCGGCGCCTTCCGCGCCGGGCTGCGCTATGCCCGTTCCAGCCGCGAGCTGCACGTGGTGCTGCTGCGGGCGGCGGTGTTCTTCGCCTTCTCCAGCTCGGTCTGGGCGCTGCTGCCGCTGGTGGCCCGCCGCATGCTGGGCGGCAGCGCCGGTTTTTACGGCGTCCTGCTGGGGGCGGTGGGCGCCGGGGCGATCCTCGGGGCGATCGTGCTGCCGCGCCTGCGCCAGCGGCTGAACGCCGACGGGCTGGTGTTGCTGGCGGCGGTGCTCACCGCCGTGGTGATGGCGGCCCTGTCGCTGGCGCCGCCGCAGTGGCTGGCGGTGGTGCTGCTGTTGGTGCTGGGCGCCGGCTGGATTATCGCGCTGACCACGCTCAACGGCGCGGCGCAGGGCGTGCTGCCCAACTGGGTGCGCGGCCGCGGCCTGGCCATTTACCTGATGGTGTTCAACGGCGCGATGGCGGCGGGCAGCCTGCTGTGGGGGCTGGTGGCGCAGGAGCTGGGCGTGGCCGCCACGCTGCTGGTCGGCGGCGTCGGCCTGTTGGCGGCGGGACTGCTGTTCCATCGCCTGCGCTTGCCGACCGGCGAGGCCGATCTGCAGCCGTCGAACCATTGGCCGGAGCCGCTGGTCAACACGCCGGTCGAGAACGATCGCGGCCCGGTGATGATCCAGGTGGAGTACCGCATCCGCGAACAGGATCGGCCGCAGTTCTTGCGCACGCTGCTGATGCTGGAGCGGGCGCGCCGCCGCGATGGCGCTTACGCCTGGGGCATCACCGAGCACACCGGCGATCCGGAATGCATCATGGAGTGGTTCCTGGTGGAGTCCTGGGCGGAGCACCTGCGGCAGCACCAGCGGGTGTCGCACGCCGACGCCGACCTGCAGCAGGAAGCGCTGCGCTTCCATATCGGCCCGGAGAAACCGGTGGTGCATCACTTCCTGTCGTTGGACAGGCGGCAGGTGAAGCATTAACTGCACGGCCAGGCGGTGAGAAGGTGCTATGCTTTTGGTCGGTTCGGCGGCGCGGCCGCCGTAAGACGAATGTAGTCAGCACAGGGAGACACATTGATGACGGCACCTTCTGCTTTTGCCCGCGAGCTTGGGCTGCGCTATCCGATCGTTCAGGGGCCGATGAACGGCGCGTCGCCGCCGGCATTGGCGGTGGCGGTGAGCAACGCCGGGGCGCTGGGATCGTGCGCGGCGGCGCTGTTTTCACCGGCGGTGATCCTCGAACGCGTGCAGCAGATCCGCGCGCAGACCGCCGCGCCGTTCAACATCAATCTGTTTCTGCTCGATGAGCAGCACCCGGATCTCGCCGAGCTCAAGCGCGCCCAGCACCTGCTGCGGCCGTTCCGCGAAGCGCTGGGGCTTAGCGAGCCGCCGCTCCCCACTCAATTCGCCGAAAACAACCGCGACCAGATCGCGGCCCTGCTGGAGGCTGCGCCGCCGGTGGTCAGCTTCACCTTCGGCGTGCTGCCGCGCGCCACGGTCACACAGTTCAAGAAGGCCGGCTCGCGGGTGATCGGCACCGCCACCACGGTGGCGGAAGCCCGCGCCTGGGAAGAGGCGGGCGCCGACTTCGTCTGCGTCTCGGGCGCGGAGGCGGGCGGCCACCGCCCGACCTTCCTCGGCGATATCGAACAGTCCTGCGTCGGGTTGATGGCCCTGTTACCGCAGGTGGCGGCGGCGGTGAAGATCCCGGCGATCGCCGCGGGCGGCATCATGAACGGGCGCGGCATCGCGGCGGCGCAATTGCTGGGCGCGCAGGCGGCGCAGCTGGGCACCGCGTTTCTGTGCAGCCCGGAGTCGGGCATCGCCGAAGCCTGGCGAGCGGCGCTGCGCAATGCCGGCGATGACAGCACGCGCCTGACGCGCGCCTTCAGCGGCCGCCCGGCGCGCGGCATCGTCAATGACTTCATGCGGCAGATGCGCGCGGAAGAGGCGCAGATCCTGCCTTATCCGGTGCAGAACGCGCTCACCGGCGATATTCGCCAGGCGGCGGCCAAGGCCGGGCGCGGGGAGTTTATGTCGCTGTGGGCCGGGCAGGGCGTGGGCCTAGCGCGGCCGATGCCGGCGGCGGAGCTGGTCGCCACCCTGGCGGCGGAGCTGGAAGCGGTGTGACCTCGTCTGCGCGATTTATTGCTGTGGCAATGTAAAAAGACGCCGGGGTAAGGCCTGAGAAGAGATGAACAGCCCGGCGTTCACGCCGGACTGCGGGTTTGCCTTGGCTAGACGAGAATATCGGCGGAAGCGTCGACCTGCCCAACGATTTTAACCAGAAAATCAGGCAATTGATTGCCGGAGAGATTGATGGCCAGATCGGTGACATTCTGCTGCGCGTCATAATTCAGCGCCGCTTCATACAACGAGCCGCTTAAACTATCCACGAAGTGCAGCTCGCTCCCTTCGGCCTTAGCCGTCTGGTTGAGCCACGACAGATCGATTTTATCCACCGCCGTCTGGAAATCGCGGATCCAATCCGGCGCGGCGGCTTGGCTGTCGCCGGCTTCGCGGAAGACGAAGGTGTCCGCGCCTGCATTGCCCCAGAGCTGATCGGCGCCGCCGGCACCGTAAATGATGTCGTTGCCTGCACCGCCTTTTAGCGTATTGTTCAGCGCGTTGCCCACTAAAATGTCTGCGCCGCTGCCGCCGATGATATTTTCAATCTGCGCGCCGTAGGCGATGGCGATATTTGCCTTCAAGCCGCCCACATCAGAGAATGCGCCTTCGTTAATGTTGATGCGCTGATCCTGGCTGTAGCCTGAAAAATCCAGCGTGTCATTGCCGCCGGCATCCCAGATAGCCGCCACGATTTTGTCCGTGGACGCCTTAACGCTCAGAAAGTCTCTGTCCGTATTCGAGTTGAAACCATAGGTGGTATCGCCGGTGCGCGTGGTGGTATTCGCGCCGTAAAGCTTCTGTATGGCGGTAATATCATCCAGCTGCGGCCCTGATGGCCAAACGCCTTTATAGTCAGCGCTGGTGTATTGTTCGTTAAAATAGCTCATCAAAGAATATTGATGGTCGTCTTCATAATACTTCGCCGAGTTGGCGTAGGTGGGGTAAGTGGCATTTGACGCATCATAATTGCCGGGATGAGAAAGCCCCAACGCATGCCCTATTTCATGAGTCAGCGTATCCCTGGCGTAGTTATTGGTTTGCGGATTGGAGGCGTCGTAGCCGTTATTGCCGCTGATCCAAATGGTGCTTTTGAGATTGCTCTGCGTACTTTCATACGAGGTGTAATTGCCCCCGCTGGCCGCCTTATAAAAACCAAACTTTATATCTGCATTTTTCGCGTCGTTGCCTTTAACCTCGGTGAACGTGATGTTGGCCACATCCGACCAGGATTGCAATGAAAGCTTGGTTTGGGCTTGCTGGGCGGCGGTAAGCTGCGCGGCGCCCGTCTTGTCGCTGCCGGTATAGACGGGGAAAGAGTAGGTCAAGGTAGCCGCATGGTCGGTCACGCCTTTGCCATTGGCGGAATAATGGCTCCTCAGCAGCAGATCTGAAACTTCTTGCGTGGTATATGACGGTTTACTGCTCCCCGCGTGATCGCCTCTTTCATAACTGGTTAAATAACCGGAAATCTTATCGGTCGCTAATGACATATCAAACTCCTTTGGACGTTGACAATATTGCACCTAACGCTCTATATGCTCGTACACAGGTTTGAAAATCAGGGGTAATTAATGTGATATCATTGGCTTGCCTCCTTGGTCCGGCTTGAATATTGTGTTCAAGCGGAATATATTCTTATCATTAATCACGGTGAGGAATTAATTGTGCACTGTGATTGAGTTAAAGCAGTATAAACACAATTATTTTATTAATGAGTTATTCTTATATGAATCTTTTACATAAGATATGCGTAAAAGGCGTGCTTAAATAACCAGGTGGAATTAAATCTTTATTTAATATTACACTGTAATTGGCTCGCGGAGTTTACGTGATTGATTTATCTTTTTGCTTTTATTTAGCTTTTATCTGTGAATGGCGGCGAGTAGCCGCCATTGCCGTAACGCATAGAGGCGGCCGCACGCCGGCTGTCGTCATTAATTGAGTACGGGATTATTAAGGGCGCCTGCGTACACCGATTAACTTACCTGATACTTAAAAACTGTAGGTGCCCTGCGCCAGCACGAAGTTCATGTTTTTCAGCCCGGCATGTTGCTGCAGGCTGTTGCTGACGTCGAAGTAGACGTAGGCCACCTTGAACTGGAGATCGCTTCTCGGCGTCCAGGTGGTTTCGACCTGGTACTGGTTGCCGATAAAGCGCGAGCCTTGTTCGCTGCCTTTCACCGGGCGCATTGGCCCGAGGTAGAAGGCGTCCTCGCGGCGTTGCCGCCATAAGGCGTCCCAGCTGAAGTCGATGGCCAGGGTTTGCCACGGCGTAATCGTGACCGAAGGATGGATGGCGATCAGGTTAGCCGGCGCCACCAGCCCGTTCTCGGTCAGGTAGGGCAGCTTGGGGTACATGGCGTTAAAGGTGTTAAGCTGCCCATCGTGACCGTTTTTATCGCCGCTGGCGATGCCAATCTTGCCGCCAAAGCGCGGCTGCCAGCGCCAGTCGCTCACCGTATAGCCGGCGTGCGCCGACGCCGACCAGGCGCGGATATCACGCTGCTCTGCGCTGCCGAACTGCCAGGCGGCTTCATTATCCCAGTCGAACCCCTGCGCCGCGCCGAAAATGCGCGCGCCGACGGTATAGCGCCGCTCTTGCCCGCTGAGCTGCGCGTAGTGGGCATCGTTATCCTCAAAGCCAAAGGTGTAGAGATCGAGCGAGGACGCCAGCGGCGTCAGCGGCGTGGTGCCGTACAGCCCCCACACCTTTTGGCTGTTGTCGGTATCGTCGTCGAAACTGCCGGTTTTAAGGGTGACAGGATGGCCGATAAAGGCATCGAGGCGGTTTTTATCTTTGACCCAGCTGGCGCGGATAGCATCGAAGGAACGGCGTACGTTGGGGCCGTCGCGGGTGCCCAGCAGGTGCAGCGAGCCCAGCGCAATCTCCTGGCGGCCGACCCGCAGGGTGCCGAGGCCGTAGGCAGTGGGCAGTTTCATATCCACATAGCCCTGGCCGAGGTAGGCATGATCTTCGTCGGTCGGCTTGCGCCCGCGATCGCGCGGCGTGGCCAGCGACGATCCCACTTGCACATAGGCGCCGAAATAGTCGCCGTAGTCGAGGCGCGCGCCAACCAGCAAGCGCTGCATGAAAGTGTCGTCGCGTCCGCCATTCAGATCCCGTTGATCCGTCCATTCATAGCGCTCGCGCAGTGAACCGTCGAAAGATAAGGTGGCCGCATCGCCCAACGGGATATTTTTCCAGGGGGAAGCGGCGGGCTCCGCCGCCAGCGCGGGGAGCGTGGAAAACAGCAACAGTGCGGGTAGCGTGCGTTTCATCATGAATATCCGAAGAAAAAAGCGCGCCGCAGCGCGCCTTGGGTTTATTTAGCCGTCTGGTGAATTTCGGCGATGTAGCCGCCGGGGAAACGCACCAGCGCCGAGGCGCGGCGTTCCGCCGCCGTCGAACGCCACAGCACCTGCGCGCCGGTGGCCGTCGCTTTGGCCAGTGTGGCCTGCAGATCCTCGACGCCATAGCCGGTGCGCTCATGGCCGAACGGATAAGGCAGATGCCCATCGGTGACGAAAATGCGCGTTTTGCCAAAGCGCGAGTCCAGTTCGATCTGGCGGATTTTGCCGTTATCGTTGCGGCCGATCGCCGCATCGCTGACCTGTTCGTCGCTCACCACGTTGCCGTGCGAGAACGTCTGATAGCTTTTCAGGAAGTCATCGATGCGGTAAGCGGAGAGGTACAGGCGGTTTTCCGGCAGGCTCAGCAGCGGTTTGTAGTTGGGCGCTTTGGTGTGCCAATAGAGCTGCATGTTGACGCCGCCGGGCCACTGGATCACTGCGTCGCGCCCAATCGGATCGTCGAAGGGTTCGACCAGCACATCGGCGCCGGCGGCCCTGGCCTGCCGGATGGCGGCGTCCATATCCCTGACCAGAAAACCGTTGCGCTCGGCGCCGAACGGGTACGGGATCGGCGTTTTGAAATCGAACACCGAGAAGCTGCCGGCCGGCGTCAGTATCAGCTGGGAGTAAGTTTCGCTGGGGGTAGGCGTGACGTTGACCAGCACGCGTTCAGTACTGGTGCCGCCGAAGGTTTTCAGGATGCTGTCGACAAAGGCGTCCATCTTGCCGCGTTCGACGTAGACATGGGTGGTGTCATATTGCGGCCCCACGGCAAGAGACGCCGTATCGGCCGCCCATGATACGGCAGGGAGCAGCAGCGCAAGGGCCGATATCCTCAGCCGACGAGAAGAAATACCGATAGTATGTTGCATGTTGACCTCCAGGTAGCGGTTATTTTCCTGAGTGAAACGTCATTTCCTATGAGCTTTCCCGTCGGCTGAAAAATAAAAGCTAAAAACGCAACGTGCGCCGTGAAACATTAACGAAGGGCGAACGTCAGACGCCTGAACGAATATCGCGCAGGTGCAGATCATCTATTTTTATGGCGTAAAACGATGGGGCGCCTTTGCCGGCCAAACCCATTGCCGCTAAGGAATGGCGATGGTCATTAGGCCCGCCTCGCCGCGTGTTGAGGTGAGTCGAGGATAATCCATAACGGTGTTCTCCTTGATGGGATATATCGTATTAGCGCGCTGAAGTTACGTTCTTCATTGCCCTCTAAATATAAATACAGCATTAAAAGAATTGCCGCCCATCAAATTTTTATATGACTTGTTGAGTAAATGCGAATAAGCGGGAAAAGAGAATATCGCAGCGCCTGACAGGGCTGACGTGGAGCGGAGGCGGTGTTGATCTCGGGAGAAAAAACGGCCCGCCGAAGCAGGCCGTTGGGGGGACGTTACGCCAGATCGAAACGATCGAGGTTCATCACTTTGTTCCAGGCGGCGACGAAGTCGTGGGCGAACTTCTCTTGCCCGTCGGCGCTGCCGTAGACTTCGGCCAACGCGCGCAGCTGCGCGTGCGAACCGAACACCAGATCGACGCGGGTGCCGGTCCACTTGACCGCGCCGCTGCGGCGATCGCGGCCTTCGAACAGGCCGTCTTCACCGACCGGGTGCCAGGTGGTGCCCATGTCGAGCAGGTTGACGAAGAAGTCGTTGGTCAGCGCCTGCGGCCGCTGGGTGAACACGCCGTGCTGCGTGCCGCCGACGTTGGCGCCGAGCACGCGCAGCCCGCCGACCAGCACCGTCATTTCCGGCGCGGTCAGGGTCAGCAACTGCGCCTTGTCGACCAGCAGCGTTTCGGCCGGCACGCGGTATTTGCCCTTCAGGAAGTTGCGGAAACCGTCGGCGAGCGGCTCCATCGCCTCGAAGGAGTCCACGTCGGTCTGTTCCTGCGAAGCGTCCATGCGGCCCGGCGCGAACGGCACCGTCAGGGCGAAACCGGCGTTCTTCGCCGCCTGTTCCACGCCCGCCGCGCCGGCCAGCACGATCAGATCCGCCAGCGAGACGCGCTTGCCGCCGGTCTGCGCGTCGTTGAAGGCGCGTTGAATGCTCTCCAGCTTGGCCAGCGTCGCGGCGAGCTGCGCAGGTTGGTTGACCGCCCAGTCCTTTTGCGGCGCCAGGCGAATGCGCGCGCCGTTGGCGCCGCCGCGTTTGTCTGAACCGCGGAAGCTGGAAGCCGAAGCCCAGGCGGTGGAGACCAGCGCGGACACCGACAGGCCGGAAGCCAGCACGGCGTTTTTCAGCGCGGCGATGTCCTGCTCGTCGATCAGCGGATGATCGACGGCCGGGATCGGATCCTGCCAAATCAGCTCTTCCTGCGGCACTTCCGGGCCAAGGTAGCGCGCGCGCGGCCCCATGTCGCGGTGGGTCAGCTTGAACCAGGCGCGGGCGAAGGCGTCGGCCAGTTCCTCCGGGTGTTCATAGAAGCGGCGCGAAATCTTCTCGTAGGCCGGATCGAAACGCAGCGACAGATCGGTGGTCAGCATGGTCGGGCGGCGCTTCTTGTTCGGATCGAAGGCGTCGGGAATGGTTTCGCCGATGTCTTTCGCCACCCACTGGTGCGCGCCGGCCGGGCTTTGGCTCAGCTCCCATTCGTATTCGAACAGGTGGCGGAAGAAGTCGTGGTTCCACTGGGTCGGGGTGGTAGTCCAGGTCACTTCCAGGCCGCTGGTGATGGCGTCTTTGCCGACGCCGGTGCCGAAGGTGCTGTGCCAGCCGAGGCCCTGCGCTTCCAGCCCGGCCGCTTCCGGATCGGCGCCGACGTGAGACGCCGGGCCGGCGCCGTGGGTCTTGCCGAAGGTGTGGCCGCCGGCGATCAACGCCACGGTTTCTTCGTCGTTCATCGCCATGCGGGCGAAGGTTTCACGGATGTCGCGCGCGGCGGCTACCGGATCGGGATTGCCGTCCGGGCCTTCCGGGTTAACATAGATCAGGCCCATCTGCACCGCCGCCAGCGGGTTTTCCAGATCGCGGTCGCCCGAGTAGCGGCTGTTCGGCCCGCCGCTCAGTTCCAGCCAGATCTTCTCAGAGCCCCAGTAGACGTCGTCCGGCTCCCAGGTGTCGGCGCGGCCGCCGGCGTAGCCGAAGGTTTTGAAGCCCATCGATTCCAGCGCCACGTTGCCGGTCAGGATCAGCAGATCGGCCCAGGAGATGTTGCGGCCGTATTTCTGCTTGATTGGCCACAGCAGGCGGCGCGCCTTGTCGAGGCTGACGTTGTCCGGCCAGCTGTTGAGCGGGGCGAAGCGCTGCTGGCCTTCGCCCGCGCCGCCGCGGCCGTCGCCGATGCGGTAGGTGCCGGCGCTGTGCCAGGCCATGCGGATGAACAGGCCGCCGTAGTGGCCGAAGTCCGCCGGCCACCATTCCTGCGAGTCGGTCATCAGGGCGTGCAGATCCTGTTTGACCGCCGCCAGATCGAGGCTGTTGAAGGCATCGGCGTAGTTGAAGTCTTTATCCATCGGATCGGACAGGGGGGAATGCTGATGCAGCGGTTTCAGGCTGAGCTGATTAGGCCACCAATCCTGATTGGTGGGGCCGTTCTGCGGTGCGGGCTGCTTGCCGCCCGAAAACGGGCATTTGCTTTCAGTTGTCATAATGCGCTCTCTGCTTCCGTAAAGATGCTCCAGCCGCCGGGCGTGGAGCGGTTAACAAGGCATGCGGGTAAGGCTTGCGTCGGGTATTGCGCTAAATAACTGAACTCAATCGATTTACGTCATCCTCACCGCCAACGGGCAAAGGGTGACTCATGGCTAAGCTTAGTCAGCGGCGGCGGAGAGATAAAATAGGAATGAGTGAATATTGTGATAGCTTGCGGCGATTTATGGGTGTGCTATTGATAGTCAACACGCCGCGTTATCGGCGCCGCAGCATGAACGCAAGCACCGCGTCCGCCAGCTTGCCGAACGGCGCGCGCAGCAGGTCGGTAAAGCGCCAGCGGCTCTGGATGAAAACGCCCTTGGCGTGGCTCAGCGCCCGAAATCCCTCGATGCCGTGACAGGCTCCCATGCCGCTGGGGCCGATGCCGCCGAACGGCAGGTCGTCCTGAGCGAAGTGCAGCAGGGTGGCGTTGATGCTGACGTTGCCGGAGGCGGTGCGCGCCAGCAGCCGATCCTGCTGCGCGTCTGCCGGGCCAAAGTAGTACAGCGCCAGCGGGCGCGGCCCGGCGTTGATAATGTCGATCGTTTCATCAAAGGCGGCGTAGGTGCGCACCGGCAGCAGCGGCCCGAAGATCTCTTCTTGCATGATCCGGCTGTCGTCGGGGGCGCCGACGACCAGCGTGGGGGCCAGGGTTTTCGGCCGTTCAGACGCCGAGTCCGGGCGATGGCCGACCGGAATGATTTGCGCGCCTCGCGCCTGGGCATCGGCGAGCAGATCGTGCAAGCGGTGGTAGTGCCTGTCGTTGATGATGGCGCCGTAGTCGTCGCCGGTTGGCCCGTCGGGATAAAAGGTTTTGACCGCCGCGTCGTAGAGCGCCATGAAGCTTGCCAGATCGTCCTGATGGATCAGCAGGTAATCGGGCGCGATGCAGGTTTGGCCCGCGTTCGACAGCTTGCCGAACGCCACGCTCTGGACGTTTCTGGCGTTAACCGCGCCGCGCGCCATGACGGCGGGGCTTTTGCCGCCCAGTTCTAGCGTTAACGGCACCAGATGTTTGCCGGCCGCCTGCATGACCTGACGGCCGATCGCCGTGCTGCCGGTGAACACCAGATGGTCGAACGCCAGCTCGCTGAATCTGGCTCCGATCTCCGGCCCGCCGGTCACCACGGCGACCTCATCGGCGGGAAACCGCGCCGCCAGCATCGTTTCGATGAGCTGGCTGGTATGCGGCGTGAGCTCCGAAGGTTTCAGCATCACGCGGTTGCCGGCGGCCAGGGCGGTGGCCAGCGGGATGAAGGTCAACGATAAAGGGTAGTTCCACGGCGCCATGACGCCAATCACGCCCTTGGGCTGATATTGCACATAGGCGCGCGCGGCCTGATACGGCAGGGCGACGTGGCGGCGCTCCGGCTGCATGAAGCGTTTCAGGTTGCGCAGCAGGTAATCGATCGCCTGCACGGTGACCAGAATCTCCAGAATGTCGGTTTCGTAAGGCGAACGGTGGCCGAAGTCCGCGCTGACGGCCGCCGCCAGCGCGGCGCGCTGAGCCAGAATGGCGCTCCGCAAGCGGCGCAGGGCGGCCTTGCGCTGTTGCAGCGTCGGCGCGCCGTCGCGCAGGAAGGCGTGGCGCTGGGCGGCAAGCCGTTGCTCCATCGTCGTGGCGGTGTCATCTCCTTGCACTTGAATACTCCTGATGCCGATCGCGTTACTGAGGGAAATACCGCTTGCCGGGCCACTATTGACCTTAAAGTGAACTTTAAACCTATACTCGTTAAACGATCAACGCAAGATCGTCGGCCAACCGGGATGAGGGAGCCAGAGATCCCGGCGCCGTGCGCAGTATAAACCTTCTTTTTTAACCATAGTGTAAATGGGAGAAACGACATGGGTTATGTAACGACCAGCGATGGCGTCGAGATTTTCTACAAGGATTGGGGCCCCAAAAACGGCAAGGTTATCTATTTCCACCACGGTTGGCCGCTGTCGAGCGATGACTGGGATGCCCAGATGCTGTTCTTCGTGAACAAAGGATTCCGCGTGGTTGCGCACGATCGCCGCGGCCACGGCCGCTCCAGCCAGGTGTGGGAAGGGCACGACATGGATCACTATGCCGATGACGTCGCCGCGGTGGTAAAACACCTCGGCGTACAGGGCGCCATGCACGTGGGCCACTCGACCGGCGGCGGCGAGGTGGTGCGCTACATCGTGCGCCACGGCGAGGACAAGGTGTCCAAAGCGGTGCTGATCAGCGCGGTGCCGCCGCTGATGGTGAAAACCGACGCCAATCCGCAGGGCACCCCAAAATCGGTATTCGATGATTTCCAGGCGCAGCTGGCCGCCAACCGGGCGCAGTTCTATTACGACGTGCCGGCCGGCCCGTTCTATGGCTATAACCGCCCGGGTGCCAAACCGTCGGAGGCCATTATCTGGAACTGGTGGCGGCAGGGCATGATGGGTGGCGCCAAGGCGCACTATGACGGCATCGTCGCCTTCTCGCAGACCGATTTCACCGAAGATCTCAAGAAGATTGCCATTCCGGTGCTGGTGATCCACGGCGACGACGATCAGGTGGTGCCTTATCAGGATTCCGGCGCGCTGTCGGCCAAGCTGGTGCAAAACGGCACGCTCCATACCTATAAGGGCGCGCCGCACGGCATACCGACCACCCATGCCGATCAGGTCAACGCCGATCTGCTGGCGTTCGTGAACAGTTAAGCGCGAACAAGCACTTTTGCTCCGCCCTGAGTGGGCGGAGTTTTTTTCATTGCGATAAGGAACGCCAATGCAAACGATCCTGGGCGCCAGTGGCCAGATCGCCCAAGAGCTAGCGCGTGAACTGAAGCGCGCGCACACCGATGATTTAAGATTGGTCAGCCGCAACCCGAGGAAGGTCAACGACAGCGATACGCTGGTCGCGGCCGACCTGCTCGACGCGCAGCAGACCCTGACGGCGGTGAAGGGCAGCGACGTGGTGTATTTCGCCGCCGGCCTGCCGCCGGATTCGGCGCTGTGGGAGCGGCAATTTCCGACCATGCTGCAGAATGCGTTGGACGCCAGCCGTACCGCGGGCGTGCCCTTTGTCTATTTCGACAATACCTATATGTATCCGCAGAACGGCGAGCCGCAGACGGAATCGACGCCGTTCGCGCCTCGGGGGCGCAAGGGACGGGTGCGTGCCCTGATGACCGAGAAGGTGCTCAACGAGATGGAGCGCAAGCAGATCCCCGTGCTGATCGGCCGTGCTCCTGAGTTTTATGGGCCGGGGAAAACGCAGAGCTTCACCAATGCGCTGATCGTCGACAGGCTGAAAGCGGGGGAAAAACCGCGCGTGCCGGTTCGCGACGACAGGCTGCGCACGCTGATCTGGACGCCCGACGCCAGCCGCGGGTTAGCCCGGCTCGGCAATACGCCCGACGCGTTCGGCCAGACGTGGCATCTCCCGTGCTGCGACGAACGGCTCACCTATGCGCAGTTCGCCGCCTTGGCCTGCGAGGTGTTTGGGAAGGACATTTCATATTCCGTCATCGGCAAACGGGCGTTGATCGCCGCAGGGCTGGTTTCATCCGGAGCGCGTGAGATGCGCGAGCTGCTGCCGCGCTACGAGCACGACAACCTGTTCGACTCGAGCAAGTTCAAGCAGCGCTTTCCCGACTTCGCCGTCACGACGTATCGCGCCGGGCTGGAAACGATTTGGCGGGAGTGGAAGAACGCGCAAGCGCGGCGTTAAGGCGTCTGTCGCGCCATGAGCAGGCGCATTCGGCACCCTGTCATCACTCTGCCCTCATGATCCTCTCGCACCGTCTCGATCGGCGCGAGCGAGCCTCGTCCTTCACCGGGCGGGGCTTTTTATTGGCTATGGCACCCCGCTTGAGCGCCGCCAGCGCGAGGGTGATTGAGGGATATCCCTCATTGCGGCCCCGCCGGCGGTTATTTAAGCTGAAAGGGCAATGCAACGGTGAATATGGAGATAATCATGACTGATTCAGTATCCAACGATCGTAATCCCACCCCGGATGTGGCGGAAGACAACGCGTTCTTCCCATCGCCTTACTCCCTCAGCCAGTACACTTCGTCTAAAACCGACTTCACGGGCGCCAGCTACCCGAACGCCTATCGCGGCGGCAAGTGGAAGGTGTTGATGATCGCCTCGCAGGAGCGCTACCTGCTGATGCAAAACGGCAAGTTCTTCTCCACCGGCAACCACCCGGTCGAGATGCTGCTGCCGATGTATCACCTGGATCTGGCCGGTTTCGAGATCGACATCGCCACGCCGTCCGGCGATCCGGTGAAGCTGGAGATGTGGGCGTTCCCGCATGAAGATGAAGCAGTCAAGGCCACCTACGAGAAGTACCGCAGCCAACTCAAGCAGCCGAAAAAGTTGACGGAAGTGGTGAAGGATCTGGATGGCGGTAACTACCTCGGCGTTTTCATTCCCGGCGGCCACGGCGTGCTCAATGATATCCCGTTCAGCGAAGAGGTGAAAAAGACCCTGCACTGGGCCCATGACCACGATCGCTACGTGATTTCGCTGTGCCACGGGCCGGCCGGTTTGCTGGCGGCGGGCATCGGCGAGAACAAAGAGGATTTCCTCTATCGTGGCTATGAGATGTGCGTGTTCCCGGACTCGCTCGATACCGGCGCCAACATCGACATCGGCTATATTCCCGGCCCGATGCCCTGGCTGGTGGGCGAACGCCTGCGCGAGCGGGGCGTGAAGATCGTCAACGCCGACATCACCGGCAAGGTGCATAAAGATCGGCGCCTGCTGACCGGCGACAGCCCGTTGGCTTCCAACAACCTCGGCAAACTGGCGGCAGAGACGCTGCTGGCCGACGTCGCCACGCGATGAGCGACGAGATCGCGCAGCACGCTTTCCAGACGGCGCTGGCGATGGACCACGAGCGAACCCTGTCCGCCATTCAGGAACGGGTTCGCGCCTTTGCCGCGCCGTTCGGCTTCGATCGCTTTGTGCTGTTTTCCGCTTCCGCCATGGCGGAAGCGGGGATCGAGCATATCTATTGGGTCGAGGGCGACTGGTTCGGTGAGGGGGAGGCGGTCGATGCGCTGACCTACGTGCGGCACTGCCCGGTGACGCGGCACATGCTGCGGGCTACCGAGCCGTTCTTCTGGACCAAGACCCGGGCGCGCCAGGGCGAGCGCTACCGGATTGTGCGCACGCCGCGCGGCGCGGGCCTGCACGGCGTGCAGATCCCGGTGTTCGGCCCCGCCGGCCTGGAGGGCGCCGTCAGCCTGGGAGGCGAGCGCATCGACGCCTCGCCGCCGGTGCGGTTGGCGCTGTCGCTCGTGGGCTCGGCGGCCTTTCTGGCGGCGCGGCGGCTGTTCGAACCGGCAGCCGGCAAAGAAGAAGGCCGGCTGTCGGCGCGCGAGCGCGAGGTGCTGAGCTGGACCGCCATTGGCCGGCGGCAGGCGGATATCGCCGCGATGCTCGGCCTGTCTGAACGCACGGTGGAAAACCACCTGCGCCGCATTCGCCAGCGTCTCGGCGCCGCCACCACCGCGCAGGCGATCAGCGTGGCGATCCGCCTGGGCGAAATCGCCCCCGAGAGCCGTTAGCCCGCCGCCATTTGCCGCAGCAGCCACGCGCGCAGCGCCATGATATCGGGACGCTGCGCGGTCTCTTCGGTGGTCATCAGATAGTAGTTGGCGCCGGGCAACGACATCTCGAACGGCGCGGCCAGCACGCCGCGCTGCAACAAATCGCGCGCCAGCAGCCGGCTGGCGATCACCACCCCCTGGCCGGCCACCGCCGCCTGCAGCGCATGGGTTTCGTCACTGAAGGTCAGCCCGGCTTCCACGTTCAATCCTTCCGGCCCGTAGCGCCGTCGCCAGTTCTCCCAGGTCGGCGAGTCGGCGGGCACCTGCCGATGCTCCACGTGAAACAGCGTCACCCGCTGCAAATCTTCGATGCGCTCCAGCGCCAGCGCCGGGCTGGCCACCACGATAAAACGATCCTCATGCAGCAGGGTGCAGTGCAGATCGCTTTCCGGCGTTTCACGGTAGCGGATGGCGACGTCCACGGTGCGCTGGTTGAGATCGACGCGCTCGACGCTGGTGTGCAGGCGCAGATCGATGGCGGGAAACTCCGCCTTGAAATCCGCCAGACGCGGCACCAGCCAGTGGGTGAGAAAGTTGGAGGTGGTGGTGACGGTCAGCGCCGGCGGCTGCTGGGCGCGGGTGATTTGGGCGACGGACTGCGCCAGCGCGGCGAAGGCGCGCTGGGTGCCGGCATACAGGATCTCGCCGGTCTCGGTCAGGCTGACGCCCTGCGCGCTGCGCTCGCACACCCGGCATTCCAGCACCGACTCCAGCAGCTTGATCTGGTGGCTGACCGCCGTCGCACTGACGCCCAGCTCCTCGGCGGCATGTTTAAAGCTGCGGCAGCCGGCCACGGCGTGGAAAGCGCGCAGCGCGCCCAGCGGCGGTAAACGGGTTTTTCTCATGGCTGAATTATTCTCATCCAAGGCTGAAAACTATGAGTTTGTCTGACCGATTATACAAGAGATAGGCTACTGACATGTGAACAGGGAAATGAATTTATTTCATCATTTCCATCATGTCGGAGTGAACGATGAGCCTCTATATCAACAACGGCGCCCTGGGCGCCATGGAACACACGGGAACGGCGGCGAGCGCCTTGGCGCTCAGCGTGCCGGTCGCGGCGGGTGCCTTGCTGCTGAAGACCGAAAATCTGCTGGGCATCGGCGCGACCCTGATGCTGCTGACGGCATTGGCGCTGGCGTTTCTCGGCGGCGCCGCGCTGGCCCGTCTACGGCCGCTGCGGAACAGGCCTGCGCTGGCGATTCTCCGCTACGGCTTTTTGCTGGCGGCGGCGGGATGGCTATTGATGCTGCTAATGCTGTTCGGCGGCCACGGCTGGCCGGCCCTGCTGCCGGGCATCGCCCTCGGCGGCCTGGGGCAGGGCGTCACCTACCGCACGGCAGTGGGGGAGCAAGCGGGGTTGGCCGTGGCGTGCAGGCTGACGACGGTGGTGACTATCGTGGCCGTAGTAGTTGCCGCTTCGCTGGTGCAAACCTATGCTGCTCCGGGGATAAAGGGAGCCTGTTTCGCGCTGGCGCTGCTGGTCGATCTGGCCTTGCTGGGGGCGTTGATGGCGCGGATTGCGGAGCGGGATGGGGGCTGAGAAATGGCTGAAGGTTAAAGGCCTGCCTGGAGGACGAGGCGGGTCTTTAGGTGTTTGTGGGGATTGGTAGGGTTAGCAATCTGATAGGGCGGTTTTGTGCCAGGAACAGACATTGATTGTGAATTGAAAGCTGTGGTGATGTGTTTCCATTAACGTAACTTTAATTAGAATAGCCTCGTTGAAAACGAGAGAACTGGAGTGAAAATGTTTGCTGATTTTGGTGTCGTGAATTTCTGGACGTACCTGCTTGGTGCGACGCTGATAGTCCTTGTGCCAGGCCCTGAAACCATGTTCGTGATTAAAACGAGCATTACCAGCGGCATCAAGCGAGGCTTTGCTGCAATATTTTCCATCCTCCTGAGCGACGTTATCCTTGTTCTTTTGGCCTGGTGCGGGCTGGCGGCAGTTATCAGCTCAACACCAGCCTTGTTTAACGCCATCAAATATGCAGGTGCTGCTTATCTGTTCTATCTCGGAGTCCAGACGATACGCGCTATCTTTAAGCCAGCGGTCGAAACGAGTGAGGAAAAGAAATCTTCAGCTGATGCTAAGGGGATCATCGGGCGCGGAATGCTGGTTACGCTATTGAATCCAAAGACGCTGCTGTTCTATATCTCTTTCTTCGCCCAGTTCATCAATGTTCAGGCTGAGCACTCCTGGATGGCGTTTATCATTCTTGCTGCAGTGATGTTCGCGATTACTCTCGTTTATTTCGGCTTCCTCGTTTTCTGCGGCTCTTATCTGCTCAGTCGTCTGAAAGGCAACCGTAGGTTATCTGCCACTGGAAACGCGCTGGTAGGTATGTTCTTCATTGGATTTGCAGCACGGCTCGCAAGCGCAACTTCCTGACTGGATAACTAAACCGCCGCGAGGCGGTTTTTTTACGTTCTTTCGCTGGATGGGACGTCCGCTCTTCGTATAGCAGCCCTTAGGATTGAAAGTACAAAAATACGACCTAACACCATTCTGCACAGTGAAGGCTCGGTCATCGCTAAACGCTCAGATTTTCAATGTTTCAATGACCATTCGCAGAGCGGGGGATACATTGCGATGAGGGTAATAGAGAAACAACCCCTCCATTCGCAGGCTGTAACGCTGTAAAACTCTGATAAGCGCCCCGCGTTCCAGATCATCTGTGACCAGTTCGACAGGAACATAGGCCAGCCCCAAGCCCAGCCGGGCGGCTTCTGCTTCCATATAACTGTCAGATAAGGCCCATTGCCCTTCAGGCCGATGAGTGATTTTTTTATCATCCTGACTGAGTTCCCACTGGTACACGCTGCCGTCGGCAAACTGATAGGCGATACAGGGATGCGTTGTTAAATCCGCCGGGGTTTGCGGAAAACCGTAGCGACGAAAATGCTCAGGGGTACCCACAATGGCCATCTCCATATCGGGCGTAATGCGTACAGCAACCATGCCAGGGCTTACTTCGGGCCCCAGGCGAACGCCCGCATCGAATCTTTCTTCGATAATATCGACGAACCTGCTCTCGTTTATGAGTTCCAGCCTGATATCAGGATAGCGCTGTTTAAATATCGCAAGCTTTGGCAGCAGGCATTTATCAATCGCGTGCTGGCTGGCATTGATACGAACCGTGCCGGAAGGGGTCTCGCGATAATGTGCCAGCGTGGCAAGCCCTAAATCTAGCGTATCAAATCCAGATGCCGTCTTCTGGTAGAGCTGCTCGCCCGCTTGCGTCAGCGACAGTTTACGCGTGGTGCGCATCAGTAGCTGGACACCCAGCCTTTCCTCAAGCTCACGAACGGAACGGCTGACCCCTGATTGAGCAAGCCCCAGCCGCTGAGCCGCCGCGGTAAAACTGCCTTCCCGTACCACTTGCATAAATAGGTACAACTCGTTGTAGTTCTCCCTTTTCGCCATTGAATAATCCCTCCTGAACGACAGCAAACTCAGCATTAATTTATAACAATATGGTATCAATCTTAGCAGTAATACCCCTCTAATCAGCACTAATTCTGCTCACTATAATGACCCCATCAAAACAAAGCACCGCAGCGTTGTCCGTAGGAAACCTGTATCTCTCTTGTTTTTCATGGGGATTTTTATGAAAACCTTCACCCGAACGCTAAAAACCGCGATGCCGGCCATGCTGTTATTCGCATCATTAAGTGGAGTCACGACAATGAGTTATGCTGATTCAACCAATCCGAACGCCCCTGTTTCCATGACAGATAAATGGGATAAAACGTTCGCCGAGAGCCAGAAAGTCGATCATCATAAAGTCTCGTTCCAGAATCGATATGGCATCACCTTAGTGGGCGATCTTTACCTGCCCAAAGATCGCGGCGATCGCAAGCTGGCGGCGATTGCGGTCAGTGGGCCTTTTGGCGCGGTGAAAGAGCAATCCAGCGGTCTGTATGCGCAGACGCTGGCGGAACAAGGGTTTATTACCCTGGCGTTTGATCCCTCTTACACGGGGGAAAGCGGCGGCTATCCGCGAAACGTCGCCTCACCGGATATCAACACGGAAGATTTCAGCGCGGCGGTGGATTTCTTAGGGCTGCAAAAAGAGGTGGACCGCAACCGTATCGGGCTGCTCGGCATTTGCGGCTGGGGTGGCATGGCGTTAAACGACGCCGCGATGGATACCCGCGTTAAAGCAGTGGCAACAAGCGTAATGTACGATATGAGTCGGGCGATGGGCCATGGCGTGGGGGATGGCAAAGACCGTTATTCCACCGCTGACCGTCGTGCCGTTCTGCAGTATCTGAATGAACAGCGCTGGAAGGATGCGGAAAGTGGAACGTTCGCTCACGGCGCTCATGATATTAACGTCGACAGAAATGGCAAGGTCAGCGCGGGTCAGCGCATTCTGCCAGAAACCCTGCCGGCCGATCCGCATCCGGTGCTGAAGGAGTTCTTTGATTACTACCGCATGCCGCGCGGTTTCCACGCGCGTTCCGTTAACTCTAAGGGAGCGTGGACGGCAACGATGCCGCTGTCGTTTATGAATATGCCGCTGCTGAGCTACGCCAGTGAAATCACCATCCCGACGCTTATCGTGACCGGCGAGAAAGCGCATTCACGCTATTTTGCCGAAGATGCTTATAAGGCGGTCGGCAGTAAAGACAAAGAGCTGGTGATTGTCCCCGGTGCAAATCATGTGGACCTGTACGATAACGTTGCCGGAAAAATACCTTTCGCTAAGTTCGAACAATTTTTCAAAGCCAATCTGAAATAAACCCTCTACTGACAACATTAAAAGCCACCTGTCTACGCGGTGGCTTTATTCTGACTTTTGTGAAATCTGACTATGTCTATACTTAGCCAAACACCATCACCGAATAATCAGCACGCTCACTGGAGCGCCATTTTTGCCATGACCCTATGCGTCTTTGTGCTGATTGCATCGGAATTTATGCCCGTCAGCCTGCTTACGCCGATTGCCCGTGATTTAGGCGTGACGGAGGGACTGGCAGGACAGGGGATTGCCATCTCCGGCGCGCTGGCCGTCCTGACCAGCCTGACGCTTTCGGCACTGGCTGGAAACAGGGATCGCAAGTCCCTGTTACTGGGGATGACGTTTCTGATGGCCGTGTCGGGGCTCGTTATCGCACTGGCCTCCAGTTATCTGGTGTATATGGCCGGTCGCGCGATGATAGGTATTGCGATCGGGGGGGTCTGGTCGATGTCTGCGGCAACGGCGATTCGTCTGGTGCCACAACATCAAGTCGCGCGTGCCCTGGCTATTTTCAACGCCGGCAATGCGCTGGCGACGGTAGTGGCAGCCCCGCTGGGGAGCTACCTTGGCGCCACTGTCGGATGGCGAGGCGCTTTCTTGTGCCTGGTTCCGATCGCGGTGGTGGCCTTTATCTGGCAGTGCGTTAGTTTGCCTGGTATGAACGGCAATAAAGCTCCTGCATCACGTGGAACCGTACTCCGCCTGTTCGCTCGTCCTGTTGTCTCTCTTGGCATGCTGGCCTGTGGCCTGTTCTTTATGGGGCAGTTTGCGCTATTTACCTATGTGCGCCCATTCCTGGAGACGGTGACGCGTGTTGATTCCTCTGGCTTGTCGTTGATTTTACTGATTATCGGCGTGGCCGGTTTTATTGGCACGCTGGTTGTCTCGGCATTCCTCAACAGGAAATTCTACCTAACGCTGATGGTTATCCCTGGGATGATGGCCGTCATTGCCGTCGCCCTGATTCTTACCGGGCATCACGTTTGGGCTGTCTCGCTGCTGTTAGGTCTCTGGGGCATGCTGGCCACCGCCGCCCCAACGGGATGGTGGACATGGATTGCCCGCACGCTTCCCGACAATGCGGAAGCCGGGGGCGGACTGATGGTTGCGGTGATTCAGCTCTCGATTGCGCTTGGTTCAACGACAGGAGGCATGGTGTTTGACCATCTCGGCTGGCAGAGCGCCTTTGCCATCAGTAGCATGCTGCTGCTTTGCGCCGGAGTGTTGACGTTTTTCACCTCACGCCAGAAGAGCAGAGCGCCTTAATCCGGCGAAGGCCCGCGCGCCAGAAACGTGGAAAGCGAGATGTCGCTGCGCACAGAGCGTACGCCCTCAAAGCTCTGGATCTTCATCAGGAAATTCTCCAGCGATTCGGTATCGGCGGCGCGTACTTTGATAAAGACGCAACCGTCCCCGGCAAAGGGTATGCAATTCTTCTACTTCCTTGCGGCTGGTGAACTGCAAAAGGGCGCGCGTTGCTTGATAGCTAAGCTGCTGGTATCGGTCACCAAAAACGTTACCACTTCATACCTCAAGGTCGCGTTCGCCATACCAAATAAGCCTCAGTGCGATGAAACAAATACCGACGCAGGCTGCGCGGGCGGAATGGCGAAGTGACGCTGCATGCGTTTTATCTCCTCTGCCGGTGGCAGGCCAAACAGACGTTTGAATTCGCGATTAAATTGCGATGGGCTTTCATAGCCAACGGCGTAACTCGCGGCGGCGGCGGTGATTTGTTGGCGCACCATCAGCATCCGTGCCTGGTGCAGGCGTACCGATTTCACATACTGCATCGGCGGCATCTGCGTTATCGCTTTGAAATGGCTATGAAAGGTCGGCACGCTCATGCCGGCCAGCATCGCCAGCTGCGTCAGCGTTAACGGCTCCGCGTAAGTGGCGTGGATGTGCTGCAACGCTTTACCGATTTTGCCAAACTGGCCTTGCAAGGCCAGCGCGGCACGCATCGCGTTGCCCTGTGCGCCTGTCAGCACGCGGAAATAGAGTTCACGCACCCGCGCCGGACCGAGGATCGCCGCCTCAAGCGGGTTGTCCAGGACGTCAAGTAGGCGAAGTACGGCCATTTTTACCGCGCCGTCCATGGGGCTCGACATCATGCTTTGCGGCGCGACGGGAGGATACGGGGCGCCATGCTGTTCAATCTGCAACATCAGTTCAGCGGCAAGCTGAAAATCCAGATGTATATAAATCGCCAGCAGCGGATGCGCTGCCGACGCGTCGGTTTCCATCACAAACGGCACCGGCACCGAAACCGCCAGGTAGTGCTGCTCATCATATAAATAGGTCTGTTGACCGAAATAACCGCGTTTGCTGCCCTGGCAGACAATCACGATCCCCGGATCGTACAGCACCGGCGTTCTGGCAAGCGGGCGATCGGAACGTAAAATTCGCACATCAGGTAGGGCAGTGAGGTTGTATCCCTCTTGCACCGCAAGTCTATTCATCAGGGCAATCATGTCGGACATCCCACCACCTCATAAAATCAGGCAAGAAAAAGAGAAGATACGGCCTAAAAATGCGGCAGAGCAGAGAATACCATGCAACCTTCTTGGTTCATGGGAGTTCTTTTTATGGCATCTGCAAAAACGATTTTAATCACTGGCGTCAGCAGTGGCTTTGGCCAGGCGCTGGCGCGGGAAGCCCTCGCCGTAGGGCATCGGGTTGTAGGGACGGTGCGCAACAGCGAAGCGCTGCAGGCTTTCGGCGCGCTCGATACGCAGCGGGCTTTTGGCTATCTGCTTGATGTCACGGACGTTGAGCGTATTGATGAGGTGGTTGGAGAGATTGAGTCCGCCGTCGGTCCGATAGATGTGCTGGTGAACAATGCCGGTTACGGCCACGAAGGCATTCTGGAAGAATCCCCGCTTGCAGAGCTGCGCCGCCAGTTTGACGTCAATGTGTTTGGCGCGGTGGCGATGATCAAAGCCGCGCTGCCGGGCATGCGCCAGCGCCGTCGCGGCCACATTATCAATATCACCTCAATGGGCAGTTTCATTACCTTGCCCGGTATCAGCTATTACTGCGGCAGCAAATTTGCACTGGAAGGGATATCAGAAGCGTTAAGTCAGGAGCTTACCCCGTTCAACATACACGTGACCGCAGTGGCGCCCGGTTCGTTTCGAACGGACTGGGCCGGGCGTTCAATGGTACGCAGCCCTCGCCGTCTCCCGGACTATGACGCGTTATTTGAACCTGTTCGTCAGGCGCGCCAGGAAAAAAGCGGCAAGCAACTCGGCGATCCGGTGAAGGCGGCTCACGCCATGCTGGCATTGATCGAGAGCCAGACCCCGCCAACGCATCTGTTGTTAGGCAGTGACGCATTAAGTTTGGTGCGGCAAAAGCTCGAGGCGTTAGGTCAGGAAATTAAACAATGGGAGAAACTGACCCGTTCAACGGATGGCTGAACGGTGTCGGGTAGGGAGGGCGTAGGGATCACCGATTATGATCCGCCCAACAGCAAAAAGCCCGCTTAAGTATCCTTAAGCGGGCTTCTCTAAATATGGCTCCTCTGACTGGACTCGAACCAGTGACATACGGATTAACAGTCCGCCGTTCTACCGACTGAACTACAGAGGAATCGTGTGAACGGGGCGAATAATAGCGAGGCGCCGTCGGCATGTCAAAGGCGGATTACACATTCTGTGACTGTTTGCTTACAGAATGCGCAACCCGTTGAGTTTTTTGGCAGATTTAGCCCTCTGGCGCTCGCTGCAGGCGCAGCTGATAGCGGTAAACGCCGGCGGTGAGCAGGTAATCCCGGTGCACGCTCGGGCTCCAGGAGTCGTCGCCGCCCACTCCCATATGGAAGCCGTCCAGGTGCAGCCAGGTGCCTGCTTCCGGCTGCAGCAGATGCTGGTGGCTGCAGGCCATCAGCTGTTGCAGGCCGTAGCGGCTGAGCGAGAAGTGGAAGCGGCCGTCGATGCGCCAGCCGCCGTAGCGCAGGCTGCGGGTGTCACAGCGCAGGCCGTTCTCGCCGGGGAAAATATACGGCGTATGCAGATCCGCCAGCGGCAGGCGCCAGCGCCCGTGCTGCGCGGCCAGGCGGCGATCCGGGTAGTTCTCGTGCGGGCCCAGGCCCAGCCATTCCGCCTGCGGCTGCACCGTCGCCAGTTGGCAGTGCAGGCCGATGCGCGCCGGCGGCGGCAGGGCGTCGGCCACCTCGACCTCCACGTTCACGCTCACCGCGCCCAGCGCGTCGAACAGCCACTGTTTGCGGCTGATCAGCAAAATCTCCCCTTCCACGCCGAACTGGTGTTCGCTCACCACCCGCACGCCGTTTTGCAGCGCATCCGCCTGCAGCCGCGTGTAGCGCTCTTCCAGCCGGTACAGGCCCGCCAGCTTCCAGCGTTCGACCCAGGCGTTGGGATCGATATGGTTCGCCTCGCTGACGCCGATGTCGTTATCGATCGGCGCGCGCGCAAAGCCGTCGCGCAGCGGCGTCAGCAGCTGCGGCTGCTCATTCTGCCACCACTGCGTCAGATGGCCGCTGCTGCGCTCGAAGCGCCAGCGCTGGTCGCCGTGGGTAAGCGTCAGCCCTTCATCATTTTCAATCAGCGTTGGCGGCACGCCCTGCGCCGGCGGCGGCGCGGGATGCAGCGCGCGCGGCACCCGCCACTGATCCCAGGCGCAGCGGTGGTGCGCTTCAGACCAGTCGGTGGCCTGCGGTTGCACCACCTCCACGTTCAGCCACAGTTCGCCGGGCTGATGCAGCATCGGCAGCCGGTCGAGCAGGGTGAAGCTAGCGCTGCCCTGCGGCGGCAGCGCCAGATCGAGACTGCCGCTGGCGCGCTCCACGCCGTCCAGCTCCAGCCGCCAGTTGAGCTGCTCGTTGTCGGTGTGGCGGAACAGGTAGTCGCTGGTGACGGTCAGCGTCAGCGAGGCGGCGTCGAAGGCGAAGCGGAACAGCTGCTGCGCCCGCTGCGCTTCGAACAGCGACGGGTGCGGGGTGCGATCCGCGAACACCAGCCCGTTCAGGCAGAACTGGCGATCGTTGGGGGTGTCGCCGAAGTCGCCGCCGTAGGCCCAGAATTCTTCGCCGCGTTCGTCGCGCCGGATCAGCGCCTGATCGACCCAGTCCCAGACAAAGCCGCCCTGCAGGCGCGGATGTGCGTGGAACGCTCGCCAGTAGCGCTCAAAGCCGCCGAAGCTGTTGCCCATCGCATGGGCGTATTCGCACAGGATCAGCGGGCGCTGTTCCTCCGGCAGGCCGATCCACTTGCCGATCGCCCATTTGGGCACCGCCGGGAACGGCTGATCCTGATCCACCCGCGCATACATCGGGCAGATAATGTCGGTGGCGGCAGTGTCGGCACCGCCGCCTTCATATTGCACCGGGCGGGTCGGATCCTGGCTTTTCACCCAGCGGTACAGCGCGTCGTGGTTCACGCCGTGGCCGGACTCGTTGCCCAGGGACCAGATAATGATGCAAGGGTGGTTGCGATCGCGCTGCACCATGCGGGTGACGCGCTCGCTCATCGCCGGCAGCCACAGCGGATCGTCAGCCAGGCGGTTCATCGGCTGCATGCCGTGGGTCTCGATATTGGCTTCGTCCACCACGTACAGCCCGTAGCGGTCGCACAACCGATACCACAGCGGGTGGTTGGGATAGTGCGAGCAGCGCACCGCGTTGAAGTTGTGCTGCTTCATCAGCAGGATATCGTGGCGCATCGTCGCCTCGTCCATCACCTGGCCGTGGCGCGGGTGATGCTCGTGGCGGTTAACGCCGCGGATCAGCAGCGGCTGCCCGTTGAGCTTCAACAGCCCGCCGCTGATTTCCACCTGGCGAAAGCCGACGTCATAGGCTTCCACCTCGATAATCACCCCTTCGGGCGAGAGCAGGGCGACGGTGGCGCGATACAGCGCGGGCGTTTCGGCGCTCCACAGCGCCGGGCGTTCCACCGGCAGGCGCAGCGTGACGCGATCGTCATAGGCGCCGCGTTCGTCCACGATCTCGCTGCCGAGCGGCTGGGTGCGTTCGGCTACCCGCGCGCCATCGCGCCACAGCTGAACCTGCACCAGCAGCGGGCCGGGCCGGCTGGCGCGCGCCGTCACCACCAGTTCGCCGCGGGTAAAGCCGTCATGCATCGGGGTGGTGATGCGCACATCGCTCAGGTGCGCGGCGGGTTTGTGCAGCAGGCTGACGTCGCGGAAGATGCCGCTCATGCGCCACATGTCCTGATCTTCCAGATAGCTGCCGTCGCACCAGCGCAGCACCATCACCGCCAGCCGATTTTCACCCGGCCGCAGCCACGGGCCGAGATCGAACTCCGCCGGCAGGCGGCTGTCCTGCGAATAGCCGACCCAGTGGCCGTTGCACCATAAATAGAACGCCGAGTTGACGCCGTCGAAGATGACGCGCGTCTGGCCGGCGGCCAGCCAGGCCGGATCGACGTCGAAGGTGCGTGAATAGCAGCCGGTCGGATTGTCTTCCGGCACGCGCGGCGGATCGACCGGGAACGGATAGCGCACGTTGGTGTAAATCGGCGCGTCGTAGCCGGCGAGCTGCCAGTTGCTCGGCACCGCCAGCGGGGCGGCGTCCGGCAGATCCTGCTGCAGCCAGCTCTCCGGCGCCGCCTCTGGGCGCGGGAAATAGCTGAAGCGCCACTCGCCGTTCAGCGACCGGCGGCTGGCGCTGGGGGCGTCATCGCGCGCGTCTTCCACCGTGCGCCAGCTGGCGAACGGCGGGTGAGCGTCCAGCCGGCGGTAGTGGGTGCAGGCCGGGTTTTGCCAGTCACGGCGGGCGAGGATTTCGGTCAGGGAAGCATGGGGCGCAGCAGGCATCGGCGATCGTCCAGTCGGCTAGGTGATGCTCACCAAGATGCTGACCGGCGCATAAAAAGTAAAGCGGTTACACGCAACCTTGCTAGGGCGATCAAATAACCGTTAATGCGGTTCGCCGGCGCGGTAGATCCGCTGTGGGCGGCCGACCTTGCCGTAAATGATCTCGGCGCGCAGCTGCTGTGCGGCGGTGCAAAACTCCAGATAACGGCGCGCGGTGGTGCGGCTGAGCCCCATTTTTTGCGCAACGCTTTCAGCGGTGTGGCGCGCGGCGGGTTCGGCGAACAGCGCGCGGATCTTGCCCAGCGTCAGTTCGTCGATGCCGGCGGGCAGCGCCGCCTGCTGCTCGCCGCGGGCATAGGTGTTGAACATCTCGTCGATGCGGCGCTGGTTGAGGCGCGCTTTGTCCTTCAACGCTTCGCGGCGCTGGCTGAAGCGCTGCAATGTCTGGCTCAGCCGGTCATAGGCCAGCGGTTTGATCAGGTAGTCGAACACGCCGTAGCGCAACGCCTCGGCCACGGTGGCCATGTCGCTGGCGGCGGTGATGAACACGATGCCGCCGCGATACCCGCTCAGCGTCAGTTCGCGCAGCAGGGTGATGCCCTGGCCGTCGGGCAGAAAGTTGTCCAGCAGGATCAGGTCCGGCTTGAAGCGCTCGGTCATGGCGCGCGCCTGCGCCAGGGTGCCGGCCAGCCAAATCTGGCGGCAGCCGCCGTTCTGGCGGATAAACTCCGCGTGCATCTCCGCCAGCGGCGTTTCGTCTTCAACGATCAGGATGTTCAGCCATTCCATAATGAAACCTACTATTGCAATCAAGATGCTAAATGAATGTAAGTAAATTGCGGCGCTAAATAAAGATTATCTCAATAATAAACACCATAAGATTAATTAAGCAAATAAAGAACATTAAATAACTTATTAACCGGGATCGGTTTGTGAAATAGGTCAATAATCGGCGTTTTTTTTCTGTTTACCATTGATTTACCGAACGCGAAGTGGCGTTTATCTTCATGGTTTTTAAGGTTTTAATTGCCGTCATTGATGTTAATTAAAATGCCTTTTTGTATTTAACTTGTTGTTTGCCAGTTAACCCAGAGAGCGTGTTATGTTAGGCGATGCCGTATTTAATCGGGTAAAGCGATCGGATCATAAAGCGATTTCGGAAATAAGCGCCTTCTTGCGCAGTAACGATCTGAATATCGACACCACGGTTGAAATATTTATTACCGTTACCCAGCACGACAAATTGGTCGCCTGCGGCGGCATCGCCGACAATATTATCAAATGCGTCGCCATCAGTCCGCTGATGCGCGGCGAAGGGTTGGCGCTGGCGCTGGCGACCGAGCTGGTGAACCTGGCCTACGAGCGCCACCACACCCAGCTGTTTATCTACACCAAGGTGCAGAACGAGCCGCTGTTCCGCCAGTGCGGTTTCTACCCGATCGCCACCGTGCCGGGCATCGTGGTGCTGATGGAAAACAGCCCGTGCCGCCTGAAGCGCTACGCCGCCCAGCTGGCGAGCCAGCGCCGGCCGGGCGAGACCATCGGCAGCATCGTGATGAACGCCAACCCCTTCACACGCGGGCATCAGTATCTGGTGCGTCAGGCGGCCAAACGCTGCGACTGGCTGCACCTGTTTCTGGTGAAGGAAAACACCTCGCGCTTCAGCTATGAAGACCGCCGCCGGCTGGTGCTGGCCGGCACTGCCGATATCCCCAACCTCACGGTACACGAAGGCTCGCAGTACGTGATCTCGCGCGCCACCTTCCCCTGTTACTTCATCAAGGATCAGGGCGTGGCCGACGACTGTTACACCGAAATCGATCTGAAGATCTTCCGCCAGTATCTGGCGCCCGCGCTGGGGATTACCCACCGCTTTGTCGGCAACGAGCCGTTCTGCGCGGTGACCGCGAAATACAACCGCGACATGCGCTACTGGCTGGAAACGCCGGCGCTGCCCAGCCCGCCGATCGCGCTGGTGGAAATCGAGCGTTTGCAATATCAGGGCACGGCGATCTCCGCCTCCTGGGTGCGCAAGCTGCTGGCGGCGGGGGACTTCCACGCCGCCGCGCCGCTGGTGCCGCCGGACACCCTGTACTACCTGCAGGATCTGCAAACGCAGCGCCGGGCCAAGGCGGCCCCGCATCCCTTTTGAGTCCGCACAATCAGGTGAATGATGAAAATTATCCGAGAAGCAATGGCCGGCACGCTGGAATCCAGCGATGTCATGGTGCGCATCGCGCCCGCCGAGGGGCCGCAGCACGATCTGTTGATCGCCAGCAGCGTGGAAAAACAGTTCGGCGCGGCGATACGCCACACCCTGCTGGAGGTGCTGCAGCGCTATGAGGTGGAGCCGGTGCAGGTGATCGTCGACGACAAGGGGGCGCTGGACTGCGTGCTGCGCGCCCGGCTGGAAACCGCGCTGATGCGCGCCTGCGAGGGCGGCCAACTGCCGTGGGAGGCGAAAGATGAAAACGCTGAATAAAACCCGGCTGCGTCGCAGCATGCTGTTCGTTCCCGGCGCCAATGCGGCGATGGTCAGCAATGCCTTTATCTACCAGGCCGATGCGCTGATGTTCGATCTGGAAGACTCGGTGATCCTGCGTGAAAAAGACGCGGCGCGCCGGCTGGTGTACCACGCGCTGCAGCATCCGCTGTATCAGGAGGTGGAAACCATCGTGCGCGTCAATGCGCTCGACTCCGCCTACGGCCTGGCGGACCTGCAGGCGGTGGTACGCGGCGGCGCGGACATCGTGCGCCTGCCGAAGACCGACAGCGCGCAGGACGTTGTCGACATGGAGCGCGAGATCGCCGCCATCGAGGCGGCCTGCGGCCGGCCGGTCGGCAGCACCGGGCTGCTGGCGGCGATCGAATCGGCGCAGGGCATCACCAACGCGGTGGCGATCGCGCACGCTTCGCCGCGTCTTATCGGCATCGCGCTGGGGGCGGAAGACTATGTGCGCAACCTGCGCACCGAACGCTCGCCGGAGGGCATCGAGCTGCTGTTCGCCCGCTGCTCGCTGCTGCAGGCGGCGCGCGCCGCCGGCATTCAGGCGTTCGACACCGTGTATTCCGACGCCAACAACGAAGCCGGCTTCCTGCAGGAAGCGGCGCTGATCAAACAGCTCGGCTTCGACGGCAAATCGCTGATCAACCCGCGCCAGATTGAGCTGCTGCACAACCTGTACGCGCCGACCGCCAAAGAGGTGGCGCACGCGCAGCGGGTGGTGGACGCCGCCGAGGCGGCGGAGCGGGAAGGGCGCGGCGTGGTGTCGCTCAACGGAAAAATGGTCGACAGCCCGGTGATTGAACGCGCCCGGCTGGTGCTGGAGCGCGCCGCGCTGTCCGGCTTACGGGAAGAACCGGCGCAGCACGGGGAGGAAGCATGATGAACCGCCAACAACGATTGATGACCTTCGCCAACCCGGCGGATCTGCCGGGCTATCAGGACGTGTCCAAAGCCAACCTGCAGGCGCGCAAACCGCGCGATCTCAAGCTGTGCGACTCCTTGCAGGAAGCGGTGCGCCGCAGCGGGCTGCAGGACGGCATGACCATCTCCTTCCACCATGCGTTTCGCGGCGGCGATCTGGCGCTCAATCAGGTGATGGAGACGCTGGCGGCGATGGGGTTCCGCAACCTGACGCTGGCCTCCAGTTCGCTGACCGACTGCCATGCGCCGTTGGTTGAGCATATCCGCCACGGCGTGGTGAGCCGCATTTACACCTCCGGGCTGCGCGGCCCGCTGGCGGACGCCGTTTCGCGCGGCCTGCTGGCGGAGCCGGTGCAAATTCACTCGCACGGCGGCCGGGTCAACCTGATTGAATCCGGCGAGCTGAAGATAGACGTGGCCTTCCTCGGCGTGCCGGCCTGCGATGAGTTCGGCAACGCCAACGGCTACAGCGGTGAAGCCTGCTGCGGCTCGCTCGGCTATGCGCGGGTGGACGCCGAGGCGGCGGGCACCGTGGTGCTGCTGACCGAGCAGCTGGTGCCGTATCCGCATCATCCAGCCAGCCTGGCGCAGGATCGGGTGGATCTGATCGTGCAGCTGGAGCGGGTGGGCGACGCCGACAAGATCGGCGCCGACGCCACGCGCATGACCTCGAACCCGCGCGAGCTGCTGATTGCCCGCCGCGCCGCCGAGGTGATCGCCGGTTCAGGCTACTTCACCGAAGGGTTTTCGCTGCAAACCGGCACCGGCGGCGCCTCGCTGGCGGTGACCCGTTTCCTGGAGGACAAGATGCGCGCCCGCGGCATTCGCGCCGCGTTCGCCCTTGGCGGCATCACCTCGACCATGGTGGATCTGCACGAGAAAGGGTTGATCGGCAAGCTGCTGGACGTGCAGAGCTTCGATCGGGCGGCGGCGACCTCGCTGGCGCGCAACCCGCGCCATATCGAAATCAGCGCCAACCAGTACGCCAACTTCAGCTCCAAGGGCGCGTCGGTCGATCGGCTCGACGTGGTGGTGCTGAGCGCGCTGGAAATCGACACCGGCTTCAACGTTAACGTGCTGACCGGTTCCGACGGCGTGCTGCGCGGCGCGTCCGGCGGCCACTGCGACACCGCCGCCGCCGCGCGGCTGGCGATCATCGTCGCGCCGCTGGTGCGCGGGCGCATCCCGACGCTGGTGGAGCAGGTGACCACCTGCGTCACGCCGGGTTCCAGCATCGACATTCTGGTGACCGACCACGGCATCGCCGTCAACCCGGCGCGGCCGGAGCTGGCGCAGCGCCTGCGGGAAGCCGGGCTCGAGGTGGTGAGCATCGACTGGCTGCGCGCCCGCGCGCTGCAGCTGACCGGCGAACCGCAGCCGATCGCCTTTACCGACAAGGTGGTGGCGGTGGTGCGCTACCGCGACGGCTCGGTGATCGACGTGGTGCATCAGGTGGCGGAGTAACCGATGGCCGCCGTCGATACCCAACTGGCCGCCGAACGCGCGGTCAGCCTGCCGGAGCTGCTCACCAGCCGCGAATGCCGTCAGGCGCGCCAGCAGGCGTGGCTGGCGCAGCACGAGTGCACGCTGCTGGTGCTGACGCTGGTCGTCCCCGGCCCGGTGAAGGACAGCGCGCTGACGCGCGGCATCTTCAACCTCGGGTGGGCGGCGCTGCTGCGGCTGTGCGCCGAGCAGGGCTGGCCCAGCCCGCAGGCCGAGGCGCTGGCGCTTTCCACCGGCTGCGAAGGGTTTGTGGCGCTGCGCGCCGACGCCCAGCGGGTGAAAGATTGCGCCATGCAGCTGGAGGTGAGTCGCCCGATCGGCCGGCTGTGGGATATCGACGTGCTGGATGCGCAGGGGCGCATTTTGTCGCGCCGCGACATCGGCCTGCCGGAACGGCGCTGCCTGCTGTGCGGCCAACCGGCCAAGATCTGCGCCCGCCAGCGGCGGCATGGCAGCGAGCAGCTGCTGCAAGAAATGGAAAGGATGTTCAACGATGCGATCTCTGCCGATTAATCCACCCGCCCGCCGAGCCGAGCCGGCCTGCGACTTCGCCCGCGCCGCTTTCCGCGCGCTGCTGGTGGAGGTCAACCTCACGCCCAAACCGGGGCTGGTGGATCGTCATAACACCGGCGCCCACCGTGACATGGATCTCGGGCACTTCTACCGCAGCGCCCGCGCCATCGGCGTGTGGCTGCCGCGCTTTATCCAACGCGGGCGCGAAGACGCGGCTCTGCCGGCAGAGCAGCAGCTGGCGCGGCTGCGGCCGCTGGGCCTGGCCTGCGAAAACCAGATGTTTCGCGCCACCGGCGGCATTAACACCCACAAGGGCAGCGTGTTCTCACTCGGGTTGCTGTGCACCGCCTTCGGCCGCCTGCAGCAGCAGGGCCGTGACATCGGCGCGGAGGCGCTGTGCGGCGAGGTAGCGGCGATGTGTCGGGGGCTGGTGGACCGTGAGCTGCGGCGCAACAACACCGGGCAGACCGCCGGCCAGCGCTTGTTCGCTGCGCATGGCCTCAGCGGCGCGCGCGGCGAGGCGGAGTCCGGTTTTCGGTTGGTGCTTGACGGCGCGCTGCCGCTGTATCGGCAACGGCTGGCCGCCGGCGGCGACGAACAGCGGGCGCTGCTGGACAGCCTGCTGTGGCTGATGGCCCACAACGATGACACCAACGTCGCCTCGCGCGGCGGCCTGCGCGGGCTGCGCTGGCTGCGGCGCCGGGCGGCCTGGCTGCTGGCGCAGGGCGGCTCGGCGGGGGAGGCTGGCCTGGCGCGCCTGCGGCGCTTCGATGCCGACTGCATTGCCCGCAACCTCAGCCCAGGCGGCAGCGCCGACTTGTTGATAGTGACCTGGCTGCTGGCGCAGCTGGGTGCCCAAGAATAATAACCAAGCCTTCAGGAGAGTCCCTATGTCCCAAACCCAGGAAAAGATCTGGAAAGCGATAGCGCCGCTGGCGGTGCTCGCGATCCTGTTATTGATACCGGTGCCCGACGGCATGCCGCCGCAGGCGTGGCACTATTTCGCCATCTTCGTGGCGATGATCGTCGGCATGATTCTGGAGCCGATCCCGGCCACCGCCATCAGCTTTATCGCGGTGACCGTCAGCGTGCTCAGCGCCAACTGGGTGCTGTTCGGCGCGCAGGAACTGGCGGAGCCGGGCTTCAAAGCCGGTAAAGAGGCGCTGAAATGGGGGCTGGCGGGCTTCTCCAGCACCACCGTCTGGCTGGTGTTCGGCGCCTTTATCTTCGCGCTGGGCTACGAGGCCACCGGGCTGGGGCGGCGCATCGCGCTGTTCCTGGTGAAGTTCATGGGCAAGCGCACGCTGACGCTGGGCTATGCGGTGGTGATCATCGATATTCTGCTGGCGCCATTCACGCCGTCCAACACCGCGCGCACCGGCGGCACGGTGTTCCCGGTGGTGAAAAACCTGCCGCCGCTGTTCGATTCCTTCCCTAACGATCCCTCTTCGCGCCGCATCGGCGGTTACCTGATGTGGATGATGGTGGTCGGCACCAGCATCAGTTCCTCGATGTTCGTCACCGGCGCCGCGCCGAACGTGCTGGGCATCGAGTTCGTCGGCAAGATAGCCGGGGTGCACATCAGCTGGATGCAGTGGTTCCTGGCGTTCCTGCCGGTCGGCCTGCTGCTGCTGATCATCGCGCCGCTGATCTCCTACTACCTGTACAAACCGGGCGTGACCCACAGCAGCGAAGTGGCCGCCTGGGCGGATACCGCGCTGGGGGAAATGGGCAAGCTGACGCGCAAGGAGTACACCCTGATCGGCCTGGTGCTGCTCAGCCTGTGCCTGTGGGTGTTCGGCGGCAAGGTGCTGGACGCCACCGCGGTGTGCCTGTTGGCGGTGTCGCTGATGCTGGCGCTGCACGTGGTGTCGTGGAAAGAGATCACCAAATATTCCAGCGCCTGGAATACGCTGGTTAACCTGGCGACGCTGGTGGTGATGGCCAACGGCCTGACGCGCTCCGGCTTTATCGACTGGTTCGCCCAGACCATGAGCACCCACCTGGACGGCTTCTCGCCGAACATGACGGTGGTGGCGCTGGTGCTGGTGTTCTACTTCGCCCACTACCTGTTCGCCAGCCTGTCGGCGCACACCGCCACCATGCTGCCGGTGATCCTGGCGGTCGGCAAAGGGTTGCCGGGCGTGCCGATGGAGCAGCTGTCGATGCTGCTGGTGCTGTCGATCGGCATCATGGGCGTGCTGACGCCGTACGCCACCGGGCCGGGGGTGATCATCTACGGCTGCGGCTACGTGAAATCGAAAGACTACTGGCGCCTAGGCGGCATTCTCGGCGTGGTGTACATCGCCGCGCTGCTGCTGATCGGCTGGCCGATCATGAGCCTGTGGTACTGAGTTGACGCACAGCGGCCGCCGCCCGGTGGCCGCTGGTACGATCTTTTCCCGTGAACCCTGTCACACACTTGTCACACTAACCCCGCCATCATACGCAGGCAAACGCTAACACCTTAAAAATAATCATTTTCCGGGAGCCTCTGCGGATGAGAAAAAAAACGTTATTGCTGTGCCTGCCCTTGTTATTCACCGGGAACGCGCTGGCGGACGCCGGCGGTTATCAACTGGAACAGGTGCTGGTGATGAGCCGCCATAACCTGCGCGCGCCGCTGGCCAACAACGGCAGCGTGCTGGCGCAGTCCACGCCGAAGGCCTGGCCGGTCTGGGAAACGCCGGGCGGCCAGTTGACCACCAAGGGCGGGGTGCTGGAAGTGTATATGGGGCACTATTTCAACGCCTGGCTGAAGCAGACCGGCCTGTTGCCGCAAGAGGGCTGCCCGACCGCCGGCAGCGTGTACGTCTACGCCAACAGCCTGCAGCGCACGGTGGCCACCGCGCAGTTCTTCAGCAACGGCGCGTTCCCCGGCTGCGACGTCAGCGTGCACCATCAGGACAAGATGGGCGAGATGGATCCGACCTTCAACCCGATCATCACCGATACCAGCGAAGCCTTCAACCAGCAGGCGCTGGCGGCGATGAACGCCGCGCTGGGCTCGCTGAAGCTGGACGCCTCTTACCAACAGCTGGCGAAGATCATCGACTACAAGGATTCCGCCGCCTGCAAGACCGACAAACACTGCGACCTGACCAAAGAAGCCAGCGTGATGAGCGCGGTGCCGGGCAAAGAGCCGGGCGTCTCCGGCCCGCTGCGGGTGGGCAACTCGCTGGTGGACGCCTTTATGCTGCAGTATTACGAAGGTTTCCCGATGAAAGAGGTGGCCTGGGGCAAAATCGCCACCCCGCAGCAGTGGAAGCAGCTGGCGCAGTTGAAAGACGGCTATCAGGATTCGCTGTTCACCTCGCCGGTGGTGGCGCAGAACGTCGCCAAACCGCTGCTGACCTACATCAACAACGCGCTGCTCGGCGAGCGCAAACCGGACGCGCCGAAGCTGACGGTGCTGGTCGGCCACGACTCCAATATCGCCTCGCTGCTGTCGGCCATGCAGTTCCAGCCGTATCAGCTGCCGCAGCAGTACGAGAAAACGCCGATAGGCGGCAAACTGGTGTTCCAGCGCTGGCGCGACGCGCAAAACAACCGTGAATTGCTGAAGATTGAGTACGTCTATCAGTCCACCGAACAGCTGCGCAAGGCGACGCCGCTGACGCTGCAAACCCCGCCGCAGCGCGTGACGCTGGCGCTGAAAGGCTGCCCGATCGACAAGGACGGTTTCTGCGCCTGGAGCGATTTCGAAAAGACCATGAAAGGCATCTTGTAATGCCCAGCCTCTCTCCCGATCGCGGGGGAGAGGCCTCTCCCCATCCCGGCTAACGTGCCGCCGTACGAGCCTTAACGCCATTTATTTTGCCCAGGGTCATTGTTGCAGGCGGTTTCGGGGGCTAACATCATCAGCCTGCCTGCTTATCATGGATACCGCCGTTGCCCACTTTTATCCGCAATATCGAGTTTTTCACGCCGGACGGCTATCCGGGCCAGGTGGCGCGTTGCCATTTTGCGCTGGCGGAGTATCGCGACGAGAGTTTTCCCGAGGCGGGCTTTGCGCTGCCGGACCATCTGGCGCGCGCGGTGCCGAAACGCCGCGCGGAGTATTTGGCCGGGCGTGTTCTCGCGCGCCAGCTATTGGCGCCGCTCGGTTTTGCCGATTTCACCCTGACGCGCGGCGAAGATCGCGCGCCGCAGTGGCCGCCGGGCATCGCCGGGGCGCTGAGCCATAATTCGGATACCGCGCTGTGCGCCGTACACCGCGAGAGCGGGCTGGGCGGCGTTGGGTTGGATGTGGAGACGCTGCTCTCCGACGTGCGGGCGGAGGAGCTGTGGGGGGCGATCGTTTCGGCGGGGGAGCGCGAGGCGTTGCTGCGCGAAACGCTGCCGTTCAACGAGCTGCTGACGCTGACGTTTTCCGCCAAAGAGAGCCTGTTCAAGGCGCTTTATCCGCAGGTGCGCTGTTACTTCGATTTTCTCGATGCGCGCATGGTCGCCGTGGATACGCAGCGGCAGACGTTCGTATTAGCGTTGCTTAAGACCTTGACGCCAAATTGCCCCGCCGGCCGCCGGTTCAGCGGGCGTTTTTGGCGTGAAGGTGACGACGTCACGACCTTTATTTTTTGCTAAAATACAATAATAACAGTGTGTTATTTCTTGCTGCGCCGTAACGTGGATTTGCCGCAGCGAGCGGAAAGATTCATTCATCGGAGATTGACCCTCGGTGGGGAATCGGTGTAATTTATCCTCCTTTTACAGCTAATGATAATTATTCGCATAAACATTATCATTGGTGAGGCGCAACAAAGGAGTGGTCTGTGGCGACACTGACGACAGAAAACCAAACCTTCCCCGGGTTTGCGTACGCCGAACAATCGACCTTTTTGTACCGGTCCGAATTCCGTTCCCTCTCCGCCAGCGGCGTGTTCGAACGGATTGAGACGCCGGCGTTCGGCGGCGAGCAGGAAGGCAGCGCGCTGGCGCAGCATATTCGCCAGGCGCTGGCGCGAGCCAACGCCGCCGGCCAGGAGACGCCGGTGGTGGTGGGCGCCATTCCGTTCGACACGCGCCGGCCTTCCTGCCTGTATGTGCCTGAAAGTTACGAGTTTGTCGCCAACGACAGCTTTACCCGCGCCGCGCGCCCGATGCTGCAACAGCCGCATCGCCTGGCCGCCTGCACCAGCATTCCGGACGAGCCGCGCTTCAAGCACGCGGTGGCGGAAGCGGTCAGCCGCTTTAAACAAGGCAAGCTGGACAAGGCGGTGCTGTCGCGCATCCTCGACATCGAGCTTGAGCAGCCGGTGGCGGGCCACCAGATCCTCAATAACCTGATGGTGCAGAACCCGACCGGTTACCACTTTTCCCTGCCGCTGGCCGATGGCGGCGTATTGATCGGCGCCAGCCCGGAACTGCTGATCCGCAAGCAGGGCGGCGAGATCCACACCAACCCGCTGGCGGGTTCGGCGCGCCGTCAGGACGATCCGCAGCAGGATCGCCTCGGCAGCGAGCGCCTGATGCGCTCGACCAAAGACAAATACGAACACAAGCTGGTGATCGACGACATCCGTCGGCACCTGGCGCCGCTGTGCGCCAGCCTGAGCGTGCCCAGCGGCCCGTCGCTGCTCAGTACCGGCACCATGTGGCATTTGTCCACCCGCATTCGCGGCGAGCTGCTGAACCCGAATCTCAACGTGATGCAGCTGGCCTGCCTGCTGCATCCGACGCCGGCGCTGTGCGGCTTCCCGACCGAGAGCGCCCGCCAGCTGATCGCCGATCTGGAACCGCACGATCGCGGCCTGTTCAGCGGCATCGTCGGCTGGTGCGACGCCAACGGCGACGGCGAGTGGGCGATCGTCATCCGCAGCGGCCTGCTGCGCGGCAACCGGGTGCGGCTGTTCGCCGGCGCGGGGATCGTCGCCGCCTCGACGCCGCAGTCCGAGTGGCTGGAAACCGCCGCCAAACTGGGCACCATGCTCAACGCTTTCGGCCTGAACAGCGGCGCGCTGTAGGGCCACTTTTGCGGCGCAGCGCGCGCCGCATCCTATCCTTTTCGCAGGAGACAACGATGAACAACAACATGACCCGGCTGTGCGCCCGGATGGCGGTGCGCGCATGAGCATTCAGATGGATTTCACCGGCAAACGCGTGTGGGTGACCGGCGCGGCGCGCGGCATCGGCGAGCAGATCGCCCGGCATTTTTTGACGCAGGGCGCCGAGGTGGTGGGGTTTGACCGCGAGTTCGCCAACCCGGATTTGCCTTACCCTTGCGTGACGCTGGACATCAGCCGGCCGGAGCAGGTGGAGGCGGTGTGCCGCCAACAGCTGGCGGAAAACCCGCAACTGGACGTGTTGGTCAACGCCGCCGGCATTCTGCGCATGGGCAATACCGAAGATCTGAGCGTGGATGACTGGCACCAGTGCATCAACGTCAACGCCTCGGGGGCGTTTTACCTGTTCCGCGCCGTGCTGCCGCACTTCAAGGCGCAGCGCAGCGGGGCGATCGTCAGCATCGGCTCCAACGCCGCGCACGTGCCGCGCGCGCAGATGGCGGCTTACTGCGCCTCCAAGGCGGCGTTGACCAGCCTGAACCACTGCGTGGGGCTGGAGATGGCGCCGTTCGGCGTGCGGTGCAATCTGGTGTCGCCGGGCTCGACCGACACGCCGATGCAGCGCGGCATGTGGCAGACCGATGATGCGCAGCAACGCACCATCGCCGGCTTCCCCGAGATGTTCAAGCTGGGGATCCCGCTGGGCAAAATCGCTCGCCCGGACGAGATCGCCAACGCGGTGTTGTTCCTGGCCTCCGACTTGGCCAGCCACATCACCATGCAGGACATTGTGATCGACGGCGGCGCGACGCTGGCCGCCTGAGTCAGACCCGCTGGCGGCGCAGCAGGTGCCGCGCGCCTTCCGCCGCCAGCAGCAGCACCGCCAGCCAGATCGCCAGATAGGTCGGCCATTCGCTTTGGCCGATGCTTTCGCCGAGCAGCAGCGCGACGATCACCAGCAGCACCGGTTCCACATAGCTCAGCAGGCCGAACAGGCTGAACGGCAGCAGGCGGCTGGCGAGGATGTAACACACCAATGCCACGGCGCTGATGACGCCGAGCAGCGGAATGCGCCAATACAGCTCGGCATTGATCGGCAACGCCGCTGCGCCGCCGTCGCCGAAGGCGAACCAGGCCGCCGCCGGCAGCATCAGCGCCAGCTCGCACCACAGCCCGCCGAGATTGTCGGTGCCGAAACGCCGCCGCAAAATAAAGTAGAGCGGATAACCCAGCGCCACCACCAGCGTCGGCCACGACACGCCGCCCGCCTGATACAGCTCATTGCCTACCCCCACCATGGCGCATGCCACCGCCAGCTTTTGCAGCAGCGACAGCCGGTCGCGGTAGATCAAACGGCCCGCCAGCACCATGGTCAGCGGCAGCAGAAAATAACCGAGCGATACGTCGAGCGCCTTGCCGTGCAGCGGCGCCCACAGGAACAGCCATAGCTGCACCCCCAGCAGCGCCGAGGTGAGCAGCAGGCCCAGCAGGCGCCGCGGCCGTTGGCCGATCCAGGCCAGCGTGTCGCCCACCTTGCGCCAATCGCCGGACAGCGCCATGAACAGCGTCAGGAACGGCAGCGTCAGCAGCGTGCGCCAGCCGTAGACCTGCTCGCCGTTCAGCGGGGTGAGGGTAGAGGTGAAGTAATACATCGCGCCGAACAAGATGGAGGCGACGACTGAAAGAGTGATGCCCTTAATCACACGCGTTCCTGGTGAGTGATTGATTTTATGGCGGCTACTGTAGAGAAATTTGCCGCTAACGACAATGGCGCCGCCGGGCGCTGGACAATCGGCGGCGGCGGGTTACAATGGATACTGTGTATTCATACAGGTTTTGGCGATGACAATCGATCTTTTTGAAGACGCGCTGCCGCCGCCGTGGCGCGAAGAGATCGCCCCCGGCGCGGTGGTGATGCACGGCTTTGTGCGCGATCACGGGCCGGAACTGCTGGCGGCGGTGCAGGGCGTGGTGGCCCAGGTGCCGTGGCGGCATTTGACCACCCCCGGCGGGCACGTGATGTCGGTGGCGATGAGCTGGTGCGGCAACGGCTGGACCAGCGACAGCCGGGGCTACCGCTATTCGGAACGCGACGCGCGCAGCGGCAAACGCTGGCCGGCCATTCCGCCGATCCTGATGGCGCTGGCGGACGAAGCTGCGCAGCAGGCGGGCTTCGGCCCCTTCGTGCCGGATTCCTGCCTGATGAACCGTTACGATCCGGGCAGTAAGCTGTCGCTGCATCAGGATAAAGACGAACACGACTTCGGCGCGCCGATCGTCTCGGTGTCGCTCGGGCTGCCGGCGGTGTTTCAGTTCGGCGGCCTGCAACGCAGCGACCGGGCGCGGCGCATTCCGCTGGCGCACGGCGATGTGGTGGTGTGGGGCGGCCCATCGCGGCTCTGTTTTCACGGCATCCTGCCGGTCAAGGAAGGCTACCACTCGCTGGTGGGGCCGCACCGCATCAACATCACGCTACGCAAGGCGCTTTAACTGCGGCTCCTGCGCCAGGCAGGCGACGAGATAGTCGATAAACACCCGCAGTTTGGGCGGCAGATACTGGTTGGGCGCATAGAGCAACCACAGGCCGCCGTGATAGCTGCTGAGGAAATCCCATTCCGGCAACACCTGCACGATCTCGCCGTCGTCGAGCGCCTGGCGGGCGGTAAAGTACGGCAGGCTGCCGATGCCGATATGCCGTTTCACCGCGTCCAGCCGCACGCCGGTGTGGTTGGCGGCGTAGCGGCCGCGCACGCTGACCGTCACCGTTTTGCCGCTGCGGCGGAATTTCCATTGCGCGTCGCTCGGCGTTTCTCCCAGATAGATGCAGCTGTGCGCCGTCAGATCGTGCGGGTGCAGCGGCGTGCCGTGTTGCGCCAGGTAGTGCGGCGTGGCGCACAGCAGATGGTCTATTCTCATCAACTGGCGGCCGACCAATCCGGGCGACGGGCGATCGGTAATGCGCAGCGCCAGATCGACCCGATCGTCGATCAAATCCATGTAACGATCTTCCAGCCGCAGCCTCACGTCCACCTTCGGGTAGCGGCGCAGGAACTCCGGCATGTGCGGATGCAGCACGAAGCGGCCCACCGCTTTGGGTACGCTGACGCTGACCAGCCCTTCGGGCTCCGCGGCGCCGCGCCCGCCGATCGCCATGACCGCGTCGGCCGCCGCCAGCAGGGTGCGGCAGTGCGCAAACGCCTCTTCGCCGCTTTCGCTCAGCCGCAGTTTGCGGGTGGTGCGGTGCAGCAGCTGCAGCGCCAGCGCCTGCTCGAGCTTCGCCACGCTGCGGCTGACGGCGGAAGGCGAAGCGCCCAGCTTGCGGGCGGCGGCGGAAAAACTGCCGCTCTCTACCACCTGAACGAAAACGGCCATTTCGGCCAACAGCGCGTAAGAAAGATTTGTGCTCATGACGCAAAGGTCCATTGTGATGGCGGCGGATTATGCTCCGATTATGACATGAATATAATGGCTCTTCGAACCGAGGAGAAAAATGATGACCGAACGACGTTATTACTACAGCGACGATTTACAGGGCCAGGCGCAGGTGTTGAGCTGTGCGCCGGCCGAGGCGGGCGCTTACGCCGTGGAGCTGGACGCCACGCTGTTCCACCCGCAGGGCGGCGGCCAGCCGTCCGATGTGGGGTCGTTAGGCGGCGTCACCGTGCTGCGGGTGCAGCAGCAGGGGGATACCGTGGTGCACTTTACCGCCGCGCCGCTGCCGAACGGGCCGGTTACGATGCAAATCGATGAAGCGCAGCGCCGGTTGCACGCCCGCTGGCACTCCGCTGGGCATCTGATCGGCTGGTTGGGCGAAACCCGGGGCTGGCGGCCGGTCAAGGCTCATCATTGGCCGGGTGAAGGGCGCATCACTTTCGCGCCGGGGCCGGATGCGCAGACGATAGAAGCGGATTTTTTGCGGGCGGAGCTGGCGCGCTTGATCGCCGCCGATCTGCCGCGCCGCCAGCAGGCGGTGGACGGTTTGCGCCAGGTCGGTTTCGGCGAGCTGCCCGCCTACGGCTGTGGAGGCACCCATGTCGCCGCGCTGGGCGAGGTGGGCGCGATCGCGATTACCGGCCTAAAGATGAAGAAAGGGCAGTTGAACGTGCAATATGAGCTGGGTTGAATGAGGGGGCGGCTCAGCGCCCGGCCTGCCGCAGCTGGGTGCAGAACGCGCATTGGCATCCCGCTACCGGCACCGCCGCGCAACTGCCGATGCTCACCGGCTGGGCGTCCATGGCGTGAAAGCCGTAAAACAGATTTTCGATGTTTTGTTCCGCCGCCCGCGCCTGCTCCGGGCGCGGTTCGGGCACTTTCGACTGAAACGCTGCGGCCTTGCCGGCCAGCAGGCTGAGAAACAACAGCGACAGCTGGATTTTCATCATCGTCTTCCCTTTACTTGTTTTTTGATACGTTATAACAAAACCAAGGCGCCGCCAAGCGCCGCGCTCGCGCTCGGCGCCCGCCAGCGCGTGAGCCGGTGCGGTGAATGCCCGTGTTTAATCCGACTTTCTCTTTGATTTTATTGAAATTGATGAAATAGTCAGATGCCATCATCCAGGGCATGACAGGGCAGCCAATATTCTAAATACTTAATCGAAGAGGCGCTCGGGGCAGGAGAGGCGCTTTGGGATCGCGTTTTTGCACGGCGCGCCCGCCGTTTTGGCATGGACTGCATTTTTTCAGTGTCGTGGAATGTAAAATGGATTTTTGTAACCGGATTTCCGTGTGTTTATTGACGTTTAATTCATCGCGCCTGCTGCGTGACGTGTTGCAACCTGTGGCGGCGTTCGCCGATGAAATCATCGTGGTGGATTCGGGCAGTACTGACGGCACGTTGGCCATTTGCGACGACTTCAATATCAAGCCTCTTTATCACCCGTTTGAAACCCATGGCCGGCAAATGAATTACGCCATATCCCGCGCGCGGCATGACTGGGTTTTGTGCCTGGACAGCGATGAGATCATGGATGATGAAGCGGTCGACGCGATGCGGCTTTTCAAGTGCACCCCAGGCCCTGACAAAAACAACGCCTATCGCATTCGTCGCGATTGGTTTGTGTTGGGACAGGCGGTCAGAACGCTTTATCCCGTCTCGTCACCGGATTACCCCATTCGCTTTTTTCATCGCCAGGTGGTGAAGTTCAATGATGCGCCGGTAGATGATGCGGCGGAAGGGGGCGCATCCACCTTGATACTGGCCGGGCACGTTAAACACGACACTTTTTTCTCAATCGAGGAAGTGTTTGCCAAGCTGAACAGCTATACGGCGCGCGTGGTGAAATACAAGGCGATAAGGCCATCGATTCTCCGAGGGGTGATTAGCGCCATCGGCGCATTTTTCAAGTGGTACATTTTCAGCGGCGCCTGGAAAGCGGGCCGGGTCGGGGCCGTGACCGGCGTTTATGCGGTGTTCTACAGCTTTTTGAAGTATTTCAAGGCGTGGTACCACAGATAGCCGAACGACGGGCGTGGCGTGAGCACTCGTTCGATTGCGGCGCGCGATTGCGGCGGCGACCGCGCGCCGAAGGCGGGGGGCGAACCGCCTTCATCTCCTCGTTTAAACGCTGTCTTCAGCGATCAGCACCTCAGTGATATCAATGCGATGCAGCAGCTTTCTCTGTTTCTCATGGCTGATTTTCTTCATGCGGCGCAGCCGGTACAGCTCTTCTCTTTCCGCGTGCAACGAGGCTAAGTACAGCTGCTTTTCCAGCCGCTTCAGCGCCACGATATTCTTAACGTCTTCTTTGGTCAGAATTTTACGTTGCAGCACGTCCAGCATCCGCCGCGTCGTTTCTTCAATCAGCTCCGGCGTGGCGTCGTCCGGCGGGGCGACGAGCAGCTTTTCCTTGGTTTCGTTGACGGCTTTGGTCGCCGCGCTCGCCAAGGCTTCTGAAACGGAGAAAGCCTCTTCCTGATCTTCTTCCGGCGGCAGATTGCCGCGCAACAGGAAGGGCAGCGTGACGATGCCGACGACGATCGACAGCAGGATGACCCCCGAGGCGATAAACACCAGTTGATACCGCCCCGGGAATGGCGAGCCATCCAATAAAAACAGCGGAATTGACAGCACGCCCGCCAGGGTCACCGCCCCTCGCACCCCGGCAAAGGCGGCGACGAACAGATCGCGCGTGCTGAATTTCGAAAATAACAGCGGATCTTTGCGCATCAGGGTCGCGCTGCCGACCTTCATCAGCCACAGCCAAATCAAACGCACGGCGATCAAACTAAAATAGATGATCACCACGTAAGCCAGCAGCGTCTCCAGGCTGATGGAATGATCGATACCGGTTTGCGCCACGGTGAAGTTCAAGATGCCCGGCAGCTGCAGCCCAAGCAGAATAAACACCATGCCGTTAAACACGAACTCGAGCATTTCCCAAATATTATTGGTGCGTAAACGCACCAGCGGCATGCTGCGATTCACTTTGGATTGACCAATCATCATGCCGGCGCTGACGGCGGCCAGGATGCCGGATACGCCGATTCTTTCCGCAATCAGATAGCAGGAAAAGGGCAGTAACAGCGAGAAAATAATCTGAGTGGCGGAATCGTTATACATCCATTTATGGATGAACTTAACCATTTGATTATAGAGAAAAACAATAATGATGCCGCACAGCACCCCACCAATCGATACCTGCAGAAAGGTCAGAAAGGCGCTCTCCAGGGTAAACGCCATCGCGCCGAGCGCGACAGCGATGGAGAAGTTGAGGGAAACCAAACCGGAGGCGTCGTTCATCAACGCCTCCCCTTCGATCACTCTCATCACGGGTTTGGGCATGCGTCCTTTACCGACGATGCCGGACAGCGCCACGGCGTCCGTTGGCGACAGAACGGCGGCCAGGGCAAATGCGGCGGCGAGGGGGATTGACGGGAGCAGGAAGTGAATCAGATAACCCACCCCGACGACCGTGATGATCACCAGCACCAGGGCCAGACAAAGGATTTCTCTGCCGTAATGGATGAACTCTTGCGCCGGCGTTTTCCAACCGTCGGCGAACAGCAGCGGGGGAATAAACAGCATCAAGAAAAGCTCGGGATTGAAGTCGATATGCAATCCAAACTGCGGCCAGGCCAACACGGCGCCAACGATGATTTGCATCAGCGGAAGCGGGATCTGGAAGGGCAAGATTCGCGTCACGACGCCGGACAACGAGACGGTGAGCAATAAGATCAATATGGTGAAGAATGTTTCCATCGTGAACCTTTTGTGGATTTAATTTTTCTCGCCGTTATCAAACGGTTTTTCTGCATGCCGGCGTTAGGCGGGCTCGCCGGCCAAGGCTGAGCAGCGGCCATGGCGGCCGCTGTCGATAAAGATAGCGCAGTTGAGCAAGGCCGGTTCGCCCCGCTTGCCTGTGGGATGGCGCAGACAAACGGGGCAACGGGTTAAGGCAGCGCAAACGCCATCACGTAATCGCCGGTTTCTGTCGAATGCGCGGCGCCGCCGACCACAATAACGATGTATTGCTTGCCGGTTTTAGGCGAAACGTAGCTCATTGGCGTCGCGCTCGCGCCGACCGGCAGCGCATATTTCCAGACTTCTTTGCCGGTGCTGCTGTCGTAGGCGCGCAGATAATAGTCCTGGAAGCCGGCGAAGAAGACCAGGCCGCCGGCGGTCGTCATAGTGCCCGCGTAGGTGGGCATGCCAACCGGCATCGGCAGGTGCGATCTGATGCCCAGCGGCCCCATTTTTTCGGCGGTGCCGGCCGGTATCTGCCAGGCGATCTTTTTGTTTTTGTAATCGACGGCGGTGATCGTGCCGTAAGGGGGTTGGTTGCAAGGCACTTCGAGCGGCGACATCCACATCAACGTGATCATGCCGTATGGCGTGCCGATCATGGGGGAAGGCCCGTGGCCATCGATCACTTTTTGCGGGTACTGTTTCGCGACGCGTTCATAGCTGTCGCGCGCCACTAACCAAAACACGTTCGGAATGCGCACATCGTTCATGTAAGCCATATGGTTCACAGGATCAATCGACATGCTCCCCCAGTTGAGTCCGCCTAAATTGCCGGGCTGCTCGAGCGTTGGGCGGGTGCCGATCGGGGTCATGTCGCCCTGGTAATTCATCTGTTTGAACAGGATGCGGCAGGCCATCTGGTCAAACAGGGTGGTGCCCCACATTTTTTCTTCGGTCAGGCGTTCGGCGCCAATGGTCGGCATGCCGACGGAGAACGGCTGGGTTGGCGAGAGGCGCTCTTCCTCTGCGGCGCCTTGGGTCGGCACGGCTTTCTCTTCAACCTGCGCCAGCGGTTTGCCGGTCTCCCGGTTCAGGTAGAAAATCTGCCCGCGTTTGGTGCCGAGCAAAAGGGCGGGCACCGGGCGATGTTGCTCATCAAAACCGTCCACCAGCGCGGGTTGGGATGCGAGGTCATAATCCCAAATGTCGTGATGCGTGGTTTGGAACTTCCAGCGCTCACGGCCTGTTTCAATATCAATGGCGACCAGGGCAGAGTTGTACTCATCCGAATTTTCCGGGCGATTCATGCCGTAATAGTCGGGCGTTGCATTGCCAAGCGGCGCATACAACAAGCCTAATTTGTCGTCATAGGCGGCGGTGGTCCACATATTCGGCGTACCGCGCGTATAGGTGCTTCCGGCCGGCGGAGCCTTGGTGATGCCCGGGTTGCCTAAGTCCCATGCCCAGTCCAACTCGCCGGTTTTGGCGTCGAACGCCCTGATGACGCCGGAAGGCTCGCCTTTCATCACGTTATCGATAACCCAGCCACCGACGATAATCTTCCCTCTGGCGATGGTCGGCGCCGAGGTTTGGAAGTAATAACCCGGTTTCACTTCTCCCATATGCTGACCGAGATTCACCTCACCGTTTTGACCGAAAGCGGGGCATTTCTGGCCCGTTTTGGCATCCAGCGCAATGAGGCGGGCATCGATCGTGGTGTGAACGATCGCTTTCTCGCACAGAGCGCCTGGCGCAACATCCTCATTTTTGTAGTAGCCAAGCCCGCGGCAGCGTTGCCAAACGGGGGAGGTGGAATGCGAGTCAAATTTCCAGCGCGCTTTACCCGTATCGGCATCGATAGCGGTGATAAGACCGTTGGGCGTACAGCTATACACCAAATCATCGATCGCGAGCGGGGTATTTTGGTCCACGCCCGGCCGGAAATCGCCGGTGCGATAAACCCAGGCGAGTTTCAGGTCTTTGACGGTTGAACGGTTCACCTGATTGAACGGCGCGTAGCGCGTTCCTTCCGTCGTGCGGCCATAGGCGCTCCAATCGGCTGGCGCATTGTCGCTTTTGCTCTCGATAAACGTCACGTCGCCAGAAGGGGTAATTTCGCCATGGGGAAAGAAGGCGCCGATAAAGAAAGCGACAAATGCCACGGATAATACCGAACCGGCGATGTAAGCCTGCTTTTGACTCTTGGCGCTGTGCAGGTACGAGGGAAGTAAAAACGCGGCGATAATAGAGAGGCCGGCGGGCACCAGCAGGCGAGGGAACAATGCCCAGTAGTTAAGCCCCGACTCCCAAAGCGCCCACGGCACCGTCATCAAAAACAGCAGGCCGGTTAAGTAACAAGCTGATTTGCTGCGCTTGAGGACCAGCACTGCGGCGGCGATGTAGCCTAGCCCGGTAATGGCATAGTAGAACGATCCGCCGAGGGCGATAAGCCAAACTCCCCCCACGGTTAACGCGACGCCAGAAAAAACCAGCAAGCAAAAGAACGTGATTATAGCGGCTCTCTTACCAAACGATGTTCTAATCATATGTTTTCCTTTGACTTTTAAATCCACATTGGATCACCATCCCATCGCTGCCAACGTGTGAAAATGCCGGCGCGAAAGGCAAGGCATTTCCCGCCTTGAGACTTTTTATTCTTTAACGCTTTAGGGGCATTGAGTTGTCGTTTTGATATCCATTTCAACAGTGGCCATTGCGGTTTGGATCAGTCGCCGGACCAAGATAAGGGGATTTTATTGGGCGATGACAGAACGCGCGCGATAAAAATAACCATCAATGTTTTTATTTAATACCGGGTTGTAACCGTTTCGCAGAGATACGGTTTTGGGTGTGCTGGGCAATCCGATATTCTAGTGCAGTGATAAACGCATTGAATGAAAGAGCCTCTCTGGACTAATTATTTAGAGTGATGATGAATGCGGAATCGCTTTTAATCACGAGGTTGCGTAGAGATTTACCCTGCGTTGAGTTCAGAGTGAAACGTCATTCTTTATCAAGCCGGTGTCGGTAGAAGCGGCGAAAAAAATGATTCAATGCCATTCTTTCTCCATCGACATAGACAATATAACCTTTCCCGCGTTCGCCGACGGTGACTTTTTCAACATTAACATTAGGATAGTGTTTTTTTAGGTTTTTAGACCATAATTGAATACTCATAACTCTATTTTCCTGACGCGCTTTATTCTTGTTTAAGGCATATTGATAGCACCCGTAAAAATAAGTCTCGTGGAAATAAAATATCGTCACTATCTGGGGATGTCTACAAGCGTGCGGGCGGGATAAAGCGAAAAATGTCGGCTGCGCTCAGGCGAGGGGTTTAGAAAAAACTAAATAAAAACAATAAGTTACCCGATCGATCGCACAAAAAGCAAATGTAGGTAACGTATTGATATTTAAGGTTTTGGTACGTAAGTCATATCGAAGAGAACGCTTGACGGATAAGCGGTTATTCCTTGTGGGGGCGAGAAGATCCCATTTTGGCGCGATTTTCAGGGAGATATTAACGTGTTTTCCAATTAGATAAGTCTTAAAGTTGGTGCTTTTTGGCAAGTGGATAATGCGTGGTTTTGAGCCTAAATTCATCATAATTCTTTATTGATAAATATAAATTATTACCATTTTTAATAGATAGCAACGCCGATCGTGACAGGGTTACCGCTCTGGCCCTGGCGCTACCTCTTTCTCTCTGTGTTTGATCGGGAAGACAATGGGGATATAGGTCTTCATCTCTATTCTATCGCCGCCTTTGGGGTTGATAATTTCAATGAGAAAGCGATCGATCATGCCAACTTTATTTATCGGGAATGATTTGGTGTAGATGCTTTGCGTGAATTTTTGCGCCTCATCGCTTGCGCCATCAAAACTGAACTCTGCAAAAAGTTGCATGTCTTTTTTTCCCTGGGCGTCGGCCAGAGAGGCAAGCACGTTGCCAAGACAGTCTTCCTCAGAAATATAGAGGGTCTTCAAATAGATGCTGACGTAATTCTCTTTCCTGATGCTCGCGCCAAAATTGAAAAAGTTAATCACGCCGCTATCCGTTTTTTTCATGTTATCAATTGCCGCCAATCGCAGCGCGGAAACCGCAGGATGGAAGTGATGTATCTCTGCATCAACGCCATCCCCTGAATCGTCGAAAAATTTTGGCAGGTGCACATAGCGATGCTCGGGAATGCCGTCGAGAAACAGCAATGGGATGGCGGAGGACACGTCCCACGATTTACTTTTGCGATACTGCATCGGCGAGGTTCTGAATTGCTTGCGAAAGGCCCGTTCAAAGGATTGATAGGACTGAAAGTTCAGCGCTTTAATGATATCGGAAATAGAGAGGTTAGTCGCTTTCAACATAAATGCGGCGCGGATGAGTTTTCTGCCCCTCACATAGCTTCCGAAAGTCATCCCTGTTTCATCTTTAAACGCTTTTTGGATATGCCCGCGTGAATATCCGCTTTTTTCTGACAGCATCTCAACGGTGAGCTTCTCATTGAACCCACTTTCTTCCACCCAGGCGAGCAGCTCCTCAATGACTTTAGTTATAAACATGCAGGAGCTCCCTTTTAGTTATCTGCCTAATGGTTGCGTTGGGTAAAATAACGCGATATCGGTATTCAGCGATAAGCCCCAATTCATCCGATCTTTTAGGCAATATCCTGAGTATAGAACGCGTGCAATATTAACGCGGTAAATTAAAAAAAATGTACTTAAAAGTGTCATTTACCAAATAGCAGCGTATGGCGAAGAAGTAGAAAGTGTATGGATACATTTTAAGCATATTAATTTGTTGATTTTTATTAATTTATATGAATGAACCAAGCTGATGGGAGCACAATTTTTGCTCATTGATAGATAAAAACACTATATGGCTGCCAATTTATTGACAGTAACATCTTTTCGAATCGAAATAATTAACTATTCTATGTTTAAGAGTAGGGGGGAAGCGGAAAATAGGCCCGGCAGGGGGTTGTGAAATTAAATAATGGTTAATTCAATGGGGTATCAAGGCTAATGACATTCAGGGAGGAATATGGGGGGTTATTTTCGCGAAAAATAGCGATTGCTATTTATCTTCTGGCTGTGGCCTGCGTTTTTCTGTCTTGGCGCTCGTGGTTTATCAGCGTTTTTCCACACGACTTCTTTGCGAGTCTCATCTTGTGCGAGAGGTGAATCGGCATCTTTCACCCTGGAAATGATTTTTGTGCAACGTGATGCGTGGATATATTTTAACGGGTATGGGAATGCCATTCTTCGAAAGAAAGCAAGTCGGGCAGCTTTTGGTTCTGCAAGAAGAGGGATGCATTCAATAATAAAAATAGCAAGATGACAGGCTTTACTATGGATTGTTCTAACAAGTTCAGACGCAATATTTTAGATGAGATAATCGCTATCATTGAAAAAGCCATTGATACACAAAGCCATGTATCAATAAGGGCGTTATCCATTAAGTCAGGGTATTCCATCGGGCATTTACAACGGATGTTCTATTTGTATGAAGGGATGAAGATAGGGACCTATATCAGAAAGCGCAGACTAAGCCGCTCGACGTTATTGCTGAAATGTACCGATATGAAGATCTATGAAATCGCGTTGCTCTCTGGATTTAGTTCTCAGCAATCATTTAGCCGTGCGTTTTCAAATCAGTTCGGTTGCCCGCCGAGAACATTCAGAACCCTGCGCGATTGGCCTTTTCTCAATTACCAACCGATTATTGGCTTCGATAAAGAGCCTTTCCCCAGCAGCATCGTGTACTTGAATTTGCATGAGTATTACGAGAAAAAAAGGATCGTGCAACTGCTTTCGCCGGTAATCAGCCGGGGGCAGATGAAGGTAAACGTAAAGAATCCAATAACCTGTAGCCTGTACAACGCATCGGCAAAGTACATTGCGATCAGGCGCAAAGAAAAAAAGATGAGTGAAAACGAGTTCATCCTATCGCTCTATGAGGGGGTGTTGGCTTCTCTGGATATCTTCATCACGCAAAGCGTAATCTTTAAAATCCACGATCACTGCCCAGGTGAAAAGGAAAACGTCAGCATGTGGTATTTCATCCCGATAAAATGAGCTTTGTTTATCGCACGCGGCAGAGGGTTGCCTGATTACAACGGAAAGCTTTGGTTATGCCATCGATATTTTGATGGCGTCCACCTGTCAACGCCCCATAAGCCTGTTTCAACCAACGGAACGGTTGGCAAGGAAGAAAAAAAAACCGACCGCGAGGGTCGGTAAGCATGGGGTATTCAATAGGTATGACAACACTACAATTAAATAATAGCGCGCGTTGGGGGTTTTTATTTACCGAAAAGTGTTATCTCACGGAACAATAGACCCGGCGTGCGCGCATCCTCTCTGGCAATAAGACGGGGGGCCTGCGCAGCGCAGGCGTCATAAAATGAAGATAAAAAAAGCCGGCGATTAACGCCGGCCAATGAAACATCGACAATCTCTCTGAGATGCACGACCCTATACGGGAAATAAGGTCATGCAGTTCCTATGTAACCCTACCTGGCGCGTTTTTTTTTACCAAAAAGCGATATTTTTGGCCGGTGAGATGGAGAAATAAAAAAGCCGGTCATGACGACCGGCGAATGCGAAAATAACAGGGTAACGTTAATTGAAAGTGCACATAAAATGATAGCGAATTAATCCTAGCACTGACATCGGCGGTATATTTTACCTAAAAATGTCTTTGCGGCATTGGCTTACCGCTCGGTTCCAGCGGCGGTATGGGGTTGCGTGGAGAAGCGAAAGGGCGGCCGATGCTGCTCCCCCTCGAAGCCAGGCTAAGAGCCCCGCGGCCAGACCGCCTCGCGCACGGCGATTGCTCTGGGCAGCAGCCCGAGGGCGTAGAAGCGGTCGGCGATGCTTTGCTGCTGACGGATCACTTGTAAATCCATGGCGCGAACCTCATGGCTGCGGCGCGACAGCGCGAGTTCCAGTGAGGCGCTCGCCAGCCCCAGTTCGTTGGAAAGGTGACGAGCGGCTTCTCTCGGCTGCGCGGCGATGTAACGGCCGGTGTGCTGCAGCGCCTGCATCAGCGGCCGCAACAGATCGTCCGAACGCTCGGCGAAGCCGCGGCGCGCCAGGTAGAATTGCTGATTGAGCACCCGCTGGGTGCCGTCGGCGATCACGCGCAGTTCCCCGTTGCGCTGCGCGTCGCTGAGCAGCGGATCCCACATCATCCAGGCGTCCACCGCCTGCAGGTCGGTCGCCGACAGCGGATACTTCGGCGGCGCGTAGACGATACGCACGTCGTTCAACGTCAATCCCTGTTCGTCCAGCATCTGCAGCAATAAATAGTGCACGTTGGAGCCTTTGTTGAGCGCGATGCGTTTGCCGCGCAGATCGGCGGCGCTGCGTATCGGGCTGTCTTGCGGCACCACCATCGCCACGCTCTGCGGCGCCGGCGGCTCAAAACCGACGTACACCAGCGCATTGCCCTGTGCCTGGGCGAAGATCGGCGGCACTTCGCCGGTGGTGCCGAAGTCTATCTCATCGCCGTCGAGCGCGTGCAGCAGCTGCGGCCCGGCGGGAAACTCGCTCCACAACACGCTGATGCGCTGTGTGGCGAAGAGCTGTTCCAGGCTTTGCCGCGCCTTGAGCACCCCGAGGTTGCCGAACTTTTGATAGCCGATGCGCAGTTCGCGTTCGGGCAGAGACGCTGCGGCGATGGCCGGTGAATGTGCGGGTGCGCCGGCGCTGCGACGGCGCGGTTTGATCAGACCAAGATGTGCCAAATGGGTGCGCAGGGTATTGCGGCTGACGCCGAGCAACGACGCCGCTTGCAACTGGTTGCCGCCGCTGCGTTCGAAGGCGTTGCGCACCAGCGCATCCAGCACCCGTTGGTAAAGCTGTGCGCTGTCGCCTTGCAACTGCCGCTGCACAAAGCGGTCGATGGCGTCGTCGCCGCCGTCGTTATCCGTCAGGCGATGGGTGAGCTGCAGTTGCTGCGGTGCGATCGCCCCCTCCTGGCTCAGCAAGACCGCATTATGCAGCGTGTTCTCCAGCTCGCGCACGTTGCCAGGCCAAGGGTAGTCCAGCAGCGCCTGCTGCGCTTCCTCCGTCAACCGCGGCAGTGGCCGTTCCAGGCGGCGGGCGTACAGCGCAAGAAAATGTCTGGCCAGCACCGGAATATCGTCCGGCCGCTGGCGCAAGGGCGGTAACGTCACCGCCGCCACGTTCAGGCGGTAATAGAGATCTTCACGGAACCGCCGTTGGCGAATCGCGCCGGCCAGATCGACGTGGGTGGCGGCGATGACCCGCACATCGATCTTCAGCGGTTTGCGCGAACCGACGCGGGTGATCTCCCGCTCCTGCAGCACGCGCAGCAGCTTGACCTGCAGCGACGGGTTCAGCTCGCCGATCTCGTCCAGCAGCAGGGTGCCGCCTTCCGCCGCTTCGAACCAGCCCTGATGAGTGCCGACGGCGCCGGTGAAGGCGCCTTTCTCATGGCCGAACAGTTCGGCTTCCGCCAGGCTTTCCGTCAGCGCGCCGCAGTTGACCGCCAGGAAAGGTTGATGGCGGCGCGCGCTGTGGTGGTGCAGATAGCGCGCCACCACTTCTTTGCCGGTGCCGGTTTCACCGACGATCAGCACGGTGGCGTCGGTGGGAGCCAGCCGATCGAGCACGCTTTGCAGAGCGAGCGACGCCGGATCGATCAGCACCGGCTTGTCGGCGGCGAACGGTTGAGGATCGTACATGGGCGTCTCCTGTCTGACGACGATGGGGAAAAAATCTTATCCCAGCCAATGAGCAGCCGCGAGAGGATAAAAGGCGCACGGTGCTGCATTGGCAACAGCCTTCCGCCGCCGCCTGCTGCCAATGCAGCAGTGTTTTTACGTCGATACCTCATCAATCTATTGATATGTATTGGTTTTTTAAAACCTGCAATGTGGCATGCATCCTGCTTTTCTTTTTATAACCAAGCAAAGTTTTTCTATCGATAAATACTGAAAATAGTTATATAGGAAAGGCATAAATGACTGAGTCAGTGAAAGATCGCATCAACGTTTTCTGGTTTCTGCCGACCCACGGCGACGGCCGCTATCTGGGCACGGCGCAGGGCGGGCGCCCGGTGGACCTGCCTTATTTGCAGCAGGTGGCGCTGGCCGCCGACAACCTCGGCTATTACGGCGTGCTGATCCCAACCGGTAAAAGCTGCGAGGATTCCTGGCTGGTGGCGGCGGCGCTGGCGCCGATCACCCGCCGGTTGCGCTACCTGGTGGCGGTGCGCCCCGGTCTGCAGCCGCCGAGCCTGGCGGCGCGCATGGCGGCGACGCTGGATCGGCTGTCGGACGGACGCCTGCTGATCAATGTGGTGACCGGCGGCGATCCGGTGGAAAACAAAGGGGATGGCATCTTCCTCAGCCATGCCGAACGCTACGAGGTGACTCAGGAATTTCTCACGGTGTATCAACGGCTGCTGCAAGGAGAAAAGGTGGACTTCAGCGGTAAGCATATTCGCGTCGAAGGCGCCGAATTGCTGTTCCCGCCGGTGCAGGAAAACGGCCCGCCGCTCTATTTCGGCGGCTCATCGCCGGAAGCGATCGATATCGCCGCCGGGCAGATCGACACCTACCTGACCTGGGGCGAGCCGCTGGCTCAGGTGGCGGAAAAGCTGGCGGCGGTGCGCCAGCGCGCCGAGCGGCAGGGGCGTAAACTCAGCTATGGCATTCGCCTGCACGTTATCGTGCGCGAAACTGAAGACGAAGCCTGGGCGGCGGCCGAGCGACTGATCGCGCATCTGGATGACGACACCATCGCGGCGGCGCAGCAGATCTTTGCTCGCATGGACTCCACCGGCCAGCGCCGCATGAGCGAGCTGCACGGCGGCTCGCGCGAGAGTCTGCGCATCGGCCCCAACCTGTGGGCCGGCGTCGGCCTGGTGCGCGGCGGCGCCGGCACCGCATTGGTGGGCAACCCGCAGCAGGTGGCGGCGCGCATACGCGAGTATCAGGCGCTGGGCATCGACAATTTCATCCTTTCCGGCTATCCGCATCTGGAAGAGGCTCACCGCTTCGCCGAGCTGGTGATGCCGCTGCTGCCGCTGGCGCAGTCGGCTCATCAGACGGCTCGCACGATCAATACCGGCCCGTTTGGCGAAACCATCGGCGGCGATCGTCGTCCCGCCCCGGCGCAGCGGGAGGGCTGATGGCGAAGCGTGCCCATATTATCGTTATCGGCGGCGGTTTCACCGGCGCGGCGCTGGCGATCCAGCTGGCGCGCGGAGCGGTGGATGTCACGGTGATTGAACCGCGCGCCGCGCCGGGCTATGGCGTGGCGTATTCGACCACGGATCCGACCCACCGCATCAACGTCCCGGCCGATAGGATGCAGTTGGCGGATGAACCGGCGGGGGATTTTGACCGCTGGTTCCGTCAGGGCGGCGGGTTGGCGGCCGATCCGCAAGCGTTATGGCGCGACGGTAAGGCCTATCCGCAGCGCGGCGCCTTCGGCCGCTATGTCGAGGAACGTTTTCATCAGGCGGCGCAGACGGGCCAGGCCCGCGTGCGGCACCTGCGCGATCGGGCGCAGCACCTGCAGCCGCAGGCGCAGGGCGCGTCCGTCATCACCGCCGGCGGCGAACGGCTGTGGGGCGATTATGTGGTGTTGGCGACCAGCCATCCGCCGCCCGCGCTGCCGCGGCAAATCGCCCCGGAACTGGCGCGCGACGCGCGGTTGATCGCCAATCCCTGGGCGGAGGGGGCGCTGAATGAGATTGAACCCGATGAATCGTTGGCGATCGTCGGCAGCGGGCTGACGATGGCTGATGCGGTGGCGGCGTTGCACCGCCGCGGGCATCGCGGGCCGATTACCGCGTTCTCTCGTCACGGCCTGCTGCCGCGCCCCAATGCCGAAGGGGAGTACCCGACATGGTCGTTTGCCCCGCCATCCGGACTGCGCGATGGGGTGCGGCAGGTGCGCCTTGAGGTGGCGCGCGCTGCTCGGCAACGGGTGCCGTGGCAGGCGGTGTTGGACGCGGTGCGCGCCCAGGGGCAGCGCCTGTGGCAAGCGTTGACGCCGACCGAACAGCAGCGCTTTCTGCGGCATTTGCGCGCCTATTGGGACGTGCACCGCTATCGCCTTGCGCCGCAGGTGAGCACGCTGCTGGCGGAGCAACAGGCGGCGGGCACGCTGCAGGTATTGGCCGCTCGTCTGCGGCGGGCGGAACCCACGCCGCAGGGCGTGCGCTTGACGATTCTGCCGCGCCAGGGCGCAGAGCGGGCGCTGCAGGCGCAGCGGCTGCTGATCGCTACGGGTCCGGCTCATGCCGGCCTGATCGCCGCCAGCCCGTTGCTCAGCTCGCTGGCTGAGCAGGGGGCGCTGCGCGCCGATCCGCTGGGATTGGGGCTGTGGGTCAATGCCGACAGCCAGGCGATCGGCGGCGACGGCCTTGCCAACCCGCGCCTGCTGGTGGCCGGCCCGGCGGCGCGCGGCCGCTTCGGCGAACTGATGGGGCTGCCGCAGGTGGCGGAACACGCCCAAAGCGTCGCGCAATACCTGTTGGCGCGATGTCCGGCGGCAAACTGATCGTCCATTCCCGTTTTTAACACCCTAAGACCCCCCATCCGGCCCGGCTTCGCCCGTGGCCGGCAGATAATTGTGGAGCTCGCTATGTCATCGCAACGTGAAATTCGTCTTAACGCTTTTGATATGAACTGCGTCGGCCATCAGTCGCCGGGGCTGTGGGCGCACCCGCGCGACCGTTCCTGGCAGTATAAGGATCTCGAATATTGGACCGATCTGGCGCGCCTGCTGGAACGCGGCAAGTTCGATGGATTGTTTATCGCCGACGTGCTGGGGATTTACGACGTGCTTAACGGCAGCGGCGACGCGGCGATCCGCCAGGCGACGCAGGTGCCGGTTAACGATCCGCTGGCGCTGGTGACGCCGATGGCGCTGGTTACCGAACATCTCGGCTTCGGGCTGACCGCCTCGCTGTCATTCGAGCACCCTTATCCTTTCGCCCGCAGATTGTCGACGCTTGATCACCTGACCAAGGGGCGCATCGGTTGGAATATCGTCACCTCTTATCTGGAGAGCGGCGCGCGCAATATTGGCCACCGGGCGCAGACCGATCACGATGCGCGCTACGACTACGCCGATGAATACCTGCAGGTGGTTTACAAGCTGCTGGAGGGCAGTTGGGAAGACGGCGCGATTTTGCGCGATCGTCAGCGGCGCATCTTCAGCGATCCGGCGAAAATTCATCCGATCAACCACAAAGGCGAGTTCTTCCAGGTGCCGGGCATTCATCTGAGCGAGCCTTCGCCGCAGCGCACGCCGGTGCTTTATCAGGCCGGCGCTTCCAGCCGCGGCAAGCAGTTTGCCGCGGAGCACGCCGAATGCGTGTTTGTCGCTTCTCCTTCGAAAACATTGCTGAAAAAAACCGTGGCCGATATCCGCCGCCGCGCCGCCGAGGCCGGGCGCGACCCGCGCAGCATCCTGATCTTCAACCTGCAGACGGTGATCGTCGGTGAAACTGACCGGCAGGCGCAGGAAAAATGGCGGGAATACAAATCCTATACCAGCTACGAAGGCGCGCTGGCGCTGGTGTCCGGCTGGACCGGCATCGATTTCGGTCAATATCAGCCGGATCAGGTGCTGAAGCATCTGTACACCAATGCCATTCAGTCGGCGGTGGAAACTTTCTCCAGCGCCGATCCCAGCCGTGAATGGACCGTACAGGGCATCGCCGAATGGGTCGGCATCGGCGGTTTCGGCCCGCTGTTGGTGGGCGGCCCGCAAACCGTGGCCGACGAACTGCAGGCGTGGGTGGAGGAAACGGATGTTGACGGTTTCAATTTGGCCTACGCCGTTACCCATGAAACCTTCACCGACGTGGTGGAACTGCTTATCCCCGAGCTGCAAAAACGCGGAGCGTACAAGCGCGACTACACGGCGGGCACTCTGCGAGAGAAATTGTTCAATCAGGGGCCGCGCCTGGCGGAGCCGCACCCGGCGGTGGGCTACCGTTGGCCGGCCGGCGCGCCCTTGGCCGATGCACTGAGCGTCAAGTGAGGATGCGATGATAGAGATTGAGGGGTTACACAAGGTTTACCGCGCGCCGGACGGGCGACGGATTGAGGTGCTGAAAGGCGTTTCGCTGCAGGTGCCGGCCGGATCGATTACCGCCGTGGTCGGCCCCAGCGGGGCGGGCAAATCGACGCTGGCGAAATGCATCAGCCTGCTGGAGCGGCCGAGCAGCGGCAGTATCCGGGTGAACGGCCAGGACTTGTCGCGGCTTGCGGGCGAGGCGCTGCGCAGGGAGCGGCGGGCGATAGGCACGGTGTTCCAGTCTTCCGCGCTGCTGCAGCGTAAAACCGCCTGGCAGAATGTGGCGCTGCCGTTGACCTATCTGGGCGTGGTGCCGCGCGATATCGACAAGCGGGTAAAGAGCCTGCTGGCGGCGGTAGGGTTGGCGGACAAGGCGGCGTTTTACCCGGCTCAACTGTCCGGCGGCCAGCGCCAAAGGGTCGGCATCGCCCGCGCGCTGGCGCTGAATCCGTCGGTGCTGCTGGCGGATGAGGCCACCTCCGGGCTGGATCCGGACGCCACCGGGGCCATTCTCAGCCTGCTTAAACAGCTGCGCGATCGGTATGGCCTGTCGATCATCCTGATCACCCACGAGATGGATGCGGTGCGCGACGCCGCCGACGCGGTGGCCGAGATCCGCGACGGCGTGATTGTGCAGCAAGGGCCGGTGCGCGAGCTGTTGGCGGCGCCCGATTCCTCGCTGGGCCGCCGGCTGTTCCCGCTGAAGACGCTGGCGTCCGACGCCGCGCTGCGGCTGCAGGTAACCTATTCCGCCCGTCAGCCGGCGGCCACCGACTGGATCAGCCGCATCAGCCGCCAACTCGACCTGCAGATCGATCTGCTGGGTGGCCACGTTGAAGTGGTGGGCGGCAGCCTGGCCGGGCGGTTGGAGATTGCGGTGCGTTTTGGCGGCGTTTCGCGTTCGGCGGCTGAACTGCAGGGCGAGCTGCGACGGTTGGGCATTCTCGCCGAGGTGCTGGAACAGCCGGCGGCCTTGCGGGAGGCGGTATGAAAAATCTGTCTGACAGCGTGATGAGCCAGGATACACCCTGGCGCGAGATCCATCGGTTGATGCTGCCGGCCTACGGCGAAACCTGGCTGATGGTCGGCATCGTGATGCTGTTTGTGGTGGCGATCGGCGGCGCCGTCGGCGTGGTGTTGTTCAACACCTCATCGCGCGGCTTGTTTCCGCGCCCGGCGCTGAATCGCGCGCTGAGCTGGTTGGTGAACATGGGCCGTTCGCTGCCGTTTCTGGTGCTGATGGCGGCGATTATTCCGTTCACCTTCTGGTTGACCGGCACCACCATCGGCATTCCGGCGGCGGTGATCCCGATGATCGTCGCCGGCATTCCGTTCTTCGGCCGGCTGGTGGAGAACGCGCTGCGCGAACTGCCGCCGGAGGTGACGGCGGTGGGGCTGGTGTCCGGCGGTTCGATCTGGCAGATAGTCACCCGCGCGCAGCTCAGCGAGGCGCTGCCGGCGATCGTCGCCGCCATCACGCTGAACGTCATCTCGATGATCGAGTATTCAGCCATCGCCGGCACCATTGGCGCGGGCGGCATCGGCTATCTGGCGGTGGTGTACGGCTACCAGCGTTTCGACAATCACATCATGATCGCCACCATTGTGGTGCTGATCGCCACGATTCAACTGATTCAGTTTATTGGTGACCGCCTGGTCGCCGCGTTGCGTCATCATCAGGAAACCTTTTAATCATGCCTAATCACGATTTTGAGATAGTGAAGAAGAAACGCTGGCCGTGGCCGGTGGGTATCGCGGCGGTGGCGATTATCGCCGCCGCGGTTTGGCACTTCAGCGCCCGCCAGCAGCAGACGGTGCAGTTCGGCAGCACGCTGAAAGTGCACTTTGAGCCAGCGATGGCCGGAGAGCAGCGGGTGATCGAGTACGTCGGCGAACATATCGCGCCGGATTACGGCCTCAGGCTGGAGGCGGTTGGCCTGCAGGATCCGGTGCAGGCCGATCGTGCGGTGGCGCAGGGGCAGTACGCCGCCACGATCTACCAGCACCAGTGGTGGCTAAAGCAGGTGGTGGATGCCAACGGTTTTAAGCTGACCCCGACGCTGCCGGTGTTTCAGTGGGCGTTTGGCATTTATTCCGACCGCTATACGTCGATCGCCGAGTTGCCGGACGGCGCGGAGATCGTGGTGCCCAACGACGGCGCCAATCAGGGGCAGGCGTTGTGGCTGCTGCAGCGCATTGGACTGATCGGGCTGGATCCGGCGATCGAGGCGCGCACCGCCAGGCTGAAAGACATTCGCGAGAACAAGCGCCATTTTAACTTCAAGGAGCTGGATTTGCTGACCATGCCGCGCGCGCTGAATTCGGTCGATGCGGCCATTGGCTATGTGTCGCAGTTCGACGCCGGCAAGGTGCCGCGTGAGAAGGGCATCTTGTTCCCACCGGCGCCGAAAACCTTCGCTTCGCAGCTGGTGATTGGCACGCCCTATCTGCAGGACGAAAATATTCGCAAGCTGCAGCGGGCGTTTGCCGATCCCAGGTTGCAGGCGTGGCTGAAAAGCACCGACGACCCGCGGGTGAAAGGCGTGCTGGTGCCGGTCTCGGCAGAATAATCCCCGCCCGAAATGACCGTGATAAAGACCGGATTAACGCGCGTTAATCCGGCGTTTTTGTTACGCCGTAACCGTGTTTAATTTATTGATATTAATGATATTTATAGAAGAAATTGTTGTTTGTCGGCGTAATTTTTTCACCCTATAAACGAGGTGTCACCTGCCAATTACAACGAGGAAGCTATGAGTACCTTAAATATCGATACCGCGCCGCCGTTATCTGCGCCCATCGGCTCGGCCAGCGATGTGGCGCGTTTGATTAACCAGCGCAGCGAGAAAAATACCCATGCGCGCATGATCGTGCTGTTGGCGCTGGGCGGTGTTTTTCTCGATGCCTATGACCTGACCACGCTGTCTTACGGCATCGATGACGTGGTGCGTGAATTCAGCCTCAGCCCGCTGCTGACCGGGGTGGTAACTTCTTCGATCATGGTCGGGACCATTCTCGGCAACCTGGTCGGCGGCTGGTTGACCGACAAGTACGGCCGCTATCAGGTGTTTATGGCCGATATGCTGTTTTTTGTGGTTTCCGCCATCGCCGCCGGGCTGGCGCCCAACGTCTGGGTGCTGATCGGCGCACGCTTTTTGATGGGTATCGGCGTCGGTATTGATTTGCCGGTGGCGATGGCCTATCTGGCCGAATTCTCCAAATTCACCGGCAAGGCCAACAAGGCGTCGCGCCTGGCGGCCTGGTGCCCGATGTGGTACGCCGCTTCGTCGGTGTGTTTTCTGATCATCTTTGCGCTCTATTTTCTATTGCCGGCCGAATATGCGAACTGGCTGTGGCGCGCCTCGTTGATTTTCGGCGCCGTGCCGGCGTTGCTGATCATCATGGTGCGCAGCAAGTTTATGAACGAGTCGCCGCTGTGGGCCGCTAACCAGGGCGATCTGAAAGAGGCGGCGCGCATCCTGCGCGAGTCATACGGCATTGCCGCCCATGAGGCGGAACCTGACACCGCCCAACCGGCGCCGCCGCCGAAGGTCAGCTTCCGCGTGCTGTTCCGCAAGCCGTACCGCGAGCGCACTCTGGTCGCCAGCGTGATGAACGTTTGCATTTCCTTTGAATACACCGCCATCGCCTTCTTTCTGCCGTCGATTCTGGCGCAGTTTCTCGGCGCCGGGGTGTTTGAAACTATCTCCGCTTCGCTCGGGCTGAACGTGCTGTTCGCTTTTACCGGTGGCCTGCTCGGCATGCGTCTGGCATGGAAGTATCCGTCGCGCCACGTGGCGATCGCCGGATTCGCGCTGCAGTTTATCGCGCTGATTGCCCTGGCGTTGATCGGACATCCGCAGGCGGCGTTCGGCGTTGGGCTGGCGATCCTGATGTTGGGCCTATGGCTGTTCGCCGAAGGATTCGGCCCCGGCGCGCAGATGATGATTTACCCGGCGCTCTCTTACCCGACGGCGATCCGCGCCACCGGCGTCGGTTTCGGCCGTTCGCTGTCCGGTATCGGCAGCGCGCTGGCGCTGTTTATTCTGCCGATTTTGCAGGCGCGCTTCGGCACCGACATGTTTTGGATTGTTTCACTGGCGGCGGCGATCCCCATCGTCTTCCTGCTGATCATTCGCTTTGAACCGACGGCGCGCGATATCGACGATCTGGCCGATCGCGCTTAACCACAGAGGACACTGACATGACGCAACACCTGTTATCCACCGGAGCAGACTACGCACAGCTGGCCGCGCGATTTCGGCCGATCTTCGCCGAAATCGCCGCCGGGGCGGTGGAGCGCGAGCTGTCGCGCACGCTGCCGCATGAACCGATCCGTTGGCTGAAAGAGGCGGGGTTCGGCAGGGTGCGCCTCCCGCGTGAAAAGGGCGGCGACGGCGCTTCGTTGCCGCAGCTGTTCGAACTGCTGGCCGAACTGGCGGAGGCGGACTCTAACCTGCCGCAGGCGCTGCGGGCGCATTTCGCCTTCGTGGAAGATCGGCTGAACGCGCCGGACGGCCCGGAGCGCGATCGCTGGTTCGAACGCTTTCTCGACGGCGAGCTGGTCGGCAGCGGTTGGACCGAGATCGGCGGCGTGAAGCTGGGGCAGGTCAATACCCGGGTAACGCCGCAGGCCGACGGCTGGTCGCTCAACGGCGAGAAATTTTACAGCACCGGCAGTCTGTTTGCCGATTGGATCGACGTGTATGCCGAGCGCAGCGACAGCGGCGGCCCGGTGATCGCTTTGGTGAACGTCGCCCAGCCGGGCGTAGAGCGCGACGACGACTGGGACGGATTTGGCCAACGCACTACCGGCAGCGGCACCACGCGTTTTATTGATGCGCGGGTCGAGCAGGCGCACGTCTATGACTTTGCCGAGCGCTTCCGCTACCAAACTGCGTTCTATCAGCATGTGTTGCTGGCGACGCTGGCGGGGATCGGCCGCGCGGTGCTGCGAGACGTCGGCGAGGGCGTGAGGCAACGTAAAAGGATCTATAGCCACGGCAACGCCGGTTGGGTGAAGGACGACGTGCAGATCCAGCAGGTGGTGGGGCAAATCAGCGCCTGGGCCTATGCGGTTGAGGCGACGGTGCTAAAAGCGACGTCCTCGCTGCAGCAGGCTTACGAGGCGCATCGATCCGGCGATGAAGCGCTGCTGCAGGCGCTTAACGTGACGGCGGAGCTGGACGCCGCCAGGGCGCAGGTCATCGCCGGGGAGTGGGTGCAGCGCGCCGCCGGTGAATTGTTCAATGCGCTCGGCGCTTCAGATACCCGTACCGGCAAGGCGTTGGATCGCCACTGGCGCAATGCGCGCACGCTCTCTTCACATAATCCGGTGATCTACAAGGCGCGCAATATCGGTGACTGGGAAATTAACCGCCATACGCCGACCTTTATCTGGCAAATCGGCAGTGGCGGTTGAGGCCGAGGCTATTCCGTCCAAACCTGCGTGCTGCGCGGGCTGTCCATCTGATAATCCGAGTAGGGGCGGGTGAAGAACTCGCGCCCCAACTCGCGGGCGGCCCGCAGCGGGTTGCGCGGATCGCGGGCGATCTCGCCGCGCTGGTTGCCGGCGCCGTGCACCAGCCCGACGAAGGCGGAATGGGTGTAGCGGCTGAACTCCTGGATCTGATGCACGATGCCCAGCGCCGCGCCGGGATAAGTTTCTTCCGACGCCACCGCCAGCCCGATGCGTTTGCCGCTCATGCGTTGGTGCACCTGTTCCGCCTGAGGGTAGGCGTTGGAATAAAAACTGAACGAGCGATCGAAAAAGGCCTTGGTTTGCGCCGACATGCCGTACCAGTAAATCGGCGTGCAAAATACCGCGCCGTCGGCCGGAAGAAAGTGCTCCAGGAACAGCTCGGCGTAGCGATCGGTCGGCGGCGGCGTATGGCGTTCATCGCTCAGGAAACCGCTCAGGTAATCGTCGAGAAAATGCAGGCTGGCGGAAGTGCCGGCTTCGGCGGCGCCCGCCATGATCGCCTGCGCCAGCGTGGCGCTGTTGCCGTCGCGGCGCGGGCTGCCGACCAGCACCACCAGGCGTTTGGATTGATGAGTTGTATTCATGTCATGTTCCTTGGTGTGAAGTGAACTCAGCCTTAATCTAGAGGTAAGCGTCCGCAGGCGACAAATGACGGTTTTTCTGCCAGGATGAACTCAACTCATCCCAAGAGGCTTCGCCATGTTCGCCACGCTGCCCGTCAACGCGTTACGCACCTTTGAATCCGCCGCTCGCCTGCGCAGCTTCAAGCTGGCGGCGGCCGAGCTGGCGGTGACGCCGACGGCGATTTCGCACCAAATCAAGGCGCTGGAACAGCAGCTGGGCTTTGCGCTGTTCGAGCGGGTGCCGCGCGGCGTGCGGCTGACGGCGAAGGGCGAAACGTTGTTTGCCGGAGTGCATGGCGCGCTGCTGGACGTCGCCGCCACGCTTGAGGGGCTGCGGCCGCAGCCCAGCAGCGGCTCGCTGTGCGTCTCGGTGACGCACTCGTTCGCGGCGCTGTGGTTGGTGCCGCGCCTGGGGCGTTTCTACCAGGCGTACCCGCACTATCTGGTGCGCCTGGAGGCCTGCGCCGAGGTGATCGATCTGCAGCAGGATGCCAGCGTGGATGTGGCGGTGCGTTACAGCCGCGCGCATTATCCCGCGCTGCATCAGGCGGCGCGGCTGGAGGAAAGCTTTGGTGTTTACGCCGCGCCGGGGCTGGCCGCCGCCGAACCGGAAAACCCGGTGCTGATCACCGTCAAGTGGGGGGATTCGGCGCTGTACGACAGCGGCTGGCATGACTGGTGCCGGGCCGCCGGCGTGGACTGGTGGCAGCGCCATGCGGCGATGCGCAGCTATCACGAGGAGCATTACGCCCTGCAGGCGGCGGTGGCCGGGCAGGGATGGGTGCTCGCCAGCTCGGTGATGGTGTCCGAGATGGTGGACAACGGTCTGCTGGTGGCGTACCGGCCGGAGGTGCGCGTACCGGGCGCCGCCTACAGCGTGCTGTGCGCGCCGGGGCGCGAGCGGCACCCGCCGGTCAGGGCGTTTCTGGCCTGGCTGCAGCGGGAACTGCCGCAAGGCAATGGCACGAAATAAAAGTTTTACCGTCCTAAGCTGTGGGAATATCAGCGAACTTTTGTTTTTACTTCACTGCGAGAACCTATCATGAGCCAGCCAAGAATCTCCGATTACCCGATTGACGCGCAATTTATCGAGCGCTGGTCGCCGCGCGCGATGACCAACGACGCCATCGACGATCAAACGCTGCTGAGCTTCTTTGAAGCGGCGCGCTGGTCGCCTTCGGCCTACAACATTCAGCCGTGGCGCTTTGCCTACAGCAAGCACGGCTCCGACAGCTGGGAGAACTACCTGGAGTTCCTGATCGACTTCAACCGCGGCTGGGCGCAACACGCCTCGGCGCTGGTGGTGATCGTCTCCAAAACCACCAGCCTGAACGGCGAGCGGCTGGTGGACAACCCGACCCATGCGTTCGACACCGGCGCGGCTTGGGCCAACCTGGCGCATCAGGCGCATCTGAAAGGCTGGCTGACCCACTGCATGAGCGGCATTCACCACGACAAGATCAAAGCGGCGTTGCAGCTGCCGGACGACTATGCGGTGCATGCTATGGTGGCGATCGGCAAACCGGGCGACAAAGCCCGCCTGCCGGATTTTCTGCAGGAGAAAGAAGCGCCGTCGGGCCGTCTGCCGCTCGGCAAGACCGTCAGCGAAGGGCTGAATTTCACGCTGTGATTGCCCGCTTTCTCGCAGGCCCGCTTCGCGGGCCTTTTTTATGCGGCGAGTAAAACTTAGGGAGTATGTTCTCGTTCGCTCATTCGATATATATTTTGTTATATAGCGATTGCGTGGTGAGGAGGAACCCGTGGGAGATCATTTTGGCAAAGGGCTGTTGGCGGGGTTAAAGGCGGAGAACCTGAAGCCGGAGGCGGAGCTGTCGCGTTTTTGCTCCGACTACAAGCGCGGTTTCGTGCTTGGCTATGCCCACCATTTGGCGCAGCGCTGCGGCGACGAGAACCGGGCGGCGTTCGAGGCCGGGCAGCTCAGCCGCGCCTATGGCCTCGGCAGCGAGCCGATGAGCGAGTTCTTCTCCGGCGGCGACAGCCGGTTGGCGGAGAAGTTTTTCCACGCCGGCTATAACCAGCCGACGCAGGGGTAGCGCCGGCGAGCCGTCAGGCGGCGCTCAGCACCGCCACCATATACACGCATGCCTCATCGCTTTGGTTTTCAAAGCGGCAGTCCGCCGGTGGGCCGAGCTCCAGGCAGTCTCCTTCGGCCATTTCATGGCGCGCGTCGCCCTCAAGAAAGACCAGCTCGCCGGATAAAACCCAGATCAGCTGACGCTTGAAGGCATACACCGAAGCCGGCATCGGGATCGCCGCGCCGGCCGGCAGTTCGATGCGCACCAGATCGAGCGGCAGATCGGTGCGCGGCGATACGTGGCGCCGCACGTAGCCGCTCTCAGGATCGACCCAGACCGGTTGATCTTCCCGGCGCAGCAGCCGGCCTTCTTGCGTTTCCGCGCGGGCGATCAGTTTGGACATGCTGAGGCCGAACGCCCCCGCCAGTCTGCCCAACAGCATCGCCGTCGGGCTGCTCTCGCCGCGCTCGATCTTATGCACCATCGCCCGTGAGACGCCCGCCCGTTCGGCCAGATCGGACAGCGACCAGTGGCGCGCCTCGCGTTCAATGCGAATGCGCGCGCCGATCAGCTGATTTAGATTGTCTAATTTAATATTCATATCGTAGTATTATAGTGGACAATTGGCCGGGGTAAACCATGATTATACGAAATGCGACGCTCAACGATAGCGCGGCGATTGCCGCTATCTATAACGACGCGGTGTTGAACAGCACCGCCATCTGGAATGAACAAACCGTGGATGCGGCCAACCGTGCGGCGTGGATCGGCGAACGCCAGGCGGCGGGCTACCCGGTGCTGGTGGCGGTGAACGCCGCGGACGAGGCGATCGGCTACGCGTCGTTCGGCGACTGGCGCGCCTGGGATGGCTATCGCCATACCGTGGAACATTCGGTGTATGTTCATCAGGCGCATCGCGGCGCAGGGATTGGCAAGGCGCTGCTGCTGGCGCTGATCGCACGGGCGCGGGAAATCGGCAAACATGTGATGGTGGCCGGCATCGAATCCGGCAATCAGGCCTCGATTAAGCTGCATCTGGCGCTGGGGTTCCGCGACGTGGGGCGCATGGAACAGGTGGGCGCCAAATTCGGCCAATGGCTGGATCTGACGTTCCTGCAGCTGACGCTCGACGAGCGGGCGACGCCGCCCGCGCGCTGATCCCGGGGGGCAGGGCGATGAATATGCTGTTACTGCTGATCGCGGCGGGAATGGGGCTGGTGGTGCAGAATCTGCTGATGGTGCGCATTACCGAAAGCGTTTCGACCATCCTCATTACGCTGGTGATCAACTCCAGCGTCGGTTTGTTGTTGCTGGTGGGGCTGCTGCTGGCCAAAAACGGCCTCGGCGCGGTGGCGGAAGTGACCGGCGCCGCCAGGTGGTGGATGCTGTTGCCGGGGCTGTTGGGATCGCTGTTCGTGTTCGCCGGCATTCTGGGTTACCAGAAGCTGGGGGCGGCGGCGACCATCTCGATCCTGGTCGCCAGCCAGCTGTGCATGGGGCTGTTGGCGGACGTCTACCGCGCCGGCCCGGCGGCGCTGCGCGAGAATCTGCCGGCGCTGGTCGGCGCTCTGCTGCTGGTGGCGGGCGCCTATCTGGTGGCGAAACGCAGCTTTTGACGGCGGCTGAAAGGCAAAAAGCCCGCTCGGGTTTCCCTGAGCGGGCTTCTCTAAATATGGCACCTGTGACTGGGATTGCCTTTGCTAGTAACTGGCTGATAAAAAAGCTAAATTCGAACCCCATTCCTGTCAAGAACATCAGAATTACCCAATATATTTAGCTGTAAAAGTATCATTTCTCATATGAATAGGTCGTTTTTCTATTGTTTAAGGTTTTTTATTCTGTTTTTTGTGGGGTTAATTTCTTGTATATGGGAGAAATGGTAAAGGTATCTTAACAGTAAGGGCCGCTCCATAGGAAACAGTACAAAGCCTATAGCTAATCCATCAGAATGAAGCTACTGCGGATACCACTCTGTCCACATTGATTTTAAAGATATCGATTAGAATTATCCTAAAAAATGGCTAAGATGGTAGAATCCTGACGTTGAATACCTCCGTTACACTATAGATTGGGTATGCAATGATGATGTTATGGAAACTACGGAATCTCAGCCATGAATGATAATGAAGACTCACTGTTTAAGAATAATAATCTTTCTCTTCAGCAAAAACTAGAGCGAGCTCGTACAGAGCTCCTTGACTTATCTGCGCGCAATAAACTCCTCAATATTCCTCGATCTAAAACAACCAAACTCTTAGAAATTATTGATGAGAGGTCTACTGAGATTTATCGTTTACTGGTTAAAGAAGGAAAAGTATTTACTTTTCTACCTGGACGAGAAGGAAAGAAAGGGGAGCTAATTGACGATGAGGGCGTTGTATCGGATTCGGATGATGCTCTTGTTGATGATCGGCTGCTTGTTTTCAATGATGATTTTGATCCAAAAGCAATAAGTGCTGAGCATCAGGATACAAAACTACAAACAAGGCTAACTCCGCAAGGTTTGCAAAAGAGATTGTTGGATCTTTACCACGATTCTAAAACGTTAGAAGAAGAACAGGGTGTAAACATACTCTATCTGACTCTCGGAACCTTAAAATGGATTGATCCCAATAATAAAGAAAATATTAGATATGCCCCTTTAATCTTGATTCCCGCGTCTCTTGAGCGTGGAACTGCTGGTGAGAGGTTTAAACTAAGGGCAAGGCAGGATGAGATTATTGAAAACCTTTCTCTGGAGGCATATTTACAGCGAACACATGAGATTTTATTGCCTAAGATCAACACCGATGAGGAGCTAGATCTCGCTGGGTATATCGATGAGGTTGCTCAGGTTGTGCAGACAAAGCCTGACTGGAGCGTTCAAGAAAACGACATTAATCTGGGGTTCTTCTCCTTCGCTAAATTCCTTATGTACCGGGATTTAGATCCAGAAAACTGGCCAGAGAATGACAATATCACAGAACAACCCCTTATCCAGTCACTTATGGTTGCTGGGTTTGATGAGAGGGATGAAAGGATTTCAGATGATGCACCTATAGATCCTTTTATTTCGCCGAGGGATATGCTCCATATCATGGATAGCGACACCTCTCAAACCCTTGCTATTCATGATGTACGGGAAGGAAAAAACCTTATTATTCAAGGTCCTCCTGGAACAGGGAAATCGCAGACGATTGCGAATATCATTGCTTCTGCAGTGGCAGATGGTAAAACTGTCTTATTTGTCGCAGAAAAAATGGCTGCTCTTGAAGTGGTGAAACGTCGCCTTGACCATGCGGGGGTGGGCGACGCCTGTTTAGAGTTGCATAGTAATAAGACGAATAAAAGGGTCTTCTTGGAGGAGTTGAAAAGGGTCTGGGAGTTGGGATCTCCTAGAGGTGAGTTTCCAGACACACTGGTAGGAAACCTAACGGAGGCGAGGGATAAACTTAACGAGCATCCGGCAAGGCTACACAAGATATATCATCCTTCAACTTTCTCTCCCTATCAGGTCATGGGGCATCTTGTTCGATTACGTCAGTTAGGTCAGGCCCCGACCGATTTTCATCTCGAAAAATTTGAACATTGGAATGCCAGCGATCTTGAGAAACGTCTTGAGCTCGTGAAAGAGATTGTTGATCGTATCCGAGATATTGGTTTGCCCGCTCAGCATCCGTGGAGTGGCGTTGGTCTTGAGCAGATATTACCAATAGATGTAGAAAAATTACTTCCACGTCTGCAAAATCTTGAAAGAGATGTTGTACGTCTTAAAAACGCTGTTACAAATCTGTCTACTGATCTTTCTATTACACCTGTACCGGAAAAATTTTCTTCAATTCATAAATTAGTTGAGGTTGCTGAATGTATCAATAAAGCACCTGATCTGTCAGTGGAAGCCTTTACTTCTGCTATTTGGTGTGATAGTGCACCTGCAATCAAACGACTTATTGCAGTGGGTAAGCAGTATCAGCAAGCTCGCTTAGATCTTGAGATAGATATAGTAACTGAAGAAATTGAAACTCCAGTTACCGAACTGAAAGATGCGCTGGCAAGACTTCCTCGTGATTTTCAAGTTAATGGTTTTTCCGCAGCTTGTTCTCTGGTGAAACCTTTATCTAAGTTGCGTCTTGATGCTGCTCGTTTACATGAAGAACTCGGTACTCAGGGAGGATATTACACCGTTCAGGAAATAGAAAGGCTCATCACATTGGGGGAAAGAATTGCTGCCGCCCCTAATGCCAGCCCCGACGCCTTTATCGCATCCGTTTGGGATCATGGTATTGAGAAAGCTGCTGAACTGGTTGAGTCGATTGCCTCCTTCAGAATCGTTAGCGAAGCTCTTGATTCCCAAATTAATGAGGTGGCTTGGAATACGGATGTTCAGGAAGCCAGGAATCTTCTGGCGAGCCATACTGGTATTTTCCGATACCTCAATGGAAACTGGAGAAAAGCGAGGGGGCTTGTTGGTTCTTTACTGCGGGATCGTTCGTTGCCCGTTGAGCAGCAGATCTTATTGTTGGACAAGTTGATTAAGGCCCAGGCAGAGAGGAAAAAAATTCAGGAAGGCAATGACTTTGGTCATTCCGCCTTCGGTAGCGATTGGCGAGGTGAACGAAGTGACAGCTCTTCTTTAATGGCATTAGTTGAATGGATGAGAACGCTCCGTGGTGTAGGCGCTGAGGCTCGGCTGTTGGCCAGCCGACTTATCGACCGCGAAGGTGTGAAGCTTCGTACACAGCAACTAAATCAGTTACTGCAGCAGGTTCGGACCCAGTTAGATATGTTATGGAGCGCGTTCGGTTTTTCACCTGAGGAGTATTTTTCCAATCAGGTATCTATCACCCGCGTTTCATTAGTCTTCATCGAAGAGAAAATCCAAAATCTCATAGCGATTGATGAACAATGCTTTCGTGTAATGGTTAACCCTCCTGCTCGTATTGATGAGCGTTGCCAACTAATCACTCGAATGATTGCGTTGCAAAAACTGATTGCCGAAATACGAGCAGAAGCTCCGCTTGCAAAAAGTGCTTTTGATGAACAGTGGAAAGAGCTGTCATCTGATTGGGATTATCTGAGTCAGGCTTGTTCTTGGTTAGAGGAGAACAGTGCATTACGTTTCGTAGCGGCAAAACTGACAGACAGAGCTGAAACTGCCCATATTGCACGAGAAACTCACCTGTTTAGCCAAAAGATAGTCAATGAACTGGAACAAATCGCGACGGAATTAAAAGGTACTATTGAAACCCTTTTGGGTTCATCATCTGATAAATTAATGATAGCGCTTGTGTGTGAGAAACTTCAAACATGGGCCGAGAATTCAGAACAGCTCTCTAAATGGGTTGCGTATCAGCATCGTATTACGCAGGCTCGAAAATATGGATTATCTGAGGTAGTAGAAAGACTCGCTAGTGGAGATCTTTCGCTAGATTCTGCTATTTCTGCCGTAGAGCGAACCTATTTTGAGTCGCTACTTAAAATCATGGCTCTCGAAGAACCCGATTTAGTGCGCTTTGATGGTGAGCTTCATTCTCGTCAGGTGGCAGGATTTGCAGAGCTTGACCTTAAACGTATCAAAGCCGCCAGTCTTGAGGTTGTGCGTGCCCATCATAGACAAATCCCTTCCAAGAGCGGCGGTATTGGCCCAGTGGGTGTTCTGCGTTCGGAAATGGTGAAAAAGCGGGGGCATTTACCAATTCGTCAATTAATGCAGAAGGCTGGAGTGGCGATTCAAGCACTCAAGCCGGTCATGATGATGAGCCCGTTATCTGTTGCTCAATTCCTCATCCCGGGAAAACAAAAGTTCGATCTTCTGGTCATGGATGAAGCGAGTCAGATACAACCGGTTGATGCAATTGGTGCAATTGCTCGCTGTAAGCAGGTTGTGGTCGTCGGGGATGAACGTCAACTTCCACCTACACGATTCTTCGCTAAGATGACAGAATCTGTTGCTAATGATGATGGTGATGAAGTATCCCAGGTTGCTGATATAGAGAGTGTATTGGGCCTATTTGTTGCCAGGGGATTACCTCAACGTATGTTGCGTTGGCACTATCGCAGCCGTCATCAATCTTTGATTGCTGTATCCAATAGTCAGTTCTATGAGAATAAACTCTTCATCGTGCCGAGTCCTTACACTCAGGAAGCAGGCATGGGTCTGCAATTCCACCACATCCCTGATGGTGTGTTCGGATCAGGCGGTAAGGGGACCAATACGATAGAAGCTAAAGCTGTCGCTAAAGCAATCATGGAGCATGCCCGTAAATATCCAGAACAGTCGCTCGGCGTTGCAACATTTTCTGTTTCCCAGCGAAAAGCCATTCAGGACGAACTCGAGTTACTACGCCGTCTGAATCCTGATTTAGAAGAATTCTTTAATGCGCATTCGAGCGAGCCTTTCTTCGTTAAAAACCTTGAGAACGTACAAGGTGATGAGCGTGATGTAATTATGATCTCCGTCGGCTATGCCAGAAATACGCAGGGATACATCGCGATGCGTTTTGGTCCCCTGGGGGCAGAGGGAGGGGAAAGAAGATTGAATGTATTAATCAGCCGAGCCAAACGTCGATGTGAGGTTTTCGCTTCGATCACAGACGAAGATATTGATTTGGAAAGAGCAAAGGGAAAAGGTGTATTTGCCTTTAAACTATTCCTGCAATATGCCCGTACCGGTCGGATATCGTTAGCTCAACGGAATGAAAGAGAAATGGATAGTGTATTTGAAGAGCAGGTTGCTGATGCGCTTCAGAAAGCTGGTTATCAAGTCCATCCTCAAGTGGGTATTGCTGGATTCTTTATAGATTTAGCTATTGCTGATCCTGATATGCCAGGGCGATACTTGATTGGTATTGAGTGCGATGGCCGTGCTTATCATTCATCACGTTCTGCGCGAGAGCGCGATCGCTTGCGTCAGGCTGTACTTGAAGATCATGGGTGGATTATCCATCGTATCTGGAGTACGGATTGGTTCCACCGGCCTGAAGAGCAGCTGGAACGAACACTTAAGGCTATAGAGTCTGCTAAAAAAGAGCTCTCAGAACGGACTGAGCAATTGAAACAAAGGACTCGTGCAGTACCTGTCGAAATTGTGACTGTCGATAGAGGACCTGTAGTTGAGATTGGTCTTGTCGATTCTGATATTGCAAAAGAATCTGAGATTGCCTATGTGGAGGCTACTCCATCCGCCAATATGGGATATGAACTGCATGAAACCCCGTTGGGTATTCTCAGCGAAATTATTGAGCAGATAGTAGAAATTGAATCTCCTGTTCATATAAGCGAAGTTATCACCAGGTTGCGAACTGCCTGGGGATTACAACGTGCAGGGGCCAGAATTGAGGCCGTTGTGAACAGGGCTGCTAATCTGGTGTGTAACAAAGGTGATATCCTTCAGGATGGACAAATTTTAATACATCAGAAATCAAAGATTGTTTTACGAAATCGACAGAATGTTCAGTCGTCGGGACTGCGTAAATCCGAAATGTTGCCACCTCAAGAGATTGCTGTCGGAATTTCTCAGGTAGTTAAAAATAACCTTGGTGCGACAGAAGAAGAAATAGTTATGTCTATTTCTAGATCTCTTGGGTTTAAAGCAACAAGTGGGACCTTACGTAAAGTCATTTCAGAGGTAATTGAACAACTTCTATTTAAAGGATCTCTTCTAAAAGAAGACTCTCTGATTATTGAGAGTAAAGAAACAGTTACAGAGTGATTTTCTATATTAAGATAAACCCAAAGTATATTCTCTGGGTTTATCTTTTTTAATTTTGAATAATAATTCATGGATGGATCCACTCCGAAGTAGTTTTGTTGCATTTCATGACGGTTAGCAGTTCTCCCATAACGTTGCTCCGTTCATTCGAACCACTATATGGGGCGAATGAACGCGGCGAACCGTATTATAAGCACACTTGTTTTAGTTCCACTCACTTTTGCCGATGTACAGACTCCGCGTTCTGGGGCCCGCTGCTTTATCGGGTTGATGTTCTGCGCCAGCAACTTGCGGATACCGTCGCGCTGTTGCCGTGCGCCAGACAGAGAGACATTAGGATAAGCGCTTAAACCAAAGTGAGATTCTTTACCATTGATACGGTATTTGAGATACCAGAGATGTGAACCGCCTAGATTGATCAAAAGATACAAACCGTGTGAATCGGAGATTTTGAAGGGTTTATCAGAAAGCTTGAGACTGCAGATTGTCGTGTCGTTCAGAGATATATGGTAGTCACTCCATCGTCGAACTGAAATGACCCAGATCAAACAACCAATCTTGCCCGATGCGGAAGGGGGAAATGAAAACGCGTTGGGAATGTTTTTTGTGCTAACTTATTGAATTTTAATCAGATAAGAATTTACAACGAAGCATGAAAGCGTGAGTATGGCTCCTCTGACTGGACTCGAACCAGTGACATACGGATTAACAGTCCGCCGTTCTACCGACTGAACTACAGAGGAATCGTGTGAACGGGGCGAATAATAGCGGGGCGGTTGCGGCTTGTAAAGCGTGAAGACGTCCGATGCGTTCGTTTGCTGCAAGATTGCCCAACCTGCTGCTTTTTCTCGCTTTTGTCGCTTATCCCGCGCGCAGCGTCGCCGAATTGCCCGTTGATCGGCGCCGTTGCCTGCCGATGGTGCAACGGTTGCCCTGCGCGGTGGCGCGCGCCGCCCGGCGAACGGCCATTTACCGCCTTGTACCCCGCTTCCACGGCCGTTTACCGACTCTGGCCTGGATCTTGCTGTGATTGCATGACCGGATTTCGGCATTCTCAATTTAGCGGCTCGCTGGAGGCACTATGAATTTCAGACGTCTGAAGTACTTCGTGAAAATCGTCGATATCGGCAGCCTGACTCAGGCGGCGGAGGTGTTGCACATCGCCCAACCGGCGCTCAGCCAGCAGTTGGCGACGCTGGAAGGAGAGTTGAAGCAACAGCTGCTGATCCGCACCAAGCGCGGGGTGCAGCCGACCGAGGCCGGCAACATTCTGTATGCCCACGCGCAGACCATTCTGCGCCAGTGCGAGCAGGCGCAGAGCGCGGTCAACAGCGCCGGGCAGGCGATGAGCGGCCAGGTGTCGCTCGGGCTGGCGTCGGGCAGCACCGCGGCGCAGCTGGCGCTGCCGCTGTTGCAGACCCTGCGCGATCAGCAGCCGGGCATCCTGCTCAGCCTGCATGAAAACGGCGGCGCGGCGTTGGCCGGGCAGGTGGCTAACCAGACGCTGGACATGGCGATGGTCTACGGCGCCAAAATGCCCGCCGGGCTGCACGCCATCGCATTGATGCGGGAAGATCTTTATCTGGTGGCGACGCGCGCGGTGCCGCATCCCGGCAACAGCGTCGAGCTGCTGGACGTGGCGCGGCTGAACCTGTTCCTGCCGCGTGAGGGCGATGCGGTGCGCAACCAGCTGGAGGAGGCGATGGCGCTGCGCAAGCTGGCGATCAACGTGGTGGGGGAGATCGAATCCTCGGGCGCGCTGAGCGCCGCGATCGCCAGCGGGTTAGGGGCGACCGTGCTGCCGGAATCGGTGGCGCGCGCGATGATCGGCCCGGCCAAGGCCTGGATGGCGCGCATCAATGCGCCGACGATGTCGGTGCCGCTGTCACTGTGCATGTCGAGCCAACAGGCGCTGTCCGCCCCGGCGCTGCTGGTGAAAGACCTGTTGCTGTCGATCGCCGGCGGCCGCAGCCAGGAGAAGCGCGCGTTGGCGCTGGTGCGTTGAGGAAAAAACGGCCCGCCGCAGCGGGCCTGAGCACCGTTACCGGAACGGCGGTTCGTTGAAGGTGCGCAGCTTGCGCGAGTGCAGGCGATCGCCCTCGGCGCGCAACAAATCGATGGCGCAGATGCCGATCTGCAGGTGTTCGGAGATCGCCCCTTCGTAGAAGCGGTTGGCCTGGCCCGGCAGTTTGATCTCGCCGTGCAGCGGTTTGTCGGAGACGCACAGCAGCGTGCCGTACGGCACCCGGAAGCGATAACCCTGAGCGGCGATGGTGGCGCTCTCCATGTCGACCGCCACCGCGCGGCTGAGATTGAAGCGGCGCGCCGAAGCGGAGTAGCGCAGCTCCCAGTTGCGGTCGTCGGTGGTGACCACCGTGCCGGTGCGCAAACGCTGTTTAACCTCTTCGCCGGGCATGCCGCTGACCATCTTGGTGGCGTCGTACAGGGCGCGCTGCACCTCGGCGATGCTCGGGATCGGGATATCCGGCGGCAGCACCGCATCCAGCACGTGATCGTCGCGCAGATAGGCATGGGCCAGCACGTAATCGCCGATCTTCTGGCTTTCGCGCAGGCCGCCGCAGTGGCCGATCATCAGCCAGGCGCTCGGGCGCAGCACCGCCAGGTGATCGCAGATGGTTTTGGCGTTGGACGGGCCGACGCCGATGTTGATCAGCGTGATGCCCTGGCCGGTGCGCGAGATCAGGTGATAGGCCGGCATCTGGTGGTTTTTCCACGCCAGATCGGACACCGCCTGCTCGGGCGCGCTGGTTTCCGGCGTGATGTAGGTGCCGCCGGCGCTGGAGAGCGCGATGTACGGGCTGGCCGGATCGGCGATCTGGGCGCAGGCCCAGCGCACGAACTCATCCACATAGCGGGTGTAGTTGGTGAACAGCACGAACGGCTGGAAATGCTCCACCGGCGTGCCGGTGTAGTGCCGCAGACGCGCCAGCGAGAAATCCGCGCGCAGCGCATCGAAATGCGACAGCGGGAAATGGTTGTCGGTGGTGTGATACAGGCCGTCGGCGGTCTCGTCACCGATCTGGGCCAGCTCGGTGGTGGGGAAATGCTGCGCGATGCCGGCGCTCATTGAGCGATCGAGCGCCAGGCTGGAGCCGTCGATGACATAAGGGAACGGGATCTCCTGCTGCGACGGCGCCACTTCGATATGGGCGGCGTAGTCGTGTTCCAGCATCGCCAGCTGTTCGGCCAGATAGTGGCGGAACAGCTGCGGCCGGGTCACGGTGGTGCTGTAGCTGCCGGGATGGGTAAAGCGGCCGAAGGCGCGGGTTTTGCTCGGGCCGGATTGCTGCCCGTCCCAGCTGACGCGCAGTTCGGGATACACGAACAGTCCGGCGGCGCGCGCTTGCGCATCCGGCAGGGTGCCGTGGCTGATAAAGTCACTGACCGCCTGCCGCAGCGCGTCTACCGCGGCGTCATACAGGGCTTCCAGTTGATCGAGTGCCTGATCGGCGCTGAGGCCGCTGCGAGGTGGGGCATAGCTCATACTTTCTCCTTCGATGTCCTGGCTCTGGCGGGATTGGCGGCGTTTCACCGTCACAGGTTAGCCGAAGAAGGGCGTAAAAGCTTGGTTGAAATGACGGGCGCGGCAAAGAAATTACCGCGCCCGTGAAAGCGGGGAGATCAGGAGGCGGGACTTGCCGCTTCGACCTTCAGCGACACCAGGCCGATGCCCAGCTTCTTCGGCGTGAAGCCGCCGCTGGCGTTCTCTTTCGGCTCGGTCGGCGCCGGCGGGGTAATGCTGATCTTCTGCGCGCCGCGCGGGTTATCGAAGCGCAGGGTGACGGTGCTGTCCTGTTCGCCGAGCGACACGAAGCGCTCTTCGTCGCCGACGCGCACTGAAATCGGTTCGCCGACGTTGTTGCCGTAGGCGCGGGCGCGCAGCACCAGATCGAAGCTTTTCGGCAGCGGGTCGACGTAATCGATGTCGACCGCTGGCGCCAGATTGGCGTCGGACCAGCGGCCCCATTCCTCGACGGCGGAGACGCCGGTGATGGCCCTCACCTGTTCCGGCATGCCGGGCAGCATGAACTCGATGGCGTCCGCCCGGTATTTCACCGCCGCGTCGTCCACCTGCAGGCGGGCGACGGCGTTTTGGTAATCGGCGACGCTGTCCGCCGCCGGGCCGGTGAAATTCACCTTGCCGTTGAAGCGTTCGCCGCTGGCCTGGACGATCTGCGGCGGCGAGGCGAGGGTGCCGGAGGCCACGCAGATGTCGGTGCTCAGCGCCAGCTGCGGCGCCCAGACCCGGCCGATCTCGTAGCATTTATCGACCCAGACGAATTTCTCCCCCGCCCCCAGTCCGGCCAGCTGTTTGCGCAGCGGGGTGGAGAGGTAGACGTTGAACATCGGTTCGATGCGGTTATCGCCCACCCGCAGGATGAACGGCACCTTGTAGGTGACGCCGGAGAAGCTGAAGCTGCGCTGGCGCGTGTCCACGCTGTAGTCGCTGATGCGGTTCGGCAGGCCCCACTGGTTGATCACCGCCGGTTTCCAGCCGTTGATCTTCTCTTCGATATTCAGGAACACCGTAGACAGCGACGGCGCCGACAGGCTGCTGCGGCCAAGGCCGATGTAATTGTCGCCGCCCATCACGTCCAGCACCGTGGCGCCGTTGTCCAGCGTGCTGCGTTTCTCGTTGCGCTGTTCCGCCAGCGGCCGGGTGCCGTCGATGATGAAGAACAGATTGCGGCGCTTCTGTTTGGTCAGGATGTCGTAGGCGGTGTTGTTCATCGCCAGATGATCGGAGGACACCACGATCACGGTGTTGCTGAAATAGGGCGAGCGTTTGATTTTGTCGATCAGCGCGGCGATGTGTTGCTGGCTGCAGGCTACCGCGCTCAGCGAGCGGTTTTCCTTGTTCTGCCAGGCGTAGCTTTTCTTGCTGCAGCCGGCGGAAATAAAACCGTCCGGGTGATGAGTATCAACGGTCAGGGTGAACAGCGAGAACGGCTGGCGCTGTTTGGACAGCTCGACGAACTTGCCGTACACCACGTCCAGCACGCTGTCGTCGTACCAGCCCCAGTCGTTTTTGTAGCTCGGATCGGCGACCTGATCGCGCAGCTCTTTGAAGCCGTAAACGTGGTCGAAGCCGTGGGATTTCAGGAAGGTGTCTTTACCGGCGAACGCCAGCTCGGCGCCCTGATAGAAATAGTTGCTGTAGCCGGCGGCCTTCAGCACGTCGCCCAGGCAAACGTTCTCCGGGTAGAAGGTGGAGACCGCGCTGGAGGCGTTGCCGTCGAAGGGCGCGAACAGCGGAATGCCGCACTGTGAGGCGACCATGCCGGCGATGGTGTAGCCGGTGCCCGGCAATTGCTGGGTATTGCTGAAATCGATGCTGCCCGCGCGCAGGGCGTTCAGCTCGTCGGCCAGGCCGGGAAACAGCTCGGTATCGAAGTAGGTGCGTTCCAGGCTCTCGGCATAGATGTACACCAGGTTCGGCCGCTTGCCCTGTACGGTTTTTTTCGGCGCTTTGTAGTAAGTGGTGAAATCGGCGGTATCGCCGACGATCTGGCTCTTGACCAGCAGCGAGATGTCCTGAAATGCCGGGGTGGTGCCGACCGAAAACAGCGCCAGCAGCACGGCGACGATGCTGTAGGCCACGCTGCTGCCTTTGGCTTTGCGGCGCAGCAGGCTGCGGGCCAGCACCGCGAAGATAAGCCCCAACGCCGCCAGCAGGCCGATGAACGGCAGCACGTATTTGCTGATGCCCGCGCCTTTGAGGCTGCTGGTGACGGTGTAAATCACCGCGTCGGTGATGCCGTCGCCGGTAAAGTAGTTGCTGGCGATCAGGATGACGTTCAGCACCAGATAGCTGCCGAGCAGCGTCAGCAAAATGGCGAACCACCAGCGGTTGGCGGCGGCCCGGGTGCGATAAATCAAAATCGACGCCAAAAAGAGAACAAATGAAACGACTGCTAAAACCATCCGCCAAACCTTGTCTGATTGGAAAAAAACGTTGCTGCCCTGGTCTGCGCCGCCGACCGTGCCGCGGCGCGAAAAGTGAAGGGTATAGCCTATTGCCGGCGGCGGAACAACGCGCGATCTCCCGCTACGGCGACGAACGGCGGCTATTGTACATTTTTATGACAATAGTGTGACGTTAATCACGCCGACGGCGGCCTCGGCGGCGAAAGCTTGCTGGTCGGAGGTTTCGCTCTACGCTTAATGAGCGCCACGACGGTGTGCCCACCAGCCATTCAGGAGGAAGTATGCAGACAATCCCCGCAGCGGTACTCGACGATCTGGCCCCGCAAGGCGTGTTGCGCGCGGCGATCAACTACGGCAATCCGGTGCTGGCGCAGGCCGGGGCCGGCGGTAAACCGCAAGGCGCTTCGGTGGAGCTGGCTGCCGCGCTGGCCCAGGAGCTGGGCGTGGCGCTCGAACTGGTCACCTATGACGCGGCGGGCAAGGTGTTCGCCGACCTGGACAGCGGCGCCTGGAACCTGGCGTTTATGGCTATCGAGCCGGTGCGCGCGGCGCAAATCGCTTTCAGCGAACCCTACGTGATCATCGAGGGGACTTACCTGGTGGCGAACGACGCGCCTTACTTTGAGGCGGCGCAGCTCGACCGGCCGGAGGTGCGCATCGCGGTCGGCCAGGGGGCGGCGTACGATCTGTTTTTATCGCGCACGCTGCAGCAGGCGCAGCTGGTGCGGGCGGCAACCTCCGCCGAGGCGATCGCGCTGTTTTTCGAACGGGGGCTGGAGGCGGCGGCCGGCGTGCGTCAACCGCTGTTGGCCGCCGCGGCCTCCCATCCCGGCTACCGGGTGCTGGACGGGCATTTCACCGCTATCCGCCAGGCGATGGCGGTGCCGCGGCAAAAAACGCAGGGCGCCGCCTACGTGAACGCGTTTATCGAACGCTGCAAGGCCAACGGGCTGGTGAAGGCGGCCTTGCAGCGCAGCGGCCAGGGCGAGGTGACGGTGGCGCCGCCGGCCGCCTCGGCGTGATCAGTCGAGCTCCACCGCGTACTGTTCCACCGGGGTGATTTTCTTGATCAGCTTGTTGTCGAACAGGAACTGTTCGTAAGCCTGGTAGCGGGCGCGATCCAACTTGGCCGGATCGCGCGCGAACAGCGGCAGGCTGGCTTGCCACGCCTGCTTGTTCAGCTCGGTATTCAGCTCCGGGTGCGCCTTGGCGAACGCCAGCCAGGTGTCCTGCGGGTGCGCGTGCAGGTAGTCGCTGCCTTGCTTCAGCGCGGCGAGGAATTTGCGGATTTTCGGCTCGTTCACCGCATCGCGGTTGGCGACGATGATCAGCTCGTCGTAGGCCGGCACGCCGTAATCTTCGACGTTGAACACCACCGGTTCTTTACCCTGCAGCTTCAGCTCCAGCGCTTCGATGTTGCGGTAGCCGCCGATCACCGCATCGACCTGGCCTGCCAGCAGGGCGCTGGTCAGCTGGAAGTTGACGTTGATAAGCTTGATGTCCTGCGGCTTGAGGCGCTCGTGTTCGACCATGGTGGCCAGCGTCGCCTGTTCGATGCCGCTGACCGAGTAACCTACCGTTTTGCCCTTGAGATCCGCCGGCGAGGTGATGTTTTTATCCAGCGCGATCACCGTATTCAGCGGCGTGTTGATCAGCGTGCCGATGCGCATCAACGGCAGACCCTGATCGGCGAAGAAGTGCAACTGCGGTTGATAGGTGATGGCGAGGTCGGCCTGTTTGGCGGCCACCAGCCGCGGCGGCAGCGCCGGATCGGACGGCGGCACGATCTTGACGTCCAGCCCTGCGGCCTTGAAGGCGCCGATCTGCTCGGCCACCATAATCGGCGCGTGATCCGGGTTGATGTACCAGTCGAGCACCAGCGTCAGCTTGTCGGCCGCGCCTGCCTGGCCGGTGAGGGCGGCGCCCAGCAGCAGCCCGCAAACGGTTTGTTTGATCATGGTCGTTCCTTTATCCCTGGTTATGGTTGCAATCATCAGTCGTTTTCCGGCGCCCAGGCGATCAGGCGCCGCAGCAGCGCATCCACCGCGGCCCACAGCAGCACGGTCATCAGCACCAAAATAAACAGCGCGGCGAAGCAGACGTCGGTCTGCATGCGCGCGTTGGCGTTCAGCATCACGTAGCCCAGCCCTTCGGCCGAGCCGACCCATTCGCCGATGATGGCGCCGATCGGCGCGACCGCGGCGGCCATGCGCAGGCCGGAGCCGAAGGCCGGCAGCGCCGCCATCAGCCGCACGTGCCGCAGCTGCGCCCAGCGCGAAGCGCGCATCGTGCGCGCCAGATCGAGATAGTCGTTGTTGACCCGGCGCAGCCCGTCAAAAAAGGCCGACACCACCGGAAAGAAGATCACCAGCACCGCCATCGCCACCTTGGCGCTCATGCCGAAGCCGAACCACAGCACCAGCAGCGGGGCCAGGGCGAACACCGGTATCGCCTGGCTGGTGAGCACCAGCGGCATCAGCCAGCGTTGCAGGCGCGGCGAGAAAATCATGCACAGCGCCAGTGCCGCGCCGAGCAACACGCCGAGCACCAGCCCGCTGACGATCTCCGAAGCGGTGACCAGCGTGTGCCAGGCGAGATAGCCGCGCCCGTCCCACAGCGCCTGCGCCACAGCGCCCGGCGTGGGCAGCAGAAAGGCCGGAATGCCGCTTTGCGTCGCCAGCCACCACAGCAGCAGCAGGCCGACGAACACCGTCAGCCCGCGCCGCAGGCGGGTGAGTCCACGCTCTTTGGCGATATTCATTGCGCCGCCCTCACCAGTTGCTGCAGCAGCTCGGCCTGGCTTTTCAGCAGGTCGGCGTCATCCGGCGCGCGCGGCGGTAGCCCGCTGATGCGGTGAGTATCGTCGAGGCCCAGCGGCCAGGGAGACAGCACCAGCAGCCGGTGGCTCAGGCGGCAGGCTTCCATCGGATCGTGGGTGATCAACAGCACGGTATTTTGCGCCAGCAGCTCGGCGGCCAGGCTCTGGATCTCGGCGCGGGTAATGGCGTCCAGCGCGGAAAAAGGTTCGTCCATCAGCACGATCGGCTGGCGTTCGTAGAGCGTGCGGGCGATGGCGGCGCGCTGGCGCATGCCGCCGGACAGCGAGGCGGGCAGGCTGCGGCCATGCGCGGCCAGGCCTACGCGTTCGAGCAGGTGCGCCGTCCACGCCCGATCCGGCGCTTCGCCGCGCAGCCGCGAACCGAGGGCGACGTTCTCTTCAACGGTCAGCCACGGGTAGAGCAGGTCTTTTTGCCCCATGTAGGCGATGCGCCCGGCGATCGGCAGGCCGTCGCTGCCGGTCACCGAGCCAGAGCTGGCCTGCGCCAGGCCGGCGATGATCTTCAGCAGGCTGGTTTTGCCGGCGCCGCTGGCGCCGAGCAGGGCGACGAAGCTGCCGCCGGCGATGTCGAAGCTCAGCCGGTCGAAGACGATTTGCTGCCCGAAACGCAGGCTGAGATCCCGCACCTGGATGCCGGGCGGGAGAAGCGGGGAGGTCATGAGGCGTTCAGCCCCATCTGCCAAAATGCCGACTCCAGCTGGGTGGCGGTGGTGAAAATCTGCGCCAGCTCGGTGAAGCGGCCCTGTGCGCCGCGCTGCTGACCAACGGTTTCCAGCAGTTCGATGGCGGCGCGCACGCCGGCCAGATAGCCCTCGTCGCCGTAGTTGCGGATCCAGGAGGCGTAAGGATTGCCCTCCATCTGAGTGGCGGGATCGTGCAGCAGCCGCAGGCCGATTTCGGCATAGCCGGCCACGCAGGGCAGCAGGCCGGCCAGCAGATCGAGGGCGTCGCCGGCATGGCCGATATCCAGCACGTAACGGGTGTAGTTCATGGTTTCCGCCGCTTCCGGCTGGGCGGCGATCTGCGCTTCGTTCAGCCCCCATTCGGCGCAGTAGGCCACGTGCAGCGGCAGTTCGGCGACGATGCCGTTGAGCGAGGCGGTGGCGGCGCGCATCTCCGGCAGAGTGCGCAGCTTGCTGACCAGCAGCGCGTAGGCGCGGGCGAAGTGCAGCAGAAACAGATAGTCCTGGGTCAGGTAGCGGCGAAAAGCGCGTTCAGGCAAGGTGCCGGCGGCCAGCTGCTGCAGAAACGGATGATCGACGTAATCTTGCCAGTGGCTGCCGGCATGGCGGCGCAGCCGGCCGTAAAGACCGCTTTCGAACAGGGTAGTGATGGACATGGGACCTCCTTGAGTCAGTGGAGATCCGGGCACGCTGAGGTATGAACAGGCAACGGGTGATCGCGCGGTTGCCTAACCGTCCCTTCGCTGGCATGACCCAGATCAGGTTCAAAGGGTTCGGCTTGCGCCATCTCAGCCCGTAACAGGACACCCCTCGGAGCTGCCTGTTATACGACATTTGTTTTTTGATTACAATCGCCGGGCGGCGCGGCGGCAATCGGTTCGTTTAGTGCGATCGGGGGCGATTTTGCTGGCGCAGAGCGCGCGGTTTTTGTCACTGTAGGCCCATGTTTTGCCTCTGAGGATGATGCCCGATGAAAAAAATTGGTTTTCTCTCGTTTGGCCACTGGTCGCCTTCCGCCCAGTCCGGCACCCGTTCCGCAGCGGATGCGCTGCTGCAGTCCATCGATCTGGCGGTCGCCGCCGAAGATCTGGGGGCGGACGGCGCCTATTTTCGCGTGCACCACTTCGCGCGCCAGCTGGGATCGCCGTTCCCGCTGTTGGCCGCCATCGGCGCCAAAACCCAACGCATCGAGATCGGCACCGGCGTGATCGACATGCGTTATGAAAACCCGCTGTACATGGTGGAGGACGCCGGCGCGGCGGATCTGATCGCCGGCGGGCGGCTGCAGCTCGGCATCAGCCGTGGTTCGCCGGAGCAGGTGATCGACGGCTGGCGTTATTTCGGCTATGCCCCGGCCGACGGCGAGACCGACGCGGACATGGCCCGCCGCCATACCGAAGTGTTCCTGGAAGCGCTGCGCGGTGAAGGGTTCGCCGAACCCAATCCGCAGCCGATGTTCCCGAATCCGCCTGGGCTGCTGCGGCCGGAGCCGTTTTCCGCCGGGCTGCGCGATCGCATCTGGTGGGGCGCCGGTTCGAACGCCACCGCTGTCTGGGCGGCGAAGCTGGGCATGCATCTGCAAAGCTCGACGCTCAAGAACGACGAGACCGGCGAGCCCTTCCACATCCAGCAGGCCAAGCAGATCCGCGCCTATCGCGCCGCCTGGCAAGAGGCGGGCCATGCGCGCGAGCCGCGGGTTTCCGTGAGCCGCAGCATCTTCGCGCTGGTGGATCAGCGGGATCGCAACTACTTCGGCGGCGGCGGCAAGGAGGGCGATCAGCTGGGGTATATCGACGCGCAGACCCGGGCGATCTTCGGCCGCAGCTATGCCGCTGAGCCGGATGTGCTGATCGAGCAGCTGGCGCAGGACGAGGCCATCGCCGAAGCGGATACCTTGCTGCTGACCGTGCCTAACCAACTGGGCGTGGATTACAACGCGCACGTCATCGAATCGATTTTAACCCATGTCGCGCCGGCGCTCGGCTGGCGCTAAACGGAGGAGTGGCATGTCACGCATTTTCATTACCGGCTCGGTCGACGGGCTGGGCCGCGCCGCCGCGCAAACGCTGTTGGACGAAGGGCATCAGGTGATCCTGCATGCGCGTGAGCCTGGCCGTTTGGCCGCGGTGCGCGATTTGCTGGATCGGGGCGCGCAGGCGGCGATCGGCGATCTGTCCGATGTGCAGCAGATCCGGCAGCTTGCCGAGCAGGTCAATCGCCTCGGCCGCCCGGACGCGGTGATCCACAATGCCGGCATGTTTACCGGGCCGCAGGTGATGCCGGTGAACGTCATGGCGCCCTACCTGCTGACGGCCCTGATCGAACGCCCCAAGCGTATCGTCTACCTGAGCAGCAGCATGCATTTTGACGGCGTGGCGGAACTGAACGGCGTGGATTGGCTTGGCGGCGCTGCCGGTTCTTATTCGGACAGCAAGCTGTTCGTCACCGCGCTGGCCGCCGCCGTGGCGCGCCTGTGGCCTGACGTGATCAGCAGCGCGGTCGATCCCGGTTGGGTGCCGACCAAAATGGGCGGCGCGGACGCGCCCGACGATCTGGCGCTGGGGCATGTGACGCAGGCGTGGTTGGTGACCAGCGATGAACCGCAGGCCCTGGCGTCCGGCGGCTATTGGCACCACCAGCAGCGGCTTGAACCTCACGCGGCGGTGCACGATGAGGCGTTTCAAACGGCGCTGTTGGCGCAATTGGCGCGCGTCGGCGGGGCGCACCTGCCGCAGGCTTGATGGCCGTTCCTTCCTGGCCCGCCGGTGATTAGCGGCGGGCTTTTTTATGCCCGCAGGGTGAACCGACGGGGCTTTTCTTATACAGTGGTCGCCTGGCCTGTTTTGATTGTTATTTATATTATCGCCATGCACTCATTCCTGATTATCGTCCCTGAAGGGGGCATGCTGTTCGAAGCGGCGGGCATCGCCGATATCCTGATGCAGGCTAATCGCCTGAGCCCTGCCGAGACGCCGCTGTATCAGATCGCGGTCGCCACCACGCAATCTCACCGGGTGGTGCACGGCCTGTCCGGGCTGAGCCTGTTGGCCGATCATCGCCTGGCGGATCTCGATCCGGCCCAGCCGCGCGATACCGTGATCGTCGCCGGCAAGGGGGCGACCGAAGAAGAGGGCGCCCTGGTCGCCGATTGGCTGCGTCGCGCGGCGCCGCAGGCGCGCCGTATCGCTTCGGTTTGCGGCGGGGCTCTGCTGCTGGCCGAAGCCGGGTTGCTGGACGGGCGGCGGGCGACCACCCACTGGCGGCTGGCGGAGACGCTGCAGGCGCGCTTCCCGCGAGTGCAGGTCGAAAACGGCCCAATCTACGTGCAGGACGGGCCGATCTGGACCTCCGGCGGCGTCAGCTCCGGCTTCGATCTGACGCTGGCGCTGGTGGAGGATGATTACGGCTTCGTGCAGGCGCGCGAAGTGGCGCAGGATCTGGTGATGTTTCTGCGTCGCCCCGGCGGGCAGGCGCAGTTCAGCCGCTATCCGCTCAACCAGGCCAAATCGCCGGGGCCGATCCGTGACCTGCAATCCTGGATCCTGGAAAACCTCGCCGACGATCTCAGCGTCGATCGGTTGGCCGAGCGCGTGGCGATGAGCCCGCGCAACTTTACCCGGGTGTTCACCCGCGAGACGGGCATTTCTCCCGCCAAATTCGTCGAAGAGGGGCGGTTGCATACCGCCAGGCAGCGCCTCGAACAGAGCGCGGAAGGCATCGAGCAGATTGCCCTGGCCACCGGCTTCGGCAACGGCCTTAACCTGCGGCGGGTGTTTGAACGCAAACTGCAATTGACCCCGAGCGAATACCGCGAGCGCTTTCATGCGCGCAATTTGGCGTAAATTGATTGGTAAACGTCATTTACGCCGTTTCTGGTCGGCGCTAGATTTTAGGCAAAGCCCAAAAACGAGGAGTGCATCATGGTGAGAGTAGGCATTAACGGCTTCGGCAGGATCGGGCGCAACGTGCTGCGCGCGGCGCTGGGGCGCAGCGATTTTGAAGTGGTGGCGATCAACGATCTGACGGACAGCAAGACGCTGGCGCACCTGCTGAAATACGACACGCTTTCCGGCACGCTGGCGGCCAGGGTGGAAGCCGGCGACAACCAGCTGCTGCTGGACGGTCGGCCGATTCAGGTGTTTTCGCAGCGCGATCCCGCCGAGATCCCCTGGCGCAGCGCGGGCGTGGACGTGGTGATCGAAGCGACGGGCTTCTTTACCGACAAGGCCAAGGCGGAAGTGCACATCACGCACGGCGGCGCCAAGCGGGTGATTATCTCGGCGCCGGCCAAGAATGACGACATCACGCTGGTGATGGGGGTTAACGATCACCTCTACGATCCGGCTCTGCATAAGGTGGTCAGCAACGGCAGCTGCACCACCAACGGGCTGGCGCCCGCCGCGCAGGTATTGCATCAGGCGTTCGGCATCGAATACGGGTTGATGAATACCACGCATGCCTACACCAACAGCCAGGCGCTGCACGATCAGCCGGAAAAAGATCTGCGCGGCGCGCGGGCGGCGGCGGAATCGATCGTGCCTTACTCCAGCGGTGCGGCCAAGGCGCTCGGCAAGGTGATCCCCGAACTGGACGGCCGCCTGACCGGTTATTCGCTGCGGGTGCCGGTGCCGGTGGTTTCCATCGTCGATCTGACGGTGACGCTGAAACGCCCGGCGACGGTGGAGGAGATCAACGCCGCTTTCCGCGCGGCGGCGGCGTCCGGCCCGCTGAAAGGGATCCTGGGGTACAGCGATGAACCGCTGGTGTCGAGCGACTACCGGGGTGATGCGCGTTCGTCGATCATCGACGGCCTGTCCACGCTGGTGATCGGCGGCAACCTGGTAAAAGTGCTCGCCTGGTATGACAACGAGTGGGGCTTCTCCAACCGCTTGGTCGATCTGGCGCTGCTGATGGAACAACGCGGGCTGTAAACGCCCAACAGCAAAAAGCCCGCTTAAGTATCCTTAAGCGGGCTTCTCTAAATATGGCTCCTCTGACTGGACTCGAACCAGTGACATACGGATTAACAGTCCGCCGTTCTACCGACTGAACTACAGAGGAATCGTGTGAACGGGGCGCATGATATCCAGCGGCCCCGGGTGTGTCAACGCTAAATTGCCCCGGGCGGTGCGACTGCTCGGTATCTGAGCAATAAGCCCGTCAATCAGCCCATTGCGCGTCGTTTTCCGCCTGGCCGCGCAGCAGGCGCGCCAGCGGATCCTGGCGGTAGAAGCGGCAAAAGTGCTGATACAGCGCCGGGAAGCGTTCGGCCAGCAGTTCGGGAGCGCTGAAGAAATACTCCGACAGCACGGCGAAGCACTCGGCCGCATCGGTGGCGGCGTAGGCATCCATGCTGGCGGCCTCTTCGCCGACCATGTCGATCTCGTCCTGCAGGCTTTCCATCGCGGCGTGCAGATCATGTTCCCAGGCGGCCACCTCGCGCAGCGGGATCGGCGGCACGCCGGTGGCGACGCCGCCGTTGCGCATATCCAGCTTGTGCACCGCTTCGTGGATCACCAGATTGAAACCGGAAAGGTCGAAAGAGTCCTGCACGTCTTGCCAGTTGAGCACGATCGGCCCCTGTTCCCAGCTTTGGCCCGACTGCACCACCGGCCCCGAGTGCACCAGGCCGATCTCGTCCTGCCATTCGTCTTCCACCACGAACGGGGTGGGGTAGAGCAGAATTTCGTTGAAGCCGTCGAGACACTCCGCGCCGAGTTCCAGCACCGGCAAGGCGAACAGCAGGGCGATGCGCGCCTGCATTTGCGAGGTGAGCTGCAGCCCCTGCAGCGGCACGATGCGCTTTTGCTGCAAGATCTGCCCGGCGACGGCCACCAGCCGCTGCCGCTCCTGCTCATTCAGCGGCGAGAGCAGCGGGATCGCCAGCGCGTCCTGCCACTGGGCCTCGATGTCTGCCTGGGGTTGAGAGGGTTGAGTCGCTTTCCACGGCCATTTAATCATCAGGTTGCTCGTAAAGTCGTCACTTGAACGTTCAGCGGTATGCTAATGCTGTAAAAATGCCGCAAAAGCGGGCATGATAGCAAGCGTTGTCAGGAGAGATGCCGGAGCGGCTGAACGGACCAGTCTCGAAAACTGGAGTAGGGGCAACTCTACCGGGGGTTCAAATCCCCCTCTCTCCGCCACTTTACCCCTCGTTGTTCCCCATCGAATCAAAATCCTTTTCTTTCGCTAATGCTTGTAAACCGTTCGATCTGAAACCGGTTTGCGTTGGCAGAGATCCTTTTCCGCATTATAACCCGTGCAATATCAACGAATAGCATTTTGCGATTATGTTCTTCATTTTGTGAGCCATGTTGCGCTTGAACCCGGCGCGGCGCTTGCGGCAAGCCCAGTGCTATGCATGCCGATCATGCTGAAGGTGTGAAACCGTCACGGCGATAATGTCTGCCGGCAGGGGCGTGTATGGCCCGAGTCCGCTATCCCTTGAAGAGTTTGCCAGACTGACAACATGCCCACACGTCTCCAGGGTAGCGTGTATTTACACGCGATTTTTCGTACACTAATATGTGTGCACATGCACATAAATGTCAGTCTCCTCCCTGAAACGATGGGAATAGCAGGGACTGAACGCCTGGAAACCGGAGGACTTGCCATGAGTTTGCTCGATTGCGCACTGGATTTTCGTCACTTCATTGAGGAATTGCGTCGCCGAAACGATTTGGTCGACGTGCATCAGGCAGTTTCCGCCGACCTGGAGATAGCGGCTGTCTGCCGCCGGGTCTATGAGCAACGGCTTTCGGCTCCGCTATTTCATCATGTGGCGGGCGCGATGCCGGGAGCCCGCATCCTCGGCGCGCCGGCCGGCATGCTCGCTTCTGCGGAACATGCCTATTCTCGCCTCGCCCTCCATTTTGGGCTGCCGCCAGAAAGCTCCCCGCGGGATATTGTGGCGGCGATTCGCCGGGCGGTGAAGGCGGAGCCGTTTGCGCCGGATTATTGCTCGACCGGCCCGGTGAAAGAGAATATTTGGCGTGGTGACGAGGTTGATCTGGAACGTTTCCCGGTGCCGCTGTTGCATGAACGGGATGGCGGGCGCTATTTCGGCACCTACGGGTTCCATGTCGTGCAATCCCCGGACGGAAAGTGGCATAGCTGGGGCGTCGGCAGACTCATGATGCTCGATCGCAATCGTCTCACCGGCCCGGCAATCCCCACCCAGCACATCGGCATGATCCGTGAAATGTGGCGCCGAGAAGGGAAACCTACGCCGTGGGCGATGGTGCTCGGGGCGCCGCCTGCCGCGGTGGCGGTCGCGGGGATGCCGTTGCCGGCCGGCGTCAGTGAGCCTGACTATGTCGGCGCGCTGCTCGGTAAAAGCGTCACGCTCACCCAAGCGGAAACCAACGATCTCTGGGTGCCGGCCAATGCGGAAATTGTGCTGGAAGGTGAAATCAGCCTGACGGAGACGGCGCTGGAAGGGCCGATGGGGGAGTATCACGGCTATCAACACCAGCAAGGCCATGAACAGCCGGTGTTCCATGTGCGTGCGGTGACGTTTCGCGATGACCCCATTTTGCCGATTTGCGTCGCCGGCACGCCGCCGGAAGAAAATCATACGATCTGGGGCACCATGATATCAGCTCAACTGCTGGAAACCCTGCAGAGCGCGGCCTTGCCCGTTGACTTTGTCTGGTGTTCCTATGAGGCGGCGACCTGTTGGGCGGTGGTCTCCGTCGATATCGAAAAACTGGCCGGAATGAATACCACCGCGGCGGATTTTGCCGGCAAGGTGGCGGAGGTGGTCTTCGGCTCGCATGCGGGCTACCTGATCCCCAAACTGATCCTGGTCGGCAATGACATTGATATTGTCGATATCGATCAGGTGGTTTGGGCGTTGGCCACGCGCTCACATCCGGCGCGCGATCATTTTATTTTCCCGGACGTACGTGAGTTCCCGATGGTGCCGTACCTGACGGAAGAAGACAAGGCGCGCGGCAGCGGCGGCAAAGTCATCATCAACTGCCTGTTCCCCGAGCAGTTCAGCGGCGTAACACGTGCGGGTACCGCCTCTTACAGGCACTCTTATCCTGAACAGGTCAGGGCAAAAGTCGAGGCTAATTGGAAACAGTATGGGTTCTGAAAAAAAAGACAGGCATAGCGGCCGACGGGGAATGGGATTGCCCAATGGTGCGCTTTACAGGATGACGGAGGTGGTGCGTCACCGCGAAAAACGGCTGTCTGCGTTACTCGCTTTGCAAGGACTCAGCCTCCATGAGTGGCGCGCGTTGCGCATTCTCTACAGTTTTCCGGGCGACGTGGCCATGAGTGAGGTGATCGCGCATTCGCAGACCGATCGCACCGCGCTAGGCCGTACGATCACCCAACTGGTTAATCGGGGGTGGGTCGCGCGCTTCCCCGATCCGGAAGATAAGCGCGCGGTATATCTGCGCGTCATGCCGGCGTCTCGTCCCATTTTTGACCAGGCGAGGCAATGGGTGGCGGATTATGACGCACAGCTGATGGCCTGTCTGGACGATGCCGGGCTCAGTGCCCTGGATGACGCACTGCGACGCATGATGCTGTTCATCGAGACCGCGTAGTCCGTTCCGGCGAAAGCCAGCGCCGTATTTCCCGAGTGACCTCATCGCGGTGTTGTACTGTTGCCCGCGGGTAAGGTAATTTGCTGAGGGCATGATGACTGACGCAGGGGCCAACGGACATGAATGAAAGGATCGACTACCACATCGAGAAATACCACTTCGCGCCGCTGGATGAAGCCCCGCGGCTCGCGCGCCAGTGGAGCGAGGTGTTGAACGAGTGTCGCCAGACGCAGGCCGGGGCGGAACAGCGTCTGCGCATTGCGCTGCTCAACGTGGACTATGTGACCAGTTTCGAATTGCCGTTTCGTTTATTGCTGGTGCGGGCGCCGCAGCTGATTGCCGGCCTGCGCGATGAGTTGTCGATCAGTCAAAAAAATGTGGTGTTCAACGGCAAGCGCTTTGGCTGCGTTTACAGCCTGAAAAGCGATTTAAGCGACGTGCCTGAGGCCTTTCAATACGGCCTGTCGACCCGTATTCACCGCACTTCGGCGTCGGGCGTGGACGCGTTGCCTTACCGGGAAATCGCCAAAGCGCTCAAGGCGCCGCGTGAGCGACTTAAGCTGGCGCTGGAGCAGGGGCTGCGGGTCACGGCGTTGGACGGACTGTTCTGGTTCGGCATACAGCGCATTGCCGCCGAGGTGCGCAGGCTAAGAAAAACCGGCATGGCGATCGTGACGGCGGAAACGGAGATCTTCGACACCCTGACCGGCACCACGCGCAAGGTTCCGGTATACCGCCTGGCCGAGAGTTGATGACCGATAGTCGGCGGTTCAGCTTATGAAGCGCGATTCCCGCCGGGCTCCTCTACGGTTCTTTTTTACCCGCATCTCCTTGCCGCTCAGCAAGAAAACCGACGTGACATATTCCTAAAATCTGACCTGTGTTCGTTCTGCCGTAGCACAACGCAAACGACGGGCCACCGCCGATAGCCGGTGTCACGATGGTGTTTCCGGTTGGCGGCGCCGTTTGCCGCCCACCTTTGGCTAACATCGACGAGGGTTTGAAGGAGAAGAGTATGTTGAAACGTTTTGCACTGTTGTGCTGGTGCCTGATCGGCGCCAATGCGCTGGCGGCGGGCCCCAACGCCAATATCAAGTATTACGGCTATGACTGGCTGGACTTTTATGAAACCGCCACGCCGTCTTTCAGCGCCACAGAGGCGCTTAAGGCGATTACCGGCACCGGCTTCAGTATGACCAATCTGAATGTGGTGCACACGTTGGCAAGCCTCAATCTGCCCGTTTGCGCCGGGGGGACTTGCGCCGTGAACATTCAGGCTGGTTCGGGGGCGGTATCGGGCTCGCCGTTTATCGATATCTGCCCTGGGGCGGTCTCGAACAGCAGCTGCCAGGCCGCAGGTTCCTGGAACGCCATCTGGACGGCGGTCAAGAAGATCGCCGAAGCCAAATATAAGCCCGGCGCCATTTATTTCATCGATGAGCCGTTCGACGTTCCTGCCTTACAGACCGGGGGAAAATATGACGCTTACCAATACTCCAGCTATGTTTGCACCCTGCGACAGGCCATGCAGCAGTACGGGGTCGCGATCCCCGTCTACACCATCTTGTCCTACCGACATGCCAACAACGCCGAATGGATCCGTGAAATACAGCAGGGCGCGCCCGCGACCGCGTGCCCGGCCAACGTCAAAAGCACGCCAGATTGGGTTGGGGTGGATAACTACAACTGGTCGGTAGCGGATATGTGGAGTACCTACAATCGCCTGGCGCCGATAAGCGCAGCCGGACAAAAGTGGGTGTTGGTACCGCCTTCTACGGCATCGTTAGGAATGAACGACCAGCAACTGCATGCGCAAATTCAACTGTATTGGGATTTTATTAATCAATATCCGACTGCGCCCGTGGTTTACATCATGAACTGGCGGTTTGATCGCGCGGTCACCGAGAATCGCGCGGCCTTCCCCGAATCGACCGCCTTATTGTCTTTCATGGCGAACACGCTGCTCACCCAACCTTAAGCGTGCAAAAAGGAGGTTCGCCATCAGGAACCTCCTTATGGATTGCACGGCTTACCGATAGGCTTCATTGCGCGCGATCGCGTATTTGCCGCTGCCCAGCAGCAGGATGGCGAGCCCGCCCATAAAGAACACCAGCTCGTTTTCAATGCCCCAGGCGCCGACGTCGGTGACGCTGAACACCTTGCCGGTGCCCACCATCAAAAACGCCACCACCAGCGTAAAGGCGTAAACCAGCGCGGCGGGGCGGGTGAACAGCCCCAAAATGATCAGTATCGGTGCCAGGATCTCCCCCACATACACGCCGTAGGCGATGAAGGCGGGCAGCCCGTGATCCTGCAACGCACCGGCGATCCAACCGACGCCGTGCTGAATCTTCGCCACGCCGTGAAACAGCATCAGTCCGCCGAAGGTCAGCCTGAGCGCCAACTTGCCGGCGTCCGGACGATCAAAAAGGCGCGTGAACACCGCATTCAATGACTTAACCATGACCCTTCCTCCTGAATAGGAATGATTTTCAATCAATATATCAATAAGGTGAATGAGAAAGATGTTCTGGATCAGTAAAACGGCGGACTTTACGCCGAATCACCGGGTGAGATTTAGCGGGCGCTTCACGCGGCAACGCAGGCTGTCCCCGCGACCCAAATCGCGGTAAAATGCAGCAGTTCACCTTATCGCACGTCATCAGGCCGTCGTACTCGCTATGAAAATGCGCAAACCGCGCCGTCCGCCCGGGCGGTGGATTTATTACATCCTGCATGAAGACATGCTGTGGCCCTGCCCGGTCAAATGGGAGTGGGAGAGCGGCTATAACGCCTGGCTGCCGTTTTACTATTCCCCCACGCTGGAATTTGTCGCCGGCAACCCCGCCCGCGCCACCAAGGTCAGCAGCGGCCGGCGCTAAGCGCGCTGCCCGCCTTGCCGCCCGGCATCCGCTCACCTAAGATCATTGCATCACCCACAGGTTTCCGGGAGCGTCCATGTCTACTCTGTTTCGCACGTCTCTTTGCGGCGCGGCGGCGTTGCTGCTGCTTGCGGGTTGTCAGCAGACGGCGCATCGACCGGCGCCGCCGCTGCAGGCGCAATTGGATCACATCGCTCTGATGCTGGCCGGCGGGCATTTCCTGCGCGTGGACTGCGGGCGCAGCGACGTGCCGGACGACGTGAAATTGCAACGCACTGCGATGCGTGCAGCGCAGCACCGCGGCTGGGATACGCATGCGGCAGGGTATCGGCAGTTGCCGGCGCTCACCCAGGCGCGTTACCTGACTCTGCAACAGGATAATCAGCTGCTGACGGACAAATGCGCCACGCTCAGCCGCAGCACCGCGCGCTTTATCGCGGCGGCGCAGGCCGATCAGGAAGACTACATGGAGTAGCGCTACGGTGTGCCTGTCGGGCGCTCGCCACGGGCGCCCAAAAATTCTTTGCAGGATAACGATTTATCGATCATCATTTGAAATGATGTTTCACTTTTATCCATCGAGCCCACCTTGAACCTGTATGCCGCACTGCGTCAGCGCGTGGAAAATACGCCTTGGTACGCCAAACGGAAAAGCTACCGCGTGCTGTTCTGGCGCGAAATCACGCCGCTGGCGGTGCCGATCTTTCTGGAGAACGCCTGCGTTCTGTTGATGGGGGTGCTGAGCACCTTTCTGGTGAGTTGGCTCGGCAAAGAGGCGATGGCCGGGGTGGGGCTGGCGGACAGCTTCAACATGGTGATCATCGCCTTTTTCGCCGCGGTGGATCTCGGCACCACCGTGGTGGTGGCCTTCAGCCTCGGCAAGCGGGATCGCCGGCGCGCGCGGGCGGCGGCGCGTCAGTCGCTGGTCCTGATGACCGGTGTGGCGTTGCTGTTGGCGGCGGGCATTCATCTGGCGGGTGAGCCTATCATTGATGTGATCGCCGGTGCGGCCTCGCCGGAAGTGAAAGCGCTGGCGCTCTCTTACCTGCAAACCACGGTGTGGAGCTACCCGGCGGCGGCGATTGCGCTGATTGGCAGCGGCGCGTTGCGCGGCGCGGGCAACACCAAGATCCCGCTGCTGATCAACGGCGGCATGAATATCCTCAATATCATCATCAGCAGCATCCTGATTTACGGCATGCTGGGCTGGCACGGGCTGGGCTTCGTCGGCGCCGGGCTGGGGCTGACGATTTCCCGCTATATCGGCGCCATCGCCATCCTCTATGTGCTGGCGATCGGTTTTAATCCGGCGCTGCACATCACGCTGAAAAGCTATTTCACGCCGCTGAAGATGAGCATCCTGTGGGAAGTGCTGGGGATCGGCATTCCCGCCAGCGTCGAATCGGTGCTGTTCAACGGCGGCAAACTGTTGACGCAGATGTTCGTCGCCGGCATGGGCACCAACGTGATCGCCGGTAACTTCATCGCCTTCTCCATCGCTTCCTTGATCAACTTGCCGGGCAACGCGCTGGGCTCGGCTTCGACCATCATCGTCGGCCGGCGGCTCGGCAAAGGCGAGATCGGTCAGGCGGAACGGCAGCTGCGCCATATTTTCTGGCTGTCTACCCTTGGGTTGACCGCTATCGCCTGGGGCACGGCGCCGTTGGCCGGGGTATTCGCCGCGTTTTATACCTCGCAGGATGACGTGAAAACGGTGGTGAAAACCCTGATTTGGCTCAACGCCGCCTTTATGCCGATCTGGGCCGCTTCCTGGGTGTTGCCCGCCGGGCTGAAAGGCGCGCGCGACGCCCGCTTTGCCATGTGGGTGACGATGCTCGGCATGTGGGGCTGCCGCGTGGTGGCGGGCTACGCGCTGGGTATCGAACTGGGCATGGGCGTGGTGGGGGTCTGGTTGGGGATGTTCCTCGATTGGGCGGTGCGCGGCGCCTTGTTCTACTGGCGCATGGTCAGCGGACGCTGGCTGTGGAAATATCCGCGGGCCAAACGCCGGGAGGCCGGGTAACCGGCCGCCTCAGTATAAAAGCGTCATCGCGCTGAAGAACAACAGCGTCAAGGCGATGATGATGAGGTTTTGCGTGGCTTTGCGCACCAGTTTACTGGCGCTCAGGCGGCTGTCGATGACGTAGAGCAGCGGCACCATCAGCAGCACGTAGGCGAACATCAGCATGGCGGTAAAGGGTTGCAGGTTCATTCTCGCCCCTCCTGTGCGCCATCATGGCCGACCAGGTGCACCAGCACGGCCTTCGGCTGATGGGGCAACGCAATAAAGGGCGGGGTGGCTGGGGAGTCCGCCGCGAACGGCAGACCGGCGCGCTGCGTCCTCACCGCCGCTTGCAGAATTTTCTTTCGATGTTTCCGAGTATGGTCGACCATGCGCCTCCGAATAAGGCCGCCGGCAGGCGGCCGATCGCTGTATTGCAAGGATTACAGGCCGCTGCCGGGGCCATGCATTCATAATATTGCGAATGATAACCATTATCAATGGTGGGGGGTGAAAAAATTAAGGGTATTGCAAGAGGGCATCGGGCGGTGGCGTAAAAAGAAAAAGCACGCCTTGCGGCGTGCTTTGCGGGGTACTAACGGCGGTGGTTACTTCTGATCGGGCAGAGCGTAAGCGACCACGTAGTCGCCCAGCTTGGTGCCGAAGGAACCGTGGCCGCCGGCGTAGATCAGCACGTACTGCTTGCCGTTGACCTCATAGGTCATCGGCGTCGCCTGGCCGCCGGCCGGCAAGCGCGCTTCCCACAGTTTTTCACCGTTGGTCACGCTGAAGGCGCGCAGGTAGTTGTCTGCGGTGGCGCCGATGAAGAACACGTTACCGGCGGTGGTCACCGGGCCGCCCAGCATCGGCATGCCCATTTTGAACGGCAGCGGCAACGGTGAGCTGTCGCGCACGGTGCCGATGCGTTTTTTCCACACGATGTCGTTGGTTTTCAGATCCACGGCGGAAATGTAACCCCAGGCCGGCTGTTTGCATGGCAGACCAAACGGTGACAGGAACGGGTTCAGGGTGACGCCGAACGGCACGCCATACTGCGGCTGTACGCCGGATTCGGTGCCGCTGCCGCCTTTGTCGCCTTCCGGCGGCTCAATCGGGTTGCCTGGGCCGCGCGGGATCAGTTTGGAGACGAACGGCAGCGCGATCGGGTTGGCGATGGCGATTTCGCGATCGGTATCGACGGCCAGGCCGCCCCACTCGAACATGCCCAGGTTGCCCGGGAACACCAGCGTACCCTGCTCGGATGGCGGGGTGAAGGTGCCTTCGTAGCGCAGGCTGTGGAACATCACGCGGCAGACCAGCTGATCATAGATGGTCGCGCCCCACATGTCGGCGCCGGTCAGTTTCTTCTCAGGACGGAAGGTCAGCTCGGAGAACGGCTGGGTCGGTGACAGGCGATCGCCTTTGGCCGGGCCCTGCGGTACCGGTTTCTCCGGCGCCGGCACCACCAGTTCGCCGTTGGTGCGGTTCAGTACGAAGATGTTGCCGGTTTTGGTCGGCACGTAGATGACCGGCACTTTTTTACCGCTCTTGTCGGTAATGTCCGCCAGGGTCGGCTGCGCCGGCACGTCCATATCCCACAGGTCGTGGTGGACGGTCTGATAGAACCAGGCCAGTTTGCCGGTGGAGGCGTTCAGCGCCAGCAGGCCGCTGGCGTAGCGCTCCATTTCCGGGGTGCGGTTGCCGCCCCAGATGTCCGGCGTGGCGACGCCCATCGGCAGATAGACGATATCCAGCTTGGCGTCATAGGCGGCCGGCGCCCAGGAGTTCGGCGAGTTCGGCACGAAGTGATGCTCATCCGCCGGGATGGCGTTCGGATCTTTCGCGCCCGGATCGAAGGCCCACAGCAGCTTGCCGCTGTTGACATCGAAGCCGCGGATCACGCCGGAAGGCTCACGGTTGGAGTAGTTGTCGGTCACGGCGCCGGCGACGACGATCACGTTATCGGTGATCACCGGCGGCGAAGTCGGCTCGTAGTGGCCCGGTGTGGCATACGGCATGTTGCTCTGCAGGTTCAGCTCGCCGTTGTTGGCGAAGTCCGGGCACGGTTTGCCGGTTTCGGCGTCCAGCGCAAACAGGCGGCCGTCGTTGACCGGCAGAATGATGCGGCGTGCGCACATCACCGGTGCGGCATCGCCGGCGGCGCCCGCGGCTGCAGCGGTTTCGTGGTAAGACACGCCGCGGCAGGTGATGTGCTGGAAGGTCGGGTTGTACTTCAGCTGCGGATCAAATTTCCACTTTTCTTTACCGGTGGCGGCATCCAGCGCAAACAGCTTCTGGTGCGGCGTACACATGTAAAGGGTATCGCGGATTTTGATCGGCGTGACTTCGTTGGTGATCTCACCCGGATCGTTGGCGGTCTTCAGATCGCCGGTCTGGAAGCGCCAGGCTTCTTGCAACTGGCCAACGTTTTTGTCGTTGATCTGGCTCAGCGGCGAGTAACGGGTGCCTTCCTGGGTGCGGCCATAGGCCGGCCAGTCGGACCCGGTGGCGTCTTTCGGCTGTACCTGAGCGGCGTCGAGCGTGCCGTTGATCTCTTGCGGATCGTTGAATACGGCATAGGCCAGCGCGATGACGGTGATCGCCAGCGCCGCGCTCAGCGCGCCGTAGGCGAACTTGCCGTTGGCCACCAGCTTACGGTAGATAAACGGCAGCACCAGCCACAGACCGAAGAAGAAGGTGACGTCCAGGCGCGGCGTCAGCGCCCAGAAGTCCGGGCCCACTTCCCACAGGGCCCAAATGGTGGTGCCCAGCAGGAATACCGCGTACAGCAGCAGCGCGGTGGCGCGGCGGCGGAACAGCAGCCAGGAGGTCGCCAGCAGCACCAGCCCGGCGATGATGTAATACAGCGAACCGCCCAACTTGGCCAGCCAGATGCCGCCGCCGAGCAGATAAAGCCCGCTCAGCGCGGCAAACAGCGCCGTTATGACGATAAGCGGCGATAGTGACGCTTTATTTTGCATAGCAATACCCTTACCAAAAATGAAAGTCCCCGATTTAGAGATTAAGCCAAATCGGAAAAAACACGCGGTTTCTCCCTACTATTTCAGCGAGAAGCCGCTAGGGTGACGTAAAACCCATCCCGTTTTTTAACCTTAAGGTGCTTTGCCTTATTCAAAGCGATAAGACAAGGTGGCGCCGCCACCCCAGTTGCGCCCCGGCGCCGGCTCGAAATAGCGGCCGTTGCCTTCGTTGACGATCACCGAACCGACGTATCGGCGATCGAAAACATTGTCCACCCGGCTGAACACGTCCAGTGCCCAGCGGTCCCAGGTAAAGCGATAGCCGGCGTTTACGCCGGCCACGGTGTAAGCGGGGGCCTGCGCGCTGTTGGCGTCATTGGCCTGAATGTCGCTCATGTAGCGCAGTTCCGCGCCGGCGTGCCAGCCTTCCGGCGGCGCAAACGCCAGCGAGGCGTAGCCCATGTTGCGGGCGATGCCCGGCAGGCGATTGCCGGCGGGGGTGCAGCCGGCTTTGCCGCACATTTCGCTGCGGTAGGTGGCGTCCAGCAGCGTCCAGGCCATATGCAGCCGCCAGTCCAGCGCAAACTCCTGATCCAGCGCCAGCTCCAGGCCGCGCCGCCGGGTTTTGCCGGCGTTGGCGTAGGTAGTATTTGTGTATTGGCTTTTCGCCACCACCAGCTCGTTGTCGGTATTGGTCTGGAACAGCGCGGCGCTCACCAGGCCGTTGCCGAGGCGCAGTTTGCTGCCCAGTTCAACGGTATCGCTGGTGGACGGCTGCAGGCCGAGATTGAGGCCTGGCTGGCCGTCGGGGCGGTAGGAGAGTTCGGTGGTGGTGGGGGTTTCAAAGCCGCGGCCGGCGGAGAGATAAACGTTCCACGCCGAGTTGATCTTGTAGTTGAGCGAACCCATAGGCAGCCACTGGTGGTAGCGTTTGCTGCCGCTGTCGTCGCCGTTGCGCGGCGTGATGTAGTAATCGGTCGAGTCGAAGCTGACCGTGCTGTAGCGCAGGCCGGCGTCCAGCGTCCAGTGTGGCGTCAGTTGCCAGGAGGTTTGCAGGTAAGGATCCAGGTTCCAGATGCGGTTCTTCTCGTTGCGCCGCTGGTCGCCTTTCTCGCCGTAGTCCACTGTGCCGTCTCGCAGAATAAAGTTTTCGAACCCCTGGCGGCGTTCGGTCATGGTTTCATAATCCAGACCGCCGATCAGTGTTACCGGTAACGATGCGAGAGTATCCTCATGCTTCCAGCGAGTGTCAATGCCCTGATATTTTCTTTCCAGCACGATCACCCCGCCGGCGTGGGTGGGGTTGAGCTGCGGCCCCATCGGGATCGATTGGTACTGCGTGGTGTGGCGTTCGCCGTGGTAAGCGGTCAGCGTCAGTTCGTCGCGCTCGCTCATCTGGCGCTGATAGCGCAGGCCGGCCTGGGTTTGATCGAGCGATTTGCGGGTGTTGTATTGATCCGCGCGCGGCGCCTGGCGCGGGTTTTCCTTCCATTCCGCTTCGGTCAGGCCGCCCGGATCGCCGGCGTCAATCGAGACGCTGTTGAACATCAGCGTCAGGGTGCTGACGTCGTCCAGCCGCACGCCGAGCTTGCCGTTGCCGAGGTTTTTCCGCGCGGCGCTGTGATCGCGGTAGCCCTGAGTGGTGAAGCGGGTGCCCGAAATGGCGTAGTTGACGTCGCCGGCCTGGGTGCCGTCGCCGGTGGCGCCGGTCGCTTTCACCCCGTAGCGCCAGGTGTTGTCGCTGCCGAAATAGCCGCCGGCCTCCAGCGTCGGCGGCTGGGTGCCGGTAATCGTATCAACATTGATCACCCCGCCCGAGGCGTTGCCGTACAGCGCGGAATAGGGGCCGCGCAGCACCTCGATGCGTTCGACGGAATTGATGTCGATATTGGAGGTTTGTCCCTGGCCGTCGGGCATGGTGGCGGGAATGCCGTCGACGTACATGCGCACGCCGCGCACGCCGAACATCGAACGGCTGCCGAACCCGCGTATCGACAGCTGCAGATCCTGCGCATAGTTTTGCCGGTTTTGAAGCTGCAGGCCCGGCACGCTGCCGAGGTTTTCCGACAGGTTAATCTGCGGGGCGGCGTTGCGCAGGTCCTGGCCGTCGATCACGCTGACGGACACCGGCGATCCCAGCTCGGTCAATCCGGTGGGTTGCGCCATCACCACCAGGGTGTCGCTTTTCTCTTCATTATTTTCTGCCGCCAGCGCCTGGCTGGCAAACATGGGATGTAGCAATAGCATTGCCGCCGGGGTCAGCACGGCGCTTTTCTTATTGGTCATGGAATAAATCTGCCACTGGTATTGAAAGGGAATCGCAGGTCGATTCAGAGTTAGCCATCTGTCGCTCCATCTACATGACGCTAAACGAAAAGGGTAAGGCATCCTGACATCAGTATAGAGTATCTCGGGCAGGAACGTTCCCGCAAAAACTCCGCTCCCAGCGACGGTTAACGGATTCATGAGCCTGGCTCATAAGCCCAAGCGTATTTCGCCCCATAGTCATGGCGGCAGTCGCGTTTTACAGTCACCACACCGGAGCGGCTCCGCGTCAGGCGGGGCCGGTATCAATCAGCGGGAGAATGAAGATGCAAACACGCAAGTTGGGGCGCGAAGGACTGGAAGTCTCGGCGTTGGGGTTGGGCTGCATGGGGCTGAGCTTTGGCTACGGCCCGGCCACCGACAAACGGCAGGCGATCGATCTGATCCGTGCTGCGGTCGACGAAGGCGTGACGTTCTTCGATACCGCGGAGATTTACGGCCCGTTCACGAACGAGGAGCTGCTGGGCGAAGCGCTGGCACCGGTGCGTGATAGGGTCGTCATCGCCACCAAATTCGGTTTCGATCTGCCGCAGCCGGCGGGGCAGCAGGTGTTGAACAGCCGTCCGGAGCATATTCGCCGGGCGGTGGAAGGCTCGTTGAAGCGCCTGCGGATAGAGACGATCGATTTGCTGTATCAGCACCGCGTCGATCCTGAGGTGCCTATCGAGGAGGTGGCCGGTACGGTGCAGCAACTGATTCGCGAAGGGAAAGTGAAGTATTTCGGTCTGTCGGAAGCCGGCGCGCAAACCATTCGGCGAGCTCACGCGGTACAGCCGGTCACGGCGCTGCAAAGCGAATATTCGCTGTGGTGGCGCGAGCCGGAGCGTGAAATCTTGCCGACGCTGGCAGAACTGGGCATCGGCCTGGTGCCGTTCAGCCCGCTCGGCAAGGGCTTTCTCACCGGTGCCATCACCGAGGACACCACCTTTGACAGCGGCGATTTTCGCAACCTGGTGCCGCGCTTCAGCGCCGAAGCGCGCCGGGCCAATCAGGCGCTGGTGAGCGTGCTGGGGCAGATAGCGCAGCGCAAGTGCGTGACGCCGGCGCAGATCGCCCTGGCCTGGTTGCTGGCGCAGCAGCCGTGGATCGTGCCGATCCCGGGAACCACCAAGCGTCACCGGCTGGAAGAAAACCTTGCGGCGGAGTCGGTGGTGTTGGCGGCGGACGAACTGGGCGAGATTGAGCGTGCGCTCTGCGCTATCGACGTGATCGGCGAGCGCTACCCGGCGTATCTGCAGAAGAACGTCGGGCGCTAAGCCCCGCGTCGCAGCGCCTCAATCAGCAGCGCAAAGGCGGTGGTGTGCTGCCTGCGGCTTGGATAATAGAGGTAATAGCCGGGAAACGGCGGGCACCAGTCCTCCAGCGCCATCTGCAACCGCCCGTCGGCCAGCGGCTCGGCGACGGTATCTTCCGGCACAAAGGCGATGCCGAGGCCGAGCTGCGCGGCGTCGATCCGCTGGCGCAGGCTGTTGAAGGTCAGTTGCCCCTCCACCCGCACTTTAATCTCCCGGCCATCGCGGGCAAATTCCCAGGCGTACAGCCCGCCGAGGGTGGGCAGGCGCATGTTGATGCAGCGATGGTTTTGCAGTGATTGCGGTGTGGCGGGGCGGCCGCAACGGGCGAAATAGGCCGGGGAGGCGACCGGCACCATGCGCATATCCGGCCCGATGCGCACCGCAACCATGTCCTTCGCCACCTGTTCCCCCAGCCGGATGCCGGCGTCGAATCGCCCGGCGACGATGTCGGTCAGGCTGTTGTCGACGGTGATTTCCACGTTGATATCCGGGTAATCGACGAGAAAAGTGCGCAGCACCGGCCACAGCACCGCATCCACCGCGTGTTCGCCGGCGGTGATGCGGATGTTGCCGGCGGGCCGATCGCGCATTTCACCCAGCGCGTTCAGCTCGTTTTCTATCTCCGCCAAGCGTGGACCGATGTTGTTGAGCAGCCGTTCACCGGCCTCGGTGGGGGCGACGCTGCGGGTGGTGCGCGTGAGCAAACGCAGCGCCAGGCGTTCTTCCAGGCCGCGAATGGCGTGGCTGAGCGCCGATTGGGAAACGCCAAGCTGCGCCGCCGCTTTGGTGAAGCTGCGTTCCCTGGCGACCATCAGGAAAGCGATCAGGTCGTTAACGTTTTCTTTCAACATACCGGCACCGGAGAGCTAGGTTGGGGCGCTGCCGCGCGTAGATTTATGAATTGAGCTCATAGCTCCTTGCGCATTTTACCCGCTAGTCGCCGGAAAAACACGGCGCTATCTTGGCATCACTGACTCATAACTATCAGCGTCGGTTGGAAAGCCGACGTGGAGGACACGACAGATGAAAATACAACGCAGCGGTTCTATCCCATCACAGCGCGGTTCGGCGGATTACTTTACCGGGCAGGTACGCATTGACGCACCCTTCGCCGGTGACGCGCCGGCCAGAGTGGGCGGCGCGACCGTCACCTTCGAACCCGGCGCCCGCACGGCCTGGCATACCCATCCGCTCGGCCAGACGCTGATCGTCACTCAGGGGCGCGGGTGGATCCAGATGTGGGGCGAGGCCACGCAGGAAATGCATCCCGGCGATATCGTCTGGATCCCGGCAGGCGTCAAACACTGGCACGGCGCGACGCCGGACACCGCCATGACTCATATCGCCATCGCCGAAGCGCTGGACGGCACTCCGGTGACCTGGCTGGAGCCGGTCAGCGAGGCGGAGTACCGGCAATAACGGCGCTCAGGACCTGCGGTTCTGTTCGCAGAACCGCAGGCGGTTGCCGAACGGATCGGTGAGGTTCAGTTCCTTGCCCCAATCGACAATCTCCAGGCCCGGCCGTGCATAGCGGTAGTTTTTGGCCGTGAGCTCCCGGTGCAGCGCATCGATGTCCTGCATCGGAATGAAAATGGCGGCGCCGGGCGTGCTGTCGCCGTAGTGTTCGCTCAGGTGCAGCGTCAACCCGGCGCGGGCAATCTGCATGTACAGCGGCAGGTCTTCGCTGAAACGGTGCTCCCATTCCAGCGTGAAACCGAGAAAATCCAGATAAAACTCTTTGGCCTTGTCGACTGAAAAGATACGCAGAATCGGAATGGCGGGGGAGAGCGTCATCATTGTTGACCTCACTGTCGCGTTAGCGGCAGCCGATATGGATATCGACCGCGTCGGGGCCGGTATAGGCTTCGAAGTCGGTCAGGAAGCGACGTTCGATTTCCGGGTGTTGCTCGAAGTAGGTCCAGATGGCTTGCCAGCCTTCGATGACCGCCGCCGGCATGGCGCCTCGGGCCTGGAACACCAGATAGCGGCCAGGTTGGATGTGCAAACCGCTCTGTGCCTCACTGCCAGCGGTGACATCAAACGGCCCGCTGGCATCGGAGGCGTAGTTGGAGTAGACCCCGTAAACCGGCATGGCGGGCGAGGTGGCGAAAAAGTCTGACCACAACGCCGGGATTTTAGCCGTCTCGGGCCGGGTTTCGTCCTGATTGGTGGTTCTGATTGTCTGGCCGGCGACGTAAAAACCGGGCAGGTGTACCGAGAGGGGCTGCATAGAGGCATTTCCTTTTAACCGGTGAAAAGATGCCTAAAGGTAGCAAAGGCTCCCCAAAACCGCCAGACAGGGCCCCCGCAGGCGCGGAGGCCCCTCACATCAGGCGCCCAAACCGCCAAGGCACAGGTATTTGATCTCGAGATAGTCTTCGATGCCGTATTTTGAGCCTTCGCGGCCCAAACCGGAGTGCTTCATGCCGCCGAACGGCGCCACCTCGGTGGAAATCAGCCCTTCGTTGATGCCGACAATGCCGTACTCCAGCGCTTCGGCCACGCGCATCACCCGGCCGATGTCGCGGCTGTAGAAGTAAGCGGCCAGGCCGAATGGCGTGTCGTTGGCCATCTCGACGGCGTCGGCTTCCTGGCTGAAGCGGATCAGGGGCGCCACCGGGCCGAAGGTTTCCTCGCGGAAGATTTTTGCCGTGCGCGGCACGTCGGTCAGGATGGTCGGGGTGAAGAAATTGCCGCCCAGCGCGTCAGGCTTGCCGCCCAGCAGCACCGAGGCGCCGTGCTCGACGGCGTCGGCGATATGCTCGCGCACTTTCTCCACCGCGTCCGGGTTAATCAACGGGCCGATGGTGACGCCGTCATCCAGGCCGTTGCCGACTTTCAGCTTGGCGACGGCGGCTTTCAGTTTGGCGGCGAAGGCCTCGTACACGCCGTCCTGCACCAGAAAACGGTTGGTGCAGACGCAGGTCTGGCCGGCATTGCGGTATTTCGAGGCGACCGCGCCGGCCACGGCGGCGTCCAGATCGGCGTCGTCGAACACGATAAACGGCGCGTTGCCGCCCAGCTCCATGCTGGTTTTCTTGATGGTGGGCGCACACTGTGCCAGCAGCTGCGCACCGACTTCGGTGCTGCCGGTGAAGGAGAGTTTGCGCACGTCTGGGTTGGCGGTGAGTTCGCCGCCGATGCCTTTGCTGGGGCCTGTTATCACGTTGCATACCCCGGCGGGCAGCCCGGCGCGCTCCGCCAGCACGGCGATCGCCAGCGCCGAGAACGGGGTCTGGCTGGCGGGGCGGATCACCCCGGTGCAGCCTGCGGCCCAGCCGGGGCCGGCTTTGCGGGTGATCATCGCCGCCGGGAAGTTCCACGGGGTGATGGCGGCGAACACGCCGATCGGCTCTTTTTGCACGATGATGCGGCGACCGGCCTGGGGCTGTGGAATGGTGTCGCCATACACCCGTTTGCCTTCCTCGGCGAACCATTCGATAAAGGAGGCGGCATAGGCGATTTCACCGCGGCTTTCGGCCAGCGGTTTGCCCTGTTCCGCCGTCATGATGCGCGCCAGATCTTCCTGATTTTCCATCATCAATTCAAACAGCCGCCGCAGCTTGCCGGCGCGCTCTTTGGCGGTCAGCGCGCGCCAGGCGGGCAGCGCTTTTTTGGCGGCGGCGATGGCGCGTGCGGTTTCTTCGGCGCCGAAGGCCGGCACATGGCCAACCAGCTCGCCGTTGGCGGGGTTATGAATGGCGATCGAACGGCCTTCCTGGGCCGGCAACCATTGCCCGTCGATGTAGTTGGCCTCGCGGAACAGCGCGGGATCCTTGAGGGTAGCGCAGATGCTGGTGCTCATGAGTCTCTTCCTTCTTTGCTGAGTTCAACAGAGTGGTCTATCCCATACGGCTACCCTTTACCCTAGCAAATTTTGCCGCCGCCGTTTGCCCGCGCGGCAACAAGATGATCGTTTTCTTTATGCGCACCTTCTGTACAAAAAATATCCTCCGCCGGGACGATACTGAAAGAGCAGGCATATGACCCTTTTCGATGTAATTAAAAGGAGTGTGCGAATGATGAAATCAGTGGACAGACATCTCGCGGCCTACGGCAGCGAAATGGATTTTTTGGCGTCGAGCATCGCTCTGATGGAATGGCAAGGGCGGCAGATTGACGCCGGGCAGGTGGCCGGCAATATGTCGGAGCAGCAAAGCCGCCTGTTCTTTGCGCGGTTGAATTATTTTCGTCAGCTTTATCAGGCCGCATCGGCGGCCGAACACAGCCTGTAATTTCCGATCCAGCCCCGCCGCAGCGGGGCTTTTCATTTCAGCGCTGCCACACCCCGGTCGCCAGCGTCGCCGGCGAATACTCCAGATTGCGCCCCCGCCACGGCAACGCCGCCTTAAAACGCCAGGCGCGGCGAACGTCAAACCGCCAATAGCGTTCCGCGCCTTCAACGGCGGGATGCCCCTCCGCTTGCCAGAGGATCTGCGTTTCCCCCTGCAGATGCAGCACGTCGCCGCGTTCAAAATCGATGAACAGCAGCGCCGCCCGCGGTTCGGCCAGCAGATTGCCCAGCGTGTTCATATAGCGGTTGCCGCGAAAGTCCGGCATCCACAGCGTGTCACCTTCCAAGTGGATAAAGCCGGGGCGGCCGCCGCGATGAGAAATATCGACGCCGCCCTGCGCCAGTGCCAGGTGCGCGCAGCTGGCAACGAAGCTGGTATCCGCGGCGCGGATCAGCGCCTGCGCCGCCGCATCCAGCGAGGCTAAATGCTCAACCGGCTGTGGCCGGCTGTCCACCGGGTAGAGTTCGCGGCGCTGAATGTACTGCGGGCAGTTACCGAAGCTTTGTTGAACGACGATCTCCACCCGGTTTTTGTCGGTGCGGCCGACGGTGCCGTTGGCGCGGTTGCGCCGCCGGTTGCTGAAGTCGAGCCCGAGCGCGCCGATCGGTTTGCCGGGCAGCAACAGCGCCTGGGCGGGATCGTCGCTGCGACGCGGCGCGCTGATGCGTAAATGCGTGTCGTCCGGCGCGCGTAAAAATCCGGGCGGGCCGGTGAACAGGGTGGCGATCGGCCAGCCTTGTTCATCCAGCGTGGCGACGAACAGGTAGGGCAGCGCGGCGAAAAACGCGCGGTGCTGATCCGGCATCGCGGGATAGATACCGCCGCCTACGCCGCCAAACCCGGCCAGCGTCTGCGCGCGCAGCTCGTCGGGATGGAACAGTTGCGGGATCATGGCTTCAGCTCCCCGCCGGTGCCGCCGGTGCCGGCAGGGCCGGCATGGCGAAGAAGCCGGGAAGCGCCGCGATGCGCGCCGTCCAGCGGCGTATCGCAGGGTAAGGCGCCAGCGAAATGCCGCCTTCGGCCGCGACCGCCACGTAGCTGTGGCAGGCCAGATCGGCGATGGTCGGGTGTTCGGTGGCCAGGTAGTCGCGCTCGCTCAGGTGCTGTTCCATCTGCGGCAGGAAACGATCGCTGACCGCCCGCGCCGCCTGATAATCCTCCGGCACGGCGAATTGGGCGATCAGTCGGCAAGAGGCCGGGCCGTAGCGAACTTCACCGGCGGCTTTGGAAAGCCAGGCTTGCACTCGCGCCGCCGCGGCCGGCTGTTCCGGCAGCCAGTGGCTGTCCGGCGCATAGCGCTTCACCAGATAGACCAGAATGGCGTTGCTGTCGGCCAGCGTCAGATCGCCGTCCTGCAAGACCGGGATCTGGCCTAACGGGTTGAGCCGGCGAAAGGCTGCGCTCTGCCGCACCTCTGCCGAGGCTTCTACCCATTCATAGGGCAGCGCCAGCATGCGCAGCAGCAACGCTACGCGGTGAACGTGGCCGGAAAGCGGGGTGCCGTAGAGAGTGATGGCGGACATGGCGTTTCTCCTCAGTGCTTTTTGTCAGCATACTCTTGCGCTGAGTGAGCGGAATACGGCAATGTGGAAATTGATAATTTCACTTTTCGGAAGAATTTATGGATCGGCTAGACGAGTTGGCCATCTTCGTGGCGGTGGTGCAGCAGGGCAGCCTGGCGGCGGCCGGGCGCAAACTGCGGCGTTCGGCGCCGGCGATCACCCGGGCGATCGCCGCGCTGGAACAGCGTTTTGGCACCCGGCTGGTGGAGCGCACCACCCGACGGCTGGCCCCCACCGAAGCGGGTATGCGGCTGTTGGAACGCGCGCAACAGCTGCTGCAGGATTATCAGGCGGTGGTGCAGGATACCGCAGAAGCGCAGCTGAGCGGCTTGCTGCGCGTTACTTCGCCGGTGCAGTTCGGCCGCCGCTACGTGGCGCCGGTGGTGATGGCGTTTCTCGATGACTACCCGCAGATGCAGATCGAAATGGTGTTGAACGATCGCAATCTCGATCTGATTGACGAAGGGTTGGATATCGCGGTGCGCATCGGTCATCTGCAGGACTCTTCCCGCGTGGCGCGGCGGCTGGGGCAGGTCAGCCGGATGACGGTCGCCAGCCCGGATTACCTGGCGCGCTGCGGCGAGCCGCGCTCGCCGGCGCAGCTGGCGGAGCATGCCACCATCGTCGGCACCCAGCGGCCGTCGCTGCGCGAATGGCGCTTCGGCCCGCAGGAAAACGGCGAACGGGTGCGATTGGCTCCCCGGCTGTTGCTGAATGATGTGGAAGCGCAGCTGCTGGCGGTGCGCGCCGGCAAGGGCATCGCCCGGTTGCTCTCTTATCAGGTGGCGGACGATTTGGCCGCCGGTACGCTGGTGCGGCTGCTGGCGGATCATGAGCCGCTGCCGATGCCGGTGCAGCTGGTGGCGCAGCAGGCGCAACGCATGCCGCTGAAGGTGCGCGCCTTCTGGGATTATGCGTTTGAACGGCTCAGCGCATTGCCGCAAATTCAGCCGGACGGAAGGGGGGAAATAAGCGCAAAAAGTTTCATTGGTTAAACTTTTTCATTATTCTTCAGGTTTTATTTTACCGGGCGCGCATTGCTGATGCGCCCGTCTTGACAATAATTTTGTCGGTGTTAATAGTTAACTCATATTTTAAATAATAAACGAAGTTTAATATATGAGACATCTTGCGGGAAGCTATGATAACGGCGCTGCGGTGGATAATGAAGAGGCTGTTTTGACTTCATTTCAAACCCGCAGTGCAGATATTTATCATCAGGCAAAGCATGAAAAGAATATTGCGTATGGCGACAGCGAACGCGAAACATTTGATTGGCTCTATTCTGCAAAGCAGCACCAGGGGACGTTAATTTTTATTCACGGCGGCTATTGGCAATTCTGCGATAAGGCGGATTTTGCCTTTATCGCCGCCGAACCGTTGGCGTTGGGTTTTGACGTGGTGCTGGTGGAATATGCGCTCGCGCCGGCGGTGGATCTTGACGAAATATGCCGACAGATCGGGGTGGCGTTGAATGCCATTCAGCGCCGCCTGCCGCCGCACTATGCCCATCCGGTTTATCTGTGCGGCCATTCCGCCGGCGGGCATCTGGCGGCGTTCTGGCAGCAGCATGCGTTGGTGGATGCTGTCTTTCCCATCAGCGGCCTGTTCGAGCTGGCGCCGCTGCAACAAAGCTATGTCAATCGGGCGCTGCAGCTGAGCGCGCGGCAAATTGAAACGCTCAGCCCGGCGCGCCGCCTGCCGACGCGCGGCAAGCCGCTTACGCTGTATTACGGCGCATTGGAGCTGCCGGAACTGAGAGGTCAGTCGCAACACTATCATGCGGCGCTGCGCCAACGCGGGTTGCCGGCCGACCTGGTCGCGGTGCCCGGCGCCAATCATTTTACCATTCTGGATGCGTTGTTCGCCGCCGACGGCGCGCTGCTTCGCCAACTTAACCACCACGGGAACCACTGACATGCGCGAGATCGTAGAAACCGGGCTGCCGGAGATCGGCCAGCCTTTTTCCTGGGCCACCCGGGGCGGCGGCATGCTGTTTACCGCTCACGGCCCGGTGCGGGCGGACGGCAGCATCGACACCGGCGCGCCGGAGCGACAGATTACGCTGACCTTCGATAATCTGGCGCAGACGCTGAAGGCGGCGGGCAGCCACAGCGATAAGGTTCTGCAGGTGATCGTGTATCTCACCGACGTCAATGACGTTAAATTACTCGATGATATTTACCGGAAATACTTTAATTATCCTTATCCCAATCGCTCCACGGTCATTGTCGAAAAATTGGTAGTGCCGGGAATGAAAATAGAAATTACCGTCAGCGCCATCGCCTGATTTAATTTCTTCTTAAGTCAGTCTTAATATTAATTCAATAACGAGTTAAGGATGAGTCATGTTTAAACAGATTACACCTTCCGCCGCCGATCCTATTATGTCGCTCATGGAGGCCTATTTGCAGGATCCCAATCCGAAAAAAGTGAATTTAGGCATTGGGCTGTATTACGACCGACAGGGGAATATTCCGCTGATGCAGGCGGTTGAGGCCGCCGAGCAGCGGTTGCTGGCGCTGCGTCGCTCACACGGTTATCCGCCGATCGAAGGTTCGCCTCAGTTCGCTCGCCAGGTGCAGACGCTGCTGTTCGGTGAGCAACAGGCGGCCGAGATCGCCACGGTGCAGACCGTCGGCGGCTCCGGCGCGTTGAAGCTGGCGGCGGATTTTTTGCGCCACTTTCTGGCGCGCGGTGAAATTTGGGTGTCCGATCCCACCTGGGCCAATCACTGGGCGATTTTCGAAGGCGCCGGGCTGCGGGTGAATACCTATCCCTACTTTGATGAAGCGGCGGGCGGCCTGCGTTTCGCCGCCATGCTCGACGCGTTGGACAGCCTGCCGCCCGGCAGCGTGGTCCTGTTGCATCCTTGTTGCCATAACCCGACCGGCACCGATCTGACGGCGGAGCAGTGGCGCGCCACGCTCGCGGTGCTGCAGCGGCGTAACCTGCTGCCGCTGTTCGATATCGCCTATCAGGGCTTCGGCGATGGGCTGGAGGAGGACTGCTTTGCGTTGCGCGAAGCGCTGAAAACCGAGCTGCCGTTTTTAGTCTGCAACTCGTTTTCCAAAAACGTCGCGCTGTATGGCCAGCGTCTGGGCGCACTGTCGGTGCGTTGCGCCGATGCGGAAAACGCCGTCAACGTCAAAGGGGCGTTAAAAACGCTGATCCGCCGCAGCTACTCCTGCCCGCCAACGCACGGCAGCCAGATCGTGGAAGCCCTGCTCGGTGACGCCGAACTCGGCCGGCTTTGGCGCAATGAGCTGGCGGAAATGCGCGTGCGCATCAAGCAGATGCGTGAACAACTGGCCGCCGGCCTGGCGCAGGGCGGTTCTTCGCTGGATCATCGGCGCATACGCGATCAGCGCGGCATGTTCAGCTATACCGGCCTGAACGAAGCGCAGCTGCAGACTCTGCGACAGCGCTACGCCATCTATCTGGTCTCACCCGGCCGCATGTGCTTGCCGGGGCTCAATCCCGGCAACATTGACTACGTGACCGCCGCCATTCTCGACGTCACCCGTACCGCCTAACTCCGCCCGGGAGCACAGCCATGCCACAGATGAATGATTTTGAGCATATCGCCCGCCGTCAGGGCGGGTTGAACAAGCATCTTACCGCCGGACAGATGTCGATGCTGGCGATCGGCGGCGCCATCGGCACCGGGCTGTTTCTCGGCAGCGCCTACGCCATTCAGATGGCGGGGCCGTCGGTATTGTTGAGCTACCTGATCGGCGGCGTCATTGCGCTGCTGCTGATGGGGAGCCTGGCGGAAATGACCTCCGAACACCCGACGCCCGGCTCGTTCGGCGATTACGCTGAATTCTATCTCGGCCCGCTGTTCGGTTTTCTGGTGCGTTATTCTTACTGGTCCTGCGTGGTGTTGGCGGTGGGCACCGAAGTCACCGCCATCGGCATGTACATGCAGTTCTGGTTCCCGGCGACGCCGACCTGGTCGTGGGTGCTGCTGTTCTCGGCGGCGGTGATCGTCGTCAACGTGATCGGCGTGAAGTCGTTCGGTCAGGTGGAATACGCGCTGTCCACCGTCAAAGTGACGGCGATCGTGGCGTTTATTTTGATCGGCATCGGCATTTTGGCATTCTCGGGCAACCCGGCCTACGGCCTGCGCAACCTGACCGCCGGCGGCTTCATGCCGTTTGGCGTCAAGGGCATGTGGTTCGCTGTGATCGTGTCCATCTTCAGCTACCTGAGCATTGAAATGATCGCGGTGGCCGCCGGCGAGGCCAAGAATCCGGTGATTGCGGTGAAGGCGGCGTTCAAGGGCACCATCGTGCGGTTGTTCATCTTCTACATGCTGTCGATCGCCCTGATGCTGGCTATTGTGCCCTGGCGCCAATCCGGCACCGGCGAAAGCCCGTTCCTGATGGCGATGAACGTGATCCATCTGCCCGCCGCCGCCGGTATTTTCAACTTTATCGTGCTGGTGGCGGCGCTGTCGGCGATGAACAGCCAACTGTATATCACCACCCGCATGATGTTCTCGCTGTCGCGCGCCGGGCAAGCGCCGGCGGCGTTGGGGCGCGTCAGCCGGCGCGGCATTCCGGTCAATGCGTTGGCGATGTCGTGCATCGGTATCGTAGTGTCTATCGTGCTGAGCCTGGTGGCGCCGGAGACTTCGTTTGCCGCCATGATGTCTATTTCGGTGTATGGCGCCTGCTTTACCTGGCTGATGATTTTTGTCACCCACCTGTTTTTCCGCCGCCGGCATCGGCTGACTCACCTGAAGTTCCGCATGTGGGGGTTCCCCTATACCACCTTGCTGGGCGCCGGGCTGATGGCGGCGCTGATGATCTCGACCGCGTTTACCGAATTTTTCCGCATGACGTTGTGGTTCGGTATTCCGTTCACCCTGTTGCTGGTGGTGGCTTATCACTTCCAGAGCCGCCGCGCGGCTGCGCCGTCGCCGCTCAAGGCGCCGGAAGTGAAGTAATGCGGGGGAGGGGCTGAGGCGCGCCTTCAGCCCTTGCGACTACAGCTGGCTTTTCGGGATCAGGTGGTCGCCGAAACTCAGGCGTTGGCGGCCCGGTTCGATTTCAGCCAGCGGCGCCACTTCGTGCAGCGAGGATTTGCAGCGCTGCACCAGATCCTGATACTCGCGGGTGCCGGCGATCTTCCAGGCCAGCTCCTGTTCGGTCAGATCGCGCAGCACGCGCGCCGGGCTGCCGACCACCAGCTTGTTGGCTTCGATCACCGCCGCGGCTTTGACGAACGCCATCGCGCCGACGATGGTGTTCTCGCCGATCTCCGCACCGTCCATCACCACCGCGTTCATGCCCACCATCGCGTTGCGGCGAATGCGGCAGCCGTGCAGGATGGCGCCGTGGCCGATATGGCCGTCTTCTTCCACCACCGTGTCCTGCTGCGGGAAGCCGTGCATCACGCAGTTGTCCTGAATGTTGGCGCCGTCGCAGATCACCAGGCGGCCAAAATCGCCGCGCAGGCTGGCGTTCGGGCCGATATACACGTGCTTGCCGACGATCACGTCGCCGATCAGCACCGCGGTCGGGTGCACGTAACTGCTGGGGTCAACGACCGGCGTCAGGCCGTCAATCTGATACACAGGCATAGCGTGAGTTCCTTAATATGTAGGGTCGCGCGGCAGGCCGCCGAAGCGCCGATAGTAGCCGGCGGCCGGCGCGGGCAGGGCGCCGATGGTGGTCTCCGCCAGCGCGCTGACGTATTCCGTCGCGGCGCGATCGACCTGCTGATAGAGATTGATGCACAGGTTGCGGGCGATCTGGCCCTCCCACTGCGCGGGCAGCAGCGCGTCCGGCAGCAACGGATCTTTCAACACCACGCGACGGAAGAAGTGAATCAATAATAGCTTAATCTGGAAGCAGCGCAGCGGCGTCAGCGCCGCCGGGTCGACTTCGCGCAGCAGCGCCATCAGCGGCCGGAATGAGACGATAAACTCGTGATAACCGGCCGCCACGTCGCTGAGCGACCAACAGTCGGCCACCAATTTCTGCAGGGTTTGCTCGGAGCGGTTATAGGGGTAATCGGCGCGAAAGTAGATCACCTGCTCGCTGGCGTTCAGTTCGCCGAGCAGCGCCGTCACGTCGGTCTGCGCATGGGTGGGGGCGGCCATCAGATTGTTGGCGATTTGCCCGAACCCGAGCCAGCCCAGCTCTTTTTTCAGCCGCGCGCGCGCGTTTTTTTCGGCGCATTCCAGCAGCAACAACTCCCACTTGCCGTCCCAAGCGGGCTGCTCGCGCAGATAGATCTTCGATTCGGCGTGGCGGAACTGGCGCATTCCCTGCTCGGTCACGCGGTAGAAGCTGCGGCGGCCGATTTTCTCCACCGCCAGCCAACCTTCTTTTTGCAGGCGGAACACCGAGGTGCGCACGAAACGATCGCCGAAACCGAAGGCCTCCAGCAGCGCGCTCAGGCTGCCGAGCCACACTTCGCCGCCGCGGTGGCTGAGCGCGTCGCCGTACAGCGAAATGATCAGCGAGGTGCCGCTGATCGGCTGCGCGTCGACGGCATGGCGAATGAACTCATCCAGTTTATGTTCCATATTTTTCCATGGGTTAGCCTTCGATGAGCCACAACATTACGCCTAATTTGGGGCGGCGTCATCCGTGACGCCGCGCGCCTCAGCGCGGCCGCAGATCGACCACGCGCTGCGCCTTGCCTTCCGAGCGAGGAATATCGCCGCAGTTGGCGATGCTGACGTCGGTGCTGACGCCCACGATCGATTTAATGTGATGGCGCAGCTGGTGGCAGATATCGCAACGCTGTTGATGGCTGAGGCTGAGCGCCGATTCTTTCAGTTCGACGCGCACCGCCAGCGTGTCCAGATGCCCGCTGCGGCTGACCTGCAGCTGATAGTGCGGCGACAGCTGCTCGAACTGCATGATCTGCTCTTCCACCTGCGACGGGAAGACGTTGACGCCGCGAATGATCAGCATGTCGTCGGAGCGGCCGGTGATCTTGCCCATGCGGCGCATCTGGCGCGCGTCGCCCGGCAGCAGCCGGGTGAGATCGCGGGTGCGGTAGCGGATCACCGGCAGCGCCTCTTTGGTCAGGGTGGTGAACACCAGTTCGCCGTGTTCGCCGTCCGGCAGGGCGATGCCGGTCTCCGGACAGATGATCTCCGGCAGGAAGTGGTCTTCCCAGATGGTGGGGCCGCCGCCGCTTTCCAGACACTCCATCGCCACGCCCGGCCCCATCACTTCCGACAGGCCGTAAATATCCAGCGCCTTGATGCCCATGCGGGTTTCGATTTCGTGGCGCAGGGCTTCGGTCCAGGGTTCGGCGCCGAACACGCCGAGCCGCAGCGAGCAGCCGCGTGCGTCGCCGCCCATTTTGCGTTCCAGTTCGTCGATCAGCGTCAGGCAATAGGACGGCGTCACCATGATGATGTCGGGTTTGAAGTCGAGGATCAGCTGCGCCTGGCGTTCCGTCTGGCCGCCGGACATCGGGATCACCGTCGCGCCGAGCCGCTCCGCGCCGTAGTGCGCGCCCAGGCCGCCGGTGAACAGGCCGTAGCCGTAGGCGACGTGCACCTTGTCTTTGGCGGTGGCGCCGCCGGCGCGCAGGCAGCGGGCGACGATATCGGCCCAATTATCGATGTCGCGCTGGGTGTAACCGACCACCGTCGGGCGGCCGGTGGTACCCGAGGAGGCGTGGATGCGCACCACCTGCTCCATCGGCACTGCGAAGGTGTCGAATGGGTAGTTGTCGCGCAGATCCTGCTTGGTGGTGTAGGGGAAGCGTGCCAGATCGCTCAGCTGTTTGAGATCGTCGGGGTGTACGCCGGCCTGGTCGAATTTGCGTTTGTACATCGGCACATTGTCGTAGGCGTGGTGCAGCGTCCACTTCAGACGCGCCAACTGCAACGCTTCAATCTCATCGCGCGAGGCGAATTCGATCGTTTCGAGGGGCTGTGGATTTATTGTCATGGTTAGCCTCAGGGGTCAGACACGCTCAATGATCATGGCGATGCCTTGGCCGACGCCGATGCACATGGTGCAAAGCGCATAGCGGCCGGCTCGCCGTTCCAGTTCAAACAGGGCGGCCAGCGCCAGGCGCGCGCCGCTCATGCCCAGCGGGTGCCCCAGAGCGATCGCGCCGCCGTTGGGGTTAACCTGCGGGGCATCGTCCGGCAGGCCAAGCTGGCGCATCACCGCCAACGCCTGGGCGGCGAACGCTTCGTTCAGTTCGATGACGTCCATCTGCGCCAGGCTCAGCCCGGCGATCTCCAGCACCTTGCGGGTGGCCGGCAGCGGGCCGATGCCCATTAGGCGCGGCTCCACGCCGCAGGTGGCGGTGGCGACGATGCGCGCGCGCGGCGTCAGCCCCTGGCGCGCCGCCATCGCTTCGGAGGCGACGATCAACGCCGCCGCGCCGTCGTTCAGTCCCGAGGCGTTGCCGGCGGTGACGCTGCCGGGCTGACGGAACGGGGTTTTCAGCGCCTGCAACTGCTCGAAGGTGGTGTCGGCGCGCGGGTGTTCATCCTGGCTGAACAGGGTGACCGCGCCTTTTTTACCGGTGAGGCTGACCGGGGCTATCTCCTGCGCCAGGTGGCCCAGCGCCTGCGCCCGGGCGGCGCGCTGCTGGCTGCGCAGCGCAAAGGCGTCCTGATCGGCGCGGCTGATATTGAACTGCGCCGCGACGTTTTCGGCGGTCTCCGGCATCGAATCGGTGCCGAACTCGGCCTGCATCCGCGGATTGACGAAGCGCCAGCCGAGGGTGGTGTCGTACAGCTGCGCCTGGCGGCTGAAGGCGCTGTCGGCCTTGCCCATCACCAGCGGCGCGCGGGTCATCGATTCCGCGCCGCCGGCCAGCAGCAGCCCGGCGTCGCCGGCCTTGATGCTGCGCGCCGCCATCGCCAGCGCATCCAGGCCCGAACCGCACAGGCGGTTCACCGTAGTGCCGGAAACGCCGACCGGCAATCCGGCCAGCAGCAGCGCCATGCGCGCCAGATTGCGGTTGTCTTCCCCGGCCTGGTTGGCGCAGCCGAGGATCACGTCGTCCAGCTGCGCCCAATCCACCTGCGGATGGCGCTCCAGCAGCACGCGCAGCGGCAGGGCGGCGAGGTCGTCGGCGCGCACCTGGGCCAGCGCGCCGCCATAGCGGCCGATCGGGGTGCGCACGCCGTCGCAGATAAATGCCTGATTCATGCCTGATCTCCTAAAATGCTGTGACCGAGGCGGTGCGCGCGGCCACGGAACCAGGCGACGGTTTTGCCCAGCTGGTTAACGATCTCGACGTCGTACAGCCCGGTGGCTTTGCCCTGGTGGCGCACCGCCGCGCTGGCGGTGAGGCGATCGCCGGCCAGCGCCGGGCGGACGAAGTCGATGCTGCAGCCGGAGGCCACCGCCGCCAACCCCTGGCTGTTGCAGGCGTAGGCGAAGGCGGTGTCCGCCAGGCTGAACAGCTGGCCGCCGTGGCAGGTCCGGTGGCCATTGAGCATCTGCGGGCCGACGGTCATGCTGACCTGAGCGTACCCGGCGTCGACGGCGTCGATATGCATCCCCATCGCCTGAGCGCAGGTATCTTGCTGGAACATCTGTTCGGCGCAGCGCTGAGCCAGCGCGCGCGGCGTATTGGCGTTCATCGTTCGGCTCCTGAGAAAGAGGCGGGGGAAGCGTAGCGGCGCAGCAGCGGCATCGGGCGATAGCGCGCTTCGCCGTAATAGCGTTGCAGGTTTTCCAGCGTCGTCAGAATGTGGCGCCAGCCGAGTGCGGCGCCCCAGGCCAGCGGGCCGCGCGGATAGTTGACGCCGCGCAGCATCGCCAGATCGGTATCTTCGGCGCCGGCGACGCCTTTGTTCACCACGTCGAGCGCTTCGTTGGCCAGCATGGCCAGAGTGCGCATCGTCAGCAGGCCGGGATAATCCGGCAGTTGAATGACCTGCTTGCCGAGGGACTGCAGCAGGCGAATCGCGTTGGCATTGTGTTGCGCGCCGTTTTGCGCCGCGCAGCTGATGGCGATGGCGGAGGCATGCGCATAGTCGGCACAGAGATCGAACAGCACCACGGGCGTTCCACGTTCGTCGGCCAGTTGGCCGGCGGTTTTACCATTGGTTAACATCAGTGTAACGTCGTCGATCGTGAGGTACGGGCTGGTCTGGCCAGGTTGTTTGATCGCCCCCGCATTTTCGATCAACAGTTCCGCCAAATCGGCCAGCGAAGACCAGTCGCCGTGCAGCGTGACGCGTTGCGGCGGCGCGGCCTGCGCCGGCGGCGCAAAGGCGATCATCTCTGCGGCGGGGCGTTGCGCGTCGTAGCGGTAGAAGCCGCGGCCGGATTTGCGGCCGAGATGTCCGGCGGCCACCAGCTCCTGCTGCACCAGTGAGGGGGTGAAGCGCGGATCCTGGTAGAAGGCCTGATACACCGAGTCGGTCACGGCGTAATTGACGTCCTGGCCGATCAGATCGGTCAACTGCAGCGGGCCCATGGCGAAGCCGCCGGCATCGCGCATGACTGCATCCAGGGTGGCGGCGTCGGCCACCCGTTCCTCCAGCGCGCGCAGGGTTTCGGCGTAGAATGGCCGCGCCACGCGGTTGACGATGAATCCCGGCGTTGAGCGGCATACGACGCTCTGCTTACCCCAGCGCTGCGCCAGGGCCTGCAGCGCGGCGAGGGTCTCGGCCCCGGTCTCCAGACCGCTGACGATCTCCACCAGCTTCATCAGCGGCGCCGGGTTGAAGAAGTGCAGCCCGGCCATGCGCGCCGGGTGTTGCAAGGCGCCGGCGATGGCGGTGATTGACAGCGAGGAGGTATTGCTGGCGAACAGCGCCGTGGGCGAGCAGACCGCTTCCAGATCGCGGAACAGGCTCTGCTTGATCGCCAGATTTTCCGCCACCGCTTCAATCACCAGCGCGCAGTCGGCCAGTTGCTCGAGCGAGTCGGCGCGTTCGAGGCGCGCCAGCAGCGCCTCGGTGGCGTTTGCGTCGGCCTTGCCGCCGTCGACCCGCTGCCGCAGGCGGCGAGCGAGTTCGTCGATCGCGCGCTGGGCGGCGGCGGGCGCGATATCGAACAGCCGTACCGGGTGGCCGGCGGCGGCGGCCACCTGGGCGATGCCGATGCCCATGGTGCCGGCACCGATCACCGCCACCTGGCCATTAAGAAGGGGCGCGTTCATGGCTATTTCCCGCTGAAATTTGGCGTGCGTTTGGCGAAGAACGCGCTGACGCCTTCGCGATAGTCGTCGCTGCGGCCCCCCAATCGCTGCAGATCGCGTTCCAGATCGAGCTGTTGATCGAGGCTGTTGGTGGCCGAGCTGTAGATGGCTTTCTTGATTAGCCCCAAACCGTAGGTCGGCTGGGTGGCCAGATGGCGCGCCAGCGTTTGCGTGCGGTCGGCCAATTCATCCGCCGGCACCACCTGCCAGATCATGCCCCACTCCAGCGCCTGTTGAGCGCTGATTTTGTCACCCAGCAAGGCCATGCCCATCGCGCGGGCGTGGCCGGCCAGCCGCGGCAGGAACCAACTGCCGCCGGAATCAGGCACCAACCCCAGACGGCAGAACGACTGAATAAAGCCGGCGTTGTCGGCGGCGATGACGATATCGCACGCCAGGGCCAGCGCGGCGCCGGCGCCGGCCGCCACGCCGTTGACTGCGCATACCACCGGTTTCGGCAGGGCGGTCAGGCGGCGGATCAGGGGGTTGTAGAAACGTTCGACCGACAGGCCGAGATCCGGCGCCTGTTGATCGGCGCTGACGTTGCGATCGTTGAGATCCTGCCCGGCGCAGAAACCGCGCCCGGCGCCGGCGATCAGCAGGCAGCGCACGCTGTCGTCGCGCTCGGCTTGCGTCAGCGCTTCGCTCAGCTGGCGATGCATCTCGTCGTTAAAGCTGTTGAGCCGATCCGGCCGGTTGAGGGTCAGCGTCAACACGCCGGCGTCGAGATGGCTGAGAATCAATGCGTTATCCATAAATCAGCGCCCCTGATAGTTTGGCGTACGTTTTTCGAAAAAGGCGGCGATGCCTTCGCGGCGATCGTCGGTGGCGGCCAGGGTGACAAATTGCTGACGCTCCATCGCCAGCCCCTGGCTAAGGCCGATTTCCTCGGCCTGTTTCAGCGCCTGTTTGGCGGCGCGCAGCGCCAGCGGCGCCTGACGGCTGATGCGATCGGCAATCTGCTGCGTGCGCTCCAGCGTCAGGGCATCGACACATACTTCGCTGATCAGGCCGGCCTGCAGCGCGGTGCGGGCGTCGATGGCTTCGCCGGTCAGCACCATCTGGCTGGCGCGCGCCTTGCCGACGCAGCGGATCAGGCGCTGGGTGCCCCCGGCGCCCGGCATCAGGCCGAGGGTGATCTCCGGCAGGCCGAAGCGGGCGCTTTCGCCGCCGATGACGATGTCGCAGGCCAGCGCCAGCTCGCAGCCGGCGCCCAGGGCATAACCGTTCACCGCCGCCAGCAGCGGTTTGCTGAACTGCGCCAGCCGCTGCCACAGCTGCGGACGGCGATCCGCCAGCGTGGCCGGCAGATCCTGCTGTTGCAATTCGCGCAGATCGGCGCCGGCGGCGAAGAAGCGCGCCGCGCCGGCGATCACCACGGCGCCCACGCCGCTGTCGGCGTCGGCCTGCTCCAGCCGGGCAACCAGCTGTTCCAGACACGGCGTGCTCAGGGCGTTACGCGCCTCCGGGCGATGCAGCGTCAGCGTGACCACGCGGTGTTGCTGCTGATGCAAAATAAAGGGGGTGTCCATCGCGGCTCCTAGACGTCGAAGTCCAACACCACGCCGTCGCCTTTCGGCCACGACTGGCAGCTCAATACATAGCCCGCCGCCAACTGATCCGGCTCCAGGCTGTAGTTGACGCCCATCTCCACCTGGCCGGCCTTGAGACGGCATTTGCAGGTGGCGCACACGCCGCCTTTGCAGGCGTAGGGCAGATCGGCGCCCTGGCGCAGCGCGGCATCGAGAATGCTGTCGTCCTGTTCGCCGACCTCGATATCCAACCGGCGGCCGTCGAGCAGGATCGCCACCCGGGTGGCGTTGCGATCGCCGCTGTGGCGCGGGCGGGTGACCAGGCCGCTGGTGTTGAAGCGTTCGCTGTGGATGTGATTGGCCGGTACGCCGGCCTGCTCCAGCACGGTCTGCGCGTCGTCCATCATCGATTCCGGCCCGCAGATAAAGGCGTGGTCATAGTCGCGGAAATCCAGCAGCGCGCCGCCGATCGCCGCCAGGCGTTCACGGTCGATGCGGCCGCTGAGCAGCGGGCTGTCGAGGCTTTCCTGGCTGAACAGGTACAGCGGCTGAAAACGTTGCGGATAGCGGTTTTTCAGATCCGACAGCGCCTCTTTGAACATCATCGAACGGCTGTTGCGGTTGCCGTAGATCAGGGTGAAACTGCTGCCCGGTTCGAACTGCAGCGTCGCCTTGATGATCGACAGCATCGGCGTGATGCCGGAGCCGGCGGCGATCGCCAGGTAGTTGCCGTGGCGCTCCGCCTGCGGCTGATAGCCGAAGCGCCCCTGCGGCACCATCACTTCCAGCGCATCGCCGACTTTCAGCATGCGGTTGACGAAGCCGGAGAAACGACCCTGATCAATCGCTTTTACGCCGATCTGCAGCAGGCCTTCCTGCGGCGAACTGCAGATGGAATAGCAACGCCGCAGTTCTTCGCCGTTGACTAGCGCCTTGAGCGTCAGGTGCTGGCCGGGGGTATAGCGGTATTGGTTTTGCAGCTCTTCGGGCACCCGCAGGGTGATGGCTACGGCGTCCGGCGTTTCGCGCTCGATGGCGGCGACGCTCAGGCGATGAAAGACCGTCATGGTGTCAGCGCTCCTATATGCATTTGAAATAGTCGAACGGTTCCCGGCAGTCGCAACAGCGGTACAACGCTTTACAGGCGGTGGAGCCGAACTCGCTGATCTTCTCGCTGTGGGTGCTGCCGCAGCGCGGGCAGGCTACCGGGCCGTGGGCATGCTGCCGATCGCAGGTGTGGCCCTGCGGCGGCGCTACGCCGTATTGCCGCAGCCGTTCGCGGGCGTCGGCGTTCATCCAATCAGTGGTCCAGGCCGGGCTGAGACGGATGTCCACCTGCACCGGGCTGAAGCCGGCGGCCGTCAGCCGCTGCTCAATGGCGTTGAGCAGAAATTCGGTGGCCGGGCAGCCGGAATAGGTTGGGGTGAAGGTCACGCGCCAGCCGCTGCCGTCGCGGGCCACGTCGCGCACCATGCCCAAATCGGTGATCGACAGCACCGGCAGTTCGGGATCGCTGATCTGTTGCAGACAGTGCCAAATCTGCGGGATTTCAGCGGGTTGCAAACGAGTGACGTTCATCGCAGCCTCCTACCATTGGCCGTTTGGATAGGCGCGTTGCAGGAACTGCATCTCCGCCAGCAGCGGGCCGAGGTGTTCACTGTGTCGGCCTTGTTTGCCGCCGTGCCGGAACGCCTGCTCGGCGGGCAGCGTCAACGTCGCCTGGCGCAGCGTCTCCTCCACCTGCGCTTGCCAGGGAGCCTGCAGCTGGCGCGGATCGACGGCGATGCCCTGTTCCGCCAGCTCAAGCTCCAGCGCGTCGGCGTGGAACAGCTCGGCGGTGAAGCGCCACAGGTTATCCAGCGACTGCTGGATCTTGCGGTGGCTGATGTCGTTGCCGTCGCCGAGGCGGATCATCCAGCCGCGGCTGAAGCGCAGGTGGTAATCGGCCTCCTTCAATGACTTGGCGGCGATGGCGGCGATCTGCGCATCGCCGCTGCGGCTCAACGCCTGATGCAGCTGCACGTGGTAGACGTCGAGCAGGAACTGGCGCACCAACGTGTCGTTGAAACCGCCGTTCGGCTGTTCCGCCAGCAACAGGTTATGAAACTGGCGTTCGTCGCGGCCGAAGGCCAGGCTGTCTTCGCTGCAGGGCGGCCCGGCCAGTTCGGCGGCGTAGCTCAGGAAGTTGCGCGCCTGGCCGAGCAGATCGAGCCCGATGTTGGCCAACGCCAGATCGATTTCCAGCTCGGGCGCGTGGCCGCACCAGGCGCACAGACGCTGGGCGAGGATCAAAGGCGTGTCGCCCTGGCGGAGCAAATAGCTGATGCGCGGATCGTTAACCGTCATGGTCGCCTCTACATGTTCTTGATGCCGTCGGGAATGGTGTAAAACGTCGGATGACGGTAGATCTTGTCTTCGGACGGATCGAAGAAGGCGCCGCGGTCTTCCGGCTGCGAGGCGATCAGATGGCGGGATTGCACCACCCAAATTGAGCAGCCTTCATTACGGCGCGTGTAGGCGTCGCGGGCGTTTTCCAGCGCCATTTGGTCGTCGGCGGCGTGCAGGCTGCCGACGTGGCGATGCGCCAGCCCTTGTTTGCTGCGGATAAACACTTCATACAGCGGCCATTCAACGTGGCTCATGATCTCGGTTCCTTATGTTGGCTATGCGGCGGAAGCGGCGTTTTTCGCGGCGTGGGCCATGGCGCCGTCACGCACCCAAGCGCCGTCTTCCCAGGCGCGGCGTTTGGCCTGCAGGCGTTCGTGGTTGCATTGGCCACGCCCTTTGATCACCTCATGCAGCTCGCTCCAGTCGATCTCGCCGAAGCGATAGTGGCCGGCGGCGGCATCCCAGTGCAGATCCGGATCCGGCGCCGTCATGCCCAGCGCTTCCAGCTGCGGTACGGTGTTGTCGACGAACTTCTGCCGCAGCTCATCGTTGCTGTGGCGTTTGATCTTCCACGCCATGCTCTGGGCGCTGTGGGGGGAGTCGGCGTCGCTCGGGCCGAACATCATCAGCACCGGCCACCAGAAGCGATCGATGGCGTCCTGCAGCATGGCGCGCTGCGCATCGCTGCCGTTGGCCATCGCCATTACCGCCTCGTAGCCCTGGCGCTGGTGGAAGCTTTCCTCTTTGCAGATCTTCACCATCGCCCGCGCATAGGGGCCGTAGGACGCGCGGCACAGCGCCACCTGGTTGACGATGGCGGCTCCGTCGACCAGCCAGCCGATCACGCCGATATCCGCCCAGTTGAGCGTGGGGTAATTGAAGATGGAGGAGTACTTCATCTTGCCGTCGAGCATCTTTTGGTAGATGTCCTGGCGCGAACAGCCGAGGGTCTCGGCGGCGCTGTAGAGATACAGACCGTGGCCGGCCTCATCCTGCACTTTGGCCAGCAGCACCGCCTTGCGGCGCAGCGTGGGGGCGCGCGTCAGCCAGTTGGCTTCCGGCAGCATGCCGATGACTTCCGAGTGGGCGTGTTGGCCGATTTGCCGAATCAGGTTCTGACGATAGGCGTCCGGCATCCAGTCCTTGGCCTCAATGGCGATATCCGCCGCGATCTTGTCGTCGAAATGCTGCTGATACTGTGCGTCAGTTGTCATGCTTGCCTCTTGGTGATTCGTATTTTTCACATTAAATATAAAAATGTGAATCACTTTAACTAACCATAAGGCTACAAACTGATAACAAAAAGATCAAACGAGATTTATGTGGTTTTGCGAGCTCACTCACAAGTGTTTGTATTAACTTTTTGATTATATTTAATAAATAAAAGCAATGACTCCGTGTTAACGCCGGGAAATCGGCTTGAAAGCGCTTCTTGTTCTCTTTTTGTTAAAATTGAGTTTGGCGTCGACTGGCATTTATGTGATACGTAATTAAGCTGTATGGTGAAAATTTATGAATTCCGGAGGGCACATGCAGCAGTTACACAGTTATCTTTCTGGCGCCTGGGTGTACGGGCAGGGAGAGGCGCGCGAGATCCGTCACGCCGTGACCGGCGAAGCGCTGTACCAGGTCTGCTCCGACGGCCTGCCGTTAGCGGCGAGCCTGAGCTATGCGCGCAGCCACGGCGGCCCGGCGCTGGCGCACATGACATTCCAGCAGCGCGCCCAGATGCTGAAAGCGGTGGCGAAACACCTGCTGGCGCATAAAGAGGCGCTGTATCAGATTTCCTATCAAACCGGCGCGACGCGCGGCGACGGCTGGGTCGATATCGAAGGCGGCATCGCCACGCTGTTCGCCTATGCCGGCATGGCCGGCCGCGATCTGCCGGATGATACGCTGTGGCCGGAAGATGAGCTGATCCCGCTGTCGAAGCAGGCGCAGTTCGCCGCCCGCCACGTATTGACCTCGCGCCCCGGCGTGGCGCTGCATATCAATGCCTTCAACTTCCCTTGCTGGGGCATGCTGGAAAAACTGGCGCCGACCTGGCTGGCGGGCATGCCGGCCATCATCAAGCCGGCCACCGCCACCGCGCAACTGACGCAGGCGATGGTCAGGCTGATCGTCGACAGCGGGCTGGTGCCGGAAGGGGCGCTGCAGTTGGTATGCGGCGGCGTCGGCGACATGTTTGCGCACCTGGATTACCAGGATGCGGTGACCTTTACCGGCTCGGCGCAGACCGGGCAGCGGCTGCGGGCGCATCCGCGCCTGTTGGAAAAATCGATCGCGTTCACCATGGAGGCGGATTCGCTCAACTGCTGCGTGCTGGCGGAAGACGTGACGCCGGAGATGCCGGAATTTGCGCTGTTTATCAAAGAAGTGTGCCGTGAAATGACCGCCAAGGCGGGGCAGAAATGCACCGCGATCCGCCGCATCATCGTGCCGGCGGCGCAGGTGGCGACGGTACGTCAGGCCTTGTTGCAGCGTCTGGCGGGAGTGACGGTGGGCGACCCGCAGTTGGAGCAGGTGCGCATGGGGGCGCTGGTCAGCCACGAGCAGCGTGATGATGTGCAAAGCAAGGTGGAGTTCCTGCTGCGCAACGGCTGCGAACCGCTGTGCGGCGCGTCGCTGGATAAGCTGGAAGTCATGGGCGACGGCGCGCGCGGCGGGGCGTTTTATCCGCCGACCCTGCTGTATTGCGCCGATCCGCTCACCCATCAGGCGGTGCACGGCACTGAGGCCTTCGGCCCGGTGGCGACGCTGATGCCGTATGCGGATACCGAGCAGGCGATCGCGTTGGCGTTGCTGGGGCAGGGCAGCCTGGCGGGATCGCTGGTGACCGCCGATCCGGCATTGGCCAAGCGATTCATTCGCGCGGCGGCGTGCGCCCATGGCCGCATGTTGATTTTGGATGAACAGGCGGCGGCGGAGTCCACCGGCCACGGTTCGCCGCTGCCGATGCTGGTGCACGGCGGCCCGGGGCGCGCCGGCGGCGGTGAAGAGCTGGGTGGACTGCGCGCGGTGAAGCACTATATGCAGCGCACGGCGATCCAGGGCAGCCCGGCGATGCTGGCGGCCATCGGCGGCGAATGGGTGCGCGGCGCGCCGGTCGCCGAACACCCGGTGCACCCGTTCCGGAAATACTTCGAGCAGCTGCAGCTGGGCGACAGCCTGTTGACCGCGCGCCGCACCGTGACCGAAGCGGATATCGTCAACTTCGCCTGCCTGAGCGGCGACCACTTTTACGCGCACATGGACAAGATCGGCGCTGCCGATTCGCTGTTCGGCGAGCGGGTGGCGCACGGTTACTTTGTGGTGTCCGCCGCGGCTGGGCTGTTTGTCGACGCCGCCGTCGGGCCGGTGATCGCCAACTATGGCATGGAGAATCTGCGCTTTATCGAACCGGTGAAGATCGGCGACACCATTCAGGTGCGGCTGACTTGCAAAAAGAAAATCCGCAAGCCGCAAAAAACCGCCGAAGATCGGCCGCACGGCGTGGTGGTGTGGGATGTTCAGGTGTTGAATCAGGAACAGCAACCGGTGGCGCTGTACAGCATCCTGACGCTGGTGGCGCGCCAGCAAGGGGACTTCGAGGCATAATGCGCGTTTCGCCGCCGCCGGCATCCCGGCGGCGGCGAGTCATTCAGATCAGCGGCTGCCCGCGCAGCTGTTCCAACACTTTCAGCGGCGAACGCTGCGGATCCTGCATCTTGTTCACCGGCAACAGGAAGGTCTGTTCCAACATAAACTGGCCGCCCATCGCGGCGTGCGGCGTTTGATCCGAGAAGCAAATCCAGCTGCTGCCCGGCGGGAATTCCAGCGCCAGCTGCGGACCCCGTTGCTGATAATCACCGTCGGCCTTCATGGCGTCATGCAACTGCAGCATCAGGTGGTCATAATGGCTGCGCCGGGTTTTGGTGATGCGCACCTGGTGCTGCAGCCAGCTGCTGAAGGCGGAATAGCGAGCGAGGCGCGGCATAAAGCGTTGCGCAAGTTCAGGGAACGGCTCGCCGACGCGCCATTGGCGATGCTCGCCGTGCGGGTTGATGTTGGTGAAAATGCGCAGAATGCGTTCGCCGTAGTTCGGGCGCGACGGGAAAGCGTCAACGTGCAGGCGGCTGTCGTCTTTGCGCCAGGAACTGGTCGCCCGCCAGGTGGAAACCGGGTGCAAACGCAGGCTGCCGGTGGGGTGGTGCAGCGCCTCCTGATACTCGGGCAACAGCCCGGCGATCAGCTGGCGGCAAGATTGATAATAGCGCTCCAGCAGTTGCTGAACCTGTTGCCGGCGTTCCGCGACGGCCACGCCGCTCAGTTTGCCGGACAGCGGTTGATAGCTGATGTTTTTGCGCTTCGGATCGACCAACGTTGGATCCAGCAGCGGCATTTCCTGCTCAGATAGAGTGAAGGCCAGCTCGGGCAGAAACAGCACCTTGCCCTGTTCCAGTTCGCTGACCGCGCTGGATGCTTCCGCTGCCGCCCATTGTCGCAACGGCAGCGTCAGGACGGCCTGTTCACGCATAATATCGCCAGTAGGCATGAGATCTCCTCGCAAATCTATATCGCTTTATTCCCGCTTTCAGGTTGCCGCGTGGTTGGCTGCACTGGCTTGCGCCGTGGCTGGCTGGAGCGGCGTCAACAGGCCGCCCAATTGCAACGTGAAATTTGTGGGTTCTATTATGGATGTATCAGCAGGGCGCAGTGCGCCGAAGCGTGCGATGGCTTCCTGATATAGAGAATAGTCCTGATAAGAGTATCACCGGCAATACCAATGAAAAGTAAACGAGGGCTAAACGGAGCTGCGTGTAGGCACGAATAATCAAAAATGGCACGAATTGTCTGCGGAATGGCGAGTTTTTATCTCATTGAATTTTAATAGAAATAAATATTGCGCTTATTATTGGCGTTATTTTATCCAGAGCGCAGGGTAAACCGGGGAAATAATGTTGCGGAGGGGAATTATTTCATTTGGGTTGGTAATAAATCGGGCCGCCAAATTTTGGTGGCCCGATTAATGATTAAGCGCCGTAAATGCAGTTTTTGCCTTTTTTCTTGGCCTGATACAACGCGCTGTCCGCCTCATTGATAAAGCTGATCGGCGTATCGTTATACATATGCGGCACTTTGGCGCAGATACCGATGCTGATGGTGACGATGCCGTGCGGATTACCCTGATGCGGAATTTTCAGATCGCGCACCGCGTTGATGACGCGTTCAGCGAAAATCAGTGCGCCCTGGACGTCGGTATCCGGCAGGATAATCCCCATCTCTTCGCCGCCGTAACGCGCCAGAACGTCGTTGCTGCGGCACGCCAACCCTTTGAGCGTTTGGCCGATCTGCTGCAGGCATTGGTCACCGGCGACGTGGCCATAGCTGTCGTTGTACTGTTTGAAATAGTCGATATCCAGCATCAGCAGCGCCACGCTGCGGTAGTTGCGCGAAGCCCGCGCCAACTCGTTCTTCAGCGCGATATCAAACTGGCGGCGGTTGGCCAGCCCGGTCAGGCCGTCCAGCAGCGCCAGCTCTTCGAGCATCTGGTTGATGCTGGTCAACTGATCGCGGGTACGCATCAGCTCAGCTTCGGTTTGCATGCTGTGCTTGATTTGCCGCAGCAGCACCATGCCCATCGCCAACAGGATCACCAGCAGCGAGAGGCCGCCGGCGGCGAACAGCCCGGCGTCGGTGCGCCAGTCCGCCAGCGCGTCGCGTTTCGACAGCCCGGCGGCGATCACCAGCGGAAAGCGGTTGACCCGCGAATAACCGTAGATGCGCTCTACTTTATCGTACAGCGAGGTGATGGTGGCGTTACCGAATTCCGAATGCGGCAAAATTTCGCTGAACAGCACGCCCTTGGCGATGTTTTTACCGATCGACGCCGCCGAGTAAGGGCGGCGGTAAAGGATGGTGCCGTCCGCCAGCAGCAGGTTCAGTGAGGCGTCGGTGTTGAGGGCGAAGCTGTCGTAAAACTGGCGGAAATAATCGATGTACAGCGTCGCCAACACCACGCCGCCAAAGCTGCCGTCCGGGTTGTTGAAACGCCGCGAAACGGGAATGATCAGATCGCCGGTGGTGCGGCTGCGGATCACCTTGCCGATGTACAGGCCGCCGTCGTCGCGGTTTTGATGGTATATGAAGTAATCGCGATCGGCATTGTTGGCGTTCTTGATGAATTTGCCCGAGGAGGTCGCCAGCCAGCGGCCGTGCGCATCGTAGAGAAACAGCCCATGCAGCTGCGGCAGGTTGCCGACCTGCGTTTGCATCACCCGCTGCAGCCGGGTCAATTGCGAGGGCCCCAATCCGTCGTTCTGGAGACGTTCGGTCAGATCGAGCAGATTGCCGTCCACCTGCATGAAAGTATCGTCGGCATGCTGCGCCAGCGAGCGGGCGAGGTTGGCGGATTCATGCTCGGCGCTGCGCAGATCGCGCTGGTGTGCGTTCCAGATTTGCCAGCTGTTAAAGAGGATCAGCGTGGCGGCAACGATGATGACAAACACGCCGGCCTGAAATAATAATGGGGAGCTTTTAACGCTGCGCGCCGGCACGGCATCCTGTATGGGTTGCTGCTGAGTCATGTCACCCTTGTTGTGTGATTACTATTCAGTTTGAGTTAAGAGCAATCTTATATTTTATGCATAAATGCGCCAGACCTCTAGCCTTTAACGAGGCGATAAGGCGAAAGGTCGATCGCAGCCCGCATCAGCGGCGGTGTGAGCACCTCGGAGTGAAAGAGCAATGTCTGATTACATCATTATCGCTTTACTGACGCTGGCGGTGTATTACCCCCTTACGCTGGGAACGCTGGCGGTGATGATGTATTTCGCTTGGCGCCGCCGCCGGTCGCCCTATTGGCGGTTGGGATTGGCGCTGTTGGCGCTGCTGTTCGCGCTGTTCGCCAAAGCGGCGTATGACTGGCACCGCTACAGCTAGCGGCGCCATGCGGGGTTATTCGACGTTGATCATCCAGTTGACGCCGAATTTGTCGGTCAGCATGCCAAAACCTTTGGCCCAGAAGGTAGCTTGGTAAGGCATCGTCACCTGGCCGCCCTGCGCCAGATTGTCGAACAGTTTGCGTCCTTGTTCCGCATCGCTGGGGTTCAGCGACAGCGAGAAACCTTTGTGGGAAGCACCGCCGCTGTCATCTTGCGGACAGCCGTCGGAGGCCATCAGTACGCCGTCGCCGATCAGCAGGCGCGCATGCATGATCGCTTCAGGGTTGACGTCCTCCGGCCCGCCTTGGCGGGCTTCTTCGGGCATGTCTTTGAAGCGCATGACCATTTCAATTTTGGCATTCAACTGCTGTACATAGAAGTTAATCGCTTGCTCACAGTTGCCGCTGAAGAACAAATAGGGTTGTACCAGCATGACATTGACCTCGGTTGTGGCCCGACAGGCAACGACCGGCCCTCGGGCGGGAAGAAATGATTGCTGGCGGCAATAATTGCCGTCGGTGACTTATTAGTGTAGTCCCCCTGACGTAGAATGCTCGTGCGAGGTGAACGCCTTCGCCGCCGGTAGGACGGGCAAAGGCGCGAACGCGGTTAATACAGCGACGGCTCACCGGGTGGGCGGGTTTTAAAGCGGCGGTGCAACCACATGTATTGATCGGGCGCCAGCAGCACCTGTTCTTCCACCACGCGGTTCATCATGGCCGCCGCACGCGTTTCATCATCCAGCGGGAAGTCCGTCAACGGCGGCTGCACGATCAGCTCATAGCCCTGAGCGTTTGGCAGGCGGCGCGGCACGAAAGGCACGATCGACGGCCGCCCCATGCGCGCCAGGATAAAGGTGCCGGTGGTCGTGGCGGCATTTTCCACGGCGAAGAACGGTGTGAATACGCTACTTTGCGGCCCATAATCGTGATCCGGCGCGTACCACAGGATTTCGCCCTGTTTCAGGTTGCGGATCATGCCTTTGATATCTTTACGATCGATCATGAATTTATTCGAGCGCAGCCGGCCGCGGGTCTGTACCCATTCCATCAGCTTGTTGTTGTGCGGGCGATGCACGCCGATGCCGGGGTTTTGCATGCCGAAAATGCGCGCGCCCAGTTCCAGCGTCAGGAAATGCAGACCGATCAGCAGAACGCCTTTGCCGTCCTGACGCGCCAACCGCATGTTTTCCATGCCGCTCACCTTGAACCAACGGGCGATGCGCCAGTCGGGCCAGAACCAGGCCATGCCGACTTCGAACAGCCCCATGCCGACGGACTCAAAATTTTTGACGATCAGCGCCTCGCGCTCGGCGGCGGGCATCGCGGGGAAGCAGAGTTCTAAATTGCGGCGCGCTATTTTTACCCGGCGTTTCATTAGGCGCATGGCTATTCTGCCAAGGCCGTGTCCGAGCCGATAAATGAGCGGGTAGGGCAGTAATACCAAGAGATAGAGTATTCCCAGTCCTATCCACAACAACCAATAACGAGGGCGCAAGAATTCGCGCTCAAAGAGTTGGTTAGAAAGCATTTTTCCTGTTATTCCTTTTCTTTCCCAATGGGACCTTAACCCAAATTTCCATAAGGAAGATGATAGAATATTTTGTGCTAAACAGGATTTTCCATTAATGCTTTTTTTACGCTTTATTTAAACGCAGGCGAAAAACGAAGCGAAATAGGATTTTTACCGAGGAAGGAGGGGATATTTTCCGCTATTTCAACCGGCTGGCGAAATTGAAAAATAAAGACACAATTAAGCGCATCGCAAAAGTGACAACGGCTATGTAACCTCAATGAAACAGTAACGCCGCGGAACCGTCCCAAGCGGCGGCCAGTGCGTACAGTAGCGCGAGGATCAGGACAACGGGGGCATTGAACATTGGCGTTTCCTCCAGGAAGATGTGTTTAAAGTTTAGCCTTGCAAGATGACAGCGGGATGAAATCAGATCGTTTTTTGTATGGTGAAATTCAGACGGACGGAAATGGGTAAACCGCTGATTTTTTACTATAGTCATAGTGTGAAGTTGTGCGTTTGCCGCCGGACGCCTCCGCATTGAGCGGCAGCGGGCAGATTGCCCAGAGCAAGATCGCGGAGCGGACGGCGCCTGGCGCGAAACATGTGACGAAATTCTCAGAGAGTTGGTCTGTAAGGGTTTGACATGTCATATGAAAATGACGATCTAAACGGTGTTGAGCAACCGAGCGACTACGTGAAAACCACCGCCTGCGAAGTGAGCAGCGGTGTAAAAGCAGCGCTCGAGCAATCATGTGCCTGCCTTAAGGATAACCCTTGGGCGGGGATAGGCGCCGGCGCCGTCGTGGGCCTGGTAATAGGATTTCTGTTAGGCAAAAGGTAATAGGGAGAGTAAAGATGGGCATCATTTCCTGGATCATTTTTGGTTTAATCGCCGGTATCCTGGCCAAGTGGATTATGCCGGGCAAAGACGGCGGCGGCTTTATTGTGACCGTTATATTGGGGATCGTGGGCGCCGTCGTCGGCGGCTATATCAGCACCTTCTTCGGTATGGGCCGCGTTGACGGTTTTAACCTGGGCAGCTTTGTGGTGGCGGTAATCGGTGCTCTGGTGGTGCTTTTTGTCTACAGGAAGATCAAAGGCTAAGCAGCCGTTGCTCAACAGGGTCGCCGCGGCGGCCCTTTTTCGTGAAATCAATCCGGCGGTGCGGCGCGGGCCGTACCCGCTGAAAGGGGAATATCATGGGTCTGTTCGATAGCGTATTGGGTAACATTCTGGGCGGCGGCGCCAACGGTGGTAAAGGTATCGACTACATCGCCATTATGCAGTGGATCGAGCAACAAGGCGGCCTGCAGGCCATTTTGGACAAGTTCCGTCAGGGGCAGTTCGGCGATATCGTCGGTTCCTGGCTCGGCAATGGCGAAAATCAGTCGATTACCGGCGACCATGTGCAGCAGGCGTTGGGTAGCGACGCCATCAACCAACTGGCTGAAAAGCTGGGCATCGATCCGGCACAGGCGTCCAGCACCATTGCGCAGTTCTTGCCAACGGTCGCGGATGCCGCCTCACCAAACGGTGAAGTTCAGCAAGACAGCAACGAGCTGGGCGATATGGTCGGTAAACTGTTCAAATAATGATTAGGCTCCCGGCGCCTGGCCGGGAGCCTTCACTCCGCTAATTCCCTCGATCGCCGTCAACGCCTGCTGCAGATGCGCCACCCAGGCGCGCACTTTCTCCGGAATAAAACGTAAGGCGGGATAGACCGCGTGCAGCGCCATGGGCGGGTAGCGGTATTCCGGCAAAACGGGCACCAGCGCCCCCGTCGCCAGCTGCTCGGCGATTAACGGCCGTTGGGCGCCGCCGATACCGGCTCCAGCCTCAATGGCGGCCAGCAGCGATAGCGTATTGTTGGCGCGGAACGTGGGCCGCACAGTAACCATCTCGGGGCCGTGCGGCCCGAACAGAGTGAGCGTATCGCCGTCGTTCAAACCGCTGTAACGAATGTGCGCATGTTTAGCCAGCTCCGCCGGCGAACGGGGCGTGCCATGTTTGTCCAGATAGGCCGGTGACGCCACCAGCAGGCGTTGCAGCTCGCCCAAACGTTTCGCCACCATGCCGGGCGCATGCAGTTCACCGAAACGCAGCGCTACGTCGATGCCTTCGCCGATCACGTCGGCGCGACGATCGTCCAGCAGCAGCTCGATGGCGAGGCTCGGATAACGTTGCTGGAAAGCGATGGCCAGCGGCGTGACGTGCAACTGCCCGAACCCGGTCGGGGCATGAATGCGCAGATTGCCCTGTAACTGGTGGCGCTGGCCGCGCAGCGCTTCTTCCGCTTCGTCGACCGCCGCCAGAATCGGTTTGAGGCGCTGATAATAACTGCTGCCGGCATCGGTCAGGGTGACCGCCCGGGTGCTGCGAAACAGCAGTTGGGCCCCGAGTTGCTGCTCCAGGCCGGCGATTTGCTGACTGACCGCCGGCTGCGTCAAACGCAGATCGCGAGCGGCGGCCGACAGGCTGCCCAGCTCCGCCACCCGCATAAAGGTTTTCATGGCGTTCAGCTTATCCATGTCGATCTTGCCTCTAGATTTTTCTTATAAGTGTTAGTGGAAAGTCTCTTCTACCGCAAGCATTGCTAATCAATGACACTCAGGGCATCGATAACCCGAGGAGTGACAAGATGAATGCAAAGCGGCAGGCATTGGTGATCGGCGCCAATGGCGTGATTGGGCGCCGATTGATTGAGGAACTGGCCGGACAGGGCTGGCAAGTGGTGGGGGTCTCGCGGCGGGGTGGGCAACCGGCGCCGGGGGTGCGCCACCTTCAGGTTGATCTGCTGGATGCAGCGGCGACGCGCGACGCGCTGCGGCCGCTGAGCGCGATTAGCCACGTTTTCTATGCCGCCTATCAGGATGCGCCGGACTGGGCGGGGCTGGTGGCGCCGAACCTGCAGATGCTGCAACACGTCGTCGAGGAGCTGGAGCCGGTCGCGCCGGCGTTGGAACATATCAGCCTGATGCAGGGCTATAAGGTGTATGGCGCGCATTTGGGGCCGTTTAAAACGCCGGCGCGCGAAAGCGACGCCGGGCATATGCCGCCGGAGTTTAACGTGGCGCAGCAGCAGTATCTGGCGCAGCGGCAGGCCGGCAAGCGCTGGCGTTGGAGCGCCATCCGTCCAAGCGTGGTGGGGGGCTTCTCCCTCGGCAATCCGATGAATCTGGCGTTAAGCATCGCGGTTTACGCCTCGATCAGCAAAGCGCTCGGGCTGCCGTTGCGCTTCCCGGGTAAACCGGGCGCTTACCACAGCCTGCTGGAAATGACCGACGCCGGGCTGTTGGCGCGCGCCACGCTGTGGGCGGCGACCGAGCCGGCGGCGGCCAATCAGGCGTTTAATATCAACAACGGCGATCTGTTTCGCTGGAGCGAGATGTGGCCGAAAATCGCCGCTTACTTTGGGCTGGAATGTGCGCCGCCGCTGCCGATGCCGCTGGAGAGCATGATGCCGGACAAAGCGTCGCTGTGGCGGGAGTTGGCGCAGCGGCACCAATTGGCCGAACCGGACTATCGCGCGGTGGCCGGCTGGCGTTTCGCCGATTTCGTTTTTTCCTGGGACTATGACATGTTCGCGGATGGCAGCAAGGCGCGGCGCTTCGGTTTCCACCAGTTTGTCGAAACCGAAGCCATGTTTTTCTCGCTGTTCGATGAGTTCCGCCGCCGCCGCATCATTCCCTGAGTGCGGCATCGGTTTCCCCGCAGCACCGGCCGCGGGGAATAGGCTCAGAACGTCAGCATGATCTTGCCGATGTGCTCGCTGGACTCCATCAGCGTATGCGCGGCGGCGGCCTGCTCAAGCGGGAAGGTTTTGAAAATTTGCGGTTTCAGCACGCCGCGCTCCAGCAGCGGCCAAACCTTTTCGCGCAGATCGGCGGCAATCTGCGCTTTGTCCGCCACGCTGCGCGAGCGCAACGTCGACCCGGTATGGGTCAGGCGTTTCAGCAGCAGCGGCATCAGATTGAGCTCTTTCACCACGCCGTTTTGCGTGCCGATTTGCACGATGCGGCCTTCCATCGCTGCGGCCTGATAGTTTTTGGCGACATAATCGCCGGCGATCAGGTCGACGATGACGTCGGCGCCTTTACCGTTGGTGGCGTCTTTGGTGCGTGCGACAAAGTCTTCGCTGCGGTAATTAATCGCCACGTCGGCGCCCAGCGCCAGGCTGGCCTGACGTTTCTCTTCGGAGCCGACGGTGGTGATCACCTGGGCGCAGAAGGCCTTCGCCAGCATGGTGGCGACCGTGCCGATGCCGGAGGTGCCGCCATGGATCAACACGGTTTCGCCGGCTTTGAGATGACCGCGCTGGAACACGTTGACCCAGACGGTGAAGAAGGTTTCCGGCAGCGCGGCGGCCTCGGTCAGGCTCAGCCCCGCCGGCACCGGCAACGCATTGCTTTCATGCACGGTGCAGTATTCCGCATAGCCGCCGCCGGCGATAAGGGCGCAAACCCGATCGCCGAGCGCGAAGTGGGTCACGCCTTCACCGATGGCCACCACTTCGCCGGCAATTTCCAGGCCGGGGATATCCGAGGCGCCGGGCGGCGGGGCATAGTTCCCCTGGCGCTGCAGCACGTCGGGGCGGTTAACGCCGGCGGCGGCGATTTTCACCAGCAGTTCGCCCGCTTGCGGAACGGGCACCGGGCGTTCGGTAACGACCAGAACGTCGGGAGCGCCCGGTTGGCTGATTTCAATCGCTTTCATCGTGCCGGGCAGCGCTGCATTTGTTGACATGGTTACTCTCCTCATCGTGGCGGACGTGATTATCAGGCGAAACGTCCGCAATAAAGTCTGCTGTTAGCTTAGCGAAATCGAATGAGGCGCGTGTGGTTGAATAGAGCGGTTTTGCGAGGAAGGGGCGAAGCCGCCGCGATGGGCGGCTGGGCATTAATCGTTAGGCGGGATGCGGAACCCTTTCAACGAGACGATGAAGTGTTCTTTTCCTTTGGAGATTTTGGCGCCTTTATCGCACCACAGGCTGGCAAGCTGGAAGAAGTCGTCGCTGCCGATATCGTAGGCCAGTTCGATTTTCTTGGCGGTGCCGGCGCGGATGAGTTTTTCTGCTTCCTGATGGTTTGCAGCTTTAATTATGGTCATGGGCGAAATCCTTGGTGTTAAGCCAGAGCGGATAAACGCGAATCATCATATGGCCATAATGTGACAATTTTGTGATGAAAGCATGACAGCCCGCGAAGGCGCGGCGTGCGATGTGCCGGGCCTTCGCGGTGAAAGCGCGTTGTCGGTTACCGATCGTGCGGGCGGACGAGTGTGCTTTTTTTCTGAGATTTTAAATGCTTGTAGAGGGCGAAGCCCGCAATGCCGGCCAAGACGGCCAGGAGGGCAAGGGATCCTGTGGCCATGAACGTTACCTCCGAATAAGAATGGCAAGGAGGCGTATTTGTGACATTCATCACTTTGTGGGGCAATGAGAGCAATCTGTAATCGGAAGACGCTTTGAGGGATAGGCCCCAAAAAAAAAGCGCCTATAGGGAGGCGCATAAAGATTTGCAACACAGCTTGTTGTGTTCAACACCAGGAGGAGTGGTGAACTGAGGCATATTCTATGCAGCGGCAAAGGAGGCTGATATAGGCATTACTCCGAAAGCGCCACTACCACTCATAGCCCAACTGAATGTTGTAATCGGGATCCTGATTGGTGGAATAAGGATCAGACTGGCGGCGGCGATCGGTTTTCTTCACCGGGCCTTCATACGCGGGATAAGGTTTGGCGCGCGGTTTGCTGCAGCCAGGATGATCGCACTCAATATCGACGCGAAAACCGCTTTTATCTCTCGCCTCTGTCCAAGCGATCGGCGGTTTTCCCGTTTTGGTGGCCGGCTCAGAGGGGGCAGGCGGCTTGGGCGCGGGAGCCATGCTGGGGTCGGGGGCTTGATAATTGAGCTCCAGTGCACTCTGCGGAGCGCTGTAAGCGGCAAAGGCCAGCAGGGCGGCGGTACTGACAGCCGGTAATGTAAGCCATCTCGGCATGGTGAATCTCCCTGAATGATTTCGTCAGGCAACTATAAAACAGCAGAACGAGAATTACTATCATTTGCCTTGGGCGTTACGGGCGAGTCAGGCGGCGGCCCTATCGGCAGACAGGGTCAAATCCTGTGCGTTTAGCCGAGATTAGCGCCCCATTGCGGCGAAAAAGGTTGCTATTGCCGCTCGCTCATGAGTTAATGATGTCGGCCTGTGGTACAGACCTATTTATGCACGACATTTTGAGTAAAGTAGTTCAAATTTAAAGCGTTATCCCGGATAGCCCTTCTCTGACGAATTTCCTTTCCAGTGCCTCCATAAGTAACTGATGACCGGCTACCTCGCCCATGGCGGCTTACATTTATTATTGAAGGAAATTAGACATGTCTAACATGATCAAAGGTCAAGTGAAGTGGTTCAACGAAGCTAAAGGTTTTGGTTTCATCACCCCAGCAGACGGCAGCAAAGACGTATTCGTACACTTCTCTGCTATCCAGGATCAAGGCTTCAAGACCCTGGCTGAAGGCCAGAACGTACAGTTCTCTATCGAGAACGGTGCGAAAGGTCCATCTGCGGCTAACGTTACCGCTATCTAATTGGCGCCTGGCGCTGATTGAGAAAAACCCGCTGCGGCGGGTTTTTTTATGCCTGCAATTCAGCGGTGCGCAAAAAAAAGCCCGCAAGTCTGCGGGCAAAAGTTCCTTGTTACTTCTTCATTTGCGAGCGCTTCTCTGGGGGGGAAACGCCTGAAGACAGGCTACGCGAGACCGGCTTAAGATTCTGCGGCCAAACCGTTAAGAAAGTGAAAATCCAGGCGGCTGCTACGCTGATAGCAGAGGCCGGCAGGGCTGGAGCGGTGTCCATCGCCTCCGGTTTTGTAATACACTGACGGCAATCGCAAATAATGGAGAAGGGTATGCAGGTTAACGATCGAGTGACGGTAAAAACAGACGGCGGCCCGCGGCGTGAAGGCGTCATTCTGGCCGTAGAGGTGTTCAACGAAGGCACCATGTACCTGGTTTCTCTTGACGACTACCCGGCGGGCGTCTGGTTTTTTAATGAAATCGACAGCCGTGACGGCACGTTTGTGGAGCCCTGTCGCGAGCACGGGCACTAACTTAGGCTAATCTCATTAATTTGCTAATGAAATTGTCCATTTTGAGATTATTTCATTGCGGTAAGATTTTTTTTATCGACGGCAAAAAAATACCCGTTGCGCTAGCGGGGGATAACGCAGCAGGTATTTTTTTGTGGTTCCAGCGGCTGCTATCCAGATGACATTATCACCGGGTATTTAACGGCTGGTAAAACAGAGCGGGGGCGTTCTCTGTGGTTCAGCGGCTATTGACGAATATTCCACTGGTCAATGTATCGGTCAAACGAACAACGTGATAAATGATCTGCTTGTTGTGCGTTTTTATTTTCCGCTTGATGTTTCCCTTGTGGGAAGAGACCGTTTTGGCCTTTATTTGCATCTGGTCTGATATCTGGATGGTGCCTTGACCGGACATCCACATGCGTAACATGTTTGATTCAGTCTGGCTCAGCGTTACCGGCGTTTGATCCAGAGAGGATTTCTCCGTACGCAGAGACGTTCTCTCGAGATAGTGACTAAGTAGCTGATTCATAGTCTCTGGCTTGATGGATTTTGACGATATGATGACGTTCTTGCGAACATATAAATAATCGTCGAAATGTACGTTGGTAATGGCCATGAAGATGAAGAATAACGTATCCGGGTGCAGTGAAATGACCCGTTTTATTCGCTCGGTGGCGTTTGCTTCGTGGATGAAGCAGTCCTCGTTAATAAACACCAGGCTCGGATTCAACTTGCTGCATTTTTCATGCAGGCTGTCAATGTCCTCGATGGCATTAATATGGCGCTTCTTCACGCCATGCGAAGTCAGATAGTCGGTTAACCCCAATCTGGTATAGCTACATGAATCCATGATAATCGTTGGCATATCGCACCCCCACTTAAATCCGTTTTACTGCGGTAATATGAGAAAAAGCCTAAAAAGCCGAAAGGCAAAATGGAGCAATAATTCAGTGTAGCGAGTGTTCTATCAATAAACACGGCGTCACTCAATGATATTTTCATACTAAACTTATTAATTGCATGAATCTATAAGTTTGGCTTAAGTCAGAGCGATCTGCTGCTCGTCCAGCTTCGGCATGTTGAGCCTGATCTGCGCTTGGCGCCCGTGCCTGTCTGCATTGCTTGCCGCGAATCTGTTCATCATGTCACGAAACAAAATTTTAGTTTGCTAGGAAAAGTCTTAAAAAAAATTCATGTGTCGTTTTTTTGACGTCTTTCAGCGCATTTTTTGAGTGGACAAAAAACGCTCTCTCTGATGTTTTTCGTTTTTTTTATTTAAATATCATTAAGTTATGGTGTTTTTCCGCTTTCCATGCTAATGATTAGCACTTCTTTTTTTATCATAACGGCAAACGAAAGTTAACATTATGGCCGGAATGTGTAGCTTATTTGTTGCTATAAATCACCGTTTTACAATGAGTTATCTGGATATTTATTTTACATGAAATAGTTTTCGTGAATGTTTAACGGTGATTCAGTGATTTCTCTAAACTATCATCCTGCGGCCCGATCCGCAGGGGAGGAATGGCAGGTCGGAGTTGTCTCTGGCTCGCGTTGGTTTTAACTTGCCTCTCCACCTTTCAAAAACAGGATGTCGCGGTGAGACGGAATCAGTATGGGCAGCCGATTGGCGAAGCCCTCCCTCATTGGCAGCCGGCAGGCATGCCCGGGCACTCGCCGCTGCAAGGGCGGTTTTGCCGCCTCGAACCGCTTAACCTCGCGCGCTGGGGGGAGGCGCTTTATCAGGCTTATCAATCCGCCGAGGACGATCGCGACTGGACTTATCTGTTTTGGGAACGGCCGCAGTCGCGCGCAGATTTCCAGCGTTATCTTGAGGCTCAGGCGTCCAGCGCTGACAGAAACACGATGGTAGTGATCGATCAGTCAAACGGGTGCGCGGTGGGAAGCTGCGCTTTTTTGCGCATCGATCCTGCCAACGGCGTGGCCGAACTGGGCACCATCAACTGGTCGCCGCTGATGAAGCGCAGCGCGCTGGGCAGCGAGGCGATTTTCCTGATGCTGCGGCATCTGTTCGACGATCTTGGCTACCGGCGCTGCGAATGGAAATGCGATAGCCTCAATCTGCCTTCACGCCAGGCCGCCGAGCGCTTGGGTTTCCGCTATGAAGGCACGTTCCGCCAGGCCATCGTCGTCAAAGGACGCACGCGCGACACCGACTGGCTGTCGATCGTCGACGGGGAATGGCCGGCGCGGCGCGCGGCGTTTGCCGCCTGGCTGTCGCCGGATAACATCGGCGATGACGGGCGGCAAGAACGGCGTTTGCAGGCCTTCCAACTCGGGTAATACGCCGCGCGCGCTAGGCCGTTTCCGCCAGGCAATGGCGCAGCGAGTCCAACGCCAGCCGGATGTCCTGTTCCTCCGTCATCCAGTTGACCAGCGCGGCGCGGATCCCCGGCTGACCGTTATAACGCGTAGGGGTGCAGCGCACCACGCCGTGCCGGCTCAGGCGCTCGAGAAAGCGATCGCGCGCCGCCTCGCTGTCGCCCTGTGGATGGCTGAGTGCGAAGCACACCACGTTCAAATTCACCGGCGCCAGCAGCTGGAAACCGTCATCGGCTGCCAGCGCCGCCCCCAGCGCCTGCGCCAATCGGACGTTGCGCTCGACGATATCCCGTATGCCGCTGCGGCCATAGGCTTTCAGCGTCAGCCAAAGCGGCAGGGCGCGGAAGCGGCGCGAATTTTCCGGCGTCAGATGCAGATAGTTGTCTGGCCGCAATGTCGGTGCTTCCAGGTAGGCCGAATGGTTCTGAAATACCTGCATTTGCAGATCCAAATGGCGGGTAAATTGGATCGCGCTGTCATAAGGCACGTTCAGCCATTTGTGCGCGTCGACAGTGATGGAATCGGCATGCTGCCAGCCCTCAAGTCTTGGAGCGTAGAGCGGCGAGCAGGCCGCCACGCCGCCAAATGCCGCATCGACATGCAGCCAAAACGGATAACGCTCCCGCAGCGCCAGCAGACGCGGCAGGTCGTCGAAAGCGACGGTGTTGACCGTACCGGCGCTGGCCAGTACCAACGTTGGCTGGCCGGCGCCGGCGGCGAGCTGCCGTTCCAGTGCTTCCATATCCATGGCTTCAGACTCCGGCAGGCTGGCGACGCTCGTCAGCGCCTCGCGGCCGATACCGAGCATGCTGAGCGCCTTCACGCTGCTGGAATGTGGATTGGCCGACAATACCCGGATGGAACCCAGCGCCGCCAGGCCCTGTTGGGCGATATCCACGCCGTGCTGTTGTCCCAGCCACTGCCGGCCAATGGCCAGCCCGGTGAAATTGGCCATGGTCGCGCCGCTGACCAGGCTGCCGCTGAACGTTTCCGGCAGGCCCAGCAGGGATTTCAACTGCGTCACGGCCGCCAGCTCGATCGTGGCTGCGATGGTATCATGGCTGAGCAAGCTATTTTGGTCTGTCACGCTAACCAGCCAGTCCGCTGCGACCGCCGCCGGGGTGCCGCCGCCGGTGACGAAGCCGAAATAACGCGGGCCGGCGCTGGCGGAAATGCCGGCCTGATAACGTTGCCAAAAGCGCTCCAGCGCTGCCAGGGCGCCTTCGCCGTTTTCATCTAGTCGATCGTCGCCCGGTTGCAGCTGCTGATGCTCGAGCGGCGGGCAGACCGAGCGTTGCTGCAGCCCGGTCAGGAAATCTTCCGCCAACTGGCGGGTGTGGTCGAGGATCTGCGGAAACTGCGCGAGATCCTGTTGTAAACATGGGTGCATGGTGGCTCCGAAAACGTCAGGGATGATGGGGTAAACATAGAACATTTGCCTGCTGGTCAAAATCGATGAAAAATAACCTTTTTGGATAGCCTGGTTAACCAATGATGAATGAACGCATTCCCCTGCATGTCTTGCCGACCTTTGCGATCGCCGCCAGGTTGGAAAATTTGCGCGCTACGGCGGAACAGGTGCATTTGACGCACGGTGCGGTCAGCCAGCAAATTCAGCTGCTGGAGCAGGCGGTCGGCTATCCGCTGTTTGAACGGCGCGGGCGCGGCGTGCGCCTGAATGCCGCCGGGCGAGAGTTGCTGGCGGCGGTAGAGCCGGCGCTGCAGGCGCTGCAGCAGGGCGTCGCCCGCGCCCGGCGTGCGGCGACAAGCCAGACGCTGCGCATCAGCGTGTTACCGTCTTTTGCCCATTATTGGCTGTTGCCGCGTCTGCCTGCTTTTCATGAGGCCTGCGCCGATATTGCGCTGGATATCGATGCGTCGCTGGCGCTGCAGGATCTGTCGCAGCGAGGGTTCGATGCGGCGATCCGCATCGGCAGCGGTCAATGGGCGGGGCTGCAGGCGCAGCGCATCGCGTCGGGTGACGTGCTGCCTGTCGCTTCGCCGGATATGGCGCGAGAATGGGGGGCGGCGTTCGAGAACGGTGGCGATATTCCGTTGCTCGAGCACGACGTCAGTCCCTGGCGCGACTGGTTCAACGCGCAGGGGCGGCCGTTATGCGGGCGGCAACAGGCGTTGTTCAACGATGCCGGGTTGTTGATTCGCGCGGCGGAGCAAGGGTTTGGCATCGCGTTGGCGAAAAAGCTGCTGGTCCAGGATGCTCTCGACGCGGGGAGACTGGTGGCGTTGGCCGCGCCCCGTCGTCTGAGCGATGACGACGTTTATCTGGTGTGGCCGCAGACCGCCGGGTTGACGCCGGCGGTCACCCGCTTGCTGCAGTGGCTGCAGCAACAGTTGGCGGCGATTTAGCGGCGTAGCCATTCCGGTTGCGAGGTGCCGAGCGTAGTCGCCGGCAGCGCCCACTGCAGCGCCGTGCCCTGCAGGCTTAACGGGGCGCGCAGGCGTTGCGCGGCCCCCCAGTAAGTCAATTCCGTTTCCGGATTCTCGTCGGCGGTTCCGGCTGGCGCCAGCGGTTCCGGCCGATAGTCTGCCGAACAGGGATGCGCCAGCAGCAACTGCGCCGTGCGCGCCAGCGACAGCCGCGCGTGGTAGCCGGTGCCGCGGCTCAGGCGCTGCGCCATACCGGTCAGCACCGCCGCCGCCATCAAATAGCCGGTGGCGTGATCCAGCGCCTGTACCGGCAACGGCACCGGCAAACTGGCGCTGCGCCAAACCATGCCCGCCTCCGCCAACCCGCAGCTCATCTGTACCAGGCTGTCGAAACCGCGCCGGGTGCGCCACGGCCCGCTCCAGCCGTAGGCATTCAGGCAGACGTCTATCAGGCCCGGCGCCAGCGCGCGTCTTTCCTCCGCGCCATAGCCCAACTTCTCCAGCGCACCGGCACGGTAGCCGTGCACGATCACGTCGGTGTTTCTCAGCAGATGTTCAAACGTATGGCGATCGTGCGCATTGGTCAGGTTGAGGCGCGCGCTGCGTTTGCCCAGCATGACTTCATGTTCAACGCCGGGCTCATCCCAACCGTAGGGATCGATGCGCAGCACGTCGGCGCCCAAACCGGCAAGAAAACGCGTGGCGATCGGCCCGGCGAGAATGCGCGTCAGGTCCAGCACCCGCACGCCGTGCAGCGGCCGGGCGACGGGTAGCGCCCAGCCCGGCGGTGGCGCTTCCGGCTGCAGCGAGGCGTGGATTAGCGGTTCGAGCGCCACGCTTTTGCCCTGAATATGTTGTCGCCACGCGGCCGCCGAGCGCATTTGGGCCGCGCAGCCGCCGGCCTCGATCACCGCTTCCTCCAGCTCGCTTTTTTTCCAGCCCAGCACGCGTTCCGCCAGCGTGCCTTTATCCGATGCCGAACCCAGCACCTGCTCCACCGCTCGCCGATGGTGCGGCGCATTGGTATGCAGGCGTATCCAGCCATCCGCCGTCGCATAGTCGCCGGCCAGTGCATCCCAGGCCGCAGGCAGCGTCCACCCCAGCGGACGCAGCGTCCAGCCGAACCAGAGCGAGGCCAGGCGTTGATCGATCCAGACCTGCGGCGCGTCGGCCGCCTCGCGGCGAAGCAACTCGGCGCAGGCCAAACCGGCGGCGCCCCAGGCGGCGGTAGCCAATTCGGTCACGGGAAACGCCGAAGGCAATGCGCCGGTGCCGCTTACGGTTAGCCGGTCGGCGGGGGCGGGGCGCTGCCCCAGGCTTTGCCAAATTTCGTCGAGCAGAGTGTGGATCAGAGGCGTCATCGGCCACTCCTTGCGGGTCGTCGGAAATATAGCCTAGCGTAGCCCACCGCCGGCGACCTTGCTAAGGCGCAACGTCGAACGTGCGGCCGTCGGCCAGTGTGGCGCGCAGGCTGTGGGCCGCGATGCCGGCGAAAGGCTGCGCGCTGAAATTGGCGGTCAGCGCTTTGTCCCACAGGGCCTGATGCAGCGGCCGGAAGGCGGCGTCGGCGCCCAATGTCGCCATCTTCTATTCGTGACATCGAAATATCATCGCCGTATTCCAGTTTATTTTTCGTTTAATAAATTAGCCTTTACTTCATTATCCGACGTCACTATACTCAGCCAAAATTTCGGTGGAGAAACCCAATTGGACAGTTGTAGTTGTAATAAAACAAATAAGGCAAGCTGACCAATTCTCTTCTGATTTGTTGCTTGCCGTTATCGGCGGGCAGCACCCCTCTCCAGTTATTTCTGAGCTGTGCATACCCGAGTAATAAACGTTTCCTGATGCCTGACGGTTTCAGGTGAATCGAGTTGGACGTTATTATGGTATTTTACAGCCACAGCCTTTTCCCTCCAGGCACGACACGCTGATTCGCTGATTTATTTTCAGCGCGCTTTCGCGTGTGCTAAACAGCACATGATTTTATCTCCTGCGGTTAATTAAGGGGACAGTCATGGCGATGACTCCTTTCGTTTTAAATTTATTGCTGGCGATGTGCCTGGGCGCGGTAATTGGCGCTGAGCGCCAGTGGCGCCAGCGCATGGCCGGCCTGCGCACCAATGCGCTGGTGGCGACCGGTGCGGCGGTCTTTATTCTCAGCTCCATGTCCACCGATCCGGCCAGCGCCGGCCGGGTGGCCGCGCAGATCGTATCCGGTATTGGTTTCCTCGGCGCCGGCGTTATCATGCGTGAAGGGCTGAACATTCGCGGCCTCAACACCGCCGCCACGCTGTGGTGTTCGGCGGGGATTGGCGTCCTGTGCGGCCTGGGCCAGCATTGGGATGCGGTGGTCGCTACGCTGGTGATCCTGTGCGCCAATATCCTGCTGCGCGAAGCCGCGCAGCGCATCAATCTGCAGCCGCATCAGCAGGCGACCGATCTGGAACTGTGCTACCGCATTCAGGTGACCTGCGGCGAGCAGGACGAAATTCTGGTGCGCACCCTGATCCTGCAGGCGCTGAACGGCGTCGCCTTGCGGCTGCAATCCTTGCGCAGCGCCGATATTTCCAGTCCGGGGCAATTGGAAGTGTGCGCGGAAATTACCGCCACCCCGGCCGCGCAAAAAGAAATCGAAGGTATTGTTTGCCGCGTCAGTCTGGAAAAAAGCGTGAGTGCCGTTCGCTGGCGCGTCGCGTCCGAATTACCGGTCTGAATAATAATATAAATATTGATTAACTTGATTATATGTTCGGTTTTATTCATGAGCACCTTGAATAACGTGGGGCATTAAGGAGGCGTTATGGACGATGACCCCGGAAGGGAAATGATTCTTGCGTGGCTGACAGGGTAATTCCGCCATTTAGTCACGCTAATTAAAAATTCCACTCTGCGCAGAATCACCTGTTTATCGGGCGGGATATCCCTGTGCGTAGAACGAAAATAAGAGAATAGCGTTATGACTCAGATTAATGAAAGAATGCGTCGCCGTGATAAAGATGCGGCGGCCTACGCCATTGCGCAAGAGGCGACCAACAGCATCGCCCAAACGCTGGCGAACCTGAAGTGCAACCGCAACGGCTTGACTCAGGACGACGCCGATGAGCGGCTGGAGCAGTTCGGCGCCAATCAGGTCGCCCATGACAAGGCGCCGCATGCCCTGATCCAGCTGATCAAGGCCTTCAACAACCCGTTTATCTTCGTACTGATGGTGCTGGCTGCGATCAGTTTCTTTACCGACTATTGGCTGCCGCGCCAGAACGGTGAAGAAACTGAACTCACCGGCGTCATTATCATTCTGACCATGGTCACGCTGAGCGGGCTGCTGCGTTTTTGGCAGGAATACCGGACCAACAAAGCGGCGGAAGCGTTGAAGTCGATGGTGCGCACCACCGCTACTGTGCTGCGCCGCAGCAGCTACAGCGCGCATCCGCTGACGCTGGAAGTGCCGATCCGCGAACTGGTGCCGGGGGATATCATTCAGCTCTCCGCCGGTGACATGGTGCCGGCCGACGTGCGTCTTATCGCCTCGCGCGATCTGTTCATCAGCCAGGCGATTTTGACCGGCGAAGCGATCCCGATCGAGAAATACGATGCCATGGGCAACGTGGCGCAGAAGTCGAGTGAAGGGGAAGTGTCCAGCGAGAACGCGCTGCTTGAGCTGTCCAATATCTGCCTGATGGGCACCAACGTCGCCAGCGGCACCGCCACGGCGGTGGTGGTGGCAACCGGCGGGCGCACTTACTTCGGCTCGCTGGCCAAGTCGATCGTCGGTTCGCGGGCGCAAACCGCGTTCGATCGCGGGGTGAACAGCGTCAGCTGGCTGCTGATTCGCTTCATGCTGGTGATGGTGCCGGTGGTGTTGCTGATCAACGGCTTCACCAAAGGCGACTGGAGCGAGGCGGCGCTGTTCGCACTGGCGGTGGCGGTCGGCCTGACGCCGGAAATGCTGCCGATGATCGTCAGCTCCAACCTGGCGAAAGGGGCGATCGCCATGTCACGCCGCAAGGTGGTGGTGAAGCGCCTGAACGCCATTCAGAACTTCGGTGCCATGGACGTGCTCTGCACCGACAAGACCGGCACCCTGACCCAGGATCGCATCATTCTCGAGCACCACATCGACGTCACTGGCGCCAGGGATAACGAGGTGTTGCACCTGGCCTGGCTGAACAGCTTCCATCAGAGCGGCATGAAGAACCTGATGGACCAGGCGGTGATCCGTTTCGGGCGCGGCAAACCGGGAATCGAAGCCCTGGGCCGTTTCAGCAAGGTGGATGAGCTGCCGTTCGATTTCGTGCGCCGCCGTTTGTCGATCGTGGTGGCGGACGAAAATGGCAAGCAGCAGCTGATCTGTAAGGGCGCGGTAGAGGAGATGCTCGAGATCGCCACCCACGTGCGTGAAGGCGACAAAACGCTGGAACTGGACGACGCGCGCCGTGCGGCGCTGCAGGCGCTGGCCCGCGAGTATAACGAAGACGGTTTCCGCGTGCTGGTGCTGGCGACGCGCGAGCTGGATGCGAAGCGCCCAACCGAACCGTTGAGCGTGGCCGACGAGCGCGACATGGTGGTGCAAGGGCTGCTGACTTTCCTCGATCCGCCAAAGGAGAGCGCGCAGCAGGCGATCGCCGCACTGCAGGAAAACGGCGTGACGGTGAAGGTGCTGACCGGCGACAACCCGGTGATCACCTGCAAGATTTGCCGCGATGTCGGGCTGGAGCCGGGTGAGCCGCTCTCCGGGCTGCAGATTGAACAGATGGATGACGAAGAGCTGGCGCGCGAAGTGGAACAACGCACGGTCTTCACCAAGCTGACGCCGCTGCAAAAATCGCGGGTGCTGAAAATGCTGCAGGCCAACGGCCATACCGTCGGCTTCCTCGGCGACGGCATCAACGATGCGCCGGCGCTGCGCGACGCCGACGTCGGCATCTCGGTCGACACCGGCACCGACATCGCCAAGGAATCGGCGGACATCATCCTGTTGGAAAAGAACCTGATGGTGCTGGAAGAGGGGGTGATCAAAGGGCGCGAAACCTTCGGCAATATCATCAAGTACCTGAACATGACCGCCAGCTCCAACTTCGGCAACGTGTTCTCGGTGCTGGTGGCGAGCGCTTTCATCCCGTTCCTGCCGATGCTGGCGATCCACCTGTTGATTCAAAACCTGATGTACGACATTTCCCAGCTGTCGCTGCCGTGGGACAAGATGGACAAAGAGTTCCTGCGCAAGCCGCGCAAGTGGGATTCCAAAAACATCGGGCGCTTTATGCTGTGGATTGGGCCGACCTCGTCGATCTTCGATATTACGACCTATGCGCTGATGTGGTACGTCTTCGCCGCCAACAGCGTAGAACACCAGGCGCTGTTCCAGTCCGGCTGGTTCATTGAGGGGCTGCTGTCGCAAACGCTGGTGGTGCATATGCTGCGTACCCAGAAGATCCCGTTCATTCAGAGCACCGCGGCGCTGCCGGTGTTGCTGACCACCGGGTTGGTGATGGCGCTCGGCATCTACATTCCGTTCTCGCCGCTCGGCGCCCTGGTTGGCCTGCAGCCGCTGCCGTGGGAATACTTCCCGTGGTTGGCCGCTACGCTGGTCAGCTACTGCGTGGTCGCCCAGTTGATGAAGCGTTTCTATATCCGCCGCTTCGGCGAGTGGCTGTAAGCCGCCTCGGCGTTCACTCCAGGGGCGAAATTCTTCGCCCCTGCACCGCTACAGCAGTTTGTTGACCAGCAGGCCGAGCATGATGGTCAGCGTGAAGGAAAACAACGTGCCGAGCAGCACATACTCGGTACGCATCTTATCATCGCTCTGGCGCAGATCGCCGAAACGGAAGATAGATTTGGCCGCCAGCAAAAAGCCGATCGCCGGGATTTGCCCCAGCAGCACAAAGGTCAGGATCAGCGTTCTCTCCAGATAGCCAATCTGTTTGCCCGCGCGCAGCAGCGAGTCGTTGTCGGCCTTGGCCGAAGGCGGCATTTGCGGCGTCCAGTGCGCCAGCAGTTGCCCGATCAGCAGGCTCATCGGCAGATAAATCAGGCTGTAGGCCACCAGCACCAGCCCGGTTTGCCAACGCCCCAGCTGCCGCCCCAGCGCGGCGAGCAGTTCACCGGCGTTCGGCGTTAGCCCCAGCCACAGCAAGGCGATCACCGCCAGATGCAATCCCTGATCGAGCAGGAAACTGCGGGCCGGGCTCAGGCGGTTCATCGCGGTGACTTTCAGCAAATCGATCAGGTAGTGGCTGACGGCGATGGCCAGCAGGCTGGCCAGCACCTGCAGTGAAGAAAGCCCGCCATGCAGCAGGCCGAAACCGGCCACCGCCCAGGCGGCCAGCACCCCGTGCAGCAACGCGTGCAACACCAGAAAACGCGAACGCGCGCGATGCCGAATTTTATCTTCCACCCAACTCAGCGGCTGCAGCGGAAAATCCGCCAGCAGATGGACGAGCAACAGCCAGGCCAGCAAAGGCGCATAGGTCAGATCCATGGTCAGACGATCCTGTTAATGGCGTGAATAAACCGCATGATTTCCTCGTAGGCCGCGCGTTTCAGCGCGGCGGAGACCGTGGAGGCGGCTTTTTGCAGCTGGTCCGCCACGGCGGCGCCGCTGTCGGCGAACATTCTCGCCTGAACGATGCGCGCTTCGGCCTGTGACAGGCGGCCAATCACATGATCTAACATCGGCAGCAGATCGCTGACAATGGCGTTTGTCCGATCGTTGTCGGTTTTCAGAGCCAGCCGGCAATTTTTTGCCATGGCGTCCAGCGCGCTGCCGGAGTTGATAAAGGCGCTGCCGTAACCGGCGGCGTCGGGCCGTTGGCTGCCCAGCCCGACGGCGATGCGCGCATCCCAGTGCGCGGCGCCCATCGCTCGCAGCGCGAGGCGAATGTACACCGCCAGCAACAGCCCGTCCTCCGGGGCGGCCTGCGCCTGGAAGGCATCGCCGCGAAAGATTTCCACCTGATGCAGCCGCCCGTCACGCCGCAGTCGATCGAGCAGGTTATGCAGCCCATTGAGGTAGTTGACGGTGTCTGATCGGCGGGAATCCACCAGATCGCCGCTGATTACGCTGATTGGCGTCGGCATGGCGCGTTCCATTGTTTGTGGAGAGATAACTATAAATTCGCACCTGGATACGAATATGTCAATAATTCGCCTATGAGTGCGAATTTATGGGGTTTTCGCCTGTGGGGACGAAATGAGGCAGGATGAGGAACGGGGAATGAACGGCCGGGAATGCGCGGGCCTGTCAGGCTCGCCACCGGCGGCGTAGAGGGAAAATGGCCGGCAACCGGCTGTTCAGAAGCTTTTAACCAGCACGTCACGCGGCATTTCGCTGCCGTGTTTCAGCAGATGCTCAAACGATCGCTCGCTGCTTTTCAGCTGCTGCAAAAATTCCTGCGGCGACAGATCGTGTTTTTTGCCGCTCATGTAAGCCAGCGCCAGTTCTTTTGCCTGATAGCGGGAGAAGTTGTACATGGTGTCCTCGATACGGTGAATGTCAGTGCTCACGATTGTAGCGAAAGAGCACATAATGAACAGCGGCTTTGGCGTATGGAATCGATAGCCGAAACTTAACTTGCCGGTTGCAACAGCTCATCGCACAGGCGCTTGATCACCTGAGCTTGCGGCAGGCCGTTGTGCAACATCTGGCGGATATGCTCCGAATCGCTGATGCCCTGGCGGACATGGCGCTCGACGGCCTGCAGCAGGGCACGATCCTCCCGTCGCTCGGCAAAACCGCTCAGCGCTTCGAGAGTGTGCAGGATGTGGGCGGTCAGGCTGCTGCGGCGCAGCGTCGCGGGATCGACGTATTCGGCGGCAAAGCCGCTGCGATAGGCGTTGATCTTGTTGTAATTGGTGAAGGCATCGTATTCCGGCGCGATCGGCGAACGGCGCTGCAACAGAAAATCGGCCAGCAGGCGGCAGTAACCGACCAGCAGCACGGCGTGGGTGAGGCGCAGCGGCGTATCGCAGATGCGGATCTCCACCGTGCCCAGCTCCGGTTTTGGCCGCGCATCCCAGTAAATATCCTTGACGCTTTCAATCACGCCGGCGGCATTCAACCGTTCGTAGTAGGCGTTGAATTCATGCCAGCTGTAGATGTGTTCCAGGCATCCGTAGTTGGGGAAGGAGTTCTGAGCGCTGAAGCGGGAACTGGCAAAGCGCGTGTCGACGCCCTGATACAGCGGCGACGAGGCGCTGAGCGCGATCAGCTGCGGAAAGTAGGGCGTCAGCGCATGGCACAGGTACATCGCCTCGTCCCCGTCGTTAACGCCGAGGTGAATGTGTTGGCCGAACACGCAGGCCAGCTTGGAGAGATAGCCAAAACGGCTGGCCAACTGCCTGTAGCGCGCGTTGTCGCTGATGACCTGCTTGCGCCAGTCGTTGCTCAGGTGACGGCCACCGCCGCAGACGTCACAGCCCAGGCGCTGCGCGCAGCGCCGGACGGTATGGGTCAGGGCGCGCAGCTCGGTGTGCAGCTCATCGAGATCGCGGTGCACCGAGCTGTTCAGCTCCACCATCGATTTGGTGAGCTCATGCTTGACGCGCCGGCGGTCGCCGACCGCGCTGACCACCCGATCGGCTCGATCCGTAAGATCGTAGTGCTCGGCATCGACCAGCTGTAACTCTATTTCGGTGCCGATGGAGAGCCTTTCCGAACGTTTGAATGTGAGCGGCATGGTACCTCCTTCCTGCAAGAACGGCATAAAGATAAGTATATGTCTCGGTGAGGAGGGCAACGTTTTGCATTTTATATTTGTTTTTTCGAATGTGAAGCTGGTATCTTCACGAGCGAGCTGTGATGAAGAGAAAGGTTAACGGGAGTGTGACATGCCGTCATTGACGCCGCTGAAGCTGTTTAAAAACCTGTCTGACGAGACGCGCCTGACCTTGGTGCTGCTGTTGCGCCACGCCGGTGAACTGTGCGTGTGCGAGCTGTCGGGCGCACTGGCGCTGCCGCAACCCAAGATTTCAAGGCATCTGGCGATGCTGCGTGAAAGCGGGCTGCTGCTCGATCGGCGCGATGGCAAATGGATACATTATCGCCTGTCGCCGCATATGCCGGCCTGGGCGGCGGCGATTATTGAGCAGGCTTATCAGTGCCGGCCAGAACAGATGTCGGAGTTAGCGCAACGCGTGGCGAAAGGTTGTCCGTAACGGTAAAAAATTTACGCAAACACATATGAAAAATCGAATATGTAAACTTAAAAGGGCGGAAGGGCAGCAATGATAGTGGCAGGGGCGATCTTTATTCTGACGTTGATCTTGGTCATCTGGCAACCGAAAGGGCTGGGTATTGGCTGGAGTGCGTCGATCGGGGCGGGATTGGCATTATTGAGCGGCGTGGTGCACGTCGGCGACATCCCCGTGGTATGGCAGATAGTCTGGAATGCGACTGCGACCTTTATCGCCGTCATCATCATCAGCCTGTTGCTGGATGAAAGCGGCTTTTTCGCCTGGGCCGCCTTGCACGTCGCGCGCTGGGGCAACGGCAGGGGCCGCTGGCTGTTTACCTATATGCTCCTGTTGGGCGCGGCTGTGGCGGCGCTGTTCGCCAATGATGGCGCCGCGTTAATCCTCACGCCGATCGTGATCGCCATGCTGTCGGCGCTCGGTTTTCGTCCTGCTGCGGTGCTGGCTTTCGTCATGGCGGCGGGCTTTATCGCCGATACCGCCAGCCTGCCGCTGGTGGTGTCCAACCTGGTGAATATCGTTTCGGCGGATTTCTTTCACTTGGGCTTTACGGAGTATGCGGCGGTGATGGTGCCGGTCAACCTCGTCGCCGTGGCGGCGACGCTGGTGATGTTGCATCTGTTCTTCCGCAAGGATATTCCGCCGGGCTATGCGCTGACGCGTTTACCGGCGCCGCGGGAAGCGATTCGCGATCGCGCGACGTTTCGAGCCGGTTGGGCGGTATTGGCGCTGTTGCTGATTGGCTTTTTCGCCCTGGAACCGCTCGGCGTGCCGGTGAGTTTGGTCGCCGCCAGCGGCGCGCTGGTGCTGCTGGCGGTTGCGAAACGCGGGCGGGCGATCGATACCGGTAAATTGCTGCGCGGGGCGCCCTGGCAGATCGTGATTTTCTCGCTGGGCATGTATCTGGTGGTCTATGGGCTGCGCAATGCCGGCTTGACCGATCTGCTGTCCGGCGTGCTGGATGCGCTGGCGCGGCAGGGGCTGTGGGCGGCGACGCTCGGCACCGGCTTCCTGAGTGCGTTTCTCTCTTCCGTCATGAATAACATGCCGACGGTGCTGGTGGGGGCGCTGTCGATCGACGGCAGCGGCGCGGAAGGCGTCATCAGGCAGGCGATGATTTACGCTAACGTCATCGGCAGCGATCTCGGCCCTAAAATCACCCCGATCGGCAGCCTGGCCACGTTGCTGTGGCTGCATGTGTTGGCAAGGAAAAACATCGTCATTACCTGGGGCTATTATTTCCGCGCAGGACTGGTGATGACGCTGCCAATTCTGTTCGTCACCCTGGCAGCGCTGGCGCTGCGGCTGTCCGTTTTATCCTAACCGGAGAAACCGTCATGAGCAGTATCAAGATTTATCACAACCCGGCCTGCGGCACGTCGCGCAATACGTTGGCGCTGATCCGCAACAGCGGCGTTGAGCCGGAGGTGATTCTGTATCTGGAAACGCCTCCCAGCCGCGAACGGTTGATTGCGTTGCTGGCCGACATGAACATGCCGCCGCGCGCGTTGTTGCGAAAAAACGTCGAGCCTTACGCCGAGCTGCAGCTGGACGACAGCGCCTGGAGCGACGAACAACTGATCGACGTCATGGTGCAACAGCCGATCCTGATCAATCGCCCCATCGTGGTGACGCCGCTTGGCACGCGCCTATGCCGTCCGTCGGAGGCGGTGTTGGAGATTGTGCCGGATCCGCAGCGCGGCGCCTTCAGCAAAGAAGACGGCGAGCCGGTGATCGACGCGCAGGGCCGCAGGATCACCTAAGGCTGATCGCTGCGGCCCCGCATTTCGGCCAATCAGTGCAGTTCGGCGCCGCTGCGATCGGCCAGCGCTTCCAGCAGCGGGGCGGAAGGCACGAAGAACAGGGTGCCGGTCACCGCGCGGCTAAAATCGAGCAGCCGATCGTAGTTGCCGGCCGGGCGGCCGATAAACATGTTTTCCAGCATCTGCTCGATCGGCTGCGGGGAGCGCGCATAGCCGATAAAGTAGGTGCCGAACTCGCGCAGGCCGGGGCGGCCGAACGGCATGTTGTCGCGCAGAATTTTCACCTCGTTGCCTTGCTCGTCGGTGATGGTGGTCAGCGAACTGTGCGACGACGACGGTTTGACCGCTTCATCCAGCTCGATGTTGGACTGCTTATGGCGGCCGATGATCTTCTCCTGCGTTTCCACGCTGAGCGAATTCCAGCCCTGCATGTCGTGCAGGTATTTCTGCACCAGCACATAGCTGCCGCCGCTGAACGCCGCGTCTTCGTCGCCGATCACCGTGTAGTCGAAGGCTTCGTGCCCTTCCGGGTTCTCCGTGCCGTCGACGAAGCCGATCATGGCGCGCTGATCGAAGTAACGGAAGCCGTGCACCTCCTCGATCACCGTCACGGCGTCGCCGAGCTTGGCGGTCAACTGAGAGGCCAGTTCAAAACACAGATCCATTTCATCGGCGCGGATATGCAGCAGGATGTCGCCAGGCGTGGCGACGGCGACGCGTTCCCCGCTGCCGATCGGGCTGAACGGATGCAGCTGGCGAGGGCGCGGCGCGCCGAACAGCGTATCCCAGGCCTCGGAGCCGAAGCCGCAGACGCAGGTGAGGTTGCCCGCCGGCGCGCGTTTGCCGACCGAACGCACCACGGCGGCGATGTCGCCGCACCAGGCGCGCACCGCCGCCAGATGGGCGGGAACGGGCGACAGGGTGGCGACGATAAAGATGGCATGGCGCGTCACCGGCGTGAATACGGCTTGCGGCAGGGGGGTATTTGCATTCATTGCATTCGGCTCCAGTGTGTTCGGGTGAAATAGATCAGATCAAATTAAAGTGCTCGTCGGGTTTCATCGGCGGTGGCAGCGGGCTTTGGTCATTCATTTCCAGCAGGTTGCGCTCGATGGTGTTGCAGATGGCGTTTAACGGCAGATGGTTGGCCGACACGCCAAACGGATCCTCCAGCTCTTCGGCCAGTGAGTCCCAGGATAAGAAGGTATAGGAAATGAACACCGAAACAAACGGTGTCATGTAATGCAGGTCGGTCACCAGGGCAAAAGGCAACAGGCTGCAGAACAGGTAAACGGTGCGCTGCAGGATCAGGGTATAGGCGAACGGCACCGGCGTGCTGGCGAGCCGTTCGCAGCCGCCGAGGGCGTGGGACAGTTCGCTCAGCTTGTTGTCGAGCAGCTCGAAAGTGATGTCGCTCAGCAGCCCCTGTCGGCGCAGCTTGCCGATCTCCTGGCCCAGCATCAGCAGGATGCGGTTGGTCGGCATCGGGCTGGCGATCACCTCGGCCAGCTCTTTGCTGCTGAGATTGTGGTACAGATCGGCGGTGGGATCGGTGGCGCGCAGTTGATGCTTCAGGCTCCAGCTGAAGGCGATCAGCAGCTTGGCGACCTTTTGCTGCACCGCCGGTTCGTCCGGCAGCAGGCTTTTGATCTGTCGCAGCAGGGATCGCTCGGTAATCAGCAACGAGCCCCACAGGTTGCGCGCTTCGACAAAGCGGCTGTAGCCGGCATTATTGCGAAAGCCGAGAAAAATCGCGATGGCGATGCCCAGCAGGCTGAACGGCGCGATGGTTAAATGCACGCCGAGCTGTTCGTACCATTGGTAGCTGATCACCGCCACTATCGACATCAGCACGTTCAGCGACAGACGAAAGGTGATCTTTGACAGCACGGAACCGTGCCAGGCGAACAGGCGAAAAAACCAGTTCTGGTGCGGGCGAATTATCATGACGTGGATGCTTCCTGGTGTCCTGCTATTGAGAATAGTCGATTCTTATCCGGCGGCGTTAGGCCGCCGTTGTCGATTGCCAGAGCCGCTGCGGGTGCGTATAGACGGTGGCGCGCCCCGGCTTGCTGAAGCCCACCAGCGTCAGGTTGCTGCGCTCGGCCACCTCCACCGCCAGGCGGGTGGCGGCGGAAACGGCGAACAGGATCTCGACGCCGCACATGGCGGATTTTTGCACCATTTCATAGCTGGCGCGGCTCGACACGAGCGCCGCACCCTGCAGCCACGCCTGTTGGCTGCGGTAGCCCAGCAGCTTGTCGAGCGCCACGTGGCGGCCGACGTCTTCACATCCGCCGCTGAGCGCGCCGTCCGGCTGGATCCAGGCCGCCGCGTGGGTGCAGCCGGTCAGTTTCCCCACCGTTTGCACGTCCTGCAGCTGCGCCAACGCCCGGTCGAGCAGCGCCAAATCGAAACGTTGCGTGAAAGGCAGCGGCGCGATGGGCTGAGCAACCTCCTGCAGCTGTTCCACCCCGCAGACGCCGCAGCCGGTGCGGCCGGCCAGGCTGCGGCGCTTCTCTTTCAGCTGCATAAAGCGGCGGCTCGAGAGTTCCACATGCACTTCAATGCCGTTGCAGGCCGGTTGCTGGCGGATGTCGTAGATGTCGTCGGGGGAGGCGATGATGCCTTCGGACAGCGAAAAACCGATGGCGAAGGCCGCCAGATCTTTCGGCGTCGCCATCATCACCACGTGGGAAATGCCGTTGTACACCAGGGCGACCGGCACTTCTTCCGCCAGCCAATCCTGATGCGCCTGTGCCAGATCGTTGCGCTGCCAGACCGCGTGGCGCGACAGGCATTCCTGTTTGATATCGTCGGTTTCTGCGAGGAGTAGGTGCTTGTTCATAACGTTCTCGTGACCGTCGGTGACGAGGCGCCGACGAGGATGAATTCTTATTAGCAGGTGTGGGGATTATACAGGATTCTGATCCCGCTCGCGTAGGGAATCACGCCCTGCAGGTTATCCACAGTTTTGGTGGATAACGTGTGTGCAAGGGGCAGTGAAACACTTAGCAGGCGTAAAAAAAAATCGCTCAGAAAATTATTATATTACGCGACAAAGCGCGATCCGCAGGGGGATAGGGGGTTGCACGCGTTCGCGTTTTGTTTATGCTTTACTGTATAAATATACAGTTTGGTTATGATTATGCTGAGCAATTCAAGGTTGTATGCTTTTTCACCAGGTGAGCCCCTAACGTTACCGCTGTTTGCCGATCGCGTGGCCTGCGGTTTTCCTTCCCCGGCGCAGGACTACGTCGAAGGGCGGCTGGATATCGGCAGGCTGCTGGTGCGGCACCCCAACGCCACCTATTTCGTGCGCGCCAGCGGCGAATCGATGATCGACGGCAATATCCGGGATGGCGATTTGCTGATTGTCGACAGCGCCCTGACGCCGGAGCACGGCAATATCGTGATCGCCGCGGTGGACGGCGAATTCACCGTCAAAAAACTGCAGCGCCACCCCGATGTGCGGCTGTTGCCGATGAACCCCGCCTACGCGCCGATCGTGTTCGACGACGAAGCGCAGCTGGAGATTTTCGGCGTGGTGACCTTTATCGTCTACGCGGCGCGGTAGCCATGTTCGCCCTGGTAGACGTCAACAGTTTCTATGCTTCCTGCGAGACCATCTTTCGGCCCGACCTGCGGGGGCGACCGGTGATTGTGCTGTCCAACAACGACGGCTGCGTGATCGCCCGCAGCGCCGAGGCGAAGGCGTTGGGCGTGCCGATGGGCGCGCCTTATTTCAAAATCAAAGCGGAGATGCGCCGTCGCAACGTTGCGGTGTTCTCCTCCAACTACGCGCTGTACGCCGATATGTCCCGCCGGGTGATGGACACGCTGGAGGAGATGGCGCCGGCGGTGGAGATTTATTCGCTGGACGAAGCCTTTCTGCGGCTGGACGGCGTGGCCCACTGCGAGGCGCTGGAGCCGTTCGGCCAGCGGGTGCGCGATCGCATCCGGCGCGAGCTGCATTTGACGGTCGGGGTCGGCATTGCGCCGAGCAAAACGCTGGCCAAGCTGGCCAACTTCGCCGCCAAGAAATGGCGCGGCACCGGCGGCGTGGTGGATTTATCCGATCCGGTGCGCCAGCGTAAATTGCTGGCGTTGCTTCCGGTGGAAGAGGTGTGGGGCGTGGGGCGCCGCCTGACTCGCCAGCTGCAGGCGATGGGTATTCACACCGCGCTACAGCTGGCGGACTGCGATACCCGGCTGGCGCGTAAAACCTTCAGCGTAGTGCTGGAACGCACGATACGCGAGCTGCGCGGCGAGTCATGCCTGCAGTGGGAAGATGAGGCGGCGGCGAAAGAGCAGATCATCTGTTCCCGTTCGTTCGGCCAGCGGTTGACGCATTATCCGCACATGCGCGAGGCGATTTGCAGCTACGCCGAACGCGCCGCCGAAAAGCTGCGGCAGGAAAAGCGCTACTGCCGCAACGTCTCGGTGTTTATCAAAACCAGCCCGCATTCGGCGGGCGAAGGGTATTACAGCAATATGGGCACCGCCCGGCTGCAAACCCCGAGCAACGACAGCCGCGACATCATCGCCATGGCGGTGCGCGCGCTGGAGAGCATCTGGCAGGAGGGGCGACGTTACCTGAAGGGCGGCGTGGTGCTGGGGGATTTCAGCGCCGCCGCCATGGCGCAGATCGACCTGTTCGACGACTGCCCGCCGCGCCGCAACAGCGAACGGCTGATGGCGACTCTCGATCGCCTGAATCAGGAAGGGCGCGGGCGCGTATGGTTCGCCGGGCAGGGGATCGTCAAGCCGTGGCAAATGAAGCGCGACATGCTGTCGCCGGCCTACACCACCCGGCTGGCGGATATCCCGGTGGCGCGGCTGGGGGAGCGGGCGCCGCGCACCGCTGAATCGAAGGAAGAAAAACGCCGCGGGTGACAACCGGCGGCGTGGGTAGGCCGAGTGTTACTTCACCGTCGCCGGATCCGGCTTATCGGGGGCGATGCCATACAGTACCATGGCGCGGTTGACCTCGCTGCGGGCGATACGGCCTTCGTCAGCCAGCAGCTTCAACGCGGCGAGCGCGATGAAATGGCGGTTGACCTCGAAGAACTCACGCAGCGCCTCGCGGGTGTCCGAGCGACCAAAGCCGTCGGTGCCCAAGGCGATAAAAGTACGGTCGGGCAAGAACGGTTTGATCTGATCGCCGACGATCTTCATATAGTCCGTTACCACCACCACCGGGCCGGGATGCGCCGCCAGCAGGCTCTGAATATAAGGAACTTTCGGCGGATCTTCCGGATGCAGCAGGTTCCAGCGTTCGGCCGCCATGCCGTTGCGGCGCAGCTCGCTCAGGCTGGTGGCGCTCCAGATATCGCTGGCGACGCCAAAGTCCGCCGCCAACAGCTCCGCCGCCGCCAGCGCCTCGCGCATGATGGCGCCGCTGGCGACCAGTTGAGCGCGCGGGCTCTCTTGGTTTGCCGCTTCGTTCCGTTTGAGCAAATAGGCGCCCTGGATAATCCCGTCCTCCACGCCCGCCGGCATCGACGGCTGCGGGTAGCCCTCGTTGAGCAAGGTGATGTAGTAGTAAATATCCTCTTGTTCAACGAACATTCTGCGCATGCCGCTCTGGACGATCACCGCGAGTTCATAGGCATAGGTCGGATCGTAGGAGACGCAGCTGGGGATCACCGAAGACAGCACGTGGCTGTGGCCGTCGTCATGCTGCAAGCCTTCGCCCATCAGGGTGGTTCTGCCGGAGGTGGCGCCGAGCAGGAAACCCTTGGTGCGCGCGTCGGCCGCCGCCCAGGCGAGATCGCCCACCCGCTGCAGCCCGAACATGGAGTAGAAGATATAGAACGGGATCGTCGCGACATCGTGGTTGCTGTAGGCGGTGCCGGCGGCGATCCAGGTCGATATTGCGCCGGATTCGTTGATGCCTTCCTGCAAAATCTGGCCGTCTTTGGCCTCTTTGTAGTAGCTGAGCTGCCCGGCGTCTTGCGGGGTATACAGCTGGCCGAGCCAGGAATGGATGCCAATCTGGCGGAACAGGCCTTCCATGCCGAACGTGCGCGACTCGTCCGGCACGATGGGCACGATCAGTTTGCCGATGTTGGCGTCTTTGAGCAGCGTGCCGAGGATATTGACGAAAGCCATGGTGGTCGACATGTTGCGTTCGCCGCTGCCTTTCAGGAGGCCCTCGAAGCGCGATAGTTCCGGTATCGCCAGCGGAGCGGATTGGCCGAAGCGGGCAGGAATGTAGCCGCCCAGCGCAGTGCGCGTCGCGGTGATGTACTTCGCCGCCGCGCTGTCGGGTTCGGGCTTCAGGTAAGGGATTTCTGCCAGTTGGGCGTCGGAGATGGTCAGCCCTAATCGGTCGCGGAAGGCTTTCACCGCATCCTGGCTCATTTTTTTCAGCTGGTGGTTGATGTTCTGCCCTTCACCGGCTTCCCCCATGCCAAACCCTTTGACGGTTTTGGCCAGCACCACCGTCGGTCTGCCCGTGGTATGCACCGCCTGATGGTAGGCGGCGTACACCTTTTGCGGATCGTGGCCGCCGCGGTGCAGCGCCCAGATCTCATCGTCGCTCAGGTCGGCGACCAGCTCGAGCAATTCCGGGTACTTGCCGAAGAAATGCTCCCGCACATAGGCGCCGCTTTGCGACTTGAAGGTTTGGTAATCGCCGTCGACGCACTCCATCATGCGCTGCATCAGCAATCCGGAGCGGTCTTTTTGCAGCAGTTTGTCCCAGCCGCTGCCCCAAATTACTTTGATCACCTGCCAGCCGGCGGCTTTGAAGGTGCCTTCCAGCTCCTGAATAATCTTGCCGTTGCCGCGCACGGGGCCATCCAGCCGTTGCAGGTTGCAGTTCACGACGAAGATCAGGTTATCGAGTTTTTCTCGCCCACCCAGCGCAATCGCCGCCAGCGATTCCGGCTGATCCATCTCGCCGTCGCCGAGAAACGCCCACACCTTTCTCCCCTGGTGCGGTTTCAGTTCGCGGTATTCCAGATAGCGCATGTAGCGCGCCTGGTAGGCGGCGGTCAGCGGCCCCAGCCCCATCGAAACGGTGGGATATTGCCAGAAATCCGGCATCAGCCGCGGGTGCGGGTAGGAGGAGAGGCCGCGGCGTGTGGATTCGCGGCGAAAGTTGTCGAGCAGTTCCTCGTCGATGCGGCCTTCGAGATAGGCGCGGCCATAAATGCCGGGGGCGGAATGCCCCTGGATATACACCATGTCGCCGGCGAAATCATCGGTGCGCCCACGGAAGAAATGCGTGAATCCCACATCGTAAAGCACTGCGGCCGACTGGTAGGTGGCGATATGCCCGCCGACGTTGGAATGTTTGCCGGCGCGCAGCACCATCGCCATGGCGTTCCAGCGAATAAACGCATTGATGCGCGCTTCAGCGGCCAGATCGCCGGGATACGTCGGTTGCTTATAGGCCGGGATCGTATTCACGTAGGGCGTGGTGACCAGGCTGAAGAAATCACCGTGCTTGCGCTGATCGGCCTCGGCCATTCTTTCCAACAAAAAATGCGCGCGTTCACGGCCGTCGATGTCAGTGACACCTTCAAATGCCTCAAGCCATTCAGCCGTCTCCTGTGGGTCAAGATCTGCTTTTACCGCGGGTTGGTTCATAAAGGCTCCAAATGTACTTACCTGATAAGGCGCTGAGCGATACAGGGGTTTAGTAAGTTGCAAGTGCAAGAATTGCAAATGCAACAATAGCGAAAGCCACTCTATCCCTTTACAATTGCAATTGCAACTCACCGGTTTTGACGAGAAAAATGACATGACAGATAAACAACCCGACCTGTGGTTCTCCTTTGTGCGCGCGCATCGGGCGATGATCAGAAAGATAGAGGCGAAGTTGTCGGAAGCGGGGCTGCCGGTTTACGCCTGGTATGACGTGTTATGGGGATTGGAAAGCGGGGAAAACGGCACACGCCGCATGCATGAGCTGGCGGACGTGTTGGTGATTGAGCGTTACAACCTGACCCGCCTGATGGATCGCCTGGAAAAAGAGCGGTTGGTCACGCGTTTTCGATCGGATGACGATCGCCGGGCCTCCTTCGCGACTATCACAGAGGAAGGCAAGGCCCTGCGGAAAAAGATGTGGGAGATCTACCGTTCGGTGGTCAACACCCACTTTCTCAACCAGTTCAGCGAAGAAGAGATCGCACGCTTCTCCGACGCGTTGAACAATGCGATGCAGCTGGCCAGAGAATGATCAGGCATCGGGCGTGATGTGCAGAACGCGCAGCGCATCGGCGATCAGCGCCGAAGGGATTTTCTGCTCGTCGGCCAGCAGTTTGAGGGCGCAGAGCGCAATCCATTCCGCCTGCGGGTAGTGGATTTCGCTGCGCACCCGTGAATCTGAGCCCACCGCGGCAAAGCGTGCGGGAATGAATCGCTTGAGCTGATTGGCAATCAGGTGCGAGTAGTCGGTGACGGCGACGACGGGGGCATTCCCGGCACCCAGGCACGTTTTCAGATGGCATTCGCCGCCGGTGTCCTGGCGTTGCATGTCGGCGAGTTCGGCGTCCTGCGCCAACCGCGTGTAGCTGGGGCAGCTCCAGATTTCAGACGCAATCCCCCAGTTTTTCAACACCTCGGCCGCTTGCTGAACGCGGGCGAGCGCACGGCCGGCGCCGCACAGACGAACCTGCAACGGCGAGTCCGCCGCGGCGGCAACGCGATACATTCCCCTGAACGCCTGTTCTGCGACAAACGGCTCCCCTGAAGAGAGGGGGCCATTGTCTGCGTTGGTCGCGAGATACACCATCTTCCTCGTTCCCTCCAGATAGAGCGCGCGCAGGGCGTGATGGAGTATCGCGCCGGTTTCTCTGGCATTGGCCGGATCGAAAGGCAACCAGCCCGGCATGGCCGTGAGCTGAAGCGGGAACCAGGCCTGAACGCCTTTCGGCAAATCGGCACTGCCGGTATCTGCATCGCTGATGAAAATCCCCTTGCGATTGGTTTCCGGCTCAAGCCCGCGGAGCATGTCCACCGAGGGCGTGTTGACGAAGTAAAACAACGGCTTCTCATAACGCTCCGATTGATGGCCAAACCAGAGCGGCCAGGCGGTGGCGTAGCGGGAGCTTGGCGGCTCGGCGCGCCTTCTGCCGTCGATAAGCCAGATGTCGCCGCTGGCGTTGAGTTCGCCCAGCGTTTGCGCCGTCCAGGCGCTGGAGGAAGGGCGCGAAGCGCCGGCTTTTTGGCAGACGGAGGTCATCTTGCGGATACAGGTTTCGGCCAGGGTTCTGGTCCTGGCCGAGGCGGCGGGCAGTGTTATACGTTGAGGCGACATGCGGAGCATTCCCTTTAAGTTGCAAGTGCGATGATTGTAATTGCAATTCATGGCGTGTGCCAATGACTTCTGAACAAGTCGCAGCCATCCAGGCGTGACCCGCGGCGATATATTCAGGTTCTGCAGACGCGATCCTATTTGTTTCACCGACCAGACAGCCGCCATCCGTTGTCCTTATTTCTGCGGTTTTTTATAAATGACGGGCAGCTAAAAACGGTTTGCCGATAGGGATAATGCGCGTGTCAATCCGCGTTAAACGAGAATATCGGCATCTTAAAAATAAAACGAAATAAGGATGAAAGCATATGCCTGGATTTAATTATGGCGGTAAAGGAGATGGGACTAACTGGAGTTCTGAACGCGGTACGGGCCCTGAGCCGGGGGGCGGCGATAAAGGCCATTCCGGCGATCGCGATCGCGGCGGCGCCGGCGCCGGCAACAGCCCGGAACAGCAACAGATAGCGGCGATCCAAAACGATCCGGCGCTGCGCATGAAGCTGGAGGCGGTGATTAAGGCGGCGCGCAGAATTAACCCGGATGCGAAATTGCATATTGAAAGCGTCAGCCCATCCGGCACGCTGAGCCTTTCCGCCACCGGTTTGACGGCCGATCAGGCGAAGCACATTGGCCTGGGAGGGCTGGTGATGGGGGTCAACGCCAAGGGGGTGACAGTGGCGATCGGGGATATCGAAACCGGCCATGCGCGCAAGCCCTCACCCCCTGGCAAAGGCGGCAACAATGGCCTGAATGCCGGGCAGATCGGCGCCTCTTCGTTAGGCAGTTTCGTGACAGACTCGCATCGCGATCGGCCCGTCAGCGGTTGGCATGGCAACGGCAAAACCGGCGAATTCTCGACGACCCGCACGACCGGGAGTTACTACGGTTTTCATCATTTAAAGGTGGAAAAGCAAGACGGAGTGGCGACCTACAACCTCTACTATAAGGCCAATAAGAACCGGCCCGCGTTTATCGCCGTGGTGAGAGGGGATAACCTGAATGCCATGGAGGTGAAATATGCCAACGGCAAGCCGGTAAAATCGCCCGGCTCGGTAAAAACGATCGTTAAGGAATTCGTCGAATATCAAAATGCGGAATTAAAAGCCATCAAGGATGGCGTCAGCCTGGCCGCAGGTATCAATAAAGATATCGCGGAAAAGATCGGCGTGAAATACGCCAAACTCGCCAAAGATTTGGAGGCGGGAATTCAAGGAAAATATATCCGCAACGTGCAAGATGCGGAGAAAACCTACGAGCAATTGACGAAGGGCCTGAACAAAAAGCTCAAGGCGCAGGACAAAGCGGCGATTGTCGCCTGGCTGAAAATGATCGATGCGGAACAGTATGCCCGCAATGCGCGGGTATTGGGCAAGGTCTTCACCGGGGTGGACTGGGCGATCAAGGGCGCGGATCTGGTAAACGCCGCGATTGAAGGTTTCTCAACCGGCAACTGGAAAGCGTTCCGCAACCAGCTCGAAGCGCTCGGGTTGTCGATCGGCGCAGGGTATACGCTTTCCGCTATCGCCGCGTTTTTCGCGCCGACGCTGGTGTCGTCGACGGTGGGCATTTTCGCCTTCGCTTACCTGTTTGGCTGGGCCACCAGCTATATCGATGCGGAACGTGCGGGGGAGCTGGAGAAGTGGGTCGCTGACCTGTAACGGCATGAGGGGGCTGGCCCCCTCATTTTACCCCTCACACCCTCTACCTCTTTCACACCACCGGCGCCACCGTCAGCAGCAGGTTGGCGAAACGGCGTTGTTCGCCGGAGGCGATCACCAGCAGCGTCCGATCCGATTTAACCGCGGCGTAAAACGCCTCGCGCGGCAGGTATTCGATCGGGCAATGCTCTGGCAGCAGCTGCCGGTATTCGGCTTCGATGGTGTTGGTGAAGTCCGGCGGGCAGGCCATCAGCGCCGCGCTTTCCACGTTGATGCAGGCCAGCAGTTTTTCCAGGATCGGCGGGGCGGCGAGCGTGCCGGGCGCCAGGTTCAGATAGACCACGGTGGCGTCTTTCGGCGCGTGGGTCACGCAGGCGTAGTTGCCGTCGGCGATCAATACCTGGGTTTTATGCCCGCATTGCGCCAGCGCGGCAAGCAGCGGCGGGTGAGTGATGGCGGATTTGATCATAAAGCGATTCCTGAATGGGCGGGCGGCAAGCGCGCCGCCCGCAGCTGAATTACATGCGGTAGACGCCGCCGTTGATGTCGAGAGTCGCGCCGGAGATGAAGCCGTCGTATTCCGCCGCCAGGAAGGCGATGGCGCGCGCCACGTCGTCCGGTGCGCCTGCGCGGCCCAGCGGGATGGCGCGAACGGTTTCCTCCGCCGATGCCTGGGTAGTGTGGCGATTGTGGAAACGGGTGCCGAGGATCAGGCCGGGCGCGACCGCATTCACCCGGATGCCGTGCTCGCCCAGCTCCGCCGCCAGCGAGCGCGTCCAGGTGAGTACCGCGCCCTTGGTGGCGGAATAGACCAGCGAGCCGGAGTGCCCGCCGGCGCGGCCCGCCTGTGAGGCCAGGTTAACGATGCTGGCGCCGTCCGGCGCCGCTTTCAGATGCGGCAGCGCGCTCTGGGTGACGTTCAGCATGGTGGTCATGTTCACGTCGATCACGGTTTGCCAGAAGGCGCGGTCGATCTCGCCCAGCCATTTGCGCCCGACGATGCCGCCGACGTTATTGATCAGGATATCGATGCCGCCGAGAAACTCGGCGCCGGCCGAGACGCAGCGCTGCGTTTCGTCGGTATCGATGAGATCGGCGTAGCCGTAAGCGGCCTTTTGCCCCAATGAATGGGCCAGCGCCACCAGCGCTTTGGGGCCGCTTTCGTCGCTGTGATAGTGAAAATAGATGTCGCAACCGGCCTTGATCAGCCGCTCCGCGGTGGCGCGGCCGATGCCCTGTTCCGCCCCGGTGATAAAGACCTTTTTGCCCGCAAGATCGCCCATGATTGACTCCTTATTGGTTCGTTAAGAATTGATGACGCCTTCACGCTGTTTGGCGCAGTAGAAAATGCAGATCAGCCCGGTGGCCAGCAGGCACGAGGCCAGGAAAAACAGCCCCGGCGCGCTGCTGCCGGTCAGATCGTTCAGCACGCCCACCGCATAGGGTGCGACGAAACCGCCGATATTGCCGATGCAGCTGACCACCGCCAGCCCGGCGGCCGCGGCCGCGCCGGTGGAGATATTGGCGGGCATGGATAAAAACGGCGGCACGGCGGTGTAGATGCCGATGGCGGCGATGCACAGGAACGACAGCGCGACGAGCGGGTCGTATTTAAAAAACGTCACCGCCCCCATCAGGCCGATGGCGGCGACCACCATGCTGAGGCCGGCAAACACGCCGAGTTTTTTGGTTTTGCTGGCCCACAGGCTCCACGGATACACCAACAGCGCGGCCAGGCCGTAGGGAATGAGCGCCAGCAGGCTGACGCGGAAGATATCGCCGCCGGAGAGGGCGCTGATGATCGACGGCAGCCAGGTGCCGAAGCCGTAAATGCCGCACACCATGCCGAAGTTGAGCAGCGCGTAGAGCAGGTATTTCTTGTTTTTAATCCCCTTGAGGAAGTCGGCCAGCGTGATTTTAGAGCCGGATTTGGAGCGGCCGGCGTTGCTCATCAGCCAGGCCTTTTCCTCCACGTTCAGATAGCCGACATCCTTGGGCGAGTTCTTGATCAGGAACGGGATCAGCAGGCCGATGACGATCGGCGGCAACCCTTCGAGGATGAACAGCAACTGCCAGGGGGCGAAGCCGAACCAGTCATGCTGAATATTGAGAATAAAGCCGGAAATCGGCGAGCCGACCGCGTTGGACAGCGGCTGGACGATGATGAACATGCCGAGAATTTTAGTGCGGTACTTTTCCGGGAAGAAGACCGTGAAGTAATACACCACCGAGGGAAAGAAACCGGCTTCGCACACGCCCAGCATAAAACGGCAAATATACAGCTCCAGCGGCGTGCGCACAAAACCGAGCAGGGTCGCGAAGATGCCCCAGGAAATTAATATTCTGGCGAACCAGATGCGCGGGCCAAATTTAATGGTGCCGGCGTTGCTGGGTATTTCAAACAGGAAATAGCCGATAAAGAAAATTCCGGAGGCGAAGCCGAAAGCCGAGGCGGTCAATCCCAAATTATCTTCCAGCGCTTTGGCGGCGTAGGCCATATTGTTGCGGTCGAGAAAGGCCAGGAAATACAACAAGATCATGAGGGGCACAATATGCAGCGTCAATTTCCTGATGGCGCTGCGTTCAATATCCTTTGGCATTGTTTTTTTCATCATGGTTTTTCCCATGTGGTTAATCGGAATAATAGCGTCCCGGCCCAAAGCCATGAGCGGAGAGCTGAATAACAACGTTGCGTGCATAAAAGCGTCGCGCCGTTTATTTATTGCGACGATTCTATTTTTTCTGATTTTGGCTGCGGCGAGCCGGACGATGCTATCTGCGCATCGTCTGGGTAAGCCGTTTGTACCGTATTAACCGGCGGCTTTGACCGAGCGCCGGCTGATGACCGTCGGCGGAAAGAGAAACTCGCCGGGCGGTTGTGAATCATTGTTGATGCGGCCGATCAGGCGTTCGACCATCAGCTGCGCCATCTCCGCCAGCGGCGGGCCAATCGACGTCAACCCCGGTTCGGCCAGGCCGGCCAGCGCGATATTGTCGATGCCGATCACCGAGATGTCTGCGGGCACCTGGACGCCGGCGGCGCGCAGCCCCACCATCAGCCCGATGCCCAGCGCATCGTTAATCGCCACGATGCCGTCCGGGCGCGGCGCCAACGCGAGAACGCGCGGCGCCAGCGTCAGCCCCAATTCGAACATTTCCGTGTCGCCGTAGGCGCTGGTGGCTTTGCCTTCGATCACCCGTTGGCGTTCGCTTAGGCTGTGCCCCAGCGCGCTCAGAAAACCGTCGATCTTGTGGCTGCGCCCGACGGTCAGCGTCGCTTCGGTGGCGAACACGATGTGTCGGCAGCCGCGCTCGAGCAGGTGCTGCGCGGCCAGGCGCCCGGCGGCGATATTGTCCATCGACACGCTGTCGAACAGTCGGGTATCGGTGGCCATCGGCTCGGCGAACGGGCTGTCGTAGCTGACAATCTTCATGCCTCGCTCGGCGGCCCGAACAAAATGAGTCTGGCGAATGTCGCTCGCCGCTACGATGATGCCGCGCACGCCGTGCAGGAACATATCGTCGATAAACGCGGCTTCTTCCTGTTCCTGGCGGTAGGCGTTGCCGAGCAAGACGCGGTAACGGTGAGTCCGCGCCGCGCCGTCGACCGCATGCGCCAGCGCCGAAAAGCTCGGGTTGACGATCGACGGCAGCAGCAGTCCGATGATCTTCGCCTGCGGCGCGGGCGCCGCCGCTCGGGCCGGCCGGTATCCCAGGGTTTCCATCGCCCGTTCGATGCGCTCACGGGTCTGCGCGCTCATCTGGTGGCTGCGATTGTTCAGCAGGTTCGACACGCTGCTGATGGACACGCCGGCCAACCGCGCCACATCACGAATATTTGCCATTTGCCGATACCTTGCTGCCTGCCGTTAGCCTGCAATCTATAAGGGAAGCCGGCCGCAGGCAAGCCGCAACCGGGGCGCCGCGCGCATGGGATCGCGCATTTGTGAGAGTCGTCAGGCGGCAGCCGTGTTGTTTACTAAACAACAAAGGGGCAGGGGGCATGTGTTAACGCAGATGAGTGAGATCTGCGAAGCACCTCTCGTTTATCGTCCTTCGGGGCGGCGGGTTCTGTACTATTGTTTTCTCTTTGCGGCACATTCCAGGCCGATGGGGCGCTGGGCGCAACGGAGATCACAGATGAACAAACGGGACTTAGAAAGCGCGATTGTCACCGATTTTTCCAAACGCATGAGCTATGGCGACTACCTGTGCCTGGACTCGCTGCTGGACTGCCAGCACCCGCTCTCCAACCCGCCGCATCATGACGAAATGCTGTTCGTGATACAGCACCAAACCTCCGAACTGTGGATGAAGCTGATGCTGCACGAGCTGCAGGCGGCGTTGCGGCTGGTGCAGCAGGACAAACTCAGCCACTGTTTCAAAATCCTCGCGCGCGTCAAACAGATCCAGCGGCTGCTGTTCGAGCAGTGGGCGGTGCTGGAAACGCTGACGCCGTCGGAGTACGTCGAGTTTCGCGACGTGCTGGGCAGCTCATCGGGCTTCCAGTCGCACCAATACCGGTCGATCGAGTTTCTGCTCGGTAACAAGAATGCGGCGATGCTGGCGGTGTTCAGCAACGACGCGGAAAAGCACGCCGCGCTGAAGGCGATCCTCGAAGCGCCGAGCCTGTACGACGAATACTTGCTGTACCTGGCGCGCCACGGCCTGCCGATCCCGCAGGAGTGTCTCGAGCGCGACTGGACGCAGCCCTACCAGCGCAATCCGGATCTGCTGCCGGCGTTTAAAGTGATCTACGACAACCCGCAAACCTACTGGGAAGCCTATGAAATGGCGGAGAAGCTGGTGGATATCGAGGAGAGTTTTCACCTGTGGCGTTTCCGCCATATGAAAACGGTGGAGCGGATCATCGGCTTTAAGTCGGGCACCGGCGGTTCCAGCGGCGTCAGCTTCCTGAAAAAGGCGTTGGATCTGACCTTTTTCCCCGAACTGCTGGACGTGCGCACCGAAATCGGCGCCTGAGACATTGTGAGGGGGAAGGGCGATGAGCGTGAGGATTATCGATAAGGCGGCGGAGAAGGTGGTGGGGGTCAGAGTCGTGGGGCCGTATCCGCAGACCATCCCGCAGGGCTCGCAGCAACTGCTGGCATGGCGGCAGCGCCACGGCGTGCCGTTTGGCAAATGGCTGGTGCTGTATTGGGACGATCCGGCGGAAGTGGCGCCGGAAAAGCTGCGCGCCGACGTGGTGATGAGCGTGGCGGACGATTTCGCGCTGCCGGCGGGCAGCGAGGGCGTCACCGTGCAGACGCTGCCCGCCGGGCAGTACGCGGTCTACCACGTGCGCATCAGCGATGGCGATTTCGAGCGGGTGTGGGGCGAGTTCTATCAGAAGCTGCTGCCGGCCAGCGGCTACCAGCCGGTTGAGGGGGTGAGCTATGAGCACTATCTCAACGACTGCGAAGCCGACGGCTATTTCGACCTCGAGATTTACCAGACGGTGAAGAAGTGGTGAAGGGGAAATGATAAAGAAGGCTGAATCGATGGGCGGTACAGATTCAGCCCGTTGTGTTGGCTTAACGTCAGTAATTTTGCCGCCAGCCTATTCATCTCCTTGCCAAAAGGGGTTACAGCGGACGGCGTTTTGCCGGTACTGCCGCCCGAGGGGCGGCGTTAACCGGCTTTCCCGGCGTACTAATTACCTACTCTTTAGGGAACAGCTGATCGACGGCGCTCTGGATCGCCGCCTGATGGCCGCCGCCCGGTGCGGCGGTGCGCGCGGCGCCGCCGGGCTGGTTGAGATCCAACTGGCCGCCGGTGTTGATCGCCCCATCCTCTTTCACCGTGATATTGAAACTGGTGCCGGTGATGTTGATTTGGCCGTTCGCCAGTAGCTCGATCACGCTTTCGCCGCACTCCAGCCGCAGCGATTCGCCGGAGCCGAGGGTAAAGGCGTTGACTACGGCGTCGCTGCGCGTTTTGCCGGTCAGCGCGGAGGATTCACCTTTGACACCGGTCGCCTGATTGAGCACCACCCGTTTGATCTGGTTGCCGCCCACCAGGTGGGTGTGGTCATTATCGATGGTGTGGCTCTCATCGTTTTTCACCTGGGTGTCCATGTTGCGTTCCGCCTGGATCCACACCTGTTCGGCGCCGGCCTTGTCTTCGAAACGCAGGGCGTTGGCGTTGTCGGCTGTGCCGTCTTTGGTGCGGCTCATAAAGCCCATCTGGGTGGCGGCGGCCGGCAGCGCCCACGGCGGCATGCTGGCTTCGTTATAGACGCGCCCGGTGACGATCGGTCGATCCGGATCGCCGTTGATAAAGTCCACCACCACTTCGTCGTTGACGCGTGGGATCTGCACGCCGCCATAGCCCTGGCCGGCCCAGGCGCTGGAGACGCGCACCCAGCAGGAGCTGCCGTCGTCTTTTGGCCCGAAGCGATCCCAGTGGAATTTCACCTTGATGCGGCCGTATTTGTCGGTCCAAATCGATTCGCCGGCCGGGCCGACCACCCGTGCGGTCTGCGGCCCGTGGGTTTTCGGCCAGGTGGCCTGCTGCGGCGGGTGCCAGGGCACGTCCGCCGGCAGCACGATGAAGTCGATACGGTGTTCGCTGCTCTGATCGTCGCCGCTGGCATAGCGGTTCTCTTTCAGATGGTAGTTGGCCTGCAGCGTCAGGTACTCGCGATTGTCGTCGGCGTGCGGGGCGTTATACAACGTAAAGGTGCTGCCGGGAGCGATGCCCAACGCGGTGGCGGTACCGCGGATCTGCTGATGCTCGGCCTGCCAGGCCTCCTGGCGCACGCGGGCGTAGAACTCCCCCTGCTGATGCTCGGTGTAGCGGCCTGGCCAGTCGTAAAAGTCGATCTGCCCCGGCGTCGGCGAGACCGGATTTTGCCGCGCCTGGAACAGCCAGGCGTTTGGTTTGCGAAAATCGTAGTCGTCCAGGCTGTAGATGCCCGGCGTGACGCGATCGGATAACGTCCACTGGCTGATGCCTTCCTCGCTGGTGCTGCCGCCGGATGGCGTCAGGTGGTAGGGGATCATCTCGTAGCCGGGATAGGGCTGGTGATGGTGGGGGGCGTCCCCGAGCACCAGCGTGTGTTTGCCCATTTCGTGTTTGAAATAGTAATAGATGCCCTCCTGCTCCATCAGGCGGCTGATGAAGTTGAAGCTGCTTTCGTTGTACTGCACGCAGTAGCCCCACAGGCGATAGTCGCCGGTCAGCTGATCTTCCAGCTGCACGTTGTGCTCCGCCAGCAGGGTCTTGACGATCTGCGGCACCGTCTGTTCCTGGAAGATGCGGAAGTTGCGGTCTTTGGTCATCGGCCACAGATCCGGCTGCACGTGCAGGTTATACACCGCGTAGCGCGTGCCGCCGATCTCTTCGCTGCTGACGGCGATGGCGGTGATCTTGCCGTTCAGGTAGCGCGGGGCGCTGAGAAAGCCCTGGGTCGGGATCTCCAGCGTCAGCGGTTGGCCGAGCAGCGCTTTGCGATCGAGCCGCGCATCGGTGCTCAGCAATTCAATAGAGAAGTCGAAAGGAGTGGAAAGCGCTTCGATGCCGTCCAGCGAGCGGAACAGCAGTTGCTCCTGGCCCAGCGGCGTGTGCGCAATAATGCGATCCAACATGAGAACGTCCTCTGTGATTGACGTCATGCCCTGCATACTCCGGCGTTGCAGCGGCTTTGTGCCGTGCGGCCAATGAGGATGGGCAGTGGTGCGCCAGTCTCATGAAATAGGGAAAACCCCGCCGCGGCGGCGTTTCAGAACGGGATTAACCGGCGGTGGCCGGGTTGACCAGCCAGGTTCCGGCGGTGTCGATGCTGAGCTGTTGGCGGCGCAGCCGATCGTTGTGGCGGATCTCCAACTGATAACGGCCCGGCGCCAGGTTCAGGCTGGCAAAGCCATTTTCGCCCGCAGTGACCTGCTGCGGCTTGCCGTCGAGGCTGACCTGCTCACCCGGTTGCAGTTTGAAGTACACCAGCGCCACCGGCTGCGGTGGCGGCGCCGCTTTTTCAGGTTCCGCCGCGGCAGGCTGCGCGGCTTGCGGCGCGCTCGGCTGCTCCGTCAGGGTTTTCTGCGCCGGTGACGCCACGGTGTTTTGGGCGACGGTCTGGGCGTCGTCCTTGCCGCCGCTCAGCCAGGCGACGGCGCCGATCACCAGCAGCGCGGCGACGCCTGCGCCGGCCATCATCGGGCGCGAGAATTGGGTGCCGCGCGCGGTAACGGCGCCGGCGGCAGCCGCAGCGGCGGCCGGGTTGGCGGCGACCAACAAGTTCTCCGGCGCGGCGGCCGGGGTGCTGATGATTTCGTTTTCATCGGCGATCGGCAGATGCAACAGCTCGGCCATTTCATCGATGGTCTGCGGGCGGTCTTCCGGCTTCAGCGCCAGCGCGCGATCGACGGTGCGCAACAGCTCCGGCGAGTAGCCGGCGGGACGGCGCTCGGCCAGCGGCTGGTAGCTGTCTTCGATGCTGCGCACCACGCTGACCGGCGGCGGCGAACCGACGATCAGCGTGTGCAGCACGGCGCCCAGCGCATAGATATCGGTCCACGGCCCCTGTTCGCCGTCGCTGTTCTCGGTGTACTGCTCGATCGGCGCGAAGCCCGGTTTGAGCATGATCTCCGTTTCGTCCGACAGGTTGCCGATCTCTTTGCGCGCCGATCCAAAGTCCAGCAGCACCGGCAGCTGGCTCTCCTGGATCTGGATGTTATCCAGCGAAATGTCGCGGTGCAGATAGCCTTCCTGATGGATGGTGTTGATGGCGCTGAACAGCGGCGGCAGCAGCCGCCGGATCCACGCCTCGTCGATTTTCTCCGGCTGCTGCGCCTGCAGGTTTTTCAGCGTGGTGCCGCTGTAAAACTGGGTGCCCATGTAGGCGGTGCCGTTCTCTTCCCAGAAGCGCAACACGTGCAGCAGGCCGGGATGCGAGAAGCGGGCCAGCAGGCGCGCCTCCTGAATAAAGCTGTTCAGCCCGGCCTGGAAGGTTTTGCCGAAGCGCTCGCCGCGCAGCCCGATGCTGAGATCGTCGTTGCGTTTCGCCAGCGAGGTCGGCATGTACTCCTTGATGGCGATGGTGCGTTCCAGTTGGTGATCGTAGGCGCGGTAGACGATGCCGAAGCCGCCTTCGCCGATCGCTTCCTGGATCTCGAATTCGTTGAATCGATAGCCGCTCGGCAGGCTGTTCGAATTCGGTTTGGTTATCCCGGTTCCCGACATAGTGATGACTCTCTGTATTCAAAGGGCCGCCGTTTCGGCGGCCGCGGCGTTATGCCTGAAATTGACAAATGAATTCGTGGTTCTGCAGCGCGATGTGCAGCTGGCGATAGCGCTGGTCGTTGGCGCTGCCGGTCAGCAGGGTGTGGCTGATCTGTGGCAGCAGGGTGTTGGTCAGGATGGCGTCGACCATGCGGCCGCCGGACTCCACTTCGGTGCAGCGGCTGACGATCTGCTCGATGACCGCGTCGTCGAAGGTGCAGACGATGTCGTGATTCTCCGCCAGGCGACGCTGGATGCGCCCCAGCTGCAGGCGCACGATGTTGCCCAGCGTGGCGTCGGTCAGCGGGTAATACGGCACCACCAGCAGGCGGCCGAGCAAGGCGGCCGGGAACACCGACAACAGCGGCTGGCGCAGCGCGCCGCTCAGCGCTTCCGGCTCCGGCAGCAGCTCCGGATCGCTGCACAACCCGGCGATCAGATCGGTGCCGACGTTGGAGGTCAGGATGATGATGGTGTTGCGGAAATCGATATGGCGGCCTTCGCCGTCCTCCATCCAGCCCTTGTCGAACACCTGGAAGAAGATTTCATGCACGTCCGGGTGCGCCTTCTCGATCTCGTCCAACAGCACCACGCTGTATGGACGGCGGCGCACCGCCTCGGTCAGCACGCCGCCTTCGCCGTAGCCGACATAGCCGGGGGGCGCGCCTTTCAGCGTCGAAACGGTGTGCGACTCCTGGAATTCGCTCATGTTGATGGTGATGACGTTCTGCTCGCCGCCGTACAGGGTTTCCGCCAGCGCCAGCGCGGTTTCGGTTTTGCCGACGCCGGACGGCCCGGCCAGCAGGAACACCCCGACCGGCTTGTTCGGATCGTCCAGCCGCGCCCGCGAAGTGCGCACCCGGCGGGCGATCAGATCCAGCGCATGGCGTTGGCCGATCACGCGCTGGTTCAGGGTGTCGGAGAGCTGCAGCACCGCTTCAATCTCGTTTTTCACCATGCGGCCCAGCGGGATGCCGGTCCAGTCGGCCACCACCGCCGCCACGATGTTGGCGTCGACGGCGGCGAAGATCAGCGGCGCTTCGCCCTGCAGCGCGCTCAGCTGCTGCTGCAGTTCGCCCAGCTGGGTGCGCAGCGCGTCGGCGTCAGGGGCTGCCTCCGTTTCTTCGCCGGCAGGCTCCGCTTCCTGCTGGTGCAACTGCGCGCGCAGCGTGATGATCTCTTGGATCAGCGCCAGCTCCTGCTGCCAGCGGTCGGTCAGCTGTTCCAACTCCTGGCGCAGCGCGGTCAGCTGGGTTTCAATCTCCTGCGGGCGCAGGGGATCGCCAATGCCGACCTTGGCCTCGCGGCGGGCGATATCCAATTCGATCTGCAGCGCATCGATGCGGTGGCGGCAGTCTTCGACCTGGGCGGGCTCGGCGTGTTGGCTGACCGCCACGCGCGCACAGGCGGTATCCAGCAGCGCTACCGCCTTGTCCGGCAACTGGCGGGCTGGAATATAGCGATGGGACAGCCGCACCGCGGCGTCCACCGCTTCATCCAGCAGCAGCACGCGGTGGTGTTGCTCCAGCGGGCTGACGGTGCTGCGCAGCATCAGCAGCGCTTTGTCTTCGCTCGGTTCGTGCACCTGCACCACCTGGAAACGGCGGGTGAGCGCCGGGTCTTTCTCGATGTATTTCTTGTATTCCGACCAGGTGGTGGCGCCAATGGTGCGCAGTTGGCCGCGCGCCAGCGCCGGTTTCAGCAGGTTGGCCGCGTCGCCGGTGCCCTGGGCGCCGCCGGCGCCGATCAGGGTGTGAATTTCGTCGATAAACAGGATGATTGGCGTCGGGCTGGACTGCACTTCGTCGATCACCGCCTGCAGCCGTTTTTCAAACTCGCCCTTAACGCCGGCGCCGGCCTGCAGCATGCCGATGTCCAGCAGGCACAGCTTCACGTCGCGCAGCTGCGGCGGCACGTCGCCGGCCACGATGCGCAGCGCCAGGCCTTCCACCACCGCGGTTTTGCCGACGCCGGCCTCGCCGGTCAGCAGCGGGTTGTTCTGGCGGCGGCGCATCAGGATATCAATGATTTGCCGGATCTCCTCATCGCGGCCGGCCACCGGGTCGATTTCGCCGTCGCGCGCTCTGGCGGTCAGATCCTGGGCATACTGCGCCAGCACGCTTTCACCGCTGCGCGCCGCGCCGGATGCGTTCTCGGCGCGGCTTTCCGCCGGCGCATCCTGGGCGTTTTCCGCCGAGTGAGCGGTAATGGCGGCGAACTGCTCCATCAACAGATCGGCGTTGATGCGCTCGAACTGCGGGGAAATGGCCTTCAGCAGATGGCGCAGGCTGTAGGTTTTCAGAATGCCGAGCAGCAGGTGGCCGCCGCGGATGCGCGATGCGCCGAATTTCAATGAGCCATAGACCCAGGCGCGTTCTACCGCGCTGTCGATGTGCTCGGACAGATCGGAGATGGCGCTGGCGCCGCGCGGCAGGCGATCGAGCGCCTCGACGATGTCGCGCGCCAGCTGCGCTTCGTCCAGCGTGAAGTGGCGAACGATCTGCTGCAGATCGCCGTCCGGCGATTGCATCAGCTGATGCAGCCAGTGCGCCAATTCGACGTAGGGGTTACCGCGCAGCTTGCAAAACGCCGTCGCACTTTCCAGAGAGGTGAATAACAGGCTATCCAGTTTGCCAAATAATACCGAGCGGCTGATTTCAGACATGGTTTTCCTCAGGTCTCAGGGTGGCCTGACGCCGCGGGGCGTCGGCCGAAATAGGGTCAGAACGGATTTTCCAGCGGTTCAGGGCTGAAGATCAGATCGTCGAGATCGCGCTGTCGCCGATGGTTGGCCAGCCAACTGCTCAGGCCCAATCGCTGCGCGCCGCCGAGCTGGGTGCCGTGCGCCTGTTCCTTCGCCAGGATCAGGCGCACTTCCCAGACGAACTCGATGCCCAGATATTGGCGCACCCAGTCGCGCAGTTGCCGGCACAGGTCTGCGCCCGGCAAGAAACGGTCATAGTCCTGCTGCGGCATCGGCCCCAGCTCGATGCGGAATTTGTGCTGAATATCGCGCACCGCGATGCCGAGAAAGGCCGACTCGCCGAGCCGCGGCGCACCGCGCCCGGCCTTGAGCCGCGCCTGCTCGCGCGGCTCCACCCGCAGCCAGTGCGGCACGTTTTCGACGATGCGCACCGGCACCTTGAAATACTGCTGCAAAATTTTGCTCAGGCCTTCCGGATCGCGGCTGTGGCGAATCAGATGACCGGCCATAAAATGCTTGGCGTGGGCGTTGATGCTGTCGCGTTCCTGCTGCGCCGGCTGGCCGATGCCGATCAGGCTCGACAGGTAATCGTCGAAGCGCCGGTTGTCCGGGCGATCCAGCGATACCGTCGGCTGCGCGTCGGCCCAGGCACGGTAAAACAGCAGCGTCAGGCGGTGATGGAACAGGTTGGTAAACGCCAGCAGGGTGGTGTCCTGATGGTGATACACCCGTTCGCGCACGTATTCGGTCAGGTGCAGCGGCAGCGGCCCGTTGGGGCCGAACAGGCCGAAACTGAAGATCGAAACGTCGTGCAGCGGGCCGTTGGCGCGCGGCGTCACCTGCGCCAGCGTGGAGGGCGCGAACGACAGCGACGGCTCCTGGCCCAGGCGCAGCATCTCGTGGCGCGGCAGCGGCGCGCGCCCCAGCAGGTAGGGCTGGCCGCCCTGGGCGTCGATGCGCCGCAGCAGCTGAAACAGATCGTGCTTGTAAGGCGCGCTGCGCAGCCGCGGCCAGAAGTCGTCCGGCAGGCGATACAGCGCGTTGATCTGCGGCGGCGCCAGTTCGGTGGCGATCATCTCCGCGCTCATATCAGCGTCCTTTTGCCCATGCGCGCCTGCCAGTGGGCGATCTCGCCGCGCTGCTGGCTGGAGAGCGTCATCTCGGTGAAGGTGTTCATCGCCACCAGGCGCGAGAACAGGCGCTCCAGCACGCTGCCGAGCAGGTAAGGGCTGTTGCCGGAGAACGCCTGCTCATCGACCGTCAGATCGATGGCGATGCCGCGCGCGAATACGATGGGGCCGGGTTCAGGCACTCGCCGATAGACCGGCCGCAGGTTGCAGTGGCGCACGCCCTGGATCTGTTTGGCGATCGCCGGCTCGCTCAGGTTGCCGTACAGTCCCAGCAGCTGGCGCAGGCTGGCGGCGCCCTGTTCCGGATCGCCGTCCATCATGCTGAGGTAATTCAGCTGCAGCTGACTGATCAACCGCCAGGTGATCATCCCTTCGGCCAGCGCCGGGCGTGGCGGGGTGGGGCCTTTGCGCAGCGAGACCTGCTTGATCGGGATCGAATCGGGCATCACGAAGTTGCCCTGATCTTGCTGCAGCAACATCAACGGCAGGTCGCGGCTGGTGCACAGCACGTCGGCGGTGAGGTATTTCAGATCGCTGTGCCACGGCGATTGCCGCTCGTCTACCAGCGACACGAACACTTCCGAACCGGCGTAGCCGGTGCGAGTGCCGTAGCGGCGGGCGTGCTCCGACAGCGTGCGCTGTTCACGCCGCAGCGAGAAGTAGGCGCCATAGTTGCCGTCGTCCGCGCTCAGGGTGCTGTAAAACGGCCGAAACTCTTGCTCGTAGCGTTTTTCGCTAGCGCTGCCGCCGAGCCGCTGCACTGAAAACACTTCGTAATCCAGCGGCCGGATATTGTCGACCACCAGATGGTATTCGTGGTTTTTTTCGTTGATCGCGATGCGTTCGGCGACCTTCGGAAACAGGTTGATCACCGGCGTGCAGTGCAGCGCCAAATGGGCGGCGTCGACCACCCGTTCCAGCGCGGCGTCATGCCGATCCAGCAGCACCACGATCTCGAACTGGCGCAGCCCCTTTTTCCCTTCGCGCACGCTCTGCAGCAGCGGACGCAGGCCGTTGACGCTGAAAAACTGGAAGCGCGCCGGGAAAGCGAAATACTCCTGCAGCAGCCGGTAGCCTTCAAAGTTGCGCAGGTCGTTGGGCAGCAGCGCCTGCTCGGCGGCGAAGCCCTCCTGCCGCAGCCCGTCCAACGCCAGCGCCCGCCGCTGCGGTTGCGGTTCCACCGTTTGGCAGATCAACCCGACGCTGTGCTGCATCAGCAGTTCCAGCAGCTGCTGCGCCTGCATGTCCGGCCCGGCCAGGTAAAACATTAGCTGATCCAGCTGCAGGTTGTTGAGCGTCACGCTTTCGTAGCACTCGAGACGAATGCGCAGCGCGCTGACGCAGCCGCTGTGCTGCAGCCCCAGCGAGGCCAGCGGGATATCAGCCGGAATGCCGCCCAGCTCGACGCCGGCGATGCGCACCGGCTGCAGCGTGACGTCATGCGCCGTGGTGTAACTGCAGGTGATACCGCTTTTCTTCAGCGTCTGGCTGTCCATCATGGTGCCGCGCGGCACCACGAAGCCGTTGCTGATGTCGCCTTTGCTGCTGTCCGGCTGCAGCTCGGCGATCGCCATCGACGGCGTCGGTGACAGGTAGTTGGGGTAGATGATCTCCAGCAAGCGCTGAGAGAAACGCGGGAATTCGGCGTCCATTTTCAGCTGCACGCGCGAGGTGAGGAAGGCGAAGCCCTCCATCAGGCGCTCGATATAAGGGTCCGCCACGTCGATGCCGCGCATGCCGAGGCGGCCCGCAACCTTCGGGTACTGTTCGGCGAACTCGGCGCCCATCTCACGCAGATAGGCCAGTTCGCGGTTGTAATAATCTAACAGTTTACTGTCCATCGCCTTACCCTATGTCTTTCAGATCGAAGTGGCCGTTTTCCAGATCCACGTCGGTACGGAACAGAAACTCCAGCGGATAGGGCACGCACCACAGACGGCCCTTGATTTCGATCGACAGCACATTATGCAGCTCCAACGAGCCGGTATCCGAGATGCAGCGCACCTGTAGCCCCTCGGGCAAAATGCGCGGCTCGAAATGGAGAATGGATTCGGTCAGCGCGCGCTGAATGTCGAGCCATTCGATGTCCGACATGCGCTTGCCCGCCAGCGAGGCGATGCCGTAATTCAGGGTGGAGCGCCGCACCTGCGGAAAATCGCCGAGATCCAGATTGGATTCGCTGTTGACGCAGTTGAACAGCCACTGCAGATCGCGCAATACCCGGCGGCGCAGCTCGCTGTGCGACACCAGGTTGCGCGCCTGCGCCTCCTGCTTTTTCTGCGGTTCGTCGTCGGTCAGCATATCGAGCAGCACCGGCTGCATTTTGTCGCGCGAGGTCAGGCGTTCGCTGTCCTGACGATAGCGATAGCCCTGGTGGCGCAGATCGCCGCCGTCGTAGTGGGGTGGGCGCTTATCGTTCATGGTCAGGCGCTCGCGTCGAAGCTCAGCTGCCGCAGGCTGTGCAGTGGGAATTCATCGCTTTCGCTGAGCCAGGTTTTCAGGCCCAGCCCCGCATAGTGGGTGCCATCGCCCAGCGGTTGCCATTCGGTGCGCTTGCCCAGCAGCAGCGCGTCGTCGCTGCCCTCTGCCAGCGGATAACGGGCGGGCAGTTGGCACACCTGTTCGCGGCCATCGGTCAGGCGCACCAGCGCATGGCTCCACACCAGGTCGATGGCGCTCTGCGGCGCCTGGAACTGGATCGCGGCGATGTCGGCAAACGGCAGCCAGTAGTAAACGCCGTTCAGCGCCAGTTCGCATACCGGCCCGAGGCGGCCGTCACCGTCGGTCAGCCAGTCGAAACGCAGCTGCCGTTCTTGGTCGTCTTCGGCCAGCGTTAACCGCCCTGCGCCGGCCGGGGCGGCCTCCAGCGCTTCATCGCGCAGCGCCTGGGCCTGTTCGGCCGCCCCTTGCGCATCCAGATGCAGCGCCTGCACCATCAGTTTCAGCCAAGGCTGATCCTGCCGCAGCAGCGCCGGTGCGGCCGTGCCGGCAAACACCGCCTGGCGTTGCAGCTCGGCGTCGACCGACTGCATCAGCAGCAGCGTGGTCGGTTGGGCGATCGGTTTCAGCGCCTGCCAGGATTTCAGCTGCGCGTTGGCGCGCGTCCAGTTGCCGCTCAGACACAGCAGTTGCACCAGCGCGGCGCGCAGGTCGGCATCCGCCGGTTTCGCCTTGATATCGTTTTCGACGGTGGTGATGGCCGCGCCGATCGACTGGCCTTGCAGCATGCTTGCTAATGATTTCACAGGCTTTCCTTATAATCAGTGAGGGGCGCCGTTAACCGACAGGTAGCTGCCGCTGGCGGGATCAACGCGGTCTGCGGCCAGCTTTTCCACCAGCTTGAAAGTCAGCGGGGCGGGGGCGCTCAGCAGCGGCTGCCAAGCGGTTTGCGCCTGCTGCACGCGCTGTTTGATCTTGTTCTCATCGGCGGCGTCGACGCGCGGCATTTCAACGATCGCTTCACCGTTGAACGCCCAAGCGTGCAGCTTCGGTTCGAAGCTCAGCAGCAGGAAGCTGCCCGGCGCCTGCGGGTTGCCGCCCAGAACCAGCCGTTGGGCGTTGGCGCTGACGACGGTCAGCGCGCGATCGCCGCCGTTAACCTGCGCCAGCGGGTAACCTTGCAGGAACCACAGCGTCGGCGAGAGGGTTTGGCCGCCTTGTTGCAACGTGACCGCGCCGCGGCCCTGCAGCCAGCCGTCCTCGCCGCAGCGCAGCGCCGCGCCGGCGGGAATGAACAGCGCGCTGCCGTTGGCCTCGTCACTCCAGTAGGTGCGGAAGTGGCAGCCCTGCGGCAGGCTGAAACGCTGAGCCGGCGCGCTGTCCGCCTGCGGAGACGTCACGGCCACCGCCGCAGGGATCGCCGGTTGCGGTGGGGTTTCCGGCGGCTCGGAGGCCTCTTGTTTGACCACCGGTTTCCAGCCGCGCGCTTTGGCGGCTTCGCCGCTGGCCAGTTTCTCTCCACGCTTGTCGGTCAGCGTCCAGGGCAGGTGGCCGGCTTTCGGGCACTGCTTTTCCAACAGATTGCCGACGCGCGGCAGAAAGTCGTTCAGTACCGCCGGATCCTGGCTTTGCGCCGAGACGATGCGCAGCGGGATGCTCTTGCCGCACCAGCTTGCCGGATTGCTGTTTTTGACGTCATCGATAAACACTTCCAGCTTCTGGCTGGGGGAGTAAACCAGGCGATAGTTCATCGCCTGCGCGGTCGGTACCGCCATCAGGGCGACGAGCCCCGGCATCCAATATTTCATAGTGAACCTTGCTGTGAATGTGCGCTGCTCAGTCGCGGCTCAGAAACCGCTCCGCATCCGCCAGCGAATGCAGCAGGGTGGTTTCCTGCGGTGAGCCAATCCAGACGGCGATAGCGCTGTAGTTATCGCTGTTATTGTTTTTCTTCCATGCCTGCTGCATCAGGGCGATCCACTCGCTGGGGGAGTTGACCATGTGCAGCGACTGTTCCAGTTCGGCCTGGCTGAAGCTGTGCCAGAAGCCGTCGGTGCACAGCAGGAAAACGTCGCCGTCTTCCAGCTGCAGCACGTCGCTGTAGGTGGCGTCGCGCTCTTCGTTGAGCCCCAACGCGAAATACAGCAGGTTGCTGTTGATGCCGTTGGTCTGATAGCCGGCGTCCTGCATCTGTTGGATCAGGCTGTGGTCGGTGGTGACGGCATGCAGGTAGCCGCGGCGGAACAGGTACAGGCGGCTGTCGCCGGCGTGCGCCCAGTAGGCCAGCTGGTAATCGCGATCGATAAACAGACTGACCAGCGTGGTGCCCATCTTGCTGTATTCGTCCGACTGCCGCTGCTGCTGGTGGATGGCGGCGTTGGCGCGCGTGATGTGCTGACGAATGCTCTGGGCGTTCAGGTGCTTTTCGCCGTCAAAGTTTTGCAAAATGGTGTCGCGCGCCAGTTTGGCGGCGATATCGCCGCCCGGAAAACCGGCGATGCCGTCGCACACCACGAAGCAGGCGGCGCGGTTGCCGAGCACCTCGCCGGTCTGATCCTGGTTGGAGGCGCGGCCGCCCTGGTTGGAAGTAGAGGCTATGGTGATATTCATTACGCGTCCGGTTTGGTCTGTGAGTCTTTGTATTGATTCACTTCAACGTCATAGGCGTGCAGGAAGGCTTCGCCAAACAGGGTGTGGAAATCGTCCTCGATCTCGCCGGAGGTTTGCTGATAGTTCTTCACGAAGTAGTCCCACAGCGCAGCCTTGCGGTTGGCGGGCAGCGATAGGCGCGGCGCCACGCCTTCCTTGCGCGCCTCCTCTTCGAGGCGCTCCGGGTTGAACGACTGCAGCATGGCGGCGATGATGGCGCGAATACCGGCGATCATCCCCAACTGGTGCGCCTGCAGGTCGATCAGCGCGTCGCGCACCGCTTGCTCCGGCGGCATAAAGCCCGGCATCTGGCTGCCGAACATCTGCATCAGCACCGTTTTTCCCGAAGGCAGCAGCTTGAACGGGTTGTTGGCTTCGTCGAGGATCATGGTCATCTCGGCTTTCACGCCGCGCTTGAGGATCGAGCGGGATGAGAGCAGGGCGACGGTGCCTTGCGAGAACAGGCTCAGCAGGCGACCGGCCAGGCGGATCTGCTGTTCGTCAAAGTGCGGCTGCGGTTGCAGATCGTCGAGACCGATGCCTTGCAGCAGCGCCGCCAGCAACGGCCCCTCCAATGCGTCGCCACTCGGCGCGGCGGCGTGCTGCCGCTGGGCGGACTGGTAGGCGACCGGATCGATGCCCAGGCGGTTGCCCTGGCGCGGGCGCGGAGGTTGCGCAGGCGGTTCCTGCTGGCTGAACTGCGGTGCAGGTTGGGGCTGTGGCTCAGGCGTCTGCACGGGTGGCGGCGTCGGCTGCGGGCGCGGCGCTTGTGGTTGTGCGGCCATCGGTGGCGGAGACGGCGGCGCGGGCGGCTGTACCGGCTCCTCCGGCTGGGCCAGTGGCACGGCGCCGCCCATCAGCAGCCCCAGCGGATCGTTGCTGTTTAACGTCTCTGGCGAAGCGGGCGCGGATGAACCGCCGAACAGCGCCAGCGGATCCAACTCCTGCTCCGGTTGCTGCGCATTCCGGGCCGGAGTTGCCGGACGCGGCGGCGCAGCCTGCTCCGCCAGCAGCGCGCTGGGGGTGGTATCGGCCAGAATGTGTTCGCGTTCAAAAGTGGTGTCGGTGTTGAACAGCGCCGCCGGATCGGTTTGTTGCTGTTGCAGCTGGCGCAGATCGACCTCGCCCGCCAGCTGCGCCAGCGGATCGGCTGGGTTCAGCTCGCGAGCGGGGGTGTCCAACAGCGGATGGCTGTCTGGATTGGCGGCCGGCGGCGGCGTGACGGCGGCCGGCGCATTCGGCGTAAATTCTTCCACCAGGCTGTCCCAGATTTCGTTGGGGATTGGCGCGGCGGATTTTTCTTTGGCGGCGGCGGCAGGGGGCGCAGCAGCGGCAACAGCCTTGGCCACCGGTTGAGCCTGTGGCGCGGCGTGCTGGTGCAGCGCGCTGACTTCAATCTGGTAATCGTCGATGCCGAGTACGTCGCCGTCCTGCAGTTCAACCTGGCGGCCACGTTCCAGCGGAATGTCATTCAGCAGCACGCGGGTAACGTTGCCGCGGTTGGTGATGCGGCATTCGCCGTCAGCGGAAATATGCACGATCGCCTGCAGGCGGGAAATGGCGCGCTCTTCGTCCGGCAGCACCAGGTTGTTGTCCACGCTGCGGCCGATGGTGCCGCCCGGCGGCAGAAAATCGCAACTGCTCTGCGGCGGAACCTGGCCGCTTTTATTTTTTACAATGGAAAATCGCATAAGGCATTCCTGCTGATTAGGAGGTAGTGCAATAATTAATGATTCGATCTTTGGCTTGCCAAAATTGGCGGGTATTTTGGCAAGCCGTAAAGTGATTTTGTGACTAAGGTTTATTGTTTTCTTTCGCTGCGTGAATTGCTTTATTCTTGATGAAGATTTTATGAGCGTCTTTTGATTGGGATAAAGCGAGGCATTCAAGCGTATGATAACTATCAGTGGTAGCCGCTTGACGCTCTTGTGTTAAATAACTCTCCACCAGCTTCTCACCCTCTTCAAACGCGGAAAGGGGCAGCTTGCTAAATTCCAGATAAGCGCTGGCGCTTCTAAACGCGTCTTTCCTAGTGTTTTCTGAATCTGTAAACTTTCCCAAACAACGACTGATTAACCAATTTTTATACAATGTTTCTTGCGGTAGAGAGTCAACAGAGGTTTCAGCAAAGGCCATCTGACTTGCGAGCAGTAGAAACACCAGAAAGTTATTGTGTTTTCTCATCCAAGATCACCTTTAAGAAAATCCCTCGTTTAATAACCCCGGATATCAATTATCGTCTTTTCCATGATATTTTTTGATGATGGCTTGCAGTGCTTGGCTATGTACAAGATCGATGCACTTTGCCATCGTCATCGGCTCCCCAGACATGCTGTCATAGTGCTTTGCCAGAAATTCTTTTGCCAGCGTCCTGACAGCGGTATGCGCTTCCAGAGAATAATCGCCGAACTCCATGTAACCCCTGGCGGTGGCGGTGGCATCGTTTTTGACTTCTTTTGCTGAGTACCCCTCGGCGATACAAACGCTAAGCGCGTAGTTTTTGAGGTACTCGGCAGGGGAATAGTCAATTTCTGTCGCTGCATTGACGTTCAACGTTGCGGCGATGGCCACAGTCAGTGAGATTTTTTTCACTGATTATTTCCGAGGAGGGTTTTCATTTACTCTGTCCGGATTGTCTTTCACCCAATTATCATTAGGGCGCTGTACATAATCTTTCGCAAGTTTATCAAGCTCTTCACTGTGGTACATATCCATGCACTTCATTAAGTCTAAGCGGCTTTTCCCATCCTTAGCATTGTAATTCTTTTGCAAATACTGCTTTGTCAGCTTGATGATAGGGGATTCTTCATCACGAATTGCATAGTATGACCAAGCATCGATACCATTCGATGAGGCAATTGCATCTTTGCTAGCCTCTGGTGATGTCTTATAAGCGACGGAAATGCAGTAGGTCAGAGCAATATCCTTGTAGTTTTGCAAATAGTTTCGGTACGCCGCTTGCGGTGGCCACTTTTCAATGGGTTCTTCTTGGTTTTTCTGTGCTATAGCACAAGTAGCATATATACAAAGAAAAGAGATAAGGATTTTTTTCATCTCAATACCCAAAAGTTAGCGTAATTTGTTGTATAGCGAGCTTCTGGTTCATTGAAATAACAATGATCATAACAATCGCCGTTCCCATTCCAAAGCGTAGCATGTCCTCCAGCATCGCTCCAACCTGCAATTTCAAACAGTATGATCCCTTTCTTTCCGGCTAATTCACCACCACCTGGAGGAGGGAATTTGACTCGAAGGTCGGGTTTGCCCCAGATCTTTGTCAGATAAGCGATAAGATCTTTAACTCTAAAAAAATACCATTGACGATCGGCGCCTGATACGGTCTGATCTTTTACATAAGGAATGGGGAAGCCAGATTTATTCAAGATGTAGCTCATACGCACAGCGCAGGTGTTTTCCCACTTTCCATTGGGCGCAATATTCATGGCGACACGCCCGCCGATAATCTTGGCAACATTTTGAGCTGAATATTGCGCGTTATATATTTTAGTGCTTGCAGCCCATGCTGCTGAAAAAATGGGGCGATTATTATTCATTGTTATTTCCCTATATTAATCCCCCCGGCCGTAACCGGGGGGAATGCAGATTAAGCTTCGCGGTTTTCCTTGATGTTCCAACCTGCGCTGCTTTCGGCGCCTTTGCCGCCTTTATCGCTCTGCTCCCAGTACTGCTGTTTCACTTTCGCCGCCTGGAAGGAGTAGGTGACGCCCACGGTGTCTTCGCCGCCTGCACCAGTGTACTGCACGGCGGTGACCAGCACGTCGTCCAGGGTGATTTTAACGTACTCAACCTGAGTACCGCCCGCCTTGCAGACAGACAACTCAACCTTGGTCAGGTGCTTACCGCTGGAGCAGTGCTTCAGCAGCGCCGGGGTTGACTTGTCGACCAGCGCGTTGACGTGCAGATCGTTGAAGCACACTTTACCGGCGCCACCGCCGCCGCCAACGCCCATATTGCCCGGTTGAGAAGCGCCCCAGGAGAAAGAAGTAATGTCGGTCCAGCCTTTGTGATTCGAATCTTTAGATTCGCCGCTGGCACCTTCAACTTTCAGGAACATATCAATAGCCATAGTTTCTTCACTCTTTATTAAGGGTTAACAGTAGTATTAACGTTACGTTGAAAAACTCAGGTAATAGCAGCAGGAATTGCAAGTGTGGTAATGCATTACCAATTTATATCCTTGTGCCATGCACCTTCTTAAATACCGAAAACTATCGGTACGGGTTACCGAGCCACTATTAAGTGCTAATGGCTCAATGCTTAATTATTTCGCGTTATCTTGGTTCCACATGCGATCCGGGTTTTCTGCGATAGGCTGACGATGAGGTTGATGTATCAGCCAGGCCGCACTACCGCGGCCTGACTTCAGCCCATCAGGACGCGTCGTTTTGTTTCAGCGAAGGCAGCTTCGACACCAGGCGCAGGGAGACGGTCAGACCTTCCAGCTGGTAGTGCGGGCGCAGGAAGAACTTGGCGCTGTAATAGCCTGGGTTGTCTTCGATCTCTTCCACCTGCACTTCCGCCGCGGCCAGCGGTTTGCGCGACTTGGTTTCCTGCGAGGAGTTGGCCGGATCGCCGTCCACGTAGTTCATGATCCAGTCGTTCAGCCAGCGCTCCATGTCGTCGCGCTCGCGGAAGGAACCAATTTTGTCGCGCACGATGCACTTCAGGTAATGCGCGAAGCGGCAGCAGGCGAACAGATACGGCAGGCGCGCGGAAAGCTGGGCGTTGGCGGAGGCGTCGGCGTCGTAGTATTCCGCCGGCTTCTGCAGCGACTGCGCGCCGATAAAGGCGGCGAAGTCGGAGTTTTTGCGGTGCACCAGCGGCATAAAGCCGTTTTTGGCCAGCTCGGCTTCGCGGCGGTCGCTGATGGCGATCTCGGTCGGGCACTTCATGTCCACGCCGCCGTCGTCGCTCGGGAAGGTGTGGCACGGCAGGTTTTCCACCGCGCCGCCGGACTCCACCCCGCGAATGGCGGTGCACCAGCCGAACTCTTTGAACGAACGGTTGATGTTGGCGGCCATGGCGTAGGCGGCGTTGGTCCAGGTGTAGTTGCCGTGGGTCGCGCCGTCGGTGTCTTCTTCGAAGTCAAACTCGTCCACCGGGTTGGTGCGGATGCCGTACGGCAGGCGCGCCAGGAAGCGCGGCATCACCAGCCCCAGGTAGCGCGCGTCTTCCGACTCACGCAGGCTGCGCCAGGCGGCGTACTCGGTGTTCTGGAAAATCTTGGTCAGATCGCGCGGGTTGGAGAGCTCCTGCCAGGACTCCATCTGCATCACGCTCGGCGCGGTGCCGGCGATGAACGGGCAGTGCGAGGCGGCGCCGATCTTGGCCATTTCGCCCAGCAGCTCCACGTCCTGCGGGCTGTGATCGAAGTAGTAGTCGCCCACCAGGCAGCCGAACGGTTCGCCGCCGAACTGGCCATACTCTTCTTCGTAGACTTTCTTGAAGATCGGGCTCTGATCCCAGCCCACGCCTTTATAGCGCTTCAGCGTGCGGCCCAGCTCCTGCTTGGAAATGCTCATGAAGCGGATCTTCAGCATCTCGTCGGTTTCAGAGTTGTTGACCAGGTAGTGCAGGCCGTGCCACGCGCCTTCCAGCTTCTGGAAATCGTCGTGGTGAATGATCTGGTTGATCTGCTGCGACAGCTTTTCGTCGATTTCCGCGATCAGCGCCTGGATGGTGCGGTAGGCGTCGGAAGAAACGGTGACGGTATTTTCCAGCGCCTGCTGCGCCAGGGTTTTCACCGCGTTCTCGACGGCTTCTTTGGCCTGGTCGGTCTTTGGCCGGAACTCTTTGTTCAACAGCGCGCTGAATTCATCGCTGGAAAAAGTCTCGGTGGTTTGCAACGCATTCTGTTGCTGAGGCGAGTTGCTCATCGATTAATCCTCACGCTCGTTGTTGTCATCGTTAACCGCCGGCTTCGGCGCGTCGGTCAGGGATTGCAGCAGCGCCGGGTTTTGCAGGATCTTGGAGATCAGCTCTTCGGCGCCGTTCTTGCCGTCCATGTAGGACAGCAGGTTGGAAAGCTGGGTGCGGGCGTCCAGCAGATTGTCCAGCGCGTCGACCTTGCGGGCGATAGCGGCGGGGGAGAAGTCTTCCATGCTTTCGAAGGTCAGATCGATGTTCAGCTTGCCTTCGCCGGTCAGGGTGTTGTCAACCTGGTAAGCGACGCGCGGTTTCAGCGACTTCATACGCTCGTCGAAGTTGTCGACGTCGATTTCCATGAATTTGCGTTCTTCCACGCTGGCTTGCGGATCGACCGCTTTCCCCACCAGATCCGCCATCACGCCCATCACGAACGGCAGCTGGATTTTGCGCTCTGCGCCATAAATTTCGACATCGTATTCAATCTGTACGCGCGGCGCGCGGTTGCGGGCGATGAATTTCTGCCCGCTGCGGGATTTCGAGTTTGACATGATTTACTCCATCTAATGGCGATTGGGAACGCGCCTCATCCGGCTGGGAGAGTCAGGTTCTGATTCGGGTCTGCGCAGGGGCAGACGGTATCGGATGCGTCAAGAGAACAAAGGTCGGCGGCTAGCTGTTCTCCTCGTTGTCGGGGCGACCGAGAATGGTCTCCAGTTGGTTAAGCCCATCGGGCGCCAAATCGCGGACGATTTGCATAAAGTCCAGCGTAATCAACCGCTGGACCCGATCGATCATCAGCGGCGCCGGGTGGCTCGGCTCATGAAGACGGAAATAATTTTTCACCTTATCCAGCATCAACTGGGCATCGTCGCGCGACTGGATCTGCGCGCTGCGCCAGTTGAGCGGGGCAGTGGCGCTCTGTACGGAGGCCGGTTGCTGCATGGCCGCCGTTTCAGGCGTCGCGTCCGCTTCGGCGGCGGCGGGCGCCTCGCTCTGGCCGGCGAGCGCCACCAGAGAAAACACCTTGGTCAGCGCGCTCATTTCCGGCAGCGCGCTTTCCCCCAGATGGCGGGTCACTTCGCTGCGGATGGCGCTCAGGGTGTTGGCGATGCGCGTCACCAAGGCGCCCTCGGGGCGATCCTGCTGCGCCAGTTCATCCTGCAGCCGCGCGCGGCCACCGGGAAAGTTGGGGCACTCCTGCTTGCTGCCGTCGAGCAGGGCGCCGGCATCGCGCAGCGAGATTTCTCCGGCGGCGCTTTTCAGCAGCGGGGCGGCGCGCACGCTGGCGGCCAGCGCGGCCTTGTCGCCAAGGTCGGCCAGCGCGTTGATGCGAAACAGCGGGTCGGCTTCCCCATCGAACTCCAGCGGCGGCTGCAGGGTGTCCCAGTAACGGGTCATCGACTGGTGGACCAGCGTCAGCCCGTCGGCGTAGCCCGGCAACCCGCGCAGCTGGGTCCAGGCGCGGGTGAGATACAGCATGACGCGCAGGTCTTTGGTGCGCGTCAGCAGCGAGGTCGCGAGGCGCTCGACCTGCACCCAGTCCGGCGCTTCTTCCGGAATGATGGTGCTGCCGAACTGTTGTTCGGCCTTGCCGGTGGCGGCTTGTTCCATCGCCAGAAAGTCGGCGTCGTATTCCAGGTTGTCGCCGCAGGGATTGTCCGCGCCAACCGGGGCCAGCAGGGTATCGGTATCGATAGCCATAAAATTTCCTTCAACGAACGATGTTAATCAAACATTTGCGGGTACTGGCCGCCACGGCCAGGGCGCGCCCAGCCGTTGGGCTCGAACAGCAGTGAAAACAGCTGCACGGTGAGGTTGCCGCTGTGCACGTGGGTGTAGAGCGGGTGTCCGTCTGCCTGATTGGTCCACCAGAAGCTGGTGTACTGCGCCGGATCGAAGCAGTCGGCGGCCTGTTGCCAGCCGAGGCCCGGCACGTCCGGATGCTGGAAACCGATAATCGACAATATTTCGGAATCCGCTTCCGCCGGCGGGCTGGGCAGCACCGGGATCGCCTGCAGCGCGCGGTCGATCTGCTCGGCGGAGAAACCGTTGCGCACGCCGTTCAGCAGGGTATGACCGAGCTGTTGGTACCAACTCGCCGCCATGTTCAACTGTTGCGATCGCCAATCCTGCTGGCTGAACAGGCGCAGCGCGCAGATCGGGTAGCGCCGCCCGACGCGGTCGCGCGCCGGCAACAGGCAGCCCATCTGCACGTACTGGCTGCCGAGCGTGGCGGGGATCACGAAGTTCCACACCGGCGCGTTGCTGAATGGGTGATCGTTAGGCCCTTGCGCATCGCGCTGCAAATTCACCAGCCCGTTATGGAACCAGTGGGCCCAGTTGTTGACCACCGGATCGGGCAAGCGGCGTTGCAGGAAATCGCCGGCGGAGGGGAGTTTGCCGTACCAGCCAATGCTCGTCGGGGCGCTTGAATCAGTGCTCATGGTCATGTCCTTTCGGGGCTACGGGCACGAGAAGGCCGGCAGTTGGAACGGATTGCGGATGCTGTTGGGCGTAAACTCCAGCGTGACGCGGTGGCCGTCGAGATTGAAGGTCGCCTGGCGGCCGAGGCCGGCGGTGCCCGACGATTGCGCCATGTCCACCAGACGGTTCAGCGCCCACGGCCCGCTGGTCACCAGACTGGCCGTGGTGCCGTTGGCCAGCGCCAGCTGCAGATGCACCTGGTTGGTATTGCGGGTGCCCGGCCAACTGACCACCAGCGGCACCTGTGGGCCGTGGCTGTATTTGAACAGCTGCCCGTCGATATCCAGCGTCAGGTTGAGGATGTCGTTATCCATCCGCACCGGCCGCACGGTCACGCGGTAAGAGGGCGTCGCGGTGCCGTTGGCGAAAAAGGCGTCGCGGATGCGCTGCGCCTGCTGGAACGAGCGCAGGATGCCTTCGCCGCCGGGCAGCGTCTTGCCGTCCACGCCGGGGGTGAAACGCCAGTTGGCGCGGGTGGTGTCGACCTTGCCCTGCAGGTTGTCGCGGAAGAAGCTGTCCATCAGCCCGCTGTTCGGTGCGAACATGCGCGCCAGATCGTCCGGCGTCACTTCCTGGCGCGCCCGGGTCACCAGCGGATAACGCCCGGCGATCGCCTGGCGGCAGAAGCTGCCGACCTCGAAGCTGATGCGTTTTTTCACGTTCTCCATCTCTTTGCGCTGGGTGTCGCTGCTGGCGCCGATCGCCAGCGACAGCAGCATCTGTTTGAACGGCACCGGCAAGCGGCCGGACTCGGCCTGCAGGCGCGGGATGATGTCGCTCGGCGGCGCCGACATGCCGCTGTTGGCCGCGCCCTGAACCGCCGTCAGATAGCTGTACAGCTCATCGACCTGCTTCAGCACGCTGTCGAAAGGGATCGCCTTATTGCCTTCGCCCTGGCTTTGCGCCAGCTCCAGCAGCGGCGCGAAGTGCGCCATCACCAGCTGCTCCGGCTGGGCCGACACGTCGCCGTCGGCGTTGGCCGGCCGGTTGGTGAACAGCGCCTCCAGCGTGCGGTTGGCGTTTTGGTTCAGCCTGTCTTCGGTTTTGGCCAGCAGCGAGCGGGAGTCGGCGTCGCTTTTCTCGTCGCGCAGGGTGACGTTTTTGCTGACGTTGACCAGCAGGTTGCGCATCGGCGACGGATTGCCGGACAACAGGCGCGCGCTGCTGATGCGCTGGGTCAGGTTGCCGATGTTGGCCAGTTGGATATCCCCCAGCAGCTCATCCCAGGCGCTGATGAAGTCCTGCATGTACAGCTGGCGGATGGTCTTGGTCAAATCGGCGCTCTTCTGCTCCGGCGTCTGGCTGTTCAACACCCAGACGTCTTCCTTGCGCAGGGTGTCGGTCACCGGGTCGATGTTGTCGTTGAACGCTTTCCAGTACCCTTGTGAGGTGAACAGGCCCGGCACGCCGTCGGTGACCGGTTTGCCGCTTTTGCGGCTGAACGCCAGCTCGGTTTGCGGGCCGGCCAAATCGACCAGGCTGACCGGCTTGATGTCGGTCTGTTTCAGCAACAGGCGCTTGAGGCGGCCATAGACGCGCTGCGACAGCGGTGCCCGGTTGATGGCGGCCTGCGCCTGCGCCACCAGCTGTTCGTCTTTGGCGTAGGGCGAGGCCTGGATCTGCGCATCCAGCAGTTGGCTCAGGTGCCATTCGATCTGTTGCAGCTGTTTTTGGGTGCTGCCCTGCGGCAGGTTGCGCTGCAGGTTGAGCATCACCCAGGCGCGCAGGAATTTGCCGTCGTACTGCTTCGGCAGATACAGCATCTGGTAGGCCTTCAATGCTTCATAGCTGAAGTCCGCGTCGCCGTGGTTGTCGTTGCGCAGCGTGGTGGCGATCTGTTGCGCCACCTGCGGCAGCAGCAGCTCTTTCAGCGCTTTTTGGTACAGGGCATTGCCGGCGTCACCGACCTGATCGCCGCGGAACAGCCCCATGCGGTAGGTGAACGGCGGATCGTCCAGCGAAAAGTTCTGGCTGTCCGGCAGGTGCAGCAGGCTGTTGAGGAACGGCAGCAGCGAGAACATGTCGCCGTTGCCCACCTGCGTCAGGTTTTGTCCCTGGCGCTCGACGCCGGGCACCTTGGCGGCCACTTCCGCCAGATAGGCCTTGTTGTTGCCGTAGCTGGTGAACCAGAGCATCGCCAGCACCGCCAGGACCACCGCCAGCGCGATGTACCCCGCCCAGTGCAGGGCGCGGTTGCGGTATTCCCACCAACGGTTGCTGCCCGCCAGCCCGGACTCCTGGAAGACCACCGATTCCAGCGTCTCTTTCAGGAAGAAGCTCTGGCCCTTGGCCGCCGGGATTGGCGTTTCCTGGCCCACGCTGTCCCAGGCGGTGTTGGCCTGCGCCCCTGAGTTTGCCGTTGGCAGCTGCAGGTAGCGGTTCAGCTCGCCCATCACTCGGTCGAACGGCAGGCCTTCCTGGGTGCCGCTGGTGAAATAGATGCCGCGCGGGGTAAAGCGGGTTTCAAAACTGGAGGTGGCGAACACCTGATCCAGATAGTGGCTCAGCAGCGGGCGCAGCGCGGCGAATTCCTGCGGGAACAGGTAGCTTTCGGCGCGCTGGCGCGCGTCGTGTTCCATCAGCAGCGTATCCGGCAGCGCCGCGTCCAACCGCTGTTGCAACAGGGCGTAGTGCTGTTCGAAGGCGGCGTTCAGGTTGAAGTCCGGCTGCCGCGAGCGCTCGTAAGGGAAGGTGAACCCCCAGATCTGGTCGCGCTGCGCTTTGTCGAAGCTGCCGAAATAGGCCATAAAGCCGTTGAGCAGGTCGGTTTTGGTCACCAGCACATAGACCGGGAAGTGAATGCCCAGCTGTTCATGCAGTTCGATCAGGCGTTTGCGCAGCGCGCTGGCCTGGGCGGCGCGCGCTTCGGCGCTGTCGCTCAGCAGATCGGCGACGCTGATGGTGACCATCACGCCGTTGATTGGCTGGCGGGTGCGATATTTTTTCAGCAGCGCGACGAAGCTTTGCCATTCGCCGGCGTCTTCTTCGCGCTGGCTTTCCTGGGTGGTGTAGCGGCCGGCGGTGTCGAGCAGCACGGCGTCGTTGGTAAACCACCAGTCGCAGTTGCGGGTGCCGCCCACGCCGCGCAGCGCGGATTTGCCGAAGCGATCCGCCAGCGGGAAGTGCAGGCCGGAATTGACCAGCGCGGTGGTTTTGCCGGCGCCGGGCGCGCCGATGATCACATACCACGGCAGCTGGTAGAGGTATTGGCGGCTAAAGCGGGTCATCCAGCGGTGTTTGCCGTCGCCCTGGCCCGGTGCGAAGCGCGCCTTTTTCAGCAGCTGCGCCGCTTCATCGAAGCGCTGCGCCAGCTGATCGTCTTGTTTAACCTCGGGCTTGCCGTCTTCCGCCGGCACCGTTTCGGCGGCGCGCAGGTTGCTCAGCAGGCGGCTGTTGAACCAGGCGCTGTAGAGGCGCGGGATCAGGCGGCACAGGAACCAGATCAGGTAGATGACGCCAATGGCGATCTGGCGGTTGAGTTCCGGCTCCAGCGGGCGATAGTCGCCGATGGCCACCAGCGGGCCGATCATCCAGATGATGAACGCCAGCGCGGTAATGCCGACAAAGCCCCACAGCAGGCGGCTGGTGATGATGGAGAATAACGTACTGAGCATTACTTTCCGGTTCCTTGCGGCAAGCCGTTGATTTCCGCCTGGGTGTTTTCCGGGGCGACCAACAGCGTAATTTCTACCCGGCGGTTCAACGCGCGGTTCACTTTGTTATCGTTCGGCGCGACGGGGTTGCTCTCGCCGCGGCCCTCGGCCTTGACCCGCTGCGGGTTGGCGAGGTGTTTTTGCAAGCGGGCGCTGACCGCTTCGGCGCGCGCCAGCGACAGCTCCCAGTTGGAGGCGAAACGGGCGCTGCGGATCGGCACGTTGTCGCTGTAGCCGGTGACCAGGATCTTGCCGCTGACGCCGTTCATGGCGGCGGCGATGCGGTCGATGACCGGGATATAGTTGGCGCGCACCGTGGTGGCAGCGGAGTCGAACAGCCCGTCGCCTTTCAGGATCACCACGCTTTGCTGCGCTTCGTCGCGCACCACCACCAACCCTTCGGCGATCTCTTTGCGCAGGAAGCTTTTCAGGCTCAGCGTCGGCGGCGCGGCCGGCGCCGGGTTACCGATCGCCACCTGCGGCAGATTGGTTTGGTAAATCGCCGCCAGCACCGGGCTGGTGTTGTCGCCCAGCCGCCAGTTGAGGGCGATAAACAGCAGCGAAGCCAGGAAGCCGGTCAGCGCCACGCAGGCCCACAGCGGCACCAGCGGGCGCCACAGTTTTTGCTGTACCGGCAGATCCAGCGCATGAGGCGACAGGGGAGGGGCGTAGCCGCCGCGCACCGTCCGGATCAGCTGCAGCAGACGCTGTTTCATGGTTTCCAGCTGAGAACGGCCGTTTTCCATGACCCGATAGCGGCCTTCAAAGCCCAGCAGCAGGCAATAATTGATCAGCTCCAGCAGGTTGATGTGCTCACGCGGGCTCTGCGACAGCTTGGCCAGCAGCTGGAAAAACTTTTCGCCGCCCCAGGTTTCGTTATGGAAGGTCACCAGCAGCCCGCTGCCGGACCACACGCTGTTGCTGCCCCACGGGGTCAGCGCCGCCGCTTCATCCAGCGCGGTGCACAGGCAATAACGCGCGCCGATGATCACTTCGTACGGCAGATTGGCGCGTTGGCCGCGGATCTCGAAGCGGCGCATTTCGTCGATCAGCTGTTGGCGCAGCTGCGCCGGGTTGGCGTGCGTAGCCGACTGGCGGATCTGCGAAATGGCGTTCAGCAGCGGGTTGGCGGCGTCCACCAGCGGATTGGCCGCCGGCGCCATGCTATTTTCCTGAGTCATAGGTTACCGGTCCGTATGGCTGCGAATCGCCCAAAATTCCATGTCCAGCCCCGGGAACTCGCCGGCCAGGTGCAGGGCGAAGGCGCTGGATTTTTCCATCTGTTTCCACAGGTCGCCGCCTTTTTCCAGCTCGAAATAGGTGTAGCCGGCGTGATAGGGGATCTGACGCGGCGCGGCGGGCATGGTGCGCAGGCCGATGCCCGGCAGCTGTAGCTGCACCAGATCGCGGATGCGCGTGACCGGGGCGATCTTCATCTGCGCCGGGAAGTGGGTCAGCAACACCTCGGCGGCCACGTCGGCGCGCACCGCCAACACGAAGCCGAAGTCGCGCATCATTTTGGCGTCCTGCACGGTGGCGACGTTCAGCCCGTGGGATCGTTCGACCAGCGTCAGCTGAATGGCGTTGTCTTCCAGCACCACCGACAATCCTTGACGCAGCAACAGCATCAGCTTGCCGAAGCACAGCGCCAGGTTGTCGTGGTCGTACACCGGCAGGCGGCCTTCCGGGGTGCGCTGCGCCGAGAAGCTGGCGAGCTCGGTGGCGAACTGCAGCCAGTCGGCGAACAGGCGCTCCGGGTGCAGATGGTCGAGGTGATAGGCGTGACTCACCTGGCCAAGATGGCGGTTGATCAGCTGCAGCAGCATGAAATCGACCATTTCGGAACTGCCGCCGCGCCCCGGCTGCAGCAGGCGCTGGCTCATCTGCTGGCTGCGCTGCTGCAGCAGGCCCTGCAGATCGTTGATGAAGGTTTTCAGTACCGGGTTGCCCTGGCAGTTCAGCATCGGCGGGATTTGCGCCGTATCAAGACGCAGGCTGTTGTCGCCGCGTTTTTCCAGCACGCGGGTAACGCCGAGCGCCGTCCATTCGGCGTTGAGTTCACTCTCCAGCATCAGCCGCAGGCGCAGGCGGCCAAATTGCAGCGCCGCGCTGCCCACCGAGACGGCATTGAGATCGTCGACTTCGTTCTCGTAAGCCAGATAGCGCGCCAGCGCCTCCGGGCTTTCCTGAAAGATCACGTCTTCACGCCCTGCGCGGTAAGTCGGCAGGGCCAGCACCACGTTTTCACCGGTCTTGTTTTCGGCGATGCTCAGCGGCGCGGGCGCCTGCTGGGCGCCGGCAAAGCGAAACGGCGTGCCGTCCGGCATGATGCCGCTGGCGGCGTTGAGCGCAATCTTGCCCTGGCGCAGTAGCGTTTGGTCCAGATCCAGGGTGAGGAACCCCCAGAAACAGCCGCTGTGGGCCTGACCCCAGTTGCGCATATAGCCTTCGAGATAGTTTTCCGCCTGCTGGAAATGGTGAGGGCGCAAAAACATCCCCTCAGTCCAGACAACCTTATGAGCATCTTTCATCATCACACCTATAGTTACTTCGCTTCAGCGCAGCGGTAGGTCAGTCGACCTTTTTTACGGGACGCAGGCCATTCACGCCCGCGACGATATGCGCTTCCAGCTCATCCGGCGAGAATTGCCATACCTTGTAGAAATTGGTTTCGGTGGGCTCCGGCAGCGGCAGCGAAATGCGCCAGGTCTTGCCGTCCAGGTTTTGATACTCGGCGATTACGCCGATGTAACGTGCGTCCAACGCGCTTTGCCCGCCGAGCGTCTTGCCGGTCTGGCCCGGCGTCAGGAAGAACTGATCGCTGTCCAGCAGGCTATTGCCGAGCACGCTTTTGGCGTCGTTTTGCAGACTGAAGAAGTCGGCATCCATGAATTCCGCATCCGAACGCAGCAGCAGCACGCGAATTTTTATCGGCGCCGGTTGCGCGCCGGCGGCGGCGTTGACCTGGCGATCGGCATCGAACACCAGGCTGTAGCGCGACGGCACGCTTTTGGCGGAAGACATGCAACCGCCGAGCGCCAACGCGCCCAGCAGCAGAAACAGCATCCCGCACCAGCGGGAAGCGATAGGGGTCGTCATCATGGGAATCTCGTCGCCCGCAGGCGTACTGACTACTGGAGGATCCAGGTGGCTGAGCCGGCGTTTTTACACGCCTTGCTGTCGCCGCCGACTTTGACGCAGTCCTGTTTGGCGGCGCGCGCGCGGCGCGGCAGATCTTTGCGCAGCGTCGATTTGTAGCGCGCTTCCGGCACGCCGGCGTTGGCCTGGATATAACCCACCAGATCGCCGCCGCGGATGGCGGAGATCGCCAGCCAATTGTTTTCCACTTCGCCCAGCGCGTAGAACGCGGCGGCGTTGTCCAGGCTGCCGACGGCGGTGCCGGTATAATCGGGGCTGCTCATGATGCTGGCGGCGTACAGGCTGCGGTATTCCTCACCGATCGGTTTGAACTGTTTCGGCGTGCTCACCGCGGCGCGGTGCTTTAGCGTGACGCCATTGACTTCACTGCTGACGATGGCGTCGTTATTGAGCGCCGGCGGCGGTGGCGGAGGGGTGGAGCAACCGGCAAGCGTCAGGGCGGTCAGCAGCGTCAGGGTAATCCGTGTTTTCACAATATCCTCTTCTTCTTGATTGAATGGCTGTGTAATAAGGCGCCGTCATCAGGGCGCAAGCAGCAACACTTTTAATTGGCTCGGCACGATGCGCATGCCGAGCGCGTTGGTGGAATTCTGCAGGCTGAGGCTGGTCAGCCGGGTGGCCGGGGTGCCTTTGAGCAGCACGGTAAAGGCGCCGGTCAGGTGGCGGGACGGCCCCATCACCGTCCCGGAAGCGACCCCGGTGGCCACGCCGGGGTTGTCGCCGTTGGTCAGCGGCGTCACCGTCGCCATGTTGTGCGCCGGGGTGCCGACGAACAGAATATTGAATGCGTTCGGGATGGCGGTCGGCGCGAGGGCGATATCCGGGTAGGGCACGGGCACCGGCGCCGGGCTTGGCGTCAGACAGACGTCGGGAAACGCCAGGTCCACGCCGATCATTTGGCTGTTGGCAAACATAAAAGGCCTCCGCAGGTTATCCGACGTGGATTTGTTCCGAATCCAGCTTGGTGATGTCTTTCGAGGTAATCAGCGTGTTGCGGGCATGAATGCGGGCGTAATCTTCCGCCTGGTAATCCAGCTGCCCGGCGCGCACGTGCTCGGTTTGGCGCACTTTGCGGAACAGCGAATGGCTGATCTGGCTGACTGAATGCCACAGCGACTCGCAGCGTTTGCCGACCAGACGGCTGAGGCTGACGAAGGCCGACAGCTCTTCGCCGCTGTATTTCATCTTGTCGACGTGGCAGTCGCCGCTGTTCGCCTGCAGCGTCATGGCGTCGCCGCTCAGGTTCAGCGCCTGCGCGCCGTGCAGCGACAGCGAACCGTTCGGCGTTTCAATGTGCAGATCGCCTGCGACGCAGAGCCGCGCCGCGCTTTGCGGTTCCGCACGTTCGAGGACGGCGATCGCCCACAGCTGGTGGCCGCAGCCGGCGACCAGCACGTTATCGCCGAGGGCCGGCGTCAGCAGGCAGCTCGCCGCCCGGCGGCAATGCCAGCCGCGGCCTTCGCACTCCACCACCAGGCTGCCGTCCGGCAACAGGTTGACGACCTGGCCGGCGGCCTGCTGGGGCGGCGCGATGTTGACGGCGCGAGTAGTGTTGACAACGCTCATGGTGATCCCCTCGTGAAGTGGTCAATGCATTCAGATTCGGCTCTGGCGCTGTGCGCTCCAGGTTTCAGCGGCGTACAGCTCTTCGTCGCGCTCGAGAATGCCGCTGCGATCGCCCCAGCGCGTTTGCTGCTGGTGGGCGCGGTGCATGCGGGTGCGCATAAAACGCGCGCGCCGGAAATCGGCGGCGCCGATGTCGGCGTAACAGAAGTCGGCGTAGGTCAGGTCGCTGTCGCTGAAATCACAGCGCGCCGCGCGGCTGCGCTGGAACACGCATTGATACAGGCGCGCCTGGCTAAAGTTGGCGGCGTCCAGCGTCGCTTCGCTGAAGATCGCCTGATCGAACTGCCCGCTGCGGCACTGCGCGTGGGTCAGATTGGCCTCCAGCCACAGTGACTGCTGCGCTTGCACACCCGTCAGGTTGGCGCGCCGCAGCGAAGCGCCCTTGAAGTTGCTTTGGCGCAACGTCGCCTGGCTGAAATCGACGTCGTCCAGTTGGTTATCGGTAAACTGGCAGGCGATGAGACGCTGCCCGGCGTAACTTTTGCCGCGGTGGTCACATTCGAAAAACGTGACGCGGTCGAAATCAACCCCTTCAAACCTTGTTTCACAGAGATTTAATCGAAAGAATGTGACAAGTGACAGCCTCGTATGGCTTAAATCTGCGCCGTCGAGCGGGCTTTCGTAAAAGGTGGTGCGATCGTGCTGAGTGGCGGAAAAATTCGCGCCGGCCAATTGGCATGACATCCAGTGGCTTTGGTTGAGCGACAGCCGGCTGAAGTCGCTCTGTTCAAGCCGGCAGTCGTTGAACATCGTCAGTTCGATATGGCTCTCGCTGAAGCGGCCGCCCGCCATGACGCACTGATTGAAGGCCGTTTGCTTCAGGTTCGCCCGCGCAAATTGAGCGTGTTCGAGCCGGCAATCGCTGAAGACGCTGTCGCGCAGATCGCAATCGGAGAAGTTCACGCCGTTCAGGTTCAGTTCGTTGAACATGCCGCCGGCCAAATCCATACCGGCGAATGACAGGCCGTGCAAATCCTCACCGGCAATCAGCTCGCCGCGTTTCACGCGCTGGCGTATCTGCTCAGGTTTTGACGTCATACTTCCTTCCCGTTATGGCGAGGCAATGTTTTCACCCTGGCGGTATAGGCACCGTCGAGCCGGGTCGCCTGATCCACTTGCGACTGCGACAAATCGGCCCGGAACAGATTGGCGCCCTGCAGGTCGGCGCCTGACAGCACGCATTTTTGCAGGATCGCCGCGATGAAATTGGCGTCGCGCAGGTTGGCCTGGGACAGATCGCAGCGAATGAACAGGCTGCCGCTGCCGTTGGCCTGACGGAAATCGGCCTCGTTCAGCCGGGCTTCCGACAGGTCGCAGTTGTCGAGGCGCGCGCGGTTGAAATTCGCCCGCTGCAACGGCATCTGGCGCAAATTGCACTGGTTCAGCGTCGCGTCGCTGAAATCCGCCTGCGGCAACAGCGTCTTGGCCGCGAAGGCGCAGGCGGTGAGGCGTGCGGCGCGGAAGCTGAGGCTTTGCGTCTCGGTATCAACCCAGGCGCAGCTCTCTAGCCGCGCCCGATCGAAGTTCACCGCCAGCAGCCGGCATTTGACGAAGCTGACTTTGTCGAGCCGGGCGTGGCTGAATGTCAGCTGCTCCAGTTGCAGCTCCATCAGCGTAATGTTGGCCAGCGTGGCGCGGTTGAAGTCACACTGCCCGAGCAGGGTTTCGTATCCCAGCAAGTCGCGTAACGACGCCATCGTGAAATCGCAGCGTTGAAACAACGTTTGCTGAATGTTGGTTTCGTGCAACCGCGCGCCGCCGAAATCCGTCGCTTCGCATTTCGCCAGGGCCAAGGAGGCGTGGCTCAAATCGGCCTGCTGTAAGACGGCGCCGCTGAGATCGGCGCGCGCCAACATCGCCTCGCGAAGATCGCAACCCACCAATTGGGTTTGGCGCAGATCGGCGTTTTCCAGCAAAGCGCCGCGCAAGTTAGCCTGGCAGAGATCCATGCCGGACAGATCGGCGCCGGTGAGATCAAGACCGCTGAGATCCTTATCGCGCAGCATGGCGGCGGCGACTCGTTGGCGAATGATTTGCGCCAGATCGCCACGCAAACGCAGTGCAGGGCTTTGCGCCTGCGCCGACATTAAATACATTTGATGCAGCGCGCGCTCGCTTTCCCCACGCTGTTTAGCGCTAAACGCGTCGGGATGGCGGCGCGCCTCCTGGAACAGCAGATCGCGTTGCTGCTGGTAGCTTTCCGCACCGGATGGCGGCACGTGATCCCCACCGGGGTTGAGCGGATCGATGCCCTCGGCTTGCGTCAGCTTGAGCATGTCCTGATACTGCGCCTCGGCCTGGTTTTCCAGGCGCTCGACGAATTCGGCGAGCTGGTCAAGCTTCGGCGGCGCCTCTTGCGACGGGCGCGGGAAAAGTTCATCGATGTCTTGCCCCTCGCGCAGCAGACGCTGGCGATGCTCTTCGCGTTGCTGGTGCTCGTAGGCGGCGATATTTTCCGCCATCGGGCTTTGCTGCGTCGGCGTTTCCGTATCCAGCCAGGCGCCGATGCACGCCTCCGGCAGCAACTCTTGTTCACGAAAAGCGTGCAGAGCACCCCGTTCTTTATCCAGCCGCTGGGCCAACACCTGCCGATAATGCGCGGTGGAGCGGGGCTCGCCTTCGGTTTCCAGGGCCGGCATCAGCTGCATCACGTCGGCGGCATCGTCTTCATTGATGCGTGTGCTGCCCTGATAAATCAGCAGCATCTGTTCCCGATGTGGGAAGAACCAGACGGTGGTGTGGCGCATCGCGATCTCTTCGAAATGCGTTTCGCCGCCGCGCAGCCGGTTGATGAAACAGCGCGCGCGCCACGGCGGCAAATGCCCTTGCTGCACCGGTTCTGAAGGGTGCATGTTCCAAATCCGATAGGCGGCCCGGGGCGGCAAGCTGTCGCGTTGAGGAAACTGCTGATCGCTTTCCGCCATGTTGAACAGGCGCCAGTCGATATCGTTGGCGAAGCCGGGAAAGCCGTTTTTCAACCAGTCTGCGTCGTAGTTTTTGCCGATGCGGGAGAAGCGGCGCGGCCAGGTGATATCCAACGCGTCAAAGCTTGCCGGTTGCGCGCTTTGCCGAGAAGACGCAAGGCGCCCCTGCAGGGGTTCAACATTGGGTAGGCGATGGATGCGGCCTTGCGGAAATGTTTCTGGGGTGGCGCCGATGCCGTGCGGATTATCGGCGAACTGTGCGCCGCCGTAAGCCCGGCGCCAGTCCAGACGCATCTCTGCAAAAGGGAGGGGAGTAGAGGGGCGATCGTTGATCCAATGGCGATCGCCGAAAACCACCAGCGTTTTTTCCAGCGAATCAAGCTGGATCTTCACGGCGCAAGCGGTTTTGTCTTGTTGATGATGGGTGTAGGCGTTGCCGGTGGCGAGAAACTCCGCGCAGGCTTTTGGGATAGCCAAATCGAGCACGCCGCCGCTCAACGTGAGTTCGTCGGCGGCCAACTGCCACAACTCCGGTTCGGGACGCAGGCGCGGGGCTGCCCCCATGTCGGCCAAGGCCAAAACGGAAACGCCCAGATGGTTTTGCCCTTGCCAAGAGAAGGGTCGATGAAGCGCGCTGAGGCGCAGAGGTTTTACGACTTTCATTGTGTGTGTAAAGCTTCCTGTGGATATCAGCCGGCAGCCAGGCTGCTTGCTCAAAAACAATCCGTTTTTCGGTTTAATAGATATCAGGCTATGTCACAACAGATGAAGAAAACGATGCGGCGTTCAGAGCCGATCGCCAATGCGGGGAGCGCCCCGCTTCGAAATGGATGATCAAGAGGACAGTGCGTTGTCCTTTCCGCTTATTCCACGAGCCAGCAGGACAGCCGCCACGGACAACGCCGCGGCGATCGCCTTGGCGAGCAATTGGCCGGCGCTCTCCAGGTGATAGGGCGCAAAGAAGCCGACGTCGGCGGTGCCCAGGATCAGCAGCGCGGCGAGCGCCGCAAAACAGGGCAGCTCTATCGCCAGCGCCAGGCGGCCGGTGGGCGCCGTACCCAGGTAACTCATCAAAAAGCCGGGAAAAATCAGCAATCCGATCAGTTCTGCGGGGGCATTCACCGCAGACATCACCTGCTGGTTGTATTTCAGGAGCGCCAGCATCAGCGCGACAAAGATCAGCAGCCGCAAAGGCAACGTGGCCGCTCGGTTGGCCGACAAAAAGGTTTTGCCGATCGCAGCGAGCAATACGCAGCCAACCAGGATGCCAAAGAAGGTAAACAGGATTTGTCCCCAGAGGCTGTCCTGCGTCGAAAAGGCAATGAACGTGCCCATCGTGACACTTCCTTATGCAAGGTGATTTCGCGAACTGATGAACGATAAGCCGTTTCGGATCGCGTGATTGAAGGGATGCTTTTCGCTCAAAGCCGGGAAAGCTCTTCGATCACCGCTTTTTTGGGATTCTTCGGATCGTACTTTATCGCGATGAAATGGCCCGGCTGATAACGCGGCAGATCCACGACGCTGATCGGGCCTTTCGCCACGGCCGTACGGTTTTTCCCGTCTTGGGCGATGTACTTGACTTCGACTTCGCAGACCGGCCGATTCCCGTCCCACAGGTTGGTCTGGCGAATGCTGACGATTTGCCCTGAGGCGGAAATACCGTTCTCCATCACGCTGAGGGAAGAACCGATATGTTTGAAATAACCCCAGATATCGACCGTGATGAATTTGAAAAAGCCCACCAGGCTGAGAATGGGAGCCAATAAAATCAAACCGATAACGGTGAAAACATTTTTGGCCTTCGACATGGGTGTCCCTTTACAAGAAGATCGCCAGCGCCTTGGTGCTCAATCGTAAGGCACCGTTGGTCACCAGCGCGCCAAGCTGCGTGAACGTCATGGGATCATTACTGAGCTTGAAATTGGTTTTGCTGATCGACAGCGGGTTGTGCGAGATATCGAGCATCGTGTGTTTCAGGCTGGCCCCTGTCAACGCAAGATTTGAACCGTAAAAGGCGAAGTTGGCCCCGGTCGCCACCCATTTCAAGCCATGGCAGTTGTCTTTCCAGCTCGGTGTTTGCACCGATACGCCGTCGCTGCTGGTGATATTGATCGTTTTCGCTTTGATGGTCAGGGTACCGGTGATCGTTGTGCTCTGATCGTTTTTGTAGGTCTCGGTGACATTCCCGGTTACGGTGGCGGTTTGGCCGCCGCCTTTAATCGTCAATTCCTGCCCGCCGGCGGAGATGGTGGTGTGCTGCCCGCCGGAAGTGATGTTGACCGTTTGCCCTTGTTTGATGGTGCTGGTTTGTTGCCCCTCGGTAATGTCGAGGGTCTGGTTGCCTTTGACCGTGACATGCTGGGTTTGCGTAATGTTTTGCGTCTGCGCGCCGTCGAGCTTGAAGGACTGATTGCCGGTGATGTCGATTTTATCGCCGCCGTCGATAATCGTCAGGTCGCGGCCGCCTTTGATGTTCACCGTCTGATGAGCGTTCAGGTTGGCGGTTTCCAGCCCATTGACCGTCGTGGTGCGTTTCGCTTTGTACAGGAACGTGGCGTCGCCGGTGACGGTGTCGTCCTGCTGGCGACCGATGATGGTGGTGCGACTGCCGTCAATATTGACGTTCTTGTCGTTTTCCACCGTCATGTTCATGTTGCGTTCGGCGTGCATATCGAAAGATTCGTTGCCGGGCGAGTCTTCCAGGAACAGGAAGCTGGCGTTGTCGACGCCGCCGCCTTTGCTGCGGCTCATAAAGCCCATTTTGGTGGCGTCGCCGGGCAGATCCCAAGGCGGCATGCTGTCTTCGTTGTAAACGCGGCCGGTGATGATGGGGCGATCCGGATCGCCATTGATAAAGTCGACCACCACTTCCTCACCGACGCGCGGGATCTGGATCCCGCCGTATTTCCAGCCGGCCCAGGCGCTGGAGACGCGCACCCAGCAGGAGCTGGTTTCGTTGCCGCTGCCGTGGCGATCCCAACGGAACTTGAGTTTCACCCGGCCATATTTATCGGTCCAGATGCTTTCGCCTTCCGGGCCCACCACTTCGGCAGTTTGCGGGCCATGGGTTTTCGGCCAGGGCGTGGTGCGCGCCGGGCGCCAATTGATGTCCGCCGGAACGACCTGAAATTCGGTTCGCTGCTCGCCGACGTCGTTATCGTTGCTGGCGTAGCTGTTTTCCTGCATGAAGTAATGCGCGCTGACCACCAGGTAGGCGCGGTTGTCTTCCATACGCGGCGCCTGGGTCAGTTGAAAACGGTAGCCGGGCGCAATGCCCTGCGAATTGCCTTCGCCGCTCATCTGCTCATGCTGCGCTTCGAACTCCTGTTGGCGAACCTTGACGTAAAACTGGCCATGGGCGTGATCGGTATAACGGCCGGGCCAGTCGAACACCTCGGCTTTGTCCTGCGCGAACGAGGCGGGATTTTGCCGGGCTTCCAGCAACCGCGCGCGCGGCTTGCGAAAATCGTAGTCATCCAGGCTATACAGGCTGGGCGTGATGGCGTCAGAAACGCTCCAGCTATTGATGCTGTCTTTGTTTTCCACCAGGCCGCCTTCCGCGAGCTGATAGGGAATGCTGGCGTAGCCGGCGAGTTCCTGATGCGCCGCCGGCGCGTCAGCCAGCACCAGCGTATGGCCGTCTTGCTGGTGCGTGAAATAGTAATAGATGCCTTCGTGTTCCATCAGACGGCTGATGAAATCGAAATCGCTCTCCTGGTACTGCACGCAGTACCCCCAGATGCGGTAGTCGTAACTCAGGCGGTTATCGATTTTCACCTGATACTGCCCCAGCACCTGAGTCAGGATGTCGGGAACGGTCTTTTCCTGGTAGATGCGAAAATCGCGGTTTTGCGTCAGATACCACAGCGTGGGGCGCAGCACGGCGCGGTAGATATAGTAACGGTTGCCGCCGGCTTCTCGCCCGGAGAGGGTCATGCGCGTGATATTGCCGTTGAGATAACGCGGCGCCAACGGATTGCCCCGCAGCTCCAGCGTGATTTTTTGTCCCAGCAGCGCTTTCAGATCGAGCCGATTGTCGGGGCTGAGCAGCTCGACGTCGAATTCGAACAGGCCGGCCAGTTTTTCCTCACCGGAAAGGCTTCTGAACAACAGCTGATGGGCGGGCAAAGGCGTGTGCGCAATGATAAGACGATCCATACTATTCCCCGGTTTAGGCATAGCTACCGCACGAGAATTGACGCGCGATCCCGATGGCGTATCTGTCACGAATGGAGACAGGAACTGACGAAAGATTTAACAAAGTTTACACAAAGGCACGATTTGTGCAGTCTACAATAGAGCACTGCATTTGCAAAATAGCCTTGTGGATCAATGCTCAATTCGTTAACTTGCTCACGATCTTGTTTTTTATCATTTAAAACATATGGATGCGGGTAGATCATTTTTTATCTCAAATTATTGGGCAATTGGTAATACCAAAAAATAAATGTGTAACACATAAGTCAACGTGCTTATAAAACAACTCTTTTTTTACGTAAAAAAAGTCACTGACTGTTTTTTATCCTTACCATTTGCCAGTTAAAGATGATCAAATATATAAATTTGGCGAATGTTAATTCGGATGATTCCTATTTGGTGGGCGTCCCAGGGCCCGCCGACGGGCCTGGGAACATGCGTTTGAACGGTTGAAAATGCAGCGAATGCCGCCGTTAGCGTGGAGAGGAGGCGAAGGAGAGTTGACCGATCAGCTCGCAGAGCCAGATTAAAGCCGGGTCGCGTTGCGCCTGCCGGCCGGCGATCAGCTCAATGGGGAAAGGCGCGATGGCCAACTCGTCAGGCAGCGGGAGAATGCGTACGCGTTGCGGATCGGAAAAATGCCGGGCCGCGCTGGCGGCCAGCGTGGCGATCAGATCGCTGTCGGCGACCACGGCCGGCAGAGCGGCAATGTGTGAAAAGGTCACGGCAACGCGCCGTTGGCCGCCGATTTCCGCCAGACGCCGGTCGACCAACCCTCTGGCAGAGCCGTCGTCTGCCGGTGCGTACAGCCCATGCGGCAGGCTGAGGTAGCGCGCCAGATCCCAGCGGCCGTCCGCCAGCTGTGGGTGTGAACGGCTGGCGATACACACCAGATGTTCTTCAAACAACGTGCGCACATAGTGGCTTTCCGCACCGGAAAGGTGCCCTCCCAGCGCGATATCCACCTCACCGCGATCCAGCTGCCGGTAAATATTGTGGCGATCCAGGCGCGAAACGCGAATATCGATGCCGGGGGCAGTCTGACGCAACCGGCTGATGATGGCGGGCAGCAGCAAGATATCGGCATAGTCGCCGGCCGCCAGCGTAAAACGCCGCTGCCCGGCGGTGGCCGGGTCGAAACGGGCAGGGGGCGCCAACGCCAGATGGATCTGTTCAAGCACCCGCTGTATTTGCGGCATCAACTGGTGGGCGCGCGGCGTGGGCGCCATGGCGCCGCCGCTGCGAATAAACAGCGGATCGTTCAGAAGAATGCGCAGCCGCGCCAATGCATTGCTGACGGAAGGTTGCGCGCGGTTAAGACGCCGGCCTGCGGCGGTGACGTTGCGCGTCTGATACAACGCCTCAAACACCACCAGCAAGTTGAGATCGACGCTGGATAAATTCATTTCATGAATACCCTATATAAAGATAATCCATTTCCAGAATCATACTGCGTTCTTTAGGCTGGAAGTACACGAATTTAGCCTTCAATCAGGGGAAATGATGAACAAAGTCTTGATCACCGGCATTGAGCCGTTCGATGGTGATGCGGTGAATCCTTCCTGGCAGATTGCGCAGGCGTTGGCCGGTGAACATATTGCCGGCGCGGAGATCGTGGTGCTCGAGCTGCCCTGCGTATTGGGCGTGGCCAATCAGCAGTTGATCGCGGCGATTGAGGCATTGCAACCGCTGGCGGTGATTTGTCTGGGGCTGGCCGGCGGCCGGGCCGAGATATCCCTGGAACGGGTGGCCATCAATCTGATCGATGCCCGCATTCCCGACAATGCCGGTAAACAGCCGATTGACGTGCCGGTGGTGGCCGGCGGGCCGGTGGGCTATTTCAGTACGCTGCCCGTCAAGGCCGCGGTGCAGCAACTGCGCCGGCAGGGGATCCCCGCGGCGGTCTCTTATACGGCAGGCACCTACAACTGCAACCATATTTTTTATGGTCTGCGTCACTATCTGGAGACGCATCACTCGCGGGTTAGGGGCGGGTTCGTGCATATTCCGTACAGCCATGAACTGGCGGCAGCGCACCCAGGCAAGCCGAGCATGGCGCTGGCGACGATGGTGGAAGCGGTGCGCACTGTCGTGCAGGTGACGCTGACGGTAGAGGAAGATGTGCGATTCGGCGATGGCGCCGTACATTAGCCGTACATTAAAAGCAGGGCGTGGCGTACCACGCCCTGCTGCGGGTTATTCGTCGGCGACGCGGATCACCAGTTTACCGAAATTTTTGCCCTGCAGCAGGCCGATAAACGCCTGCGGCGCCTGCTCCAGCCCGTCGACGATGTCTTCGCGGAACTTGATTTTCCCCTGTTCGACCCAACTGCTCATTTGTTGCAAGAACTCGTCAAAGCGAGCGCCGTAGTCGTCAAAGATGATAAAGCCCTGCATGCGGATGCGTTTGCGCAGGATCAGCCCCTCCAGCAGCGGCAAGCGGTCCGGCCCCGCGGGTAATCCGGTGGCATTGTAATGGGCGATGATGCCGCATACCGGAATGCGCGCTTTGGTGTTCAACAGCGGCAGTACGGCGTCGAACACCGCCCCGCCGACATTCTCGTAATAGATGTCGATACCCTGTGGGCAGACAGCGGCCAACCGTTCGGCAAAGTCTGGGGCGCGGTGATCGATACAGGCGTCGAAACCCAACTCTTCCACCACATAGCGGCATTTTTCCGCACCGCCGGCGACGCCGACGACGCGGCAGCCTTTCAGTTTGCCGATTTGGCCGACCACCGAACCAACCGCACCGCTGGCGGCGGCCACCACCAGCGTTTCACCCGCCTGCGGTTGGCCGATGTCGAGCAGCCCCATGTATGCGGTAAATCCCGGCATGCCGAGCACGCCCAGCAGGCGGGAAGGGTGCGGCAAATGCGGGCCGAGGTTGCGCAGGCCGCTGCCGTCGGACAGCGCATATTCCTGCCAGCCGTCATATCCCAACACCCAATCGCCGACGTTGAAATCGGGATGCTGTGAGGCCGCCACGCGCGATACCGTACCGCCCACCATCACCTGGCCGATCTCCACCGGCGGCGCATAGGAGGGGGCATCGCTCATGCGTCCGCGCATATAAGGATCCAACGACAGATAGACGGTGCGCAGCAGCAGTTGGCCGGCACCGGGTTGCGGTGCGGGGGCGGTATCGAGACGGAAGTTCGCCGCCGTCGGTTCGCCGTGCGGACGCGAGGCCAGCAGGAAGCGGCGGTTCTGTTGAGAAGGGGACATCGAAAGCTCCTTTGTGTTGCGGCAAACAAGGTCCGTTAAGCCTAGTCCAGGGGCGCTAAGGGGACGTGACCGAATGTGCTTAGCTCAGAGCGGAACGATCAGCACGTCGATATGACTGATATTGATAAAGCGGGCGGCGGAACAGGAGACTTTGTTCATCATGCTGTCTCGGTGATTGCCGCAGAGCAGCAGGTCAAACGGTTGACGGCGGCTGGCGAATGCCAGGCTGTCACCCAGTTCGCCATGCACGATCAGCGTATCGGCGATAGGGTAGCCGGCGCGTTGGCGCAGTTCTTCCATAAACAGCCGGGTTTCCTCTTCCATCAGCGAGCGCAAATCGCCCAGCATCGGCCCGGCGAAATTATTGTACATTTCCGGATTGGCGAGGGTGCTTAACAGGGTGATGCTGCCGCCGTAAGGGCGAACGATGGAGACGGCCTTTTCCACCAGGCGGTGGCTGTCAGGGGCAACGGCGACGGTGACCAGAACGTTTTGATACCCCATATCCGACTCCTTGTTGTATCCATCGTGTTTCAGGCTGCCGCATCGGCGGCCTTGGTGGAAGCACTGCGTCGGATAAAGGGTAGAACCTGGTGAGCCTAATAAATGTGTTTCATATCACGCGCGGCAATAAAAGCTGAATTTACCCCGGTTATATAGCAATAAAAGATAAAACCGTTGCCGCACGTAATTTCACTGAATTAAAGCACCTGTGCCCACAGCGTTTTCGGCACCTTGCCCAGATCGAACAATTTACCGGCAACCAGCTCGGCGCGACGGTGGTCGGCGGCACGGTACATATTGCTCATTTCCGTATCGTTTTCAATGGAGTAGTTCAGTTTGTCGTACACCTTCTCCAGGCTGTCCAAAGAGGAGCATTTACGAAATGTCAGCAGATATTCGAGCGTATCGGTCATGATTAAAATATAGCCTGTTAATAGTTAAAGCCGGGTGAATAACACATGGCGACTCACGGCGACGCCGTCGAGGCAGCGATGTACGACCTGACAAAAATCATTTCAATTAGATAAATTGCACTGGGTAATGATGTCACGCCGCCCGTAGCGGCGCTTTGATAAATCATAATATGCCAGTGCGCCGTCAGCAATCTCAGCCTGCTGATTAATGGAGAAATAGGGAAAGTCTCAGGGCGGTTGACGGCCGACGCGTCGTCATTCGTGCTGTGCACCAGCGCGCGGTGCCGTGCCGGGCCTCTTTTGCGGTGATTTTTTCACCCGGCCGTGGCGCCGTCGCGGCATTGGGCGGTGTTTGTCGCCGCTGCTTGCGTTGAAAAACCGTTTTTTCGATGACGAAATATCAACAGTAAAACAAAACTGCGTTTTATTTTATGACAATGAAGTGATGAAAGCCAAAGCCATGTAAATAATCTCTGGGGTGATGGGGAATTATCTCGGCGTCAAAAAAAGAAATAAAAAGCATTAAAGTTTTATGAATTGCCGCCGATATAACGTTTTGGGGAAATTTAACTCAAAAAAAGCATTCTTGCATCGTGCTAATACGGAAACATATCGTTACGTCTGTTAGCTTGTTCACTACGCCTGCGAATCATTGATAAGCCATAATCACCTGATGTTGAAAATTAGAACAGCCTCAGGCGGAGGGCTTAAGTCAAATCCGATAGCTAATAACCTTATAGTTTACATTGGTTATTTTTCAGCTTGGATATTTTTTAGTAACTCAAATGGTTATTTATACTGAGTTTGTTGCCTATATGCAGATTTTTGTTCTGTTATTTTGGTTTGGTGATGCTTTTGTTCGAATTGATCTAAAAAAGATAATTTTTTGGCGGATAAACATTGTTTTTAAGACGTTTTTTTACCTATGGCTGTTTTATGAGCAAATTGGCGGTCAATAAATGAACGTATTTGGGTGTATTTGGCTTAATTATTTTTTATTTTTGTGATCTATGTCACATTGTATTTAAAATTGCCTCTCACTTACATTGTGTGTGCTAATGGTTCGGGGGTAGAGTTGCGCTGCTTTAGGAATAATCTTATTAAATTTGTAAAAATAGTTTCATGGTGACTAAACACTATCGAAGCAGAATGCTGTACATCCATACACGTTGGTTTACGCTCGTAGCAAATACTGAACAGTGGTCGAATTTAGCGATTGTCGAAAATTATAGCAGTCGTTTTTGAGAGATTAATTTGCCAACTTTGGGAAACAACCCAAGTCACGGGCGATAAAATTTATCACCCAGCGTATGTTTTTAAACATAGTCTGTCGGGATGGGGAATATGGGTACGTCTGAATTACTTAAGCATATTTATGACATCAATCTGTCATATTTACTTTTAGCACAGCGTTTGATCAACGATGAAAAAGCGTCCGCAATGTTTCGCCTGGGTATTGATGAAACCATGGCCGATGCGCTGGCGCAGCTGACTTTGCCGCAAATGGTTAAACTGGCCGAGACCAACCAGCTGGTTTGCCACTTCCGCTTTAACGAAAGCCAGACCATCGAGCGCCTGACCAAAGAGTCTCGCGTCGACGATCTGCAACAAATCCATACCGGCATTTTGCTATCAAGCCATTTACTGCAAGAGCTATCGAGTAAAGACGCTAGCCCGACGAAGAAAAGAGCCTGATGATGGTTGAGAAAAGTATCGTTCAAGAAGCCAAGGACATTCAGCTCGCCATGGAGCTGATTTCGCTGGGAGCCCGATTGCAGATGCTGGAGAGTGAAACCCAGCTCAGCCGCGGGCGCTTGATTAAACTTTACAAGGAGTTACGCGGCAGCCCGCCGCCAAAAGGAATGTTACCGTTCTCAACCGACTGGTTTATGACCTGGGAACAAAATATTCACTCGTCGATGTTTTACAACGCTTACCTGTTTTTGATGAAAAGCGGGCAGTGCAGCGGGGTGGAGGCGGTGATCAAAGCCTATCGCCTCTATCTCGAGCAGTGTCCGCAGCAGGCCGGCGAGGCGCCGTTGCTGGCGCTGACCCGCGCCTGGACGCTGGTGCGCTTCGTCGATAGCGGCATGTTGCAGCTTTCCGCCTGCAGCTGCTGCGGCGGCGCATTTATCACCCACGCGCACCAGCCGCTGAATGGTTTCATCTGCAGTTTATGCCAACCCCCATCCCGCGCCGTAAAAAGACGTAAACTTTCGCCGCAACTGGCCGATATTATTCCTCAACTGCTGGACGAGCAGGTCAAACGCGCCATTTGAGCCGCCACATTGCCGGCTCTCGGCAATGAATACCGACGTGTGATACGCAGGGGCGGCATGCCGCCCCCAGACATGCAGCCTGGTCTGTCGCGCCAGGGCGCGTTTGCCCCACCTTCCATCCACATTGTTAATTTAAGGAATGCGTGTGCTAGTTATTTTGGGTTATCTCGTGGTATTGGGCGCGGTGTTTGGCGGCTACCTGATCGTGGGCGGTCATCTCGGTGCGCTATATCAGCCGGCGGAGTTTCTGATTATCGGCGGGGCGGGGGTCGGCGCTTTCATCGTCGGCAACAACGGCAAAGCGATCAAAGCCACGCTGCGCGCCCTGCCGCGCCTGATGCGCCGTTCCAAATACAACAAAGATCTGTATATGGATCTGATGGCGTTGCTGTTCCGTCTGCTGGCCAAATCGCGTCAGCAGGGCATGCTGTCGCTCGAGTTCGATATCGATAATCCGCAAGAAAGTGAAATTTTCTCTAATTATCCGCGCATCCTTGCCGATAACACCCTGGTGGAGTTCATTACCGACTATTTACGGCTGATGGTGAGCGGCAATATGAATGCGTTCGAGATCGAAGCGCTGATGGACGAAGAGATCGAAACCTACGAGCAGGAAAGCGAAGTGCCCGCCGGCAGTCTGGCGATGGTGGGCGACTCCTTGCCGGCGTTCGGCATCGTCGCGGCGGTGATGGGGGTGGTGCACGCCCTGGCTTCGGCTGACCGTCCGGCCGCTGAACTGGGCGCGCTGATCGCTAACGCCATGGTCGGTACTTTCCTCGGCATTTTGTTGGCCTACGGCTTCATCTCGCCGCTGGCGACGTTGCTGCGCCAGAAGAGCGCCGAAAACGTCAAGATGATGCAATGCATCAAGGTCACGCTGTTGTCGAGTCTGAACGGTTACGCGCCGCAGATCGCAGTCGAGTTTGGCCGCAAAACGCTGTATACCACCGAACGTCCTTCTTTCGTTGAGCTGGAAGAACACGTGCGCCGCGTGAAAGCGCCGGCGCAGCAGGCGACGGAAGAAGAAGAAGCATGAAACAGAATCATCCGGTCGTTCTGGTCAGAAAGCGCAAATCGCATCATGCCGCTCATCACGGCGGCTCCTGGAAGATCGCTTATGCCGACTTTATGACGGCGATGATGGCGTTCTTCCTGGTGATGTGGCTGCTGGCGATCGCCAGCCCGCAGGAGCTGACGCAAATCGCCGAATATTTCCGTACGCCGCTCAAGGTCGCCCTGACCAGCGGCGACAAGAGCAGCTCCGAGAGCAGCCCAATCCCTGGCGGCGGCGACGATCCCACGCAGCAGCACGGCCTGGTGAGAAAACAGGTCGATTCGCCGGACGCGCGCGCCGAAGAGCTGCGCCTGAACAAGCTGCGCGAAAAGCTGGATGAGTTGATTGAGTCCGATCCGCGCCTGAAGGCGCTGCGCCCGCATCTGCTGATTAACATGATGGACGAGGGGTTGCGTATTCAGATTATCGATAGCCAAAACCGGCCGATGTTCAAAACCGGCAGCGCGCAGGTCGAGAGCTACATGCGCGATATTCTGCGGGCGATAGCGCCGATCCTCAACGACTTGCCGAACAAGATCAGCCTGTCCGGCCACACCGATGATATCCCTTACGCCACCGGCGAGCGCGGCTACAGCAACTGGGAATTGTCGGCCGATCGCGCCAACGCCTCCCGACGTGAGCTGATCGCCGGCGGCCTGGCGGAAGGCAAGGTGCTGCGGGTGGTGGGCATGGCGGCCACCATGAGCCTGAAACAGCATGGCGCCGATGACGCGATTAACCGACGCATCACCGTGTTGGTGCTGAACAAGCAAACGCAAGAGGGCATCGAGCACGAAAATGCCGAAAGCAACGCGCTGGATATCGCCCAACCGGACAGTCTGAAGCAGCTGGCGCCGTCGGCGACCGCGCCGGCCAGCCAAACGCCGGAACCCTCGGCGACAGCCCCGGAACCGGTGGCGCCAACGCCAAGCGCTCCACCGCAGGCATCCCCGGCGATAGCACCGGCCGATCAGGCGCCGGAACAACCGGCTTCCGCACCCGCACCGACTAACCGCGACTCACAGCCAGAGGTGACCCCGTGAGCATGGACATTAGCGATTTTTATCAGACCTTCTTTGATGAGGCAGACGAGTTGCTGGCCGACATGGAGCAACACCTGCTGGAGCTGGATCCGCTGGCCCCCGATATCGAGCCGTTGAACGCCATCTTCCGCGCGGCGCATTCGATCAAGGGCGGCGCGGCGACCTTTGGTTTTTCGGTGCTGCAGGAAACCACCCACCTGCTGGAGAACCTGCTGGACGGTGCAAGACGCCAGGAAATGAGCCTGAGCACCGAGATTATCAACCTGTTTCTGGAAACCAAAGACATTATGCAGGAGCAACTGGACGCCTATAAAACCTCGCAACAGCCTGACGCTGAAAGCTTTGAATACATTTGTCAGGCGCTGCGCCAGCTGGCGTTGGAAGCGCAACAGCAGCAGGAGGCGCCTGCGGCTCAACCGGCCGTTCAGCAGTCTGTCGTTAAGCCATCGGCCGCGCCGGCGGCGATCGAGGGCGGCATGCGCATCAGCCTGAACGGGCTGAAAGCCAGTGAAATCCCCTTGATGTTGGAAGAGCTGGGCAACCTCGGCGAGGTTAAAGACCCGCATCAGACGGAACACAGTCTGGACGTGACGTTGCTCACCTCCGCCAGCGAAGATGACATCAGCGCCGTGCTGTGCTTCGTGCTGGAACCGGAACAAATCAGCTTCTCGACGCCGCCTCAGAGCGAACCGGCCATCGCAGAAGCGGGCTTACCGGAAGCGGTCGCCGTGCCGGAGCCTGCGCCTGCGGCGGTCGCGAACGCCGCGCCGCCTGCCGCCAAACCGGCCGCGGCAGCGGCCGAAGCGCCAAAAGCGCGCGCCAAGGCGAGCGAGTCCACCAGCATTCGCGTGGCGGTGGAAAAGGTGGATCAGCTGATCAACCTGGTGGGCGAGTTGGTGATCACCCAGTCGATGCTGGCGCAACGCTCCGGCACGCTCGATCCGGTGAACCACGGCGATCTGCTGAACAGCATGAGCCAGCTGGAGCGTAACGCGCGCGATCTGCAGGAGTCGGTGATGTCGATCCGCATGATGCCGATGGAATATGTCTTCAGCCGCTACCCGCGCCTGGTGCGCGATCTGGCCGGCAAGCTGAACAAACAGGTGGAACTGACGCTGCAGGGCAGCTCCACCGAACTGGACAAGAGCCTGATCGAACGCATTATCGATCCGTTGACGCACCTGGTGCGCAACAGCCTCGATCACGGCATCGAAGAGCCGGCCACCCGCATCGCCGCCGGCAAGTCGGCGGTGGGCAATCTGGTGCTGTCGGCCGAACACCAGGGCGGCAACATCTGTATTGAGGTCATCGACGACGGCGCCGGCCTGAACCGCGAAAAAATTCTCGCCAAGGCGGCTTCGCAAGGGCTGGCGGTCAGCGACAGCATGAGCGACGAAGAGGTCGGCATGCTGATCTTTGCGCCGGGCTTCTCCACCGCCGAACAGGTGACCGACGTTTCCGGCCGCGGCGTCGGCATGGACGTGGTGAAAAGGAATATTCAGGAGATGGGGGGCCACGTCGAGATCCGTTCGCAGGCCGGTAAAGGCACCACCATCCGCATCCTGTTGCCGCTGACGCTGGCGATTCTCGACGGCATGTCGGTCAAGGTGAACGACGAAGTCTTTATCCTGCCGCTGAACGCGGTGATGGAATCGCTGCAGCCGCAGGCGGAAGATCTGCATCCGTTGGCCGGGGGCGAACGCGTGCTGCAGGTGCGCGGCGAATACCTGCCGCTGGTGGAGCTGTATCGGGTATTCGAAGTGGACGGCGCCAAAACCGACGCCACGCAGGGCATCGTGGTGATCCTGCAAAGCGCCGGCCGCCGCTATGCGTTGCTGGTAGATCAACTGATTGGCCAGCATCAGGTGGTGGTGAAGAATCTGGAAAGCAACTACCGCAAAGTGCCGGGCATCTCCGCCGCGACCATTCTGGGCGACGGCAGCGTGGCCTTGATCGTTGATGTCTCGGCGTTGCAAACCTTGAACCGTGAAAAGCGTCTGACGGACGCCGCCGCATAATAATGAGTTTATTGATTTAAAAGGTGAATGATATGGCAGGATTGGCAGCCGTCAGCAAATTGGCTGGCGAAACGGTAGGGCAAGAGTTTCTGATTTTTACCCTGGGCAACGAGGAGTATGGCATCGATATCCTCAAGGTGCAGGAAATTCGCGGCTACGATCAGGTGACCCGCATCGCCAACACCCCGGCGTTCATCAAGGGCGTCACCAACCTGCGCGGCGTGATTGTTCCCATCATCGATCTGCGGGTGAAGTTTTCGCAGCAGAGTGTTTCCTACGATGAGAACACCGTGGTGATCGTGTTGAACTTTGGCCAGCGCGTGGTGGGCATCGTGGTTGATGGCGTCTCCGACGTGCTGTCGCTCACCGCCGAACAGATCCGTCCGGCGCCGGAGTTCGCGGTGACGCTGGCGACCGAATACCTCACCGGCCTCGGTTCGCTGGGCGAGCGCATGCTGATCCTGGTGGATATCGAAAAGCTGCTGAGCAGCGAAGAGATGTCGCTGGTCGACAGCGTGGCGAAAAGCGTCTGATTTCAGACTCAAGGGGCGGGGCGCCGCCCCCTTTAACCTTCACTTTCCCTGATCTGTCGCGATGGCCTCAGCCGCGCCCGGAACCCCCACTAAAAATAGTTACTTTCCCGCATAAAGTTTTGCCGCACGACGCCGATAACTCTCACATTCAACGTCATCAGAGCCTGTCTGCGCGGGCTTCAACAAGGGAAATCATGTTAAATCGTATGAAGGTGGTCACCAGCCTGTTGCTGGTGTTGGTGCTGTTTGGCGCCTTGCAGTTGATTTCGGGCGGACTCTTTTTCTCCTCGCTGAAAAGCGATAAGGAAAACTTTACCGTCCTGCAAACGATCCGCCAGCAGCAGCTGCAGCTGAGTGAAAGCCGCGTTGACCTGCTGCAGGCGCGTAACTCCCTGAACCGCGCCGGTATTCGCTACATGATGGATACCAACAAGATCGGCAGCGGCGCCACCATTGATGAACTGCTGGCCAAAGCGAAGGAAGAGCTGGGTGAAGCGGAAAGACACTACGCCGCGTACGAGAAAATTCCTCAGGACCCGCGCCAGGATCCTCAGTCGGCGGAACGCCTCAAGCAGCAGTACGATGTGCTGTACGGTGCGCTCTCCGAGCTGATCCAACTGCTGGGCGAAGGCAAAATCAACGCTTTCTTCGATCAGCCTACGCAGAGTTACCAGGACAACTTTGAGCAGAGCTACAACGTTTATCTGGAGCAAAACGGCAAGCTGTACCAAATCGCGGTCGACGGCAGCAACAGCTCCTACAACTCGGCCATTTGGACGCTGATCGTGGTGCTGGTGGTGGTGCTGGCGGTGATCGTACTGGTCTGGACCGGTATCCATCACATCCTGGTGCGCCCGCTGAACCGCATGATCGACCACATCAAACAGATCGCCGCCGGCGACCTGACTCAGCAGATCGTCGTCAACAGCCGCAACGAAATGGGCGTGTTGGCGGCCAGCCTGAAACACATGCAAAGCGAACTGATCGAAACCGTCAGCGGCGTGCGTCAGGGCGCGGACGCCATCTACAGCGGCGCGTCAGAAATCGCCGCGGGCAACAACGATCTCTCCTCCCGCACCGAGCAGCAGGCCGCGTCGCTGGAAGAGACCGCCGCCAGCATGGAACAGCTGACCGCGACGGTGAAACAGAACGCCGAAAACGCCCGTCAGGCTTCACAGCTGGCGCTGAGCGCCTCCGAAACCGCGCAGAAAGGCGGTAAGGTGGTGGCCAACGTGGTGCAGACCATGCACGACATCGCCGGCAGTTCGCAGAAGATCGCCGATATTACCGGCGTGATCGACGGCATCGCCTTCCAGACCAACATCCTGGCGTTGAACGCCGCAGTGGAAGCGGCGCGCGCCGGCGAACAGGGCCGCGGCTTCGCGGTGGTGGCCGGTGAAGTGCGCAACCTGGCGCAGCGCAGCGCGCAGGCGGCGAAAGAGATCAAAGGCTTGATCGAAGACTCGGTCAGCCGCGTCGATATGGGCTCCGTGCTGGTGGAAAGCGCCGGGGAAACCATGGGCGACATCGTCAACGCCGTCACCCGCGTGACCGACATCATGGGCGAAATCGCCTCGGCTTCGGACGAGCAGAGCCGCGGCATCGATCAGGTTGGCCAGGCGGTAGCGGAAATGGACCGCGTCACCCAGCAGAACGCCTCGTTGGTGGAAGAATCCGCCTCGGCGGCGGCGGCGCTGGAAGAACAGGCCAGCATGCTGACCCAGTCTGTAGCGGTATTCCGCTTGAGGTCGGAAGGCCAGGAAGAGTTTAAGGCGCCTGTCACCAGCAAGGCGCCGGTAACACCGGTAATCAATCATAAGAAAATGAACGCCAGCGATCTGCAGGATAACTGGGAAACGTTCTGACCGGTATCGGGCCTCTCTCGCAGAGGCCCTTTTCCCTACGTAGGCCGGTCGCCGGCCGGCTGCAAGGAGGTTCACAGTGTTTAACCGAATCCGTATCTCTACCAGCTTGTTCCTGTTGTTGATGACCTTCTGCGTTCTGCAGTTGGCCAGCAGCGGCCTGTCGTATTCCGCGTTTCGCTCCGATAACCACAACCTCGACATCATCACCCTCGGCAGCCAGCAGCGCGATTCGCTCAGCCTGAGCTGGGTGTCGCTGTTGCAGGCCCGCAATACGCTGAACCGCGCCGGCACCCGCGCGGCGCTGAAACTGCCGCAGGAGCAGGTGAACGAATTGATGAGCAGCGCCCGCAGTTCGCTGCAGAAGGCCGACCTCTATTTCAATCAGTTCATGGCGGTTGAACGCAGCAGTGAACAGCAGAACCAGCAGACGGCCACCACCAAGGCCAGCTACGAGCGGCTGCGCGGCGCGCTGCGTGAACTGATCGGTTTCCTGGAAAAGGGCGAGCTGCAGGCGTTTATGGATCAGCCGACGCAGAAAACCCAGGACCTGTTTGAGGCTGACTTCGTGCAGTATTTGCAGTTGGTCAACGGCGACATCAGCGAGGCTCGAGACGCCAACCAATTCTCCTTCACGCTGGCGGGCCTGATGCTGGCGGGGGCGGTCTTGATGCTGATCGTGGTGACCGGCAGCGCCATGTGGTGGTTGCGCACCATGTTGGTACAGCCGCTGAACCAAATCCGCAGCCACTTTGAACGCATCGCCGCCGGCGATTTGGCGACGCCGATTCAAGTGTATGGCCGCAATGAAATCAGCATGTTGTTCGCCAGCCTGCAACGCACGCAGCAGTCGCTGATCGGCACCGTCGGCGCGGTGCGCGACGGTGCGGAGTCGATTCTGATCGGCCTGCAGGAGATCGCCGAAGGCAATAACGATCTCTCTTCCCGCACCGAGCAGCAGGCCGCTTCGCTGGAAGAAACCGCCGCCAGCATGGAACAGCTGACCGCGACGGTGAAACAGAACGCCGACAATGCGCGGCAGGCCTCTCAGCTGGCGCGCGACGCTTCGGCCACCGCGGCCAAGGGCGGCGAACTGGCCGGGGACGTGGTCACCACCATGCACGATATCGCCAACAGTTCGCAGAAAATCGGCGCCATCACCAGCGTGATCGACGGCATCGCCTTCCAGACCAACATTCTGGCGCTCAATGCGGCGGTGGAAGCGGCGCGCGCCGGCGAACAGGGGCGGGGTTTCGCCGTGGTCGCCGGCGAGGTGCGCAACCTGGCGAGCCGCAGCGCGCAGGCGGCGAAAGAGATCAAGGTGCTGATCGACGAATCGGTCAGCCGCGTCAAACACGGCTCGGTGCTGGTGGAAAATTCCGGCGCCACCATGCAGGACATCGTGCGTTCGGTGACGCGCGTAACCGACATCATGGGCGAGATCGCCTCGGCATCGGATGAACAGAGCCGCGGCATCGAGCAGGTGACGCAGGCGGTGACCCAGATGGATCAGGTCACCCAGCAGAACGCCGCGCTGGTGGAAGAATCCGCTTCTGCCGCCACCGCGCTGGAAGAGCAGGCCATTACCCTGGCCGACGCAGTCGCGGTATTCCGTCTGGCGGACGATAACTTCGTCGCGTCAGGTAACAGCAGCAACGCAGTTTCACCCGTGGTAAAGGAAGCCCAAGATTGTTAAACCGCATAAGCAGCACGTTTTTCTCCGGTGAGGCGGCATGAAACAGGCGCCGTCAACTTCTAACCGGGATACAGCGTCGATGTTGACGCAAATGGTGCAGCGTCTGCCGCTGTCGGACGTGCATTTTCGCCGTATCAGCCAGTTGATTTATCAACGCGCCGGCATCGTGCTGGCGGAGCATAAGCGCGAGATGGTTTACAACCGCCTGGTGCGCCGGCTGCGGCTGTTGGGATTGCACGATTTCGGCGACTACCTGGCGCTGCTGGAAAGCGATCCTAACAGCGCGGAATGGCAGGCGTTCATCAACGCGCTGACCACCAACCTGACGGCCTTTTTCCGCGAGGCGCATCACTTCCCGATCCTGGCGGAACATGCGCGCTCGCGGCCGAACGGCTACAGCGTCTGGAGCACCGCGGCCTCGACCGGCGAAGAGCCGTATTCGATCGCCATCACGCTGAGCGATGCATTGGGTCAGCGGGCCGGCAGTTGCCAGGTCTGGGCCAGCGACATCGATACGCAGGTGCTGGAAAAAGCGGAGGCGGGCGTTTACCGCCAGGAAGATCTGCGCACCCTGACGCCGACCCAAATGCAGCGCTATTTTCTGCGCGGCACCGGGCCGCATCAGGGGTTGGTGCGCGTGCGGCCGGAGTTGGCGGCGCGAGTGAACTTTCAGCCGCTGAATCTGCTGGCGCCGGAGTGGGCGCTGCCGGGGCAATTCGACGCCATTTTTTGCCGCAACGTCATGATCTATTTCGATAAGGCGACGCAGGAGCGCATCCTGCGCCGCTTCGTTCCCTTGCTTAAGCCGGGGGGGCTGATGTTCGCCGGCCACTCCGAGAATTTCAGCCAGATCAGCCGGGATTTCTACTTGCGTGGGCAGACCGTGTATGGGCTGACCAAGGAGAGGTAATGAGTAAAATCAGAGTGTTATGCGTAGACGATTCGGCACTGATGCGCCAGCTGATGACGGAAATCGTGAACGGCCATGCCGACATGGAAATGGTGGCGACCGCGCCGGATCCGCTGGTGGCGCGCGATCTGATCAAAAAATTTAATCCTCAGGTGCTGACGCTGGACGTCGAGATGCCGCGCATGGACGGGCTGGATTTCCTCGAGAAGCTGATGCGCCTGCGGCCGATGCCGGTGGTGATGGTCTCTTCGCTGACCGGAAAAGGCTCTGAAATCACGCTGCGCGCGCTGGAGCTGGGCGCGGTGGACTTCGTCACCAAACCGCAGCTCGGCATTCGCGAGGGCATGTTGGCCTACAGCGAGCTGATTGCCGAGAAGATCCGCACCGCCGCCAGAGCGCGCCTGCCGCAGCGCTCCAGCAGCCCGGCGCCGGCGATCCTCAGCCATGCGCCGCTGTTGAGCAGTGAAAAACTGATCGCCATCGGCGCTTCCACCGGCGGCACCGAAGCGATTCGCCAGGTGCTGCAGCCGCTGCCGGCCACCAGCCCGGCGCTGCTGATCACTCAACACATGCCGCCGGGATTCACCCGTTCGTTCGCCGAGCGGCTGAACAAGCTGTGCCAGATCACGGTGAAAGAAGCGGAGGACGGCGAGCGCGTGCTGCCGGGCCACGCCTACATCGCACCGGGGGATCGCCACCTGGAGCTGACGCGCAGCGGCGCCAACTATCAGGTGAAGCTGCATGACGGCCCGGCGGTCAACCGCCATCGCCCGTCGGTCGACGTGCTGTTCCGCTCGGTGGCGCAATACGCCGGCCGCAATGCGGTGGGGGTGATCCTCACCGGCATGGGCAACGACGGGGCGGCGGGGATGCTGGAGATGCACCGCGCCGGGGCTTATACCCTGGCGCAGAACGAGGCGAGCTGCGTGGTGTTCGGCATGCCGCGCGAGGCGATCGCCAGCGGCGGCGTCAGCGAAGTGGTCGAGCTGGACAGAATGAGCCAGCGCATGCTGGCGCAGATCGCCGGCGGCCAGGCATTGCGCATTTGATTTTAGTCCGCAGGGCCTACCCGGCGGCGATATGACCCAGGTTCGCCGCGCGGCGGCCTGCGGTGTTGCATCATTAAACGGTTAACTATTTCAGGAGTAACAATGGCAGACAAAAACCTCAGATTTCTGGTTGTGGACGACTTCTCCACCATGCGCCGCATCGTCAGAAATCTGCTCAAAGAGTTGGGCTTCAACAATGTCGAAGAGGCTGAAGACGGCGCGGATGCGCTGAACAAGCTGCGCGCCGGCGGTTTCGACTTCGTGGTGTCCGATTGGAACATGCCGAACATGGACGGACTCGAGCTGTTGCAAACCATCCGCGCCGACAGCGCGCTGGCCGCGATGCCGGTACTGATGGTGACGGCGGAAGCCAAGAAAGAAAATATCATCGCGGCGGCGCAGGCCGGCGCCAGCGGTTATGTAGTGAAACCATTTACGGCGGCGACGCTGGAAGAAAAGCTCAACAAGATTTTTGAAAAATTGGGCATGTAAGGAGAGGGCGATGAGAGACATTCCAATGCCTGCCAGCGATGCAGCGACCGCGGGAGAGATCATATCCCGCATCGGCCAACTGACCCGAATGCTGCGCGACAGCATGCGCGAACTGGGGCTCGATCAGGCGATCGCCCAGGCGGCAGAGGCGATCCCGGATGCGCGCGACCGTCTTGACTATGTCGTAACCATGACGGCGCAGGCGGCGGAACGGGCGTTGAACTGCGTGGAGGCGGCGCAACCGCGCCAGGCGGAGCTGGAATCCGGCGCCAACGCGTTGAAAGGGCGCTGGGACGAGTGGTTCGCCAATCCCATCGAACTGGACGACGCGCGTTCTCTGGTCAACGACACGCGTCAGTATCTGGATCAGGTGCCGGGCCATACGGCCTTTACCAACGCCCAGTTGCTGGAAATCATGATGGCGCAGGACTTCCAGGATCTGACCGGTCAGGTGATCAAGCGCATGATGGACGTGGTGCAGGAGATCGAAAAGCAGCTGCTGATGGTGCTGATGGAAAACATGCCGGAGCAGCCGGTGAAGGAAAAACGGCCGAACGACAGCCTGCTGAACGGCCCGCAGCTCGACCAGAACGGCGTCGGCGTGATCGCCAACCAGGCGCAGGTCGACGATCTGCTCGACAGCCTCGGTTTCTGAGGCTTTTCGGGGCGCGCGACGGCGCGCCCCGACAACAAGCCACGCAGTTTTCGTCTCATCCCCTAAATAACCCGCCTTTTTCCCCGTTGTTCCGCCAATGACATCGCCAATTTTTTGGCATGCTGACCGCCATTCTTTACCCTCCCGATACAGGAACGGCGTTTCGTGGCTGAAGACAGCGATCTGGAAAAAAGCGAGGCCCCCACGCCCCACAGGCTGGAGAAGGCGCGTGAAGACGGCCAGATCCCGCGCTCCCGCGAGCTGACCTCGGTGCTGATGCTGCTCTCCGGCCTGGCGATTATCCTGATGTCCGGCAGCAACATGGCGCAACAGCTGGCGGCGATGCTCACGCAAGGTCTGAACTTTGACCACGGCATGGTCAGTAACGACAAGCAGATGCTTCGCCAGCTCGGCATGCTGTTGCGACAGGCGGTGCTGGCGCTGCTGCCGATCATGGCGGGATTGGTGCTGGTGGCGCTCGCCGCGCCAATGCTGTTGGGGGGCATTCTGTTCAGCGGCAAGTCGATTAAATTCGACATGAAGCGGCTAAACCCCCTGTCCGGGTTGAAGCGCATTTTTTCCAGCCAGGTGTTGGCCGAGCTGCTGAAAGGGATCCTGAAAGCGACGTTGGTCGGTTGGGTCACCGGTCTTTATCTGTGGCACAACTGGGCGGCGATGCTGCATCTGATGACTCAGCAGCCGCTCGATGCGCTGGGCAATGCGCTGCAGATGATCCTGTTCTGCGGTTTTCTGGTGGTGCTGGGGCTGACGCCGATGGTGGCGTTTGACGTGTTCTACCAGCTGTGGAGCCACTTCAAAAAGCTGAAGATGACCAAGCAGGATATTCGCGACGAATTCAAAGACCAGGAAGGGGACCCGCACGTCAAGGGGCGCATTCGTCAGCAGCAGCGGGCGATCGCCCGGCGCCGCATGATGGCCGATGTGCCCAAGGCGGACGTGATCGTCACCAACCCGACGCACTACGCCGTCGCGTTGCAGTACAACGACAAAAAAATGAGTGCGCCGAAAGTGCTGGCCAAAGGGGCCGGTGAAATCGCGCTGCGCATTCGCGAGCTCGGTGCGGAGCACCGCATCCCGATGCTGGAAGCGCCGCCGCTGGCGCGTGCGCTGTATCGGCACAGCGAGATCGGCCAGCATATTCCGGCCACCCTGTATGCCGCGGTCGCCGAAGTGTTGGCCTGGGTATACCAACTGCGCCGCTGGCGGCGCGAGGGCGGCCTGATCCCGAAAAAACCTGAACGTTTACCGGTGCCGGAAGCACTGGATTTTGCAAGAGAGAGTGACTCTGATGGCTAATTTGGCCTCCCTGCTTCGTTTGCCGGGCAATTTTAAAGATACGCAGTGGCAGGTGCTGGCCGGCCCGGTGCTGATCCTGCTGATTCTGTCGATGATGGTGTTGCCGTTGCCGGCGTTTATCCTCGACCTGCTGTTTACCTTCAACATTGCGCTGTCGATCATGGTGCTGCTGGTGGCGATGTTCACCCAGCGCACGCTCGAATTCGCCGCTTTCCCGACCATCCTGCTGTTCTCCACGTTGCTGCGTTTGTCGCTCAACGTCGCGTCGACGCGCATCATCTTGCTGGAGGGACATACCGGTTCCGCCGCCGCCGGCCGCGTGGTGGAAGCCTTCGGCCACTTCCTGGTGGGCGGCAACTTCGCCATCGGCATCGTGGTGTTCATCATCCTGGTGTTAATCAACTTCATGGTGATCACCAAGGGGGCGGGGCGTATCGCCGAAGTGGGCGCGCGTTTCGTCCTGGACGGCATGCCGGGTAAACAGATGGCGATCGACGCCGATCTGAACGCCGGCCTGATCGGTGAAGACGAAGCGAAGAAACGCCGCGCCGAAGTGACCCAGGAGGCCGACTTCTACGGCTCGATGGACGGCGCCAGTAAATTCGTGCGCGGCGACGCCATCGCCGGCCTGATGATCATGGTGCTGAACGTGGTTGGCGGCCTGTTGGTCGGCGTGGTGCAACACGGCATGGAACTGGGGGCGGCGGCGGAAAGCTATACGCTGCTGACCATCGGTGACGGCCTGGTGGCGCAGATCCCGGCGTTGGTGATCTCCACCGCCGCCGGCGTTATCGTCACCCGCGTCGCGACCGATCAGGATGTCGGCGAGCAGATGGTGGGCCAGCTGTTCAACAATCCGCGCGTGATGCTGCTGAGCGCCGGGGTGCTGGGCCTGCTGGGCCTGGTGCCGGGCATGCCGAACCTGGTGTTCCTGCTGTTTACCGCGGCTCTGCTGGGCCTCGCCTGGTGGCTGCGCGGCCGTGAACAACAGGCGCCGAAAACGGTGGAAGATCCGGTGATGCCGGAGAATCCGCAGGCCGCCGAGGCCAGCTGGGCCGACGTGCAGTTGGAAGATCCGCTGGGGATGGAAGTGGGCTACCGGTTGATTCCGATGGTCGACTTTCAACAGAACGGCGAGCTGCTTGGGCGTATCCGCGGGATCCGCAAGAAATTTGCCCAGGACATGGGGTATCTGCCGCCGGTGGTGCACATTCGCGACAACCTGGAACTGCCGCCAGCCAGCTACCGCATCCTGATGAAAGGCGTCGAGATCGGCAGCGGTGAAGCGCAGCCGGGCCGTTGGCTGGCGATCAACCCCGGCAATGCCGTTGGGGAGCTGGCGGGAGACAAAACCGTCGATCCGGCCTTTGGGCTCGAGGCGGTGTGGATCGACAGCGCCTTGCGCGAGCAGGCGCAGATCCAGGGCTTTACCGTGGTGGAAGCCAGCACCGTGGTGGCGACACACCTCAATCACCTGATCGGCCAGTTTGCCAGCGAGCTGTTCGGCCGCCAGGAGACCCAGCAGTTGCTGGATCGCGTGTCGCAGGAGATGCCTAAACTGACCGAAGACTTCGTGCCGGGCGTGGTGTCGCTGACGACGTTGCACAAGGTGCTGCAAAACCTGCTGGCCGAACGCGTCTCTATCCGCGATATGCGCACCATCGTCGAAACGCTGGCGGAACATGCCCCGGCGCAGAGCGATCCTTATGAGCTGACGACCGTGGTGCGGGTGGCGCTGGGCCGGGCGATCACGCAGCAGTGGTTCCCGGGCAACGGCGAGATTCAGGTTATCGGGCTGGATACCCAGCTGGAGCGCTTGTTGTTGCAGGCGTTGCAGGGCGGCGGCGGCCTGGAGCCGGGGCTGGCCGATCGCTTGCTGGATCAGGCGCGCCAGGCGCTGCAGCGGCAAGAGATGCTCAGCGCGCCGCCGGTGCTGTTGGTTAACCATGCGCTGCGTCCTTTACTGGCGCGCTTCCTGCGTCGCAGCCTGCCGCAGCTCGTGGTGCTGTCCAACCTGGAGATTAACGACGATCGCCAGATTCGCATGACCTCGACCATTGGAGCCGCCTGATGAAACGCTGTTTGTTCGTATTTTGTTTGCTGGCGCCGCTCGCCGCCTATGCGGTGTCCGGCTCCTGGGTGGCCGAAGGGGCGGGCGTGACGCTGGAACAGGGCGGCATGCGTGATGAATCCGCCGCTTTGCGGCCGCCGAACGCGCTGCCGGATGCCCATGCGCGCATCACCCGCGTTAGCTGGCACTACCGTTTGCTGGGGCCGGAGCCAGTGGGGCTGCAGGCGCAGCTGTGTACGGTGAACCGCTGCATTCCACTGGGCGGCGGCAGCGGCAGCAGTGACGGTCTGCAGGGCGAGCCGGCCAATGCGGAATTGCGCTTTATCTATTACGTGCAGTCGCAAGGCGGGTTGAACCCGCCGCTGCGGGTGATTGGCAATCAGGTGATCGTCAATTATCAGTAACATCAGGCCAGAATTTGCAGGCCGTTGCGTTCCACCAGCGTCAGCAGTTTCATCGCGGCGGAGTTCGGTTGCGCTTCGCCGCGCTCCCATTTCTGCACCGCTTTTTTGCTGACGTTGAGATACAGCGCAAATACCGGCTGACTGACGTTTTCCCGTTCGCGCAGCGCGCGGATCTCGGCCGCCCCGAACTGCTTCACCGGCCGCAGGCACAGCATGTCGAAGGTGCGCATGGTCACGTCGTCGACGAAACCGGTGCGGTGCAGCCCCTGAACTTCCTGGTGGATCTCGGCAAGAATTTTACTCATCGCTTAGCCTCCGTAACTCCCTGTTGTTGACCAGCTGGTAGAGTCTGAATGGCGAATAATCCAGATACAGCGCAGCCAGATGTTTCAATCCCTGTAACTCATCCGTACTGATGTTTTCTCTCTCACTTTTGGCAAAGCCGCGCATAAAAAACAGGCGTTCTTCATCGCGAAAAACGATCAGTACCCGATAGCCGCCACGTTTGCCCGCACCAGCCCGAGCGATGCGCTTTTTGTATACGCAACCGCCAAGATTGGCGTCGTACAGCTGATGTTGCATCTCTCGCGCCGCTTTCACTATCGTGGCATCACTGATGCGCTCGCGTGCGGCAAAACCCTGAAAGGTTTTGGTGAGATAAATGTCGACCATTCGCTCTCCCTGCGAATCTATACCCGTTAAGGGTATATTTCAAGTGGTTTAAAAATAACCACAGGGTGACAAGCGGCCAAAGGGAAAGAAACAGCCAAATTCACGCCATGCGCAGCCTGGCGCAAAGTCTTAAGTGAATTCAAAGAGTGATAGGGAGAAAATGCGAGGGGATGCGCTGAAGCCGGTTAACGCGCGCCCGGTGATAGGCTCACCGGGCGAAATGAGTCAGGTCAGACGCCGATTTTTCTGCCGAGCAGACTGCCGGCGTGCGACTGGCCATCTGGGCCATACAGCGATTTGTTGTTTTTGCTGAGGATGGCCAGCGCCTGCGCGTTATGGTCGATCTGCTGATTGAGCAGCAGACCGTTGTGCTGGTTCTTTTCGCGCAGCGTTTGGCTCAGCAACTGAACGCGCTGCCAACGATCGGCCAGGGGCGCTTGGCTGGCATAGGGGGCGCGTTGCCCGCAGGTTTTTTCCTGCCCCAGGCGCTGTTGCTCGAGGTAAGCGACCGTCGCCAGCAGTTGGCTTTTGGCATCGGTGACGCGCTGCAAGGCCACGCCCGGCAACTGGCCGGAGCACAGCAAGTCGTGCTCTTCCTCCAGCACGCCGTTGAGCGCCTGCAGCGTTTCCAACAGTTTGTCCAGCAGTTGTGCCAGGTTTTCCATAGTAATGACTTATCCTTTACCGCTACTCGCCGCGCGCTGTCAGTCGCGTCCGGCGATCCATTGAACATCGCTCTGCGCGTCTTGCAGCAGCGCATCGGCGATTTTGCCGGCGTCCATCTTCAGTTCGCCGTTGCGGATCGCCTGCTTGATGGCCTCGACCCGACCCATATCGATATCCTGGGTGCCCGGCTGCATCAGGCGCGCCTGCGCCTCGCTCAGTTTGACCTGCGTGCCGCTGACGGCGGTTTCCGCCACGGCGGCCTTGCGCGATTGGAGCGGGTTGTCGGCCGGGGTTTCTCGCGGTTGCACAGTGGAAACCGGCTGTAACCGCTGGGTGCGATCGATACTCATGGTCCATCTCCGTTTACGCCGTGACCGCTCGCGGGCGACGACGCTGCAATGAAAGTTTTGCGGCCCTGGTGGCCAATAAAATGCTGCTTGATTTGTCTTATCGGCAAGGTTTGCGGAACCTTTACTTTTTTATAACGTAATGCGGATCGCGCCGTCGTCCCCGACCACGCCGCTGACGATCTGCCCGGAGGCCATGCGCACCCGCACGCTGTCTTCGGCGGCGGCGTTGTTCATCGCCTTGCCCGCACCGCTGATGCTGAATCCTTCGCCCTGTGCGTTGACCTGCACCGGTTGCCCTGCCTTGATAATCCAGGCGCGGCGCAGCATGGCGAGGGTCAGCGGCTGACCGGGGCTGATGTTGCGCAGGCTGACGGCGCCCAACGCTTTGCCCGCTTCGGTCAGCGCGCGCGGCGGCAGGGTATCGAGCCGGCCTGCTTTCAACGCCAGATCCGCCGCCGTCAACCGGCTGCCGGCGCTGATGCCGCGCGCCGAAACGAGATAGCGGCCGAACACCTGCACCTGCGTCTGGATAAAACGCCGCTCCTGGCCACAGCGCGCCGAAATGCTGACGTTGCCGCCGATCCGCGCGTTGGGCGGCAGCGACAGCTGCGGCAGTTCGCAAGCGGGCCATTGGTTCGGCGGCGTGCGCACCCGCACTTTTACCTGTACCGGTTCACCGCTGAACTTGCCCTGGATGAAGCTTTCGATTTGCGTCGCCAGATCGTCGGCGCGCGCGTTCAGACTGCACAGCAGGCCGATAAGCAGCAGCATTTTACCTTTCATCGTCATCTTCTCAAGCTTCATCGGGATACGCGTAAGTGTACCCGCAGCGCGCGCAGGCTAAGCAGATAAATAGCGCCCCATTTTGCGTTTATTCCCGCGATAGGGTGGCGCAGGGGGCGTTTATGCTGTCGACTCCAAATTCTAACCTCGCGGAGGGAGCATGCTCGACAAACTGGACGCGGCTCTGCGCTTTGGCCAAGAGGCGCTGAACTTGCGCGCCCAGCGGCAGGAAATTCTGGCCGCCAACATCGCCAACGCAGACACGCCGGGTTATCAGGCGCGGGATATCGATTTCGCCAGCCAATTGAACAAGGTGCTGGAGCAGGGGCGCGTCAGCGGCAACGGCATGGCGCTCAACCTGACGGCGGCGCGCCACATCCCGGCGCAGACCCTGCAGCCGCCACAGCTCGATCTGCTGTTCCGAGTGCCGGACCAGCCGTCGATGGACGGCAACACGGTGGACATGGATCGCGAACGCACCAACTTTGCCGATAACAGCCTGAAATATCAGACCGACCTGACGCTGCTCAATGGGCAGATCAAAGGGATGATGTCCGTGCTGCAACAAGGATAAGGCGCATGTCTTTACTGAATATTTTTGATATCTCCGGCTCGGCGTTATCGGCGCAATCCCAGCGCATGAACGTCAGCGCCAGCAACATGGCCAATGCCGACAGCGTGACCGGCCCGGACGGCGAACCTTACCGCGCCAAGCAGGTGGTGTTCCAGGTCGCGGCGGCGCCGGGGCAACCGACCGGCGGCGTGCGCGTCGCCCAGGTGGTGGACGATCCGGCGCCCGAGCGTCTGGTGTATCAGCCGGGCAACCCGCTGGCGGACGCCAAGGGGTATGTGCGCATGCCGAATGTCGACGTGGTAGGGGAAATGGTCAACACCATCTCCGCTTCCCGCAGCTACCAGGCCAACGTCGAGGTGCTCAACACCACCAAGTCGATGATGATGAAGACCCTGACGCTGGGTCAGTAACCGGAGCTTCCCATGGCTATTGCCGCAACCACCAACGAGTCGTTGGATAACACCGTCATCGGTAACAACAGCAAAAATACCAACAGCCAGGATCTGCACAACAGCTTCCTGACGCTGCTGGTGGCGCAGTTGAAAAACCAGGATCCGACCAATCCGATGCAGAACAACGAGCTGACGTCGCAGCTGGCGCAGATCAACACCGTTCAGGGTATCGAAAAGCTTAACACCACGCTGGGGTCGATCTCCGGCCAGATCAACAGCAACCAGTCGCTGCAAGCCACCGCGCTGATCGGTCACGGCGTGATGGTGCCAGGCAACAACATTCTGGTCGGCAGCAAGGATGGCAAGGTCAGCACCACGCCGTTCGGCGTGGAACTGGAGCGCGCCGCCGATCAGGTGACCGCCACCATCACCAACGCCAGCGGGCAGGTGGTGCGCACCATTGAAATCGGCGGCCTGACCGCCGGCGTGCACGCCTTCACCTGGGACGGCTCGCTGGATGACGGCTCCACCGCGCCCGACGGCGCCTACAAAGTGGCGATTAACGCCAAAGGCAACGGCGAGCAACTGGTGGCGCGCAGCCTGCACTTCGGGCTGGTGAACGGCGTGATCCGCGACGGCAACGGTGCCAAGCTGGATCTCGGCCTGGCGGGCAACGCCACCCTGGAAGACGTGCGACAGATCTTATAACCCCAAGCATCAGGCTCAATCGGACGATAGCCTGACCACTATTCGGAGAATAACATGGCCTTTTCTCAGGCAGTCAGCGGCTTGAACGCGGCAGCAACCAACCTGGACGTGATCGGTAACAACATCGCCAACTCCGCGACTGCGGGCTTCAAATCCGGCAGCGTCTCCTTCGCCGACATGTTCGCCGGTTCGCAGGTCGGGCTGGGCGTCAAAGTGTCCGGCATCACCCAGAACTTCAAGGGCGGCACCACCACCGGCACCAGCCGCGCGCTGGATGTGGCCATCAACGGCAACGGCTTTTTCCGCATGCAGGATAAAGATGGCGGCATCTTCTATACCCGCAACGGCCAGTTCAAGCTGGACGAGAACCGCAACCTGACCAACATGCAGGGTCTGCAGCTGACCGGCTACCCGGCGGCCGGCTCTCCGCCGACCATCCAGCAGGGCGCCAACCCGGTGCCGCTGAGCATTCCTGAAGGCATGATGAACGCCAAGGCGTCCACCTCCGGCGAGATGGTAGCCAACCTGAAGTCCACCCATAAAGTGCCGGAGAACAAGACCTTCGATCCGACCAAACAGGACAGCTACAACTACGTCAACACCATCACCGCCTACGACTCACTGGGCAACGCGCACAACATCAACGCCTACTTTGTGAAGACCGAAGACAACAAGTGGCAGGTCTACACCCAGGACGGCAGCGCGGCTCCGGTGGATGCCGGCACCATGGAGTTCAGCACCAGCGGCAACCTGGTCAAAACCACCAGCACCAACGGCGCGCCGGGCGAGTTCAGCATGGTGATCCCGATGGCCGCCAAAGACGGCGCGCCGGCGCAAAACTTCACCCTGAGCTTCGCCGGCAGCATGCAGCAGAACGTGGGCAGCGACTCGGTGAGCAAAGTGGCGCAGGACGGCTATGCCGCCGGTGAATACACCAACTTCCAGATCAACAACGACGGCACAGTGGTGGGCATCTATTCCAACCAGCAGACTCAAGTGCTGGGCCAGATCGTCATGGCCAACTTCTCCAACCCGGAAGGGCTGGCGTCGCAGGGCGATAACGTGTGGCAGGAAACCGGCGCGTCCGGTCAGCCGCGCGTCGGTCTGTCGGGCGGCGGCGGCTTCGGTAAGCTGACCAGCGGCGCGCTGGAGTCTTCCAACGTCGATCTGAGCCAGGAGCTGGTGAACATGATCGTCGCACAGCGTAACTACCAGTCCAACGCCCAGACCATCAAGACGCAGGACTCCATCCTGCAGACGCTGGTTAGCCTGCGCTAATAGGGCCGAGTTATGGATCACGCGATTTATACCGCGATGGGCGCGGCGCGCCAAACGCTGGAACAGCAGTCCATTACCGCCAACAACCTGGCCAATGCGTCGACGCCGGGCTTTCGCGCCCAGCTCGCCGCATTGCGCGCGGTGCCGGTCGACGGGCCGAGCCTGGCGACCCGCACATTGGTAACCGCGTCGACGCCGGGCGCCGACATGAGCCAGGGGGGGCTGAACTACACGGCGCGCCCGTTGGACGTGGCGCTGCAGCAGGACGGTTTCCTGGCGGTGAGCCTGCCGGGCGGCGGTGAGGCCTATACCCGCAACGGCAACATTCAGATTTCCTCCACCGGGCAGTTGACGGTGCAGGGGATGCCGGTGATGGGCGACGGCGGCCCAATCGAGGTGCCGCCGTCGGCGGAGATCACCATCGCGGCCGACGGCACCATTTCGGCGCTGAACGCCGGCGATCCGCCGAACACCATCGCGCAGATCGGCCGCCTGAAGCTGGTGAAGGCCGATGCACGCGAAGTGATGCGCGGTGACGACGGGCTGTTCCGCCTGACGCCGGAAACCCAACAGCAGCGCGGCAATCAGTTGCAAAACGATCCGCAGGTGCGGGTGATGCCCGGGGTGCTGGAAGGCAGCAACGTCAAGCCGATGGAGACCATGGTCGACATGATCGCCAACGCCCGCCGTTTTGAAATGCAAATGAAGGTCATCCACAGCGTGGATGAAAACGAACAGCGTGCCAACTCACTGCTCTCAGTGAGCTAAGCAGCAAGGAAATAACCGATGATTCCATCCTTATGGATTGCCAAAACCGGTCTGGACGCGCAGCAGACCAACATGGACGTGATCGCCAACAACCTGGCGAACGTCAGCACTAACGGCTTCAAGCGCCAGCGTGCGGTATTTGAAGATCTGCTGTACCAGACCATGCGTCAGCCGGGCGCGCAGTCCTCCGAGCAGACTACGCTGCCTTCCGGTCTGCAGATCGGCACCGGCGTGCGTCCGGTGGCGACCGAGCGTCTGCACAGCCAGGGCAACCTGTCGCAGACCAACAACAGCAAAGACGTCGCCATCAAGGGACAGGGTTTCTTCCAGGTGATGCTGCCGGATGGCACCCAGGCCTACACCCGCGACGGGTCGTTCCAGATCGATCAGAACGGCCAGTTGGTCACCTCCAGCGGTTTCCAGGTGCAGCCGGCGATCACCATTCCGGCGAACGCGCTGTCCATCACCGTCGGCCGCGACGGCATCGTCAGCGTCACCCAGCAGGGGCAAACCGCCGCCCAGCAGGTGGGCCAACTGACGCTGACGACCTTTGTCAACGACAGCGGTCTGGAGAGCGTGGGCGAGAATCTGTATCAGGAAACCGAAAGCTCGGGCGCGCCGAACGAGAGCACGCCGGGGCTGAACGGCGCCGGTCTGCTGTATCAGGGCTACGTGGAAACCTCCAACGTCAACGTGGCGGAGGAGCTGGTCAACATGATCCAGACTCAGCGCGCTTACGAGATCAACAGCAAAGCGGTATCGACCTCCGATCAGATGCTGCAAAAGCTGACGCAACTGTAATCTGTCCTTGACGGGCCCGGCATGCCGCGCCCGTCATTCTCTTTCGTGAAACAAAGGCGATACCCGTGGTAACCACATATTCGATGGCAATCCTGCCGCGGCAGGGACAACGCTGGCTGGCGGGAATGGTGATGCTGACGCTGAGCGGCTGCGCTTATATTCCGCACAAACCGCTGGTGGACGGCGCGACCACGGCGCAACCCGCGCCGGCCAGCGCGCCGATGCCGAACGGCTCGATCTTCCAGACGGTGCAGCCGATGAACTACGGCTATCAGCCGCTGTTCGAAGACCGCCGGCCGCGCAACGTCGGCGACACCCTGACCATCGTGCTGCAGGAAAACGTCAGCGCCAGCAAAAGCTCCTCCGCCAACGCCAGCCGCAACGGCGCCAGCAAGTTCGGCGTCGCCACCTCGCCGCGTTACCTCGACGGCCTGTTGGGCAATGCGCGCGCCGATATGGACATTTCCGGCGACAGCACCTTCGGCGGCAAGGGCGGCGCCAACGCCAACAACACCTTCAACGGCACCATCACGGTGACGGTCAACCAGGTGCTGGCCAACGGCAACCTGCACGTGGTGGGGGAAAAGCAGATCGCCATCAACCAGGGCACCGAATTCATCCGCTTCTCCGGCGTCGTCAACCCGCGCACCATCAGCGGCAACAACTCGGTGACCTCGACGCAGGTGGCGGACGCGCGTATCGAATACGTCGGCAATGGCTATATCAACGAAGCGCAGACCATGGGCTGGCTGCAGCGCTTCTTCTTAAATGTTTCACCGTTCTAAGGATTGACTGATGCTGAAAAAATGGTTTATCGCGCTGTGCGTCGGGCTGGTGTGCTTGCCGGCGGCGGCGGAGCGCATCCGCGATCTGGTGACGGTGCAGGGCGTGCGAGACAACGCCCTGATCGGCTACGGCCTGGTGGTGGGGCTGGACGGCTCCGGCGACCAGACCATGCAGACGCCGTTCACCACCCAAAGCTTGAGCAACATGCTGTCGCAGCTGGGCATCACCGTGCCGCCGGGCACCAACATGCAGTTGAAAAACGTGGCGGCGGTGATGGTGACCGCCAAACTGCCGCCGTTCTCACGCGCTGGGCAGAACATCGACGTGGTGGTTTCTTCGATGGGCAACGCCAAGAGCCTGCGTGGCGGCACCTTGCTGATGACGCCGCTCAAAGGCGTGGATAATCAGGTCTATGCGCTGGCGCAGGGCAACGTGCTGGTCGGCGGCGCGGGCGCGGCGGCCGGCGGCAGCAGCGTGCAGGTCAACCAGCTGGCGGGCGGGCGCATCAGCAACGGCGCTACCATCGAGCGCGAGTTGCCGACCACCTTCGGCAGCGGCGGCGTTCTCAACCTTCAGCTGAACGACGAGGATTTCACGCTGGCGCAGCAGATCAGCGACGCCATCAACCGCCAACGCGGCGGCGGCACCGCGACGCCGCTCGACGCCCGCACGATCCAGGTGCTGGTGCCGCAGGGCAACAGCTCTCAGGTGCGCTTCCTGGCGGAGATTCAAAACATCACCGTCAACGTCGGGGCGATGGACGCCAAAGTGATCATCAACTCGCGCACCGGTTCGGTCGTGATGAACCGCGATGTGATCCTCGATTCTTGCGCCGTCGCCCAGGGCAACCTGTCGGTGGTGGTCGATCGGCAGAACACCGTCAGCCAACCGACGACACCGTTCGGCGGCGGCCAGACGGTGGTGACGCCTAACACCCAGATCTCGGTGCAACAGCAGGGCGGATCGCTGCAGAAAGTGAACGCCAGCGCCAACCTGAACAACGTGATCCGGGCGCTGAACGCGCTGGGCGCCACGCCGATCGATCTGATGTCGATCCTGCAGGCGATGCAGAGCGCCGGCTGCCTGCGCGCCAAGCTGGAAATCATCTGATGGCCGGCGATCTGATGGCGATGTCGGGCGCGGCCTATGACGCCCAGGCGCTGAACGGCCTGAAGCGCGACGCGGCGGCCGACCCGCAGGGCAACCTCAAGCAGGTGGCGCAGCAGGTAGAAGGCATGTTCGTGCAGATGATGCTGAAAAGCATGCGTTCCGCCTTGCCGCAGGACGGGGTGTTGAGCAGCGACCAAACGCGGCTGTATACCTCGATGTACGACCAGCAAATCGCCCAGCAGATGTCGCAAAAAGGGCTGGGGCTGGCCGACATGATGGTCAAGCAGATGAGCAACGCCAACGCGGTGCCGAGCGAAACGGCGGGCCTGTCGCCGATGGCGCTGGACAACGAGGTGCTGCAAACGCTGCCGAACCAGGCGCTGGAGCAGATGGTGCGCCGCGCGATGCCGAAAGCCCCGCCGGCCGCCGCGCCGCTGTCACTCAACAACGGCAACTTCGTCGCTCGCCTGTCGATCCCGGCGAAGGTCGCCAGCCAGCAGAGCGGCATTCCCCATCAGCTGATCGTCGCGCAGGCGGCGTTGGAGTCCGGCTGGGGGCAGCGCGAGATCCCGACCTCAGACGGCACGCCGAGCTACAACCTGTTCGGCATCAAGGCCGGCGGCAGCTGGAGCGGACCGGTGACGGAGATCACCACCACCGAGTTCGAACAGGGTGCGGCGAAGAAGGTGAAGGCGAAGTTCCGCGTCTACGGTTCCTATGTGGAAGCGATCGCCGATTACGTCAAGCTGTTGACCAACAACCCGCGCTACGCCGATGTGGCCGCTGCGCGCAGCCCGGAGCAGGCGGCGCATGCGCTGCAACGCGCCGGGTACGCCACCGACCCGCAGTACGCCAGCAAACTGGTCAGCGTGATTCAGCAGATGAAGAACGCGGGGGAGCAGGCGGTGAAAGCCTATACCCACGATCTGAACGATTTGTTCTAAATCCCCCGTCATTCTTGACGCTGCAGCGGCGTTGATTGCACAAGCTCGCCCCGGTCACTTGGCTTAACCAAGCTCCCGGGGTCTCCCTTGCTTGTCGTCTTGCTGCGGCGCCAATTATTTAGGGGATAGGCGGTAATGGAGGCTCGCTGGATGCTGACCGCATTGCCGCTTTTTTTCCTCAAGTTCTTCTCATTTTTGCCGATAACCGAAACAGGCTGAGCGAACAGGCTCAGCAGCTCAATTAAGAACCCTGTGGGCCACCGGCGCCGCAGCATAAGGAATTCCGATGTCCAATAGCTTAATCAATACCGCGATGAGCGGGCTGAATGCGGCTCAGGTGGCGCTCAGTACCGTCAGCAACAACATCTCTAACTACAACGTGGCGGGCTACAACCGCCAGACCGCGATCCTGGCGCAGAATGGCGGCATGGCCACCATGAGCGGCTTTATCGGCAACGGCGTGACCGTCACCAGCGTCAACCGCGAATACAACCAGTTCATCACCAACCAGCTGCGCGGCGCACAAAGCGCGTTCGGGGCGCAAAACGCCTATTACGAGAAGATTTCACAGATCGACAACCTGTTGGCGAGCAAGACCAACCCGCTGTCGACCAACATGCAGGACTTCTTTACCAACCTGCAGAACCTGGTGAGCAACGCCGGTGACGACGCCGCGCGCCAGACGGTGCTGGGCAAGGCTAACGGCCTGGTGAACCAGTTCAACAATACCGATAAATTCCTGCGCGACATGGATAACGGCGTTAATCAGCAGATCAGCGATACGGCGCAGCAGATCAACAGCTACGGCCAACAGATCGCCAAGCTGAACGACGAGATCACCCGTTTGCGCGGCAGCGCCGCCGGCGAGCCGAATGCGTTGCTGGATCAGCGCGATCAGCTGGTCACCGAATTGAACCAGCTGGTGGGCGTACAGGTCACGCAACAGGACGGCGACGCCTATACTGTCTCCTTCGCCAACGGCTTGACGCTGGTGCAGGGCAGCAACACCTATCAGGTGGAAGCCGTGCCTTCCAGCAGCGATCCTTCCCGTCTGACCATCGGCTATAACCGCGGCAACGGCGCCAGCGAAGTGCCGGAAGGCCAGATCACCAGCGGCACGCTGAGCGGCGTGCTGAAATTCCGCAGCGAAACGCTGGACGGCGTGCGCAATCAACTGGGCCAGTTGGCGCTGGCGATGGCGGACAGCTTTAACCAACAGCATCGCGCCGGCTTCGATCTGAACGGCGATGCGGGCGGCGACTTCTTCAGCTTCAGCGGCGGCCGGGTGGTGGATAACACCCGCAACACCGGCGACGCGTCGCTGTCGGTCGCTTACACCGATACCGGCAAGGTGAAGGCCAACGATTATCGCGTCGAGTTCGACGGCAGCAACTGGCAGGTCAGCCGCCTGCCGGACAACGTGAAAGTCAACGCGACGCCGGGCACCAGCGCCGACGGCAAACCGACGCTGAACTTCGACGGGTTGGAAGTGAGCATCGACGGCAATGCGCAAGCCAAAGACAGCTTCACCGTGAAACCGGTCAGCGACGTGGCGGGCAACCTGAAAGTGGCCATCACCGATTCGTCCAAGATCGCCGCCGCCGGTAAAGACGACAGCGGGCGCGGCGATAACGAAAACGCCAAGAAGCTGCTGGATCTGCAGACCAAAAACCTGGTGGACGGCAAGGCGACCCTGAGCGGCGCTTACGCCGGCATCGTCAGCGGCGTCGGCAACCAGACCGCTGCCGCCAAGGCCATCGCCACGTCGCAGGCCAAGATCGTCACGCAACTGGGCGCGCAACAGCAGTCGATGTCCGGCGTCAACCTTGACGAAGAGTATGGCGAGCTGCTGCGTTTCCAGCAGTACTACATGGCCAACGCGCAGGTGATTCAGACCGCCAGCTCGCTGTTCGACGCGCTGCTGAATATTCGTTGATTTCATTGTTAATCGGCGCCGATAACGGCGCCGGTCGCTCAGAGTAAGGAACCCACAGCATGCGCATGAGCACCAGCATGATGTACCAACAGAACATGAACGGCATCACGGGCAACCAGTCGCTGTTCATGAAGGCGGCCGAGCAGCTTTCTTCGGGCAAGCGGGTGATCAACCCGTCCGACGATCCGCTGGCGGCGTCACGCGCGGTGATGTTGTCGCAATCGCAGGCGGAAAACAGCCAGTACACGCTGGCGCGCACCTTCGCTCGTCAGAACGTGTCGATGGAAGAAACGGTATTGGCCGGCGCGACCTCCACCATCGCGGACATGAAGGCGCTGATCGTCAACGCCGGCGGCACCGAAAGCGATAACGATCGCCAGTCGCTGGCCACCCAGCTGCAGGGGCTGAAAGATCAGCTGCTGAATCAGGCCAACAGCACCGACGGCAACGGCCGCTATATGTTCGGCGGATACGTGAACGACAAGGCGCCGTTCGTCGATAACGGCGGCACCGTCAGCTATCAGGGCGGCGACAAGACGGTTCAGCAGAAAGTGGACGCCAACCGCACCATGACCATCGGCCATACCGGCAACGCGGTGTTCATGTCGTTGACCAGCAACCCTAAGCCCGAGCCGGACGGCAGCGCGCCGGTCAGCAACGTATTCGAGAGCATCGATATCGCGCTGAACGCGCTGAAAACCCCGCTGCAGGGCGCCGACGAGGCCACCAAGCAGCAGGTGAACGATGCGCTGGCGAAAGCCAACCGCGGCCTGGACAACTCCTACAACAACGTGCTGAGCGTGCGCGCCGAGCTGGGCAGCCAGCTGCAGGAGATGGATCAACTGGACAGCATCGGTAAAGAGCGTGACATGACCAACCAGATCCAGATGAGCGCGTTGACGGATGCCGACCTGGCCGAGTCTATCTCGTCTTATTTCATGCAGCAGGCGGCGCTGCAGGCGTCGTATAAAACCTTCAGCGATATGCAGGGTATGTCGCTGTTCCAGATGAATCGTTAAGAGCAATACCCCGTTGCCTGACCGCGACGGGTTTCCCTTTAGTGCGCTTAGAAAACGCCTTCTCCGCCCCGCGGGGAGGGAGGCTTCTTGAAACCGGGCGCACTCGTTTGGCGCGTCACTCGTTCTCCCACTACTGACTGAGTGACGCGCCGTTTTTTCATCAGGAAAGTAATAATAAGATTGTCACCGCTGTTTAATGCGTAACGGCATTATTGAAATCAGCGGTGGAAAAATCGCGATAGATATTATTTTCCTGACGATAAATAGCGCTGCTATTTCTTTTTCTTCTCCACTTTCCATTTTCCGCCGTCGGCCGTCTCGGTAAACGAAACTCTAAACTTGTTGCTTTTCCAGTGGGTCAAACCGAATAACCGGCGTGCTTTGCGGTTGCTTTTCGCTTTAATCATGAACTCGCTCCTGTGGTTAGCAAAGGTCGATGCTGCGCCCTGCAGCCGGCGGGCGCCGGACGCATTTATTCAGGGTGTAAGTTATCTGTCGCGCATTTAACCCTGCGTGACTGCGTTATTTTTTATTTTCACTTGGGAGTCAACGTTTTTATCGCCGCTGATGGCTAGCGTGGTACAAGCGATATTTCTGTTGCCGGGTCTATTCTAGGTCGGGGTTTTATTTATTCAAGCCGCCGGAGACATTTGAACCTTAATCCGGATAAAAGCCGTTTCTCAGGCTTTTGTCCCAAGAAAGCGTTTTTATTGCCATTTTGTCTTAGGCGGAAGAGGGGGAAGGAAGGGGCCGCCGGATTCAGAAGGTCATGCCGCCGATCACCGCCGCCAATCGATCGAACACTTCGCCGAACAGGTGTTCGCAGAACGGCGCCAGCATCGGCATCATCATGCCCAGCGTCATGATGCCGAAGGTCATGGTGACCGGGAAGCCGATCACGAAGACCGACAGCTGCGGCGTCATGCGGTTGAGCAGGCCGAGCGCCATGTTGAGCGTCAGCAGCAGGCAGATCAGCGGCAGCGCCAGCATCATGCCGTTGATGAAGATCAGCGAGCCGACCTGAGTCAGCACCAGGAAGCCGTTGCCGTTCAGCGGCTGCGTTTGGACAGGCAGGGTGTGGAAGCTGTCCGCCAGCAGCGAAATCAGCCACAGATGGCCGTCAAAGCTGAGGAACAGCAGCATCGCCAGCAGGTTGAGCAGGCGCGCCAGCACCGGCATGTTTGGGCCGCCGCTGGGATCGAAGAAGGTGGCGAATGACAGGCCCATCTGCATGCCGATCACTTCGCCCGCCAGGCGCACCGCCGCGAAGGCGAACTGCATGGTCAATCCCAGCGCCACGCCGATCAGAATCTGTTGGATCGCCAGCCACAGGCCGGCGGCGGAGAAGATCGGGATATTGCTGGCGGGCAGCGTCGGCGCGATCAGGATGACGATCAGTCCGCCAAGGCCGATTTTGACCTTTTTGCTGATCTGCTTTTCGCTGAATATCGGCGCGGTACCGATCAGCGCCAGAATGCGCAGCAGCGGCCAAAAATAGTGGCTGAGCCAAACGGTGAGTTGGGCGCTGTCGAAGGCGAGCACGGTCAGCCGATCAGGGTAGGCAGGTTGCTGAACAGGGTGCGCATGTAGTCCAGCAGCAGGTTCAACATCCAGGGGCCGGCGATGATGATGGTGGCCACCACCGCCAGAATTTTAGGGATGAACGACAGCGTCATTTCGTTGATCTGGGTGGCGGCCTGCAGCAGGCTGACGACCAGGCCGCTGATCAGCGCCGCCAGCAGCAGCGGGGCGGCCAGCGCCAGCGCGACTTTCATCGCCTCGGTGCCGAGCGCCATAACCGATTCAGGTGTCATCTCGCGTTCTCCGGTCAGGGGTTACGAATAGAAGCTCTGCGCCAGCGAGCCGAGCAGCAGCTGCCAGCCATCGACCAGCACGAACAGCATCAGCTTGAACGGCAGCGAGATAGTGGCCGGCGGCACCATCATCATCCCCAGCGCCATCAGCACGCTGGCGACCACCAGGTCGATGATCAAGAACGGAATAAACACCGTAAAGCCGATCTGGAAGGCGGTTTTCAGTTCACTGGTGACGTAGGCGGGCAGCAGGATGCGCATCGGCACCGCTTCCGGGCCGGCCAGCGGCGGCTGATTGGCCAGTCTGGCGTACAGCGCCAGGTCGGTTTCGCGCGTTTGCCGCAGCATGAATTCGCGCAGCGGCTGCGCGCCTTTATCCAGCGCGACCTCCAGCCCGATCTTGTCCTGGCTGAACGGCAGATAGGCGTCCTGATAAACCTTGTCGAACACCGGCGACATGATGAAGAAGGTCAGGAACAGCGCCAGCCCCAGCATCACCTGGTTCGGCGGCGCCGACGGCGTGCCCAGCGCGTTGCGCAGCAGGCCGAGCACGATGATGATGCGGGTGAAGCTGGTCATCATCAGCAGCATGGCCGGCAGGAAGGTCAGTGAAGTCAACAGCACCAGCGTCTGCACCGGCAGCGACCAGCTTTGGCCGCCATTGGCCAGCGGCTGGCTGATCAGCCCCGGCAGTTGTGCAAAAGCCGCCGGGCTGATCAGCAGCAGGGCGGCGGGGAGCCAAACCGCCGGGCGGCGGACGAGGGTATGAAGAGTCGAGGTCATGCCGATTTTTCCGGGCGTTTCAGAACTTTTTGCATCAGTTGACGGAAGTCCGCCGGTGTCGCCGCGTCGGCCGCGCCCTCGTCTTTCGGCGGGGCGGGCAGGGTGTGCAGCGGGGTGATCTGCTGGGCGGTGACGCCCAATACCAGCAAGGTGTCGTCGACTTCCACCACCACCACGCGTTCGCGCTGCCCGACCTGGCAACTGGCGCGCAGGTTGAGCAGTTTGTTGTTGCGCGCCTGCGGGGCGAAACCCAGCCGACGGAACAGCCAACCGGCCAGCAGGATCAGCAGCAGAATGCCGCCGAGCGCGCTGCTGACCTGCATCAACACCGAACCGGCCGGCAAGGCCGGCGCGGCGGGGTGTTGGGTGCTTTGGACGGTAACGGGCGCCGCGGCGGTCATCAGCGGCTCAGTCGACGCATGCGTTCGGAGGGGGTGATGATGTCGGTGATGCGCACGCCGAACTTGTCGGCCACCACCACCACTTCACCTTGTGCGATCAGGTAACCGTTGATCAGGATATCCAGCGGTTCGCCGGCCAGGCCGTCCAGCGCCACCACTGAGCCTTGCGACAGGCGCAACAGCTCTTTGATGGTCATCTTGGTGCGCCCCAGTTCCACGGTCAGCTTGACCGGAATATCCAGGATCAGGTCGATATCCTGCAGGCTGCCGAGCGCATCCTGAGCTTCCAGCGACTTGAACACCCCTTCGGTGCTCGCGCCGGATTTCTCTGAAGACTGCTGCTCGTTAAACGCATCAGCCCACAGATCGTCTACGGATTCCTTTCCTTCGCCAGACGGTTGCTTAGGATCACTCATTGGGCTGTTCCTCACTCAGAGCATTCAAAATAGGGTTAATCAAATGTTCAACACGCAGGGCGTATTGCCCGTTCAACGTGCCGTATTGGCTGGTCAGAACCGGTACGCCGTCCACATGGGCGATCAGGCGTTCCGGCTTGTCTATCGGTAATACATCGCCCGGTTGCAGCTTCAGGACTTTCGACAGCCGCATCGGGATATCGACGAAGTTGGCGATCAGTTCCAGTTCGGAATGCTGCACCTGCTTCACCAGGGTTTCGCGCCAGTGGCTGTCTTCCTGCCGCGAGTTTTCCAGCGGCGGGTTGGTCAACAGCTCGCGCAGCGGTTCGATCATCGCGAACGGAATGCAGATGTTGAACTCGCCGGTCAGCGCGCCGATCTCCACCTGGAACGGCGTGGTGACCACGATGTCGTTCGGCGAGGTGGTGATGTTGGTGAACTTCACCTGCATTTCGGCGCGCACGTATTCCACGTCGATTTTGTAGATGGCGCTCCAGGCGTCGCCATAGGCGTCCAGCGCCAGGCGCAGCATGCGTTTGATCACCCGCTGTTCGGTCGGAGTGAATTCGCGGCCTTCGACCTTGGTCGGGAAGCGGCCGTCGCCGCCGAACAGGTTGTCGACGGCGATGAACACCAGACTCGGCGCGAACACGAACAGGGCAGTGCCGCGCAGCGGATTCAGATGCACCAGGTTCAGGTTGGTCGGCACCGGCAGGTTGCGGGCGAACTCGTGATACGGCTGGATTTTGATCGGGCCGACGGTAATGTCCGGGCTGCGGCGCAGCAGGTTGAACAACCCCATGCGGAACTGCCGGGCAAAACGTTCGTTGATGATTTCCAGCGCGTGCAGACGCTCGCGCACCACGCGGCGCTGGGTGTTCGGATCGTAAGGCTTGACCTCGCTCTCTTTGCCGACCACCGCCTCGGGTTCATCACCCGCGCTGTCGCCGTTGAGCAAGGCGTCGATCTCTGCCTGTGAAAGAATGCTATCGCCCATAGTGATTACCGCAGTATGAAGGCGGTGAACAGCACGTCGCTGACCACCTGCTTCGGTTGTCCCTTAACCAGCGGCGGGCTGAGCACGTCCTTAATCTGCGCCACCAGCTGTTGCTTCCCTTGTTCATTGGCCAACTGGCTCGCTTCCTGGCGGGAGAGCAGCATCAGCAAGCGGCTGCGCACTTCCGGCAGAAAATCGTTCAGCTGACGGCGGGTACTTTCGTCCGGCAGACGCAGCGTGAGGCCGATGTACAGCACGCGATCCGGGTTGTTGTCCGGCGTCACCAGGTTGACGGTAAAGGTGTCGAGCGGCATGAACACCGGCGCGGCCGGCGGTTGCTGTTTGGCGGCGGCCGGTTCGGCGCCGTTTTTATGCTGTTGCAGCAGCCACCAGCTGTAGCCCGCGGCGCCACAGGCGACGACGCTGATCAACACCAGCAGGATGACCAGAAGGGAGCGTTTCGGTGCTGCCGGAAGGGTGTTCTGAGACATAGCCAAATCTAATTCCTGTTGTTCCACCCGCGGCCGGCGAGGCGGCGGGCATGGCGCGCGGCAAAGCCGCACGCATGACATGTAAAGGTATTATCGCGTCTATCGCGGCGTGCAATAGCCTGAATAGACGCGCAAATGGGTGCCAGCTTGGGCGTTTGCGGCGGCTCAGGCGAAAATATCGACGCCGTTGACCGCGCTGGCCATGCGCTGCAGCGCCATCGGCGCGCTGACGCCGTCGGCGGCCGCAGCCTCATCGCCAGGGTGTTCAGCATAGCTGGAACGCCCCTGGCTGTTGGAGGCCTGCTGCTGCGCCTGTTGCCATTGTGGCGTGGACTCGCCGCCCACGCTGCTCTGCCCCAGGTTGATGCCGCTCTCCGCCAGCGCGTGGCGCAGCTGCGGCATCGCCGCTTCCACCGCCGCGCGCACCTGGCCGTGAGCGGAGGCGATGTGCAGTTGCGCCTGCTGATCGTCCAGTTTCAACGTGATCTGCAAGGCGCCCAGCTCCTGCGGATGCAGACGCAGCTCGGCGCTTTGCTGGCCGTTGCGATGGAACATCAGCACCTGTTGGTTCAGCGCCTGCTGCCATTCCGGGCTACCCAACTGCGCGTTTAACTGCGGCGTAGGCGGCGCCGTCACCAGTGAGCCGGCCGGGGCGGCCGTTTGCGTTGGGCTGGCGGCGGCCAGGGCGACGGCGTGATTGAGCGTCGGCTGCTGCTGGGTATCGCCCGCCGGCAGCGGCTGTGCGGCACTTGCGCGCTCGCCGCTGGTCGATTGCGGGAGCGCCGCCGTGGCGTTATCGCCATCGGCTGCAGGCGTTTTCGTGCCTGTTCCTGTCGGAGCAGGGGATGCCGATGAACGCGCGGCGGTGTTATCACCGGCCGCCGCAATGTTCAGCAGGCCATTGCCGGTCTGCAGCGCGGCCGCATCGTCAGCGTTTTCCACCGGCAGCGGCCGTTGGCCATCGGCTGGCTGAGGCTGGGCGACGATCGCGGCCGGCAGCATGGCATACAGCGCCTGCAGCGTCGCGGCATCCAGCTCTTTGGCGGCGGCGATCGGCGGCTGCGCCGGTTTATCGCCGGCCACGAGCGTCTCGCTCTCGGTGCCTTCAGGTGAAAGCGCGTCGGCTGGGGTTGCCAGACCCGGCAGCAGGCCGCCGCGCTCGCCGAAGGTGGCCAGCAGTTGATTGAGCTGATTGCGGCTCAGGGCCGGGGCGCGTTCATCGTCCGCGCTCAGCGCGACCGGCGGCTGTTTGCCGTCGGCGGCGGGCGCGAAACGTGCGCCGAGCAGTTGGGCGAAAGCGGATGACAGCTGGCTCTCATCCAGCGCCGACGTCAGTTCGGCCAGACCGCCGGCATCGCCGGGTAAGGCCAGGCCGGGCAGGGCGTTCAGATTCATGGGTTGATATTCCTTTGTGCACTGCGTTGAGCGAACTCATCCATCAGTTTTTGATCCCGTTTATTCTCCTGCTGCTGCTCCGCATTTATGGCGCGGGTATGCAGAGTCTCGAAAGCGTTCAGCCGCTGTTGTTTGTCTTGCCATTGCTTCACCGCATGATCCACTTTCTGCCCCCACTGCAGCAGCTGCTGGCGGTGCTGGTCGATGGCCTGTTCCAGCGTGCCGATAAACTGCTGGTAGTTTTGCCAGCGAGAGCTGTCCATGCCGTCGCAAAGCGTATGATTCAGCTTCTGGCGATATTCGTCCTGATAGTTGAGCAGCATCGACAGCTGTTGCTCCGCCGCCTGCTGCGCCTGCCGCACCTGGCCAAGCTGTTGCGCGGCCTGTTCCACCGCATCCTGCGCCAGATCGCGCAGGGTAATCAGGGGGGATTGTGATTTCATCGCTGTGCGCCTCTGGTGACGTTAAACAATCAACTGCTGCAGCTGTTGACAGGCTTCATCGTAGCCGCTGCGTTCAAAGATGCCCTGTTGCAGGTACGCTTCCATCTGCGGGTACAGCGTCATCGCTTTGTCCAGCAACGGATCGCTGCCCGCCGCGTAGGCGCCGACGCTGATCAGATCGCGGTTGCGCTGATAGCTGGCCAGCATCTGCTTGAAGGTGCGTACCCGGCGGTAATGCTCTTCGTCGATCAGCGACGTCATGGCGCGGCTGATTGACGCTTCGATGTCGATCGCCGGGTAGTGGCCGGCTTCCGCCAGGCGCCGGGACAGCACCACGTGGCCGTCGAGGATGGCGCGCGCCGAGTCGGCGATCGGATCTTGCTGATCGTCCCCTTCGGTCAACACGGTGTAGAAGGCGGTGATGGAGCCGCCGCCGCTGATGCCGTTGCCCGCGCGTTCCACCAGCGCAGGCAGCTTGGCGAAGACCGAAGGCGGATAGCCTTTGGTCGCCGGCGGTTCGCCGATGGCCAGGGCGATCTCACGCTGCGCCATGGCGTAGCGGGTAAGGGAGTCCATGATCAGCAACACGTGCTGCCCGCGATCGCGGAAATCTTCGGCGATGCGGGTGGCGTAGGCCGCCCCCTGCATGCGCAGCAGCGGCGACACGTCCGCCGGCGCAGCGATCACCACCGAGCGCGCCCGGCCTTCGGCGCCGAGAATGTTCTCGATAAAGTCTTTGACCTCGCGGCCGCGCTCGCCGATCAGGCCAACGACGATCACATCCGCCTGGGTATAACGGGCCATCATGCCGAGCAACACGCTCTTGCCGACGCCGGAGCCGGCGAACAGGCCCATGCGCTGGCCGCGACCGACGGTCAGCAGACCGTTGATGGTGCGCACCCCCACGTCCAGCACCTGCTCGATCGGCGTGCGCTGCAAGGGGTTGAACGGCGCGGTGATCAGCGGCGCGCGGTAACCGGTTTCCGGCGAAGGCAGGCCGTCGAGCGGTTTAGCGCTGCCGTCCAGCACGCGCCCCAGCAGCGCCGGGCCGAGCGGCAGCTGTTTGCCGGCGCTTTGGCCTTCCGGCGCGATGCGGGCGTAAACCCGCGCGCCCGGCACGATGCCTTCGACCTCTTCCAGCGGCATCAGGAACAGCCGTTGGCCGTTGAAGCCGACCACTTCGCTTTCCACTTCCTGCACCTCACCGGCGTCGTGCCGTTCGATGAGGCAGGTCGCCCCGAGCGGCAGCTGCAGGCCGGTAGCCTCCAGCACCAACCCGGTGGCGCGGGTCAGGCGACCGTAGCGGCGCACCGTCGGCGCGCGGGCGATGCGTTTTTCCAGCGTATCCAGAGAACTCAGCCAGCGGCCGAGACGCGCGGTCATCAGACTTCTCCCGGTGCCGCCAGGCGGCACAGTTCATGCCAGCGCGTCGCCAGGCTGGCGTCGAGATCGCCTTCCTCGGCGCTGACCTTGCAGCCGCCCGGATGCAGTTCGCCGTCCGCCAACAGGCGCCAGCCGTGCAGGCTGAGGGTAACCCCCAACTGCTGCTCGACGCGTGGATAGTCGTCCGGGTGGACCCGCAGCTGCGGCTTGCCGTTGAACATCGGCTCCTGTTGAATCAGCTGTTGGATCTGCGCGAGCAGGGCGGTGCCGTCGCACACCGGCGGCTGGCCCAGCACCTGTTTGGCGGCGGTCAACGCCAGTTGCATCAGCCGCGAAGCGATCACGCTGTCGAGCGCGTCCAGCGTGTGCTGGAATTCGGTAACCAACTGCTGCCAGTGGGCGGTCAGCGGCTGTTGCTGCTGCTGCGCTTCCAGCAGCCCTTGCTGACGGCCTTCTTCCAGACCGGACTGAAAACCGGCTTCATAGCCTTTTTGCTGGCCGTCGGCATAGCCCAACTGCTGGCCCTGTTGCTCGGCCTGCAGCCGCAGCGTCGCCAACTGCTGCTGCAATTCGGCCTGCGCGTCCGGCGACGGATCGCTTTGTTCGAGATCAGGCAGCGGCGGCAGTTCGAACGCCGGTTTCTGTTCGCCCAAATCGTTGAGCGACCAGGGCTGCCAGGGCAGGGTGTTAATGCGATCAGACATAGGTGTCCTCGCCGCCGCCGATGATCATTTCGCCGGTTTCCGCCAGGCGTCTTACCACCAACAGGATGGCTTTCTGCTCGTTCTCCACCTGCGACATGCGCACCGGCCCACGGTTGGCCAGATCGTCGCGCAGGATGTCGGCGGCGCGTTGCGACATGTTCTTGAGGAACTTCTCGCGCAGCGGCTGTTCGGCACCTTTCAACGCGATCAGCAGCGACTCGCCTTCCACTTCCTGCAGCAGGCGCTGGATGCTGCGATCGTCGACTTCCACCAGGTTTTCGAACAGGAACATCTCGTCGATGATCTTCTGCGCCAGCTCGCCGTCGTATTCGCGCATCGCGTCGATGACCGCTTCTTCCTGCTGGGTTTTCATCAGGTTGATGATCTCGGCGGCGGTGCGCACACCGCCCATTTTGCTGCGCTTGAGGTTCTGGCCGTCGAGCAGGTTGTTCAGCACTTCGGTCAGCTCCGCCAACGCCGCCGGCTGCACGCCGCCGAAGGTGGCGATACGCAGCATCACGTCGTTGCGCAGGCGTTCGTCGAACAGGGCCAGGATGTCCGCCGCCTGGCCGCGTTTGAGGTGCACCAAAATAGTGGCGATGATCTGCGGGTGTTCGTCGCGGATCAGATCGGCGGCGCTCTGCGGCTCCATAAAGTTGAGCGTTTCCATGCCGGTGGTGGTCTCGCGCGATTCGAGAATGTCTTCCAGCAGGCTGGCGGCGCGCTCTTCGCCCAGCGCCTTGACCAGCACCGAGCGCAGGTAGTCGCTGGCGTTGACGCTCAGCGCCGCGTATTGCTCGGCGTCGTCTTCAAACTCGGTCAGTATTTCGCCGAGCTGTTTGTGTGAAACCTGGCTCATGCCGGCCATGGTGCCGCTCAGCAGCTGTACTTCGCGCGAGGAGAGGTGTTTGAACACCTCCGCCGCGCGATCTTCACCCAGCGTCATCAGCAAGATGGCGCTTTTGTCGGTTCCGGTCAGGCTCATATCTCGTTACTCATCCATTGGCGGATTACCAGAGCGACCACGCGCGGGTCTTTGTCAGCCAGATCGCGGATCCGCTGGCTCTGGACTTCTGCGCTGACGCGCTGCTGCGATTTGCGACGCTGCGCCAGCTCCTCGTTGCTCGGTTTGTTGCTGTCGACCGCTTTGGCGGCAGGGGCGTTGGCGGCGGCGATGGCGGCCTGTTGCGCGGCCTGGCGCTGTTGCAGCTGCGGCCGCACCAGTTTGCGCCACAGCAGCCAGGCCACCAGCAGCACCAGCAGATAGCGGCCCGCGTCGATCAGGCGATCGATAAACGACTGGCTTTGCCAGAACGGCAGTTCGCCACCGGTCACCTGAGTGTCGGTAAACGGCGTATTGACCACGTTCAGGGTATCGCCACGGCTGCTGGAGTAGCCCATCGCTTCACGCACCAGCGCTTCGATCTGCGCCAACTGCTCTTTGCCCATCGGCTGCGGTTTGCCGTCTTTACCGGTGCCCAGGTAGTTGACCACCACGGCGACCGACAGACGCTGCACGGTGCCGGCTTTGTGCTGGGTATGGCGGATGGTGCGATCGAGCTCGTAGTTGGTGGTCGCGTCGCGTCGGGTATTTTGCGGCACGCCGCTGGCCGCCGCGTTGCGGGTGGTTGCGGCGTTTTGCGCGGTGGCGTTGGCATTGTTGCCTGCCGCGGGCTTGGCGGTTTCAATCGGCGCGGTGGCCGGCGCGCTCGGTTGGTTGGACAGCGCGCCTGGCACGCCACCCACCTGCGGCCCGCCGATCTGTTCGCTCAGGCTGGTTTGCTGGGAGCGGATAGCGGCTTTGTCCGGCTGCTGGTTCGGCTGGTATTGTTCATCGGTTTGCTCGCGCGTGGCGAAGTCGATCTGCGCTGTGACCTGCGCACGCACGTTGGCGCTGCCGACCACCGGGGCGAGGATCGCTTCGATGCGGCGCTGGAAGCCGTTTTCCACTTCGTTGGCGTATTTCAGCTGCGAAGCGTTGAGATCGCGCCCGGTGCCGTCGGACTGGGTCAGCAGGCGGCCGGCCTGATCGACCACGGTCACGTTGCCCGGCGGCAGGCCGGCGACGCTGCTCGACACCATATAAACGATGGCGTTGATCTGGCCGTCGTCCAGCGCACGGCCGGGTTGCAGGGTGAGCGTTACCGAGGCGGAAGGGGATTTCTGTTCGCGCACGAACAGCGAAGGTTTAGGCAGCGCCAGGTGAACGCGGGCGTTTTGCACCGGCCCCAGCGATTCGATGGTGCGCGACAGCTCGCCCTCGAGGGCGCGCTGATAGTTAATCTGCTCGCTGAACTGGCTGATGCCGAATTTTTCCTGATCCAGCAGTTCGAAGCCGACGGCGCCGCCTTTCGGCAGCCCTTGCTGCGCCAGACGCAGACGGGTTTCATGCACCTTTTCCGCCGGGATCAGCAGCGCCGCGCCATTCTCGGCAAAGCGGTAAGGGATGTTCATCTGCGTCAGTTGGGTGACGATGGCGCCGCCGTCGCGGTCGTTCAGATTGCTGTACAGCACGCGGTAGTCGGGGCTTTTCACCCACAACAGCAGCGCGACGACGATCGCGATCGCGGCGGAAGCGGCGACCAGCAACGGAATTTTCGGGTTGGCGCGCAGACGGTTCCAGATGGCCTGCAGGCCGTTGTCGCGGCTTTCGCCGGCGGTTATCGAAGCACTCATTTTAGGTCTCGTCCTTCAATGGCGCTCACGATCCCGTACGGGCCGCTGAGCAGCTCCCTGCCAGGCTGATGAACGGTATGGTTAGCGTTGTGTGACAAAACAGACTCCCTGATACACATATCTTCTAAATAGCGGCGCTCCCATTTCTGGGCAGGCCATTATTCGCCTTATCAGACAATTCCGATTGCCCGATAAGCCGGGTTTTTTGCAGTTAATTAACCGCTTTAGGTCCGAAAACGCTGTGCTAGGGTGTGCATCATTGGAGAAGTGCAGGGTGAAAACGTCACCCGGCGAGACGAGATGATTGAGGACCAGATGGCGATTCAGGGCATTGAAGGGGTGCTGCAGCAGATGCAGACCATGGCGGTTCAGGCCGGCAAGATGGGGCAGAATGCGGCGCCGCAGGGCGTCAGCTTCGCCAGCGAACTGACCGCGGCGCTCGGCAAGATCAGCGATACCCAGCAAACGGCGCGCAAGCAGGCGCAGGATTTCGAGCTGGGCGCGCCAGGCATCAGCCTGAACGATGTGATGGTCGATCTGCAGAAATCGTCGGTGTCTTTGCAGCTGGGCGTGCAGGTGCGCAACAAGCTGGTGGCGGCCTACCAGGATATTATGAATATGCCGGTGTGATACTACGCGACATCAGCGTGGTTTCACCTGCTGAGAGCGGCCTGACTGGGAGGTGGTAGGCCGCTTTATGGCTTTAACCCTTTCTTATCTGTGCTTACACCTCTCTGTATATAGCGATATAGCGCTCCCCATTTTTATCGTAAACACCCATTATTCGGTCAATAGCGGATTTCCCCGTTTGGCAGCGGTCCTGTAGTACCTGAAACAGCGGTTCTAACTCTGTGACTCTGAGAATTCTTGATACGTTCATTATACGGCACGCTGCCGTAGTCTGCGCTCGTTATTTCCATTCTTCTGAATATACACCGAGGTGTTTATGAATAATTTAAGTGCCACTGCCACCGTAATTAATGATACTGATGTAACTTCGCAATTAGGCAGCATTAATAATGGCTATACCAATGTGCATGCGCAACTTGGCGTGACGCTATCGCGATTCGGAGCCGATCCTACGGGCAATACCGATTGTCGTGAAATATTTCAGCAGGCATTGGATTATGCGGCGACAACGCAGCATAAAACCGTCTGGATCGATGGAACCTTTCTTATTACCGGCGATGTTTCGTTAAAAGTACCTGTTGGGGTCACCGTCAGAGGTTATCGAACTGGGCGAAATCAAAGCATAATGACAGCTGGTTTTAATCCTAAAGCTGAACCTTCGGTGTTGTTAGTGCGTACAAAACCAGCAACACAGGGGGAACCAGGAACTAATCTATTCGAATGTACAATCAGTCCTTCATTTGATGGCTTCGTGATCTATTACGATGAACAGCCAAAGAATATCACCGATCCGGCAATGTTTATTCAGTATGGTTATACTTTTCACACCGTAGGGCGTTCATGTTCAGTTACCAACATCCTATATGCTGGTGCCTGGAATTTTTTCTCGCAGCAAGGTGAGGCGCCGTTCTGCCAAAACATTTATGGTTTTGCTTATGGCATCGATTTTCATGTGGAGAAGTGCGCCGATGTAGGGGTTTTTGATAATATACATTGCAATCCGAATGTTGTTCGGCCTAATTTTAGTACTATCACCGCGGCGGCTAAGCTGGAAACAAGCATTATGTTTGATTTTTCAGAGCATGACGGCATGATGCTGAGCAATATTCATGGTTTTGGTAAAGGAGTTGTGTTCAATAATGATCAAAAAGGGACCACGCGGCTAATGACCCTGTCAGGTAGCAATTTTCTTTTTGATAAATGTGGCACTCTCGTGAATTCGAATGCTTCTGGTGCAAGAATTGTGGACTTCTTTGGCGGAACATTCATTCATGACTATGCACGCTTAAAGGGCATGATGACGCTAAGTAACTCGACCCAAACACAGATAGCGCAATATTATCTCAATGGATGGAAATTCCAACTGGGTTCTCCCTTACTGGGGGATAGCACTGACACCTTCTTTTACTTTGCTGACCCTGCGGGTTGCAGTTTGATTCTGAACTCAGCGATTTTGCCATCAAAGGGAACATTAGAATTAAATAACCCATTAAAAAGCAATATGATGAATGGTGACATTACCATCGGAAGTCGGCGGATTAATCTTGAAAGAACCTATGGTAGTTATATTCCCAATTCCCGTTTGCTGACTGTTGACCAGAATAACGGGATGCCTATGGGTTTTAATATTTCCGGTAACGGTGTTAAGGTTGTTGCGCAAGAGGTGACCAGCAGTAATACTGCGACGTCCTATTATTCCGGATTATTAAATAGGACCTTTGATGTCAACCAGACCGGTACGATGACCGTTATGGCTTATGCAACTGCTATCGGCGATTCTCCGGGTATCCGGGTGACGGCAACCGATGATAACTATACTGAGGCGACAAAAATAGAGAAGAAAATTCCGTGGACGATTGAAGGTGGCTATTATGTGGCGCGTATTACCATTGAAAGCACCCCTCTTTATTCTATTTGGGATATCTGCTGTGCAGCGCCATCGATATCGGGCGGCGCATTGCGGATGCATAGTGTGTCGTTGATACCTTCACCGGTATTTAACTACTCGTCTGAATTGAGAGAGCCGCCTTTATTAAAGTCACAGGTGGGTAGTATGGCAACAACGATGTTGCTTCAAGCGAACACGCCTACGATGCTTCAACGTTCAGTGTGGGGGAAAACAAGTGGAGTAGCCAGAGTTTATTTAAAAACTGACACCACGGTTGCGATATTTACATTATATAAATTGAAAGATAGTGAACCTGTCACTGTCGTTAAAGATGTTTACTATCAAGATGGTGATGATGTTTTAAATCTTACGTGGCCCACTGGCGGCCGCTTAACACTTTCAAGCAGCGCCGGTGGGAATATACAAATACGCATTGATGGCGCTTAGGAAAATAAATTAGGCAATGGACTGCCTTTCCTTCTATTGATATTTTTGCGTCAGCCCACTAACTCCACGATCCGCTGGTGGGCATTCGCCAGCCCCTGCGCGAGGCCGTGCGGTCTCATATCCAGCCCTTCGGCATAGATAAATTGCACGTCGCCGATCCCCATCAACCCCAGCACCGAACGCAGGTAGGGCGTTACGGCATCGGTCGGGTGCCCGGCGTGCATGCCGCCGCGTGAACTGAATACCAGCGCATTGACGCCTTCCACCAGCCCCACCGGGTAGGTGGCGGTATAGTTGAAGGTCATCCGGGCGCGGGCCACCAGATCGAACCAGTTTTTCAGCTGGGTCGGGACGTTGAGGTTGTACATTGGCGCGCCGAGCAGCAGCAGATCGCTCTCTTTCAGTTCGGCAATCAGCCGGTCGGAGAGCGCCACCGCCGCTTTGGCGCGTGGGCTGATGTTTTCCGCGCCGCGCAGCGCACCGAACAGCTCGCCGTCCAATACCGGCAGATCCAACGCCGTCAGATCGTGTTCGACGATCCGATCTTCGTGTCCTTTCGCCTTACGCGCCGCCAGATAGCGGTCAATCAGGTTATTGGTCTGCGAGTCATTTCCCATAATGCTGGATTTGAGTACCAGTATTTTTTTCATGCTGTTGTCCTCTGACGGTCATCTGTGGTTTTCACCGGGGATTCGGAATGACTGCAGGTTATCATTGCTTGATGTTCACCAGTGGTGATAGGTTTTCACCAAATTGATTCCAATTTGGAAGCATTAAGATGAAAAGCGATCTCAGCGCACTGCCGGCGTTTGTCGCCGTGGCGGAAGGCGGCAGTTTCGCCGCCGCCGCAGAGAAACTGCATCTGACGCGCTCTGCGGTCAGCAAAATCGTATCGCGTCTCGAGGCTCGGCTTGGCGTGATGTTGTTTATGCGCACCACGCGCAGCCTGAGCCTGACGGATGAAGGGGCGCTGTATTATGAGCACTGCCGGCAGGCGTTGGCAAACGTTCAGGCGGCGGAAAACCAGCTCGACAGCGGCAAGATGCAGGTCAGCGGCCGGCTCAGAGTCTCGGTGCCGGTGCTGTTCGGCCATTTGTGCATTGCGCCCGTGTTGACGGCGCTGGCGAATGAACATCCCTTGCTGACGCTTGAAATTTCATTCAGCGACCGCAGGATCGATCTGATCGACGAGGGGTTCGATCTGGCGGTTCGCATTGGCGAGCTGGCGGACAGCGGCAGCCTGGTTGCCCGGCGCTTGGGCGAACACGGCATGCTGCTGTGCGCCTCGCCCGATTATCTGCAGCGCTGCGGCGAGCCGAGAACGGTAGAGGCGTTAAGCCGACATCAGGCGGTGGGGTATCTGCACGCCGGCGCCGTGCTGCCCTGGCAGCTTCGCGGCGAAAACGGCGAGCTGCGGCCGTTCAGGCCACCGGCCAAGATGATGATGGATGACATGCAGGGGATTGTCGATGCGGTGTCCGCCGGCGCCGGTATTGCCTGGCTGCCGGAGTGGCTGGTGCGCGAGCGCTTGATGGCGGGGACGTTGGTGGAGATCATGCGCGGTGGGTCCAGCCTCAGTTTCCCGGTGAACGTCGTGTGGCCCTATATGCCTTACCAGCCGCTCAAGGTGCGGCTGGCGGTAGACAAACTGGTGGCGGAGCTGCCTGGCAGGCTGACGCGGTTCGCGTCGGCCTGAGCGTGTATGTGGTGGCAAGCGGTCCAAGGGACGCTTGCCGATGTCAGAGCGCGCGCTGTTGCGTTGATCGTGGCAGTGACGGCTGTGTTTTCCCTGTCAACAGGCAACTGAAAATAAGAACCCAAATGAACCCGTAAGAGTAATCGGGGTTGGCGGCGCAGGAGCCCAAAAATGCGGAGAAAAGCATAAATTTAAGCATGGAATGGGCTTCGTTGCCGGCGACGTTATATTGCGAACGAATAAGCTTGGATACGATAAAACCGACTAACAGTATCGTCCCCAATATTCCGAAGTTAGCAAGTAGGGACAGAGGCAGAGAAGATATTCTTGCGCTACCGATACCGACGCCCAAGCCAAAGGTATTATACATAATTTCAAGGGCATTGTAGTTGGAGGCGGAGCGCACGAGGTGAGAGATCGTTTGCGCTTTTTTATCCGCGTAATCGGTTATTTTCTCCAGGAAAAAGATAAATGTGAGCTTTGATACGATGACCAAAGCCAGAGAAAATAGAGCTTTCTGTATCAGGCTAAAACGCGTACTGAAAATGAATGTGCCGCACAGCGACGTAAGCAGGGTAAAATAGCCCGATGTAGAGCCGTTTTTAACCAAGAGCAGCACCATCAATAGGGCCACTAGCTTCAGTCGCAACCCCTTGGCAACCAAAAGAGGCACGATGGTTGCGCCAATAAAGATACCGGCGAATGACGGTTCACCGAAGGTACCGCTCAGTCTGGATTCAAAAATGGCATTGGCGTTATGCATGCTGTTATACATCAAAATCTGAATCGCATTCGCCAGCGGCCTGGCAAGGAGCCAAATCAGACAGTAAGCGGAGAAAACCAGCGTCGTGAAAATGATGGTTTTCAGTGCATATTCAGGCGTGATTTCACGCCGCTTGACGTAAATGACATACAGCGTTATCAGGTTCAGCGTGATTAGAATCAGTTGCTTGATGTTGTTATTGCCCCACACAAGCGAGATACCTTTTTTGGCGTAATTATTTTCAAAGCTATAAGCCGGTGAATAAACTCTTACCCCTTCAAATAGGTGGGTTAACGCATAGGTAAAGAACCAAAAAAGAACAATTATTACCAGCGATTGCAGAAATACCCGGTGTTTTAAGTTCCAGACGGATGTGCTGTTTTTTGAAGTGAAAAAAAACCGGGTTATTAAAACCAGCTCGATAAAGTAAAATATAGGTAGGCTATTACTCCCTGTGTTAATAATAGCGCTTGATTGAAAGATGGATGCGAGAATCAACAGGGCGAAAATGGTTCTGTGGTGTAGGAAAAAAGTGGCGAAAGCGAGAGCTAGCCAAACAAAACTTAATATATTCACATTATATTCCCTAAGTTACTTATCCTATATGGCATCGTCTGGCTTCAGATTAAAGTAGTTATAAAAAACCAGCGCATTTCCGCGCGCTATCATACAATAAGAAGGTGGGATGGTCTAGCTGCAAGGGTAGTATATTCATGGGGTTATAGAATTAGACTGCAAGTATATGCTATTCTTATAATTAACGAGCTAATTAAGTCGCGCGGGTTTTGCGTTTGGGATAGTGACGATTGGCCCTCGGAATTTGCCGTGGCAGCAGGAAACAGGCCACCGGTGCAATTAATTCAGCAATAAAATAAATAAATAAAATTAATTAAAAATCACCGAGGAGCAACGACCATTGCAATGCGTAATAAAGCAGCAACAAGAGACAGCTGGCAAGCACCAGCTTTTCACCAGCTTGCTTAAGCTTGGCTTTAACGTTGTTTCTTTGCCGCATTTTTACGTTCTCGCTTTAGACAGTCAGATAGAAAAGCAGTATAGCAAGCAAATTTTAGGCGTCGGTCAAAATAGGAAAATACTTAATGCTTTGGTGGAGAACCGAGCAGTGGGTTGTGCGGGATAAATAGCCAGCGGCAGGAAGAGAACAACCAGGAAAAGGTGCCAGCGGTCGCTGGCGGATACGTCAAGATAGGTTGCTCGGCACGCCCACATCATTGCGATGCCATCGTTTATCCGGGCTAAATTGCAGTGTTTGCCGCCATTGATTAGCCGGAACCGTAATGCTGGTCAAAGGCAGGTTCCATTATTCTCTGATGACCGCGAATGGCGGTAGGGGCGAAACCGAAGCGTTTGCGAAAACGTTCGGCGAAACGCGAGGCGCTTTCATAACCCACATGTTGCGCGATGGCGGAGATCGGCCAGTCGGTCGACTGCAGCAGGGCCAGTGCGCTGCTCATGCGCACGTCAATCATCAGGTTGCGCAACGCGGTGTTTTCCATCGACAGTTTGCGGCGCAACATCACTTCACTCATCGACAGGCTCTCCGCGACTTTGGCCGCCGTCCAAATGCTGTGCGGATCGGTCGCCAGGCAGCGGCGCACGCGCTGCGTCAGATCCTTGGCTTCGTTGTGAATAAAGCGAATGCCGAATTGGGCCAGCCACAACAGAATTTCCAGCATTTTGTGCCGCACGATGATGGTGGGAAAGCGTTGCCGCAGCGTCAGCGCCAGGCCGGTGGTTTCAAAACTGTGCTTTAGGGCGCAGGGCAGGTTGCGCAGCGCCAGGACGGCATCGAACGGCATCGGCGCCGGCGTTTCCTCGGCCGGAGGTTGGACGGTGAGCAACAGGGGATCGCAGGTTAGCAGTTGGCAACTGAATACGCCGTCTTCGGACGGGCCGTTAATAATGTCCACCGTTTGCCCGCCGTCGATAATCAACAGCTCGCCGGGATGAGCGACCACTTCGTGTTGTTGCCAGCGTACGCGCTTATGGCCTTGTTGTATCAGATACAGATGTGGTTGCTCAAAATAGACTGAAGGGAATAATAATTCAGTATACTGAATGATGTGCGCTGAGGCGCCAATTCCAGGACAGAGATTAATTGTACGTTCCATCGATATTCATTTCGCAGCCATTATCTGGGAATATCTTTACGCTTTGATCCGCGCTGGAGCAACATTTTTCCATGGGCCGTGAAACACAGCGGCGAGTTTTATCTATCAAAAATCAATTTCCTGCTGAACAGAAAACGTCCGTGTCGGGATGATGTTTATCCATTAAAGTGAGAGCCAGGCTCGAAGCGCGCATTTTACCAATTACCCATAAGCTGAATAATTCAAATGCCATAGATTAATATCCTAACGTAACCCGAGAGTAATAGCGCATAGTGCTATTTAATCCATTTTCGTCAGTATTGTCGATCTTATCGGACCTGTGGTTCCCCCAGCAACAGCGCACGATCATGAAACTGGCCGTAGGCATTGTTGACCACGTTCTGGCGCGTGGACTGTTCGATCAACATTTTCAGCTCATCCATACGCTGCTGTAACAGACGTTTGAGTTCGGTTTCGTTGTCGAGGATCTGTTGCAGCTTATTGCGCAACATCTCCTGCAGCGCCATGGACGGGCCGGCTTGCCCGGTAAAGGCGGCGGTTTTTTCCACCGCCGTCACGTAAGCGAATTCGAGCTCGACGAGCTCCTCCCAGCGCCCGGTTTGCGCCAGCGCGATCATCTGGCTGCTCAGGCTGTAAATTTGTTGATAAGCGGCTAACAGCTGCTGTTGACGTTCCATTACACGGCGTCCTGCGAAGGTTGGTAGTTAGGGCCGATCTGGCGCCAGGCGTCGGCGATGTTTTCCAGCAGTTTAACCACTTCGGCGATCGCCGCTTCGTCGTTGTGTAGATTGGCCTGCATCAGCCGACGCTTCATGTAGTCGTACAATGCCGCCAGATTTTCGGCGATCTCGCCGCCCTGTTGAGGGTCGAGGCCGCTTTTCAGGCCGTTGTCGATGATATTGATGGCTTTGGACAGCGCCATGCCTTTGCCGGCGATATCGCCCTGGTTCATCAGGATGCGTGCGCGAAGCAGGGCGCTGAGCGCCCCGTCGAACAACATCACGATTAACTGGTGCGGGCTGGCGCTCATGGCGCCGCTTTCCAGACTGACCTGTGCATAGGCCTGAGTGCCGCTACGGTTATACATGCTGTTTTCTTTACCTTGTTAAAGGGTTACTTGAACTGTTGAGCCAAATAGTTACTGGTGCCGTTCATTTTCGACATCATGGTATCCAGCTGAACGAACTGTTGTTTATAACGATCGATAGTGTTCTGAATGCTGGCGGTGACCGTCGTGATCTGGCTGTTCAGGCGATCGAGGTTGGTGTTGATGCTTTTGGTCGAGTTTTCGATGATGCCGCCGGATTTGATGTAGCTCTGGATCTCGTTGTGGATCTCGGTGGCCATGCCGGTGTCTTTGCCGTTACCGACGAAGAAGTTGCTGACTTGATCCGGCTTCTCATCCATCGCTTTCTTCAGCTTGGCGCTGTCGATTTCCAACTTGCCGGTTTTGGTGTTGGTGGAAATGCCGAGGTTGCCCAGGCCTTTCAACTCCGGGTTGTCCTGGGCTGCGCTCAGCGCGCTTTTGATCGACGACTGAATGCCGCGCAGGGTGTTGTCGCCCAGCAGCGGGCCGTTGGTTGGGTTTGGCGCTTCGCCGGTTTTCACCGGGGTGAACTTGGACAATGCGTTGAAGGTGTCCAGCAGGGAGTTATAGCTGTCGACCCACTCTTTGATCTTGTCGGTGGTGCCGGCGGTGTTGGTGCTGATCACCAGGTGTTGCGGTTCATCGGTTTTGGTTTTGGTTTTCAGATCGATGGTGACGCCCTGCAGGGCATCGCTGATCGAGTTGGTGCTGCGCTTGATAGCGGTGCCGTTCACCGTCAGCTCCGCATCCTGCGGCGCGACCGTCTGCTTCATGGCGGTGCCGGTGCCGCGGGTGGCGTTGTAGTTCAGGATATCGCCCAGTTGGTCGTCGTTATCGACCTGCAGAGAAATCTTGTTGTTTTCGCCGGTGGTGGAAGAGCTGACCGCCAACTGATAGTCGTTGTCGCCAACGCGCATGATGCTGGCGGTGACGCCGGCTTTGGCGCCGTTGATGGCGTCACGCAGCTCAACCAGCGAGGTTTGATCGTCGCTGAGCGGGATTTTGGTTTCTTTCGGCGGGTTGCCGGCGGTGATGGTCAGGGAGCGGTCGGTGACGCCTTCAGCGCCTAATTTAGCGCCTTGATCGCTGACTTTCGCCTGCGTGGTCAGCGTTTGCGCCTGCGCCAGTTTGTTCACTTCCACCACGTAGTTGCCCGGCACCGCCTTGGCGTTGGTGGTGATCTTGAAGGCGTCGTGTTCGGTGGCGGTGGTGGCCTTGAAGAAATCTTCTTTCGCCATCTCTTTGCTGAGATTGTCGAATTTTTCCAGTGCGCCTTTCAACGTGCCGTAACCGGTCAGCTGGGCGTTGTAGCTGGATTGCTTGGTGGTGTAAGGGGTCAGACGCTGTTGTTCCGCTTTGGTCAGCTTATCCAGCAAGCCATTGAGGTCGAGCCCTGAGCCGAGACCTAATGAACTGATCGTTGCCATGAGTAATTCTCCTTGATGATGACTTTATTCGCTTTACGCGTTATCGGCCCAGTGGTGAAAAAGTTTACCGAAAAAAACAAAAAAACGATGGCGCAATAGAGGAGGGAAAAACCGCGTTATTTCCGCCATTGCAGCGGGCGCAAAAAATTTTAAAAAATTGCTAAAGGTTGTTAGGGGAGGGCCGATACCTGAGGGGACGGTGGTTGACGCCGTGGGCAAACAAGCCCGAACCTTTTAACCGTGTTGCGAAGAACGCAACTGACTCGTAAGGAAAGCAAACAATGGCACAAGTAATCAACACTAACAGCCTGTCTCTGATGGCGCAGAACAACCTGAACAAATCTCAGTCTTCTCTGGGCACTGCGATTGAGCGTCTGTCTTCCGGTCTGCGTATCAACAGCGCGAAAGACGATGCTGCGGGTCAGGCGATCTCCAACCGTTTCACCGCTAACATCAAAGGCCTGACTCAGGCTTCCCGCAACGCCAACGACGGTATCTCTCTGGCGCAGACCACTGAAGGCGCACTGAACGAAGTTAACGACAACCTGCAGAACATCCGTCGTCTGACCGTACAGGCGCAGAACGGTTCCAACTCCACCAGCGACCTGAAATCCATCCAGGACGAAATCACTCAGCGTCTGTCTGAAATCAACCGTATCTCCGAGCAGACTGACTTCAACGGCGTGAAAGTGCTGAGCAGCGATCAGAAACTGACCATCCAGGTTGGCGCTAACGACGGTGAAACCATCGATATCGATCTGAAAAAGATCGACGCTAAAGAGCTGGGTCTGGATACCTTTAATGTGACGACCAAAGGCAACAAAGTTGGTTCTCAGATCGCTGATGGCGCAACTATCAAGTATGACAACGCAGGTACCGTTGGCGATGCTAAAGTTGACGCATCTGGTCTGAAGGCGAATGAGAAGCTGGTATCAGGTTCTGATAAAGATGGCAAAACCATCTACATGGTCGAAACCACTGCCACCGACGGTAAAAAATCTTACGTTTCAGCGACTCCAACCTTCACTGCAGGTACTGGCGGTGCAGCTGATACCGTGAAATTTGCTGCAAGCACCACTGCAGTGGACATTCCTGATCCGCTGGCTACCCTGGACAAAGCGCTGTCTCAGGTTGACGGCCTGCGTTCTTCCCTGGGTGCGGTACAGAACCGTTTCGATTCTGTTATCAACAACCTGAACAGCACCGTGAACAACCTGTCCGCTTCTCAGTCCCGTATCCAGGATGCTGACTACGCGACCGAAGTGTCCAACATGAGCCGCGCCAACATCCTGCAACAGGCTGGCACCTCTGTTCTGGCACAGGCTAACCAGTCTACTCAGAACGTTCTGTCCCTGCTGCGTTAATCGTCTCTCCCGATTAACTGTCGCAAAGAAACCCCGCTTCGGCGGGGTTTTTTTTATGCTCGCGCCCCGCGCGGTTATTACATGGCGCAAATAAAGCCTGTTTTGTGCGACTGTTCTGCCGATTGGCATTTCGCCCCCTACGCATAATAGCGCTGACTCTCTTATCCGCAGGTTTAAGACATAGTGAGCGATCTGTATACCGCCGAAGGCGTGATGGACAAAAATTCTCTCTGGTTGCGCTACGTGCCGTTAGTGCGCCACGAGGCGTTGCGCCTGCAGGTCAGGCTGCCCGCCAGCGTGGAGCTTGACGACCTGCTGCAGGCCGGGGGAATCGGGCTATTAAACGCCGTTGAGCGTTATGACGCCCTACAGGGAACCGCCTTTACCACCTATGCGGTGCAGCGCATTCGCGGCGCGATGCTCGACGAGTTGCGCAGCCGCGACTGGGTGCCGCGCAGCGTGCGGCGCCACGCGCGCGAGGTCGCGCAGGTGATGCGGCAACTGGAACAGCGTTACGGCCGCCCGGCGAGCGAAACGGAAGTGGCGCAGACGCTGAACATCTCGCTGGATGAGTACCGTCAAATTCTGTTGGACACCAATAACAGCCAGCTTTTCTCCTACGACGAATGGCGCGAGGAGCATGGCGAGAGCGCGGAACCGATGCTGGAAGGGCATGAGGAGGCCAACCCGCTGCATCACCTGTTGGAAGGCAGCCTGCGCCAGCGGGTGATCGACGCCATCGAGGCGTTGCCGGAGCGCGAAAAAATGGTGCTGACGCTGTATTACCAGGAAGAGTTGAATCTCAAAGAGATCGGCGCCGTGCTGGACGTCGGGGAATCCCGCGTCAGCCAACTGCACAGTCAGGCGATCAAACGGCTGCGTGCGCGGCTGGCGAACGATACCTGACGGCGGAGCGCCGCCCCCAACTCGATGACTCATGCGACAATCGGACTGCCCCTTATGCCAGGAATACTGTTGAAGAAACGGCCGCTTAGCCGTTACCTGAAAGATTACAAGCACAGCCAGACCCATTGCTCCCAGTGCGGCAAACTGTTGGACCGCATGGCGCTGGTGTTTCGCGGCAAGATAATCAATAAAGAAGCCATCGCGCGCATGGATCAGCCGATCGACGATGCGGTCTGGCAAAACGTGCAGCACGAGCTGACCGCGCTGTGCCGCTTTTGCAGCGAGATTTCCTGCAACAGCCACCCGAGTTATTTCGACATTATGGCGTTCAAGCAGTATCTGTTCGAACAGACCGAGATGAGCCACAGCACCATTCGCGAGTATGTGGTGCGGTTGCGCCGTCTGGACGAAATGCTGGTGGCGCGGAATTACCCGGCGGACAAATTCGCCAACAGCGCCAGTCATCAGCGCATCATCGACGATCTGCCTACCGCGGCGCACAACAACTACCGCATTGCGCTGCGCAAGTACGATCAGTATCTCGCCTGGCAGCGCAGCTACTGAGACTTTCCCCGGCCGCTGGGCCGGGGTCTGCCGTATCCCCCCGTGATAAAGGATGATTATTCAGTTCACATCTGCTAAATCTATCGGTTATCAGATGTTGATATTCGATTCCCTGGGGGGAAGTAGTGAACCTGCAACAACAACTGGCGCAATTTCCGCGTCTGGATCTGGTTGGCGTCGCCACACCGCTCGAAAAGCTGTCCCGTCTCTCCGATTACCTCGGCCGCGAAATCTACCTTAAACGTGACGATGTCACGCCTATGGCCATGGGCGGCAACAAGCTGAGAAAGCTTGAGTTTTTGGCCGCCGACGCGCTGCGACAAGGCGCCGATACGCTGGTCACCGCCGGCGCCATTCAATCCAACCACGTGCGCCAGACGGCGGCGGTGGCGGCGAAACTGGGCCTGCACTGCGTCGCGCTGCTGGAAAACCCCATCGATACCCGTGCGGAAAACTACCTGACCAACGGCAACCGCCTGTTGCTCGGCCTGTTCAACGCCGAGGTGGTGATGTGCGAAGCGCTGCACGATCCGCAGCAGCAACTGGCGGAACTGGCGACGCGCCTCGAGGCGCAGGGCTTCCGGCCTTACGTGGTGCCGGTGGGCGGCTCCAATGCCCTGGGCGCGCTGGGATACGTGCAGTGCGCATTGGAAATCGCCGAACAGAGCCGGCGCAGCAACGTGGCGTTCAGTTCGGTGGTGGTGGCGTCCGGCAGCGCCGGCACTCACGCTGGGCTGGCGGTGGGGCTGCAACAGCTGCTGCCTGAAACTGAGCTGATTGGCGTGACGGTCTCGCGCACCGTGATCGATCAACTGCCGAAGGTGGAGCAGATCCAGAAAGCCCTGGCCTGTTCGCTGAATATCGACGAACTGGCGCCGATAGCGCTGTGGGACGATTATTTCGCGCCGCAGTACGGCATGCCGAACGAAGAGGGCATGGCGGCGGTGCAGCTGCTGGCGCAGCAGGAGGGCGTGTTGCTGGATCCGGTATACACCGGCAAAGCGATGGCCGGTTTGATCGACGGCATTGCCCAGCGGCGTTTCCGCGACGAAGGGCCCATCCTGTTCGTTCACACCGGCGGTGCGCCGGCGCTGTTCGCCTACCATCCGCAGGTGTAAATACCGCTTGTTATTCCATTTTGAACTATATTTATAAGGTTATATTCCTTTATGCGGGCGGTTGCACTGTTAAAGTGCTGATATCAAAAAAGATAAACAACATACAGGGGTGTTTATGATGTTTGCAAAAGTTCGTCGCCAATGGTTATTGGGCGTGGTGGGCGTTGCGTTGGCCGCCGGTTTGACGACTCAAACCTACGCCGCCGACAATCTGCTGCAGCAGGTGAAGCAGCGCGGCACGCTGATCGTCGGGCTGGAAGGCACCTATCCGCCGTTCAGCTTCCAGGGGGAAGACGGCAAGTTGACCGGTTTTGAAGTGGATTTCGCCAACGCGCTGGCGGAACATCTGGGCGTGAAAGCCAAGCTGAACCCGACCAAGTGGGACGGTATGCTGGCTTCACTGGATTCGAAGCGCATCGACGTGGTCATCAATCAGGTGACGCTCTCCGATGAGCGCAAGAAGAAATATGACTTCTCCACCCCTTACACCGTTTCCGGTATTCAGGCGCTGGTGAAAAAAGGCAACGAAGGCACCATTACCAAGCCGGAAGACCTGAAGGGCAAAAAGGTCGGCGTTGGCCTGGGCACCAACTATGAGCAATGGCTGCGCGAGAATGTGCAGGGCGTGGACGTGCGTACCTACGACGACGACCCGACCAAGTATCAGGATCTGCGCGTCGGCCGCATCAACGCCATCCTGGTGGATCGCCTGGCGGCGTTGGATCTGGTGAAGAAAACCGGCGATACGCTGGCGGTGGCCGGCCCGGCATTCTCCCGCCAGGAGTCCGGTGTGGCGCTGCGCAAAAATAACCCAGAGCTGCTGGCCGCGATTGACCAGGCGATCGCCGAGATGCAAAAAGACGGCACGCTGGCGAAGATCTCCGAAAAATGGTTTGGCGCGGACGTAACTAAATAATGCACGAAAGTATTCAACTGGCGCTGGATTCAGCGCCATTTTTATTGAAGGGCGCCATACTGACGCTGCAGCTGAGCCTGGGCGGTATGGCGCTAGGCTTGTTGCTCGGTTTTCTGTTGGCGCTGATGCGCCTTTCGCCGCTGTGGCCGCTGTCGTGGCTGTCGCGCATTTACGTGTCGCTGTTCCGCGGCACGCCGTTGATCGCCCAGCTGTTTATGATCTATTACGGTCTGCCGCAGTTCGGCGTTGAATTCGATCCCTTCCCGGCGGCGCTGATTGGCCTGTCGCTCAATACCGCCGCCTACACCTCAGAAACGCTGCGCGCGGCGATTTCGTCGATCGACAAAGGGCAGTGGGAAGCCGCCGCCAGCATCGGCATGACCCGTTGGCAAACCCTGCGCCGGGTGATCCTGCCGCAGGCGGCGCGCACCGCCTTGCCGCCGCTGGGCAACAGTTTTATCGGCCTGGTGAAGGACACCTCGCTGGCCGCCACCATTCAGGTGCCGGAACTGTTCCGCCAGGCGCAGCTCATCACCTCGCGCACGCTGGAAGTGTTCACCATGTACCTGGCGGCATCGTTGATTTACTGGGTGATGGCGACCCTGCTTTCCGCACTGCAAAACCGTCTGGAAGCCCACGTTAATCGCCAGGATCAGGAGTAACGCATGAGTGCCATTGAAGTTAAGCAATTGACCAAGCAGTTCAAAGGTCAGACGGTGCTGCATGGGATCGATCTGGCGGTGGACGCCGGTGAGGTGGTGGCGATCATCGGCCCGAGCGGCTCAGGGAAAACCACCTTGTTGCGCTGCATCAACCTGCTGGAGGAGCCGGATTCCGGCACCATTCGCGTCGGCAATATCCTGATCGACGGCAGCAAGCCGCTGAGCAAACAGAAAAATCAGGTGCGCGCGCTGCGCCAGCAGGTCGGTTTCGTGTTCCAGAACTTCAACCTGTTTCCGCACCGTTCGGTGCTGGAAAACATCATCGAAGGGCCGGTTATCGTTAAAGGCGAGGCGAAAGCCAGCGCCGAACAGCGCGCTCGTGCGTTGCTGGCCAAGGTGGGGCTGAGCGGCAAAGAGGCGGCTTATCCGCGTCGGCTGTCCGGCGGGCAGCAGCAGCGGGTGGCAATCGCGCGCGCGCTGGCGATGCAGCCGGAGGTGATTTTGTTCGATGAGCCGACGTCGGCGCTCGATCCCGAGCTGGTGGGGGAAGTGCTCAATACCATGCGTTCACTGGCGGAAGAGAAACGCACCATGGTGATCGTCACCCATGAAATGAGCTTCGCCCGCGACGTGGCCGATCGGGTTATCTTTATGGATCACGGCCGCATCGTCGAACAGGGCCCGGCCAAAGCGCTGTTCGCCAATCCGCAGCATCAGCGTACCCAGCAATTCCTCGATAAGTTCCGGAATCAATAAGGCGTCGGGGGCGTTTCCCCCGACCGCATTCACTCCGCTTTCAACCATTCATTGCGCGCGGCGGCGGCGAGAAATCCGCTGCGGCTGCCGTATCCCGGATGTTGCCGAACCAGAGAGTCAATGCGTCTCGTAGCGCTCTGATGCGGCTTTCAAGCAGAGTAATCCGTCTATGTTGTGATCGTCCATGAGCGACGCCCCACCCTGTAAGGATAACAAGGCGCTAACGGCCGATCGGGCTGCGGACAATAAAAAACCCTGCACGAGCGCAGGGTTTGCGTAGCGGCGAGCAAATCAGGCGGCAATGGATTGCCGCCTTGAGGATGCGTTAACCGATGGTCATCAGGCTGGCGTTACCGCCGGCGGCGGCGGTGTTGACGCTCAGCGAACGTTCGATCAGCAGGCGTTCCAACAGAATGTTGGTTTCACCGTGGGCGAAGCCCTGCACCGAGACGATGGCGCCGCCGCGCTGCGCGATCTGCTCGCACAGGGTGCGCAACTGGTCGGCATCGCCGTGGTAGATGGCGGCATCGAACTCGATCTTGTCCTGCTGCCAGTCTTTGCTGAAGGCGATGCGCGCCTGCACATCGTTTGGCAAGCGGCGGAACAGATTGCGTTGCAGTTCCGCTTCCGGCCACAGCGCGCAGCTGCCAACCGCCAGCACGGCGGCCAGCTGGATCAGCGCGTCGGCTTCGTTATCCGCCAGGCACAGCACGCGTTCACGCGGCAGCAGGGCATAGGTGTTGCGCTCGCCGGTCGGGCCCGGCAGCGGACGTACGGTGCCGCCCTGGCCCAGTTCCGCATAACGTTGCGCCAATGCCGCCAGTTCGCCGTGCTGGCTGGTGACCGCCCATTTCTCCAGCGATTGCAGCGCCCCCAACAGTTGCGGCCGCGCGGTGGCTTCCATCGGACGCTCTTCGTCCTGACGGTGCAGCGTACGTTGCAGCGCGTCGTCCGGACGGTTGGCCAGCAGACGGTACAGGTACAGCGGGCCGCCGGCTTTCGGGCCGGTGCCCGACAGGCCTTCGCCGCCGAACGGCTGCACGCCGACCACTGCGCCGACCATGTTGCGGTTGACGTACAGGTTGCCGACCTTGGCGCGTTCGGTCACCCGGGCGATGGTTTCATCGATACGGGTGTGAATGCCCAGCGTCAGGCCATAACCGGCGGCGTTGATCTGATCGACCAGCGCGTCCAGATTGTTGCGCTGGAAGCGCACCACGTGCAGCACCGGGCCGAAGATCTCTTTCTGCAGCTCGTCGAAGCTGTCGAGTTCGATCAGCGTCGGCTTGATGAAGGTGCCGCGCGCCCACTCTTTCTCATCCTGCGCGCTGCCTTTGGCGGCCTGGTACACCTTGCGGCCTTTGGCGCGCATCGCCTGGATGTGGCGTTCGATGCCGGTTTTGGCTTCGGCGTCAATCACCGGGCCCACGTCGGTGGACAGGCGCTCCGGGTTGCCCATGCGGCATTCGGCCATCGCGCCGCGCAGCATTTGCAGCGTGTGCTCGGCCACGTCTTCCTGAATGCACAGGATACGCAGCGCGGAGCAGCGCTGGCCGGCGCTGTCGAAGGCGGAGGCCACCACGTCGGTCACCACCTGCTCGGTCAGGGCGGAAGAGTCGACGATCATGGCGTTCAGGCCGCCGGTTTCGGCGATCAGCGGCGTCGGCCGGCCTTGCGGATCGAGACGACCGGCGATGCTGCGCTGCAGAATGCCGGCGACGTCGGTGGAGCCGGTGAACATCACGCCGCGGACGCGGGCGTCGTTGACCAGCGTCGAGCCGACGGTTTCACCCTGGCCCGGCAGCAGCTGCAGCACGCCTTGCGGAATGCCGGCCTCCAGCAGGATGCGCACCGCCTGCGCGGCCACCAGCGGCGTTTGCTCGGCCGGTTTGGCCAGCACGCTGTTGCCCGCCGCCAGCGCGGCGGCGATTTGGCCGGTGAAGATCGCCAGCGGGAAGTTCCACGGGCTGATGCAGACCACCGGGCCCAGCGGGCGGTGGCTGTCGTTGGCGAAGTCGTCGCGCACCTGGCCGGCGTAGTAGTGCAGGAAATCGACCGCTTCACGCACTTCGGCGATGGCGTTGTTGAAGGTTTTACCCGCTTCACGCACCAGAATGCCCAGCAGGCTTTGCAGCTGGCTTTCCATCAGTTCGGCGGCGCGTTCGAGGATCGCGGCGCGTTCCGTCGGCGGCGTAGCGAACCAAATTGGGCCGGCGGCCGCGGCGGCGTCGAGCGCGCGGCTGACTTCGCCTTCGGTGGCTTCACGCACGTAGCCGACCACATCGCCCGGCTCGGCCGGGTTGATCACCGGCTGCTCCACGCCCTGATCCAATTCGGCGTCGATAATCGGTTCCGCGCGCCACGGATGGCTGGCGCTGGTGAGCAGGGCGCTGGAGAGCGAGGCCAGACGCTGTTCGTTGGACAGATCCAGACCGCTGGAGTTAACGCGTTTCTCGCCGTACAGCTCGCGCGGCAGCGGGATGCGCGGATGCGGCAGGCCAATCTGACCTTCGTTGGCCGCCAGCGCTTCCACGGCGCTGACCGGATCGGCCACCAGTTCGTCGAGCGGCAGGGTGGCGTCGGCGATGCGGTTGACGAACGAGGTGTTGGCGCCGTTTTCCAGCAGGCGGCGCACCAGGTAAGCCAGCAGCGTTTCATGGGTGCCGACCGGTGCGTAGATGCGGCAAGGGCGGTTCAGTTTGCCGTCGGCCACTTTACCCACCACCTGTTCGTACAGCGGCTCACCCATGCCGTGCAGGCACTGGAATTCATACTGGCCAGGGTAGTAGTTGTTGCCGGCCAGGTGATAGATGGCGCTCAGGGTATGGGCGTTGTGGGTCGCGAACTGCGGATAGATCAGGTTCGGCACCGACAGCAGCTTGCGGGCGCAGGCCAGGTAGGAAACGTCGGTGTACACCTTGCGAGTGTATACCGGGTAGCCTTCCAGGCCGTCCATCTGGGCGCGTTTGATTTCGCTGTCCCAGTAGGCGCCTTTCACCAGACGGATCATCAGGCGGCGGCGGCTGCGTTGCGCCATGTCGATCACCGCGTCGATGGCGAACGGGCAACGTTTCTGATAGGCCTGGATCACGAAGCCGATACCGTTCCAGCCGGCCAACTGCGGCTCGAAGCACAGCTTCTCCAGCAGATCGAGCGAGATTTCCAGGCGGTCGGCCTCTTCGGCGTCGATGTTGATGCCGATATCATACTGGCGCGCTTGCAGGGTCAGCGACAGCAGGCGCGGATAAAGCTCTTCCATCACGCGTTCGTACTGCGCGCGGCTGTAGCGCGGGTGCAGGGCGGACAGCTTGATGGAGATGCCGGGGCCTTCATAGATGCCGCGGCCGTTGGAGGCTTTGCCGATGGCGTGGATCGCCTGCTGGTAGGAAACCAGGTAGGCCTGCGCGTCGGCTTCGGTCAGGGCGGCTTCGCCCAGCATGTCGTAGGAATAGCGGAAACCTTTTTCTTCCAGCTTGCGCGCGTTGGCCAGCGCTTCGGCGATGGTTTCGCCGGTCACGAACTGCTCGCCCATCAGGCGCATCGCCATGTCCACGCCTTTGCGGATCAGCGGTTCGCCGCTCTTGCTGATAATGCGGTTCAGCGAACGGGACAGATTGGCTTCGTTATGCGTGGACACCAGCTTGCCGGTGAACAGCAGGCCCCAGGTCGCGGCGTTGACGAACAGCGACGGGCTGCGCCCCAGGTGCGAGTGCCAGTTGCCGTTGCTGATCTTGTCGCGGATCAGGGCATCGCGGGTCGGTTTGTCCGGAATGCGCAGCAGCGCTTCCGCCAGGCACATCAGCGCCACGCCTTCCTGCGAGGAGAGGGAGAACTCTTGCAGCAGGCCTTGCACCATGCCGGCGCGGCCGTTTGCACTTTTTTGGTTACGCAACTTCTCGGCGATGCCATAGGCCATTTTGTGAGTGGCCTGTGCAAGATCGGCGGGTAATCGCGCCTGTTCGAGCAACATCGGCACCGCTTCGGTCTCTGGGCGGCGATAGGCGGCGGTGATGGCGGCGCGGGTCACCGACTGAGGCAGAATTTGTTCGGCAAAATCGAGGAATGGCTGGTGTGACTCTTCCTGCGCTTGCGGCATAATGTCGTCCGCTTCAGGCTGGCCCGCTGCGGCCAGCGCTGGAATTTCAGGAATATCGGTACCGCTCTCGAGACGCTCGAGGTAATTAAAGATGGCCTGCTTGATGAGCCAGTGCGGCGTGCGATCGATGCGCTGCGCGGCGCTCTTGATCCGGTCGCGTGTTGCCTCGTCGAGTTTCACGCCCATTGTGGTAGTGCCCATGCCTGTCCAACTCCTGTGTTTAGAACCTATCCCATCAGGCTAGACAAACAGCAGGCCGGAAAGCCTGTTGGGATAGGTTCGTGAGATGTGTGGGTTAAGAATGCAGACAATATCCTGCATGTTGCAACTTTGTGCAACCTTGTTAAATCAGGCTGATGAGCGAAGTGTGAGTTTCATCGATTTTTTAACACGGGCAGTTGGCATGAATGTTGCGTTATTGAGCGAATGCGGCAGGGTTTATTACGCCGCAGGCGCTTTACCTTGCGGTATATAAGGGTAATAGCAAGGTGCAACTCATTTTGCTTGTCGTGAGTGCAACCTTTGAGCCCGGTAAATGTGACGCAGGGTAAACTTTGTGTAACTTTGTTGTTAAATATCTTGTTGGTTGATGAAAGGCTCATCTAGGATAACCGACGGTCAACAATTACGGGCAGAAACTATTTTACCTGCACTCGCTAGCAGGCTGCGCCACGTTCCGGCGCGGCGGCCAGTGAAATGCATTGCGCGTGGGTTTACCGGCGCCGGCATGGCCGGAGCGAAACGCGAATAATAATGAAAGTGGAGAATTAAATGACAATGAGCACACCTATGCTGGTGACCTTCCTGGTGTACATTTTCGGGATGGTGCTGATCGGCCTGCTTGCCTACCGGGCAACCAATAACTTTGATGACTATATTCTCGGCGGCCGCAGTTTGGGCAGCGTGGTGACCGCGCTGTCCGCCGGCGCTTCCGACATGAGCGGCTGGTTGCTGATGGGCCTTCCGGGCGCCATCTTCCTCTCCGGCATCTCTGAAAGCTGGATCGCCATCGGCCTGACCATCGGCGCTTACCTGAACTGGAAGCTGGTGGCAGGAAGGCTGCGCGTGCATACCGAAGCCAACAATAACGCCCTGACGCTGCCGGACTATTTCACCAGCCGTTTTGAAGACAACAGCAAGCTGCTGCGGGTGATCTCGGCCATCGTCATTCTGGTGTTCTTCACCATTTACTGCGCCTCCGGCATCGTGGCCGGCGCGCGCCTGTTCGAAAGCACCTTCGGCATGAGCTACGAAACCGCCCTGTGGGCCGGCGCCGCGGCGACCATCCTGTATACCTTTATCGGCGGTTTCCTGGCGGTGAGCTGGACCGACACCGTACAGGCCAGCCTGATGATTTTCGCGCTGATCCTGACGCCGGTGATCGTGATCTTCGCCGTCGGCGGCATCGATACGTCGATGCTGGTGATCCAGGCGAAGAACCCGGCCAACCTCGACATGCTGAAGGGGCTGAACTTCGTCGCCATCCTGTCGCTGCTGGGTTGGGGCCTGGGCTACTTCGGCCAGCCGCACATCCTGGCGCGTTTCATGGCGGCGGATTCTCACCGCACCATCCGCAGCGCGCGCCGCATCAGCATGACCTGGATGATCCTGTGTCTGGCCGGGACCATCGCCGTCGGTTTCTTCGGCATCGCTTACTTCGCCAATAACCCGGATCAGGCCGGCAACGTGTCGCAGAATGGCGAACGCGTGTTCATCGAACTGGCGATGTTGCTGTTCAACCCATGGGTGGCGGGCGTGCTGCTGTCGGCGATTCTGGCGGCGGTCATGAGCACCCTGAGCTGCCAACTGCTGGTGTGCTCCAGCGCGATCACCGAAGACCTGTACAAGGCGTTTCTGCGCAAGGGCGCCAGCCAGCGTGAGCTGGTATGGGTCGGCCGCGTGATGGTGCTGGTGGTGGCGCTGATCGCCATCGCATTGGCGGCTAACCCGGAGAACCGCGTACTGGGCCTGGTGAGCTATGCCTGGGCCGGTTTCGGCGCCGCCTTCGGCCCGGTTGTGCTGATCTCGGTAATGTGGTCGCGCATGACCCGCAACGGCGCGTTGGCCGGTATGCTGGTCGGTGCGGTGACGGTGATCGTCTGGAAACAGTACGAATGGTTGGGCCTGTACGAAATCATCCCTGGCTTCATCCTGGGTTGCCTGGCCATCGTGGTGGTGAGCCTGATGGGCCGCCAGCCATCCTCAACCATGACCGAACGTTTCGATCAGGCGGAAGCCGAATACAAAACGGTATAACGCCGTTCGATGTCAGTCGGCAAGGGGCGCGCAGAGCGCCCCTTCTTTTTGCCTGTTTGCCCGTCATTCGGCTGTAACACCTGGCGACATTTGATTAGAAAAAATCACGCTTGCGCCTCTTGTATTTCTTTTTGCCAGAATGATAATCACTCTCGTTGTATTTTACGTTTCTTTACATACTCGCCGCGGCTCATTTCGAGCCGGTTTGCTCTGCCGCCGCGGTCTTTTCAGGGGTGATTAGTTATGTTCGTTCCCTTTCTTATCATGTTCCGTGAGGGGCTGGAGGCCGCGCTGATCGTCAGCCTGATCGCCAGCTACCTGAAGCGCACGCAGCGCAGCCAATGGCTGGGCGCGGTGTGGATCGGCGTAATTGTCGCCGCGGCGCTGTGTCTGGCGCTCGGTATCTTCATCAATGAAACCACCGGCGAGTTCCCGCAGAAGCAGCAGGAGCTGTTCGAAGGCATCGTGGCGGTGGTGGCGGTGCTGATCCTCACCTATATGGTGTTCTGGATGCGTAAGGTGTCCAAATCGGTCAAGGTGCATCTGGAAGGGGCTATCGATCAGGCGCTCAGCGCCGGTAAAGGGCAGGGATGGGCGCTGGTGGCGATGGTGTTCTTCGCCGTGGCGCGCGAAGGGCTGGAGTCGGTGTTCTTCCTGCTGGCGGCGTTTCAGCAAGACGTGGGTGCCGCGGCGCCGATCGGCGCGGTGCTCGGCCTGGTGGCCGCCATCGTGCTGGGCATGATGATTTACTGGGGCGGGGTGAAGCTGCACCTGGCCAAATTCTTCAAATGGACCAGCCTGTTTATTCTGTTCGTCGCCGCCGGCCTGGCCGCCGGGGCGATCCGCGCCTTCCACGAAGCCGGTCTATGGAACCACTTCCAGGATATCGCCTTCGATTTCAGCAGCACCCTGTCGACCCATTCGCTGTTCGGCACCCTGCTGGAAGGCATTCTCGGTTACCAGGAAGCGCCGACGGTCAGCGAAGTGGCGGTCTACTTCCTGTATCTGATCCCGGCGCTGATTTTCTTTTTCCTGCCGCAGCGCGCGGAGCCGGCAGCGGCCCCGGCGCAACGTAAAATCAATCATTAATGTTTAATAGGGAATCTCGTATGTCTACTCCGTTATTTCGCCGCAAGGCGTTGCACGCAGCATTACTGGCTATCCCGGCGTTTGCGCTGAGCCTCGACACCTTGGCGGCGGACGTGCCGCAGGTCAAGGTTACGGTTAACGACAAGCAGTGCGAACCGATGCAGCTGACTGTCCCGGCCGGCAAGACGCAGTTTGTGGTGCACAACACCAGCCAGAAAAACGTCGAATGGGAAATCCTGAAAGGGGTGATGGTGGTGGAAGAGCGCGAGAACATCGCGCCGGGCTTTACCCAGAAAATGACCGCCACGCTGGAAGCGGGCGAATATGACATGACCTGCGGGCTGCTGAGCAATCCGAAAGGCAAACTGATCGTCACCGCAGCGGCCAACGGCGCCACCGACGGCAAGCCGAACGCACTGGACTTGGTTGGCCCGATCGCTGAATACAAGGTTTACGTCACCAAAGAAGTCGATGGGTTGGTGAAACAGACCAAGCTGTTTACCGACGCGGTGAAGGCCGGCAACGTGGAGCAGGCGCGCAAGCTGTATGCGCCGACCCGCCAGCACTATGAGCGCATCGAGCCGATCGCCGAGTTGTTCTCCGATCTGGACGGCAGCATCGACGCCCGCGAAGACGACTACGAGAAGAAAGCGGCGGACCCGAACTTCACCGGCTTCCACCGTCTGGAGAAGGCGCTGTTTGCCGACAACTCGACCAAAGACATGGGCAAATATGCCGATCGTCTGTATCACGACACCGTTGAGCTGCAAAAACGCGTGAGTGAACTGACCTTCCCGCCGAGCAAGGTGGTGGGCGGCGCAGCCGGGCTGATCGAAGAAGTGGCGGCCAGCAAGATCAGCGGTGAAGAAGACCGTTACAGCCGCACCGATTTGTGGGACTTCCAGGCCAACGTCGACGGCGCGCAAAAGATAGTCAATCTGCTGCGCCCGCTGCTGGTTAAGGCCAATAAGCCACTGCTGGACAAGATCGACGCCAACTTCAAAACCGTGGACACCATTTTGGCGAAGTACCAAACCAAAGAGGGTTATGAGTCCTATGAGAAGCTGACCGATGCCGATCGCAATGCGTTGAAAGGGCCGATCACCACGCTGGCGGAAGATCTTTCCCAGCTGCGCGGCGTATTGGGTCTGGACTGAGGCATACGGTTATGAGCAACAAGGCAGGCCCGCATAACGGGCCGCATCCGCAATCGCAGGGGGCGGCATCGCCTTCGCGACGCCGTTTGCTGCAAGGGCTGGGGCTGGGGCTGGGCGCGCTGGCGCTGGGCGGCAGCCGCCTGGCTCAAGCGGCGGGCAACGCGGCGGAGCCGTTGGCGACGCCGCAGGATGAGCGCTGGCAGAAACAGCCGTTTTATGGCCGCCATCAGGCTGGGGTGCTGACGCCGCAACAGGCGGCGATGATGCTGGTGGCGTTCGATGTGCTGGCGACCGACAAAGCGGGGCTGGAGCGCCTGTTCCGGCTGCTGACCGATCGCATCGCCTTCCTGACTCACGGCGGCAAGGCGCCGGAGGTGGACGCCAAGCTGCCGCCGCTCGATTCCGGCATCATGGGGCCGGAGATTTACCCGGACAACCTGACCATCACCGTCTCGGTCGGCGCATCGCTGTTTGATGAACGCTTTGGTCTGCAGGCGCAAAAACCGCTGCGGTTGCAGAAAATGACCCGCTTCCCCAACGATGCGTTGGACGCCGCGCTTTGCCACGGCGACCTGCTGCTGCAGATCTGCGCCAACACCAACGAAACGGTGATTCACGCGCTGCGCGACATCATTAAGCATTCGCCGGATCTGCTCAGCGTGCGCTGGAAGCGGGAGGGGTTCATCTCCGCGCACGCGGCGCGCAGCAAAGGCAAAGAGACGCCGATCAACCTGTTGGGGTTCAAAGACGGCACTGCGAACCCGAAAACCGACGACAAACCGCTGATGGATAAGGTGGTGTGGGTCGGCGACAACGTCGGTGAGCCGGCGTGGACGGCGGGCGGCAGCTATCAGGCGGCGCGCATTATTCGTTTTCGCGTCGAGTTTTGGGATCGCACGCCGCTGCAGGAGCAGGAAACCATCTTCGGCCGCGAGAAGCACAGCGGGGCGCCGCTGGGCATGAAGCATGAACATGACGAGCCGGACTACGCGAACGATCCCGACGGCAAGGTGATCCCGATGGATGCGCACATCCGGCTGGCTAACCCTCGCACGCCGGAAAGCCAAAGCAACCTGATGCTGCGGCGCGGCTACAGTTATTCCCTTGGCGTCTCCAATGCCGGGCAGCTGGAAATGGGGCTGCTGTTCGTCTGCTATCAGGCCGATCTGGAGAAAGGCTTCCTGACGGTGCAAAAAAGGCTGAACGGCGAAGCGCTGGAGGAATACATCAAGCCGATTGGCGGCGGGTATTTCTTCGTGTTGCCGGGCGTGAAAGAGGGCGGCGATTATCTGGCCAGCGGCCTGCTCAAGGCCTGAAGCCGGAATGACGAGGCGGGATCTTCCGCCTCGTTTTACGTTTGTCTTACCCGCTGCAGGGGGGCAGTGAACGATGAAGCGCAATTCAATGCTTTGCCGGCAGATTAAAAAACACGCAGTCATGCTGTTTTTGATTGCGCAAAATTTAATCGGGAAACCAAAGTGTCATTCGCGGGTTTTAATTGTAATGCATTGATATTTATTGATTATAATTTTCTATGGAATGACGTCTTGGGCGTGATATAGTGTTTTTGCGTTAACTGAAAACAAAAAATATTAAATTTTTTTACATTTTAGTAACGCCGTGGGATTGAATGTCATTATACTGTAATCATCTGGCGGTAGTTTTCACACGGTGCACAGCTGAAGCTGTAAATATCACTGCGGGGATCGCTAATGGTAAAGTCCTTGGTTGGGCTGGAAAGAAAAAATAACACATCTCCCCTGATTTCTCGTTGTAACGAGGGTTCTCTCTCCGACTCTCTTTTACCGGCAACTCCGCACTCTTATCGCTACAGAATCTCATCGCTTTTTACTCCACGTTTATTGATGCAGTCCGCGTTGTCCCGTGAAGACACGGCGCTTAAGCGTTGCCGTCGATTCACTTTGTCCCTTGGCTCTTATTGGCTCGGAGGAGGCCAAAACCTAATACGTGTGTGAAACATAATCGCGCGGCCTGGCCGTTGCGGTAGGTGAAACAAACTGTAAGGTGCCACTATGGGTAGACAGAAAGCAGTGATCAAAGCACGTCGTGAAGCGAAACGCGTTATTCGTCGTGACGCTCGTAGTCATCGCCAGCTGGAAGAAGAGTCTGTGACCTCGCTGGTGCAAATGGGGGGAGTCGAGTCTATCGGCATGGCGCGAGACAAGCGCGATAGCTCACCCATCGAGGCTAGAACCGAAGCTCAGGGTCATTACTTATCAGCCATAGAGAATAAGCAGCTGATCTTCGCCACCGGCGAAGCCGGCTGCGGCAAAACATTTATCAGCGCCGCCAAGGCGGCGGAGGCGCTGATCCATAAAGAGGTGGATCGGATTATCGTTACCCGTCCTGTTTTGCAGGCGGATGAAGACCTCGGTTTCTTGCCGGGGGATATCTCCGAGAAGTTCGCGCCTTATTTCCGCCCGGTGTATGACATTCTGGTACGCCGTTTAGGATCTTCCTTTATGCAGTACTGCCTGCGCCCGGAAATCGGCAAGGTGGAGATTGCGCCGTTCGCTTATATGCGTGGGCGCACCTTCGAAAATGCGGTCGTTATCCTGGATGAAGCCCAGAACGTGACCGCCAGCCAGATGAAAATGTTCCTGACCCGCCTGGGGGAAAACGTGACGGTTATCGTTAACGGCGACGTGACCCAGTGCGACCTGCCGCGCGGCGTGAAATCCGGCCTCAGCGATGCCCTGGAACGCTTCGAAGAGGACGAGATGATCGGCGTTATCCGCTTTGAAAAACAGGACTGCGTGCGTTCCGCTCTGTGCCAGCGCACGCTCAACGCTTACAGTTAACCTACCCGCTACTGAAAAGGCCGCTTCGGCGGCCTTTTTCTTGCCCGTCTAAATATCACCCGACGCGCGTTGTTGGCAAAGAAGGGGCTGAAAAAGTCCAGTTTAACCACAATTGGGATGCAGAGGCTTTCTCCCCAAAAGACGGCCAGCGTTATCTGGTGCGCATCTGGAGCAAAATGCGCACCGCGTTTAAAAACAACGGCCTGAGCGTTTACGGTATGCGTGTCGTTGAACCTCACCATTACGGTACGCCGCACTGGCATATGATGCTGTTCTGCGAGCGTAAACAACGTCAGGACGTCATCGACATCATGCGTCGGTATGCGCTGAAGGAAGACGGTGACGAGCGCGGTGCAGCAAAGAATCGGTTTGAAGCCAAGCACATGAATAAAGGCGGCGCTGCGGGGTACATCGCTAAATACATCGCTAAAAATATCGACGGTTATGCGCTCGACGGCCAAATTGACCACGATACCGGCAAACCGTTACGCGATATGGCTGCGGCGGTGACCTCATGGGCGTCAACATGGCGTATCCCTCAGTTTAAGACTATCGGAATCCCTACCATGGGAGCTTATCGAGAATGCCGGGCCGCCTGTTTACGCCACATCAGCCTTGCTGAAACTTTTGATGAGCGTGTCGAGGCTGTGCGCGCGGCTGCCAGCGCTGGAAATTTTGCCGCCTATATGGCTGGACAGGGAGGCGCAAACGTCCCGCGCGACGTGCAGACCGTTCGAGTCGCGCGCAAGGTGGCTGATGAGCTGAACGCTTATGACGAAGAGGTGCAAAAGGTTGTCGGCATCTTTGCACCGCACCTTGGCGCGGGTCATATCCACGAAACCCGAACAACAGAATGGCGCATTGTCCGCAAGGCCATTGACCTTGATGTTGATCCTTTGACTTTAAAAAGCGCCTCTGGCGCGCCTCGGAGTCCTGTCAATAACTGTGGGGAGGTTCAGCGAGAACCTGAGCCAGATATGCAGGTAGCAACGCCTGAGTATGTCACTGCGGTGATGAATTTGATTGAGAGCGGGGATGTTAGCTGGAATGACGCGGACGTCGCCAAGACGCTTAGAGACGCAATAAGGGGGCAGTCACCGAAGGATAATCACCAAGAAATCGCCCAGAACCGGAATAAATCTCGAAATGATGCGCCGTCGGCGCGGCTGACTTCGGCAGAACGGGGGATAGTTCCGCGAACTCGGATTGAACTCTAACGCTATGTATTAATTTAGGTTTATTGTAATCCATAGAGTTAGCTTGGGGCAGTGATGGCTTATAACGGGTAACCAATAATATATCCGTTTGTTGATAGGTTAATTATTGGTGCCTCGTGCTATGTGGGTTTTATTGATTAAATTAAAATATAATTACCCATTGGTGTTATATTGAGGTGGCGGTTGTTGAATGTAATGGTGTTGATATTGCATGTGAGTAGGTAAAATAAATGCCATCACCTAAAAGTGATGGCATTTAACCGGTTATCTAAAATTCCTAGTGTAATTTTCGACTATATCAGATGAGCGGAGTTTGCAAGATATCAATCGCTCTCGTATAAAGATCTCATCATGCTTTTTGTCGCTAGAGCAAATGGCAGTTATAAAACTAAGGATCGATGTCTTTAGATTATCTAGATCCCTTATCGTCATTATTCTAGAGCCTTGATTCAAAGTTGCTGCATGTTCTGGGAAGATAGAGTGGTGTATCATTACTGGATGAAATGTTGCAGTTTGGTCATACATGCTTTTAAACCAAGCGCCAGAACCATTCAACTGATTGCAGTCATGTTTGCTAATTTTCTCAGCAGTTGCACCATTCTTGCATTCAATTACAAGATAATGATTGTCTCCTAAGGACCATAGGTTATCAGGTCCTTTACCTGTATCATTTTCAGGGCGATGGCTTCTAAATCCAATTAAATTCGCGATTTTATCAATGGCGTTCTCAAATGGATTGGATGTTCCTTCTGAAAACACAAGGCTTTCTAAAATTGAATTGGTATATACAATAATTTCATTTGAACTTTTAAATGCACTCCTTAAATAAGTGCTGCATTCTTTTGCTTGTTCTAGAGCTGCACCATTAAGTCTATTGTAAGTTACGCCAATTAATGGTTTCAATACACGATAGTTATCATTTGAGGCAGATTGAAGTAAAACTTGAGCCTCTGTTTCATCATAAAGGTTAATGTATTCGGCAGCGTGCTCTTTCAAAAAACCCTTATAAATTTTATCTTCAGTATTACTATCATCAACTAAAATTCTAGCAGCTTGTGGCATCATGTTCCTGGACGCCAAGTCATACGCTCGTCTTTTATTTATTGTATGTGGGTTGACCTTGGTCTCTGCTGTAGTTAAACCTGCTAATACGCCTTTACTCATGGATGTCCAATCCTGTTTCCGTAATAGACAATAGTCAAGTGCTCCTTTAATCGAGTTTATTGTTAAATCAGGAAGTATTTGAACCAGTTGCTGGGAAAGTTGGATTTGCGCTTTGGTTGCTGGTGAGAATTTTTCTAAAGAAGAACCAAGGAAAACAGCTCCATTTAATGCCTTGCCAAGTAGAATTACGCCGCAGAAATCATCACTGGAGCGTACGCCGCGCCCCATCCCTTGTTCTATTTTTTGAATTATCTCATCCTTTGTTCTTTCACTACCTAATAGCATGCTTTGCGTTATTTTATCTGTTAGTCTGCGGACGTCAGGGAGACCATCTATGACTAGCAACCGACACGCAGTATTAGGTAAATCTATTCCATCGTATCTATTTATTAATACAACCAAGCCTACATGTTGAGATCTTAATTCTTGAACTCCGCGGTATATCGTATCTTTGTCTAATATTCTATCTGCTACATCCTGCCAAAATTTAGCTCTGTAATCTGATGGGACTATTACCACGACGTTATGGTGAGTGGATATCTCTTTACACATGGCTTTGATATCTAAATCAGTAAGGTCAGGGTTAATGACCTGAGGCATGAGGATCATCCGATCCCCGATATCACCAATTGCTTTAGGAGTTATTGGGCTGGACAATGATTCATCTGTAATTCCAAAGTGGCTTGCTAGAATAGACTCATCAACAAGAGTAGCAGTCATGAATATTTTTCTTCTAGCATTTGAAAGGCTTGGTATCATTTGTATGGGTATGCAGTGGGGGGATATTTCAATTTTTTTTGCGCTAACCACGCATTTTGATAATACTAAATTCTCCTTGATTAAAGGCCATTTAAAACTTAAGTCATCATGGTCTTTGTTTTGAAGTAAGGTTTTTGTTATGTCATTTATGTTTTTCTGCCAGTTCCAAAATGGAACTCTAACATAGGCATTTTTATCACCATCTTTTATTTCTAGTGTCTTGGCGCTTGCTTGTGTTATTAGGGAATTTTCAAATATTCTAAACAAGTCATTATATGCGTGGTTATTGTTGTTGATGCTGACAGTGAATTGATCCTCAATAGATGAAAGGCAAGCATGGGCATCGTCGATAATCAAAGACCCGATAGATATTTTCTCTCCTTCATCACCAACCCCAAATACTGACCTTCCGTTAACAAGTTTGAATATATTTGTGACGAGAATCTCTTTTCCAGCGATGAATTTTTGAGATTTTTCATCTTGGGTTACAGGTATTCCGAGCTGTTTTGCTTCGGACATGACCTGTTCAACCAAGTAGTTGTCAGGAACTATATATACTGCTGGTCCAACCCCTTCGTTTATGCAGCTTTTTAAAATTATTAACCCAACCGATGTTTTTCCACTGCCAGTGTTCATTTTTATAATAGTGGTCTGGTTATTTCTTGCGTCATACCACTTTTCCCAAACCTCAGATTGGACGTCTCTTGGGTATTGGTATTTTGTGTCTTTGTTTGGTAGTGCTGTAAATATATCCCGAGGAGGGATTGCTGAGTCACTATTTATACCTGCAGATAGTTTAGTTAAGTCAAGGGAAAATCCAGACATTTCCAATCTCCTCATTAAATATTATCATTGCTGTTTGCGAAGACTGATCAATATCATAAGTTGCATTTTGTTGCATCATATTGCATTCATAAATGTAACTGGCTTACAGGGCACTAGAGTTGGTAGGGCGTGGCTGTGCAGCTCTGCAACAGTGCATTAAAAGCGACCCATGAAGCGGGCAGGCGTGGCGGGGATAGTATTGCGCGCAGGCATGTATTTAATTATCAAAATTGACGGCGTCAGCGCGTCGTGGTGACGTTCTGTTGCGCTGGTTTGATTCGCGGGCATGTACGAGCGAGAGGGCTGTGGTGGGCGTGAGAGGGCGTTTGGTGGCGGGTGTAAAAAAGCCGCCAATCTGGCGGCCGGTTTATCATTCGTCGTCGTTTTCGAGGTTGTACTTTTTAAACCGGATGACCTCGACGCCGACCCAGTCGTTCACTTCTTTGATGCGCTGCTGGAGCGGTGTTAGCTCATTGCGGACAAACACCTTTGCGGCCTTTTCCACGTCACCTACTGACCCGACGTTCTCCGGCTTGCCGCCCATCAGCTGGTAGGGGATGCGGTGGGCGTCCAGCAGGTCGGCGGCGCTGACCTTTTTGATGTTGAAGAAATCATCCTTCGTTGCCACTTCGCTGAGTGGCACAATCTTGATACCGTCGGGCTTCCCGTTCGGCGCGTAGAAGAACAGGTTTTTAAAGTTCCCCATGCCTTTAGAGTCGCTCATCGCTTCGCGCAACGCCTCAACATCGGTATTGTTCTGCGCTGCGTCGGTCACATACATGATATAGCCCGCGTGTGCGCCGTTCTGGTAATACTTGCGGCGGAACAGCGTGGCGGACTCGTTCAGCCACGCGGAATTGAGCGCCGACAGATATTCTGGCATCCCATACAGCTCTTGATTGATATCCGGCTCCAGCAGGTGAAAAACGCTGTCGGGCGCGAACGGATGCGGCTCAGCGAACGATTGCACGAACCAGTAAACGCTCGGGTCAACGCCGCGCCGGGTATATTTGGCCGGTGAGGTCTCCAGCTTCAACAGCTTGCCGGTCACGCTGAAACGCTTTTCTAAAAAGGCGTTGCCGAACACCAGATAATCCAGCACAAACCGGCTGAAATCCTGCTGTGACAGCAGCGGGTGCGGGATGTAGGTGCTCGCCAAAATATTGCGCTTCACGTAAATGGGTGAGCTGTGGTGCACGGCGGCGCGCAGGCTTTTTGCCAGCCCGGAAAAGCTGACGGGCGGCTCAATCCATTTACCGTTACCGACGCATTCCGTGTAATCCAGAATGTCACGGCGATCCAACACGGCCGACGGCTCACCAAAGGTGAACGCCTGCATTTTCTGGTTGTGAGGCCGGCGTTAGCTCACACATTAGGGTCTGCAAAGCATGCTGATGTAACCGAACGAAAAACTACCGGAAATCCAGGGCCTTTTTTATCTCCGCAATTTCCCCTCTCGTTTAACCTTTGTGTAAATTATTGTGGTTTTCTGTATAGATTTTCGTTGAGTTAGCGTTAATGATTAATGGGTTCCAGATTGGCGCGCAATTTGCCTGTGCCGCCAAAAGGACATTATCTGGGGTGTGCGCCGCGCGGCGCATAGCGTGTGGGTTCCTTGATGCGATTCAAACATGAAATACATCATTCTGCTTTTGCTTATTTTATGCGTCGTCTATGTGCATTACCGCGGGCGGGTGCGCTACAACGTGTGGCGTCAGCTGTCTGACCATTCCACCTTTACCGCACCGCTGAACGTCTTCATGTATCTGTTTTCCCGTGTGCCGACCACGCCGTACCTGAAGCCGGAGCAGTTTCCTGAGCTGGCGGTACTGCGGGAGAACTGGGAAACCATCCGCGACGAAGGACAGAAGCTGATGGAGATCCAGCAGATCAAGGCGTCCGATCAATTCAACGACGCCGGCTTCAACTCGTTTTTCAAGACCGGTTGGAAACGCTTTTATCTGAAATGGTATGAGGACAGCCATCCGTCCGCCATGACCCTGTGCCCGCAGACCACGGAACTGCTGCGCAGCTTGCCTTCGGTCAAGGCGGCGATGTTCGCCGAACTGCCGGACGGCAGCCGGTTGCCGCGCCACCGTGACCCTTACGCCGGTTCGCTGCGTTATCACCTGGGGCTGATTACCCCCAATGATGACCGCTGCTTTATTGAGGTGGACGGTGAACGCTACAGCTGGCGCGACGGTGAAGGCGTGATGTTCGATGAAACCTATCTGCACTACGCGGAAAATCAGAGCGGGCAGAATCGTCTGATCCTGTTCTGCGACATCGAACGGCCGATGCGCTACCGCTGGGCGCAGGCGGTTAACCACTGGCTGGGGCGCAATCTGATGAGCGCCGCCACCGCGCCGAATGAAGAGGGCGATCGTACCGGCGGCGTCAACAAGATGTTCAAATACATCTATGCGATACGCCGGGTGGGGAAACGCCTGAAGGCCTGGAACCGTACCGGTTATTACATCATCAAGTGGATTTTGTTCGGGGGGATCGCCGCGGCGATATTCTTCTCGGTATAACGAAGGCAGGGGCGCACAGAGTGCGCCCCTTTTTGATCAGGCGAAGATCGTCATCATGTAGGCGGCGAACAGCGCCAGGTGGGCGGTGCCGTTCAGCACGTTGGTGCGGCCGGTCGAGAACGACAGCTGGCACAGCAGCAACACCGTCAGCATCACCACGATATGCGGCGTTTGCAGGCCGAAGATCAGCGTCTGCCCGGTCAGGGTGGCGATGATGGTGACCGCCGGCACGGTCAGGGAGATGGTCGCCAGCACCGAACCGAAGAACAGGTTCATGGCGCGTTGCACCTGGTTGTTCAACACGGCGCGCAGCGCGCCCAGGCCTTCCGGCGACAGGATCAACAGCGCCACCAGGAAGCCGGTGAACTGCGCCGGCGCATTCATCTTGGTCAGCAGGCCTTCGAGCGGATTGGCGTTGAACTTGGTGACGGCGATAACCGCGATCAGGTGCACGATGAGCCAGGCGGCGTGCCAGGCGCTGCTGTGCGAAGAAGGCTTGCCGTGATGCGGATCGCCATCGTCGTCTTCATGCTCGTACACGAACAGGCTTTGGTGGGTTTTGGTCTGGATCACCAGGAACACGCCATACATGGCGGCGGAAATCAGTGCCACCAGCAGCGCTTGCCCGGTGCTGAAGTTGCCGCCCGGCAGCGCGCTCGGGAATACCAGCACAATCACCGCCAGCGGGAAAATCGCCATCAGATACTGCTTTATGCCGCCGAGGTTGACGTACTGGGTGGCGAACTTGCGCCCGCCGAGCAGCAGCGCAAAGCCGACCAGGCCGGCGGAAACGATCATGATGATGGAATACAGCGTGTCGCGCATCAGCGCCGGCGCGGCGTCGCCGGTGGCCATCAGCGCGGAAATCAGGCTGACTTCGAGGATCACCACGGACAGGCTGAGGATCAGCGAGCCGTAGGGTTCGCCCAATCGGTGGGCCAGCACGTCGGCGTGGCGCACCACGCTGAAGGCGCTGCTGAGGATCCCCACCAGCGCGAGAATATTGATGCCGACAATCAGCGGAAAGTTAGCGGTGCTGCCCCATAAATTCAACACCACCAGCGCGGCGATGGGGAAGATCAGCGAGTATTCGGTGTGGCGAGACTTGGTGGATCGGCCAGGATCGTGTTGCGACTTCATGAGGGTGGCACTCCTTCTCAAACAGCGTAGCCCGTCAGCGCCGGTCGCCGTGATGCGGCAACTCTGCGTTTCCAGTAGGTATTTTATATTAGGATACACCCGCGGCGCCGGTGTGATGTTGTTTTTATCTGAGAAAGCAATTGCTTGCTTTATGTGATCAGGGTAACAAAAAAACCGCACGGGGTGCGGTTTTATTTACTTACTTTTACGCAATAACGCTAATTTTTAACGTTAGATTTGAGAAAAGTCGTGTTTACTTGTTTACTGCTCGGTTAATCAAGGAGAATGGGACGGTCAGTCGTCAATATTATCCATGATTTCATGCCGTTTATTGTGGTAACCCTCTTCATTTAGCCCCTCACGCCAGTAAGGCACGGCATAAAGACGATTACGATCGCATTGACGTTCGCGCCGCAGGTAACGGCGCAACTCTACTACCAGGCGATCTTCACCGGCGAGCCAGAAGTGCGCTTCACCCTGCGGCACGGACTGCGCGCGGAACCGAGCGACCAATTCGTCGGTTTTCTCTGTGCCGCCGACGACCCAATTCACCTCAACGCCGGTAGGCTTTTTCAGGTCAATCACGTCGGCAGTGCTATCGACGCGGACGAAAGCGCGCCCGGCGCCGTGCGGCGGCAGGTTTTCCAGCAGCGCGGCCAACGCCGGCAGGGAGGAAGGATCGCCCGCCAGGCAGTAGAAGTCGGCGGCCGGCAGCATCGGTTTGGGGCCGCCTGGATTGCTGATGCCGATTTTATCGCCAATTTTCGCCTGGCGCGCAAAGTCGACCGCCGGTCCCTGGTGATCGTGAATGGCGAATTCGATGTCCACTTCCGCCTGTTCCGGGCGCACGGCGCGAATGGAATAGGTGCGCACGATCGGGCGCACGGCATCGGCAGCCCAGCGCGGGCCGTTTTCAGTCAGCGTCGGCAGATCCGGCTGCGTTTGGCCGGCGAGCGGCAAAAAGACCTTGATGTGCGCGGCGGCGGCGTTGGCCGGGTAGTAGCGCAGATCGGGCGCGGTAAAGGTGATGCGGCGCAGGTGCGGCGTAATGTCCTGTACGGCGCTGACGGCGATCAGGTAGGGGGCGCGTGAGCGAGGGGATTCGGTAGTCACGGGGATCTCCTTATAGGTCGTTTGGCGGTGAGTATACCATGCCGTTTGATAATGAGAATTGTTTGCTCATTGAGGCGTAACCGCGTGTGGGCTAGGCTTAAGGTTCACGCAATACGCACGGGAGGATGTGATGCCATACCAAGACACGAACGACTTGCCGGACAATGTGAAGCATGTGCTGCCGGAACATGCGCAGGCGATCTATAAAGAAGCGTTTAACAGCGCCTGGCAACAATACCGGGATCCCGACGATCGGCGCGGTGACGACAGCCGGGAGGAGACGGCGCATAAAGTAGCCTGGGCGGCGGTCAAGCAAAGCTATCGCAAGGGCGACGACGAACGCTGGCATAAAAAGTAACGCCTCTATGCCCCGGTAAGAATCGCGCAGACGTTATGCTGACCTCGGCAATTAATATTGTTGCTGCTCAGTACAAATACTTTTCCACGTTAACGCCGCTTTGCAACTTGATTGCGCGGCGGGAAAAGAATATGGTCATTATTAATCGGCGCGGTTATTGAATTAATAAAATTCCGCACCAAAAAATAAAATTGCAAAGGTTCAGTAGTGGCGAGGGAGGACGAGAAATCGTATTCCCGGGAGGTTGTAACAGTGTTAACGCGAGATTTTCTGCAAAAAGCGGATTGCAAAACCGCCTTTGGCGCTATTGAGGAGTCGCTGTTGCTGACGCCTGAACAGCGCGCAGCCTCGTTGGAATGCACGCTATCGCGCCGGCCGGATCACAGCCCGGTATGGGTATTCGGTTACGGTTCGCTGATGTGGAATCCGGTTTTCGAATCTGAAGAAGTGCGGCCCGCCATGCTGCAGGGCTGGCATCGGGCGTTCTGCATGCGTTTGACCGCCGGGCGCGGCACGCTGCACCAGCCGGGGCGCATGCTGGCGCTGAAAGAGGGCGGCCAGACCACCGGATTGGCGTTTCGTCTGCCGGAAGGCAAGCTGCGTGAAGAGCTGGAGCTGCTTTGGAAGCGCGAAATGGTGACCGATTGCTACGTGCCGACCTGGTGTGAACTGCAGTTGGATGGCGGAGAGACCGTCACGGCGCTGGTGTTCGTGATGAACGCGCAGCACCCGCTGTTTGAAGCAGACACCAGCCACCAGGTGATCGCGCCATTGATCGCCAGCGCCAGCGGCCCGCTGGGCACCAACGCGCAATACCTGTTTGCGCTGGATAACGAGCTGAAGCACCACGGCATGCAGGATGATTGCATCGGCGATCTGGTGCGCTATGTACAGCAATGGTTGCAGCAGAACCGCACCGGCGGCATCGGCAGCGAGGCCACCGCCTGAGGCTGCTGCGGGAATGCGAACGGTGAGGGGCTCAGCATGCTGGGCCCTTTTTTATATCTAATGCCTCTATTTAATAACTTTATTCTGCATGATGACTTAAGTCGCTTTATTTGTGTGGTTATTTATCTCTTTATTTTTAAAGCCATTCATCATTTTCCCCCGTCCTCATCCCCCGAGAGCCACGATAAATAATTCACTTAGTATTAAATTGCATAAGTAAAGGTTATTTCTTATTTGTTCAGCCCCGCAGGACTCCGTATCAATATGGCAGACGCTACTGCAAGAAACAGGGAGACGGGGATGAACTTTCAACAATTAAAAATTATTCGCGAATCGGCGCGCTGCAACTACAACCTGACCGAGGTCGCCAATACCTTATTTACTTCGCAGTCCGGCGTTAGCCGGCATATTCGCGAGTTGGAAGAAGAGCTGGGCATCGAAATATTCATTCGCCGCGGCAAACGGCTGCTGGGCATGACCGAGCCCGGCAAAGAGCTGCTGGTGGTGGCGGAGCGCATTCTTAACGACGCGAACAACATCCGTCGCCTGGCGGATGTCTTCAGCAGCAATGATTCGGGGCAGCTGCATATCGCGACGACGCACACCCAGGCGCGCTATAGCCTGCCGGGGGTGATCAAAGAGTTTCGCGCGCTTTACCCACGGGTGCGGGTGGTGCTCAATCAGGGCAGCCCGGAGGAGATCGTCTCGATGCTGGCCGCCGGTGAAGCCGACATCGGCATTGCCAGCGAACGGCTGATGAGCGACGAGTCGCTGGCGGCGTTCCCTTACTACCGCTGGCATCACACCATTCTGGTGCCGGAAGGGCACGAGTTGACGCGGCAGCCGCAGGTGACGCTGGAGATGCTCAGCACCTTGCCGCTGATCACTTACCGCCAGGGCATTACCGGCCGCGCGAAGCTGGATGCGGCGTTCAAATCGGCGGGCCTGACGCCGGACATCGCGCTCAGCGCGCAAGATTCCGACGTGATTAAAACCTATGTCGAGCTGGGGTTGGGCGTGGGCGTGCTGGCGGACATGTCGTATGAAAAAGAGCGCGATCGCGGGTTGGTCAGCCTCAACGCCGAGCATTTGTTTGAACCCAATACGGTCTGGCTGGGCCTGAAACGCAGCCAGCTGCAGCGCAACTATGCCTGGCGCTTTATTCAGCTGTGCAACCCGACGTTGTCGCTGACCGAAATCAAAGACAAGGTCTTCTCGTCGCAGCTGGATGCGGTGATTGACTACCAGATTTAATCGATAGCGGCAGGCAATGCCTGCCGCACATGCTGCATCGCCTGCCTAATAATCAAAATCCCATCTATATACATAAAAAGAATATCTATAGTGATTTAAGTACCTTCAGCTGCCGATCGTGCTCGCATACACTCGCAAAATTATTATAAATTCCATCCGCTTGGAGAGTTTCAGATGAAAGCGCTCGTTCCTTCTTTGCTGTTTTTGGCCGTGGCGGCCAGCGTAAACGCACAGGCGGCGACGCCGGCCAACACGCTGGTGATCGCGCAATCTATCGATGACGTGGTCAGCTTTGACCCGGCCCAGGGATTTGAGTTAACCACGGTGCAGTCGTTCAACAGCCTGTATCAACGTCTGATCCAGTCAGATCCGCACAATCCCATCGATCTTAAACCAACCCTGGCCAGCAGCTGGAAGGCCGGCGCCGACGACCGCAGCCTGACTTTCAGCCTGCGCCCGGACGCCACGTTCGCCAGCGGCAATCCGCTGCGGCCGGAAGACGTGATCTTCTCGCTTTCACGGGTGGTTAAACTCAATCTCGAACCGTCGTTTATCCTGACGCAGCTGGGCTGGAACGCGAAGAACGTGGAGCAACACCTGAGCAAGGTGGACGAACATACGGTAAAAATCAGCTGGAGTGAGAACGTCAGCCCGGCCTTCGTGCTCAGCCTGCTGTCGGCGCCGGTATCCTCGATCGTTGACGCCAAAGAGGCGCTGGCGCACCAGCAGGGCGACGATCTGGGGCATCAATGGTTGAACAGCCACTCCGCTGGCAGCGGCCCTTACAAAATCCGCACCTATGTGCCGCATGAAGTGGTAGTGCTGGACGCCAATCCCGGCTCGCCGGAAGGGGCGCCGACGCTGAAAACCATCCTGATCAAAAACGTGCCCGATCCGGCGGCGCGCCGTTTGCTGATCGAACAGGGCGATGCCGATATCGCCCGCAACCTGGGGGCGGACCAGATGGCGGCCCTGAAGGGTAAGCCGGGCGTCAAACCGTTGGCCATTCCTTACGCCTCGCTTTATTTCCTGCAGTTCAACGCCAAGGCGTCGCCGGCGCTCGGCAATCCGGCGTTCTGGGAGGCGGCGCGCTGGCTGTTCGATTACCAAGGCATCGCCGACGATCTGCTGAAAGGGCAATTCCAGAGCCATCAGGCATTCCTGCCGGACGGTTATCTGGGCGCGCTCAAGGATCAGCCGTACAGCTTCAATCCGCAGAAAGCCAAAGAAATACTGGCCAAAGCGGGGCTGAGCAACGTCAGTTTCCGCCTGGACGTCAACAACCAGCCGCCGTATCTGGATATCGCCCAGGCGCTGCAGGCCAGTTTTGCCCAGGGCGGCGTGAAGGTCGAACTGGTGCCGGGCATCAGTTCGCAGGTCTCCACCAAGGTGAAAGCGCTTAACTACGATGCGACGCTGACCTCCTGGGGGCCGGATTACTTCGACCCTAACACCAACGCCGCCGCCTTCGCCTACAACCCGGAAGACGGCAGCAAGACGCTGGCCTGGCGCGCCAACTGGCAGATCCCGGCGCTGAGCAAGCTGACGCTGGCCGCCACCGCGGAAAATGACACCGCCAAACGGGTGGCAGACTACCAGCAACTGCAAAAACAGGTGCAGCAAAGCTCGCCGTTTGTCATCGGCCTGCAGGCGCGCAGCCTGATTGCGGTGCGTGACAACCTCAAGGGCTATGTGCAGGGCATCAACCCTGACATGGTGTTCTACAGCAAGGTCAGCAAGTAATGGCCGCTGACCTGTCCGCCGGCGCCGGGGCGGCCCGGCGGTATTGGCGCTGGGGCGGGCGGCTGCTCGGCGGCGCGCTGTCTCTGGCGCTGACGTTGCTTGGCCTGCTGCTGTTCACCTTCATGCTGTCGCACCTGGCGCCGATCGATCCGGCGCTGCAGGTGGCGGGCGATCACGCCAGCGAAGCCACCTATGCGCAGGTGCGGCACGAGCTGGGGTTGGATCAGCCGCTGCCGGTGCAATTTTGGCGTTACCTGGTGCACCTGGCGCACGGCGATTTGGGCATTTCGCGTATTACCGCGCAGCCGGTGTTGAGCGATCTGTTGCGCACCTTCCCGGCGACGGTGGAGCTGGCCACCTGCGCCATTATCCTCGGCGCCCTCGGCGGCATTACGCTGGCGTTTCTGGCGGTGCTCAAACCGGGCAGTTGGCTGGATAACGCGGCGCGTCTGCTGTCGCTGATCGGTTATTCGGTGCCGATTTTCTGGCTGAGCCTGCTTGGGCTGTTGCTGTTCTACGCCACGCTGCATTGGTCGGCGGGGCCGGGGCGGCTGGACGACATTTACTTGTACAGCATGGAGCCGCGCAGCGGTTTCGTGTTGATCGACAGCTGGCTGTCCGGCGATCGTGAAATGTTCTACAACGCCATCGGCCACCTGTGGCTGCCGGTGGTGGCGTTGGCGCTGCTGTCGATGGCGGGCATCACCCGGCTGCTGCGGGCGGCGATGCTGGAAGAGTGCAACAAGGAATACGTGACGCTGGCGCGTTCCAAGGGCGCCGGCCGCCTGCGCATTCTGCTGCGCCATGTGTTCCCCAACGTGCTGGGCACGCTGATCACCGTACTGTCTCTCTCCTACGCCAGCCTGCTGGAGGGCGCGGTATTGACCGAAACGGTGTTCGCCTGGCCCGGCGTCGGGCGTTACCTGACCTCGGCGCTGTTTGCCGCCGACACGCCGGCGATCCTCGGCGCCACGCTGCTGATCGGCGCCTGTTTCGTGCTGTTGAATGCGCTGGCCGACGCCTTGACCTATTTAGTGGATCCGCGAACCCGATGAGCCAATATCTCTCTGAACACGAACCGCAAAGCGAGCCGGTCGTCGGTTACCGCCGCGGTCGACGTCTGACCACGCTGACGCTGGGCGCGGCGCTGGTGGCGATCCTGATCGTCACCGCGCTGCTGGCTCCGTGGCTGGCGCCTTTCGATCCCAATCTGCAGCATATCGAGCTGCGGTTACTGCCGCCTTCCGCCGCACATTGGCTGGGCACCGACGGCTTTGGCCGCGATTTGCTATCCCGCGTGATTTACGGCGCGCGGCCGACGCTGATCCTGGTGTCGCTGATTCTGGTGTTGACCATTCCCATCGGCCTGCTGGTCGGCATTTGCGCCGGTTACCTCGGCGGCTGGGTCGAGCGCATTTTGATGCGTCTGACCGACATTTTCCTGTCGCTGCCGAGTCTGGTGATCGCGCTGGCGTTCGTGGCGGTCATGGGACCGGGGCTGATGAACGGCGCGCTGGCGCTGGCATTGACCAGTTGGCCGGCCTTTGCCCGCCAGGCGCGGGCCGAAACCCTGGCGCTGCGCCGCAGTGACTACCTGGCGGCGGCGCGCATGCAGGGCATCAACGGGTTGCGGCTGATGGTCGGCCACATTTTGCCTTTATGCCTGCCGAGTGCGGTGGTGCGTGCGGCGCTGAGCCTGGGCGGCATCATCCTGTCCGCCGCCGGTCTGGGGTTCCTCGGCATGGGCGTCGCGCCGCCGACCGCCGAATGGGGGTCGATGGTGGCCGAAGGCAGTAAAGTGATTTTCGACCAATGGTGGGTCGCCGCCGCGCCAGGCGGGGCGATCCTGTTCGCCAGCCTGGCGTTTAACCTGCTGGGCGATGGCCTGCGCGACAAAATGGATCCTCGTCATGGGCACTGATAACACGTTATTGACCGTTGAACGGCTGGCGATCGGCGTGCCGGGGCCGCAGCCGGCGGCGCTGGTGAAGAATATCTCGTTCAGCATGGGGCGGGAGCGGCTGGCGCTGGTCGGCGAGTCCGGTTCCGGCAAATCGTTGACCGCGCGTGCGCTGATGGGGCTATTGCCGCCGCCGTTGCAGCTGCAGGCGCAGCGCCTGACGCTGGGCGACGAAGACTTGACGCGCCTGAGCGAGCGCCAGTGGAGCCGCCTGCGCGGCGACCGGGTGGCGATGGTGATGCAAGATCCCAAGCATGCGTTGAATCCCAATCAGCCGATCGGCCGTCAGGTGGAGGAACCGCTGGTGTTGCATGCCAAGCTGAGCCGCGCCGAGCGGCGTGAAAAAGTGCTGGAGATGCTGGCGGCGGTGGGATTGCCCGATCCGGCGGCGCTGTGCGGCCGTTATCCGCATCAGCTCTCCGGCGGCATGGGGCAGCGGGTGATGCTGGCCATTGCGTTGATCAACGATCCGCAGCTGTTGATTGCCGATGAACCGACTTCGGCGCTGGATCACCAGATGCGCGATCAGGTGCTGCAACTGATAGACAATCTGGTGGCGCAACGCAACATGGGGCTGATCCTGATCAGCCACGATTTGCAGCAGGTGGCGCACCACTGCGAGCGGGTGCTGGTGATGTACAAAGGCGAGCTGTTGGATCAACTGCCGGCAGCAGAGCTGGCGCAGGCCACGCATCCTTATACTCGCACGCTGTGGGCGTGCCGGCCGAGCCGCGAGACGCGCGGCAAACCGCTGCCAGTGCTGGACCGCGCGCTGTTGGAGACGTTGAAATGAGCGTAATTGCACTGGAGAACCTGAGCGTCAGTCACCGCCAGGGCTACGAGCTGCGCACCGTGGTGCATGAGGTTAACCTGCACATCGAACCGGGTGAGTGTTTCGGGCTGGTGGGGCCTTCCGGCTGCGGCAAGTCCTCGTTGCTGTGGGTGCTGGCCGGGCTGAATGGCAACTGGCAGGGCGGTTTTGAGCTGCTGGGGCGGCGGCTGCAACCGGGGCAGGCATTTACCGGCGAACTGCGGCGCGAGGTGCAGATGGTGTTTCAGGATCCCTATGCTTCGCTACACCCCAAGCACCGGCTGTTGCGTACGCTGTCGGAACCGCTCAAATTGATGCAGGAAAGCGACATCGAACGCAAGATCAGCGCGGGCTTTCGCCAGGTGGGGTTGGATCCGCGCCTGCTGGATCGCTACCCGCATCAGCTGTCGGGCGGCCAGCGGCAGCGCGTGGCGATCGTGCGCGCATTGTTGCTGCGGCCGAAGTTGCTGCTGCTGGATGAACCGACTTCGGCGTTGGACATGTCGGTGCAGGCGGAGATCCTCAATCTGCTCAACGAGCTGAAACAGGCGGGCGATCTGACTATGGTGCTGGTCAGCCACGATGCGGACGTGATTGACCACATGTGCGATCGTTCGGTGGCAATGGCGCACGGCCGCATCATCGTTTGACCCAATGCCCGCCAATGCGGCGGGCATATCCATCTTGGTAATAAATAAAGCAATTTATCGTCGTTCTTCTGTTAATTCTTACCCCCTACACTCGAAAAACAACGCAACCGCGTGATTGTGGAGAGTGTATCGATGAAACGGTTAATCCCAACCTTATTGTATGGCGCGCTGGCGGCCGCTTTCGGTGTGCAGGCTGCCACCCCGCAGGATACCTTGGTGGTGGTCAGTTCGTTGGAGGGCATTATCAGCCTCGATCCGGCGGAGAGCTTTGAAACCGTCAGCTCGGCCAATCTGGTCAACCTCTATCAGCGCCTGGTGGCGCCGGATCGCGCCGCGCCGCAAAAGCTGGTGCCGGACGCCGCAGGCAGTTGGCAAGCGGGCGCCGATGGCCGCAGCCTGACCTTTACCCTGAAACCGCAGCAGCGTTTCGCTTCCGGCAATCCGCTGCGGCCAGAAGATGTGATTTTTTCGCTGGTTCGCGCGGTGAAGCTGAACAAGGCGCCGTCGTTTATTCTCGGCGAGTTTGGCTGGACGCCGGATAACGTTGAGCAGCAGCTGAAGAAGGTGGGAGATAACCAGGTGCAACTCAGTTGGCCCGCCAACATCGGCAGCGAATTGGCGCTGCGGCTGCTGACGGCGAATGTGGCTTCGATCGTGGATGAAAAGCTGTTGAACGAGCACGCGCAGCAGGGGGACTACGGTAACGCCTGGCTGCGCAGCCATTCCGCCGGCGGCGGCCCGTATCGAGTGAATAACTATGTGCCGCATGAAGCGCTGCTGTTTGGCCGCAATGAGTACGCCCCGTCGCCGGCAAGGTTGAAAACGGTGTTGTTCAAGAACGTCAGCGACGCCGGCACCCGCCGTTTGCTGTTGCTGAAAGGGGATGCCGACGTGGCCTACGATCTGGGCGCCGACCAGTTCGACTCACTGCGCAACGCGTCTGGCGTGCGCATCGAGCAGGCCGATGCGCCCCGGATCTATTACCTCGGTTTCAACACCGGCAGCAAAGACAATCCGGCGCTGGGCAATCCGGCGTTGTGGCAGGCGGCGCGCTGGCTGGTCGATTATCAGAGCATCGCCGAGCAACTGCTGAAAGGGCAATATCGCGTGCATCAGGCCTTCTTGCCGCAGGGATTGGACGGGGCACTCGACGATCGGCCGTTTAAGCTCGACGTGGACAAAGCCAAACAGATCCTGCGCGATGCCGGCATCGCTGAAGGTACGCGCATCGATCTTATCGTCATCAACCAACCGCCGTATACCGACATCGCGCAGGCGCTGCAGGCCAGTTTTGCGCAGGCCGGGCTGCGGTTGGATATCCATCCGGTGGTAGAAAGCGATCTGTGGGGCAAGATGCGCGGCCGCGATTTTCAGGCGATCTTCACCTACTGGGGCGCCGACTACCTGGATCCGAACACCAACGCCAGCGCCTTTGCCTATAACGTGCCCGGTGGGCCGAAAACCCTGGCCTGGCGCACCCAGTGGGGCATTCCCGCCATCAGCGCGGAAACGCGCGCCGCGGCTGCGGAGGGGAACAGCGCCGCGCGCAGCGCACGTTACGTCACGTTGCAACGGGAATTGCAGGCCAGCTCGCCCTATGTGGTGGCGCTGCAGGGGCAAACGCTGGTGGCATTGCGGGACAACGTCGAAGGTGCCCGGCTGGATATCGCCAACAGCATGCTGTATCTGGATCGGGTCAGCAAGTAGCGGCAACGCCGCGCGCCTGGCCGAGCTTTCTGTCGCACCAAAGGCCAACAGCGAGTGAAATCGCTTGCTGTTGCCACCTCGAATCGCGAGATGTTGTGTCAGGGTGAAATAAAATGAAATTTCATAACGCGCTCATATGACGGTGATAGATTGGCACTGAAAGGCGGCGTTGTTTACGCCTTTCACCGCGGTCGTCCGCAATGATGCGGACACATCACGTCAGGAGATATTATGGACAATAACGAAAACGCTTCAGGAGCGCGCGCAGCAAGCTTGCTCGCCGCCGGTGAGGTTGTTACGCCGGAACAGTTTTATCAGGACAGCGACGGAAGCAACTGGGGGCCGGCGATCAACAAAGCGGCGGCGGCGGCGCTGCAAGCCGGCGGTACGCTGTCCCTGGGGAAGCGGGTGTATACGGTCGCTGGACATGTACTCATTCAGACGACAACGGACATCTACGGCGGCATCGGTTTGCGGGTGGTCGGATTGGGGCGGGCGACCAAAATTGTCAAGACTGCGGACAGCAGTTACACCAACGAACAGGGCGAAACGAAGAAAGCGGTGATCGTGGTGAAAGGCTTCGCCAATCTGACGCTGCACGGCTTGACGCTGCGGGATGATACCGGCGTAGATGACACCCACGGCGTGTGGTTCAGCGATCGCAACATGACGAAGTTTGATATTCGCGACATCTACACCAAGGTCGGCGGTTATTCGCTGTTTGTCTCGGGCGACATGTTCATTAACTGGCTGGTGAACGTGCAGATGGAGGCAAATGCCAATCGCCCGGGCGATGGGGTGCTGTGGATGGACAAGTCCGGCACCACCAATTTTATAGACGGCCTCTACGCCGCTCGCGCCAAGGGGACTGCGTTCAGAATTTCAGGGTTTTACTCTACTATCGGCTCGTTGGCTGCGGATGACTGCATCGGCGATATCTACTCTTTCAAAGATTTTAACGGCACGATCAATTCGTTGGGTTGCGAGAACCGCAATACGCAGCGCGCCGCCAATGTCAGCGTGTTGTCCACCAACTTTGCCCAGGGCACGATAGGCAATATCAATATCCAGGACGCGCAGAATGTGGAGAGTAGGGGCGTGTTGTGCCGATTCATCAACGAATCTCGTTGGGATATCGGTCAGTTGACTCTTTACAGCGGTTCTAAGACGCCTTTCCCGGCGGCGATCGCCGCCTGCAGCAACAATACCGAGGTAACCTTCAGTAACGTATACAACGGCGGCGTCCCGGTGGCCGGCAAAAGCACCGTCGATGTGACATCGTTTTTAAGCGGGGTCGAAGCGATGTACAGTCTGGGCGAGCGGGGAATTGCCCCTTCCGCCACCAGCAACCATTTGCCGCGCAATATCTCGAAACAGCAATCGTGGACTTTTTTAGGCACCCTGACCGCGCCGGATCGGCAACCTACAACGCGCATTACTCTTCAACAGGGCGTAAGCACCAAGGTGCTGGCGTGCGATTTATATATCACGTTCGATCTGTCTTCGCAGGCGACCGCCTTTGTCGTCAATAAAGGCAGCTATAGCGCGAAAGGCGCCTTTATGTTGCGGCGCACCGGGCCGTTGAGCTGCGAAATATATTACCGCGTCGAGAAAGATTTCGGCTTTGGCAGTTATCAGGTGCAGACTACGCGCGGCAGTTACTGGCGGCCGGACGGCGTTTCATTGAGCACGCCCCCCTCCGATGCGTTGGAAATCCGCAGCGATGAGGTGTTATCCACGACCAGGCTCGCGGTGATCCAGCCACTGGCCAATCCGACAACGGCCAGCACGGCGGAAGTGGCCGGATTGCTCAATCGGCTGATCGAGACACTGAAGAACTAACCGAATAACGCCGGCGCGTTCTGGCCGGCGTCCATCAAGAGCAACAGCCAGCCGGCGGCCGCCAAGGCGATGCCGAAAGGTTGCCGCGTTCGCCAGGCGCGGCGGTTGCGTCGGCCGCGGGTCAATGCCATGCCTAATCCGAACATGGCCGCCAGACAGACCAACAGCGGCAGCATCGTCCAACCGAGCCAGGCGCCCAGCGCCGCCAGCAGTTTGAAATCACCCTGGCCGATGCCGTCACGCCGCCGCACTTGCCGATAAAGCGCGTTGAGTAGCCACAACCCCCCGTAGCCGGCGGCGGCGCCGATAACCGCGTCGCTCAGCGTCGCCCAGCGAGCGTCAAGATTGCACAGCATCCCGCCCCACAGCAGCGGCTGGGTCAACCGGTCCGGCAGCCACCGGTGGCGCCCGTCTAGCCAGGCCAGGGCGATCAGCAGCGCCGCGGCCGGGGGCAACCACAGCCGGTGCGCTGCCGGCAGGTCGAAGGGCAGCGCCGTCAACGCCAAACCGAAGGCCGTCAGCAGCAGGCTGCGGCGGCGCAATCTCGGTGGGCTGGCGCGCACGGCCACCGTTCGCTCCAACCGGGTGATGAGCGCGAAGGCGACCATACCTGCCGACAGCAGCGCGGTGAAAAACAGCGCGGGCCACAGTAAGGAAAGAAACATCGAGACTCCGTCAGTCGTGAAATAGATGTTTAAAATAACGGCAAAATGCGTATTTCATCGGGGTGAAATGCGGTGAGTGGCGAGGAATGCGCAGTCGTACGCATCGCCACTTCACGTATTGCAGAGTGATGCAATGTCATGCGCGGAGGCGCGCAGCAGTGGGGTGTTGCGTTGTTTATCGGCAAAATCGGCGCTGAAATAGTGTGAATTCACCTGGCGGCCGGAATGGATCGGTAAATGGCGTAAGTGACGGCGTCACTGGGGAGCAATTGGGGTTTATCCTATTGTTTCTGTTCGTCAAGCCGTTAGGCTTTAAGGGAGAGGCGCCCCGGCCTTGATGGGGCGTAGGGTATCCAGATCTGCCGCGGGAAAGGCGACAGCAAAGCAGTGGGTTGGCACGCTCCAGGAGGGAGGGTGGCCAACGGTGCCATGAAAGACGAAATTCAGGCGGGACTCATCAAAACCAAAAAACGACTCTGGCACAGCCGCCAGACGGTGTGGCTGACCGGGACGCTGGTGTGGCTGGCCGGCGCGGCGCCCGCATGCGCCGAATCCCCGCCGGCGCCGGCGAGCGTTGTCTCTTCCGAACCGGCCGCCGCAGATCCGGTCGCGAATTTGCCCGAACTGGGCGGCGCGCCCGATGACGCCGCGCGCGAGAAGCAGTGGGCCGAGATGGCCAAGCAGTTCGGCGAAAAAGATCTGAATAACGTTTCCCGTCAGCAGATGCGCAGCCGCGCCGAGGATTATCTGCTGGGCCAGGCGACCGGCGCGCTGCAACAGCAGGCGCAGGCGCTGTTGTCGCCGCTGGGCACCGCCCGGTTATCGCTGAAGATGACCGGTGAGGGGGACTTTACCGGCAGCAACGGGCAGTTATTCAGCCCGCTGTACGACGTCGACGGATTGCTGACCTATAGCCAGATCGGCTGGTTGCAGCAAAGCGCCGGGGCGCTCGGTAATTTCGCGCTGGGGCAGCGCTGGATCGCCGGTGACTGGCTGCTGGGGTACAACACGGCGCTCGACAGCGATTTCGCCCGGCAGCGCAATCGCGGCAGCGTCGGCGCGGAGGCCTGGGGAGACTACCTGCGTTTCTCCACCAACTATTACTACCCGCTGTCGGCGCTGGCGCAACAGCCTGGCGATGGCGTGTTTTTCAGCCGCCCGGCGCGCGGTTACGACATCACGACGCAAGGCTATCTGCCGTTTTATCGCCAGATCGGCGGTTCGCTCAGCTATGAACAGTATCTCGGCGATAATGTCGATCTGTTCGGCAGCGGCAAAAAACAAAACGATCCGCGCGCGATGCAGCTGGGGCTCAATTACACCCCGGTGCCGCTGGTGACGATGAAGGCGCTGCATAAGATTGGCGCGGGCGGGCAGAGCCAGGATCAGGTCGAGCTGGCGCTGAGCTATCGGCTCGGGGTGCCGTTGGTGAAGCAGATTTCGCCGGAGTATGTGGCGCAGGCCAAGTCGCTGCGCGGCAGCCGCTACGATCCTATCGAACGCAAGAACGTGCCGGTGCTGGAGTTCCGCCAGCGCAAAACGCTGCAGGTGTTCCTGGCCACGCCGCCGTGGAGCCTGCAGGCGGGGGAAACCGTGCCGCTGGTGTTGGAAATCAAGGCGCTGAACGGCATCGCTCACGTCAGTTGGCAGGGGGATACGCAGGCGCTGAGCCTGACGCCGCCGCACAACGCCAACGATCCGCAGGGCTGGACGGCGATCGTGCCGCCGTGGGACGACGCGCCGGGCGCCGCCAACAGCTACCGGCTATCGGTCACGCTGGAGGACGATAAACAGCAGCGCGTGACGTCCAACTGGATAGAGCTGAAAGTGGCGCCGCCGCTGACGGCGACCGCCGGTGATGAAGCGGGCCTGCCGCCGATCAAAACCCTGACGCCGCCGCCGATCCCGGCGCAAACCGGGCCGCTGTACGGCGGCGATTAACCGTTTTTACCCTGCAGCACCCACACGGCGGCCTCGACGCGGGATTTGAGCTTCATCTTTTTCAGCAGGTGTTTGACGTGCACCTTGACGGTGCTTTCGGTGATGGTGAGGCGGCGGGCGATCAGCTTGTTCGGCAGCCCCTGGGCGATCAGCTTCAGGATATCCCGTTCGCGCGGCGTCAATTGCTGAATATCGCGATCGGCGCTGGGGCGGTTTTCCCGCAGGCTGGCGGCGAGGATCGGCGTCAGCGTTTCGCTGAGCACCATCTGCCCGGCCGCCGCCTGATGCAGCGCCTTCAGCAGATCCTCCGGCTCCATGTCTTTCAACAGATAGCCGTCGGCGCCGCGTTTGAGCGCGCTGACGACGTCGTCTTCATGGTTGGACACGCTGAACACCACAACGCGCCCCGACAGGTCGGTCTGGCGCAGGCGATCCAGCGTTTCCAGCCCGTTGATGCCGGGCATGTTGAGGTCGAGCAGGATCAGATCCGGATCGTGCTGCTCCGCCAGCGTGACCCCTTGTTCTCCGTTGCTGGCTTCGGCGATGACCTGCAGGCGAGCGTCCATGCCAATCAGCTGTTTTACGCCGTTGCGCAGCATCGGGTGGTCGTCGATCAGTAAGATTGTGGCGGCGGTTTCTGTCGTCATGGTGTCTCCGTTAGTCGATGGCGTGGTTATCCGGCGTGAAGCTGACCCGCACCTCGGTGCCGCCGCCGCTGCGCGGTAAAATGTCGCAACGGCCGTGCAGGCTCTTGGCGCGATCGCGCATGATGATCAAGCCGTAATGGTCGGGGCGAGACGTCTCGGCCGGCAGGCCGCGTCCGTTGTCGCATACGCTCAGGGTCACTTCGCCCCGTTTATTGATGACCTGAATGCTCACCTCGCTGGCGGCGGCATGCTTAAGGATGTTGCTGAGCGCCTCGCGGGCGATCTGCAGGAGGTGAATGGCTTGATAGGCGGGCACCGTGCGCGGCCCCAGTTGGTAATCGAGGCTGATGTTCAGGCCCAGTTTGGGATTGAACTCCGCTACCGTCGATTGCAGCGCCGCCAGCAGGCCCGGCTCGGTCAGCTGCAGGCGGAAGGTGGTCAGCAGCTCGCGCAGCTGGCGATAGGCGCCGTTCAGCTCTTCGCGCATCTGCTGCACCAGCGCCTGGCTGGCGGGCGAGAGCGTTTCGCCCTGCATCTGCAGGCAGGCGATCTGCATTTTCAGGCAGGAGAGCGATTGGGCGATGGAGTCGTGCAGCTCGCGGGCGATCGCCGCCCGTTCTTCCATCAACATCAGCTGCTGCTGGTGGTCTACCTGACGTTCGATGGCCAGCACGCTGGTCAGTTGCTCCACCAAAGTGTTGACCAGCTGGCGGTGCTCATCGTTCAGCGGCTGTTGCGGCGCATGTTGCGCCACGATCACGCCGTAGTCGCCAAGCTTGTCGCTCAGGCTCCAGCTCAGCGACGGGCTGTCGGGATGCTGGCGGTCGCTGTCGTGCAGGCAGGCGCTGCACACCGGATTATGGCAATGCTCCGGCCGCAACGGCTGGTTGCCGCTCAGCTGCAGCAGCGGCTCCCGGCTGTCGTTTTCATACAGCCGCACCTGAATGGCGCGCAGCGGCGTCAGGATTTGCAGTTGGTTGAGCAGCGGCGTCAGGCGGCTGCACAGCGGCTCGCTGGCGTGCAGCAGGCGGCTGGCGCGATAGAGAAAGCTCAGCATCTGATTTTTTTGCTGCAGGTCCGCGGTCTTCTCGGCCACGCGCTGCTCCAGCCCGCTGTAGGTGGCCGACAGTTCGTCGGACATGGTGTTCAACGCGCCGCCGAGCGACGCCATTTCATCCTGATGGCCGCGCTGCGCGAAGCGGCGGCTAAAATCACCGCGGCCCACCGCCAACGCCATTTCCACCAGCTGTCGCCACGGATGCAGCAACCGGCGGCGCAGGTAGCAGGTGGTGCCGATCAGCAGCAGCAGGGTCAGCGCGATAAAGCCGGCCTGCACCAGCGTCACCATCAGCAGGCGGCGCTCGGTTTGCCTGTCGATATCCGACACCAGCTTATCCAACAGCTGCACGAAGTGCGCCACCTGCGGCGCGGCGTCGGCCGGGCGCTGCGCGCTGCGCAGGCGAGGTTGCAGGGTCTGTTGCCAGTAGTCGCGCAAGGCGTCGAAAGGTTGCGTCAACCCTTCCTGTTCCACCGAACGCTGCAGGTCGGGGCTGTTTTCGTCGCGCTCCAGTTCGCGGATCAACGCTTCATGCCGTTCATCCAGCGGCACCTGCGCCAGCAGACGGTAGCTTTGCATACGCAGCGAGCCGGCCTTGTTGATGGCATGCGCGTTGCCCTGAATGCTTTGCGACATCCAGGCGGAAATCCCCATGCCGGCCACGCCCAGAATGCCCGACAGCAACATCAGCAGGGCGACCTGATTCACGATCGAAAGCGGGGCCAACAGGCGTTTCATAAGCGCGGGTTCCTGGCATTTGGCGCCGCTGAAGCTCAGGGGCGAAGGCGGCGACGGGGTAAACAAGTAACGATTCAGCCGTATTTTTGATTATCCCTGAGCATAACCCCATACCTCGAATGAAGTACCCATTAGTTTCCAGGGGGGCGGCGAAGCGGTGAGGATGACGAAGTGCTTCATTCTAATTTATTGATTGTAAATGATTTAATTTTTATCCGGAACGTACCCCTAAGGGGATGAAGGCGCTATTTGTGCCGCCAACTACTTGCATTCGGGTTGATATACATCAACTTTGCCGCCGGGGCCGCCCCCTAGGGTGTCGGAATAATCCCCCGTGTCTGAGGTTTTTATGTCGCAACTTGCAACGCCTTCATCAAAGAAAACCGGTGCGCTGATTCAGGATTGGCATCCTGAAGACAGCGCCTTTTGGCTGCAGCGTGGCCATCGCATCGCCACCCGCAACCTGTGGATTTCCATTCCCTGTCTGCTGCTGGCCTTCTGCGTCTGGATGCTGTTCAGCGCCGTGGCGGTCAACCTGAACAAGGTTGGCTTCAACTTTTCCACTGACCAATTGTTCCTGTTGACAGCGCTGCCGTCGGTCTCGGGCGCTATTTTACGCGTGCCGTATTCCTTCGTGATCCCGCTGTTTGGCGGCCGTCGCTGGACCGCTATCAGCACCTGCTTCCTGCTGGTGCCGTGCCTGTGGCTGGGATTCGCGGTGCAGGACAGCAGCACGCCGTACAGTGTATTCGTCATCATTTCCCTGCTGTGCGGTTTTGCGGGCGCCAACTTTGCCTCCAGCATGGCCAATATCAGCTTCTTCTTCCCGAAAGCGCGTCAGGGTGGCGCGTTGGGTCTCAACGGCGGGTTGGGGAATCTGGGCGTCAGCGTCATGCAACTGGTCGCGCCGTTGGCGATCTCTTTCAGCCTGTTTGGTCTGTTTGGCGGCACGGCGCAAGATCAGGCAGAAGGGGGGCAGCTGTGGCTGGAAAATGCCGCCTGGATCTGGGTACCGTTCCTGCTGGTCGCCACCTTGGCGGCCTGGTTCGGCATGAACGATCTGGCGGCTGCCAAGGCATCGCTGCGCCAGCAACTGCCAGTGCTCAAACGTGGGCATTTGTGGATGCTGAGTTTGCTGTACCTCGCGACCTTCGGTTCTTTCATCGGTTTCTCCGCCGGTTTCGCCATGCTGTCGAAGACGCAATTTCCGGAGGTCGTGATCCTGCATTACGCTTTCTTCGGGCCGTTCCTCGGTGCGCTGGCACGGCCGGTCGGCGGCGCGCTGTCTGACCGTTTCGGCGGCGTGCGGGTGACGTTGATCAACTTTGTGGTGATGGCCGTGTTCGCCGCGCTGTTGTTCCTGACCTTGCCGACAGCGGGCGAGGGCGGTTCGTTTATCGCCTTCTACGGCATCTTTATGGTGTTGTTCCTCACGGCGGGGCTGGGCAGCGGATCGACTTTCCAAATGATCGCCGTCATTTTCCGTAAAATCACTGTCGATCGCGTGAAAGCGGCCGGCGGCAGTGACGAGAGCGCACAGCGTGAAGCGGTGACGGACTCCGCCGCCGCATTGGGCTTTATCTCAGCGATCGGCGCCGCAGGCGGTTTCTTTATTCCCCAGGCATTCGGCACCTCGCTGGCGCTGACCGGTTCGCCGGCGGGGGCAATGAAAGTATTCCTGGTGTTCTATATCTTGTGTGTGGTCATCACCTGGGCGGTGTATGGCCGCAAGAAAAAGGCCTGAGTATCAAACCGCTTTCTCAATCCCTCCCGACAGGGGAGGGATATTTCTCTCATTCCGAGTCATCTCTCCTCGCCTCCTCAGTGAAATTTTCTGCCTTTAGGTAAAATTCTCATCTTCGCTTGCCGTTTTTTTCTTTTTTTATAGCACTATCTCTCAATGTGGGAATATTTTCGCCAAAACGGATTATATTATTTGCACGTTTTTTTCGTTTTATTGAGAGTATTCTTACATTAAGGCGTTAATGTCTTTTCGCAGATTAAATGAAATTTCCGGGAGGGGAAGGCATAATTAGTGCGATTGTTATAAAATCAGTAATAGGGTTTTGTCTTAGATGCTGCACACGCCGAGTGGAATGTGTGACGGGGTTAAATCAGATAACTCTCATTCTGTTTTTTTCGGCTTTTTGTAGTCTATCTGACAATCAGATTAGGTGGGAAAACACAATGAATTCACGGATAAGAATGAAATTTCACAATTTCATTCGATTAACAATCGAACAACATGGTTAGTTTTTCCTTTTTAAATCAATGAGGTGTTCATTTGAATTTTACGGTGACCATGAAAGAAATCCATGTTGCCAACAGGGAAAAAGAGTCATTTGGATAAACGGAACATCCTTAATATGGCCTAATGTAAAAAATGAAATCAGAAAATTTTTATAAAGGCCAATATCCGATGAATGCAACCTGTTGAGTTTACATTTAATTTCTTGAACATTTTTTGATATTTCTATACAAAGTGTGCAGGACAGGCACGCTAAGGAAATTAAAAGTGAATCTTGATAAAAGAATAAAGATTAGGAATCTCGATGTTCTGACTCCTGCCGGGGAGAAATTTCGTCTGCGTTGGAAGGAGTATCAAATTCTTTCGCTGCTTGTCGCCAGATCACCAGAACTGGTTACCCGAACGGAAATTATAGAAAATATCTGGAAAGGAACCTATTGCTCAGATTCAACGATAAATCAAACAATTAAATCTATTCGCCAAAAGATTAGCGACACGGAACACACGCTTATCAGAACCATTCCTCGTTTGGGTTACAAGGTGGAAAATCAAGCGGCTTTTCACTTTATATCCGAGGATGAAGACTACGCTGATGATGATATATTAAATGGCGGTGAAGATATTGGTGTTGATATTCAAGCGGAACTTTCTGAAAGTGAAAGTGAGTCGTCTGAAACAAACGATGAAAAAATAGATAAGCTGCATAAATCGACGCTGGTTGCTGCGCCTGTTGCAACGGTGGAGTCATCCAAAGAACCGGTGCGTGAAAAAAAGTCGGCGGCGGTGCGTCGCTTTTTCAGCATACCCGCCAGCCGTGTAGTGAAATACCTGACGGTATTCGCCTCTTTGCTGGTTATTTCACATTTTTCATATGTGCTCGGCAACCAAACCCGCCCCCCGGTGATCAATGATATTCAGAACAACACGCGCGTGGTGTTGACGCTGACGCTGAATAACCCCCATACCAACAGCCCGCAAACTCTGCTCTGCCTTTACCAGGGAGAGAACATGGATCAAGCCACCATCGAATGTGTCGATCCTAAGCAAGGGCAGCTTAAATTGCCGGTAAAATATGAGACCTCTTCGACGCCGGGCAAAGGTCGGATTAATCTCATATTGCCGAATAAAACCTTGCAATATCAAGTTGCTTACGATGTTAAAAATTAGCGCTGAATGAGGTTTTATCTTTAGCGATAATTTTACATTTGATGAAATCTTTTATTTCATTATTTGTTATTTGAAAGCCAGGTTCGATTTGTCCAGTCTGGAACTCATTACCTAACGCGTATTAGCGTCCTGTCCCAATGGTGCGACAGGAATAATGAGAACCTGCTGAGTGACAAATTATGGATAAGCGTAAAGTAGCTATTATCGGGGGTTCCGGTTTTATCGGAACACGCCTGGCGAAACGTCTCAGTGCGCGCGATGATCTGACGTTGGTCATCGTGGATAAGCAACCCAGCGCACATTTTCCCGCGCTCTATCAGTATGGCGATGTGACGCAACCTCAGACTTTGCAAGAACCGCTGACGGGCTGCGACGCCATCATTAATCTGGCGGCGGAACATCAGGACAACGTCGATCCCATTTCGCTCTATTATCAGGTCAATGTCGAAGGCGCGCGGCATGTCTGCATGACAGCCTCCGCCCTGAATATCCGCCAAATCATTTTCACCTCCTCCGTCGCTGTTTACGGCTTCGTCAAACAGGAAACCGGCGAAGAAGGAAGTTTCGAGCCTTTCAACCATTACGGCAAGTCCAAGCTCGAGGCGGAATACGTTTATGAAGCCTGGCGCAAGGCCGATGTGGAAAATCGGTTGACTATCATCCGTCCAACGGTGGTATTCGGCGAAGGCAACCGCGGCAACGTGTATAACCTGTTCCGTCAGATCGCCAGCGGACGTTTCGTGATGATTGGCAGCGGCAATAATATGAAGTCGATGGCCTACGTTGAAAATATTGCCGCGCGGCTGGAACATGCGCTGGATCAACAGTCAAGTTATCAGGTCAGCAACTACGTCGATAAACCGGACTTTACGATGAATCAATTGGTCGACGTAATTTCCTCTTCATTGGGGAGAAAAAATAAGACAATTCGCATTCCTTATGCCGTAGGCATATGCGGCGCAACCGCATTGGATGTTGTGAGTAAAATAAGTCGAAAGAAATTCCCAATAAGCCGCGTCAGAGTACAGAAATTCTGCGCCAGAACGCAGTTTAAAAGTAATGTGCAAAATAATTTCGTGGCGCCTGTTGAACTTGATTCGGCAATCGAAAGAACCATTAAACATGAGTTTTCTGATAGATAACTTAACCGCGCGCTGACGTTATTTACTTATTTCCGCCGACAAGCGGATAAATCTGTATTTTTCAGGATTAATTCATGCTGACTTATATCCTGGCAGGATCAATTTTGTTTTTGTTAATAGCGCATTGGGAGCTGTAACTCAAGGGCGGTAGCGTGCTTATTCGCTGGAGGAACGATGTTATATCAACTGAGCGTGATATTTGTGCTGGCGGTCGCGTGGATCCTTATTGCCCGCCGGGTCGCCTTGACGGTGGGATTAGTGGATAAGCCCAATGCGCGCAAGCAACATCTGGGACATATTCCGTTGGTCGGCGGCATCGCCGTGTACCTGACGCTGATGCTGATGGCGCTGTGGCAACCCGCCTGGCTGCCCGACAGCACCGTCTATCTGCTGTGCATTACGGCGCTGGTGGTGTTGGGCGTGCTGGATGACCGCTTTGATCTGCCCGTGGCGCCGCGCGTCATGGTGCAGGGAGGGATCGCGCTGGCGATGATGCTGGCGGCAGGGATGCAGCTTTCCTCATTGGGCCATGCCTGGGGCCATCAGGAAGTGATGCTCGGTTATGGCGCGTTGCTGCTCACGCCGCTGGCGGTATGGGGAGCGATCAACGCCTACAACATGGTGGATGGCATCGACGGGCAACTGGGCGCCTTATCCTGCGTGACCTTCATTGCGCTGGCCATCGTGTTCGGACTGGGTGGCCGGGGAGATCTGGCGCTGTGGTGCCTGGGCATGATCGTCGCGCTGGCGGCTTATCTGCTGTTCAACCTGAGCCTGTTCGGCGCGCGTAACAAAATCTTTATGGGGGACGCCGGCAGCATGGTGATCGGCTTCAGCGTGCTGTGGCTGGTGTTGCTGGCGACGCAGGGGCAGCAGGCGGTAATGCGCCCGGTCACCGCGCTGTGGCTGATCGCCATTCCGCTGATGGACATGGTGACCGTGATGGTGCGCCGCCTGTTGCGCCGCCAAAGCCCCTTCAAAGCGGGCCGCGATCATTTGCACCATATTCTGATGCGTCGCGGACTCAATGCGCGTCAGGCGCTGGCAATGAGCACCATGCTGGCGGTGACGCTGGCCTGCATCGGCATTTGCAGTGAAGTGTTGCAACTGCAGGAAAGCCTGATGCTGGTGGCGTTTCTGTTCTGTTTTTGCGGTTATTTCGCCATGTTGCGCGAACCGCGTCAGGCGACGATGCTCAGCGATAATCCAACCGTCGGGCGTTAATCCTCTCACGGGCTGCGGCAGCAGCCCGTTTATCACGGTACTTCCATGAATTTTCATTTGCCTCTTTTGATGCCGTTGGCCTTCACCTCCGCGTTATTGAGCGGTTGTACGGTGGTTCCCGGCTCACATTTACCGACCAGCGGAAAAGCCATCGTCGTGCAACAAGACGACGATTTCGATTTGAACAGCCAGGTACAGGTCTACCGCATGTCACCGATGCTGCTGCAGAAAATGCGGCGCGTTGAACCGGTCGCCCAGCCGAATCCGGCGCTGGACCAGCGGTTGCAGAGCTACCAATACCGTATCGGCGTCGGCGACGTGTTGAACGTCACCGTCTGGGATCACCCCGAGTTGACCACGCCGGCCGGGCAATATCGCAGCGCCAGCGACACCGGTAACTGGGTGCATGCGGATGGCACGATCTTTTACCCCTATATCGGGCGCGTGGCGGTGGTGGGTAAAACCGTCACCGAAGTGCGCAGCCTGATCGCCGGCCGTCTGGCGCAGTATGTGGAAAGCCCGCAGGTGGATGTCAGCATCGCCGCGTTCCGCTCGCAGAAGGCTTATGTGACCGGTGAGGTGAAAACCTCCGGTCAGCAGGCGATCACCAACGTGCCGCTGACCATTCTGGATGCGATCAACGCCGCCGGCGGCCTGACGGACAATGCCGACTGGCGCAACGTGGTGCTGACGCATCAGGGCAAAGAGCGGGCCATCTCGCTGCAGGCGCTGATGCAGCGTGGCGACATCAGCCAGAACGCGCTGCTGCAGCCGGGCGACATCCTCTACATTCCGCGCAATGACAACTTGAAAGTGTTCGTGATGGGCGAGGTGGGCAAGCAAACGACGCTGAAGATGGATCGCAGCGGCATGACCCTGACCGAAGCCCTCGGATCTTCCGAAGGGATCAGCCAGACGGTGGCGGATGCGACCGGGGTGTTCGTGATCCGGCCGAGCGGCGGCAACCCCCCGCAGCGGCTGGCGACGCTGTATCAGTTCGATCTCTCCGACGCCAGCGCGCTGGCGATGGGCGCTGAATTTCAGCTGCACCCTTACGACGTCGTGTACGTCACCGCGGCGCCTATCGCGCGCTGGAACCGTTTGATCAGCCAGCTGGTGCCGACCATCAGCAGTTTTAACGATCTCAGCGAGGCTACCTTGCGCGTGCGCAACTGGTAACTCCGCAGGGTGAATAAGGAACAGAAGATGAAAAACAATGCGCTGTCCGTGATGGTGGCCGAACAAGATGAAAAGCTGGAGTGGGAGCGTCTGGTAGGGCCGCTGTGGGATAACCGCTGGCGGATCGCCGTCGTGACCGGCGTGGCCGGTGCGCTGGGCGTCGCCTACGCCCTGTTGGCTACCCCGGTGTATCAGGCCACGGCGGTGGTGCAGGTGGAGAATCAGCTGTCCGGCGATTCGCTGCTGCGTGAAACGCTGGACAGTTCGCTGGGGCAAAATTCGACGACGCAGGATGAGGTGACGCTGGTCAAGTCGCGCTACGTGCTCGGCAAAACGGTGGATGCCCTCGGCCTGACGGTGCGCGTCGAACCGGACTATTTCCCGGTATTCGGTAAAGGTTTCGCCCGACTGAGCGGTGAAAAGACGCCGGTATTGGACATCGGTACGCTGACAACGCCGGCGGACATGCAGGGCGAAGCGCTGACGCTGACGGTGCGCGATGGGCAACATTACGAGCTGAGCCATGACGGCGCCAAATTGTTCAGCGGCGTGGTTGGGCAACCGGTGGCGCAGGGCGAGTGGAGCATGACCGTTTCGGCGCTGGATGCGGCGCCGGGCACCAGTTTCACCGTGGTTAAAGTCGCGCGTCAAGAAGCGGTGGACGATCTGCGTAAATACCTGGGCGTAGTGCCGAGCGGCAAGGACAGCGGCATCATGACGTTTACGCTGCCGAGCGAAGATCCGCAGCGTGCCGAGGCGGTGCTGAAGAACATCACCGATAACTACCTGCAGCAGAACGTGGATCGCAAAACGGAAGAGGCGCAGAGAATGCTGGCCTTCCTGCAGGAGCAGCTGCCGCAAACGCAAACCTCGTTGAACAACGCCGAAAACCAGCTCAACCAGTTCCGCCAGCAAAACGATTCGGTGGATCTGTCGCTGGAAGCCAAGTCGGTGCTGGACACTCAGGTGCAGCTCGAAGCCCAGCTCAACGAGCTGACCTTCAAGGAGGCGGAGATTTCCAAGCTTTATACCCGCGTGCACCCGGCTTACCGGGCGCTGATGGAAAAGCGCGCCACGCTGGAGGCGGAAAAGGCGCGGCTCGGCAAACAGGTACAGACGCTGCCGAAAATGCAGCAGGAGATCCTGCGTCTCACCCGCGACGTGCAGGTGGATCAGCAGGTTTACATGCAACTGATGAACAAACAGCAGGAGCTGAGCATCAGCAAGGCCGGCACGGTGGGCAATATTCGCATCGTCGACGAGGCGGAAACCGCTATCCGACCGATTCAGCCGCAAAAGATGCTAATCGTGTTGTTGGCGTTGATACTGGGCGCTGCGGGCACCGCGGCCGTGGTGCTGCTGCGCACCGCCTTCCATCGCGGCATCAATGATATCGATACGCTGGAGAAGCGAGGCATCAACGTCTACGCCACCGTGCCGCTGTCGCCATGGCAGGCGAAACGCAATCGCGAACAACGCCTGCTGTTGCCCAAATCCGGCGGTCGTCGCCTGCCGATCCTGGCGGCGGTTGAGCCGGCGGATCTGTCGGTGGAGGCCATTCGCAGCCTGCGCACCAGCCTGCATTTCGCCATGCTGGAGGCCAAAAACAACATTTTGATGGTCTCCGGCGCCAGTCCGGAAAGCGGCAAGAGTTTTACCAGCACCAACCTGGCGGTGGTGGTGGCGCAGGCCGGGCAGCGGGTGCTGTTGATCGATGCGGATATGCGTAAAGGATTTTTGCATCGTTGGTTATCGGACGACGCTCATCAAGGGCTGTCCGACATGCTGGTGGGCAAAGTGATGACGGAACAGGCGGTGCGGAAAACCGCCATCGCCAATCTGGACTTCGTGCCACGTGGTCAGGTGCCGCCGAACCCGTCCGAGCTGCTGATGCATCGCCGTTTCGCCGATTTCCTGCGCTGGGCCGGGCAAAACTACGATCTGGTGCTGATCGATACGCCGCCGATTCTGGCGGTGACGGACGCGGCCATCGTCGGCAATCACGCCGGTACGTCACTGTTGGTGGTGCGTTTTGAGGTGAACACCGTCAAGCAGATCGAAACCAGCATGCGCCGTTTCGAACAGAATGGCGTGGCGATCAGAGGCGTAATCCTCAACGGCATCGTGAAAAGGGCGGCGACCGACATGAGCTATTACAACTTCGCCTATCCAAGCCATCGGGAAGATCAGCGGCAGGCAGAGGAATAAGCGGGTGAAGGCCATTATCACCAATGCCCTGTGGCTGATGCTGGAACGCGTTTCGCTCAGCCTGTCCGGCATCTTCGTCTCCATTTACGTTGCGCGCTATCTGGGGCCCGCCCAGTTTGGCGCTCTCAACTATCTGTTGGCGACGATCGCCATTGTGGTGCCGCTGGTGCAGCTGGGCGCCGACAGCATCATTTTCAACCGCGTCGCCCGCCGCCCGCCGAGCGGCATTCGCCTGATGTTGGCTTCGATGCGTTTGCGCCGCCGGCTGTTCCTGGTGGTGGCGCTGCCGATGCTGATATGGAGCTATTTCAGCCAGCTGCCAGCCGGTCAACTGATGACGCTGTTGCTGCTTATCAGTGCCTATTTCTCGATTCAGGACGTGTACAAAATTTATTACGATGCCCGCCTGCAGTCGAAACGCAATACGCTGATCAACAACCTGGCGCTGCTGTTGTCGATCGGACTGCGGCTGGCGCTGGTGAGCGCCGCGCTGCCGCTGGTGTGGTTCGCGGTACCCTACATCCTCAGCAGCGCCGTACCTTATCTGGTGCGCCTCTGGCTATTTCGTGGGGAAGCTGCGGCCTCGCCGCGGGTTACGCCGCGCCAGGCCGGGCGCTATGGCCGTTATTTGCTGAAAGTGGGCCTGCCGTTGGCCATCTCCAGTCTGGCGATAGTGATTTATACCCGCATCGATCAAATCATGCTGGGCAATCTGGTCGGCGAGCAGGCGGTGGGCTGGTTCAGCGCCGCGACCACCCTCAGTCAGGGGTGGGTTTTTGTGCCGATGGCGCTGATCACCTCGTTGATGCCGGGTATTGCCAACTGTCGCGACCCGTTGGAGCAAGAGTACCGCATCCGGGTGCTTTATCTGGTGGTATTGGGCCTGTCGTTGCCGGTGCTGCTGGGTCTGTGGTGGTTCGCCCACCCGGCTATTGCGCTGCTGTATGGCGCCGCTTTTCAACCGGCCGCCGACATCCTGGCTATTTGTACGCTGACCTCGCTGTTCTCAGTGATGGGGACGGTTTCGTATCGCAGCATCGTGCTGTTCGCCGGTTATCGCTTTATCGCCATCAAGATGCCGTTGGTGGCTCTGCTGAACGTGGCGATGAATCTGCTGCTGATCCCGCGTTACGGCCTGACCGGCGCTGCGGTGTCTACGCTACTGGCGGAATTCATTTCGTTCTTCGTTCTGAACAGTTTATTCCGTGGCGGGAAAATTACCCGACTGCAGCTGACCTGTTTTTACTGCCTGCCGCGTCTTGTCAGCAAATTAAGGAGAGAGCATGTTAAACACCCTGGTTAAAAGCATTTCCAAGCGCCTGCCCGATGCCTGGCACCATCAGGTTAAATACGCGCTCTATTTCAAAAAATTGCCGCACCTGTCAAAACCGACCGGCTTCAGCGAAAAGATCATGCGCCGCAAAATTTATCCGCGCAGCATCTACACCACCTTGTCGGACAAATACAAGGTCCGCGAATTTATTGCCGGCCTGTGGGGCGAAGAGTATCTGGTGGAGCTGTATGCGCATGGCACTGAACTCAGCTACGACACGTTCAGGCAGTTGCCAGACGCCTTCGTGCTGAAGGCCAACCATGGCAGCGGCTATAACCGGTTGGTGTTCGACAAGCAACAGGTTAGCTACGCGGAATTGTACGATCTCAGCAGTTCGTGGATGCGCAGCAACTTTTACGAGCAGAGTCGCGAAAAGCATTATCTGGACATCGAACCCTGCATCATGGTGGAACGCATGTTGCTGGATGGTGAGCAGGTGCCGAACGATATCAAATTTCATTGTTTCAACGACAACCATGAAATTCGCATGTTTATCCAGGTGGATTACCAGCGTTTCGGCACCCATCGGCGCGATATTTTTGATCTCGACTGGAACCGCACCGAAATCCGCATCAACTTGCCGAATGCCGACGAACCGATGCCGCGACCTACGCGGCTGGAAGAAATGACGCGTTTGGCTCGCCAGGTTGCGCAGCAGTTCTCTTATGTCCGCGTGGATTTCTACCAGGTCGGTGAGAAGGTCTATTTCGGTGAATTGACGTTTACGCCTGGTGCGGGATTAAGCAAGCTTAAGCCGGAAAACATCGAGCAGGAATGGGGCAGTTATTTTACTGAGTAAACGCTTATGCAGAGAGTCGCCTCCAATTTTCACATGCATGCCAATGTTGGTTATAATCAGTCGCGGGATTTGGTCAATCAATCAATCATATTGACCTTCCTGTTGATCTTTTTCGTGAAAACTTTCCTGACCTCGGGATCGTTCAACAGCGAGCTGATTAATAAAACCGTGATGGGGCTCAATGCCCTGATGTTGCTCTATGTCGGCTATGCATTTTTCATCGCTACGATGGCGGAAAAAGCGGTTGCGGGTTTTTTGGTTCTGCTGTTTCTGGTTAATATCGCCACCGGACATGGCGATTACCTTTTTGGCGCGGTATTCAGCTCTGCGGTGATAATTTTATTCCGCCGCATCGAGATGGTGCGCGGCGCTGAAATGTTCGCTATCGCTTTTGTGGTTGCCGGGCTGTTGATGGTTATCCCTTATACCTTTTACACCAATGGATTTGTTTACCTTGATGAGCGCTATGGCAACAGATTAACGCTGGGTTTCGATAACCCGAATACCTTGGCGTATTATTCTTTTGCCTTGTTCGCCATGCTGCTGTGCCTGATCGACCATGCGAAATTAACGCGTGGAATGAAAAATATCGCCTCACTGGCGGTGTCGGCGTTAATTATCCCGGTGCTGATGTATTCCTATTCCCGCACCTGTTTTATGTTGGCACTGTTGATGTTGTTACTGTTCTGGTTGGCGCCGCTGTTGCGTTTTACCCCCAATAGAAAAGTCTGCATTGCGCTGACGTTGGTCATCGTAGGCTTCCAGTTCGCCAGCGTTATACGCTGGGGGAGCAATCCGGCATTGGATGCGCTGTTGAATCAGGCGTTGACCGGGCGCATCTGGTTCTCCTGGCAGATGTTTCAGGCGGTGGGGCTACCCAATCCGCTGTTCGGCATGAATATCGAACCCTATAAGCCGGTCGATTTCTTCTTCATCGCCATGTTTTATTCGGCTGGTGGGATCGCCTCTGTTGTCATGCTTTTTTGTTATTTTCACCTGTTGGGTAATATGCGCAGGCTGAGTCGATTCATGCGCTGGGTGGTGGTTGTCTTCCTGCTGACAACTTTAACGGAAACCTATTTTTTGGTCCCGGTATTTAACGTGTCATTATTGCTGCTTTGCCGTGGAAAAGAAATGATAAATTCTAAGTTGGAGGGTTAAGAAATGGATTTCTCGATCGTGATCCCTATTTATAATAGTGCGCGTTACCTGCCTAAAACTCTGAAGCGGATTTTCAGCGCTTGCCAAGGGTTCGACTATCAGGTGATTTTGGTTGATGATTGCTCTGACGAGGATGATATCAAATATATTCGCCAGATAGCGGCGACTAATAGCAACGTGATGCTACATGAGAAAAAACAGAAGAGCAATGCGGCGGTATCGCGCAACCTGGGCGCCAATTTAGCGCAATCGGAGATCGTGTTTTTTCTCGATTCGGATGATTACTTTACTACCAACTATATTATTCGCCGCATGAAGAAGCATGAAGATCGCCATATTGATATTATCTTCGGTAATTATGCAGAGGTGAGCGGCGATTCGGTACGTGACTTCAACTTTCACTACAAATCCGGTTCTTCCGGCGAGGATTTTCTTTTTCTGGAAATGGGCGATATTCGATCATCCACCATCAGCATGCGTAAAAAAAGCGATCGCCGCTTTTTATTTCCCGAGTTTCTCAACAAGCATCAGGATTGGGGCTTTCTGGTCAACGCCACCAATTTGGGCGCGCAAGTGGCGTATGACGCCGGTGGCGGGGTGTTTCTCGACGTGGGGCGTTACGGACGCATGACGGCGAAGCTTAATCTGGAGGCCAGCGACCGCTTTATCAATACCTTCCTCAGTCCCAGCGATCGCCATATCAGCGGATTCGCCTGCAAGCACCTGCTGGCCTCGCTGTATTCGGAAAACGCCCAGGCGTTCAATTATTACTCGTCGCGCATCGTGCGGCACAGCCTGAGCGGCAAGTTCAAGATGATCAAATGGTATGGCGATTGTCTGACGCGGCTGGGGTTGTTCTCGGTTGGCGGCCGGCTGTTGCGCAATGTGCGCCAGGGATTCAGGAGATGATATGCAAGCACGCAAGGTAATCATCGTCATCGAAAATATGGCGGGCAAGGGCGGCACTGAACGGGTCGCCAGCGGTTTGGCCAATGCGCTGGCGCGTCTGCCGAATTACGAGGTGGCGGTGTTTTCGCTGTGTGGCGAGCGGAGCTTCTTTCCGCTGGCGAGCGACGTCCGGCTACGCTGTGGCGGCGGCGATTCGCTGTTCTGGCCATGGCGGCTGGCGTTGGCACTGCGGCGCGAACGCGCGGACGCGATCATTACCGTTTCCATGGGAAAACTGTCGGTGGTGATGACGCCTTTTCTACGTTTGTTCTGTGCCCGCAGCCGGCTGTTATTGAGCGAGCACGTCAGCTTTCACCAGTATCCGCGCGTATTTAAATGGCTGAAGTTGTTGGTTTACCGGTTGGGCGATCGCGTGATTTTCCTGACGCGGCAAGATCGCGACGCCATCGCTCGCTGGGTGGGCGCCGGGAAATGCCGGGTGATCGAGAACGTTTCGCCGTTCGGCGCACAGGCGCCGACGCCGGCGCTGCAGGAAAAGGTGGCGCTGGCGGTGGGGCGGTTGAGCAATCAGAAAGGCTTCGATCGTCTGATCGCGCTGTGGCGCGGGGTGGCGGCGCAAATGCCGGATTGGCGGCTGTTGATTATTGGCGACGGCCCTGAGCGTGACGCACTGCGGCGGCAGATTGAAGGCGCCGGGCTGGAGCGGCAGGTGAGCCTGCTGCCGGCCACCGCCGACGTGGCGGCCTATTATCGCCAGGCCAGTCTGTATTTGATGACGTCGCGCTATGAGGGGTTGCCGATGGTGCTGATCGAAGCCATGAGTTTCGGCCTGCCGTTGGTGGCCTACGATTGCAAGACCGGCCCGGCCGAGCTGATAGACAACGGCGTCAACGGCTATCTGGTGCCCGATGACGATGCCGCCGCCTTCAGCGAAGGCGTGCTCGAACTGATGCGCGACCCGGACCTGCGCGATCGCTTTTCTGTCGCCGCGCTAGATAAGTCTCGCCGTTTTTCTCCCGAACGTATTTATCCCCAGTGGCAACAGCTCATTGAGTGAGGACAGAATGGAAAAGATATCCGTGATAATGCCCGCCTACAACGCGGCAAACTCTATCAAAGAATCGATCCTTGGCGTGCTGAACCAGCAATTTACCGACTATCACCTGTATGTGATCGATGATGCGTCCACCGACAACACCGCCGAGGTGGTGCGGCCGTTTATCCACGATCGCCTCACCTATATACGCAATGAGCATAACCAGGGCGTGGCGGAAACGCGCAACATCGGCATTGAGGCGGCGAGCGGGGACTATATCGCCTTCTGCGACAGTGATGACGTATGGCTCCCCAACAAGCTGTCGCGCCAGGCGAGCATTTTGCAAACCCGCCGCTATGACGTGGTGTGTTCCCATTATTACACCTTCGAAGACGACCTGAAATTGATCAAAAACACCCGTGGTGCGGATGAGCTTATCGGCTATCAGGACATGTTGAAAAGCAACTGGATCGGCAATCTCACCGGCATCTATAACCAGAAGCGCATCGGTAAGGTGTATCAGCAAAAAGTGGGGCATGAGGACTACTTGATGTGGCTGGCGGTGCTGCAGAAGGCGCGTAACGGCCTGGCCTACTGCATTCCCGAACCGCTGGCCTGTTACCGGTTGTCTACCCATTCGCTGTCGGGCAACAAAATCCGCGCTGCGGACTGGCAATGGCGGATTTACCGTCAGCATTTGGGGCTGTCTTACCAGAAATCCTGCTATTTGTTCGCCACCTATCTGTTCAATGCCGTGGTGAAAAGGAAATGACCATGAGGGGGATGTATCAGCGGGCGGCTCTGGGCTGTTGCGCCTTGTGGGGCGCAGCGGCTCTGGCGCAGAACTGCCAACCCAATCTGTTGACCAACCCCGGCTTTGAGCAAGGGCTCAGCGGCTGGCGAGCGCAGGGCGCGCAGGCCGACGGCGATACGCACAGTGGCAGGGGGAGTCTGCGTTATGACAATGCAGATATCGCGCGATACCGTACCTTCAACCAGGCGCTGCAGGTTGAGCCCGGACAGACGATAGATTTCGGCGTCTGGCTCAAGACCCGCGGCGTGCGCGGGCAAAGCCGCGACGGCGGGGCTGGGGTTTATCTGCAGAGCTTTGATGCGCAGGGGCGCTTTCTGGAAGGCAGTTATCCGGCTGGGGTGACCGGCGACAGCGGCTGGCGGCACGTGAACGCCAGCTATACCGTGCCGCCGCAGGCGGCGCGAATCACTTTTGGCGTTTATCTGCGTAAGGGGAGCACCGGTACCGCCTGGTTTGACGACGCCTATGCGTGTGCTCGCGCGTCTATGCCGGCGTTGTATCAGCTCGGCGCGTCGGCGCAGGGAAAGGTCGACACGCTGGTCGTCACTGCGCAGCCGCAGCATTTGCAGGTCGACAGCGAATTGCTCAATGCCGAGGGGCAGGTTGTTCACCGTAGCCGCGACCGTTATCAGGTTGAAGGGCAGCGCCGTATCGAATACCAACCGCCGGCCGGCCTGGCCCAGGGGGAATACCGCCTGCGTCAGCAGGTCACCGGTCAGCAATCCCAGCCGGCACAGGGCAGCGAGCTGTCTTTTCGCGTCGGGCAGCCTGCGGCCAAAGTCGCGATCGACAGCGAAGGCTTTACCCTGCGCGATGGTCAACGGCTTTTCCCGTTGGGCATTTACGCCAACGTGGCTACCGATGAGCATTTGGCGCGCATCGCCTCGGCGGGATTCAACACGGTGCTGAATTATGATTATGGGGAAAAGAAAGATCCTTACGCCTTTTTCCGCAACGCAGGCAAGCGCGGGCTGCTGGTCATTTACTCCGTCAAAGATCAGTACCGCGGCAGCCGCTTCGCGCCGGCCGCGCGCGGTGGCGACTACGCGGCGATGACGGCCTGGTACGTGCAGCGCTTGCGCTCTCAGCCCAACCTGCTCGCCTGGTACATCAACGATGAACTGGGGCCGGAATATCTCGATAAGATCGAGGAAAAAAACCTGCAAATAAAGCGGCTTGACGGCGATCATCCCACCTTCCAGGTGTTGAACAAAACCGGGGAGTTGGACGCCTACTTTAACAGCAGCGACATTTTGGCGACCGACCCTTACCCAGTGGGGAACGATCGCGATCTGACGCGCACGACGCGTTATACCGAACTGACGGTGCAGGCCGCCCGCCAGGCACGCGGGGCCTGGGTGGTGATGCAAATCATGGATCACGCCGCTTATGACGCCCGCCGCAAGCCACATCCGCCGTCAGAGGCGGAAATTCGCAATCAGGCCTGGCAGGCGCTGATCGGCGGCGCCAAGGGGCTGTTGTTTTATTCTTATACCGATCTGTTTTATAAGCGTAAAACCGGCCGCTTCGACCAACGGGAGTTTGACGCCACCTGGCGTGGCGTGGCTGCCGTGTCGCAGCAAATCGCCGCCTTCACCCCTTATCTGCTGACGGGAAAATCGACGCCGCTGGCGGGAAGCGACCCGCAAATGCCGGCGCGGATGTTTATTCTGGGCGATCGCGCCTTGCTGCTGGTAGCCAATCCTTACTATCGAGAGGGGAGCACCCGCTTGCGCCTTCCGGCGGGTTGGCGGCAGCAGGGAGAGGGCACGGAGGTCAAGCTGACGTTGCCCGCCGTGGGTACCGCGACGCTGTGGCTTCAACGCTGAAAGCGACGAGTCAGCATCACGCGGGAGGTTTCTCCCGCGTCCTACCCCCAAATACCCCGCCTTGCCTCCCAGCTGTCCCCCTTCATCTTGATATTCTCCTTTATTCATTTTAATTCAATTAATTAACCTCATTTATCGCACCTATACTTTGGTGGTATTTCACCCCTGACGCGCGCGTCGCCTCCCGCTTTCTCTTGATCGCAATCAATTTGCCGCCGGTTGGCCGTCAGTAGGCTGGCGGCAGATTGAGCATGTCTTCTTATAACGACAAGAGCCTTCAGGAGCATTCCGGATGAGCAAATTTTTAGACCGTTTCCGCTATTTCAAGCAGTTGGCGGAGCCTTTTTCTGGCGAGCACGGCCAGACCTTGAACACTAACCGCGACTGGGAAGACGGCTACCGCAGCCGTTGGCAGCACGACAAAGTGGTGCGTTCCACCCACGGCGTGAACTGCACCGGTTCCTGCAGTTGGAAAATCTACGTGAAGAATGGTCTGGTGACCTGGGAAACCCAGCAAACCGACTATCCGCGCACCCGTCCCGATCTGCCCAACCATGAACCGCGCGGCTGCCCGCGCGGCGCCAGTTACTCCTGGTACCTGTACAGCGCCAACCGGCTGAAATACCCGCTGATGCGCAAGCGTCTGCTCAAACTGTGGCGCGAAGCGAAAGCGCAGCACAGCGATCCGGTCGCGGCCTGGGGCTCTATCGTCGGCGATGCGGAAAAAGCCAAAAGCTACAAGGTGGCGCGCGGCCGCGGCGGTTTCGTCCGTTCCAGCTGGCAAGAGGTCAATGAACTGATCGCCGCCGCCAACGTCTATACCGCCAAAACCTTCGGCCCAGACCGCATTATCGGCTTCTCGCCGATCCCGGCGATGTCGATGGTGTCCTACGCCGCCGGCGCCCGCTACCTGTCGCTGATCGGCGGCGCCTGCCTGAGCTTCTACGACTGGTATTGCGATCTGCCGCCGGCCTCGCCGATGACCTGGGGCGAGCAGACCGACGTGCCGGAATCCGCCGACTGGTACAACTCCTCCTACATTATCGCCTGGGGCTCCAACGTGCCGCAGACGCGCACCCCGGACGCCCACTTCTTTACCGAAGTGCGCTACAAGGGCACCAAAACCGTGGCGGTGACGCCGGACTATGCCGAAGTCGCCAAGCTGTGCGACCACTGGCTGAATCCGAAGCAGGGCACCGACAGCGCGATGGCGCTGGCGATGGGCCACGTAATGCTGAAAGAGTTCCATCTCGATCGCGAAGTCGGCTACTTCCGCGACTACGTGCGCCGCTATACCGACATGCCGATGCTGGTGCTGCTGGAGCCGCGTGAAGGCGGCCACTACGCCGCCGGCCGCCTGCTGCGCGCCGCCGATCTGGTGGACGGATTGGGCCAGGAAAACAATCCCGAGTGGAAAACTGTCGCTATCGACAGCCGCAGCGGCGATCTGGTGGCGCCGCAGGGCTCCATCGGCTTCCGCTGGGGCGAGAAGGGCAAGTGGAACCTGGAACAGCGCGAAGGCAAATCGCAACAGGAAGTCGAGCTGCAGCTCAGCCTGTTGGGCATGCATGACGACGTCGCCGAGGTGGGTTTCCCGTACTTCGGCGGCGCCGACAGCGAGCATTTCAACAGCGTGGCGCTGGACGAGATCCTGCTGCACAAGCTGCCGGTGAAACGCCTGCGGCTGGCGGACGGCAGCGAAGCGCTGGTGACCAGCGTGTACGATCTGACGCTGGCCAATTACGGCCTGGAGCGCGGGTTGGGCGACGCCAACTGCGCCGCCGACTATGACGAGGTCAAGGCTTACAGCCCGGCCTGGGCCGAGCAGATCACCGGCGTGTCGCGCCACAACATCATCCGCATTGCCCGCGAGTTCGCGGAAAACGCCGAGAAGACCCACGGCCGTTCGATGATCATCGTCGGCGCCGGCGTCAACCACTGGTATCACATGGACATGACCTACCGCGGCCTGATCAACATGCTGATCTTCTGCGGTTGCGTCGGCCAGAGCGGCGGCGGCTGGGCGCACTACGTCGGCCAGGAAAAACTGCGGCCGCAAACCGGCTGGCTGCCGCTGGCGTTCGGCCTCGACTGGCAGCGCCCGCCGCGCCACATGAACAGCACCTCGTTCTTCTACAACCATTCCAGTCAATGGCGCTATGAAACCGTCGGCACCGACGAGCTGCTGTCGCCGCTGGCGGACAAATCGCGCTTCGGCGGCAGCCTAATCGACTTTAACGTGCGCGCCGAACGCATGGGCTGGCTGCCGTCGGCGCCGCAGCTGGGCGCTAACCCGCTGCGCCTGGCGGAGCAGGCACGCGCGGCCGGCCAATCGCCGGTCGAATTTACCGTCGACAGCCTGAAGAACGGCTCGCTGGGCTTCGCCGCCGAGCAGCCGGACAATCCGCAGAACTTCCCGCGTAACCTGTTCGTCTGGCGATCCAACCTGCTGGGCTCCTCCGGCAAGGGCCATGAGTACATGCTCAAATACCTGTTGGGCACCGAAAATGGCATCCAGGGGAAAGATCTCGGCCAGCAGGGCGGCGTGATGCCGCAGGAAGTGGAATGGCGCGAGCAGGGCGGCGAAGGCAAGCTGGATCTGGTGGTGACGCTCGATTTCCGCATGTCGAGCACCTGCCTGTACTCCGACGTGGTGCTGCCGACCGCCACCTGGTACGAAAAAGACGACATGAACACCTCCGACATGCACCCGTTCATTCATCCGCTGTCGGCGGCGGTCGATCCGGCCTGGGATTCGAAGAGCGACTGGGAAATCTACAAGGGCATCGCCAAGGCCTTCTCCGAGGTGTGCGTCGGCCATCTGGGCCAGGAAACCGACGTGGTGACCCTGCCTATCCAGCACGACTCCGCCGCCGAGCTGGCGCAGCCTTACGGCGTACAGGACTGGAAGAAGGGCGAATGCGATCTGATCCCCGGTAAAACCGCGCCGCACATCATCGCGGTGGAGCGTGATTACCCGGCCACCTACGAGCGCTTTACCTCACTGGGGCCGCTGCTGGACAAACTGGGCAACGGCGGCAAGGGCATCAGTTGGAACACCCAAACCGAGGTCGACTTCCTCAAGCAGCTTAACTACGTCAAGGCCGACGGCCCGGCGGCGGGGCGGCCGAAGATCGAGAGCGCGATAGACGCGGCGGAAGTGATCCTGTCGCTGGCGCCGGAAACCAACGGCCAGGTGGCGGTGAAAGCCTGGGAAGCCCTGAGCAACGTCACCGGCCGCGATCATCGGCACCTGGCGCTGAACAAGGAAGACGAGAAAATTCGCTTCCGCGACATTCAGGCGCAGCCGCGCAAAATCATCTCCAGCCCGACCTGGTCCGGTCTGGAGGACGAACACGTTTCCTATAACGCCTGCTACACCAACGTGCACGAGCTGATCCCGTGGCGCACCCTCAGCGGCCGTCAGCAGCTGTATCAGGACCATGAGTGGATGCGCGCCTTCGGTGAAAGCCTGCTGGTATACCGGCCGCCGATCGACACCCGCGCCGCGCAGCCGCTGCTGAACAGCAAGCCGAACGGCAACAAGGAGAAGGCGCTGAACTTCCTGACGCCGCACCAGAAGTGGGGCATTCACTCCACCTACAGCGACAACCTGCTGATGCTGACGCTGTCGCGCGGCGGGCCGATCGTCTGGCTGAGCGAAGACGACGCCAACGATCTGGGCATTGCGGACAACGACTGGATCGAGGCCTTCAACGCCAACGGCGCGCTGACGGCGCGCGCGGTGGTGAGCCAGCGTATCCCGGCCGGCATGACCATGATGTACCACGCACAGGAGCGCATCGTGAATCTGCCGGGCTCGGAGATCACTCGCCAACGCGGCGGCATCCACAACTCGGTGACCCGCGCCTGTCCGAAGCCGACCCATATGATCGGCGGCTATGCGCAGTTGGCCTACGGCTTCAACTACTACGGCACCGTCGGTTCCAACCGCGACGAGTTCGTGGTGGTGCGCAAGATGAACCGCATTGATTGGTTGGACGACGAAGGCAACGACTACGCGCAGGGCAGTCAGCAGGAGAACAGCAAATGAAAATTCGTTCGCAAGTCGGCATGGTGCTGAATCTGGACAAGTGCATCGGTTGCCACACCTGTTCGGTCACCTGCAAAAACGTCTGGACCAGCCGCGAGGGTATGGAGTACGCCTGGTTCAATAACGTGGAAAGCAAGCCGGGCGTCGGGTATCCGCACGCCTGGGAAGATCAGGAAAAATGGAAGGGCGGTTGGATCCGCAAAATCAACGGCAAGCTGGAACCGCGCATGGGCAGCCGCGTCGGCGTGCTGGCGAAAATCTTCGCCAACCCGGATGTGCCGGCGCTGGACGACTACTACGAGCCGTTCGATTACGACTACCAGCATCTGCACACCGCCAAACAGGGCAAGCACCAGCCGGTGGCGCGCCCGCGCTCGCTGATCACCGGGCAGCGCATGAACAAGATCGAAAGCGGCCCGAACTGGGAAGAGATCCTCGGCGGGGAGTTCGAAAAACGTTCGCAGGACAAGAACTTCGACAACCTGCAGAAGGCGATGTACGGCCAGTTCGAAAACACCTTCATGATGTATCTGCCGCGCCTGTGCGAGCACTGCCTCAACCCGGCCTGCGTCGCCACCTGCCCGAGCGGGGCGATCTACAAGCGCGGCGAAGACGGCATCGTGCTGATCGACCAGGACAAGTGCCGCGGCTGGCGCATGTGCCTGACCGGCTGCCCGTACAAGAAAATCTACTTCAACTGGAAGAGCGGCAAGTCCGAGAAGTGCATCTTCTGTTACCCGCGTATCGAAGCCGGGCAGCCGACGGTCTGTTCGGAGACCTGCGTGGGCCGCATCCGCTACCTCGGCGTGCTGCTGTACGACGCCGATCGCATCGAGCAGGCGGCGGCGGTGGAGAACGACAAGGATCTGTACCAGAGTCAGCTCGATATTTTCCTCGATCCGCATGATCCGAAGGTGATTGCTCAGGCGCTGGCGGACGGCGTGCCGCAGGGCGTCATTGAAGCCGCTCAGCAGTCGCCGGTGTACAAAATGGCGATGGACTGGAAGCTGGCGCTGCCGCTGCACCCGGAATACCGCACGTTGCCGATGGTGTGGTACGTGCCGCCGTTGTCACCGATTCAATCGGCCGCCGACGCCGGCGAGCTGGCGCACAGCGGCGTATTGCCGGACGTCGAGAGCCTGCGCATCCCGGTGCAGTATCTGGCGAACCTGTTGACCGCCGGCGATACCGAGCCGGTGCTGCTGGCGCTGAAACGCATGCTGGCGATGCGCCACTACAAGCGGGCGGAAACCGTCGACGGCGTGGTGGACACCAGCGCGCTGGAGCAGGTCGGTCTGAGTGAAGCGCAGGCGCAGGAGATGTATCGCTACCTGGCGATCGCCAACTATGAAGATCGCTTCGTGGTGCCGTCGAGCCACCGCGAGCTGGCGCGCGAAGCCTTCCCGGAAAGCAAGGGGTGCGGCTTCAGCTTCGGCGACGGCTGCCACGGCAGCGACGGCAAGTTCAATCTGTTCAACAGCCGCCGTATCGATGCCATCGACGTGACCGCGAAAACCGCGCGGCCGGAGGATGCCTCATGATCAGCCTGAAAGTGATCGCCCGCCTGCTGGATTACCCGGAGCAGGCGCTGTTTGACCATCAGCAGGCGCTGATCGAAGCGCTGGAGCCGGCCAGCGAGCTGGATCTGCACCACAGCGCGCAGCTGATTCTGTTTATCCGCCGCCTGTGCGCGCGCCCGTTGCTGGACGCGCAGGCTGACTATTGCGAACTGTTCGATCGCGGCCGCGCCACCTCGCTGCTGCTGTTTGAGCATGTGCACGGCGAGTCGCGCGATCGCGGCCAGGCGATGGTTGACCTGATGGCGCAGTACCGCGCCGCCGGGCTGGAGATCGACAGCCGTGAGCTGCCGGACTTCCTGCCGCTGTACCTGGAGTATTTGGCCAGCCGCAGCGCGGCGCAGGCGCGGGAAGGGCTGCGGGACATCGCGCCGATCCTGGCGCTGCTGGGCGCGCGTCTGCAGCAGCGCGAAAGCCCGTACGCGGTGCTGTTTGATCTGCTGCTGGCGCTGTCCGGTAGCGAGGTGCAGGCCCAGGCGCTGGAGACGCAGGTGGCGCAAGAGGCGCGCGACGATACGCCGCAGGCGCTGGATGCGGTGTGGGAAGAGGAGCAGATCAAGTTTCTCGGCGAACAAGGCTGCGCCTCCGCCCAGCAGACGGCGCACCAGCGGCGCTTCGCCGGCGCGGTAGCGCCACAGTATCTGGACCTGACGGATGCGTTAACCGGAACCAAAGGACGCTAATCATGCAATTTTTGAATCAGTTCTTCTTCGATATCTACCCTTATCTGGCCGGCGCGGTGTTCCTGATCGGCAGCTGGCTGCGTTACGACTACGGGCAGTACAGCTGGCGCGCCGGCTCCAGCCAGATGCTGGATAAAAAGGGCATGCGGCTGGCGTCCAACCTGTTCCACATCGGCATTATCGGCATCTTCGCGGGCCACTTCCTCGGCATGCTGACGCCGCACTGGATGTATGAGGCCTTCCTGCCGATCGACGTGAAGCAGAAGCTGGCGATGATCGCCGGCGGCGCCTGCGGCCTGATGACGCTGATCGGCGGCGCGCTGTTGCTGAAGCGCCGGTTGACCAACCCGCGGGTACGCGCCACCAGCAGCTTCGCCGACATCATGATCCTGACGTTGTTGGTGGTGCAGGTGTGTCTGGGGCTGCTGACCATTCCGTTCTCCGCCCAGCATATGGACGGCAGCGAAATGATGAAGCTGGTGGCCTGGGCGCAGGCGGTAGTGACCTTCCACGCCGGCGCCTCTGCGCACCTGGCAGGGGTGGCGATTATCTTCAAACTGCACATGGTGCTGGGCATGACGCTGTTCGTGCTGTTCCCGTTCTGCCGCCTGGTGCATATCTGGAGCGCGCCGGTAGAGTACCTGACCCGCCGTTATCAACTGGTGCGCAACCGCCGCTGAGCCTGACCTCGCCGCCGCCGATCGCCAGCGGCGGCGCTATTCCGATAATTCCCCCGCCGTCTGCCCATTCTCGCCGCCTTGTCGTAAACTAATTATCTCAGTCATGTTACGCTTATGCTTCCGCCGACGGACGTCGGCCCGTGGTAGCCGATAACAAGAGATACCGCCTTGATGAAAGGCTTTTTGGGACATAAAAACCGGGGATGATCCGCGTGGCCTTCGTGCCGTGCGGGAGAATCGCTTTATGGATAGTCAGGTTAATCAATAACAATAATGACCACACAATGTCGCTCACCCGAGCTGTTGCCTCTGAAGATCATCGCCACCGGGGCCGCATTGCCGCCCAACCGCGTGGCCTCCTCTACGCTCGACGCTCGCCTGGGGAAACCGGCCGGTTACGTTGAAAAACGCTCGGGCATCGTTTATCGCTATTACGCCGCCGACGACGCCAGCCAGGCCGAGCTCGCCGCCGCTGCGCTGCAAGATGCGCTGGCTCGCCGCGCCATTCCGGCAGACTCGATCGATCTGCTGATCTCCGCCTCGGCGATTTCGGTGCAGGCATTGCCGTGCACCGCCGCGCATATTCTCAAGGTGGCGGGGCTGGCGGCGGGCACGCCGGGCTTCGACATCAACAGCAGCTGCGTCAGCTTTATCTCTGCGCTGCAGGTGGCGGCGGGGCTGCTGAACGCCGGAACGTATCGGCGTATCGCCATCGTCTCAGCGGATCTCGCTTCACGCGGCATCGACTGGCAGCATGAAGAGTCGTCGCTGATCTTCGGCGACGGCGCCGCCTGCGCCATCGTAGAGCGCGGCGACGGCGCCAGCGGCATCCTCGCCAGCCTGGTGGAAACCTACCCCGCCGGCAGCGAACTTTGCGAGATCCGCGCCGGCGGCACGCGCCGCAACCCGCGCGCCGGCATGTGCGAACAAGACTTCCTGTTTCATATGCAGGGCAAGCCGCTGTTCCGTCAGGCGTCGGCGCTGATTGAGGGCTACCTCGATCGGCTGCTGAGCGCCAGTGGCTTGACCCTGGCGCAGATCGCCACCGTGGTGCCACACCAGGCCAGCCATTTGTCGCTCGAACACATGCGCAAGCGGCTGCACGTTTCGAGCGAGGCGCTGGTAGATATCTACCGCCACCACGGCAACCAGGTGGCGGCGTCCATCCCGACGGCGCTGCATGCCGCCGTGGCCACCGGGCGCTTCAACCCCGGCCAGCCGGTGATGCTGATCGGCACCGCCGCCGGGCTGGCGTTGGCCGGCATGGTGTTGCTGCCATGAGGGTGCTGGTCACCGGGGCGACCAGCGGGCTGGGGCGCAACGCGGCGCAGTGGCTGCTGGAGGCCGGACATCAGGTGCGCGCCACCGGCCGCGATGAACGGGCCGGCGAAGCGTTGCGTCAGCTGGGCGCCGAGTTTTGCGCGCTCGATCTGGCGCAGGCGACGCCGCAGCAGTGCCGGCAGCTGGTGACCGACTGCGAGTGGGTGTGGCACTGCGCGGCCAAGTCTTCCCCCTGGGGCGGCAAAGCGGAGTTTCACCGCATCAACGCCGCGGCGACGGAGAAGCTGGCGGAGGCGGCGGGGCGCTGCGGCGTGCGGCGCTTCGTGCATATCTCCACGCCGGCAATCTACTTCGATTTTCAGCCGCATTACGATCTTGACGAGGGTTACCGTGCCCGGCGCTTCGCCAATCACTATGCCGCCAGCAAGCACGCCGCCGAACAACGCCTGTTGGCGCAGGCGAAGATCTATCCGCAAACCACCTACATTATGCTGCGGCCACGCGGCCTGTTTGGCCCGCACGATCGGGTGATCGTGCCGCGGCTGTTGCAGCAGCTCGAACGCGATCGCGGCGTATTGCGATTGCCCGGCGGCGGACAAGCGCTGCTGGATCTGACCTTTGCCCCCAACGTGGTGCACGCGATGGATCTGGCCAGTCGGCAGCGCGGATTGCCGTCCGGCGCCGTGTACAACATCACCAACCACCAACCGCAGCGGCTGGCGGAGATGCTGGATGCGCTGCTGCGTCAGGAACTGGGGCTGAGTTACCGGCTGCAGGCCGTGCCCTATCCGCTGCTGCATACGCTGGCCGGCGGCATGGAGCTGTGGGCGACGCTGAGCGGCAAGGAACCGCTGCTGACGCGCTACAGCGTGGCGGCGGTGCATTTTGACATGACGCTGAACCAGACCCGTGCGATCGAAGAGTTGGGCTATCGGCCGCGTTATTCGATGGAACAGGGCATTCGTCTGACCGGCGAGTGGCTGCGGCGGCAAGAAGGCGGACAGCATGGCTAAGGTCACCGTTTTTGAAGTGGGTTATTGCACGCATATCGGCTGCATGGCGCTGCGCGGCGCCGGGTTCCGGGTATGCAAATTCCCGGCGCGCGCCTATCTGCTGGAGGTGGGGGAGCGCCGCTGGCTGTGGGATACCGGCTACGCGCGTTATTTTCAGCAGCACACGCAGTCGGGGGTGTTCAGCCTTTATCGCCGCATGACGCCGGTCTATTTCGATCCCGCCGAGTCGTTGGCGCACCAACTGCGCGAAGCCGGTTACGCCGAGGGCGATATTCAGGCGCTGATCGTCTCGCATTTTCACGCGGACCACATCGCCGGGCTGCAGGATTTCAGCCAACTCGACTTTATTTGCTCCGGCGAAGGCTGGCGGCAAACCCGTGGATTGCGCGGTTTCGCGGCGCTGAAGCGCGCCTTTATTCCCGGCCTGATCCCGGCGGATTTCGAGAGCCGCCTGCAGTTTATGGAGGCTTTTCCCTCGGTGGCGTTGCCCGCGCTGTTGGCGCCGTTCGATCGCGGTTACGCGCTGCCGGGCAGCGAAGGGCAGATCGTGCTGGTGCCGCTGCCGGGGCATGCGGCCGGCCATATCGGCGCCTTTATTCTCACCGACGCCGGCTGGACGCTGCTGGCCAGCGACGCCGCCTGGTCGCCGCAGAGTTACCAGACGCTGCGCGGGCCTTCGCGCCTGGCCAATCTGGTGATGGACGATGCGGCGGCGTACACCCGCACGCTGGAGCGGCTCAACCAGCTGTGGGCGGGCGGGCAGGTCAACATTTTGCTGTGCCACGAGGGGGATCTGTGATCCCTTTCATGACCCTTTGGCACTATTTCCGCGCCAGGCGCCTGCGCTTTGGCGATCGTGCAGCGCTGGAGGCGCATCAGGCCCGGCAGCTTGAGAGCTTTGCCCGCCGGGTGCTGAGCAAGAGCCCCTATTTTCAGCGTTTCAGCCGCCGGCCGTTCGCCGAATGGCCGCAGATGGACAAGGCGTTGATGATGGCGCAGTTCGACCGGATGAACACCGCCGGGCTGCAGCGCGATGCGGTGCTGGCCTGCGCGCAGCGCAGCGAGGCGGATCGCGATTTCACGCCGAAGATCGGGCGCTACAGCGTCGGATTATCGTCCGGCACCTCCGGGCAGCGCGGCGTGTTTGTCGTCAGCCCGCGCGAGCAGCAGGTGTGGGCCGGCGGCATGCTGGCGAAGATGCTGCCGGACGGGCTGTTGGCCGGCGAGCGCGTTGCGCTGTTTCTGCGGGCGGACAATAATCTCTATCACAGCGTGAACAACCGTTGGCTGAGCCTGGCGTTTTACGATCTGCTTGCGCCGTTCAGCGAGCATTTGCCCGCCTTGGAACGGCAGGCGCCCAGCATCATCGTGGCCCCGGCGCAGGTGCTGCGCGCCTTGGCGCTGGCGGTGCTGGCCGGGCAGGTGAGATTGCCGGTCAAAAAAGCGATCTCGGTGGCCGAGGTGTTGGAAGAGCAGGACCGCCGCCTGCTGCTGCAGGTATTTCCGGCGGTCGGCGAAGTGTATCAGGCCACCGAAGGATTTCTTGCCGCGACCTGCGCGCACGGTACGCTGCATCTGAACGAAGAGTTTTTGCATATCGAACCGCAGTGGATCGACGAACGGCGTTTTACGCCGTTGATCACCGACTTTACCCGCAGCACGCAGCCGATCGTGCGTTATCGGCTGGACGATGTACTGGTGCTGCGCAAGGAACCCTGCCCGTGCGGGCAACCGACGCGGGCGATCGCCCGTATCGAGGGGCGGCGCGACGATCAGCTGATGCTGCCCGATGCGCAGCGGCAACCGCAGGCGGTGTTCGCCGATGCCTGCAGCCGAACGATCGCCAATGCGCTGCCGCTGACCAGCGATTACCGCCTGATCCAGCGCGGCGAACGGCGGTTGGAATTGATTGCCGATTGCAGCCCGGCGGCGTTGGCGCATTGTCAGGCGCAGCTGATCGCGCTGTTCGCTCGCCAGGGCATCGCCACCGAGCGCCTCGAATGGCGGCTGACGGCGCAGACGGTACTGCCGCAGTTCGATCGCAAGCGGCGGCGCATCGTTCGCCAGGCGGAGGAAACATGAAAAATACGCTGTTCAGACTAGGGCACATGTTGCTCGGCTGGGGCACGGTCGGGGTGGTGTATAGCCTGACCGATCGCTTGCAGGGAGCGGGAACCTTGCTGCCGTCGTCGGCGCTTGACCGGGCGATCCCGTTCAGCCCCACGGCCATCTGGCTCTATCTCTCTTTCTTCCTCATCGTTCCGGCGGGTTATCTGCTGGCGCCGCTGCAGCGGGTCACATGGCTGACGCGGGCGATGCAGCTCACCGCGCTGGGCGCCGGGGCGGTTTATCTGCTGTGGCCGACCACCATGGCTTATCCGCAGAACGATGGCGTCGGGATCAGCGCGCAACTGCTGGCGGCGTTAACCCAGGTGGACTCGCCGCAGAACTGCCTGCCTTCGCTGCATATGGCGCTGACGGTGCTGGCGGTGTGGGCGCTGAGCGACGGCGAGCGCAAAGTGCGCACGGCGCTGTGGATGCTGTGGGGCGTGGCGATCGCGTTCTCGATTCTGCAACTGCGCCGGCATTTGTTTGTCGATTTGGCCGGCGGCGCGCTGCTGGCGCTGTTCGCCGGCTGGCTGGCCCTGCGCATGAACACCCTGCGCCGGCGCGCGGTTAAAGGAGAAGTGGGATGAGCGATCTGGCATTGCCGATAGTGTTCATGCTGTTCATCGTGGTGGCCGAGGCGGTGGCGCTGCAGTGGGGGCGTCGCGAGCCGGTCAACTGGCACGATCTGGTGTTCAACCTGAACTCCGGCCATATCATGCTGTGGCTGTTCCGCGGGCTGGAGATCACCTGCTACGGCTACGTGGCCGCGCATTTCAGCCTGGGGCTGCTGGACGCCTGGCCGCCGCTGTTGATGTGGCTGTTTGCTTTGCTGGCGTGGGACTTCGGTTTTTACTGGCTGCACCGTCTGCATCATCGTTTCCGCCTGCTGTGGGCGGTGCATGTGGTGCACCATCAGGGCGAGCATTTCAATCTGTCGCTGGGGGTGCGCAACTCCTGGTATTCGTCACTGACGTCCATCCCGTTCTTTTTGCTGCTGGCGCTGGCGGGCGTGCCATTGCCGGTGTTCGTCGCGGTCTCGATTTTTCACTACAGCATTCAGCTGTTCAATCACAACGCGCTGACGCCGAAGCTTGGCGTGCTGGAAAAAATTCTGGTCACGCCGGCGCACCACCGAGTGCATCACGTCAAGGACATGGCCTATTCCAATAAGAATTTCGGCGGCAGCTTTATCTTCTGGGACAAGCTGTTCGGCACCTTCTGCCCGGCGTTGCCGACCACGCCGTTCAGCTATGGCGTCAGCGGCGACAGGCCATCCGCCAACCCGTTCTGGGCGAGCAATCTGCCGTTCCTGCGCTATTTCCGTCTGGCATGGCGCCCGGCGCCGGGCCGGCCACGCGACCGCCGTTCGGCGCTCAGCGTATTCAGCGGCGCCATGCTGCTGTTCTCGCTGGTGGTCGGTTACGTCTACCAATACGGTTACGGCTACGGCGACATCAGCTGGCCGCAAATGGCGCTGCTGGTGCTGCTGGCGTTGGGCTCGGTGGCGCTGGGCGGCATGACGGAAGGGCGATCTTGGGCGAGCGCCGTCTGGTTGCTGGTCGCGTTGGGCATGCCGCTGCTGTTTATCGGCTATCTTGGCTGGCCGCAGCGCTATTGGCATATCGCCATGGCCGCCGTGGCGTTGCATGCTCTGTGCGTCGCGCTGGGCTGGGGACGGGGGGCCGCATCGGCCGCCGTGGAGGAACCGCATGGCTGAGTCATTGCCGCCGCTGCGTTTTCCCGCCGATGGCGAGCAGGCGTTTCATCGCGATCTCAAGCGCGCGGCGCACGCCTGCCTGGCGGGCGATCATCGCTATGCCGATGCCGCGCGGCTGGTCAAGGCCGCGCTGTTGTTGGCGCTGTGCGCCGGGTTTTACGCGCTCAGCCTGATGCAGCATCAGCCCTGGGCGTTTTTCCTCTGCTATTTCCTGTTCGTGACCATGGGCATGCTGCTCAACGTCAACGTCAACCACGATGCTTCGCATAACGCCTTCCTGCGTGCGCCCTGGGCGAATCGCCTGGTGGGGCGACTGGTGACGCTGCCGCTGGGCGTCGATCCGGACTACTGGCGCACACGGCATGTGGATTACCACCACGTTTACGCCAACGTCGAACACTACGATCTGGATACCGAAGAGAACGGGTTTTTCCGCCAGACGCCGTTCCAGCGCTGGCGGCCCCATATGCGCTATCAGCATCTGTACTGGCCGCTGATCGCCGCGCTTTCCTTGCCCTATATCGCCTGGATTTTCGATTGGTCCGATCGGCTCGATAAAACGCCGCTGCGGGAAAAATGCGTGCTGGCGGGGCGCGGCGGTTGGGCGCTGTTTGTGCTGTGCAAGCTCGCGCATCTGGCGCTGGTGCTGGTGGTGCCGCTGATCGTGGGCCACCTGCACGGCATCGGCTGGGGCTGGGTGCTGTTGGCTTACGCGCTCAGCCAGATGTTTGCCTCGCTGCTGGTGGTGTTCCTGCTGCTGGGCACCCACTGGGCGCAGGCCGAGTTTTACCCGGCGCCGACGGGCGACAGCATGCCGCAAGGCTGGTACCGGCACAATTTCGCCACCGCCTGCGACTGGCAGCCCGAACCGCGCTGGCTGGAGCACCTGACCGGCGGGCTGAACTATCACCTGACCCATCACCTGTTTCCCGGCTGGAATCACCGCCACTATCCGGCGCTGGCCGCCGCGGTGGCGGAGATCGCGCAGCGGCACGGCATGGCATACCGCTGCATCGGCTATCGCGAACTGCTGGCGCAACAACAGCGCTTCTTGCGCCGGATGGGGCAGCCATGAAACCGCTGCGTCCGTTAGCCTATCGGCGCGACGACAGCGGGTTGCACCGCGCGCTGATGCAGGCCGCCCAGCACTATCTGGCGGCCAACGGCGATCACCGTTTCGCCGACGGGGGCATGCTGGCGAAGGTGGCGCTGTTGTTGGCGCTGTGCGGCTTGTGTTATGGGCTGAGCCTGCAGCAGCAAAACGGCTGGGCGTTTTTCGCCTGCTATTTCGGCTTTATCTTTATCGGCATGTTCCTGACGGTGAACGTGGTGCACGACGCCTCGCACAACGCGTTTTTCCGTCGGCCCTGGGCCAACCGTTGGCTGAACGCCCTGGTGAGTGTGCCGCTGGGACTGGACCCCGACTGCTGGCGCGTGCGCCACGTGCTGTTCCATCATGCCCATAACAATATCGAACATTACGATCCCGACATCGACGCCAACGGCGTGCTGCGGCAAACGCCGTTCCAGCGCTGGCGGCCCTTTATGCGCGCCCAGCGTTACTATTGGCCGCTGGTGGCGGCGTTGACGTTCCCGTACTACATCTGGCTGTTCGATTGGCTGGACCGAGCGGGCCGCACCCGCGTGGCGGCGCGCATGGCGCAGCAGGGCACGCGCGGCTGGTGCGGGTTTCTGGCGGGCAAGGCGGCGCACCTGCTGCTGGCGCTGGCGATCCCGTGCTGGCTGCTGCCGCCGGCCATCGGCATCGGGCAAATTCTGCTGGTCTACTTGCTGAGCCAGATGCTTTCTTCATTGCTGTTCGTGATGTTGATCATCGGCACCCACTGGGCCAAAGCCAACTTTTATCAGGCGCCGGCGCAGGGGGCGATGCCGCACGGCTGGTATCACCACGTGTTCGCCACCACCTTCGACTGGCTGACCCGGCCGCGCTGGCTGGGATACTGGCTCGGCGGGGCGAACCTGCATTTGACGCATCATCTGTTCCCGCACTGGAGCCACCGCCATTACCCGGCGCTGAGCCGCATCATCGGCGAGGTGGCGCCGCGTTTCGGCATCGACTACCGCCTGCTGGAACTGGAGGAGCTGCTGCGCCTGCAGCAACGTTTCCTCAGCGCGATGGGGCGCAAGCCGCAATAGCGTTGCATGCGGATTGTGCGAGGCGTTACGCAGTTCACTAATTGAACGATATTTGCCCTTCCAGTAGACTTTCACTCGGTGAATCAACGACCACAGGAGGTGGAGTATGCGCAGCTTGCCGATTCGGTTATCCAATGAAATCGACGACAGTCTGAACGATATCGCCCGGCGTCACGGGATGGCCAAAACCGACGTCATTCGCCTGGCATTTTCTTTAATGACGATTGCTGATCGGGAGTGGATGAAACAGGATGGCTCCCGCCTCGGTATCGTACGTGAAAGCGAAGAGGGACTGGAGGCGGTCGCCGTGGTGGTGGGGATTTTTCCATGAAGCCGTACAATGAGCGCCCACAGGTTGATGCTGAAACGTTGTATTTGGATCCTTCGCTGGTCTTCGACGAAATGGAGCGGCTGCGCCTGGCGCGCCAGGTGCTGTGCGGGATATTCGCGGTCAGCGTGGGCGTATTCGCCGCCCACGCGTATTGGGAGAAAAACGAAGCGCTCGGACAAGTTTTCGAACTGGTGAAGATCGGCGCCTTGCCGCTGGTCACGCTGGTGGTCTCTTTTTACTTTCCCAACAGCGCGTCCAGATAAGGCGCCGCGTCAATGCGACTTCATGCCCGCCGCGGTCATCAGCAGGCGGAACAGCGAGGCGACCACGAACAGCCCCAGCACGCTGGCGCTCCAGATGATCACCAGCCAACCGATGCGTTTCCACCAGGGCGCCGGAGCGGCTGCTGCCGTTTTATCTTGCATAGCGTCCTCCCTCCTCAGTGATAGCCGTGTTCATGGCTGATCTTGCCGCGGAACACGTAGTAGCTCCAGAAGGTGTAGACCAGAATGATCGGGATGATGAACAGCGCGCCCACCAGCATAAAACCGAGGCTCTGCGGCGGCGCGGCGGCGTCCCACAGGCTGATGGCCGGCGGGATCAGGTGCGGCCAGATGCTGATGCCAAGCCCGCTCAGGCCGAGGAACACCAGCAGCAGCGTCAGCATGAACGGCGAGTAGTGCGCGCCGCGTTTCACCCCGCGGTGAATGCCCCAGGCGCTGAGCAGCACCAGCAGCGGCACCGGCAGCAGCCAGAACAGGTTAGGCAGCGTAAACCAGCGGGCGGCGATTTCCGGATGGGCGATCGGCGTCCAGACACTGACCGCAGCCAGCACCAGCAACAGGATCGCCAGCAGCGGCGTCGCCAGGTGATACATGCGCGCCTGCAGATCACCGGCGGTTTTCATCACCAGCCAGGTGCAACCGAGCAGGGCGTAGGTCACCACCAGCCCCAGCCCGCAGAACAGCGCGAACGGTGTCAGCCAGTCCAGTGCGCCGCCGGCGTAGGTGCGGCCTTCGACCGGGAAGCCGTTGATCACGGCGCCCACCACCACACCCTGGCTGAAGGTGGCGAACAGTGAGCCCCAGATAAACGCCTTGTCCCAGATATGTCGCTTCTCCGGCGTTGCTTTGAAGCGAAACTCGAAGGCCACGCCGCGGAAAATCAGCCCAATCAGCATCAACGTCAGCGGGATCGCCAGCGCGTCGAGGATCACCGAATAGGCCAGCGGGAAGGCGCCGAACAGCGCCGCGCCGCCCAGCACCAGCCAGGTCTCATTGCCGTCCCACACCGGGGCGACGGTGTTCATCATCAGATCGCGGTCGCCGCTCTCTTTCACCCACGGAAACAGGATGCCGATGCCCAGGTCGAAACCGTCCATCACCACGTACATCATGGTGCTGAACACGATGATGACAAACCAAATCAGCGGAAGATCGATACCCATGTTCAGCTCCTGTCGTCCAGAGTGTCGTTGACCGCGGACAGCGGACGCGCCGGGCGGCCCTCGGTATTGTCTTCTTGGTGTTCATGCGGCTGCGGCCCTTTGCGGATCAGGCGCATCATGTAGGAATACCCCACGCCGAACACCGAGCAGTAGACGATAATGAACGCCAGCAGGCTGATGCTCATGTGCAGATCGCCGTGCGCGGAGACCGCATCCTTGGTGCGCAGCAGGCCATACACCACCCACGGCTGGCGGCCTATCTCGGTGGTGAACCAGCCCGCCAGCAGCGCCAGCAGCCCGGAAGGGCCCATCCACAGAATGAAGTACAGGAACGGACGCGACTGATACAGCCCGCCGCGCCAGCGCAGCCACAGGCTCCACACCCCGGCCAGAATCATCAGCATGCCCAGCCCGACCATGATGCGGAACGACCAGAACACCACGGTGGAGTTGGGGCGGTCCTCCGGCGGGAAGGATTTGAGCGCCGGCACCTGCTCGGTCAGGCTGTGCGTCAGGATCAGGCTGCCGAGATAGGGCACCTCCAGCTTGAAGCGGGTCTCTTCACGCTGCATGTCCGGCCAACCGACCAGGATCAGCGGCGTGGCTTCGCCCGGCGGGTTTTCCCAGTGGCCTTCGATGGCGGCGATCTTCGCCGGCTGATGTTTCAGCGTATTCAGGCCGTGCGCATCGCCGATCATCGCCTGCACCGGCGCGACGATCAGCGCCATCCACATCGCCATCGACAGCATTTTGCGCATCGCCGGGGTATCGCGGCCACGCAGCAGGTGCCAGGCGGCGGAGGCGCCGACGAAGAACGCCGAGGAGAGGAAGGCGGCGGTGGACATGTGCAACAGGCGGTACGGGAAGGACGGGTTGAAGATCACCTTCAGCCAGTCGACCGGCACCACCTGGCCATTGATGATTTCATGCCCCTGCGGCGTCTGCATCCAGCTGTTGGAGGCCAGGATCCAGAAGGTGGAGATCAGTGTGCCGAGCGCGACCATGCAGGTGGCGAAGAAGTGCAGCCCTGGGCCGACGCGGTTCCAGCCGAACAACATCACGCCGAGGAAACCGGCTTCGAGGAAGAAGGCGGTCAGCACTTCATAAGTCAGCAGCGGCCCGGTAATGCTGCCGGCAAACTCGGAGAAGAAGCTCCAGTTGGTGCCGAACTGATAGGCCATCACCAGCCCGGACACCACGCCCATGCCGAAGTTAACGGCGAAAATCTTTGACCAGAAATGGTAAAGCTCACGGTAGGCTTCATTGTGCGTTTTCAACCATAATCCTTCCAGCACCGCCAGATAGCTGGCTAAACCGATGGTGATGGCGGGGAAGATGATATGGAAAGACACGGTGAAGGCGAACTGTATTCTGGCGAGTTCCAGTGCATCAAGACCCAGCATGGCGCCTCCTAGGGTTGAACATAAATTAACCTCTTGAGTATAGCTGTCATTTTTATGTGAAAAGCTTGGCGTTAAGTTAATCACGAAGTACAGTGACTATAATAGTGACAGTTATTTTACTTTTTCATATAACAGTTAATGGTTATGACCCGATACGAGCAGCTTGCGCAGCAGATTAGAGAACAGATCCAGAACCGGGTGTGGCGGGCGGGCGACAAGCTGCCTTCGCTGCGCGAGAGCGGCAAACGCGCCGGATTAAGCCTGATGACGGTGGTGCAGTCTTACCAACTGCTGGAGAGCCAGGGGTGGATCGTCGCCCGGCCGCAGTCGGGTTACTACGTGGCGGCGCGTCCGCAGCCGCTGCCTCAGCCTTCGCGCGGCGAGAAACTGTTGCTGAGCGAGCAGGTGGACATCAACGCCTTTATTTTTGACGTGCTGCAGGCCTGCAAGGATCCGGACATCGTGCCTTTCGGTTCGGCGTTTCCCGACGCCACGCTGTTCGCCCAGCCGAAGCTGGCGCGGGCGCTGAGCAGCGTAGCGCGCAAGTTCACGCCGCACAGTTCGCTGGCCAACCTGCCGCCGGGCAACGACGCGCTGCGGCGGCACATTGCCCAACGTTATGCGCTGAGCGGCATGCAGGTTGCGCCGGACGAAATCGTCATCACCGCCGGGGCGATGGAGTCGCTCAGCCTCAGCCTGCAGGCGGTGACCCAACCGGGCGACTATGTGGCGATCGAGTCGCCGGCGTTTTACGGCGCGTTGCAGGCGCTGGAACGGCTGCGGTTGAAGGCGGTGGCGATCGCCACCCATCCGCAGGACGGCATCGATCTGGACGCGCTGCAGCAGGCGGTGGAACAGTATCCGATCAAAGCCTGCTGGTTGATGACCCACTTCCAGAACCCGCAGGGCGCCACCCTGCCGGAAGCCAACAAACAGCGTCTGGTGGCGCTGCTGCGCGAACGTCAGATCTCGCTGATCGAAGACGATGTCTACGGCGAGCTGTACTTCAGCGCCGAACGGCCGTTGCCGGCCAAGGCGCTCGACAGCGGCGGCCAAATCCTGCATTGTTCGTCGTTTTCCAAATGCCTGGCGCCGGGCTTTCGCGTCGGCTGGGTGGCGGCGGGGCGTTATGCGCAGCAGATCCAGCGTTTGCAGCTGATGAGCACCGTTTCCACCAGCGTGCCGACCCAGATGGCGCTGGCGGATTATCTGCTGCATGGCGGCTACGACACCCACCTGCGGCGGTTGCGCCGCCTGCTGGCCCAGCGCCAAAGCGCGATGCGTCAGGCGATCGCCCACCATTTCCCGCCGACGGTGAAGGTCAGCCAGCCCGACGGCGGTTACTTCCTGTGGCTGGAGCTCGATCCGGCGCTGTCGTCGATGGAGCTGTACCGGCGGGCCCTTTCCCGGGGCATCAGCATCGCGCCGGGGCGCATGTTCACCACCGGCGACCATTTCAACCACTGCTTCCGTCTCAACGCCTCTTTTGAATGGAATGACCGCTTTGAAGAGGCGATAAAAACCTTAGCCAAACTTATCCGGGGGCTGGCGGCGGCCGGCTGAATCGCATTTTTCCCGCCGCTTCGCCCCAGAAAAATTCATAATGCTTTTTTCGGCAATGGAATGCCGGTTTCGTTGTTAGACAGCCCTCCAGCCGCCCATTACTCTGCGATAAATTTTGTCACATTTTTATCAACGGGTAGACGAGGGGCAGTGGGTGAGTAGAATAAAAAACAAGCTAAACAAACTGTTGCGTTATCGGTTGACGCCGCTGGCGTTGATCTGCGCGCTGGGATTGAGCGCCGGCGCGCAGGCGGAAACGCTGGCCGAAGGCATCACGCCGGCCAGCGACATCAGCCGGGTGCCGGCAGCCGCCAAGCTGCGCAAAGACACCGTGGTGGCGGGCATCTCGGAACCGCAGGGGATTTTCAACCCGTATCTGTTCACCAACGGCTGGGACGAGAACGTGACCGACGTGATCTTCAGCCGCCTGATCGGCCTGGACAGCCAGGGCAAGCCGGAAGGGCGTCTGGCGGAATCCTGGCAGGTCAGCCCCGATAATCTGACCTATACCATCAGGCTGCGGCCGAATCTGGTCTACAGCGACGGCTCGCCGCTGAAAGCCGACGATATCGCCTTTACCCTGACGCTGCTGCACGATCCGGCCTATGACGGCGACACCGATATCACGCCGGCGCACATCCAGGGCGGCGCCGAGTATAAAAACGGTACCGCCGCCGGCATCAGCGGGCTGAAGGTGATCGACGATCGCACCATTCAGATCGTCACCACCCAACCGGGCGCGACCACGTTGCAACTGATTGGCGGGCCGGTATTGTCGCGGGCTTACTACGGCAAAGACTATCAGCGCGGCAAGCTCGACAGCGTGCGCGCCTTGAACGGCAAGCCGCTCGGCAACGGCCCCTATATTTACGACAAGTACGTGCCGGGGCAGGAGATCCGCTTCCACGCCAATCCGAACTTCTACCTCGGCCCGCCGCCGATGGCGCGCTTTATCTACCGCGTCACCAACCCGGCCACCAACTTCCAGCTGTTCCAGACCGGTGAGACCGACTACGACGCCTTTACCGCCAAGCCGGACGATATCGAACAGCTCAAGCTGCTCGGCTTCGCCAATATCAACCTTTACAGCTCAAGCGATTACAGCCGCGTTGATTTCAACCTCAGACGCCCGGCGCTGCAGGACAAGCGGGTGCGTCAGGCGCTGATTTACGGCCTGGATCGGCAAAAACTGATCGCCGTGGTGTACCAAGGGTATGGCAAGGTCGCCAACCAGCCGATTTCGCCGATCTCCTGGGCTTACGACGCCAACGGCATCAATCCTTACGCTTACGATCTCGATAAGGCCAAAAAGTTGTTGGACGAGGCTGGCTGGCAGGTGGGTGCTGACGGTATCCGGCAGAAAGACGGTAAAAAGCTGGAGTTGACGCTGCTGGTGACCAAAAAGCTGATCAACGACGCGCTGGTGCCGATCGCCAAGGATAACTACCGCCGGCTCGGCGTGGTGCTGAAACCGCAGGTATTGGATTTCAACGCGCTGCTGGCGCAGCGCAAGGCGGGCAATTACGACCTGGCGTCCCTCAGTACCAGCACGCTGAACGATCCGCACGACGGCGTGCGCGATTTCATCAGCCGCGAGAGCGAGACCGGCTACCACAACCCGCAGGTGGATGCGCTGATCGCCAGGGCCAACGCCACGCTGGATATCGCCCAGCGCAAGCCGCTGTACCACCAGCTGTATCAGGCGCTGTCGGACGATCCGCCGGTGATCCTGCTCGGCAACCGCGAGATTTTGAGCGCCAGCAGCGCGCGCGTCACCGGCTTTAAACCGGATATCTACAACGGATTGGTCGGCAGCCTGCCGAACGTCAAACCGGCGCCGTAACGCCCTGACGCCGCCGCGCCATTCCGGGCGGCGGCGATGGAACCCGCGATGAGAAACTTTATCTTGCGCCGTCTGTTGCAGACTATCCCGATGCTGTTGTTGGCTTCCTTGCTGATTTTTTGCATTTTCGCCCTGGCGCCCGGCGACTTTATCGACGGCAACATCAACCTGACCGCGCAACGCGCCGCCGAGCTGCGGGCGCTGTACGGGCTGGATCAGCCGTTGTTCAGCCGCTATCTGCACTGGCTTGGCCGGCTGCTGCAGGGCGACCTCGGCTTTTCACTGCAGTACCAGATCCCTGTCAGCACGTTGCTGAACCAATACATCTGGAACTCGTTCCTGCTGGCGGCGGTGGCGATGGTGTTGTATTGGGGCATCGCGCTGGCGGTAGGGGTGATCTCGGCGATGAAACCCTATTCGCTGTTCGATCATCTGATCACCGTGGCGGTGTTCGCCGCCATGTCGTTTCCGACGTTCTTCCTGTGCCTGTTGCTGATCAAATGGTTCGCCGTCGATCTGCACTGGCTGCCGGCGGGCGGCATGCTGCGCACCGGCAGCGAGGCGAGCGGGCTGGCCTGGGCGCTGGAGGTGGCGGCGCACCTGCTGTTGCCGGTGCTGGCGCTGGTGATGCTGCAGGCCGGCAGCCTGACGCGCTATTTCCGCGCCAGCATGCTGGAGGTGATCCGCATGGACTATATTCGCACCGCGCGCGCCAAAGGGCTCAGGGAGAAAACGGTGATCCTCAAACACGCGCTGCGCAATGCGCTGTTGCCGATCATCACCCTGCTGGGGTTCGAGCTGCCGGGATTGTTCTCCGGCGCGCTGATCACCGAAAAAATCTTCAACTGGCCGGGCGCCGGACATATCCATATCGATTCGCTGGCGGCGCGTGATTACCCGGTATTGATGGGGTTCACGCTGTTTCTGGCCGCCTTGACCATTCTCGGCAATCTGCTGGCGGACATTCTGTACGCCTACGCCGATCCACGCATTCGCTTGAGGTAACACGATGTTGGCTACGTTGTTTTTCGGCCGCCGTCGCCGCTGGCGCCAGGCGCAACTGCCGGCGCTGGCGCAACTGTCGCCACCGCCCGCGGCGCAGGCCTGGCGACGGCTGCGCCGCCACCGGCCGGCGATGATTTCGCTGGCGTTGCTGGTGCTGTTGGCGTTGCTGTGCCTGATTGGGCCGTCGTTGTCGCCGTGGCGCGACGATGCCGGCGATGTGCTGAATATCAATCAGGCGCCCAGCGGCGCGCACTGGTTGGGCACCGACTTTCTCGGCCGCGATATCTGCACCCGGCTGCTGCTGGCGGGGCGGATATCGCTGACCATCGGCCTGGTGTCGATGCTGCTGTCGGTGACGCTGGGCTACGTGCTGGGGGCGCTTTCCGGTTATCTGGGCGGCGTGGCGGACCGGCTGATCATGCGCTTCGCCGATCTGCTGATGACCATTCCCGGCCTGCCGCTGTTGATCATCATGGGCGCGATGCTGACCGAACTCGACGTGTCGCCGGACTACCGCATCTACATGGTGATGATCATGCTGAGCCTGCTGGGCTGGCCGTCGCTGGCGCGGCTGGTGCGCGGCCAGATCCTGTCGCTGCGCGAGCGGGATTTCATGTTGGCCACCGAAGTGCTGGGGCTCTCCACCCGGCGGCGCCTCTTCGGCCATCTGTTGCCCAATACCGTGCCGATTTTGGTGGTGGTCGCCACCATGGCGGTGGCCAACGCCATCCTCAGCGAGTCGGCGTTGAGCTACCTTGGGCTGGGCGTGGTGCCGCCGACGCCGTCGTGGGGCAACATGATGGACGCCGCCAACAGCCTGATCGACTTTCAGCGCCGCCCTTGGCTGTGGATGCCGCCGGGGCTGGCGATCTTCGTCACCGTGGTGGCGATCAATATCTTGGGCGACGGCCTGCGGGACGCGCTCGATCCGAAAATGAGCGGGGTAAAATGATGAGTCAACCGCTGGTGGCGTTCGACCGACTGTCGGTGTCGTTTCAGGGCGAGCAGGGGCCGGTGCGGGCGGTGCAGCAGGTCAGCCTGGAACTGCAGGCCGGGCAAACGCTGGGGATCGTCGGCGAATCGGGCTGCGGCAAAAGCGTGACCGCCATGACGCTGATGGGGCTGTTGCCGCAGCCGCTGGCGCAGGTAGACGGCGGTGAGATTCGCTTTGAAGGGCAAAACCTGCTGTCGCTGCGGGCATCCAAGATGGCGGATCTGCGCGGCAACCGGCTGGCGATGATCTTTCAAGAGCCGATGAGCGCGCTTAATCCGGTGCTGACGCTCGGCGAACAACTGGTGGAGCCGCTGATCAGGCACTTGCTTCTGTCGCCGAAAGCGGCCTGGCGTCAGGCGGTGCAACGGCTGGAGGAGGTGGGGTTGGCGCGCGCGGAGGCGCTGATGCGCTGCTACCCGCACCAGCTTTCCGGCGGCATGCTGCAGCGCGTGATGATCGCCATGGCGATAGGGTGCCGGCCGGCGCTGCTGATCGCCGATGAACCGACCACGGCGCTCGACGTCACGGTACAGGCGCAAATCCTGGCGTTGCTGCGCGAGCAGAGCCGGCGACACAATATGGCGATGATCTTGATCACCCACGATCTTGGGGTGATCGCACAAATGGCGGATCGGCTGGCGGTGATGTACGCCGGGCGCGTCGTCGAGCAGGGCACGACGCGGGAAGTGCTGGCCGAACCGCGGCACCCTTATACTCAGGGGCTGATCGCCTCGCGGCCGGTGCCGGGACAGCGGCGTCGCCGTTTGTACTCCATTCCCGGCCAGGTGCCGGATCTGGCGCGGCTGCCTGAACACTGCGCGTTTGCCGAGCGCTGCGCGCAGGCCACCGCGCGCTGCCGCGATGGCATTCCGCCGCTGTACGGGACTCAGCAGCGCCAATCCGCCTGCTTCCTCAACGCCGGAGGGCGCCCGCATGTCGACTGAACCCTTGGTGGAAGTGAAAGGATTAAAGAAATATTTCCCGCTGCGCGACGGGCTGTTCGGGCGCACCACCGGCCAACTGAAGGCGGTGGACGACGTCAGCTTCAGCATCCGCAAGGGCCGCGTTTTCGGACTGGTGGGCGAGTCCGGCAGCGGCAAAACCACCGTCGGCCGCACGCTGCTCGGCCTGCACGATAAAACCGCCGGCGAGGTGCTGTTCAAAGGGCAGGCGCTGGATAGTCTCAACAAAGACGCGCTGCGCGCCCTGCGGCCGAAAATGCAGTTGGTGTTTCAGGATCCGTACAGCTCGCTGAACCCACGTCTGCGCGTGGGCGACGCCATCGGCGAAGCGCTGTTGCAGCACGGCCTGGCGAGCAAGGCGGAACTGCGCGAACGGGTGCTCGATACCCTGGCGATCTGCGGGCTGTCGCCGCAGCATTACGGGCGGTTTCCACATGAGTTTTCCGGCGGCCAGCGGCAGCGCATCGGCATCGCGCGCGCGCTGATCCTGCAACCGGAATTTATCGTCGCCGATGAACCGATATCGGCGCTCGACGTGTCGATCCAGGCGCAGATCATCAATCTGTTTTCCGATTTGCAGGAGCGGCAGGGGGTGACGCTGCTGTTTATTTCGCACGATCTCGGCGTGGTGGAGCATCTGTGCCAGGACGTGGCGGTGATGTATCTGGGGCAGATCGTCGAGAGCGCCGACCGCGATTCGCTGTTTCGCCAACCGCTGCATCCCTACACGCAGGCCTTGTTGGCGGCGGTGCCGACGTTGGATGTGCAACGTTCGCCGGCGTGGGCGGCCGGCGGCGAGCCGCCGAACCCCGCCAACCCGCCGCGCGGCTGCCGTTTCCATCCCCGCTGCCCGCTGGCCACGGCGCAATGCCGTGAACAGGCGCCGCATCTGCGCAGCGTGGCGCCCGGCCATCAGGTGGCTTGCCACGTGGTTGGCTAGCGTCAGGACAGATAGTGCTTCAATGCGCGCCCGGCCTGGTGTATCGCCGAATGCACCGCCGGGACGTGGGCGAGCGGATTCAACAGGCCGTAATCGTGGATCAGGCCGTTGTAGCGGGTGGCGGTGACCTCGACGCCGGCGGCGTCAAGCAGACGCGCGTAAGCTTCCCCTTCATCGCGCAACACGTCCAGCTCGGCGGTTTGCACCAGCGCCGGCGGCAAGCCCCGCAGCTGTTCCGACGTGGCGTTGAGCGGCGAGGCGTAGATGTTTTTGCGCTGCGCCTTATCGGGCGCATAGCTGTCCCAAAACCACTTCATCATGTTGCGGGTCAGGAAATGGCCTTCGGCGAACTGATGATAGGAATCGGTATCAAAATGGGCGTGCGTGACGGGCCACAGCAGGATCTGGCAACGCAGCGCCGGTATGCCTTTCTCTTTGGCCATCAGGCTGACCACCGCCGCCATATTGCCGCCGACGCTGTTGCCGACCACCGCCAGCCGTGACCCATCGACGTTGATTTTTTCGCCGTACTCGGCCACCCATTCCGTGGCGGCATAGGCCAGATTGATCGCCTGAGGGTAGTGCGCTTCCGGGGAACGGGGGTAGTTGACGAACACCGCCGCCGCGCCGGAGCTGTAAACCAGATCGCGCACCAGCCGTTCATGGGTGGGGAAATCGCCCAGCACCCAGCCGCCGCCGTGAAAGAACATGAATACCGGCAACGCCTCCTTGACCCTGGCCGGTCGCACCAGATGCAGCAGAATATCCTGGCCCTCAACGTGGATGGTTTTCTCGCTGATTTCCACCTCGCGCAGCGGCACCTCGACGCTGCGTTGCGCGCCCTCCAAAACCCTGCGCGCCTCTTTGGGCTTCATCTGCTCCATGGGTTTACCGCCGGCGGCATTCAGCGCGTCGAGAAACGCGCGGATGTCGTGTTGGGCGTGCGGCTGGCTGAGATCGACGGTTTTCTTGGGCATGGTGGCTCCTTGTGCGCAGAAGAGAAGGGGCGGTCAGGATCACAGTGTAGTCGCTGGCGTACAAAGCAGGAACCGTGGTCAACGCGGCTCCTTTTGCGCGAGCATAGCGGGTGGCGTCGCTGCCGCGTTGCACCATGCTGGCGCGCCGCCGCACCCGATGGGGGCAAAAAGTGTGATAGCGAGCAAATTGGGTGAAATTATTTTTGCGAGCCCGATCAGAAATCCTGAAGTTTTTCGTAATTGAATAGGATTTCGCACGCAATGATGATTTTAGGCCTTATTTTTTAATTTATGCATTACCAATGCATAGAAAATGAATAAATATTCATTATAAGCCGTTGTTTTAACGTAAAAAATAGCAAAATCCGGCAAAAATCCCGTTTTGGCACGATAGCTGCTCTACACTCTTTATCAAACGACATGTATTTTAACTGCTCGTTAACATTTACTCCCCGCTCAGGGACCGGATATACGCCATAAATAGTGAAAAACCGATTTTATGTAACAGATTTGTTTCTAAATCAGCGGTGAGGGGCAGCATTTTCTCCGCCGCGAAAGTCGGTTTTGAATAACGGTTTTTTTGCATCGTGGCGGTCTAACCGGGCTTGAGCGGCCCTTACAGTCAAAATTCAGCCTTTGCTGAGATTATGAGGTCACTATGGAACAGCCAATCGCAGTTACCCGCCAGTCTTTCGATGACTGGATGGTCCCGGTTTATGCCCCTGCCGATTTTATTCTGGTGCGTGGCGAAGGATCGCAGGTGTGGGATCAGCAGGGTAAGTCTTACATCGATTTCGCCGGCGGCATCGCGGTTAACGCGTTGGGCCATGCGCACCCGGCGGTCAAGGCGGCGCTGGTGGAGCAGGCGGGCAAACTGTGGCATCTGGGCAATGGTTATACCAACGAACCGGTACTGCGTCTGGCCAAAAAACTGATCGACGCCACGTTCGCCGACAAGGTGTTTTTCTGTAATTCGGGTGCAGAAGCCAACGAAGCGGCGCTGAAACTGGCGCGCAAGCATGCGCACGACCAACACGGCGCCGGTAAAGATCAGATTGTGGCGTTCAACAACGCGTTCCACGGCCGTACGCTGTTCACCGTTTCCGCCGGCGGCCAGCCGAAATATTCGCAGGATTTTGCGCCGCTGCCGGGCGGCATCACCCATACGCCGTATAACGATCTGGCCGCAGCGGCCGAGCTTATCAACGATCGCACCTGCGCGGTGATCGTCGAGCCGATCCAGGGCGAGGGCGGCGTGCTGCCGGCGGAGGCCAGTTTCCTGCAGGGGCTGCGTGAACTGTGCGATCGCCATAACGCGCTGCTGATCTTCGACGAAGTGCAGACCGGCGTCGGCCGCACCGGCCACCTGTATGCCTACATGCAGTACGGCGTGGTGCCGGACGTGCTGACGACCGCCAAAGCGCTGGGCGGCGGCTTCCCGATCGGCGCGATGCTGACCACCGATGCGCTGGCGAAAACGCTGGGCGTCGGCACCCACGGCACCACCTACGGCGGCAACCCGCTGGCGACGGCGGTGGCGGGGGAAGTGTTCTCCATCATCAACACGCCGGAAGTGCTGGAAGGCGTCAAGCAACGTCACCAGTGGTTCATCGACGGGTTGAACGACATCAACCGCCAGTACCCGATCTTCGCCGAGATCCGCGGGGGCGGTTTGCTGATCGGCTGCCAATTGAAGAAAGATTATGCCGGCAAAGCGAAGCAGATCACCCAACTGGCCAACGAAGAAGGCGTTATCGCGCTGATCGCCGGCCCGGACGTGGTGCGTTTCACGCCGTCGCTGATCATCCCTGAGCAGGATGTGAAAGAGGGGCTGGCGCGATTCGCGCGCGCCGTGGCGCGCATTTGCAGCTAATCAGCGGGCTGCGCCTTCACCGGCGCAGCCTGATTCAGAAGAGGTTCGCATTATGATGATTATTCGCCCTATAGAGCGTCGCGATCTGGCGGATTTACTGACGCTTGCCGGTAAATCCGGCATCGGTCTCACTTCACTGCCGCAGAATGAAGATACCTTGTCGGCACGCATTGAGCGGGCGTTAAAAACCTGGCAAGGCGAACTTCCGCAAAGTGACCAGTGTTATTTGTTCGTGTTGGAAGACAGCGAGCGCCGGCAGGCGGTGGGGGTCTGCGCGATCGAAGTGGCCGTCGGCCTGGCGGAACCCTGGTACAGCTTCCGCGTCGGCACGCAGGTGCACGCTTCCAAACAGCTGAACGTCTATAAATCGGTGCCGACGCTGTTCCTCAGCAACGACCATACCGGGCATTCGGAACTGTGCACGCTGTTCCTCGATCCGGATTATCGCCACGGCGAGAACGGCAAACTGCTGTCGAAGGTGCGTTTCCTGTTTATCGCCGCGTTCCGTGAACGCTTCTCCCGCCGTCTGATCGCCGAGATGCGCGGTTTCTCCGATGAAAACGGCCGTTCGCCGTTCTGGGAGAGCGTCGGCCACCGTTTCTTCTCCATCGAGTTCGCCAAGGCGGACTACCTGAGCGGCACCGGGCAAAAGGCGTTTATCGCCGAGCTGATGCCGAAACACCCGTTGTATGTCGATTTCCTGGCCGAAGATGCGCAGAAAGTGATTGGCGAAGTGCACCCGCAAACCCTGCCGGCGCGCCGGTTGCTGGAGGCGGAAGGCCTGAGCTATCAGGGCTACGTCGATATCTTCGACGGCGGTCCGACGCTGGAAGCGGAGATCGACCATATCCGCGCGGTCAAGCAGAGCCGCCTGGTGAAAGTGGTGCTGGATGACACGCCGATGCGCGCCGATGCGCCGGTGCATCTGGTGGCCAACGACAACTATCAGAATTACCGCGCACTGTTGGTCAATGCCGATCTGTATGACGACCGCCTGCATATCAACGCCGCCACCGCTGCGGCGCTGGGCGTCGAACAGGGCAGCCCGGTGCGGGTGCTCCCCCTTATTGCACAGGAGAAAGCATGATGTCCCATCCTGCTCTGTTGATTAACGGCGTCTGGCGGCAGGGCCGCGGCGCCGAGTTCGGCAAGGCCGATCCGGTCGGCAACCAGCCGCTGTGGCGCGCTAACGCCGCCGACGCCGACGACGTCGCCGCCGCCTGCGAAGCCGCGCGCGCCGCGTTCCCCGCTTGGGCGCGCACGCCGTTCGAGCAGCGCGAACAGCTGGTGAAACGCTTCGCCGCCTTGCTGGAAGAACACAAGCAGTCGCTGGCGGAAACCATCAGCCGCGAGACAGGCAAGCCGCGTTGGGAAACGCTGACTGAAATTCAGGCGATGATCGGCAAAGTGGGCATTTCGCTGCAGGCCTATCAGACGCGCACCGGTTTTAGCCAGACGGCGATGGCCGACGGCGCTTCGGTGCTGCGCCACCGTCCGCACGGCGTGCTGGCGGTGTTTGGGCCTTACAATTTCCCCGGCCATCTGCCGAACGGCCATATCGTGCCGGCGCTGTTGGCCGGTAACTGCGTGGTATTCAAACCGAGCGAGCTGACGCCGTTGACCGCCGAGGAGACCCTGAAACTGTGGCTGCGGGCCGGTCTGCCGGACGGGGTGATCAATCTGGTGCAAGGCGGCCGCGAAACCGGCGAAGCGTTGGCGGCCAGTGCGGATATCGACGGTCTGCTGTTCACCGGCAGCGCCGGCACCGGCTATCACCTGCATCGCCAATTGGCGGGGCAGCCGGAGAAGATCCTGGCGCTGGAGATGGGCGGCAACAATGCGCTGATCGTCGACGGCTTCGAGGATCGGGACGCGGCGGTCAACCTGGCTATCCAGTCGGCGTTTATCTCCGCCGGCCAACGCTGCACCTGTTCGCGTCGCATTCTGGTGAAGCAAGGGGCGGAAGGCGACGCATTTATCGCGCGTTTGGTTCAGGTGGCGGGCGAACTGCGCGTCGGCCGTTGGGATGCCGAACCGCAGCCTTTCATGGGCGGGGTGGTGTCGGCGGCCGCGGCGGAAAACATGCTGAAAGCGCAGCAACGCTTGCTGGCGCTGGGCGGCAAATCGCTGCTGAGCATGCGTTTGCTGGAGCCGGGCAGTTCGCTGCTCAGCCCGGGCATCGTCGATCTGACCGGCGTGGCCGGCGTACCGGACGAAGAGTATTTCGGGCCGTTGACCACCATCGTGCGTTATCGCGATTTTGACGAGGCGCTGCAGCTCGTCAACCGGACGCGCTACGGCCTGTCGGTGGGGCTGGTATCGCCGCAGCGCGAGCTGTTCGAGCGGCTGTTGCTGGAAGCGCGCGCCGGCATCGTCAACTGGAACAAGCCGCTGACCGGGGCCTCCAGCGCGGCGCCGTTCGGTGGCGTGGGGGCCTCCGGCAACCATCGCCCAAGCGCCTTCTATGCGGCGGACTATTGCGCCTGGCCGATGGCTTCGCTGGAAAGCGAAAGCCTGTCGCTGCCGGCCACGCTCTCGCCGGGCTTGTCGTTCCGTTAATCGTCTGCGGCGGCGCGATGGCGCTGCCGCACGCTATCCCCAGGGGATAAACATGTCAGGATATGAAGTCAATTTCGACGGTTTGGTGGGGCCGACGCACCACTATGCCGGGCTGTCGTTCGGCAACGAGGCGTCAACGCTGCATCAAAACAGCGTATCGAACCCGAAGCTGGCGGCGAAACAAGGTTTGCTGAAAATGAAGGCGCTGGCCGATCTCGGTTTCCAGCAAGGGGTCTTGCCGCCGCAGGAGCGGCCGCATTTGCCGATGCTGCGGCGCCTGGGTTTCAGCGGCAGCGATGAGGCGGTGCTGGCGCAGGCGATGCGTCAGTCGCCGCGCTTGCTGTCGGCGCTCAGCTCGGCGTCGTGCATGTGGACCGCCAATGCGGCCACCGTGTCGCCTTCGGCGGACAGCGCCGACGGCAAGGTGCACTTCACCGCCGCCAACCTGAACAACAAATTCCACCGCGCCATCGAAGCGGAAACCACCACCGCCGTATTGCGGGCGATGTTCAGCGACGATCGGCATTTCGCCCACCACGAGGCGCTGCCGCAGGTGGCGTTGTTCGGCGACGAAGGGGCGGCCAACCATAACCGTTTGGGCGGTGATTACGCCAAGCGCAGCGTGCAGGTGTTCGTCTATGGTCGTCAGGAATTCGGCGGCGAAACGGCGCCGGCGCGTTATCCGGCGCGCCAGACGCGCGAAGCCGGCGAGGCGATCGCTCGCCTGCACCAGTTGGATGAACAGCATACGGTCTTCGTGCAGCAAAACCCGGCGGTGATCGATCAGGGCGTGTTCCATAACGACGTGATTGCGGTCAGCAACCAGAACGTGCTGTTCCATCATCAGCAGGCGTTCTACCGCCAGCAACAGGCGTTGGATGAAGTGCGCCGCAAGATGGCGACGCTGGACAGCGAGCTGGTGGCGATCGAAGTGCCGACAGAGCGCGTCTCGGTAGCGGACGCGGTGGCGACCTATCTGTTCAACAGCCAAATTCTTACCAAACCGAACGGCAAGATGATGATCGTCGTGCCGGAGGAATCGCGTCAGCACGCCGGCGTGTGGCGTTACCTCAACGACATGGTCGGCAGCGGCGGCCCGATCGATGAAATCCGCGTGTTCGACCTGCGTGAAAGCATGCGCAACGGCGGCGGCCCTGCCTGCCTGCGGTTGCGGGTGGCGCTCAACGAACAAGAGCTGAGAGCGGTCAATCCGCGCGTGATGATGAACGATCGGCTGTTCGCAACGTTAAACGAGTGGGTCGATCGTCATTACCGCGACCGCCTGACGCAGGATGACCTGGCCGATCCGCTGCTGCTGCGCGAAGGGCGCGAGGCGCTGGATGCGTTGACGTCGATCCTCGGTCTCGGCGCCATTTATCCGTTCCAACGCTAAGGGAGGCTGCATGATCGATCTACTGCCCCTGACGCTGGAAGGGAACGAACCCGTCGAATGGCAAGGTGAAACACCGCAGCTGCGGTGGCGCTGGCAGGGGGAAGGGGTGCTGGAGCTTACGCCACGACAGCCTTACCGCCAGGCGATGGTGATGTCGGCGGGCGTGCACGGCAATGAAACCGCGCCGATTGAGCTGCTCAATCAGCTGGTCGGCGATCTCCTTGCCGGCCGGTTGCCGCTGACGGCGCGACTGTTGGTGGTGTTGGGCAACCCGGCGGCGATGCGGGCCGGCAAGCGTTATCTGCACAGCGATATGAACCGCATGTTCGGCGGCCGCTACCGCAACTTCGCCGCCAGCGGCGAAACCGTGCGCGCGCAACAGTTGGAGCGTGCGCTCGCCGCCTTTTTCGATGGGGAGCAGGCGGCGCGTTTCCATTACGATTTGCACACCGCCATCCGCGAATCGCGTTTGCCGCGTTTCGGTATTCTGCCCTTTCAGAAACGCCCGTACAGTGAGCCGATGTTGAAGCTGCTGGATGCCGCCGATCTGGATGCGTTGGTGGTACACAGTGCGCCGGGCGGGACGTTTAGCCATTACTCCAGCGAACATCTCAATGCGGCGAGCTGTACGCTCGAGCTGGGCAAGGCGCGGCCGTTCGGCAGCAACGATCTGCAGCAGTTCGCCGCCATCGATCGCGCTCTGCGGGCGGCGGTCAGCGAAGGGGCGCTGCCGGCGCGTGCGGGCGCCGAGATTCGGGTTTTCCGTGTGATGCACTCGTTGATCAAGCACAGCGAAGATTTCAAACTGCATCTGGACGATGACACGGCCAACTTCACTGAGCTGGAACCGGGTATGTTGCTGTGCGAGCAGCCGCAGGAGGACTATCGCGTCGGCCAGGAGGGGGCGTGGATACTGTTCCCTAACCCCAGCGTGGCGTTGGGCCTGCGTGCCGGCATGTTGTTGAGCGAAGTTTCCCGCTCTACGCTGTATTGATTTATCCACGGTGGCGCCGTCAGCGCGCCGCCGTTATTCCTTTCATTATTTTAATCTGCTATTTCCCGCTATTTTTATTCCCGTAAGGCGAGTTTTATTCGTCACGAATCCGTGTCTTTATGCGAATGAATAGAAGGCAGTGTCAGATCGTTATCTGAAAGCCTTAATTGCCTGGTGAGTTTGTTAAGATAAAAATGTGAAATAAGTAACGTTTTTAATAACCATGCTAATTTTGTTGTTACTTTTGAATCGCGCAGAAAGCACGCAAAACGAAACTGAATTGCACCATAATGGTGCATTGCACCGTTTTGGTTATAACTTATGTGATAAAAAATTCTTATATTCAATGAGTTGAGTGATTTCTTTTTTGTAATATTTGGTTACACATAAACATGCTTTCTCCTCGTTGTTTCATGAACTTTTTGATTTTAAGTTTTGATTCATGATGCTAATGTCACATCACCCCAGCATTAGGGGATCTCATAAAATACCAAAAGATAAAATCACAGCCCAAATTATAAATTGGGCGTGACGGGCAGGGTTCTAATTATAATATCTAGGAAAATAAATGATGAAACGCAGTGTATTAGCCTTAGCTGTCGCCCTCGGGGCGATCACCTCCTTTGCCAACGCGGCTGAAATCTACAATAAGGATGGCAATAAACTCGACCTGTACGGCCGCGTTAACGCCAAGCATTATTTCAGCGACAGTAAGTCCAACGACGGTGATATGACCTATGTTCGCCTGGGCTTCAAAGGCGAAACGCAAATCAATGACCAGTTGACCGGCTACGGCCAGTGGGAATACAACGTCCAGGCCAATCACGACGAAGCGCAGGGCACCGCTGGCACCAAAACGCGTCTGGGCTTCGCGGGGCTGAAATTCGGCAACTACGGTTCTTTCGACTACGGCCGTAACTACGGCGTGGTGTATGACGCCGAGGCATACACCGACATGCTGCCGGAATTCGGCGGCGACTCCTATAGCTATACGGATAACTTTATGACCGCCCGTTCCAACGGTTTGGCCACCTACCGCAACCGTGATTTCTTCGGTTTGGTGGAAGGCCTGAACCTGGCGGTGCAGTATCAGGGTAAAAACGACGGTGACGGCCGCAGCGTGACCAAGCAAAACGGCGACGGTTACGGCCTGTCTCTGGACTATCAGGACATCGGCGGCACCGGCATCGGCGTAGCGGCGGCGTTCTCTGATTCCAACCGCACCAGCAAGCAAAAAGAGCTGCAGTATGGCAAGGGTGACAGCGCCACCGCCTGGACCACCGCAGTGAAATACGACGCCAACCAGGTTTACCTGGCCGCGATGTATGCCGAAACCCGTAACATGACGCCGATCAGCGTCAACGGCACTTCCGGCTTCGCCAATAAAACGCAAAACTTCGAAGTGGTGGCTCAGTATCAATTCGAGAACGGCCTGCGTCCTTCCGTGGCTTACGTGCAGTCCAAAGGCAAGGATATCGAAGGGATCGGTGATGCCGACCTGGTGAAATACGTGGAAGTGGGGGCGACTTACTACTTCAACAAAAATATGTACACCTACGTCGATTATCAAATCAACCAGCTGAGCGACGATAACAAACTGAAACTGGCCAACGATGATATCGTTGCCGTCAGCCTGACGTATCGTTTCTAATTCTGCAATTTCATTACCTTCATCCTGTGTCGGGATTGGTAATCAGGCAGGGCGCAAGCCCTGCCTTTGTTTTATCGGGAGCTCAGCCTTTAGGCGCCAACCCGACCAGCTCAATGGCGGAACGCAGCGCGGCGAAACGTTGCTGATCCTGCTCCCGCTCTATTTCGGTCACCAGCTGTGAAAGAATATTGCCGCCGGATACCTTTTTATGGTTTTTGATTAACTGCAACACTGCGTCGCCTAACGCCAGGCTGACGTCGCGCAGCAGAGTTTCATGTTGCTCGTTGGAATGAGCCGATGCTGGCATGACCTTTCTCTGTCTCTCTCTTCTTCGGGAGCCGCAATTTAGCAAAACAGCGGCCTTATGCCTCGGAGGAAGACGAAGTTTCCGATGAAATCAGAAATTCCTCAGCATCGCGCGGGGAGGAGGTTAAAAATCGGAATATTCGCTGGCTGGCAACCAGAAGCCGTCGATAAACTCTTCCATGGGATAACAGCCGGCGTGTCGCAAGTTCTGTTCCTTCATCGCGACCAGGCATTGCGGCTCGTCGCGCAATATATCGACCACCATTTCACTGCAGCCGCCATCCAGATAACAGACAAACATCACCAATGCGTACATCGTTGCACGCCTCCTTCGTCGAGTTGCCTTGTCTGCAACAGTGTAGGTAGAAAAGCGCGATTTTTCAGCATCATTGCGCGATTAATCGCCATGGAAACGCCGCTGACGACACTTTCGGAATACTCTACCCGTTTCTGACGCCGTAAGCGGATGGCATATCCTTTTGTCGATGCTAAGCTTAACAAGCCTTACTTAAACGCATTACTGCAACCATCAAAAGGAGTGAATATGGGCTTGTTTAACTTCGTCAAAGAAGCGGGCGAAAAACTGTGGGATACAGTCACCGGCAATGCCTCCGCCGAAGATCAAAGCGCCAAACTCAAGGAACATCTCGATAAGAGCGGCCTGCCGGGCACCGACAAAGTTGATGTGCAGGTGGTCGATGGTAAAGCCGTAGTGACCGGCGACGCCGTCAGCCAGGAGTTAAAAGAGAAGATCCTGGTGGCTATCGGCAACGTGGCGGGGATCAGCGGCGTGGAAGACAAGGTGGCGGTAGCGCAATCCGACGCCGAGAGCCGCTTCTATACCGTGAAGAAGGGCGATACGCTGAGCGCGATCTCTAAAGAGATGTACGGCAACGCCAATCTGTACAACAAGATTTTCGAAGCCAACAAGCCGATGCTGTCGAGCCCGGACAAGATTTATCCGGGGCAGGTGTTGCGTATCCCGCAATAACGCATCGCTCTACCCAGGCCCGGTTATGTACCGGGCTTTTTTTTGTCCTCTGCAATAGGCGTCTCTTATTTTCCTGCGATCTCCATTCCAGTTACATCTCCCCTGTGTACTTGCTCGCTCGCCGGCGGGCGCGGTGTTGACCCTGATGGGGAAAATTGATAGCGTCATCCCCCGGTTGAGGCCGGAGCGACCAAGTCAGCGACGTTGGCGCCTTATTCTGAGGGGATGTTTTGCCCCGTCAAACAGCAATGCAGCAGTTGAACGAGTGAAAACCGATTTAGTGAAACAACAGCGTAACGCCTCAACGGATAAAAATTATCGAGAAACCTTGGGTGATGCGCAATTTGCGATCGTCGTGTTGGCGGTGGCGTCCTGCTCACTGATTATCTTTACGCTGGCGGTCACGCTGTGGGTGACCTGACGCGATTAACTAGGGGAGATAAAATGGAGCCTAATCTCCATGATGAAACCAAACTGCTGGCGATCATCGGCCTGTTGGTGTCCGTGCTGCTGGTGGTATCAATTCTCTTTGGCGTGACCTATTTCTCCGATCTCAGGCACGCGCATGACGATATAGACATCAAGAGCTGCTATATCAAAGCACCCTGAACCGCGCGGACGTGCCTGCACGTCGTCGCTCTGCGGGGGAGCTGTCCTGTGTTAAGCTTGGGCGGTTACCCTTGGCGAATCGGCGCCATTCAGGAGGTCTTTGCGATGAGTCAGCCACGTCCTACGCTCTCTTCACCTTCACGCGAGTGCCCCGTCGTTGACGGCGTGCGCCAGATACAACGTATTGCCGTGCGTAACGCCGAAGTGGGGGGCATTCCGATCAACCGTGCGTTGCCAACCCGGGAGCGGCGCACCGTCGGCGCCTGGTGTTTTCTCGATCACGCCGGGCCGACGGTGTTCAACGGCACTTCGCCCGGCATGGATGTGGGGCCGCATCCGCACACCGGGCTGCAAACGTTCACTTGGATGATAGAGGGGGAGGTGCTGCACCGAGACAGCCTCGGCAGTGAGCAGGTGATTCGCCCGGGGCAGGTTAACCTGATGACCGCGGGGCACGGCATTGCGCATACGGAACAGTCGGTGGGCGAGCAGCGGCGGTTGCATGCTGCGCAATTATGGATCGCGCTGCCGGCCGAACATGCCGACATGGCGCCACGCTTCGATCATTATCCTGACTTGCCGCAATGGCAGAGTAACGGCGTGAATCATCGTTTGTTGGTCGGGGAATTTGGCGCTTATCGTTCACCGGTGTTTACTCTTTCGCCATTAATCGCCATTGATCTGGAATGGGAAGAAGCGGCAAGAATCGAATTGCCGTTGCGCGATGATTATGAAATCGGCTTTTTGCCCCTTATTGGTGCATTTGAACTTAATGGTGAAATCTTTTCACCTGATGAATTCGCCTATTTGGGCATGAAGAATAACTCTATTGGGTTAAATGCACAGAAGGGGAGCCGGGGATTACTTATCGGTGGGGCGCCATTAAACGAAGAGATCCTTATCTGGTGGAATTTCGTTGGCCATACCAAGGCTGAAATTACTCGGGCTCAGCATGATTGGGAACAAGGCGCGCCGCGTTTCCCGACGGTTAGCGGTTATTCTGGTGAGCGCATGACCGCACCACGCCTGCCTTGGAACGATGTTTGATAGCGTTAGGATATAATCGCCGCGATTATTCGGCTTATTTCGCTCTAATAAGGCGTAATTAATGTGATCGCGGCTCCAGCTTTACGACAATATAAGGGTTCTCGGCGGAAAAGTGATCTGGCGCATATAACGACAGGGAGAAGAAGTTTAGGATAATCCTCAGGAAGTCAGGTTGTCTCCCGTTAGTCAGATGTCAGTGAGGTCATTATGAGCCAGGTACTTTATCGTGCAAGATTGTCCCATGTCGTGGTTGCCACGGCGCTGTTTTGGGTCTCTGTCGCGGCATTGTTGGTCGCCGTATTAAACTAACCTCAAAAAATGACTCCTGCATAAACCCGCTTCGGCGGGTTTTTTTATCTCCGCCGATAGGGTGGTGAGCGAAGGAGTTTATAATTGATGACATCTTCAATAAACGACTGGAACCACCATGAAGTTCTTTGCCGATATTTTGCTGCTGCTCATCGCAGCGCTCCATCTTTATATCCTGGTGTTGGAAATGTTCCTGTGGCGTACGCCACTCGGCAGGCGCGCATTCGGCACAACGGCGGAGTTCGCCGCAGCCACGCGGGTGTTGGCCGCCAATCAGGGGCTGTACAACGGCTTTCTGGCCTTGGGGTTGGCATGGAGCTACTGGCGTGAGGATATGGCACTGCAGCTGTTCTTTCTCGGGTGTGTGCTGGCGGCCGGGGTGTTCGGCGGGTTGAGCGCCAGCCGCAAAATTCTGTGGGTGCAGGCGCTGCCGGCCGCGATCGCGATGCTGGCGGTCTGGGGGGCGCGTTAACCCGCCGATTTGCGGCGGGCTTCAGGCGGATTTTTGGTGAATGACGTGCAGCGGCGGATCGATGTGCAGATCAACGCTCAAATCCTGGCGGAAATCATAGGGTGTGATATTAAAACGCTTTCTGAACATGTAGGTGAAGTGGGACTGAGAACCGAAGCCAAAGTCCAGGGCGATGTCGAAGATCGACGCTTCACTGCTGCGCAGTTGATAGACCGCGCCGGCCAGACGGCGTTCGCGAATGTATTTACCGAGCGAAATCCCTGTCGCTTCTTTGAACAGCTTCTGCATGTGCCACAGCGAGTAGCCGGAGTACTCGGCCAGCTCTTCGAGATGGATCACTCGTCCGAGGTGAGTTTCGACCCATTTGCTGAGGGCGCAGACCAACGAGAGGTGGTGTTCTTGTATCATCAGTGCGTCAGTGTGAGACCTACATAGCGGTGAAGTATACACAACTTGCCGCCGTGGACAAAAATGCCGCCGGTGACGGGGGGCAATTATTCGGAAAAACCGTTTGACCGCTGCTTGTCAGCCGAAAGGAAAAACGGCTAATCTGGGACTGTCGCCGCCGCGGTGGGGGACGCAAAGAAAGCCGCAGCAAGAACCGCCAAAACAGAGTCAGCCGTAACAACTCAACGTTGATGGGGTGATCGCATGTTAATGACAGTGATTATTACTCTGGTTGTAATCGTGGGCGTCGGCGCTTTTATGGCGACGCCGGTGATGAGCATGAAAAATGCGGAAGGTGTGGGAGGTGAAGAACCGTGAGAGCAAGAAGACAGGCACGCCGCTGAGCGGGGCGAGCGCTAATCGGGAAAGCCTGGGTCAGAAACCCGGGCTTTTTGTTGCGTAACCGCTCAAACGTTTTTCCGCTCGACGGTTTCCTCTCCCCAATAAAGCTGGTCGGCGGTGGTTTTGGCAAAGGCCTTCTCCAGCGCCTCATCACTGCCTTCTTCCCAGATTTTCTGCGCCAACACTTCATCGTTCCCTGCCAGCTCAAAAATGGCTTCGGCGATTTCCACCGAAGTTTCACGCACTGTCGCCCAGGATTTCACATTGTGATTCGCCATAACTTTCTCCTGTTGGTTGTGGCTTGCGGGTGGTTTTTACCACCGCCATGCAGCAAGTATAGGCCAATCCGCCGCAGGCTTTTGCCCGCCGGTGCGCAGAATGGGGAAAAAGACGGGGAGAGCGGGCAATGGCGCGGACGCCATGCTATTCTGTGCGGCGTTTGAATCAAGAAGGAAATTTATTATGTCTGACATGCTGAGCAACGAGCAGGAACTGGCTTCCGATCTGGTCGCTTGCCAACTGGTCATCAAACAGATTCTGGACGTTATCGACGTGATTGCGCCGACCGAAGTGCGCGACAAGATGGCGGGTCAGCTCAAAAGCATCGATTTCTCCACGCATCCTGCCGGCGCCGATCCGGTGACCCGCCGAGCGATTGACAAGGCGATTGCGCTGATCGAGATGAAGTTTACCCGCAACTGAGGCGGGGCCGCCGCAGAGCGGCGGCGTCGGGCGGTGGCGGTTAATCCACCACCGTTTCGATTTTCTTGAACAGCGGGCAGTCGGCTACGCCGATGAAACCGTTGTCGCCATTCACGTACTGGGCGATCGCCACGTTGCGCGCCGTCAGGTATTTGCACTGCAATCCCAACCCGCCAACGTTTTTGTTGCTGCCGATCAGCACGCCGTAGCCCGAGATCAAAAAGCCGCCGTAAATGACCGCCAACACCAATACCCACTTAATCAATTTGCTCATCGTATTTCCTCGTTATCCCTGAGGGTTCATCTAGCCACGGCGCCTATGCGAGGGCAAGGGTAACAGTCTGAAAACCGGGCGATAGCCAGAAATCTAAACGGAAAGTTAAACTTCGTTTAACTTCGCTGTGATAACATGCGCGATAGATTACCAAGATAACAATGAGGCTGCTAAATTTGTTGCGAAAAAAAATCCTCGTGATAATGACGGCCGTCGCTGCCTGCCTGTTTTTCTACCTGCTGGCGCTGGACAGCTATTGCGACGATGGTGGAAATTTTGCGTTGGGCATCTGTTCGGTGACCCGCTTCGTGCCCTGGTAAGCAATTTTTGGCAGGGATGTTCGCACGGCCGCCGCGAGTGTTAAGATGGCGGCCTGAATTTCGCAGTAGATAGGGTTGTCCATGTACGATTTAGGTTTTGGCCAGAACGGCCTGTTGTCGCTGGCCCTCGCCGCCGTGGCGTTGCTGGCCGGGCTGTGGGTCTGGTTCCTGGTGAACCGCGCCAGCGTGCGCGCCAACGAGCAGATTCGCCTGCTGCAGGAGATTGCCGAGCAACAACGCCAGCAAACGGCGCTGTTGAAGCGTATGGCGCACCGCCCCGGCGCAGACGGCGCCGCTGCTGCTGACGACGATCTCAACCCCGCGCTGGATTTCAAAGGTTTCATCCCCGAACGTTGAGCATGATGCCCCGGCCGACGGCTGCGTCGCCGGGGCGCCTCAGTAAAACACCATGCCCTGATACGGCTTTTCCCGGCATGCCGCCAGGCGGCTGGCCAAATCGCCGGCATGGATCTCCAATTGATGCCCATCGGGATCGAGAAAATAGAGTGATTCGCCTTCGCTGCGATTGCTTTTCCACTCTTCGACGCCGGCCTGGCGCAACCGCTCGCTGACCTGCTCAATGTGTTCCGGCGCAACGCTGAAGGCGTAATGGGTGTAATCGCGCTCGCGTTGTTGCATGCGCGTTTCATCCAGCGACAGGCATAGCCACAACGGCCCTAACGAAAGATAGGCGCCGCCTTGCCAGCGGGCGTGCGGGATAAATCCCAACAGATGACGATAAAAATCGAAGCTGCGATCGAGATTGCTGACGGCGAGCGTCAGATGGTTAAGGCCTGTCAACATACATGCGTTCTCTGGGCGCTGAACAGGGCGAAAAGTTTACGCAGGCGCTAAGGAAAGATAAAGGGGACAAAGCATTAGTAGAGATAATGTGAAAACCGGCGGCGCTGTCATAAAACTGTCGTACAGACATCGTAATGTAGCGCGAACCTTACGAAAGATGGATGAAGCCGATGATTAAATGGTACGAAGAAAGCGATGCCGAAGTGAACCGCAGCATTGCGCTGCTGACCGGAGAGAACCCGGACAAGTGGTATCCCTACGGTGGTGTGAAAGGTAAAGATTACTGCAAGAATCCCTCCGATGCCTGGCCGATCATTTGCGCCAACAAAATCAGTCTGAACCCCGACAACCAAAGCGACAGCCCGCAGTGGCAGGCGCGCATGAGCACTCAGGGCGGTGAATGGCAGGCGGACAGCGCCAGCCCGCTGCGCGCGGCGATGATCTGCTTCCTGATGAGCCGACAGGTTAACTGAGTCGAACAATACCGGTGATTGGTAAGAGTTTCTCCTTTTTCTAATAACAGAGCTGTCGTTGGCGGAGGCTGTTTATGAAGCGCATTATCAAAGGTGATAAAAACTTGTCTCATCTGGTGATTGCCCATGCGGCGATCGATCGCCATGCCGAAAGCTTCGGCCAGCGCCGTCAGGGCTGGCCCTCGACCTACCTGATAAAATATCAAAACGATCGCGTGGCGGTGGAAGTGGTCACGCGTAGCCAATCTTATGTCGCCACGCTGATGATCGGCGCGCGCAATCTGACCAAACTGTGCGGTATGCCTGGCTGAACGCTGCCGTTATCCGCTTTCTCGCGGTAAAAAAATCGCGCTCCGGCCTGCCGTCTCGGGGCGCTTCTCCTTGATGCTCACGGGGTTAAGTGTTAAAAAGCCGCCCGCAGATACATTTATTGATTGGTGAAATCTTGGCCGATAGCGGCAAGGGTATACGCCATATGAGGATAAGATGGGCGGTCAGCATCAGGATACTCCGCTAAAACGCGGTTTAAAAAACAGACACATACAGCTTATTGCCCTCGGGGGCGCCATCGGCACCGGTTTATTTCTCGGCATTGCGCAAACCATTAAAATGGCCGGCCCCGCCGTGCTGCTGGGCTACGCCATCGGCGGTTTTATCGCATTTTTGATCATGCGCCAGCTGGGCGAAATGGTGGTGGAGGAGCCGGTCGCCGGCTCTTTCAGTCACTTTGCCTATAAATACTGGGGCGATTTCGCCGGCTTCCTTTCCGGCTGGAACTACTGGGCAATGTTCATTCTGGTCGGCATGGCGGAATTGACCGCCGTCGGCATCTACATTCAGTACTGGTGGCCGGAGATCCCCACCTGGGCCTCCGCCGCGCTGTTTTTCGTGCTGATCAATCTGATTAACCTGGTGAACGTGCGCCTGTACGGCGAAACCGAGTTCTGGTTCGCCATCATCAAGGTGGTGGCGATTGTCGGCATGATCGTCTTCGGCGCCTGGCTGTTGGCCAGCGGTAACGGCGGGCCGCAGGCCAGCATCACCAACCTGTGGCAGCAGGGCGGCTTTATGCCGCACGGCTTCTCGGGGCTGGTGATGGCGATGGCGGTGATCATGTTCTCGTTTGGCGGCCTGGAAATGGTCGGCATCACCGCGGCGGAAGCCGCCGATCCGCGTCGCAGCATTCCCAAAGCCACCAATCAGGTGGTGTACCGCATCCTGATCTTCTATATCGGCTCGCTGACCGTGCTGCTGTCGCTCTATCCGTGGGGGCAAGTGGTGGAGGGCGGCAGCCCGTTCGTGCTGATCTTCCATGCGCTGAACAGCAATCTGGTGGCAACGGTGCTCAACGTAGTGGTATTGACCGCCGCGCTGTCGGTCTACAACAGCGGCGTTTATGCCAACAGCCGCATGCTGTTCGGGCTGGCCAGCCAGGGCAATGCGCCGAAGGCGCTGACGCGCGTGAATAAACGCGGCGTGCCGGTGTTGTCCATCGCGCTGTCGGCGTTGATTACTTCGATCGGCGTGCTGATCAACTACCTGATGCCCGGCAAGGCGTTTGAGCTGCTGATGGCGCTGGTGGTCTCAACGTTGGTGATCAACTGGGTGATGATCTGCCTGGCGCACCTGAAATTCCGCGCCGCCAAGAACCGCCAGGGCGTCATTCCCAGCTTTAAGGCGCTGTGGTATCCGTTCGGCAACTACCTGTGTCTGGCGTTCCTCGGCCTGATTCTGGTGATCATGTATTTCAGCGAAGGGATCCGCATTTCGGTGTTGCTGATGCCGGTGTGGGTTGCGGTGCTGTGGTGCGGGTTTATGCTGACGCGCCGCAAAGGCGGCAAGCGTTAATCCGTGTGCTGCGGAGGCGTATGGCGCGCCTCCGCTCCTTTTCTCGTTAGCCGCGCGGCATAAAGGCGCGGCCCTCACCGTGACCCCGCCCCAGCAGTTTCCGACACAGCAGCAGCAGAGTGCTGATCACGTCGATGGCGACTACGCTGAGCATCAGCAGAGTCAACATGAAGAATCCAAGCAGCGAACCGCCCAGCAGCACCAACGGTGCAGGCACGCGCAGCCGGCGCAACTTCATGGCGAAATACATTTTCCAGTATTGCTTCTGCGCCAGCAGCGCGCTGCGAATACGGCGCCCCAGGCTTGAGCCTGATTTGCGGGATGTAGAACGACTCATAACTTCTCCTTTTCTGTATGCCCTACAAGTCAATCACAAAGATCTTAAGAGAGTCTTAACGGGCTCTTGGCGGCCCTGGCTGTCTCACCGGAGTGAGACAACAGCATACGGCAAAAGGTCCCGAGATGCAGCGCACGGCTGACAAAGTGCGAGCTTCATCGGGTTTGTTACACTGAAAGTCATGCCCGTGCAGGGCGCAGTGGTCGGGAGAAAAGGCTGGATGAAAATAATCAACCGTTATTACGACGCGGCCAAGGCGCATCATACGCCGGAGGGATTTCGCAACCTGGAACCTTCGCGGCGTCAGGAGGGCGATCTTCAGCGTTGGCAAGATGAACGCAAGCGGCAGGGGCTGCCCAGACCGCCGCAGCAGGGCTACGCACAATTTACCGAACGCTGGTGGCAACCTGCCGATCTCAGCGGCAGCGACGACTGCGTTTGGTGGTTGGGGCATGCCTCGATGCTGCTGCGGTTGAGCGGGCGCTATATCCTGATCGATCCGGTGTTGTCCGAACGCGCATCGCCACTGAGCTTTTACGGCCCGAAGCGCAGAACGCCGCCGCCGCTGACGGTGGAGCAGCTGCCGGCGGTGGATGCGGTGCTGATCTCCCATAACCATTATGACCACCTTGACAGGCGCACGGTGCGGCAATTGGCGCGGCGTTTCCCTCAGGCCGAGTTCATCGTGCCGCTTGGCTTGAAGCGCTGGTTCCGCCGTTATCGGCTGAAGGCGCATGAGCTGGACTGGTGGCAGAGTCTGCCGTTGGGCGAGCTGACGGTCTACGCCACGCCGGCGCGGCACTGGAGCATGCGCACGCTGTGGGATCGCAATCGTTCGCTGTGGTGCGGGTGGGTGATCCACCATCCGGCGCTGCGGTTTTATTTTTCCGGCGACAGCGGTTATTCGGAACGGCTGGCGGAGATCGGTCAACGGCTGGGGCCGTTCGACGTGGCTGCGCTGCCGATTGGCGCCTATGCGCCGCGCTGGTTTATGCAGGAGCAGCATATGGATCCGCAGCAGTCGGTGGCGCTGTATCGCGAGCTGAATCAGCCGCGCGCCATTCCCATCCATTGGGGGGTATTCGAACTGGCGGATGAATCGCTGGACGAACCGCCGCAGCAGTTGAACCTGGCCCTGAGCGAGGCGGGGTTGGAGCAGCATCAATTCCTCCCGCTGAAGATTGGCGAGCGCATCGCGTTGCAGGATGCTCAGCAAGCGTTGTCTCTTCGCCCTGCGGTACAGAGGAAAGAATAAGAGCAACGGTTTGAAAGCGCGGCAGTAATTAGCAAAATTGATAAGATCGGGGGGTGATTCAAATAACCACCCGATCTTCAGGATTTAATTCAACGCCACACTTTTGCTATTCATAAGATTATTCCGGCTATTGGGGATAATGACCTTCGGATTATTTATGATGGAACCACAGGCAAGCGGGAGAGGCGTCTGGACGTTGCATGCTTATGCAACCGTTGTGCAGGACGGTAACATCATCGCCCGCCTGTGTGCTGCTCCTGCTCGCGCGGTGTGGCGGCAGGGCTGAAAGCCGATGATGAATGGGCTTTCCGGCGGTAAATGGTCGGAGGAGCGATGAATAAATTGGCCCCCGTTCATCGATATTCAGATGTTGCATATCAAATTCCATAAAGATTCAAATTTTTTAACGCTATAAGCGGCAAAAAAGCGGAAATGATGAGACGGAAAAGCGTCAATACGATGAAAGTTTTGTTAAAACTCCAGCAGAATGCGGGGTCTGGCGCAGTGATTTTGGCAAGCAGAAAATAGCCGATGCTTCAACATCTTTTGGCCTATTTAAGCAAATGTGGCGCTCGACCGTTTCAAATATGTGCGACATGTCGTTCAGTGATTAAAAATGGCTTGCCATCGCATACAGAGTATGTGATAACGCATCTGGGTAAAACGAGGTACAGTTCTGTATATGTGTGGCATTTTCAGTAAAGAAGTTCTGAGTAAAGACGTTAGCGTTGAATACCGCTTCTCTGCCGATCCTTATCTTAGTGCCTCAAGCAGTAACGACTCTAGTTTGTCTATGTAACGCCCTCGGGCGGTTTAAACAATCCAAAGGAAATACTCAAGATGGCAAAGATCAAAGGTCAAGTTAAGTGGTTCAACGAGTCTAAAGGTTTCGGTTTCATCACCCCGGCTGACGGCAGCAAAGACGTGTTCGTACACTTCTCTGCAATCCAGGGTAACGGCTTCAAAACCCTGGCTGAAGGCCAGAACGTTGAGTTCGAAATCCAAGATGGCCAGAAAGGCCCATCTGCAGTAAACGTTACTGCTATCTAATCAGCGTCAGCTGTACAAAAAGCCCGCCTTCGCGCGGGCTTTTTCGTTTCCGTTATCCGGCGGCGATGATGATGCCGGCGTACTGGTTGCGGCCTTTGATCCCCGGATGCGTCGGATCCTGCGCGCGCCGGTGGCTGTTGCGGCGATAGCTGGTGTATTTGAAGCGCTGCGGCCGCTGCGGGTCGACGTCCGGCGTGCAGATGGTGCAACTGCCGGCGCGGTCAACGGCGGCGAAGCCGAGCGCCGCCAGCTTGTATTCGGCAATTGCGGCCAGATCCAGATGCCGGTAATGCGGGCTGATCAGCGTGGCGGGCAGCGGCAGGCGCTGTTTAAAACTTTCCACCAGCGCTTCATCGACTTCGTAGCAGCACGGGCCGGCGGCAGGGCCGATGGAGACGACCCAATCGGCGGTGCCGCCGTCCTGGCGAATGCGCGCTGCCATCTGTTCCAGAATGCCGTCAAGCAGTCCGCGCCAGCCGGCGTGAACCGCTGCGATGGCGCCGCCGTCACGGCGGCTGAACAGCACCGGCAGGCAATCCGCCGTCAGTACGCTGAGCAGAATGCCGGGCTGGCGAGTGTAGAAACCATCGGCTTCACCGCACGCCTGCGCCGGCTGCAGCACGTCGACGATGCGGGTGCCGTGCACCTGCTTCTTTTCCGGCAATGTGGCGCTGTAGGGCAGCAGGTGCCCGGGTAGCAGCGCGAGTTTGCTGCCGAAGCCGTGCTGAATATGGGGCACCGCATCGAGCAGCGCGGAACGATCGCTCATAAGTTATGTTCACCTGCGTGAGAAAACAGACTCTCAGTGTAGCCAGCTTTTTCCCCGCTTGGCCAGGTGTTGTTGGCGGCGAAAGCGAGCGGGGATGCGCCTTGCATCAAGCCGACGCCTTCTTTAGACTAGCCGCGCCCTGTCTTTCTGGAAGCCCATTCATGTCTTATCAATGCCCTCTGTGTCATCAACCGCTGTATTTTTCATCACAACACTGGCGTTGTGACGGCAATCATCAGTTCGATCAAGCCAAAGAAGGCTACGTGAATCTGCTGCCGGTGCAGCACAAACGATCGAAGCAGCCGGGAGACAGCGCGGAAATGATGCAGGCGCGGCGAGCGTTTCTCGACGGTGGATATTATCAGCCGTTGCAAGCGCAGGTGGCCGAGTGGCTGGATTTGGCGCTGGCGGCCGATGCAGGCACGTTATTGGATATCGGCTGTGGGGAAGGGTATTACACCGCCGCCGTGGCCGCCAGGCTGGCGCAGGAGCGCACTATGGCGGTCTATGGGCTGGATGTCGCCAAGGTGGCGATCCGCTATGCCGCTAAACGTTATCCGGCGGTCTCGTTCTGCGTTGCCTCCAGTCACCGTTTGCCGTTCGCCGACGGGGCGCTGGATGCGGTCTTGCGCATTTATGCACCCTGCAAGGCGGAGGAGCTGGCGCGAGTAGTGAAGCCGGGCGGCGTGGTGCTGACGGTGTCGCCGGGCCCGCGTCATCTGTACCAGCTGAAAGAGCAGGTGTACCAGCAGGTGCAGCTGCATGCCGAACAGGATGAACAGTTCGACGGATTCGACTGCGAGCGCAAAGAGGCGCTGGCCTATACGATGACCCTACCGGGCGCGCAGGCCGCCAATCTGCTGCAGATGACGCCGTTCGCCTGGCGCGCTACGCCGGAGGTGCAACAGCGGTTGGCCGAGGGCGGCGAGTTTGTGTGCGAGACGGATTTCGTGCTGGCGTTGTACCGACGTCGCGCTTAAGGGGCCTTGAACTCAGAAACAAAAAAACCTGCCGCGGCAGGTTTTTTTGCAGTTCAGTCACCTCAGGCCAGGTAGCCGAGGTGCTCCAGCAGGATGTTGACGCCGATACCGATCAACACCACGCCGCCGAGGATTTCGGCGCGTTTGCCCAGCAGCGGGCCGATAAAGCGGCCGATCATCATGCCCAGGGTCGCCATGATCATGGTGGCGCAGCCGATGGCCATCGCGGTGTGCACGATGTTCACCTGCAGGAAGGCCAGACCGACGCCGATCGCCATGGCGTCGAGGCTGGTGGCGATGGCGGTGGCCACCAGCAACCAGAAACCATGACGTTTGACCTTCTCTTCTTCGTCGGGCCTGTTGCGCACCCCTTCGACGATCATGCGCATGCCGAGAATAAACAGCAGCGAGAAGGCGACCCAGTGATCCCATTCCATGATGTATTGGCTGGCGAACAGGCCGATGGCCCAACCGATGAGCGGGGTGATCGCTTCGACCACGCCGAAGATCAGGCCGGTGCGGATCGCTTCGCGAAAGCGCGGTTGATGCAGACTGGCACCTTTGCCGATCGAAGCGGCGAAAGCATCCATGGACATGCCGAAAGCGAGAATAAGCGTTGCTGAAAGGTTCATGTGAAATAGCCTCGGCCGGGTGGCTCCATATACACGTAACCCACCCCCAACCAAACGACGGAGTTACGTGTCTATGGTCTCGCCAACCTTACCTGGCTGCCCGCACCACGTTTCATACGGCGAAACGAGTATGTTGATACGGGCGTTTCTGGTTTTTATTCTCCAGAAACCGGCTACTCCCCAATGACGGCGCAACCATACCATATTATTTCCGGTGCCGACAACTTTATTCTGGCGTGGTTTTTGTTCTTAATTGAGACTCGTTTTCATTAATCTGAGTTCATGGGGGAATATAATGTAGACGCGGGTAACAATGTTGCGGAAATAATAGTCAGAAAGGAAATGGCGCTGCCGATTAATTATCCACAAGCAGCGCAAGGTTTGAGCGAAAGTAAAATGAGTTTTTCTTTATTTATTGATTATCAATGAAAAAGTGGTAAATCTTCTCCAGGTCGTCCAAGTGCGTCACCTGAACCAACAGCCGGCGCTGTTCCAGGTCGACGGCCAGAATGCCGTCCTCCGATAAATTCATGGCTTTAATGCGGTTATATTCGACAAACACATTGGCGAAGAAAAATCCGTGCGCTTTAAACACCATCTTGGGCGCGCGAATATAAGAAACATAGATAGCGAGCAGCGCCAAAGAAATAAGCAGATAGGTGGTTAATACCGCGCCGTTGTCGGTGACATTGCGGTAAATCAGAATGGCGATCAGGCCGACGAAAATCAGGCTGTCGAGGCGGTTACGGCGTTTGAGCGGCACTTTGAGCCGCGTTTTGCCTTTCAGCAGATCCATGCCGAATTCGTCATACAGCGAATACAGCAACAGCAGGGCGATAAACAGCATCAGTACGGCGTCGGTCAGTGACATCTCTTGCTCCACACATAAAAAAGCCGGGGGTTGCCCCCCGGCCGTTTCGAACGATTACAGGCCCAGCAGGCCAATCCAATAGCCAAAGATGCCAATGACGAAGAAGCCGATAATGATCCACAGCGCGTTGACTTTCTTGCGCAGCAGCCACATACAGGCGAAGGTCAGCAGCAACGGCACCAGGCCCGGCATCAACTGATCGAGGATGGTCTGCACCGTGGTGACGTTGGTATGCCCGGTCTGGTCGGTTATCTTGGACACCACCAGCGGGATATTCACGTGCGTCCACTTGTTGACCAGCGCCCCCATGACAAACAGGCCGAGAATGGACGCTCCTTCCGTCAGTTTCTGCAGGAAGCCGCCGCCCATGTCGTTGACGATATCGACCCCTTTGCGGTAACCGTAGGCCACGCCGTAGTAGCGGGTCAGCAGGCGCACCAGGTTGAACAGCACGAAGAACAGGATCGGTCCAAGCAGGCTGCCGCTCATGGCGATGCCCGCCCCAAGCGCGGCGAATACCGGCCGCACGGTGCCCCAGAAGATCGGGTCACCGACGCCCGCTAGAGGCCCCATCAAACCGACCTTGATGCCGTTGATTGCGGCGTCGTCGATCGGCGCGCCGTTGGCGCGTTGCTCTTCCATCGCCATGGTCACGCCGAGCACCGGCGCCGCCACGTAAGGGTGGGTGTTGAAGAACTCCAGGTGACGCTTGATCGCCTGTTTGCGATCGTCATTGTTTTCCGGATACAGGCGACGGATCACCGGCACCATCGAGAAACAAAAACCCAGCGCCTGCATGCGTTCGAAGTTCCATGAACCCTGGAACAGGTTCGAACGCAGGAATACGCCGCGAATATCGGCCGGCGTGAGTTTCTTTTGAGCAGTCGTATCAACCATTTCTCTCACCTATTCCTAGTCGAGTTCGTTATCGAGATCGTTCGCGTTAGCCGGGCCGGCCTGGACAACCTGAGACTTGTTGTATTTCGGGCTGAGCTGGATATACAGCACGGCCATCACCACGCCGATGACGCCGAGCGCCACCAGGTTGAAGTTGGTGAAGGCGGCGGTAACGAAACCGAGATAGAAGAACGGCATCAGGTAGCCGGCGCGCATCATGTTAATCACCATTGCGTAACCGACCACCACGATCATGCCACCGGCGATGTTCAGGCCGCTGGTGACCACTTCCGGGATCGAGTTGAGCAGGGCGTGCACCCCAGCGGTGCCCACCGAGATGGCGACGATGACCGCCGGGATGGCGATACGCATCGCCTGCAGCAGCAGGGCACCGACATGGATCCAGCTAATGGCGCGCAGGCTGCCGCGCTCCGCCGCGCTGTCCGCTGCGTGCTGGAAGGCCACGGTGAGGGTTCGCACGATGATGGTTAACACCTGGCCGGCCGCCGCCAGCGGAATGGCCAGGGCGATACCGGCGCCGACGCTTTGCCCACCGGCAATGACCAGGATGGTCGAGATGATGGACGCCAGGGCGGCATCCGGCGCGACCGCCGCGCCGATGTTCATCCAGCCGAGCGCGATCATTTCCAGCGTACCGCCGATGATGATGCCGGTTTTCATATCGCCGAGAATGAAGCCGATCAGGGTACAGGCGACCAGCGGACGGTGGAACTGGAACTCGTCGAGGACGGAACCCATCCCGGCGATACAGGCAACGATAAATATCAGCACAATCTGAAGAGTGGTGATCTCCATTGCACTTCTCCTATGACCAAAAAAGCTCTGAGTAAAATAATCAGCGGCTGGCGCCACTAATTGAGTTTGTTAATCAGGTCCATCATTTTTAGCCGGCTGTCGGACGAGACCTTACGCACCTCCAGCTCGATACCGCGATCGTTCAGTTTCTTAAACGCTTCGATATCTTTTTCATCGACGGAAACGGCGTTGTTCACCTGGGTTTTCCCCTGGCGGAACGCCATGCCGCCGATATTGACGGATTGAATATCCACGCCGCCCTCCACCAGACGCCAGACGTCGGTCGGATTGGTAAACAACAGCATCACGCGGTCGTTGGCGTATTTGGGGTTGTTCCAGACGCGGATAGCCTTCGCCACGTCCACCACGTGGGCAGTGACGCCCGGCGGGGCAACCTGAGTCAGCAGGGTTTTGCGCACATGGTCGGCGGCGACTTCATCGCTGACGACGATAATACGGCTGACGTTGGTCTCTTTGGTCCAGCGGGTAGCGACCTGGCCGTGGATTAAGCGATCATCGATGCGCGCCAGGCCGATTTTCATGTGGTCGTTCGGCCCCAACGGCGCCTGAGGGGCAGCGGCTTTGGCGACGGGAGCTGCGGGTTTTGCGGGTTCTTCCTGCGGTTTTTTCAGCGCTTTCACGCCTTCTCGGCCGGTTTCCAACGCCAGCGCCACCAGTTCATCGAAAGCGGGGTTGTCGTCCCGCGCCATGAAGGTTTCCACCAGCATCGGGATGTTGACCCCGGTGACGACCTCATAGTTTTCTTTGTCGACCGCAATGCGGCTGGCGGCGTTGAACGGGCTGCCGCCCCAGGTATCCACCAGGAACAGCACGCCGCCGCTGGTATCCAATCCACTGATTTTCTCGTTGTACTTGACGATTAACGTTTCGGCATTCTCACCGGGAACGAAGTCTATAAAGGCGACGTTGTCCTGCTCGCCCAATAGCATCTCCGCCGTTTTCAGCAGTTGTTCCGCTGCAGCCCCGTGTGTGCCGATGATAATAGCTATTGCCACTCGCTACCTCCTCGTTGAACTCCAGACGCGGTTTGTGTCGTTTCTCCGCGCCGTCTTGGCAGTCACTTCCGCGGTTCAGATACATTATGGTAGAAAAAAAGAAACGCACGCCTAACATTTCTCACGCAGTTTCAAATGCCTGTGCGTGATACTTCACGAACGCGAGATTTATTTTAGTGAGTGAAAAAATATTTTTTGTGACGCTGCTCCGCTATTGAATGCTCGGAGAAATCTTAGCTGTCGCAGACGATATGGCGTGGCGTCACCCTAAACCGCCGTTGAAAAAGCCGCTTTGTCCCCCAGAAAAATCCTGATACAGTAATTTCCTCTTTCATCACTAAGGAGTGAAGGGCCTCAGCCCTCCCTATGGACTGTCACCGAAGTAACTGTTTTTCCAGGTTTCACCCGCCACCTGCTGGCGTTGCATATGCTGTTCGGCCCTTCGGCCATCTCCCGGTAATCCCATCCCGTCACTTTGCTATTGTCGACTGCGCCCATGCAGCGGCGGCATCGTCACGTTTGAGCGGCGTGCGCTCATTCCCACTTTTCTCTGGAGTCTGATATGGAATTTTTAATGGACCCCTCTATTTGGGCGGGGTTGCTTACGCTGGTGGTGCTGGAAATCGTGTTGGGCATCGACAACCTGGTGTTCATCGCCATTTTGGCCGACAAACTGCCGCCTAAGCAGCGCGATAAGGCGCGCGTCATCGGTCTGTCGCTGGCGTTGCTGATGCGTTTGGGCCTGCTGTCGGTGATCTCCTGGATGGTAACCCTGACCACGCCGCTGTTCAGCGTCGGCGATTTCAGCTTCTCCGGCCGCGATCTTATCCTGCTGTTCGGCGGGGTATTCCTGCTGTTCAAGGCCACCATGGAGCTGCATGAACGGCTGGAAGGGCAGACGCACCAGGATGGCGCCAACCGCGGTTACGCCAAGTTCTGGGCGGTGGTGGTGCAAATCGTGATCCTGGACGCGGTGTTTTCGCTCGATGCGGTGATTACCGCCGTAGGCATGGTGAACGATCTGCCGGTGATGATGGCGGCGGTGGTGATCGCGATGGCGGTGATGCTGCTGGCGTCCAAACCGTTGACCAACTTCGTCAACGCGCACCCGACTATTGTGGTGCTGTGCCTGAGCTTCCTGTTGATGATCGGTCTGAGCCTGATCGCCGAAGGCTTCGGCTTGCATATTCCTAAAGGCTATCTGTACGCCGCGATCGGCTTCTCGATCCTGATTGAATTGTTCAATCAGATCGCGCGTCGCAACTTCATCAAGCATCAGGCGCGTCGCCCGATGCGCGAGCGCACCGCGGAAGCGATCATGCGCCTGATGGGGCAGCAGCGCGCGCAGCAGGCGGACGATGAGGTCGCCTTGCCGCGGGATGAAACCTTTGCGGCGGAAGAGCGTTATATGATCAGCGGCGTGCTGACGCTGGCCTCGCGCTCATTGCGCAGCGTGATGACGCCGCGCACGGATATCTCCTGGGTCGACTGCGAGCGCTCCCGTGAGGAGGTGCGCGCACAGTTGCTGGATACGCCGCACAGCCTGTTCCCGGTGTGTCGCGACTCGGTGGATGAGATCGTCGGCGTGGTACGCGCCAAGGATCTGCTGGTGGCGCTGGAGCAAGGGGAAGATATCGCCGAGTTTGCCGCGCGCACGCCGCCGATCGTGGTGCCGGAAACCATGGATGTCATCAAGCTGCTGGCGGTGCTGCGCCGCGCCAAAGGGCGCCTGGTGGTGGTCACCAACGAGTTCGGCGTGGTGCAGGGGCTGGTGACGCCGCTGGACGTGCTGGAAGCGATCGCCGGCGAGTTTCCGGACGAAGATGAAACGCCGGACATCGTGGCGGAAGGCGACGGCTGGCTGGTCAAGGGCGGGACCGACCTGCACTCGCTGGAACAGGCGCTGGCCTGTGACGACCTGGTCAGCCCAACCGCAGACTACGCCACTCTGGCGGGGCTGCTGTTAGCCCACTACGGCCAGATGCCGGTGGTGGGGGACACCATTGAACTGAACCACCTGCGTTTCGATATTGTCGAGGTCTCCGACTATCGCATCGAGTTGGTGCGTGTCACCCGCGCCGTCTTCGACGAACCGGCGCATTCGTAACCCACCCGTCGGAGGCTTAGGCCTCCGGCGGATGCTCTTCCGTTTTCCTCACGCGCGATTCGTACTGCTGCAACCACAGCGGGAAAACGTGGATCGGCATCGGCTTGGCAAAATAATACCCCTGCAGGGCATTGACCTCGCGTGAGCGCAGATAGTCGGCCTGTTCCGCCGTTTCTACCCCCTCAGCCACCAGCTTCAGTTTCAGCCGCTGCGCCAGCGTAATGATGGTATCGGTCACCGTGGCGTTGACCGCGTCGGTGCCGATGGCCGCGGTAAACCCGCGGTCGATCTTTAACACGTCGGGGCTAAGGTTCTTCAGGTAGCTCAGCGAGCTGTGGCCGGTGCCGAAATCGTCGATGGCCAGCATGATCCCCATGTCTTTCAGCGTCCGGATCTGGTCATGCTGGATCGCCGACAGCGCGGTGCGCTCGGTCAGCTCCAGCATCAGTGACGGCATCGGATGCGCCGGCAGCCAAATCCGGCGGATATCGTCGATGATGTTGAGCGTTTTAAAGTGTTCGGCGGCGACGTTGATGCTGATGTAGAACGACGGTCGCGGCGGGAACAGCTGCAGATTTTCCGTCACGGTGTTCATCAGATAACGGGTCAGCGGAATGATCAGCTCATGCTGCTCGGCCAGCGGAATAAACACGTCGGGGGAGATCCACCCTTGACGCTTCTTTTTCCAGCGCAGCAGCATTTCGACGCCGGCGCAGCGCCCGGTGTCGCTATGAATGATGGGCTGGCAATAGACGCGGAACTCACGATGGGTGATGGCATGGCCGATGTGATAAGACAGGCTCATGCGGTTAGCGGTGAGCAGATAGACCACATAGGCGGCCAACAGGCTGATCAGCAGCGCCAGCGGGATATGGCGCGGCAGTGCGGAAAGCGCCAGCATGCCGATCTGCGGGCCGAACAGCGAAATCGAGAACGGGTATAGCGCAGAGCCGGCGGTGTAGCGCAGATCGTTGGTCAGGGTGTCGCGGCTCAGGATTTCGCGTCGGCCGTATTCCAGGCTGCTGTCAGCCACGTTCAGCACCACGCGCTGAACGTAAGGTTCCTGCGGCTCGAGTAAAAAGTTGGACAGCAGCTCGATATTAAACACGTGCAGCACGCCACTGGTTTTATCGCGGGGGGATGGCGTCCACATCACCAGCGTGGGCAGGCCTTTGCTCACCGCCAGCGAGGGGCGCAGCGCCAGCCTGGCGTTGCTGTTGACGAAGGTCGGCATGACCGCGGCCAGCTGATAATGACGGGAACCAAACAGGCTGGAGCAGTAAATAATGCCGTTTTTTACCAGCAACATGGCGCGTAGCGCCTGATTCTGCGCGGCGCGAAAGCGCAGGGTCGACGAAACGTTCTCGCAGGGCTGGTCCAGCATGTCCATGCTGCGCTCTGCCTGCAGCTGAGCCGGTGTCAGCAACTGGTTGAGCTTGCCGACGGTGCGGGTGGCCAATGTCTGTTGGCTCAGCTCGATACTTTTGACCTCTTGATAATAACGGGTATACAGCGATACCAACAGAATAGCCGCGCCCACCGCTCCGGCCAGCAGCCAACGGTAATAACGATATCGGGACGCGGCGAGGTGGGTCATCAACATCCGGTAAATCCTTGTTCGGTAATCCAGCCCCGAGTCACGGTCAGGTCATAGATCCTTAAGTTGCGCTCGGCTAATTCTAGCCTGAGGTTATACAAGATTGATGGTAACTCAGTAAATTATTTCGATTTGGCAAAACAGAAGGTCAATTTGCAGGCTAACCGCCGGATCGATGAGAGAAATGCAGGATTTTTTCTGGTGACATTGTCACAAAAAGCGGCCAATGAATTGATTACCCATAAAAAACCCCGCCGGATGGCGGGGTTGTCTGTCAGTCGCATTGCACCTTGATTGCCAGGCCGCCGCGTGACGTTTCGCGGTACTTGGCGTTCATGTCTTTGCCGGTTTCGTACATGGTCTCGATCACCTTATCCAGCGAAACGCGCGGCTCGCTGGTGCGGCGCAGGGCCATGCGGGCGGCGTTGATCGCCTTGACCGAGGCGATGGCGTTGCGCTCGATGCACGGCACCTGCACCTGGCCGGCGACCGGGTCACAGGTCAGACCCAGGTTGTGTTCCATGCCGATTTCCGCCGCCACACAGACCTGCTCAGGGCTGCCGCCCAGCAGTTCGGCCAGACCGGCCGCCGCCATGGAGCAGGCAACGCCGACTTCACCCTGGCAACCGACTTCGGCGCCGGAAATGGAGGCGTTCATCTTGTACAACGCGCCGATGGCACCCGCCGCCATAAAGTAGCGGATGTAGATATCCGGGCTGACGGACTCGATGAAGTGATCGTAGTAAGCCAGCACCGCAGGCACGATGCCGCAGGCGCCGTTGGTCGGCGCAGTGACCACGCGGCCGCCGGCGGCGTTTTCTTCGTTAACCGCCAGCGCGAACATATTGACCCAGTCGATCACGTTCATCGGATCGCTGGACAGTTTGTCCGACGCCACCAGCATGCGGCGCAGCGCGGAGGCACGGCGCGGTACGCGCAGCGGCCCCGGCAGTACGCCTTCGGTGTTCAGACCGCGATCGATACAGGCGCGCATGGTTTGCCATACGTTGCCGAAGTAGGTCTCGATCTCTTGCTTGCTGTGCAGCGCCAGTTCGTTCTGCATCACCATGCCGGACAGCGACAGGCCGGTCTCGCGGCAGTGGTCGAGCATTTCGCGCGCGGAGTTGAACGGATATGGCATTTGCAGTTCTTGCTCGGCGGCCTTGCCGAAATTCTCCTCGTCGACGATGAAACCGCCGCCGATAGAGTAATAGGTCTTGCTGTACACTTCTTTATCGCCGGCGAAGGCGTGGATCTGCATGCCGTTTTCGTGCAGCGGCAGGTTGTCGCTGCGGAAGACCATGCCGCCGTCGCGAGGGAAATCGACTTCATGCAGGCCGTTGGCCAGCATCAGGCGTTGACGTTGTTCTACATCGCGAATAAAACCCGGAATGCTATCGATATCGACGGTGTCCGGCATGTTGCCGGCAAGGCCGAGAATGATGGCGATATCGGTATGGTGACCTTTGCCGGTCAATGAGAGTGAGCCGTAAACGTCTACGGCAACACGCGTGATAGAAGGCATCAGGCCTTTATTTACCAGATCGTCGACAAACTGTTTGCCGGCTTTCATCGGTCCAACCGTATGAGAGCTGGACGGGCCGATGCCGATCTTAAACATGTCGAAAACGCTAATCACGCTAAAACTCCTTAAAGAGACGTATTGTTATGGCTGCGGCGGTCAAAAACCGCGCAGGGAACAGCGATATTGTAAAAGGGCCGTGCGGGTTCGGCTGCCTTTTTCGCATGAAATTAAATAATCCGTGGTGTCGCTTTTTTTACTGATTACCCGGGGCGAACCCTTGTGCGGGGTATCCGCTTTCGCCCAAGCTCCATTAGCGGTAATCGCGCCAGCTTTCCGTGCTGAACGCCGCCGGCTTAATCCCTGTTTCTACAGTGGTTTATCTCGGACGGTGGTATTTTACAGGTATTTCGTAAGGTTTAAGAGAGGGTTTACAGTTTTTTTAAAACCATTCAAACGGAACGGTAGTTGAAAAAGCGATCAAATGAAGTGATAGCGATCGCTTTACCCGCCGAGGAGGCCGGCAACCGTGCCAGATTGCGAGTCAGATCACGTAATGTGGGCTAAATACTGACCTGTTGCGCCAGGCGCCGAATGATGGCGGCGGTCAGCCCCCAGATAAACTGGCTGTGATACCAGGAGAGGTAGATGCGGTGGGTATGGCCGGCGCGATGAATATCCAGCGGATAGTAACGCGACAGGGTCAGCGCTTCCCACAGGGGCATCTCGAACACGTCCGCCACTTCGCCTTCATTGGCGTGGAACTGCACGTCCGGCGGGATGAGGCCGACGATAGGGGTAACCTGAAATCCAGTGCTGCTGTCGAGCGGCGCCATTTGGCCGAGGACAGTCACCGCTTGCGGCGGTATCGCCACTTCTTCCTGCGCTTCTCGCAGCGCCGTGACGATCGCCGATCCGTCTTCGGCGTCGGTTTTTCCGCCGGGGAAGGCCACTTGACCAGCATGTTTGCGCAGCGAGTCGGCACGGCGGGTCAACAGCAGCGTCGGCTCGGCGCGGCAGACGATCGGGATCAGCACCGCCGCCGGGCGCACATTGTGCGAAATCTGCGTCGCCTGCGGCAACTGCAGTTGAAAGCGGCTGATAAAGGCGTGCAGTGAGGCCGGTGAGTTCGATGGGATCACGACAGGGCATACTCCCCTAGCTGCGGCAAAATGCGGCCAACCTTGTCGAAGGTCTCCTGGTATTCCGCCTGCTCCTGGCTGTCCGCCACGATGCCGCCGCCGGCGGAGCAGTGGATGCGACCGTTTTCGGTGACGAGCGTGCGAATGGTGATATTGGTGTCCATGGTGCCGCAGGCGCTCAGGTAACCGATGCTGCCGCAATAGGCATTGCGGCGCTGCGGCTCCAGCTCTTCGATGATTTCCATCGCTCGCACCTTGGGCGCGCCGGTGATCGAACCGCCGGGGAAGCAGGCGCGCAGCAGTTCGGCCGCCGAGGTATGATTTGGCAGGGTCGCGGTGATGGTGCTCACCAGGTGATGCACAGCGGGGAACGGCTCCACGGCGAACAGTTCCGGCACCCGTACGCTGCCTGGTTGGGCGACGCGGCCGATATCGTTGCGCAGCAGATCGACGATCATCAGATTTTCAGCGCGATCCTTGGGTGAATCGGCCAAACGGCGAGCCTGCGCGGCGTCCTGTTCCGCGTCCGCCAACCGCGGCAGCGTGCCCTTGATCGGGCGGGTTTGGATGCGTTGCTGCTCCAGCCACAGGAAGCGCTCGGGAGAGACGCTCAGTACGCTGTTGTGCGGCAAGCGCAGGAAGGCCGAGAATGGCGCGCGGTTGCAGGCGCTCAGGCGGCGGAACGCCTGCCATTCATCCCCCAGATAGTCGGCGGAGAACCGTTGTGCCAGATTAATTTGGTAACAGTCGCCGCTGCGCAGGTAGTGCTGAATACGTTGGAACTTCTCGCCGTATTGCCGCCGGCTCATATTGGCGCGCCAGTCGCTCAGCAGCGTGAAAGGGCGTTCTGTAGGCGCAGTTTGGCTATTGAGCCAGCGCCAGCGCTGTTCGACATCGCCATAGCTGAGCAGCGTCAGGGTTTGCAATTGGTGGTCGGCGATCACTGCCCAGTCATAAATGCCGACTGCCATATCCGGCAAGGCGAGGTCGGCTTCGGCCAACTGCGGCAGGGTTTCCACCCGGCGCCCGAGATCGTAGCCGAACAGCCCCAGAGCTCCGCCCTGAAACGGCAGGTCCGGATTAAACGCCGGCTGCCAGCCTTGCGCCGCCAGTTGCTGCTGCAGCAGGGAGAACGGATCTTCCTGCGACTGAATGGTGACGCTGTCACTTTCAATTGTCGTGCCGGCACCGTGGGTGGTGAGTGTAACGCGCGGTTGTGCGACCAGGATATCGAAACGGTTATGCGAATGGTCGGCGAAGCCCGAATGCAGCAGCATCGCCCAAGGTTGCGATGAAAGCGGGGCGAAAAGCGTCATCAGGGCACGGCGGCTGTAGGGCAAAGATTTTATGTTTGGGGCGGTTATGCTCATGAACGTCAATAAACCTGGCTGTGAGGACGGCGATATCTGGCGGCTAGTGTGCCATAGACGGTCACGTCATGCATGTTTTGCCATGCGCGACATGCAGCACAGTTCACATAAACGGCAGTTCAATAAACCTGAAATAAGGCATTTTTTGCGCCATTGATTATACTTCGATATGTTAAAAATTTAACATCAAATGCACTGGAAGCCTATTTATCGAGGGCGCAATACCCGAGAAATATAAAAAAAGATTCGTTAATTTCATAAATTTATTATTTCTGCTTGTTATTAGAAGCGGGAGAGATGTTGTTATGCCCGATTTTAGCCAACGTCGCCGCCCTTTGGAATTAATGGCTTAATTACTCAGCGCTTTTCTGGCGCTGGTTTGAGAAAGAAAGGCCGGTTCGGTCCCATTAGTCACCGCGGGAATTTGCAGGTTTCACGCCTATCCCAAGCGTACGCTGACCGAATGAGCCTTTTAGAAAAATAAAATTATTATTTTGTTACATTATCATTGAAGAGCTGACTATGTCGTTAATGCTGAGCGTGATCGTCCCGATGCACAATGCGGGGGAGTTATTGGAGCCTTTCCTGGCCTCGCTGCTGGCCCAGCGTGAGCAACGGTTGGAGGTGATCATCGTCAATGATGGTTCCACTGACGGTTCAGGAGAGATCGCACATCGTTACGCGGCGGTTCATCCGCATATTCGTGTGATCGATCAGGCCAATGCCGGTGTTTCTAACGCGCGTAATGCCGGGCTTGCCGTTGCCCAAGGCAAATATGTGGCGTTTCCCGATGCCGACGACTTGCTGGCGCCGGAGATGTATTCCACGCTGCTGGAACAGGCGGAACAACATCAATTAGACGTGATGCAATGTAATGGCGAACGCTATTTTACCAGCCAAGATGAATTGCAGCTGATTTTTCCTGAGGCGCGTTTGCGCACCACCGACGTTATCACCGGCGTGCAGTGGTTTGAACGTGCGCTGAAATCGCGAAAGTTTATTCACGTTGTATGGCTGGCAATATATCGCCTCGACTTTATTCGCCAGCATCGGCTTTATTTCGAGCCGGGATTACATCACCAGGATATTCCCTGGACGACGGAAGTCATGTTTAATGCCAAACGGGTCAAATATTTAAGTACGCCGCTGTACCGTCAACGGGTGCACGACAAGTCGATCAGTAACCGTCGCCGCATCGGTAAGGCGAACGTGGAGTATCAACGCCACTATATGAAAATCGTCGAAATGCTGGAGCGGCTCAATCAGCGCTATGCGGGCACTGTCGCCATTCGTCCGGCTTTCCATTGGCAAATCACCCGCGAAGCGCTGGGCATTTGCCACAGCATTCGTCGTGAGCCGGAACCGGCCGCTCAGAGTCAGATCACCGAAGAATTCTATCAGCGCGGCATCGACAGAGCGATGTTCGCCAATGCGCGCGGCCTGAAGCAGGGGTGGCATGTCATGCTGTGGCGGCATCGCCTGAAGCAGTGGCGCAACGATAACGGCTGTTCGCAACCGGCCTGAGGCACCAGACGTTGGGATCCGCCGCGTTAGCGCGTATACTCCTTCTCCCTTTTGCCGGAGAGAACGACACATGCATGCAGGTATGCCATTACTGAATCACGCGGAGCAGCAGGAAGCGGCGGATCGCATCCATCAACTGATGGAGCAGGGCATGAGCAGCGGTGAGGCCATTGCTCGCGTTGCGCAGGAAATTCGCGAGAAGCATCAGGGCGCTCAGGTTGCGGTACTGTTCGATGATGAAGACGAGCAGCATGAGGCCGCACCGGAGGCGTCGCCGGATGACGATGCTGAAGAAGACGAAGACTATTGACGTTATCGGGGCCGCGCAAGCGGCCCCGTGAGTATCAGCCGTTGACCGCCACGGCGGCGGCGGCTTGTTTCGCTTGCTCCACCGCCAGTTCCGTCGTGCTCGCCGTCGCCAGCGCCACGCCCAGGCGACGCTGCCCGGCGATCTCCGGTTTGCCGAACAGACGCAGCTGGTTGTGCCCGCGCAGCGCATTTTCCAGGCTGCTGAAACGCACATCGCTACTGGTGAGCTGCGGCAGGATCACCGCTGAAGCGGAAGGGCCGAACTGGCGGATGGCGCCAATCGGCAACCCGAGAAACGCGCGAACGTGCAGGGCGAACTCGGACAGGTCCTGTGAGATCAACGTAACCATGCCGGTATCGTGCGGCCGCGGAGATACTTCGCTGAAGATCACGTCGTCGCCGCAGACGAACAGCTCCACGCCGAACAGTCCGAACCCGCCCAGGGCTTTCACCACCTTCTCCGCGATAGCCTGAGCACGGCTCAACGCCGTGGCTGACATGCGCTGCGGTTGCCAGGATTCGCGATAATCTCCGTCTTCCTGACGATGGCCGATCGGCTCGCAGAAATGTACGCCGTCCACGGCGCTGATGGTCAGCAACGTAATTTCAAAATCAAATCTTACCAACCCTTCGACGATCACCCGGCCGCCGCCGGCGCGTCCGCCCTGTTGCGCGTAATCCCAGGCGCTTTGCAGCTGCTCAGGCGTGCGGATCAGGCTTTGTCCTTTGCCGGAAGAACTCATCACCGGTTTGACGATGCACGGGTAGCCGATGTGCTCGACCGCTTGCCGGAAAGTCGCTTCGCTGTCGGCAAAGCGGTAGCTGGAGGTGGGCAGGCCAAGTTCTTCCGCCGCCAGACGGCGGATGCCTTCGCGGTTCATGGTCAGGCGCGTGGCTTCGGCGCAGGGCACCACGCGGTGGCCCTGACGTTCAAGTTCGACCAGCATGGCGGTGGCGATCGCTTCGATTTCGGGAACGATATAGTCCGGCCGCTCTTGTTCGATAACGGCTTTCAGCGCGTCGCCGTCCAGCATATTGATGACGTGACTGCGGTGCGCCACATGCATGGCGGGGGCGTCGGCATAGCGATCGACGGCGATCACTTCCAGGCCGAGGCGCTGGCATTCAATGGCGACTTCTTTACCCAGCTCCCCGGAGCCGAGCAACATGACGCGGGTGGCGGAAGGGCGCAGGGCGGTTCCAATCGTTAACATAGTTTCGTACCTGGATCGGTGAAAGTAAGCGGATTGATGATCGGCGGGCAGTATATACGAAAACGATTGCGTTCACAGCCGCCACGCCAGGTTTGTTGCTAACTTACTGTTTTTATAACAAGCAGAAATATTTGCCCTGCTTGGGCGATTGTGCGTTAATAAGCGACGGCGAAAGAAGGCCTATATATAGCAAGGTTTTCGCGTCTCGTGCCGTCAAGGCAGGTTTATCAAGTAAAGGAAACACAAATGAGCAAGATCACTGGTCACGTTAAATGGTTCAACGAAAGCAAAGGCTTCGGCTTCATCACGCCTGCCGACGGTTCTAAAGACGTTTTCGTTCATTTTTCCGCTATCGTTAGCGATGGTTTCAAGACCCTGGCTGAAGGCCAGCAGGTTGAATTCTCCATCCAGGACAGCCAACGTGGCCCTGCCGCAGCCAACGTCGTTGCGATTTAACGACTGCGTTGCCAAGAAACCCGCCGCCGGCGGGTTTTTTTATGCCCGCAGCCCGTAACGCCGCCCATCTCTGTTATCATTTACCGCTGATTCGGCGCCAACCTGCGGGCGCGCCGCCATTCCATTCGTCATATAAGAGTTATCGCCGTGAGCACAGTTTCTTTTTCTTCCCTGCCGCTGCCAGCCGAACAGTTGGCCAACCTCAACGAACTGGGGTACGCCGAAATGACGCCGGTGCAGGCCGCCGCGTTGCCCGCTATCCTGCAAGGGCGAGACGTGCGCGCCAAGGCGAAAACCGGCAGCGGCAAAACGGCGGCATTTGGCATTGGCTTGCTGAATAACATCGTCGTTACGCAGGTTGCCACACAGGCGCTGGTGCTCTGTCCCACCCGCGAGTTGGCCGATCAGGTGAGCAAAGAGCTGCGTCGCTTGGCGCGTTTCACGCAAAACATCAAAATTCTGACGCTGTGCGGCGGCCAACCGATGGGGCCGCAGCTCGATTCGCTGGTGCATGCGCCGCACATCGTGGTGGGGACGCCGGGCCGTATCCAGGAACACCTGCGCAAGAAAACGCTGCAGCTGGACGAGCTGAAGGTGCTGGTGCTGGATGAGGCCGATCGCATGCTGGACATGGGGTTCGCCGACGACATTGACGATGTGATCAGCTATACGCCGCCGCAACGTCAGACGTTGCTGTTTTCCGCCACGTACCCGGCAGGCATCGAGCGCATCAGCGCGCGCGTTCAACGCCAGCCGCTAAGCGTCGAGGTGGACGATGGCGAAGCGCAGACCTCCATCGAACAACGCTTTTATGAGACTACGCGCGATCAGCGCCCAGCGCTGCTGGTGTCGGCCATTCGCTATCATCAACCTGCGTCCTGCGTGGTGTTCTGCAATACCAAACGCGACTGTCAGACGGTGCTTGAGGCCCTGGAGGCCCGCGGCATCAGCGCGCTGGCGCTGCATGGCGATCTGGAACAGCGCGACCGCGACCAGGTGTTGGTGCGTTTCGCCAACCGCAGTTGCCGGGTATTGGTGGCGACCGACGTCGCCGCACGCGGGCTGGATATTAAAGAGCTGGAGCTGGTGGTCAACTACGAACTGGCGTTCGATCCCGAAGTGCATGTGCACCGTATCGGCCGCACCGGCCGCGCCGGCATGAGCGGGCTGGCGATCAGCCTGTGCACGCCGCAGGAAATGGCGCGTGCGCACGCGATTGAAGACTATCTGCAGATGAGCGTCGACTGGTCGCCGGTGTCCGAGCTGAGCGGGGCGGCCAACGGCTCGCTGGAGGCGGAAATGGTGACGCTGTGCATCGACGGCGGCCGCAAGGCGAAGATTCGTCCCGGCGATATCCTTGGCGCGCTGACCGGCGACGCCGGGCTGACGGCGGCGGAAGTGGGCAAGATAGACATGTTCCCGGTGCATGCCTACGTCGCGATCCGCAAAGCCAGCGCGCGCAAGGCGCTGCAACAGTTGCAGCAGGGCAAAATCAAAGGCAAAAGCTGCAAGGTGCGGCTGCTGAAATAAGCCGAAGGCGGGCGGCGGTTTGCCTTCCCGCCACGATCTATTTATACTGTATATAATTACAGTAATTTGAGTATTTGAGGACGCACGCATGGCGGTTGAAGTTAAATATGTGGTGGTGAGAAACGGTGAGGAAAAAATGACTTTCGCGAGCAAGAAAGAAGCCGACGCCTACGACAAAATGCTGGATCTGGCGGACAACCTTGGGGAGTGGCTGCTGCAGGCGCCGCTGAACCTGGATGACGAGCAGCGCGAAGGGCTGAGCTTCTTCCTGGCGGAAAATAAAGATGCGCTGGGTCTGATTCTGCGCGGCGCATCGCCGGCGGAAACCCTCAAGACACCGGCGGAAAGCAAAGCGAAAAAAGCGGCCTCTAACCCAAAAGAGGGATCTGCGTCAGAAAAGCAGGCGGCATAATGACTTATGTTGCGGTGTTGTGATGAAAAAGGATCTAAAATGAGCCGTGAAATAACTTTCTTCAGCCGCTTTGAGCAAGACATTCTGGCCGGGCGCAAAACCATCACCATTCGGGATGCCAGTGAGTCGCATTTCGAACCGGGCGAGGTATTGCGCGTCAGTCGCAATGAGGACGGCGTATTTTTCTGCTTTATCGAAGTGCTGTCGGTAACGCCGGTGCGTCTGGATGCGCTGACCGAACGCCACGCGCAGCAGGAGAACATGTCGCTCGGCGAACTGAAGCAGGTGATCAAGGAAATCTATCCGGGCCTGGATGCGCTGTTTGTCATTGAGTTCGTCAAACGGTAACCCTTTGCCGACGCCCTGTTGTGAGCCAGGGATGGGCGCCCGGATAGCGCTAATCACAACGGGAGGACATATGAAAAAAACGGGTTTGGCTATCGCCTTGTTGGCCATGATGGGAGCATCGACGGCGGTGTGGGCGCAGGATCACGAACAGCGCGCCGCCAAGGTAGGCCAGTGTGCGGGTCTGCAACCGGCGGATATCGCCGCCCAGGTCAAGCGCGACTTCTTGCAGAACCGCATTACGCGCTGGGAGTCGGACAAAAAGCTGCTGGGCACCGCAACGCCGATCGCCTGGGTTAGCCCGGATGCCATCAGCGGCAAGGATCAGATATGGCAGGTGCCGTTGACGGTGCGTGGCACCAAGGCAGATAAAACCTACAACGTGACGCTCAACTGCAATACCGGTGAAATCGCCTACAGCGCCCCGCAGTAACGCTTTCCCGGCAATAAAAAGCCCGCCGAGCGGCGGGCTTGATGTCCTCAGACTGCGTCAGTCGCTGAATGGGATCACCAATTCACCCGGTTTCACTTCCAACCCTTTCGCCAGTTTTTTCGCCAGCGCTTCGGTTTTGCTGTTGTCAGGATTCAGCACATAAGCCGGCTTTTGGTCGAAGTAGGATTTCAGCGACTGGTTCAGATACGGCGTCAGCGCTTTCATTACCGTCTGCATTTTTTCCGGCTGCACGCTGTAATCGGTCAGCTCCATGTCCTTCAGGAAAATGGCGCCCTGCGCCCGGTCGTAGACCGGCTGCGCCTTCAGCGTCAGCTTCAGATCCGCGGTCTGCGGGCCGAGAATCGACGTGATGTTGACCTTGGCGTCGCCGGAAAGGGTGACTTTACCCGGTTCGCTGCGGCCGATTTGGCTTTGCAACTGAGTCAGCACGATGTTGGCGTCCAGCAGGCCGGGCACGCCGATCTGCTTCTGGTAGTCGTTATGTTTCTGCAGGTAATCATTCACTTCCTGCTCGCTCAGGGTGTACTGGGTCAGTTGATTGCAACCGGCCAATACGCCGGCGAACAGCAGGGCGGCTGCGCCCATCAGGATCTTCTTCATTAATGCCTCATTGCGACTGCTGGCGAAAAGTGCTGCAGATAATTGATTAATCATTATAAACGTTCCGCCTGCGCGTGAAAACGGCAGGCGGCGATGTGCAGAGGATAGTGCGCGCAAAAGCGGGCGACACCTATCGGATAACGCCGAAAGCGTCAGCGCCGCAATCGCAGCGCCAAGAGGATCACGCCGGCCAGGCAGGCCGCGCCCCCCAACAGCGGGAACAGCGGAATGCCCCACAGCTGCAGTGAGGAGTGCATCAGATAAGGCGCTAGGCCCAGGGCAAAAGCGGCGGTGACAATGGCGATAGCCAGGGTGACGGCGGCGCGTTCCAACGCCTTGCTCAACTGGCCGAGATTACTGACGTTGATATCGGCATTGAGCTGCCCGCGTTTTAGGCGGCGCACTAACAGCCGCAGGGTTTGCGGCAGTTCTTCCCCGGCGTCGAGCGCTTCCCCGCCCAGGGCCAACAACCGCTGGCGCACGGCGTCAGGGGCATAGCGTTGCAGCACCGTTTGTTGCAGCATCGGTTTGAGGGTGGCGACGATGTCGAAGGCCGGATCCAATCGGTGCAGCACGCCGTCGGCGGTGATTAACGCCTTGAACAGCAGCACCAGATCGGGCGGCAGCGCCAACTGGTGTTCACGCGCCATCACCAGCAGGTCGGTCAGAGCCTTGCCCAACGTCAGGGTGGCGGCGGCCTGTTTGTCGAGAAAGTTTTGCGCCGCCAGCTCCAGATCCATCAGATCCAGCGGCTCGCTGTCCGACCAGGCGATCAGCGTGTTGACGATGCCTTCGGACTGACGATCGGCAATGGCCTGCAGCAGCAGGAGCAGCTGGTTGCGCCGCCGTTCGGACAGCTGGCCCACCATGCCGAAGTCGATGAAGCCGACGCGGTCGCCGCTCAGCGCCATCACGTTGCCGGGGTGCGGATCGGCGTGATACAGCCGGTGCTCCAGCACCATGCTCATAAAGGCGCGGGCGCCGCGCTGCGCCAGCAGCGGGCCGTCAAAGCCCGCTTCCGCCAACTGCCGGGGGTTCTCCGGCGCGGTGCCGGGCAAGTACTCCTGCACTAACAGACGCGGGGAAGACCATTGCCAATAGATTTTTGGCACGACCACGTCGGGTTCACGCGCGAACATGCCGGCGACGCGATCGCAGTTATGCCCTTCATGGGTCAAATCCAGTTCATGATTGAGCGCCGTCGCTAGCGCTCTGACCATCTGCCGTGGTCGATAGCGCGCCAGCGCCTGACTCTGCTGCTCTACGGTTTCCGCCAGCGAGGCCAGCAGCCGCAAATCGGCATGAATGGTTTTCGCCAGGCCGGGCCGCAGCACTTTCACCACCACTTGTTCGCCGCTGTGCAGGCGCGCGCGGTAGATTTGCGCCATCGACGCCGCCGCCAGCGGTGTGCGATCGAATTCGGCAAACAGTTGCTCGGGATCATCGCCGAGATCGGCAACGATCTGCGGCGCCAGCGTTTCCCATGGCAGCACCGCCGCCTGGCTGTGCAGGCGATCCAGTTCGTCGGTCCAGGCCGGATCCAACAGGTCAGAACGCGTGGCCAGGATCTGGCCGAATTTGACGAAGGTTGGGCCTAGCGCCTCGAGCGCTTCGCGCAGCCGCTCGGGCAGGGTTTGGGCGTCCAATTGGGCGGGTTCAGCGCGGGCGCCGCGCAGCAAAGCCCCCAGGCCCAGCAGACGCAGAACGTCTTGCAGGCCGTAACGAATCAGAACGGAGGTAATTTCCTTCAGCCGCGCCCGATCGCGAGCGGTGGCGAGCACCATTTTCAGCATCAGTACGCCATATCCTTTGGGTTATTCAAACGTTATTGTTCCATGTCCAGCAGCAACGGCACTTCGCTGCGTTGCGCCATGCGGTTGCGGTAGGTTTCCACGTTGTCCGGCAGCGCAACCCCGGCGACGATCGACAACGAGCGCAGCAGCGGGAACAGGTGGATATCGTCCTCGGACAGCTCGCCGTTTACCGCTTCGGCGGAGACGATCAGCGGTGACAGGGTTTGCAGATCGGCCTCCAACTGGGCGATCAGATCGGCGCTGTTGGCGAGATGCTCGGCGAAATCACCGATTGACGCCTGCTTTTTATCGATAAAATAACGGCGGGCGCTGTCGGTGGCGAACTCTTCGAAATCGGCATGCGCAATACGCGGCAACAGCAATTTTGCGCTGTACTCGCCGACCCGCTGCAGCCACTCGGCAATGGCGGGGTTGGTGCGGCCGGTCAGCACCGGCTTGCCGTCCAGATTATCGACATAGCGTACGATATCCAGGCTTTCCGGCATCGCTTCGCCGTCGTCTTTGACCAGGATAGGCACCATTTTTTTGCCGATCAGGTTGAGCGGGGTCGTCTCATCGTCGTTGAGCAACGTGACCAGGCGAATCGGCAGACGTTTCAGGCCGAAAATCATGCGGGCTTTAACGCAGAATGGGCAATGATCGTAAATGAACAGTTTCATGCTTGCTCCGGGTTGTCAGGTTTTAACAGCAATAGTTACCACAGCTTATCGAGGCTGTCTTGACGTGCGTGTGTTGGATGGTGCGTTATTGCGATATCGCCCGCGCACCGGCGCGGGCTAGGGGGCGTTATTTCTTGGCCGGTACCGAGTTGAGCACATCGATCAGGTGAATGCGAGCTTCTTCCAAGTCGATTTTGTCACGTTCGTTGGTGGCGGTGACGACCTGCAGCTGTTTGATAATATCGTTTTTCAGGCCGGCGTCGCTGGCGAGGATATGGGCCAGGGCCTTTTCCACCAGGGTGGAACGCGCATAAATCATGCGCAAGTTCAGTATCATATGTTCGAGTAGTTGCGGTAATTTTGCTTCTTCGTTCATGCCGACGGGCTCCTGTGGGTGTTTTTACTAACAGGATAGCAGCTGTTGCCGATTCGGCCGGATTTCTATGGCGTTAACCGCCGCGCAGCATCATCGATGCACTGCGCCGCGGGCTGAACTGCCAGTACAGCGCCAGCAACGTAGCGAAGCCCACGGCTCCAAGCAGCAACCAGGGTAACTCCGGCATGTTCATCGTCCGTCCGGTATCGTACATCCAGCCGCCGCCGGTGTAACCTAACGCGCCACCCAGCGCCAGACCAAGGCGGCTGAAGCCCATATAGCTGCCACGCGCACGTGGATCGGCCAGCGAAGCGCTCAGCGTCTCGCGCGCCGGTTCGGCGATGATCGATCCCAGATAGAAGCAGCAGATCAGCGTGAACACGCCCTGCAAGCTGGTGGCGAGACCGATCGGCAACAGGCTGAGCGTCATCAGCAACAGGCCCGCCATCAGGCGCTGCTCAAGCCGGAAGTGTTTCTCTCCCCAACGCGCCAGCGGATAGAGCAGCGACAACGACAGCGCCGCTTCAATCGCATACATCCATTTCACCGCCGCCGGTGAGCCGGCGATTTCGTTAACCACGATCGGCATCATCAGCATCACCTGTACCGCCAACATGTAATAACCGGTCAGCGTCAGGACATAGGTGAGGAAGCGGCGATCGCGCACGACCCGCAGCATGCCTTCCTTCATCGGTATACGCACGGTAGAGATGCGGTAAGCCGGCAGTAGCCAGGCGTTCCAGCCAGCGGCGAGCACGAAGATCGCCGCCCCCACCCAGCAGACAAAGTGGAAATCGTACTGCAGCAGCCAACTGCCGATCAGCGCGCCGACCACTGCACCTGCGCTGTCCTGCATCATCAGCAGCGAGAAAAAACGGCCGCGTTCATGCGGACGGGTCAGTTTGATCACCAAAGCGGTGCGCGGCGGATCGAATAACGTGCCGCCCAGGGCGGACAGCGCGCAGGAGAACCACAGGATCCAAGGCTCATCCGCCATCGCCATGGTAGCGAAACCGGCGGCGCGCAGCAGCATGCCGGTGACGATCATCGGCTTGGCGCCGAAGCGATCGGCGATGGCGCCGCCAAAGATGCCGAGCCCTTGTTGCAGCAGCTGGCGCAAACCCAGCGCGATGCCGACGATCAGCGCCGCCCATCCTAATTGATCGACAAAGCGGATCGAAATAAGCGGGAACACGACAAAGAAGCCTAAAACCACCAGCAGGTTGTCGAGCAACAGAAAATATTTACCCAAGCTGCGCGCTTGCGACACCAGAGACATGCATCACCATGAGCAATTAAGAGAGAGGGGGAAGGCAACTCCACCATTCTCTACCCAATTGTCGGACGGCGACAGGGGCGGAGTAGATAATATTTTTTTATCGTCAAGGTGTTACCTGCGCTGCAAAATGGGCGGAAAAACGCCGTAAAACGCGTATTCGGTGATTTACTGAGCGACCGGGATTTTACCTCGAGGGCGGGCTACGGTTATATTGAATGCAGGGAAGTGCGGTTCTGAGGCGCTATTGGCTAAATAAAGTCATGGCATTAGATCGGCGCCGGATAATTAACCATGCGACTTCCCAATAAATACTTCTTATCGAACCGTTTTGACTGCGGGGGAAATGATGTTCGGCTACCGCTCTGCATCGCCAAAAGTACGTCTTACTACCGACCGGATGGTGGTCCGTTTAGTGCATGAACGGGACGCCTATCGTCTGGCGGATTATTATGCCGAGAACCGAGCCTTTCTCAAACCCTGGGAGCCGGTGCGCGACGAAAGCCACTGTTATCCTTCCGGCTGGCAGGCGCGTCTGGGCATGATCGCTGAAATGCAAAAGCAGGGCAGCGCCTACTATTTTATCCTGCTCGATCCGCAAGAGCAGGAAGTGCGAGGCGTGGCGAACTTCAGCAACGTGCTGCGCGGTTCGTTTCACGCCTGTTTCCTCGGTTATTCGCTGGGGGAGAAATGGCAGGGACAGGGGCTGATGTTCGAAGCCTTGCAGTCCGCCATCCGCTATATGCTGCGCCAACAGCGCATGCACCGCATCATGGCCAACTATATGCCGCACAACCAGCGCAGCGGCGCATTGCTGACGCGTCTGGGATTCGAACGCGAAGGTTACGCCAAGGATTACCTGCTGATCGACGGCCAGTGGCAAGACCACGTTTTGACGGCATACACCAATAAAGAGTGGCTCCCCCCACGTTGAGGCCAAACGATGAAATATGAATTGAACGCCAGAGAGGCTCGGGTTATCGGCTGCCTGTTGGAAAAACAGGTCACGACCCCGGATCAATACCCGCTTTCGCTGAATGCCATTACGCTGGCATGTAACCAAAAAACCAACCGTGAACCGGTGATGGATCTGAGCGAAAGCGAAGTGCAGCAGCTCCTCGATCTGTTGCTGCGCAAACATTTCCTGCGCACCCTCAGCGGGTTCGGCAACCGGGTAGTGAAGTACGAACAGCGGTTTTGCAACTCCGAGTTCGGCCAACTGAAACTTTCGCCCGCCGAACTGGCGGTGATCGCCACTTTACTGCTGCGCGGCGCGCAAACGCCCGGCGAGCTGCGCACCCGTACCAATCGGATGCACGAGTTCAGCGATGTCAGCGAGGTCGAACAGGTGTTGCAACAGCTGGCCACGCGAGAAGATGGCCCGTTCGTGGTGCGCCTGGCGCGTGAGCCGGGCAAGCGCGAAAGCCGATTCATGCATCTGTTCAGCGGCCAGATTGATGAAGCGCCGCCCGCGGCGTTCGAATCCGAGGACGACGGCGAACTGAGCGCCAGGGTTAGCGCATTGGAAAGCGAAGTGGCGGAACTGAAACGGCAGTTGCAACACCTGTTGGTGAGGGATGCGAATGACTAAATTGCGTGTAGGCGTGGTGGGATTGGGCAGTATCGCGCAGAAGGCTTACCTGCCAATCCTCGGTCAGGCGGCGGATTGGACTCTGGTGGGCGGTTTTTCGCCCAATCAGCAAAAAGCGCAGCCGCTGTGCGACAGCTACCGCATGGCCTGTTTCTCCCGGCTGGACAGCCTGGCCGAACAGTGCGACGCGGTCTTTGTTCACAGCAGCACCGCCAGCCATTTTTCGGTCATTGGCGAGCTGCTGAACCGCGGCGTGCACGTTTACGTCGATAAACCGCTGGCGGAGACGCTGGAGCAGGGCGAGCAGTTGCTTGAGTTGGCCGAGCGGCGGGGCAAAACGCTGATGGTGGGGTTCAACCGCCGTTTCGCACCGCTTTACCGGCAGCTCAAGCAGCAAATGAATCAGCCGGCCTCCATTCGCATGGATAAACATCGAGCGGACAGCGTCGGCCCGCACGATCTGCGTTTTACCCTATTGGATGATTACCTGCACGTGGTGGACACGGCGCTGTGGCTGGCGGGCGGAGGCGAGCAACTGCTGAGCGGCAGCGTGCGCGCCAACGCCGCAGGCGAAATGCTGTACGCCGAGCACCACTTCGCCTGCGGCGACACGCAGGTGACGACCAGTATGCATCGCCGCGGCGGCAGCCAGCGCGAAAGCGTGCAGGCGGTGACCGACGGCGCGCTGTATCAGTTGACCGATATGCGCCACTGGCTGCGTGAAGATGCGCAGGGCGAGTTGGAACAACCGGTGCCGGGCTGGCAAAGTACGCTGGTGCAACGCGGCTTCGACGGTGCGGTGCGGCATTTCCTTGATGCCGTCGCCAATCAGAGCGCGCCGGAAACCGGCGGCGAACAGGCGCTGCTTGCCCAGCGGGTGGTCGAGCGTTTGCTACGGGATAACTCTATGTAACATATGGCGGTAGCTATTCTTTTCCGGATGCGTAAACTGAGCCGATTGTTTCACTGACGCCTGCTGTTGCAGGCGTTGATATTTACGGTACCTATCAGACAACCACATGAACCTACTCAAATCCTTGGCTGCCGTCAGCTCGATGACGATGTTTTCGCGGGTGTTGGGCTTTGCCCGCGATGCGATCGTCGCGCGGGTGTTCGGGGCCGGCATGGCAACGGACGCCTTCTTCGTGGCGTTCAAACTCCCGAATCTGTTACGCCGTATCTTTGCCGAAGGCGCGTTTTCGCAGGCCTTCGTGCCGATCTTGGCCGAATACAAGAGCCAGCAGGGTGAAGAAGCGACGCGCACCTTTATCGCCTATGTCTCCGGGCTGCTGACGCTGGTGCTGGCGGTGGTGACGGTACTGGGGATGTTGGCCGCGCCCTGGGTTATCTATCTCACCGCGCCGGGCTTTACCGATACGCCCGACAAGTTTGCCCTGACGTCGGCGCTGCTGCGCATCACATTCCCCTATATTCTGTTGATCTCGCTGGCGTCGCTGGTGGGGGCGATCCTCAATACCTGGAACCGCTTCTCGATCCCGGCCTTTGCGCCAACGCTGCTTAACGTCAGCATGATTGGCTTCGCGCTGTTCGCCGCGCCGTATTTCCACCCGCCGGTGCTGGCGCTGGCCTGGGCGGTGGTGGTAGGCGGCGTGCTGCAACTGGGCTACCAGCTGCCGCACCTGCGCAAGATCGGCATGCTGGTGCTGCCGCGCCTCAAATTGGGCGATGCCGGAGTCTGGCGGGTAATGCGTCAGATGGGGCCGGCGATCCTTGGGGTGTCGGTCAGCCAAATCTCGCTGATCATCAACACTATCTTCGCATCGTTCCTGGTATCCGGCTCGGTGTCCTGGATGTACTACGCCGACCGCCTGATGGAATTTCCTTCCGGCGTGTTGGGTGTGGCATTAGGCACCATCCTGCTGCCGTCGCTGGCCAAAAGCTTCTCAAGCGGCAACCACGACGAGTATTCGCGCCTGATGGATTGGGGGCTGCGCCTGTGTTTCCTGCTGGCGCTGCCGAGCGCCATCGCGCTGGGCATTTTGGCCAAACCGTTGACCGTCTCGCTGTTCCAGTACGGCAAGTTCAGCGCCTTTGACGCGGCGATGACGCAACGCGCGCTGGTGGCTTACTCGGTGGGGCTGATGGGGCTGATCGTGGTTAAAGTGCTGGCGCCGGGCTTCTATTCGCGGCAGGACATCAAAACGCCGGTCAAGATCGCTATCATCACGCTGATCATGACGCAGGTGATGAACCTGGCGTTTATTGGTCCGTTGAAGCATGCCGGCCTGGCGCTGTCGATCGGCTTGGCGGCTTGCCTGAACGCCTCGCTGCTGTATTGGCAGCTGCGCAAGCAGAAGATTTTCCAGCCACAGCCGGGTTGGGCGCTGTTCCTCACTAAGCTGGTGATCGCCGTGCTGGCGATGTCGGCGGTGCTGATTGGCGTGATGTGGCTGATGCCGGCTTGGGATCAGGGCAATATGCTGGAACGTTTGCTGCGTTTGGCTGCGGTGGTGGTGGCCGGTGTGGTGGCCTACTTTGGCGTGCTGGCCGGGTTGGGCTTCCGCCCGCGTGATTTTGCGCGCCGCGTCGCCTGAGCCGAATGCAAGAACAAAAAAAGGTCGCCTTGGCGACCTTTTTACTTTCCGCGCGGTGCGGCTTACATGCGTTCGACGGTTTCGATGCCCAGCGTGTCCAGGCCGGTTTTCAGCGTTTTAGAGGTCAGCAGCGCCAGCTTCAGGCGGCTCTGACGGGTTTCTTCGCTGTCGGCGTTCAGGATCTGGCAGTGCTCGTAGAAGCTGGAGAACAAGCCGGCCAGATCATACAGGTAGCTGCACATGACGTGAGGCGTGCCTTCACGTGCAACGGTGGTGAGCACCTCTTCGAACTGCAGCAAACGGGTAGCCAGCGCAATTTCACGCTCTTCGGTCAGCGTCAGCGGCAGTGTCAGGCTGCTTTCGTCGATCCCGGCGCGCTTGAATACCGATGCCACACGGGTATAGGCGTATTGCATATAAGGCGCGGTATTGCCCTCGAAGGCCAGCATGTTGTCCCAGTCGAAGACATAGTCGGTGGTGCGGCTTTTCGACAGATCGGCGTATTTCACCGCGCCGATGCCGACCACGCGGGCCACGGTCTTCATTTCATCTTGCGGCATGTCCGGGTTTTTGCCGGCGATCAGCTGTTCGGCGCGTTCGATGGCTTCATCTAGCAGATCGGAGAGCTTCACCGTGCCGCCCGAGCGGGTTTTGAATGGCTTGCCGTCTTTGCCCAGCATCATGCCGAACATGTGGTGCTCCAGCGAGACGGACTCCGGCACGTAACCGGCCTTGCGCACGATGGTCCAGGCCTGCATCAGGTGCTGATGCTGGCGGGAGTCGATGTAATACAGAACGCGGTTGGCGCCCAGAGTTTCGTAGCGATACTTGGCGCAGGCGATATCGGTGGTGGTGTAGAGGTAGCCGCCATCCTTTTTCTGGATGATGACGCCCATCGGGTCGCCGTCCTTGTTCTGGTATTCATCGAGGAACACCACGGTGGCGCCTTCGCTTTCCACCGCCAGCCCTTTGGCTTTCAGATCGGCGACGATGCCCGGCAGCATCGCGTTATACAGGCTTTCGCCCATCACGTCGTCTTCGGTCAGCGTGACGTTCAGGCGGTTATAGGTCAGCTGGTTTTGCGCCATGGTGATGTCGACCAGCTTGCGCCACATTTTCAGGCAGTACTGATCGCCGCCCTGCAGCTTCACGACGTAAGCGCGCGCGCGCTCGGCGAACTCGGCGTCTTCGTCGTAGTGTTTCTTGGCTTCGCGATAGAACTGTTCCAAATCGGACAGGCCCATATCGCTGGCGTTTTCGTTCTGCATTTTTTCCAGGTAGGCAATCAACATGCCGAACTGAGTGCCCCAGTCGCCGACATGGTTGGCGCGGATCACTTTATGGCCCAAAAACTCCTGGGTACGCGCCGCGGCGTCGCCGATGATGGTGGAGCGCAGGTGGCCGACGTGCATCTCTTTCGCCACGTTCGGCGCGGAGTAGTCGATAACAATGGTTTGCGGTTCAACCGGCGCAATGCCCAATTTCGGTGCGTTCAGCACCTGATCGGCCTGGCGGGCGACCCAGTCGCTGTTCAGGAAAATGTTGATAAAGCCGGGACCGGCGATTTCCACTTTACCGGCGACGTCGCCGAGATCCAGCAGTTGCACCACTTTTTCCGCCAGCTGACGGGGCGGCATGCCCAGCTTTTTGGCGACTGACATCACGCCGTTGGCCTGGTAATCGCCAAACTGCGCCTTGGCGGAAGGGCGGACCTGCGCTTCGCAATCGGCTGGCGCGCCAGCGGCGATCAGCGCCTGGCTGACTTTATCTGAAAGAAGAACCTGAATATTCACCGGGTTACCTTAATGACGAACGAGGGGCTGAAGCCAGCCCCTGCGGGATTCAACGGTGGCGGGCGCGATGGGCGACCGCCACAAAACAGCCTGTAATTGTAACCGATCTGACGAAGCCCGTCAGCAGTTGGCGCGGCCGCTGCGATGAAACAGTTGTCGGGTGCGGCGCGTTGATTGCCGGAAGGTGAAAGCAGAATGACCTGAACAGAATGTACGAAGGGGAGAGTTGCGAAGCTAGCGTTTTTTATTGCGGCGACCAGCATCAAGCGTGTTGACGCTGCGTGATTTGAAATGACGGTAGATGGCGTATACGGCGATAATTATCAACACCAAGGATATCGTCAGCAATAACATAATGATCATCTCGAATTTAAATTTCCTCCAAAGTAGCGGAGTTGTCTTGGTGAATCAATTGTCTGGGGGTAAATTAAGATAATCCTTAGCTTCCCATCAATTAATGGGGTTTATTTTCTTTTTTTACAATAGGTTGTGCTTATGGTTTTATGTGGCTTCGATAAGTGAATCAGGTTTGATTAAACCAGACTATTCAATCGACTTGGCCAATGGAGTGCAGAGGGTTTTGTGCAAAATAACTTAAATCATAACGTCATGAAGAGAAGGTATAATGGCTTGCGAAAAATCTTATTTTTTATTTTTCTGTTGCTTTAATAAGCTGTCATCTTAATAAGAAACTGGTTTTTATTCTCCCCGTCCGCAACCAAAAAATCATTCTGAACCGCCGCCGAAAAACGTCGCCACGGTGGCGAGCGCTGCCGCCACCGTGTAAATTACGGCGTTTAACTTTGCGCTCCGTTGTTTTGAGGTTTCTATGACCACTCCCTTGCAGGCCGTTGCCGAGCTTGACGATCTGACGCTCGATTTGCCGCGTTTCGAGCAGGCGCTGCATCAATTTGCCGCCAAATTGCGGCTTGATCTGGCCGCGTTTACCGCCGATCACATCTCCCTGCGCTGTCACCAGAATGCCACCGCTGAACGTTGGCGCCAGGGGCTGATGCAGTGCGGGACACTGCTATCCGAATCGATGATCAACGGGCGGCCTATCTGCCTGTTCGATTTGTCTCAGCCGCTGGCCGTAGGGCCGTGGCGGATAGACTGCATCGAACTGCCGTATCCAGGGGAGAAACGCTATCCGCACGAAGGCTGGGAACACGTCGAATTAGTGCTCAGTGGCGATCCTCAGACGCTGTACGCTCGGGCGTTGAGCCACCTTGCCGATGAAGCATTGTTGGCGCCAGGGATCAAGCTGAAGCAAAGCTCGCCAAAAGGTGAGGGCGAGCGGCTACCGAACCCGACGCTGGCCATCACCGACGGAACGGTCACGATCAAGTTTCATCCGTATTCCATTCGAGACATCGTCGCCAGCGAACAAGGTTAGCCAGGCAGCGCCGCACAGGCTCGCGCCATGCGATCGAGCGCTTCATCGAGCAGGGCCCATCGGCAACCAAAGTTAAGCCGCACAAAGCGTCGATCGCCGAAATCCAAACCGGCGCTTAATCCAACGCCCGCGCGCTCGAAGAACTGATGCGGATTGTCCACCGGCAACGTGCCGCAGTCGATCCAGGCCAAATAGGTGGCTTCAATCGGCAACAACTTCAATCCCGGCATGGCGTTGATGCGTGCTGTCACCCGATCGCGATTGGCGCGCAGATAAATCAACTGCTCGTCCAGCCAGGGTTGCCCGTATTGATAGGCCGCCTGGGCGGCGACCAGTGCCAGCAGATTGACCTCCGGCACGATGCCGCTGCGCGCGCGTTTCAGCTTTTGTCGCAGCGCTTCGTTGGGGACGATCGCCATCGAGGCGCCGAGCCCGGCGAGATTAAACGTCTTTGACGGTGACATCAGCGTCACGCTGCGTTGGGCCGCGTCTTCATTCAGGGTGGCGAAGGGGATATGGCGCGCGCCGGGCTCAAGCAGCAGTTCGCAGTGAATTTCATCCGAACAGACGATTAAATCGTGTTCGCGAGCGAACCGGTGGTGCTGCAACAGCTCCTCTCGGCGATACACGGTGCCACCGGGGTTCTGCGGGTTGCACAGCAACAGGAGTTTTTCGTTGCCGTTGAGCCGATCATGCATCGAGGAAAAATCCAGCCCCCAACGCTGGTTGACCGCTGTTAGCGATACCGAAAGGTGTTTACGCCCGGCGAATTTGGCCGCTTTGCGAAACGGCGGATAAATGAGCGAGGGAGCCAGCGTGCTCTGATGTTCTTCGGTGCAGGCTCGCACGCACAGGTTCAGGCCGCACACCAGGCCAGGCAGGAAAATGATCCATTCAGGCTTGATGTGCCAATCGTAGCGCTCTACCATGCGGCGGGTAAAAACCTCAATAAGATCAGGGGATGGGTGGGTGTAGCCGAATACGCCGTGTGCTATGCGGCGCTGCAAGGCTTCGATCACCGCCGGCGGTGAGGTGAAATCGCTGTCGGCGACCCAAAGCGGGATGATGTCGCTGCCGCGATATTTATCCCACTTAACGCTGTCACTGTGACTGCGGTCTACCCATTGATCAAAATTGAATGCCATAGTGATAACCCTGAGCCGGTTTATGCCTATGCATGAGCCTACGTGAGAAATGAAGAAATGAACAATTGCCGCCGTATGTTGGCCGTTATCTGGGGGTGACAATGATAAAACTGGAAGTTTGTTGCTTTAGCGTCGACTGTGCGCTGACGGCCGAACGGGCGGGCGCCGATCGCATCGAGTTGTGCGCCAGCCAGAGCGAAGGGGGATTGACGCCGAGCTATGGCACGCTGCGTCTGGCGCGTGAGCGGGTTTCGATCCCGGTGCATCCGATCGTTCGCCCGCGCGGTGGCGATTTCTGCTACGGCGCGGTGGATTTCGAAGTGATCAAACAAGATATCCGCCAAATTCGCGAGATGGGGTTCCCCGGCGTGGTGGTTGGTATGCTGGACGACGAAGGGCACATCGATCTGCCGCGCATGCGCGAAGTGATGAGGCTGTGCGAAGGCATGGCGGTGACGTTCCATCGCGCGTTCGATATGTGCCAGAATCCGATGGTGGCGCTGGAGCAACTGACCGAGCTGGGTGTGGCGCGCATTCTGACCTCCGGCCAGCAGCAGAGCGCCGAACTTGGCCTGCCGTTGCTGCGCGATTTGCGCCAGGCCAGCCAAGGCCCGGTGATCATGGCGGGTGCCGGCGTGCGCCTCAGCAATCTGCATAAGTTTGTCGATATCGGCCTGCATGAACTGCACAGCTCTTCCGGCCATCTGGTGCCGTCGACCATGCGTTATCGCAAGGCGGGCGTCACCATGTGCTCCGATAACGAGTTTGACGAATTTAGCCATTATTGCGTGGATGGCGAAATGGTGGAGGCGATGAAAAACGCGCTGGCCTTGGTTGATCCTCTGGCGCAAAGCGCATAAACACGCAGTTAGCCGCGTTTGACAACCGGTTTCCGGGCCGTAAGACCCCTTTGCGTGTCACTGAGCCCTCGGCGATCACGCAAGTACCAGGCCCCGGCGTTTTGCCGGGGCTTTTTTTATGTTTTGTTAAGACCATTAGCCCGTTTCAACGCGGTATCTCGGTCGACCAACCCCCCATCTCTTCTTGCGATCGTCATGCCCTGCTGATAAGTTTGTGAATTAAAATCCTTTAAATATCATAATATTAAATGATTTTTTGATATGCATTGATGCAGTGAATTGTTGGCGCCATGCCTCTCAATGCTGCGTCTGCATTTTCATGTCCGAACACGGCTTGGCTGATGGCCGGAACATCACAGCATCAATGAGGAGAGCCGTCAGCTCGACTGCAGAGCGCGTTGGCGGCGGACTTAACAAGGAGATAATGATAATGACCCGAACGGCACACAGTTGGACCGCTGCGCTTTTACTGACGTTGGCCCTGACCGGCTGCCAGACCGCCAAGCGGCCCGTTTCTACATTGAGTAAGCCGCCCAGCGCAGAAGAAGTTGCGGAGCAGGATAAGCGGCAGCGTGAGGCCGAGCGCATGCAGCAGTGCCAACGCGAACTGGATGCCATGCGCGGCATGGATAACGAGAAATATCAGAAATTCAAACGCGAGTTCGATACCTTGATGAGCGGTGCGGCGCAGTATGCCGGCGTGCGCCAGCGGATCAATACGGGCACGCAGGAAACCGTCGATGCGCTGTATCGTTATCGCACCAGCCGTCTCTGCGCTGACATCAGTTCTGCCATGATGACCGGTCTGGCTGAGCGCGGAGAACGCGCCCAATGATCCCTCGTGCGAGAAAGGCACTGCTGAGCCTGATGATATCGCTGGCGCTTGCGCCAACGCTGGCCGTGGCGGATGACGATGTGCCTGCATTATTGCAGTTTGCCGAGCGCTACCAGCAACAGGATGCACCGGCGGCTGACGCCGCGGTTACCCCGCCCCGGGAAATCCAAAAGCCGGCGTCCCGGCCGGTTCAACTTCGTGAAACGGCTGCGCAGAGAAAGCAACTGACGCAGTTGCAAAAGGCGCTGCGTGAGAAAGAGACTCGATTGGAACAACAGCAAGCCGCTATTCAATCACTGCAGCAGGAGCTGACCGCGCTGCGCGTTGCGTCATCCCTGACGGCTGCCGATAAACCGGCACCGGCTCCCGATCTGAGCGCGTTGAGCGACTTCGCCAGCGGCGTGCGACAGGCGCTGAACCTGACGCCGCAGGAGCGCAAGGCTCAGGCGCAGATCGCCGAGGTGCAAGCCGCGTTAGCGCGGCAAAAGCAACAAACCGCGGAGCGAGATCGGCGCATTGCCTTGCTGGAACAGCGGCTGGCGGCCTTGCCCAAACAGGCGGAAAACGTTCGGCAGCAGGTTTGGGAGGAGAAGCTGGCGGTGGCGCAAACCGCCAATGATAAAGCGCGTCAGCGTTATGAGCAGGACAAAAAAGCGGCCGCCGCTGAGCTGGAACGACAAAAGGTCGAGGCCGCCAAGTTGACGGATGAACTGCAGCGGCAGCTGGCGCAGCTGCAGAAAGAACAGGGCGTCCAACGACAGCAGGAGGGGCAACAAGAGAAAAGCCTGAAGACGGCGCTGGAACAACAAAAAGCCGAAGCCGCCAAGGCGGTGGGCGAGCTTCAACAGCAGCTGGCGCAGCTGCAGAAAGAGCGTGATGACCAACGTCGGCAGGCCGAGCAACAAGAGAAAAGCCTGCAGGCGTCGTTGGCAAAGCAGGCGATAGAAGCCGCCAAAGCGACGGAGGAACTGCAGCGGCAGTTGGCGCAACTGCAGGAAAAAAACAAAGCGCAAACCGAGCAGGCCAAAATGCTGGAACAACGTCTGGCGGCGGTGACGGCGGAAAGCGCGCAGGCAGCGCAGAAGAGGGATGAAGCGACGCAACGGGCGGATAAAACGGCAGCGGAGCTGGCTGCCGCCCATCAGGCTCAGCAAGCTTTGCAAGACGAACTGAGCGGGCTGAGATCGCGGGCCAAATGGTTGCCGGAAGTGAAAACGCTGAAGAAAAAACCGGAGCAACAGAGCTATGCTGCCGGCGTCGCCTTGGGGCGCGATATCCAAACGATGCTGGCTGAGCGTAAAAATTGGGGCATCACACCCGATAAAACCATGTTGCTGGCCGGCGTGATCGATACCTTCAACGGCCATTACCAGTTGAGCGATGCGCAGCTGACCCGCGCGCTGGCGGAGTCGGAAAAAGCGGTGAGTGACGCCAGAAACCAGGCGGCGAAGACGCAGACCAGCAAGGGTGAGGCGTTCGTTGCCGAGTTCAAAAAGAAGAAGGGCACGCAGAAATCGCCTTCCGGCTTCTGGTATCGCATCGATTATGCGGGTGATGAAACCATTGCGGAAAACGCGCGGGTAGACATCGTGGTGAAAGAGAGCTTAACCGACGGCAGCGTGATTCAGGATATGGATCGCAGTGGAAAGGTGATGTCTCAGCCGCTCTCCGCCTATCCGCCGTTGTTCCGCGAGGCGATCGGTCATCTGAAAAATCACGGTTCGCTGACGATGGTGGTGCCGCCGGCGTTGGCGTACGGTGAAACGGGCTATGCGCCGCAGATCCCGCCGAACGCGACGATGGTGTATGAGCTGCGGATTGTCGATGCCAGCAACGGGTAAGTAGGGGCCGGCGCAGGCCGGCCCGATTAGCGAGCGCTAGGGTTTTTTTGCAGTCAGCACGGCGCGCAGGGGCGCCGGATAGCCTTCCACCGTTTTGCTGCGATCGTTCGGATCGAGGAATTCGGCCAGTGATTCGCTGGTCATCCAGTCGGTGCGGCGCTGCTCTTCGAGACTGGTGACGCACATATCGGCAATCTTCACGTCGACGAAACCGCACTTCTCCAGCCAGCATTTCAGCGCCTCGGCGGAAGGGATGAAATACACGTTGCGCATCTGCGCATATCGATCGCCCGGCACCAGCACCTGGTGGCGATCGCCTTCCACCACCAACGTTTCCAGCACCAGTTCGCCTTCAGCTACCAGCTGATTTTTCAGTTGATACAGATGATCGAGCGGCGAGCGGCGGTGATACAGCACCCCCATTGAGAACACGGTGTCGAACGCCGCCAAATCCGGCAATTGCTCGATGCCGAGCGGCAGCAGGTGGGCGCGCTGATCGCCGCCCAACAGCTTGCGCACCGCTTCGAACTGGCACAGGAACAGTTGCATCGGATCGATGCCTACGGCGAGATGTGCGCCGGCGCCGATCATGCGCCACAGGTGATAACCGCTGCCGCAGCCGACATCGAGAATGGTGCGTCCGGCCAGCGGAGAAATGTGCGGCAGCACGCGATCCCATTTCCAGTCGGAATGCCATTCGGTATCGATATCGATGCCATACAGCGAGAACGGCCCTTTACGCCACGGCATCAGGGTGCGCAGCATTTTCTCGACGCCTTCAAGCTGGCCCGGCGACAGGCCGGGCTCCATCTCAGCGCGCACGCCGTGCAGCAGATCGAGACGGGTGGGGGTCAGCGTCGGCAAATGTTCCACCGAGTTGAACCACTGCTTGAATTTGCCGTGCAGCGATTCGCGTTGCCAGGCGCTCAGCTGTGCGGGCAGCGTATCCAGCCAGTGGCTGAGAGGGCTCTTGGCAATGCGCTGATAGAAATCACCGAATTCGATCATTGCGCATCCCCCGCTTTCAGAGCGATCAGCGAACCGAAGTTGAAGCACTGGAACCACACCTCAGCATGCTCGAATCCGGCCTGTTGCAGACGCGCTTTGTGCGCTTCCACTGAATCGGTCAGCATCACGTTTTCCAGCATGCTGCGTTTTTGGCTGATCTCCAGCTCGCTGTATCCGTTGGCGCGTTTGAAATCGTGGTGCATGTTGAACAGCAGCTCGCCGACTTCGGCGTCTTCAAAGCTGAATTTTTCCGACAACACCAGCGCACCGCCCGGGCGCAGGCCACGATAGATTTTCTCCAGCAGGCGCAGGCGATCGGCCGGCTCGAGGAACTGCAGCGTAAAGTTCAGTACCACCATCGAGGCGTCTTCGATGTCGATGTCGCGAATGTCGGCTTCGATGACATCAACCGGCGTGTCGGCGCGGAAGGCGTCAATATGGCGGCGGCAACGTTCCACCATCGCCGGCGAATTATCGACGGCGATGATAGTGCAGCCGGGCACCTTGATATTTCGCCGCATTGACAGCGTCGCTGCGCCCAGCGAGCAGCCCAGGTCATACACTCGGCTGTCGGGGTGCACAAAGCGTTCGGCCAGCATGCCGATCATCGAGATGATGTTGGAATAGCCGGGAACCGAGCGTTGGATCATGTCGGGGAACACTTCGGCGACGCGTTCGTCGAAGGTCCAGTCGCCCAATTTGGCGATGGGAGCGGAGAAAAGGGTATCGCGGTTTGGCATAGCGGCAAATCAGTTCAGAATTCGAAGCTGCGTAGTCTAACAGAAAAGCGCAAAAAAGCGGAGCGGAAGCAGGCGGCGCGGCCGCCTGATGATAAAACGGGATCAGTGCAGGCTGAAAATCAGATCCCAAGGCAGATAGAAGATATTTGCCAGAACCATCAACAACAAAGAGATATAGGTCGCGGCCATGCCGGAACGGCGCCAGCGAACCTCACGGTTGCGTAAACCGTAGTAATGCACCAGCCGCCCGGCCATCAGCATCAGGCCGCAGAGGTGAATCATCCAGATTTCCGCGCCGTTCATTTCCATGATCACCAGCAATACGGCAGCGATAGGAATGTATTCAACGGCGTTGCCATGCACGCGTATGGCGGTCTGCAATTCGTAGAAACCGCCGTCGCCGTAGGCTACGCGGTACTGCATCCTTAATCTGACTACGTCATAAGAGAGTTTGATCAACAACAATGCGCCGAGCACCACATAAAGCGCGCTTACCATTTTTAACTCCGTTCCCTAACCAAAACTGGCAGTCAGCATCATAGCCGTCATTGTATTCACTGTCGCGGGGAAATATTTGATGTTATTGGTCAGATTAATAGGTCAAAACAGTGCATCTTGTTCTGGCCAGTCTGGCGGCGCAGGCAAATCAGGGATCGCCAGGCGCAACTGCTGCCAAATTTTTTGCGCCTGCTGGGGCGAATCGCCGTTGTCCGGCGTATGAATAAACAGATAGGGCTGATGCTGTTGCTGCCACTGCGGCAGTTTTTGCTGCCAGGCTTCGAACCAGCGCAGGTTATCGGCCAACTGGCCACCGCCGATAAAGCGCACTAACGGTTGGTCGGCGGTGACCAGCGCGTGTACCGGCAGCTTCGGTTTTTTCTGCTGGGCATCGCGTACGGCAGCGGTGTTGGGGGCGGCGTGATGCACCGGGCGGCTGTCGAGGATCACCCGATTGATGCCGCGCTGGTGCAACCCCTGATTCAACGCGCGCTCTTCCTCGCCCTTGGCGAAAAACGCCGGATGACGCACTTCTACGCCGTAGGTGAATTCCTGCGGCAGGCTTTCGAAGAACTGCCACATGCGCGGCAGCTCATCGGGGCCGAAGGCGGCGGGCAGCTGCAGCCACAACTGGCCGATGCGCTGATGCACCGGGCTCAGACAGTGGTAAAACGCCTGCAGCTCGGCGGCGCAGTTGCGCAGGGCGGCCTTGTGGCTGATGTCCGACGGGAATTTGAAGCAGAAGCGAAAATCGTCGCCGGTCATGTCGCGCCAGCGCTGCACGATGTCCAGTTTCGGCAGCGCGTAGAAGGTGGTGTTGCCTTCCACGCAGTTGAAGTAGCGGCTGTAATCCGCCAAATCACGCAGCCCGATACGGTTCCAGGCTGCATGTTGCCACTGCGGCAGTCCGATGTAGATCACGGCGTCGTCTTCCTTTACTTGTGCTTGGATTATCAGGCTACAACTTAACGTTACCGGTCGAGCGCGGCAAGAATTTCGCCGGTGTCGCGCACCCGCGCCAAACGCGGGAAGATGTGTTCGAACGCGAAACGGTGCATTTCCGCGTTCTGCGCGCTGCAGACGTCTTCGGCGATCACCAGCTCATAGCCGTGTTCCCAGGCGGCGCGGGCGGTGGACTCCACGCCGATATTGGTGGATATGCCGCCCAAGACTACGGATTTGATGCCGCGACGGCGCAGCTGCAAGTCCAGATCGGTGCCGTAGAAGGCGCCCCATTGGCGCTTGGTGATCAAAATATCGTTGTCGCAGACCGCCAGCGGCGCGGGGAACTCCCACCAGGTGGCCGGCAAACCGCCGGCGGGCGCGGGAGCCGGTTTATCCACCGGTTGTTTCAGCGCCTCGGCGAAGGAGTCTGACCAACCGACGCGCACCAACAGCACCGGCGCGCCCAGCATGCGAAAACGCGCGGCCAGCAGGGCGGCGTTCGCCATCACCTGGTCGGCGCCGTGCGGGCCGCCGGCGTAGGGCAGAATGCCGTTTTGCAAATCGATCAGCACCAGAGCGGTGGTTTGGGCGTCAAGTTTCAGCATGGATTTCATCTCGTTGCGAAGTGGATAAAAACTGTTCGGCGCGTCGGACGAGCTGCGTTCGGCGCAAAACCGGGGGAGAATCAGGCTACGTGAAAAAACTGTCGCAGGTTAATGGGAAATTTGTTAACCGATGTGTTGATTCGGACAAAAACGCGCCATTTAGTGCAGTAACAATGCTGTGTTCGCACTTATCGGGCGGATGAATTTCCTTTATAATGACTCCCTTTTTTCAACACTCTTTAATCCAACGACCTATGCCGATTTATGAATATGCATGTGGTGCTTGCAACCATCGGTTAGAGAAATTGCAAAAATTTTCCGATGCGCCGCTGGCAGACTGCCCGGCGTGTGGGCAGCCCGCGTTGACCAAGTTGATCTCATCCTCCGGCTTCCAGCTTAAGGGCACCGGCTGGTATGCGACGGATTTTAAACCGGGTAACAAGTAGAATTTATCAGATAACAGCCGCGCGACAGGGGCGCAGTAGCCCGGCGCGGCATCGGCTGTGTAAAAGGATAGCGTATGCGTACTGAATATTGCGGGCAGTTGAATCTGTCCCACGTGGGCCAGGAAGTCACTCTGTGTGGTTGGGTCAATCGTCGTCGCGATCTGGGCGGCCTGATCTTTATTGATATGCGCGACCGCGAAGGCATCGTGCAGGTGTTCTTCGATCCGGACCAGAAAGTGGCGTTCGACAAGGCCTATGACCTGCGCAATGAATTCTGCATCCAGATCGTCGGCACCGTGCGTGCGCGTCCGGACAGCCAGATCAATAAAGATATGGCCACCGGCGAAGTGGAAGTGTTCGCCCACGCGCTCGAGATCATCAACCGATCCGAGCCGCTGCCGCTGGACTCCAACCAGGTCAACAGCGAAGAAGCGCGCCTGAAATACCGTTACCTCGATCTGCGTCGTCCGGAAATGGCCGAGCGTCTGAAGACTCGCGCCAAAATCACCAGCTTCGTGCGCCGCTTCATGGACAGCCACGGCTTCCTCGACATCGAAACGCCGATGCTGACCAAGGCGACGCCGGAAGGCGCCCGCGATTACCTGGTGCCGAGCCGCGTGCACAAGGGCAAATTCTACGCGCTGCCGCAGTCTCCGCAGCTTTTTAAACAGCTGCTGATGATGTCCGGCTTCGATCGTTACTACCAGATCGTCAAATGCTTCCGCGATGAAGATCTGCGTGCGGATCGTCAGCCTGAATTCACCCAGATCGACGTCGAAACCTCCTTCATGACCGCCGAGCAGGTGCGTGAAGTGATGGAGAAACTGGCGCGTGAACTGTGGCTGGACGTGAAGGGCGTGGAACTGGGCGATTTCCCGGTCATGACCTTCGCCGAAGCGATGCGTCGCTTTGGTTCCGACAAGCCGGACCTGCGTAACCCGCTGGAGCTGGTGGACGTGGCCGACCTGGTCAAGGACGTCGAGTTCAAAGTGTTCTCCGGCCCGGCCAACGACGTCAAAGGCCGCGTGGCAGCGATCCGCGTACCGGGCGGCGCACAGCTGACCCGCAAGCAGATCGATGAGTACGGCGCTTTCGTCAACATCTACGGCGCCAAAGGCCTGGCCTGGCTGAAGGTCAACGACCGCGCCGCCGGCATGGAAGGCGTGCAGAGCCCGATCGCCAAATTCCTCAGCGCGGAAGTGCTGGAAGCTGTCCTGGCGCGCACCGACGCGCAGACCGGCGACATCCTGTTCTTCGGCGCAGACAGTTTCAAGATTGTCACCGATGCGATGGGCGCGCTGCGCCTGAAGCTGGGACGCGATCTGGGGCTGACCCAACTCGACAGCTGGGCGCCGCTGTGGGTGGTCGACTTCCCGATGTTCGAAGAAGACGAAGAGGGCGGCCTGGCGGCGATGCACCACCCGTTCACCTCGCCGCGCGACATGAGCCCGGAAGAGCTGGCCGCCGCGCCGGTCAACGCTATCGCCAACGCCTATGACATGGTCATCAACGGTTACGAAGTGGGCGGCGGTTCGGTGCGTATTCACCGCAGCGAAATGCAGCAGACGGTATTCAGCATTCTGGGCATCGACGAACATGAACAGCGCGAGAAGTTCGGCTTCCTGCTGGACGCGCTGAAGTACGGTACGCCGCCGCACGCCGGCCTGGCCTTCGGCCTGGACCGTCTGGTGATGCTGCTGACCGGCACCGACAACATCCGCGACGTCATCGCCTTCCCGAAAACCACCGCGGCGGCCTGTCTGATGACCGACGCACCGAGCTTCGCCAACCCGGCGTCGCTGCAGGAGCTGGCGATCAGTGTGGTAAAGAAAGCCGGTGCGGAACAAGAGAGCGAGTGATGAGTTACAAGCGCCCTGAATCTATCCTGGTAGTGATTTACGCGAAATCCAGTGGTCGGGTGCTGATGTTACAGCGGCGCGACGATACCGAGTTCTGGCAGTCGGTCACCGGCAGCCTGGAACAGGATGAGTCGCCGCCGCATGCCGCACGGCGTGAGGTCATGGAAGAAGTGGGCATCGATATCGAAGCAGAGCACCTGCCGTTGTTCGATTGCCAGCGCTGCGTGGAGTTTGAACTCTTTGTCCATTTGCGACATCGCTATGCGCCGGGAACCACGCGCAATAAAGAGCACTGGTTCTGTCTGGCGTTGCCCGAGGAGCGCGATCCGGTAATTACCGAGCATCACGCTTACCAATGGCTTGAGGCGGCCGAGGCCGTGAAGTTGACCAAGTCGTGGAGCAATCAGCAGGCGATTGAAGAGTTCGTGATCAATTCAGTCCAGTAGTTTTTTTCGGAGATTTTTTATGGCAGGTCATAGTAAGTGGGCCAACACAAAGCACCGTAAAGCGGCGCAGGACGCCAAGCGCGGTAAAATTTTCACCAAGATTATTCGTGAGCTGGTCACCGCCGCGAAGCTGGGCGGCGGCGATCCGGATTCCAACCCGCGTCTGCGCGCGGCGATGGACAAGGCGCTGTCGAACAACATGACGCGCGACACCATGAACCGCGCGATCGCGCGCGGCGTGGGCGGCGATGATGATACCAATATGGAAACCATCATCTATGAAGGTTACGGCCCTGGCGGCACCGCCGTCATGATCGAATGCCTGAGCGACAACCGCAACCGCACCGTGGCGGAAGTGCGTCACGCCTTTACCAAATGCGGCGGCAACCTCGGCACCGACGGTTCTGTGGCTTATCTGTTCACCAAGAAGGGCGTAATCACTTACGCACCGGGCCTGGATGAAGACAGCGTAATGGAAGCGGCGCTGGAAGCCGGTGCGGAAGACATCGTGACCTATGACGATGGCGCCATCGACGTGTTCACCGCCTGGGAAAGCCTGGGCGCGGTGAAAGACGCGCTGACCGTGGCGGGCTTCGAAGCTGAAGCGGCGGAAGTGTCGATGATCCCATCGACCAAGGCCGACATGGACGCGGAAACCGCGCCTAAGCTGCTGCGCCTGATCGATATGCTGGAAGACTGCGACGACGTGCAGGAAGTTTACCATAACGGTGAAATCTCCGACGAAGTGGCGGCGACGCTGTAATCCGGTAAAACGGGCGCCGCCGTTCGGCGGCGCCGTGCATGCAAGGTGGATGTAGATATGGCGATCATACTCGGTATCGATCCCGGCTCGCGCGTCACCGGCTATGGCCTTATCCGCCAGCAGGGGCGTCAGTTGAGCTATATCGCCAGCGGCTGCATCCGCACGGTGGTGGACGACATGCCGACGCGGCTGAAGCTGATTTACGCCGGCGTCAGCGAGATCATCACCCAGTTTCAGCCCGATTTCTTCGCCATCGAACAGGTATTTATGGCCAAGAACCCGGATTCGGCGCTCAAGCTCGGTCAGGCGCGCGGCGTTGCGATTGTCGCGGCGGTGAATCAGAATCTGGAAGTGTTCGAATATGCGGCGCGGCAAGTCAAACAAACCGTGGTCGGCACCGGCGCAGCCGAAAAGGCGCAGGTGCAGCACATGGTGCGTTCGCTGCTCAAACTCTCGGCCAACCCGCAGGCGGATGCCGCGGATGCCTTGGCCATCGCCATCACCCATTGTCATCTCAGCCAGAACGTGCTGCGGATGAGCGAAGGGCGGTTGAACCTGGCGCGCGGGCGTTTGCGCTGACGCGAAGCGATGATTGCTCAGGCTGGATATTCATCCAGCCTTTTTTATGTTATAAGCTTTACCAGCAACGGCATGGCAGGGCGCCATGCCCGGTCATTCCGCAGGAGGGTAAATGATAGGTCGTCTCAGAGGAAATATTCTGGAAAAGCAGCCGCCGCTGGTGTTACTGGAGGCGAACGGTGTGGGTTATGAAGTGCACATGCCGATGACCTGCTTTTACGAGCTGCCGGAACTGGGGCAAGAGGCCATCGTGTTTACCCACTTCGTGGTGCGTGAAGATGCGCAGCTGCTGTACGGTTTCAACGACAAGCAGGAGCGCGCGCTGTTCCGCGAGCTGATCAAGGTCAACGGCGTCGGGCCGAAACTGGCGCTCGCCATCCTGTCAGGCATGTCCGCGCAGCAGTTCGTCAGCGCGGTGGAGCGCGAAGAAATCACCGCGCTGGTCAAGCTGCCGGGCGTAGGCAAGAAAACCGCCGAGCGCCTGGTGGTAGAGATGAAAGACCGCTTCAAAGGGCTGAACGGCGATCTGTTCAACAGCAGCAGCGAGATCAGCCTGCCGTCCGCCGCGGAGAAAGCGCCTGAGGCTGACGCGGAGGCCGAAGCGGTCTCGGCGCTGGTAGCGCTGGGCTATAAGCCGCAGGAAGCCAGCCGCATGGTCAGCAAAATTGCCAAGCCGGGTGCCGACTGCGAGACCCTGATCCGTGACGCGTTGCGCGCTGCTTTGTAAGGCCGCTAAGAGGTAGATAATGATTGAAGCCGATCGCCTGATCTCCGCCGAACCGATCAATGAGGAAGAAGTCCTCGATCGCGCCATTCGTCCCAAGCTGCTGACCGAATACGTGGGTCAGCCGCACGTACGCGAGCAGATGGAGATCTTCATCCAGGCGGCCAAGCAGCGCGGCGACGCGCTCGACCACCTGCTGATCTTCGGTCCGCCGGGGCTGGGGAAAACCACCCTGGCCAATATCGTGGCCAACGAAATGGGCGTGAATCTGCGCACCACTTCCGGCCCGGTGCTGGAGAAGGCGGGCGATCTGGCGGCGATGCTGACCAACCTCGAACCGCACGACGTGTTGTTCATCGACGAAATTCACCGTTTGTCACCGGTGGTGGAAGAAGTATTGTATCCGGCGATGGAAGACTATCAGCTGGATATCATGATCGGCGAAGGGCCGGCGGCGCGTTCGATTAAGCTCGATCTGCCGCCGTTCACGTTGGTGGGAGCCACCACCCGCGCCGGTTCGCTGACCTCGCCGTTGCGCGATCGCTTCGGCATTGTCCAGCGGCTGGAGTTTTATCAGGTGGCGGATCTGCAGCACATCGTCTCGCGCAGCGCCGGGTGCCTGGGGTTGGAGCTGTCCGACGAGGGAGCCCATGAAGTGGCCCGCCGCGCGCGCGGCACGCCGCGTATCGCCAACCGCCTGTTGCGCCGGGTGCGTGATTTCGCTGAAGTGCGCGCCAACGGCGTGATCAGCGGTTCGGTGGCGGCGCAGGCGCTTGATATGCTCAACGTCGATGCCGAAGGCTTCGACTATATGGATCGCAAACTGCTGCTGGCGATTATCGACAAGTTTACCGGCGGCCCGGTCGGGTTGGACAACCTGGCGGCGGCGATCGGTGAAGAGCGCGAAACCATCGAAGACGTGATTGAACCGTTCCTGATCCAGCAGGGCTTTATCCAGCGCACGCCGCGCGGCCGCCTGGCGACGCAGCATGCCTACCGGCACTTTGGTCTCGAACGCGAAGAGTAAATTTTTAATCCGCCAATAAGAAAGGGCCGCAGATGCGGCCCTTGTCATATCCCGGCTTTAATCAAGCCTGCTGTTTTTTGAACAGACTCAGCGTGAACAGTACGGCGGCGCTCAGCACCACCGAAGGGCCGGCCGGCGTATCGTAAAACGCCGAGAAGGTCAGGCCGCCGGTGACGGCCACCATCCCGAGCAGCACCGCGACGCCGGCCATCTGTTCCGGCGTGCGCGCGAAGCGGCGGGCGGTGGCTGCAGGGATGATCAGCAGCGAGGTGATGATCAGCGCGCCGACGAATTTCATCGCCAGGCCGATGGTCAACGCGGTGACCAGCATCAACACGGTGCGCGCCCGCGCCAAATTGACGCCATCGACGTGCGCCAGCTCCGGGCTGATGGTCATCGACAGCAGATCGCGCCATTGCCACCACAGCACCAACAGCACCACGGCGACGCCGCCGGCGATCATCACGATGTCGCTCAGCGTGACCGACAGCAGATCGCCGAACAGGTAGGCCATCAGATCGACCCGCACGTTGGACATCAACGCCACCACCACCAGCCCCAGCGACAGGGCGCTGTGGGCCAGAATGCCGAGCAGCGTATCCACCGAAAGCTGCGGGCGGCGTTCCAGCCACACCAGGGCCAAAGCCAACAGCAGCGTAATGGCGATCACCGCATAGAAGGGATTGATGTCGAGCAGCAGACCAAAGGCGACGCCGAGCAGCGAGGCGTGCGCCAGGGTGTCGCCGAAGTAGGACATGCGGCGCCAGACCACGAAGGAACCCAGCGGCCCGGCGGCGCTAGCCAACAACACGCCGGCCAGCCAGCCGGGAAGTAACAGTTCAATCATGCTTCGCGGCTCCCGGTTTTCTTCAAGACAATTCTTCCCTGCAGATCGTGGCGGTGATTGTGATGGTGGCGATACACCGCCAGCTGCTCTGCGCCGCGGTTGCCGAACATGGCGATGAATTCAGGATGCATCGACACCACCTCCGGCGCGCCGGAGCAGCAGATGTGCTGATTGAGGCACAGTACCTCGTCGGTTTTCGCCATCACCAGATGCAGATCGTGCGACACCATCAGCACGGCGCAGCCCAGCTCTTTACGCAGCTGATCGATCAGATCGTACAGCGCCAGTTGACCGTTGACGTCCACCCCTTGCGTGGGTTCGTCCAGCACCAGCAGCTGCGGTTTGTTCAGCAGCGCTCGCGCCAGCAGCACGCGCTGGTTTTCACCGCCGGAGAGCTTTTGCATCGGCTGGTCGAGCAGGTGGGCGGCGTGCACGCGCTTGAGCGCCGGCAGAATGTCGGCTTTCTTTACGCCAGGTTTAAGACGCATAAAACGGCTGACGGTCAGCGGCAGGGTGGCGTCGAGGTGCAGCTTTTGCGGCACATAGCCGATGCGCAGATCGGGCTCACGCTCCAGCGTGCCGGCGGTCGGTTTGACCAATCCCAGCACCACGCGCACCAGCGTGGATTTGCCCGCGCCGTTCGGGCCAAGCAGCGTGAGAATACGGCCGGGTTGCAGGCTGAGGGAAATGTTCGACAGCACCTTGCGGCTGCCGAAGGCGACGGAGATATTTTTTAGCGTTATCAGTGTAGACATCTCGAGATTACAGGTTGCAGAACGAAGCGAATGTTATAATATCACGCCTTGTTGATGAAAACGATGGGATTACTGATGATGGCAAAGAAAAATAAATGGCTGCAGCGTACGCTGTTGGCCAGCGCACTGTTGATGGCCGGCCCGCTGAGCAGCGCTTCCGCTGCGGTGGTGACCTCGATTCGCCCATTAGGCTTTATCGCTTCGGCCATCGCCGACGGCGTGACGCCGACCGAAGTGTTGCTGCCGGACGGCGCTTCGCCGCACGATTTTGCGTTGCGTCCTTCGGATATCCAACGCTTGCGTTCCGCTGATCTGGTGTTGTGGGTCGGTCCGGACATGGAAGCGTTCCTGAACAAGGCGCTGGTGCCTATCTCGGCGACCCGAAAGCTGGCTGTCAGCGAACTGCCGGCGGTGAAGCCGTTGCTGATGAAAGGCGAAGAGGACGACGATCATGATCATGCAGGCGAAGCGCATAACCATGCCGATGACGATCATGGGCATCATCACGGCGAGTACAATATGCACGTTTGGTTGTCGCCGGAGATAGCAAAAGTGACCGCGATCGCGATTCACGACAGATTGTTGGAACTTATGCCGCAAAATAAGGACAAATTAGACGCAAACCTGCGCCAGTTCGAGAATCTGCTGACGCAAACTGACAAAAATGTTGGTAACATGCTTACGCCTGTGCAAGGTAAGGGTTATTTTGTTTTTCATGATGCTTACGGCTACTTTGAGAAACACTACGGTTTGAGTCCGCTGGGCCATTTCACCGTCAATCCCGAAATTCAGCCTGGAGCACAGCGCCTACACCAAATTCGAACACAGTTGGTTGAGCAGAAAGCGGTATGCGTTTTTGCTGAGCCACAATTCAGGCCGGCCGTAATCAATGCCGTCGCCAAGGGTACCAAAGTGCGTTCCGGAACGCTGGACCCGCTGGGCACCGGCATCGCGCTGGGGAAGGACAGCTACGGGAAATTCCTGGCTCAGCTGTCAAACCAGTACGTGAGCTGCCTGAAGTAAAGCTTATGAGGATAATATCGAGTGCAGCAGATAGTCCGAACTATCGCTCTGGCGTATAACAACCTGCCACGGCCCCACCGCGTCATGCTGGGGTCGCTGACAGTCGTCACATTGGCCGTCGCTGTTTGGCGGCCTTTTGTTTACCACCCAGAACACAATCCCATCGCCAAGAGCGTCGAGTTAGAATCCAGCCAGATGCGGTCATTGCTCCCCGAAGCCAGTGAACCGATAGATGCCGACCAACCCACCCCCGATGACGAAATCCCGCAGGATGAGCTGGATCAGAAAGATGCCGGCGACGACGGCGTGCATGAATATGTGGTTTCCACCGGTGACACCCTTGGCAGCATTCTGACGCAGTACGGCATCGATATGTCGGATGTCACCTTGCTGGCTTCGCAAAACCGCGATCTGCGTAATCTGAAGATCGGCCAACAGCTGTCGTGGACCGTGAACGATGCGGGCGATCTGCAGCAGTTGACCTGGGAAGTTTCGCGCCGCGAAACCCGCACCTATGACCGCGTCGGCAATAGCTTCAAAGAGTCTAAAGAGGCGCAGCAGGGCGAATGGCGCAACAATGTGATCAGCGGCCGGGTCAACGGCAGCTTCGTCAGCAGCGCCGGCGACGCCGGGCTGAGCCGTAACGAAATCAATGCGGTGATCAAGGCGTTGCAGTGGCAGCTCGATTTCCGCAAGCTGCGCAAAGGCGACCAGTTCTCCGTGCTGATGTCGCGTGAGCATTTCGACGGTAAGAAATCGCAAAGCCAGCTGTTGGGCGTGCGTCTGCGCACCGGCGGCAAGGATTACTATGCGATCCGCGCCGAAGACGGCAAATTCTACGATCGCCAGGGCTCTGGCCTGGCGCGCGGCTTCATGCGTTTCCCGACCATGAAGCAGTTCCGCATCTCCTCCAACTTCAACCCGCGCCGCGTGAACCCGGTGACCGGCCGCGTGGCGCCGCACAAGGGCGTCGATTTCGCCATGCCGGTCGGCACGCCGGTGCTGGCGGTCGGCGACGGTGAAGTGGTGATCGCCAAGCGCAGCGGCGCAGCGGGCAACTATGTGGCGATCCGCCACGGCCGCCAGTACACCACGCGTTATATGCACCTGAAAAAACTGCTGGTGAAACCAGGGCAGAAGGTGAAACGCGGCGATCGCATTGCGCTCTCCGGCAACACCGGCCGCTCCACCGGGCCGCACCTGCACTTTGAACTGTGGACCGGCCAACAGGCGGTGAACCCGCTGACGGCCAAACTGCCGCGTTCCGAAGGGCTGGGCGGCAAAGACCGCAGCGATTATCTGGCGCAGGTGAAGGAAGTGGTTCCTCAGCTGCAGTTGGATTAACGTCCCCCTTTTTTCCGGCGCTCCGGCGCCGTTAATTTCATCGGCCTGATTGCGGGCCGATGCTGTTTTATCTGGGCGGTTCGCGGTTGTTAATTGCAAAATTGGTGATGGCAATTATGATTAGCCGAATCGCTAAGCGAAGAGCACGTGCATGCAAAACGAGAAGAAATCGAACGTAGAGTTCATCCCGCAGTTTCAAAAAGCCTTTTTATACCCGCGCTACTGGGGCGTGTGGTTGGGAACCGGCCTGATGGCCGGCGTTTCGCTGGTGCCTGCGCGTCTGCGCGATCCGGTGCTGGGGGCGGTCGGCAAACTGGCCGGCAAGCTGGCGAAAGGCGCGCGCCGTCGTGCCCGCATCAACCTGCTGTATTGCTTGCCGGAATTGCCGGAAAGCGACCGTGAGCACATCATCGACCAGATGTTTGCCTGCGCGCCGCAGTCGATGGTGCTGATGGCGGAATTGGCCTGCACCAAGCCCGAGAAAGTGCTCAAGCGCGTGCGTTGGCACGGTGAAGAGGTGTTGGACAAGATCCGGGCGGAAGGGCGCAACGTGATTTTTCTGGTGCCTCATGGCTGGGCGGTAGATGTGCCGGCGATGTTGATGGCCGCGCGCGGCCAACCGATGGCGGCGATGTTCCACAACCAGCGCAATCAGCTGATCGACTACCTGTGGAATGCCGTGCGTCGTAAATTCGGCGGCCGCATGCACGCGCGCAATGACGGCATCAAACCGTTTATCAGTTCAGTTCGCCAGGGGTATTGGGGTTATTATCTGCCCGATCAGGATCACGGCGCTGAGCACAGCGAGTTTGTCGACTTCTTTGCCACCTATAAGGCGACCTTGCCGGCGGTCGGGCGGCTGATGAAGGTATGCCGTGCGGCGATCGTGCCGTTGTTCCCGGTGTACGATGGCAAAACCAGCATGCTGGATATCTATATTCGCGAGCCGATGGACGATCTGGCCGACGCTGATGACCCACGGATTGCCCGCCGTATGAATGAAGAAGTGGAAAACCTGGTGGGCCCGAATCCGGAGCAGTACACCTGGATCCTCAAACTGCTGAAGACGCGCAAGGAAGGGGAGATTGAACCCTACTCGCGCGACGATCTGTATCGTTAATCCTTTCTACCGCTAACGCCGGTCGGGCTACACCCCGGCCGGCGTCACTTCAGATGTGCACCATACAGCCGCGAGCCCGCAGGATGTCGACGATTTTAGGCGTGTGGGTGAAATCATTCCAGCGCAGATCCAGCTTGCGCAGCCGGCTCAGTTCGCCGAGGCTTTCCGGCAGGTCGCTCAGGCGGTTGGCGCGCAGATCCAGGCTTCTCAGCGCCGTCAGCTCACCGATATTTTTCGGCAGGCGCGTCAGCTGATTGAAACGCAGGTTCAGCTCGCTCAACCGCGGCAGCCGGCAGAAGGCTTCCGGCAGTTCGGCGATGGCGTTGTTGGCCGCGTCGAGTATCTCCAGCTCACCGAGCTGTGCCATTTCCGCCGGCAGCGCGGTCAGGGCATTTTTCATGATATGCAGTTCGCGCAGCGCGCGCAGTTGCCCGATTTCGCCGGGTAGATTGCCGATGCGGTTGTTGTATAAACGCAGCTCCTGCAATGCCGCAAGCCTCGGTATCGCCAGAGGCAAAACGGCCAGGCGGTTGTCGGTCGCATTGAGGTAAACCAGCTGCTGTAGCTGCGCCAGCGAGTGCGGCAGATCGCTAAAGCCGTTGTCGCTCAGATAGAGGTATTTCAACCGGTGCAACTGCCCCAGTTCCTCGGGGAGTTCGCTTGCGCGATTGTGGCCAAAGTCGAACATCTCAAGCTGTTGCAACTGGCCAATTTCCGGCGGCAGGCGGTCGAGCTGATTGCAGGAGATGTTCAGCACCTGTAGATTGCGGTGCCGGAAGAGGGGGGCGGGGATGGCCGCCAACTGATTGTCGTACAGGCTTACCTTGCGCAGCGCGTGGCCGGCTAACTGTGACGCGTCGAGCTGCGTCAGGCCGTGGCCATCGAGATCGAGCTCATCACCGCTCGCTGCGGGATTGCGTTGGTGGAGCATGGTGTTCTCCGTCGTTTATGGCGGTACCGGGGCAAAAAAAATGCCGGCCAACGTGAGCCGGCCGGCATGTCGTCTGCGGTGTGGATTACTCGACGCGCAGAATACGGCTGGTATTGGTGGTGCCGACGGTTTCCATCACGTCGCCCTGGGTGACGATCACCAGATCGCCGGAGACCAGGAAGCCTTTGTCGCGCAGGCGATTGACCGCTTCATTGGCGGCGATCACGCCGTCTTTGTGGCTGTCGAAATACACTGGTGTCACGCCGCGATACAGCGCAGTCAGGTTCAGCGTGTGCTCATGGCGCGACATGGCGAAGATCGGCAGGCCGGAGCTGATGCGCGACATCATCAGCGCAGTGCGGCCGGATTCGGTCATGGCGATCAGCGCGGTGACGCCTTTCAGGTGGTTGGCGGCATACATCGAAGACATGGCGATCGCCTCTTCGATGTTGTCGAACTGTACGTCCAGGCGGTGTTTGGAAACGTTGATGCTCGGGATCTTCTCGGCGCCCAGACAAACGCGCGCCATCGCCGCCACGGTTTCCGCCGGGTATTGGCCAGCGGCGGTTTCCGCCGACAGCATGACGGCGTCGGTGCCATCCAGCACGGCGTTCGCCACGTCCATGACTTCGGCGCGGGTCGGCATCGGGTTGGTGATCATCGACTCCATCATCTGGGTCGCGGTGATCACCGCGCGGTTCAGAGTGCGGGCGCGGCGGATCAGTTTCTTCTGAATGCCGACCAGTTCCGGATCGCCGATTTCGACGCCCAGGTCGCCACGGGCAACCATCACCACGTCGGAGGCCAGAATAATGTCGTCCATCGCTTCGTCGGTGCAAACCGCTTCGGCGCGCTCAACCTTGGACACGATCTTGGCGTTGCAGCCCGCATCGCGCGCCAGGCGGCGGGCATAGTTCAGGTCTTCACCGGTACGCGGGAAGGAGACCGCCAGGTAGTCGACGCCAATCTTGGCGGCGGTCACGATGTCAGCCTTGTCTTTTTCGGTCAGCGCTTCGGCCGACAGGCCACCGCCGAGTTTGTTGATGCCCTTGTTGTTGGACAGCGGGCCGCCGACGGTCACTTCGGTAAACACTTTCATGCCCTGAACTTCGAGCACTTTCAGCTGAACGCGGCCGTCATCGAGCAGCAGGACGTCGCCCGGCACCACGTCGGCTGGCAGGCCTTTATAGTCGATACCGACTTTTTCTTTATCGCCTTCGCCTTTTGACAGGTTGGCGTCCAGCAGGAATTTATCGCCCACGTTGAGGAAGATTTTGCCTTCCTTGAAGGTGGAGACGCGAATTTTCGGCCCTTGCAGATCGCCGAGGATAGCGACGTGACGCCCCAGTTTGGCAGCGATTTCTCGCACTTTGTCAGCGCGAGCCTGGTGATCTTCCGGGCTGCCGTGGGAGAAGTTAAGCCGAACTACGTTGGCGCCGGCGGCAATGATCTTTTCCAGATTATTGTCGCGGTCTGTAGCCGGACCCAGGGTGGTAACGATTTTGGTTCTTCTGAGCCGTCTGGACATGTATTACTCCGTTGACTGGTGAAGCAAATATTGGTGTTGCGATAACGTCGGATAACGAAACCAGGCGTGAAATGTAATTTTACAACACTGATATTTCACCCGGGTTACCCGCATGAGCATGTTAACAGGGTACCGCCTCTGATGCCGTCATTCAAATGTCTGTTGAACGGCGATTTTTTCTTCGTCGGGTCACGAATCAAAACTGTTGGGAATGACCACGCCTTTATCAAAGCGCGATTCTTTGAGCGCTTCTTTGACCCGCTTCAAGTTATCTCTGAATTTAGCCCCTCGGCGCAAGGTAAATCCGGTGGCGAGCACGTCAATGAGCGTTAATTGCGCGATCCGCGACACCATCGGCATGTAAACGTCGGTGTCTTCGGGCACGTCGAGCAGCAGGGCCAGGGTCGCCGCCTGGGCGAGCGGGGTGTCGCGCGAGGTGATAGCCAGTACTGTGGCGTCGTTCTCTCGCGCCAGGTGGGCCATCTCCACCAGATTCTTGGTGCGGCCGGTGTGTGAGATCAGCACCACCACGTCGCCTTCGCCGGAGTTCATGCAGCTCATGCGCTGCATGACGATGTCATCGAAGTAGACCACCGGAATGTTGAAGCGGAAAAATTTGTTCATCGCATCGTGCGCCACTGCCGCGGAGGCGCCCAGCCCGAAGAAAGAGATCTTTTTTGCCTGGGTGAGCAGGTCAACCGCACGATTGATTGCGGCAATATCCAAATTTGCCTTTACTGTATCCAGGCTGGCCATTACCGATTCGAAGATCTTGCTGGTATAGGAATCGACGCTGTCATCTTCCTCAACGTTACGGTTTACGTAGGGCGTGCCGTTAGCCAGGCTTTGGGCGAGATGCAGTTTGAAATCGGGAAAGCCTTTGGTATCAAGGCGGCGGCAAAAGCGGTTGACGGTAGGTTCGCTGACGTCGGCCATGCGCGCCAGCGTGGCGATGCTGGAGTGAATGGCGGTCTGCGGGGAGGCCAGGATCACCTCGGCGACTTTCCTTTCAGATTTGCTCAGGCGTTCCAGATGGCTCTGGATTTTGTCCAGCGTATTCATATAACGAGAGTCACTCATGGTTTTATCCCTGTGGCTTTCAAGCAACAGCGTCGAATTTCGCCCGTGTTCGCCGTGCAAGCAGACGCCAAACGAGCGGCTGTAACCTGGAATCGATAGGGTATGTCGATTTCAAACAAAGGAGAAATCAATGCCGGTTTAGTGAAAATATACTACGTGCTGGTAACCGTTGGCAGTCTCGACACGGCGTATGCAGGGTTTTTTCACCAGAATATGACCTGTGTCTAACTTTCATAATGGTAACAGAGCGTCAAAAAAGACGAAAAATTACAGTTTTGCCCGTGGTGAGGGCGTTGGCGTAGATTGGCGCTTTCCACTGGAATCTTGAGGCCTTTTTTTCTGCTTTGCTCCGGGTTTGCTGGCCGTAGTCAAACAGAGTACATTAGTAATGTAAGAAAATTACAAATATCCTGCAACGAGGAGATGAACATGGCGGTAACCTCTACAGCCCAGGCGTGTGACCTGGTTATTTTCGGCGCGAAAGGTGATTTGGCGCGCCGTAAGCTGCTGCCTTCCCTGTACCAGTTAGAGAAAGCCGGACACATCCACCCGGATACGCGGATCATCGGCGTCGGCCGCGCGGAGTGGGATAAACAAGCCTATACCGAAGTGGTCAAGGAAGCGCTTGGCACCTTCATGAAGGAAAAACTGGATGATGAACTCTGGGCCACGCTAAGCGCGCGCCTGGACTTCTGCAACCTGGACGTCAACGACAGCAAGAACTTTACCAAACTGGGTAAAATGCTGGATCAGAAGCACCGCACCACCATCAACTACTTCGCCATGCCGCCAAGCACCTTTGGCGCCATCTGCAAAGGGTTGGGCGAAGCCAAGCTGAACCATGAGCCGGCGCGCGTGGTGATGGAGAAACCTCTGGGCACCGATCTGGCGTCCTCCCGCGTGATCAACGATCAGGTGGCGGAGTTCTTCAATGAGTCCCAGGTCTACCGCATCGACCACTACCTCGGCAAAGAGACGGTGCTGAACCTGTTGGCGCTGCGTTTCGCCAACTCGCTGTTCGCATCCAACTGGGATAACCGCACCATCGATTCGGTGCAGATCACCGTGGCGGAAGAGGTGGGCATTGAAGGGCGCTGGGGCTATTTCGACCAGGCCGGCCAGATGCGCGACATGATCCAGAACCACCTGCTGCAGATCCTGACCATGATCGCCATGTCGCCGCCGGCGGATCTGACGACCGACCGCATCCGCGACGAGAAGGTCAAGGTGCTGCGCTCACTGCGCCGCATCGATCAGACCAATGTCCGGGAAACCACCGTGCGCGGTCAGTACACCGCCGGCTTCGTCCAGGGCAAGAAAGTGCCGGGTTATCTGGAAGAGGAAGGGGCGAACAAGAGCAGCAGCACCGAAACCTTCGTCTCTATCCGCGTGGATATCGACAACTGGCAGTGGGCCGGAGTGCCGTTCTACCTGCGTACCGGTAAACGTCTGCCGACCAAATGTTCGGAAGTGGTGGTGTACTTCAAAAACCCGCCGCTGAACCTGTTCAGCGATTCTTACCAGCAGCTGCCGCAGAACAAGCTGACCATCCGCCTGCAGCCGGACGAAGGCATCGAAATTCAGGTGCTGAACAAGGTGCCGGGGCTGGATCACAAGCACCGTCTGCAGACCACCAAGCTGGACCTGAGCTTCTCGGAAACCTTCAACCAGGAGCACGTGGCGGACGCCTACGAGCGCCTGCTGCTGGAGACCATGCGCGGCATTCAGGCGCTGTTCGTGCGCCGCGATGAAGTGGAAGAGGCCTGGAAGTGGGTCGACTCCATCATGGATGCATGGAAAGCCGACAACGAGGCGCCTAAGCCTTACCAGGCGGGCACCTGGGGGCCGGTGGCCTCGGTGGCGATGATCACCCGTGACGGCCGCTCCTGGAACGAGTTCGAATAATGCGTAATGCCGGCGGCCTGTCTGCCGGCTTTTTTTTGCCTGCGATCTGCGCGTGGGCCACATCACTTACGGTACGGCCGGACGTCCGCGCATGCGGAGCCCTGTGGCAGGGGCGTGCCATTGTTAACCGCGAGTAATGGAGAAATAACGATGAAAAACTGGAAAACCAGCGCCGAGCAGATCCTGACGGCGGGGCCGGTGGTGCCTGTTATCGTGATCAACAAGCTGGAGCAGGCGGTGCCGCTGGCGAAAGCGTTGGTTGCCGGCGGCGTGCGGGTATTGGAGGTTACGCTGCGCACCGCCTGCGGGCTGGAGGCTATCCGCGCTATCGCCAAAGAGGTGCCGGAGGCGATCATCGGCGCCGGTACGGTGATCAACCCGCAGCAACTGCGGCAGGTGACCGAAGCGGGGGCGCAGTTCGCCATCAGCCCAGGGCTGACCGAAGCCTTGCTGCAGGCGGCGACGGCGGGAACCATCCCGCTGATCCCGGGCATCAGCACCGTGTCTGAACTGATGCAAGGCATGGATCACGGCCTGCGCGAATTCAAGTTCTTCCCGGCGGAAGCCAACGGCGGCGTGAAGGCGCTGCAGGCGATCGGCGGCCCGTTCCCGCAGGTGCGTTTTTGCCCGACCGGCGGCATTACGCCGAACAACTACCGCGATTATCTGGCGCTGAAAAGCGTGCTTTGCATCGGCGGTTCCTGGCTGGTGCCGGCGGACGCGCTCGAAAAAGGCGACTATGCGCGCATCACTGAACTGGCGCGCAGCGCCGTCAGCGGTGCCGCGTTGTAACCCGCACCAGGCCTGGGGTTGGCGCTTATTTGCTCACCCGCGGATCTCGCAAGGCTCAACGCTCCGTTGGGCCTTTTTTAATTTTTATCGCGATTAACTTTCTTATTTTTAACCCGTTTTTTTCTGCTTTTTCATGAAAACGGCGGTTTGCTTTCTTATTTTGGCTGTGGTAAAAATATCTCAGTTGAAAATTTTACTTTTATGAGGATATTGGGCAAATCGCACGGTGTGCGGCTGATAATAGAGAACTATTATGATGACTATTAACGGAACTACCCTCAGAACCTCTACGTGCCAACTCTTCCTGTCTGCAATCCTTGCCAGTGAGCATCACTGGTGCAGCGAACTATAGCGTCTTTCTCCCTTAACCGGTGCTGGTAGCGGGCTTAGGCCTTCGCGTCACCGTTCAGCCGGGCAAACATTCTTTTTGCGTTTGGGTCAATTTATCCCCAGGGATCTCTGCGTCTTGCGCGCCGCATGGCGGCCGTTCGACGAGATAAATCGGGATAAATATGCCTTGGCGCGCATTATTCGCCGTTTGGGAGAAAAATTATGATTTATTGGATCTTTTTAGGTTTGGCCATCATGACCGAAATCATCGGCACCTTGTCGATGAAATACGCCAGCGTCAATGGCGGCATGATCGGGCATATCGTGATGTACGTGATGATCACCGCGTCTTATGTATTGTTGTCGGTAGCGATAAAACGCGTGGCGTTGGGCGTGGCTTATGCGCTGTGGGAAGGTATCGGCATCCTGTTCATCACCCTGTTCAGCGTGCTGTGGTTCGACGAGCCAATCTCGGCGCTGAAAGTACTGGGCCTGGCTACGCTGATCGCCGGCATCATGCTGGTGAAATCCGGCACTCGCAAAGAGCGAAAACAGGTCAGCCCGCGAGGTGACAACCATGCAACAGTTTGAGTTGTACCACATTGGGTTCCTGGGGCTGGCCATCGTGCTGGAAATCATCGCCAACATCTTCCTGAAGATGTCGGACGGCTTCCGTAAAATTTGGCTGGGATTGCTGTCGCTGCTGTCGGTACTCGGTGCGTTCAGCGCCCTGGCGCAGGCGGTAAAGGGCATCGATCTGTCAATCGCTTACGCGTTGTGGGGCGGTTTCGGTATCGCCGCCACCATCGCCGCAGGCTGGATCATGTTCGGCCAGCGGTTGAACGCCAAAGGCTGGATTGGCCTGGCGCTGCTGTTGACGGGGATGGTGATCCTCAAACTGTCCTGATAGCGGGCAATAAAAAACCGCAGACGGCAACGCCTGCGGTTTTTTTCGTCTGCGCTCAGGCTTACAGCGCGGCGATGATTTTAATTTCCACTTTATACTTCGGATTCATCAGCTGCGCCTGCACGGTGCAGCGTACCGGCGCGCTGCCGGCAACCACCCAGGCGTCCCAGGCGGCGTTCATCGCGGCGAAGTCGGCGGTATTGGCCAGGAAAATGGTGGCATCCAGAATACGGCTTTTGTCCGAGCCTACGCGCGCCAGCAGCACGTCGATGGCGGCGAGGGCGTTGGCGGTCTGCGCGGTCGCGTCATCATCCAGGTTCTCCGGCACGCTGGTGTAGTAAACGGTTTCGTTGTGCACCACGGCTTCGGACCAGCGCTGATCGGGATCAATTCTTTCGATATTCATTTGCTTATCTCCATATCATAGTCCCGCTAAGGGTAGCACAGCCGGTGATGAAAAAGCGCGGCGATAAAGTGGGTGGTAGCCGGGCGGCAGGCTTGGCATAATCACCGCTGAATGACACCGGCAGAGAGACAGCGTGACAGACGATTTTGCAACAGACGGCGCATTGGCGCAGGCTATCAAGGGATTCAAACCGCGTGAGCCGCAGCGGCAGATGGCGCAAGCCGTTACCGAGGCGATCAATTTCAAGCAGGAGCTGGTGGTGGAAGCCGGCACCGGCACCGGCAAAACCTTCGCTTATCTGGCGCCGGCGCTGCGTGCCGATCGCAAAGTGATCATCTCCACCGGTTCGAAAGCGCTGCAGGATCAGCTGTATGCGCGCGATCTGCCCACCGTCGCCAAGGCGTTGAAGTACAAAGGCAAGCTGGCGCTGCTGAAGGGGCGCTCCAACTACCTGTGCCTGGAGCGGCTGGAGCAGCAGTCGATGGCCGGCGGCGAACTGGCGGGGCAGACGCTGATCGATTTGGTGCAGTTGCGCAAGTGGTCGTCACAGACCAAAGAAGGCGACATCAGCACCTGCAGCGAAGTGGCGGAAGACAGTTTCGTTTGGCCATTGGTGACCAGCACCAATGACAACTGCCTGGGCAGCGATTGCCCGCTGTATCAGGATTGCTTCGTGGTCAAGGCGCGCCGCCGCGCGATGGATGCGGATGTGGTGGTGGTGAACCATCACCTGTTCCTGGCGGATATGGTGGTGAAAGAGGGCGGTTTCGCCGAGCTGATCCCGGAAGCCGAGGTGATGATTTTCGACGAGGCGCACCAAATCCCCGACATCGCCAGCCAGTATTTCGGCCAGCAGCTCACCAGCCGCCAGCTGTTGGATCTGGCGAAGGATATCACCATCGCCTACCGCACCGAGGTGCGCGATGCCGCTCAACTGCAAAAAAGCGCCGACCGTCTCAGCCTGAGCACGCAAGATTTTCGCCTGAATCTGGGAGAGCCGGGGTTCCGCGGCAATCTGCGTGACGTGCTCGGCGAACCCAACGTGCAGCGCGCTCTGTTGCTGCTCGATGACGCGCTGGAGCTGTGTTATGACGTGATGAAGCTGTCGCTGGGGCGTTCGGCGCTGTTGGACGCCGCCTTTGAACGCGCCACGCTGTACCGCGCGCGCCTCAAACGCCTCAAGGCGGTGACGGAACCGGGCTACAGCTATTGGTATGAGTGCAATTCGCGCCACTTCGTGCTGGCGCTGACGCCGTTGACGGTGGCCGACCGTTTCCGTGAAATGCTGGACGAGAAGCCGGGCAGCTGGATCTTTACCTCGGCCACGCTGTCGGTCAACGATCAGCTGGGCCACTTCACCGAACGGCTGGGGCTGACCAAGGCCAAAACGTTGCTGCTGCCGAGCCCATTCGACTATGCCAAACAGGCGTTGCTGTGCGTGCCGCGCTTTTTGCCTTCGCCGAATCAGCCCGGCGGGGCGCGCCAGCTGGCGCGCATGCTGCGGCCATTAATCGAAGCCAACAACGGCCGCTGCTTCTTCTTATGCACCTCGCACCAGATGATGCGCGAGTTGGCGGAAGAGTTCCGCGCCACGATGACGCTGCCGGTGCTGTTGCAAGGGGAAACCAGCAAAGGGCAACTGCTCGCGCAGTTCGTCGCCGCCGGTAACGCGCTGCTGGTGGCGACCAGCAGCTTCTGGGAAGGGGTGGACGTGCGCGGCGATGCGCTGTCCTGCGTCATCATCGATAAACTGCCGTTCACTTCACCGGACGATCCGCTGCTGAAGGCGCGCATTGAAGATTGCCGCCTGCGCGGCGGCGACCCGTTCAATGACGTGCAGTTGCCGGATGCGGTCATCACCCTGAAACAGGGCGTCGGCCGTTTGATCCGCGATACCGACGATCGCGGCGTGCTGGTGATTTGCGATAACCGTCTGGTGATGCGTCCTTACGGCGAGGTGTTCCTCAATAGCCTGCCGCCCACGCCGCGTACCCGCGATCTGAAGCAGGCCATCGCCTTCCTGCAGGCCGCCGATGCGTCGGCCACGTGAAAGATGAAGGGCTTACGGGGCTGTGCTACAATGCGCGCCCTGTATGAAAAACCCAGTTTTATTCCCGCCAGAGGTTGGCATGTCCACGCGAATTTTAGCGATCGATACCGCGACGGAAGCCTGTTCCGTCGCCGTCTGGAATCAAGGCGAAACCCACGCCCTGTTTGAGCTGTGCCCACGTGAGCATACGCAACGAATTTTACCTATGGTGCAGCAGGTGCTGGCGGAATCCGGTCTGGCGCTCAACCAGCTCGATGCGCTGGCCTTCGGTCGCGGCCCCGGCAGCTTTACCGGGGTGCGCATCGGTATCGGCATCGCTCAAGGCCTGGCGCTGGGCGCCGATCTGCCGATGATAGGCGTTTCCACGCTGCAAACCATGGCGCAGGGCGCCTGGCGCGTCAGCGGCGCGGAGCGCGTGCTGGCGGCGATCGATGCGCGCATGGGTGAAGTTTACTGGGGGCAGTTCGAGCGCCAGGCGGACGGCAGCTGGTTGGAAAGCGAAGGCGAGGCCGTGCTGTCGCCCGCGCAGGCGCTGGAGCGTGCGCAGCGCCTGCAGGGCGAATGGGCCCACGTCGGCACCGGCTGGCAAACCTACCCCGATCTGGTCAATGGTTCTACGCTGAGCGTGCGTGACGGCCAAATGCTGCTGCCGCAGGCGCAAGACATGCTGCCGCTGGCGCTGCACGCCTGGCAACAGGGGTTGGCGGTGGCGGTGGAAAACGCCGAGCCGACCTATCTTCGCAATGAAGTCACCTGGAAAAAACTGCCGGGCCGCGAGTAATCGCGGCGTATTGTGCTGTTGTTGATGCCGGGCGATGAAGGCCTGCAACTTGAACGACGAAACGCGGTCAAAGTTACAGGCATTTCAGGAGATTGCGACCATGTTAATCCGCACTGCAAGTAAAAAGCTGTCGCTGCTGGCCGTCGCCTGCGGCGCGCTGGTTCTGACCGGGTGCGTCACCGTACCGGATGCGATCAAAGGCTCCAGCCCTTCGCCGGTGACTCAGCTTTCCTCGGTACAAAATGCACCGAACCTGTTTACTGGCGCGGAAGCCCGCTTCGGCGGCACCGTGGTGAATGTCGCCAACGAACAAGGGCGTACGCTGCTGGAGATCGCGGCGGTGCCGCTCGACAGCGGTGCGCGGCCGATACTGGGTGAACCGTCGAACGGCCGCTTGCTGGCTACGGTGAACGGCTTCCTCGAACCGGTCGATTTCAAAGGCCAACTGGTGACCGTCGTCGGCCCTATCACCGGCCTGAAAGAGGGGCGGATCGGCATGACGCCATATCGTTTCGTGACGATGAACGTGACCGGTTTCAAGCGCTGGCATCTGGTGCAGCAGGTGGTGATGCCGCCTGCGCCGATGGGCCCTTGGGGCTGGCGCGGTGGTCCGTGGGGGCCCGGCTGGGGCGCAGGCTATGGCTGGTACAACCCCGGTCCGGCACAGGTGCAAACCATCGTAACCGAGTAGCATACGCTTGATGTGAACATATTTGACAGGGCGGCTCAGGCCGCCCTTTTGCTTTTTGGGATAGGGAATATCCGACAATTAGTGACGTACATCGCAACCTGAATAATGTTTAAAACCCGAACTGGTCTGCTGAGTTAAAATATTGTTATGGTTAGGCTGCGAGTTTGAGGGCTGCGATGATAATTAGTAATGATTTCAGGAGTAATACCTTGGATAAGGTCTGGTTAAAACGGTATCCGGCAGATGTGCCCGCAGAGATTGATGCCGATCGCTATTCGTCGTTGATCGAAATGTTTGAGCATGCCGTGCAGCGCTATGCCGATCAGCCCGCCTTTATCAATATGGGCGAGGTGATGACCTTCCGCAAACTGGAAGAACGCAGCCGGGCTTTCGCGGCTTATCTACAAAATGAACTGGGCCTGAAGAAGGGCGACCGCGTCGCGCTGATGATGCCTAACCTGTTGCAATACCCCATCGCCCTGTTCGGCATTCTGCGCGCCGGCATGGTGGTGGTCAACGTCAACCCGTTGTATACCCCGCGAGAGCTGGAACACCAGTTGAACGACAGCGGCGCCAGCGCCATCGTCATCGTCTCCAACTTTGCCCATACGCTGGAAAAAGTGGTGTTCAACACTCAGGTCAAGCACGTGATCCTGACGCGCATGGGCGATCAGCTGTCAGCCGCCAAAGGCACGCTGGTCAACTTCGTGGTCAAATACGTCAAGCGCCTGGTGCCCAAATACAACCTGCCGGATGCCATTTCATTCCGCAGCGCGCTGCAGCGCGGCCGCCGCCTGCAATATGTAAAACCGGACATCATTAATGCCGATCTGGCCTTCCTGCAATACACGGGCGGCACCACCGGGGTGGCGAAGGGCGCGATGCTGACGCACCGCAATATGCAGGCCAACCTCGAGCAGGCCAAAGCCGCCTATTCGCCGCTGTTCCGCGAAGGGCAGGAACTGGTGGTGACGGCGTTGCCGCTGTATCACATTTTCGCGCTGACGGTGAACTGCCTGCTGTTTATCGATCTGGGCGGGCGCAATTTGCTGATCACCAACCCGCGCGATATTCCGGGGCTGGTGAAGGAGTTGGGTAAATACCCGTTCACCGCCATGAGCGGGGTGAATACCTTGTTCAATGCGTTGCTGAACAATGAAGAGTTCCACAAGCTCGATTTCTCTACGCTGCGTTTCTCGGTCGGCGGCGGCATGTCGGTGCAAAAAGCGGTGGCCGAGAAGTGGGAAAAAACTACCGGTAAACACCTGCTGGAAGGCTATGGCCTGACGGAGTGCGCGCCGCTGGTGGCCGGTAACCCTTACGATCTGAAACACTACAGCGGCAGCATCGGCCTGCCGGTGCCGTCGACGGACATTCGGTTGGTGGACGACAATGGCCACGATGTGCCGCCGGGCGAACCGGGCGAACTGTGGGTCAAAGGGCCGCAAGTTATGTTAGGCTATTGGCAGCGCCCGGAAGCCACCGACGAAGTGCTGAAAGACGGCTGGCTGGCGACCGGTGATGTGGTGACCGTGGACGAGCAGGGGTTTGTGCGCATCGTCGATCGCAAGAAAGACATGATCCTGGTCTCCGGTTTCAACGTTTACCCGAACGAGATCGAGGATGTGGTCAGCCAGCATCCGAAAGTGCTGGAATGTGCGGCGATCGGCGTGCCCAGCGAGGCCTCTGGCGAAACGGTGAAGATCTGCGTGGTGAAGAAAGACGCCTCGCTGACCAAGGATGAGCTGTTGACCCATTGCCGTCGGCACCTGACCGGGTATAAAGTGCCTAAAATTGTTGAGTTCCGCGATGAACTGCCGAAGTCTAACGTCGGCAAGATTTTGCGGCGAGAACTGCGCGATGAGCTAAAAACGCCGAAGCCGGCCGATGCCGCCTAGCTTTCGCTCTCGCGCCTGACTATCAACAACGCCGGTGAATGCCGGCGTTGTTGTGTTTGAATCCTACAAGAGAATGATGTTTTGAATTATCAGTTGATCACTACCGATGCCGGATTGCAGCAGGTCTGCGAGCAGGCGAGAAAGCATGCCCAGATTGCGCTGGACACCGAGTTTGTCAGAACGCGCACCTACTATCCGCAGTTGGGCCTGATCCAGCTCTACGACGGTGAACAACTCTCCCTTATCGATCCTCTGCCGATCAAGCAATGGCAGCCGTTTGTCGACCTGCTGGCCGACACCGCCGTGGTGAAGTTCCTGCATGCCGGCAGTGAAGATCTCGAAGTGTTTCTCAACGCCTTTAAAACGCTGCCGACGCCGATGGTCGATACCCAGATCCTGGCGGCCTTCACCGGCCGGCCGCTCTCCTGCGGCTTCGCGACGCTGGTGGCGGAGTACATGAAGGTTGAGCTGGACAAGAGCGAGTCGCGCACCGACTGGCTGGCGCGCCCGCTGACCGAAAGGCAATGTGTGTACGCGGCCGCCGACGTGTTCTATCTGTTGCCGATGGCTAAACAGCTGGTGCAGGAGACCGAAGAGGCCGGTTGGACCGCGGCGGCCAATAACGAGTGCCTGCTGCTGTGTCAACGCCGTAGCGAGGCGCTGGCGCCGGAAGTCGCCTACCGCGAAATCAGCAATGCCTGGCAGCTGCGCCCGCGTCAGCTCGGTTGTTTGCAGAAGTTGGCGGAATGGCGCCTGCGCCAGGCGCGTGAGCGCGATCTGGCGGTGAACTTCGTGGTGCGTGAGGAGAATCTGTGGCAGGTGGCGCGCTATATGCCGTCTTCGCTGGGAGAACTGGATTCTCTGGGGCTGAGCGGGCCGGAGATCCGTTATCACGGCAAAACGCTGCTGGCACTGGTGGCGGAGGCCGAAGCGCTGGAAGAGTCCGAGTTGCCGGCGCCGTTGGCCAACCTTATCGATCAGCCGGGCTACAAGAAGGTGTTCAAAGACATCAAGGCGGCGATCGCTACCGTCAGCGAGCAAAGCGGGTTGAGCAGCGAGCTGTTGGCATCCCGTCGCCAAATTAACCAATTGCTGAACTGGCATTGGAAACTGAAGGACAGCGAAAGTCGCCCTGAATTAATCAGCGGCTGGCGCGGCGATTTATTAATGGCGCCGTTGCAGGACATCCTGAAAGATTATTAATCGCTGATTATCACCTGGGCAGGGTAGGGAAACTCTGCTCGGGTGAATATAGGCAGGAAATAATGCGTTGAAGGTAAATCTGGCCAGAATTTACTTTAAACGAGGCGGCGGCAAAGTTAATTGGGAATAGTCCCAAAGGGAAAAATCGATTTTTTGCTACCGATAAAGCTTAATAACTGGATGCACATACAGTTACCCCCTGCATAAAATATACAGGGGGTAATTAATGCGTCGCAATCATTTAGCTGCTTCTTCCGATTCCGGCAATGTCACGTTAAGTTCAAGTACCGAAATATCGTCCCCTTTCTGCTCGAACTGCACGTGCAGCATTTCAGGATCGATCTGAATGTATTTGCAAATAACCGCCAGAATATCGCGTTTCAGATCAGGCAGATACGGGGGCTCACTGTCCCCGCGGCGACGCTCTGCGACGATAATCTGCAGCCGTTCCTTGGCTATATTGGCTGTCTGTTTTTTGCGGGACAGAAAGAAGTCTAATAAGGCCATGGTTTATCCCCCAAAAAGGCGTTTCAGGAAACCCTTCTTCTCTTCTTCAATGAAGCGGAATGGGCGTTCTTCCCCCAACAAGCGGCAAACGGTATCGTCATACGCCTTACCGGCGTCTGACTCGGCATCCAGAATGACAGGCTCACCCTGGTTGGAAGCGCGCAGCACGGACTGGTCTTCCGGGATCACGCCCACCAGCGGAATGCGCAGGATTTCCAGCACGTCTTCCATGCTCAGCATGTCGCCACGGCTGACGCGGCCCGGGTTATAACGGGTCAGCAGCAGGTGTTCCTTGATAGGCGATTCGCCTTTCTCGGCGCGGCGTGATTTGGAAGAGAGAATGCCCAGGATACGGTCGGAGTCGCGTACCGAAGACACTTCCGGGTTGGTGGTGATGATAGCTTCGTCGGCGAAATACAGCGCCATCAGCGCACCGGTTTCGATACCGGCCGGTGAGTCGCAGACCACGAAGTCAAAATCCATCTCGCCGAGATCGTTGAGGATTTTTTCAACGCCTTCGCGGGTCAACGCGTCTTTGTCGCGTGTCTGCGAAGCCGGCAGGATATAGAGGTTTTCAGTGCGTTTGTCTTTGATCAACGCCTGATTCAGCGTGGCATCGCCCTGAATCACGTTCACGAAATCATAAACTACCCGACGTTCGCAGCCCATGATCAGGTCAAGATTACGCAGACCGATATCGAAATCGATCACGACGGTTTTCTTGCCTTTCTGGGCCAGGCCGGTAGCGATGGCCGCGCTCGAAGTGGTCTTGCCAACGCCCCCTTTACCCGATGTAACAACAATAATGCGTGCCATGAAATGGATTCCTTGTCAAAAGGGCTTAATTTAAAGGTTGTATGGTTAAAGCGTTATCCAACAGGCTGAGTCGTACGGCCTGCCCGACGTAATCGGACGGGATTTGGTCGCTCAACCAGTACTGCCCTGCGATAGAGACTAGCTCAGCCGCCAGGTGGGTGCAAAAAATCTGACATTGCGTGTCGCCTGACGCGCCTGCCAGTGCGCGACCGCGCATCATGCCGTAGACATGAATATTGCCGTCGGCAATCAGTTCGGCGCCGGCGCTGACGCTGCTGGTCACGATAAGATCGCTGTTGCGGGCGTAAATCTGTTGGCCGGAACGGACAGGCGTACTGATGATGCGCGTTTTGGCGGGGGCGTTATCCGCCACCACGGGCGCTGGCGCTGGCGCCGGCTCCGCCATTTTCTGGCCTTTGCCTTCGCTCAGCAGCGGCAGCCCGGCGCGGGCTATCGCGCGCTTTTGACGCTCATCTCTGCAACCGCTGATACCCACAACGCGCAGACCTGCCGCCGCGACAGCCTGTTGAAGTTCTTTCCAGTTCGCATCGCCTTCCAGCGTTGCGACGTTGATAACAACAGGAGCGTTTTTCAGAAAAGCGGGCGCTTGCTCAACTTTTTCCTGTAACGCCTGGCGTATTACCTCGGGCTGCGAATTATGCAAATGAACAACCGATAGGGTAAAACTGCTGCCTTTTAGCTCAATTGGCGATTGTGACATCTATCCTGACTCAGTCTCAGCAACTTTAAATCCCCGGAATACCACTCGGGGTGCGATATTCCGATGTACTATAAGCATGTTATAGTCAGAGTTATATCCAGGCAAGACGCTCCCTCAATTAAATAGAGTTAAAAAAATGCTTTGTGTGATCTATAGAAGCCCGAAACGCGATCAAACTTATCTTTATGTCGAAAAAAAAGACGATTTCTCTCGTGTGCCGGAAGAGCTGATGAAAAGTTTCGGCGTGCCGCAATTCGCCATGATGCTGTCGCTCGATGAGCGCAAGAAATTGGCCTCGGCGGATATCGAAAAGGTGAAGCAGGCGTTGAAAGACGAAGGCTATTATCTGCAGTTCCCGCCGCCGGTTGAAAACCTGCTCAATCAGCATCTGGCGGGCGATAAGGCCTGAGACAGTCGCCACGGCCAGGGGAGGCGCGATGACACGTTCGGCGAGAAAGACCGTATTGGCCGCCTGGTTGGCGCTGGGCGGAGTGCTGATGCCCGGCGCATCGCAGGCGGCGCAGGAGACGACGCTGGCGGCGAGCGGCCGCGATCCGGCGCAGTTCCCGGCGTATGTCGATCAACTTAAGCGCCGGGCGCGGGAACAGGGCATCAGTCAGGCGACTCTTGATCGCGCGTTTGCGCAAATCCACTTCGTCGATCGAGTGATCAAGGCCGATCGCAATCAGCCGGAGCAGAAGATCACCCTGGACGATTACCTGCGGCGGGTGATGTCGCCCGCCAAGGTGCGCCAGGGGCGAGAACGGTATCGGCAGCGCCATGCGCAATGGTTGCGGGCCAGCGAGCGCTATCGGGTGCCAGGGCGTTATATCATCGCGCTGTGGGGGATGGAGAGCGCCTACGGCAAGATTCAGGGGCGGGAAGACGTGGTGTCTGCGCTGGCGACCTTGGCGTTTGAAGGGCGCCGTGAAGCTTTTTTCAGCCAGGAACTGATGGCGGCGCTGCGGATAGTCGAGCAGGGGCACGTCGGCGATACGCCGCTGAAAGGCTCCTGGGCCGGCGCGATGGGGCAATGCCAGTTTATGCCGAGCTCCTTCTTGCGCTACGCGGCGGATGGCGACGGCGACGGGCGCATCGATATCTGGAACAACATTGACGACGTTTTCGCGTCTACAGCCAGCTATCTGTCCAAAGAGGGCTGGCAGCCCGGCATCGGTTGGGGGCGCGAGGTCAAACTGCCCGCCGGCTTCAATCCGACCGAACTGGGCCTGAAAGACGCGCAGGCGCGCAGCGTCAACGACTGGCAGAAACGCGGCGTGCGCCGTGCGGATGGCAGTGCGTTGCCGCATGCCGTGCAGCGCGGTTGGATTATCGCGCCGGATGATCTGCAGGGGCGGACGTTCCTGGTCTATGATAATTTCCGCACCCTCATGCACTGGAATCGCTCTTACTATTTCGCCCTCGCCGTGGGTATGATGGCAGACGCGATCGGGCATTGATCCGGCACACCAATAATCGGCTTGGCGCGCCAAGCCTCTACAGTTTGGGAGAAGCGGTATGTATCAACATAGAGACTGGCAGGGTTCGCTGCTCGATTTCCCGGTGAACAAGGTGGTCTGCGTCGGCAGCAATTACGCCGATCACATCAAGGAAATGGGCAGCGCGGCGTCCGTCGAACCGGTGGTGTTTATCAAACCGGAAACGGCGTTGTGCGATATTCGCCAGCCGGTGGCCATCCCCAAAGAGTTCGGTGCGGTGCATCATGAAGTGGAGCTGGCGGTATTGATCGGCACACCGTTGAAACAGGCCAACGAAGATCGCGTTGCGCGGGCGATCGCCGGTTATGGCGTGGCGCTCGATCTGACGCTGCGCGATCTGCAAGCGGGCTTTAAAAAGGCCGGCCAGCCGTGGGAAAAGGCCAAGGCCTTCGACGGTTCCTGCCCGATGTCGGGATTTATCCCGGTGGCGGAATTCGGCGATCCGCAAAACGCCGAGCTGTCGTTGACCGTCAACGATCAATTGCGCCAGCAGGGCAATACGCGCGACATGATCACGCCAATCCTGCCGCTTATCAGCTACATGAGCCGCTTCTTCACGCTGCGCGCCGGTGACATCATCCTGACCGGCACGCCGCAGGGTGTGGGCCCGATGGCCTCCGGCGACATGTTGAAAATCAGCCTGAACGGCAAAACGCTCAGCACCCGGGTGATCTGACCTCTCTTCGCCGCCGGCATCGTCGGCGGCAAAGCTTGCATCTTGTGGCTAATATGTCTATATAGTCCCCCCTCGAACCTGTGCGCAGGTGACTTATCCATTTACCGAAACCGGACGCTAACATGTCACAACTCGCTTTTTGGCAACAGAAAACGCTGGCGGAAATGTCAGAACAAGAGTGGGAATCGCTGTGCGACGGGTGCGGGCAATGCTGTTTGAATAAGCTGATCGACGAAGATACCGACGAGATTTATTTTACCAACGTAGCCTGCAACCAGCTCAACATCAAATCCTGCCAATGCCGTAACTATGAGCGGCGCTTCGAGCTGGAAGAAGACTGCATCAAACTGACGCGCGAGAACCTCACTACCTTCGATTGGCTGCCGCCGACCTGCGCCTATCGCCTGATCGGCGAAGGCAAGCCGCTGTTTCCCTGGCACCCGCTGATCAGCGGCTCCAAAGCGGCGATGCACGGCGAGCGCATCACGGTGCGGCATATTGCGGTGCGCGAGAGCGAAGTGGTGGACTGGCAGGATCATATCCTCAACAAGCCGGACTGGGCCAGATAACGCGGATGCCTTGACAGATGTTGCTCGGCAACACGAGTTTTAATGCCAGAGGGCGGCGTGTTAAGACATCCCGCCCTCTTGGCTATTGAGCTCACGCGCATGAGACTCTTGCTTCACGCTTTTTTGGCGCGGCGATGCCAGTTGGCCAGATTTTTCAACGGCTGCTTCACATACGGGCTGGCTTTGATCAGGCTGAACAGCAGTTTATTCACCGCCGTGCCCACTTTGTCCATTGGCCGGTCGACATCGAGAAACAGCACAGCGCGCAACTCGTCGGTATCATTGCGAACCTCGTGTTCGTAGGAATCATCAAACAAAATCACCTTGCCTTCATCCCAGTGCAGAATTTGGTCGTCAACGCGGATCCAGAGCTTGTCCCGATCCTTTGGCACGATCAATCCCAGATGCGCACGCACGACGGCTCGAGTCGGGCCTTTGTGAGGCACGATGTGATAGTGCGGTTTAAGAATCGAAAACATGGCGGTGCGCATGCCGGGGATCTCGCTGACCGCCTCTGCTGTGCGCGGGCAGATGGCGCAGTTTTCATCAACCCGTTGCCCGTAGACAAACAGCCCGAAGGTTTTCCAGTTATCGCCTTTAGAGATGCGTTTCTGATCCGGTGATATTTGGTGGAACGCTGGGATATCCTCCGGGTGTTCCAGCAACCGATCCAACTCCTCGCGAATGGCCGGCCAACGGGCTTCCAGCGCCGTCACCCAATTAAATTCATGATTGCCGATCCGCGGCGTGGTGGAGATGAGCGAATGGCGAGTCTGAAATTCGCCGTTCCAGCGCAGGAATTTTTTCCCGGCTTTGAGCAGCATGCGCCGCAGGAAGGGGGGCTGAGACGAAGGCGGCAATGTGGTATCCGGCATAGTATCGTGTCCTTGATGTCATATGATGTGCTGTAGTCAGCCAAAACCTGGCTCACAGGAAGAAAGGGCGAAAGTCAACACGTCATTCAGCATAGGGAAAGCATCGCGAACGATTTTAATCTTTAGTGCGCGAATGGCGTTGATGCTTGGTGCCGGATAGAGAGAAATTCCAACAATTTATTTAACGATGGTAAGGGCTTGCGTGAGGGGGGAAGAGGGAAAAAAGCCCCTGCAAAGATGAGGGGCAAGACACACAACAACACCAGGGAAATCGGTAGTACTCACTTTGCCGATACTATAAGGATTTTATGGGTAAACTTCACCAAAATATTGTGCTCTGAATGTGACAAAGGCGCAGTCGTTCATAAGTAACGGTAATTTATTGATGCTCGAAGGCTGAAAGGAATGCGCCAGAGCGGCCCGCTTTTAGTCGCCGATATGGCAGAAGTTTAATGTTATGTAAATTACGCCCTTAGCCGTGCCGGGATGCTTCTTTTTAAACGATAAGTTGGGTAATTTGGCCGCTCTCCCGCAAGTTCGAGAGTATAACAATGAAAATGATCCGCCTGTTTGCCGTAGCTGGAGCGCTGATCGTGCTCGTTTACTTCCTTACACATACCTGAGGTGGCTTTATCTCGGAATGTGACAGCAATACCTAAAAAAACGGCGCCTTCCGGCGCCGTTTTTTGTTTGTCTGCCGATCAGCGGCCGAACAGGTCGCGGCGGCGTGGGCGAACAAACTGCGCGACCAGCACAATCAGCGCCACCAACAGATAGGCACCGAAGATGCCGACCAACCATTGCGGCATTTCCAACGTCAGGAATTGCCATTGACGCACGGAGCAGTCACCGGAAGCGTGAAACACCGCCGGCAGCCATTTGTCCAGCGGCAGCCAGGACGGGAAGCTGACGAAGAAATCGCAGGTATTGAACGGCGAAGGATGCAACTGGATCATGGTGTGCTTCCACGCCAGCTGTACGCCTTCCCAGGCGCTGTAGATCCACAGCAAGATCGCCGCGTAGCGCAGCGGAGTTTTCGGCGCGATGGCGCCCACCAGCGAGGCGCCGAGGATGCCGAACAGCGCGCAACGCTCGTAAATGCACATCACGCACGGCTGCAGCAGCATAACGTGCTGGAAATAGAGCGCGACCAGTTCCAACACCAACGCTGTCAGGGCCATCAGCAGCCAGGCGCCGCGTCCTTGTGAACAGCGGTTAAAGAATTGCAACATATCTAGATTCTTCCATGCAGTAAGCAATTGAACCGGCAGTGTAAACCAATTCCTCTTCGCTGCCAGCCACCTGGGCCGGATTCAGCGTAAAAATAGTCGGTCACCCTGCCGGCGCCGTCTCAGTGGCCGACGGCGTCGATGGACGGCAGCGTCAGCCAATGCCACTGCGTCAACAGCTCGGTCGCCGGTTCCAAGGTGAACTGGACGCACAGCAGGCCAACCACCGTCAGCACCACCGTATAAGGCAGGGCCATCCATACCATGCGGCCATACGACAAACGCACCAGCGGCGCCAATGCCGACGTCAGCAGGAACAGAAACGCCGCCTGTCCGTTAGGGGTGGCGACCGAGGGCAGGTTGGTACCGGTATTGATGGCGACCGCCAGCAGCTCGAACTGCTTCAGCCCGATCGCGCCGGTTTCCAGCGCGGTGCGCGCCTCGTTGATGTAAACCGTGCCGACGAACACGTTGTCGGAAACCGACGACAGCAGGCCGTTGAACAGGTAGAACAGCGAAAGCTGAGAGGCGGGCTCGGCGCGCAGCACAAACTGGATCACCGGGCTGAACAGGTGCTGCTCGATGATGACCGCGACCACGGTGAAAAACACCGTCAGCAGCGCGGTGAACGGCAGCGCTTCCTGGAACGCTTTGCCGATGGCGTGCTCGTCGTTCACGCCGCACAGGGAGGTGGCGAGGACGATCACCGACAGGCCAATCAGCCCCACTTCAGCCAGGTGGAAGGCCAGCGCCAGCACCAGCCAAACGCCGATCAGCGCCTGCATCACCAGTTTGAGCCGTTCTTGTTTGCTACGGCCCGCAGTGGCCTTGCGGTCATACTCTTTCAGCACGTCGCGCACCGCTTCCGGTAGCTGCGCGCCGTAGCCAAACAGGTGAAAACGTTCTACCAGCCAACACACCAGCAGGCCGCACACCAACACCGGCAGCGTGACCGGCGCCATACGCAGGAAGAAATCGATAAAACCCCAGCCCGCGTTTTTGGCGATGATCAGGTTTTGCGGCTCGCCCACCATGGTCATGACCCCGCCGAGCGCGGTGCCGACGCCGGCGTGCATCAGCAGGCTGCGCAGAAAGGCGCGGAATTGCTCCAGCGTCTGTTTACGCTCTTCGCCGGTAAAATCGCTGTCATCGCCAATGTCGCCGTCAGGGCGGTTTGACGTCACGTTGTGATAGATGGAATAGAAGCCGGTGGCCACGCTGATCACTACCGCCACGACCGTCAGCGCGTCGAGGAAGGCGGAAAGGAAGGCGGCGGCCAGGCAGAACGCCAGCGACAGCAACGTTTTCGAACGGATGTTGAGCAGCAGCTTGGTGAACACGAACAGCAGCAGCTGCTTCATAAAGTAGATGCCGGCCACCATAAAGATCAGCAGCAGCAACACGTCCAGATTATGTTCGATTTCCTGCGAAACCTGCGCCGGGCTGGTCATGCCGATGGCCACGGCCTCAAGCGCCAGCAGGCCGCCCGGCAGCAGCGGGTAGCATTTCAGCGCCATCGCGAGGGTAAAGATGAACTCGGCCACCAGCAGCCAACCCGCGATAAACGGGCTGGCGAAAAAGAACACCAGAGGGTTGATCGCCAGAAAAATGAGAATGGTCAGTTTGTACCAGTCGGGAGATTGCCCCAGAAAATTTTTGAGCAGGGCGCTACGCAGGGTTGTTTCCATTGTGCTCTATGCATCCTTCAATCAGTCGTAGCACGTACCCTAACAATGCGGTGGGGGCGTGCGCAACCTGAGCTTGTTTTACCATGGGAAAATTCCACCGACCGGTATTTTTGCTCGTTTTTTGCCACGTTATGCACACTTTCGTTTATTGTTTTTCGCTCACGCTATGTCATGTCAGCACGATCTGGTATGATGAGCTGATTACTTTTACTGATTTTATCGTCGCAACGGAACGTCAAACACATGGTCATAAAGGCGCAGAGTCCTGCCGGTTTCGCGGAAGAGTACATTATTGAGAGTATTTGGAATAATCGCTTCCCCCCTGGCTCTATTTTGCCCGCGGAGCGTGAGCTTTCGGAGTTGATTGGCGTCACGCGCACCACGTTACGTGAAGTGTTGCAACGTCTGGCCCGCGATGGCTGGTTGACCATTCAGCATGGCAAACCGACCAAAGTGAACAATTTTTGGGAAACGTCCGGCCTCAATATCCTTGAGACGGTGGCCCGTCTCGATCACAAAAGCGTCCCTCAGCTGATCGATAACCTGCTGTCCGTGCGCACCAATATCGCGTCGATCTTTATTCGCGCCGCGGTGCGCAATCATCCGGAGCAGGCCCAGGAAGTGTTGGCGAAGGCCGCCGAGGTTGAAGATCAGGCGGACGCTTTCAATCTGCTCGATTACGAGATCTTCCGCGGTCTGGCGTTCGCTTCCGGCAACCCGATCTACGGCCTGATCTTCAACGGTCTGAAAGGGCTGTACACCCGCGTGGGCCGTTACTACTTCTCCAACCCGGAAGCGCGCAAGCTGGCGCTGACCTTCTACAGCAAGCTGTCCACGCTGTGCCATGAGAAGCTGTACGACCAGGTGATGGACACCGTGCGCAACTACGGTAAGGACAGCGGGGCGATTTGGCAGAGCATGCAGGGCACCATGCCGAGCGATCTGACCGAAGCGCGCCGTTAATCGCGAGTCAATGAAAAAGAAAGGGCGCCATTTTGGCGCCCTTTGTCGTTATGGCGGATTACAGCGGCGTTGGTCGCGGCGGGCAGCGATCGAGCAGCTCCACGCTGCCGTCTTCGTTTTGCTGTTCTAGGATCACGTCGAAGCCCCACAGGCGATGCAGGTGCTTCAACACGTCGCGACGGCTTTTATCCAACGGTGCACGCTCCTGTGGAATATAACGCAATGTTAGCGAACGGTCGCCGCGCAGGTCCACGTTCCAGATCTGAATGTTCGGCTCGTGATTGCTCAGGTTGTATTGTGCAGACAGCTCCTGACGGATCGCCCGGTAGCCGGCCTCGTTGTGGATCGCGGCAATCTCCAGATAGTTGTTGCGATCGTCGTCCAGCACGGTGAACAACCGGAAATCACGCATCACTTTGGGTGACAGGAACTGGCTGATAAAGCTCTCGTCCTTGAAGTCGCGCATGGCGAAGTGCAATGTCTCCAGCCAGTCTTTTCCGGCGATGTCCGGGAACCAGTAGCGGTCTTCTTCGGTCGGCGATTGGCAGATGCGCTTGATGTCCTGGAACATGGCGAAGCCCAGCGCATAAGGGTTGATGCCGTTATAGTACGGGCTGTTGTACGGCGGCTGATACACCACGTTGGTGTGGCTGTGCAAAAACTCCAGCATAAACCGCTCGGTCACTCGGCCCTCGTCGTACAGATGGTTGAGGATGGTGTAATGCCAGAAGGTGGCCCAACCCTCGTTCATCACCTGAGTCTGCTTTTGCGGGTAGAAATACTGGCTGACTTTGCGCACGATGCGCAACACCTCACGCTGCCAGGGTTCCAGCAGCGGTGCATTCTTTTCGATAAAATAGAGGATATTTTCCTGCGGTTCGCTCGGATACCGGCGCGCCTGCTCCGGCGACTCTTCACGTTCGACGCGCGGCAAGGTCTTCCATAACGTATTCACCTGGCTTTGCAGATACTCTTCGCGGCTTTTCTGGCGCGCTTTCTCTTCCACCAGGGAGATTTTCTGCGGGCGCTTGTACCTGTCGACTCCATAGTTCATCAGCGCGTGGCAGGAGTCCAGTAGTCGCTCCACTTCATCGACGCCGTAGCGCTCTTCGCATTGGCTGATGTAGTGGCGGGCGAACAGCAGATAATCGACGATGGAGCTGGCGTCGGTCCAGCTGCGGAACAGATAGTTATTCTTGAAGAACGAGTTGTGGCCATAGCAGGCGTGCGCCATCACCAGCGCCTGCATGGTGATGGTGTTTTCCTCCATCAGGTAGGCGATGCAGGGATTGGAGTTGATGACGATTTCATACGCCAGCCCTTGCTGGCCCTGTTTGTAGCGCTGTTCGGTTTCGATGAACTTCTTGCCGAAGGACCAATGGGTATAGTTGATCGGCATGCCGACGCTCGAATAGGCGTCCATCATCTGCTCGGAGGTGATCACCTCGATCTGATGGGGGTAGGTGTCGAGTCGGTAATGCTTGGCGACGCGGTCGATCTGCTCCAAATACACCTGCAGCAGTTCGAACGTCCAGTCCGGTCCATCGCTCAGACGTTTATCATCCTTAACCTTTTCATGTGTTGAAGTAGTCATCAGCGCACCCTCATTATTCACGGGTCTTGCTCAAACGGCAGACCCTGTAACAAGCATAGTTCAAGTCATAATTAACCATTGCAAATCAGTGAAATAAAAATGCCGGTACGCAAAGGAGCGAACGGCGGTCGATCCGGCGCCCGTCCCGGCAGAAGGCGGCGCGGCACCGCACTCCCTCTTCGAGTATAACCCTGCGGCAGGGGGGCGCAACACAATGCCTGTTGCACGACAAGGATTGAAAATTGTTATGTTATATTGTAACTTTTAATTTTCATGGTAACGGACAAGGAGCGCATTTTGGCGAGGCATTTTGGCAAACTGGCGGTGGCGCTGGCCGCGTTGTTTATCAGCGGGCAGGCGTGCGCACACGGGCATCATTCACACGGCAAGCCGCTGACGGAGGTGGAAAAAAAGGCGGAGGCGGGTGTATTCGACGATAAGGACGTCAAAGATCGCAACCTGGCGGATTGGGAGGGGGTGTGGCAATCCGTGTATCCCTATCTGCTCAATGGGGATCTTGACCCGGTGTTCAAGAAGAAAGCGGCACAGGACAAGCGCAAGACCTTCGCCGAAGTGAAGGCGTATTACCGCAAAGGGTACGCCACCGATGTAGATACCATCGGCATTGAAAATGGCGTCATGGAATTTCACCGCGGTGACCAATCCAGCGCCTGTCAGTATAAGTACGCCGGGCATAAGATCCTGACGTATGTTTCCGGTAAAAAGGGCGTGCGTTATCTGTTTGAATGCCAGGATGCCGGCAGCCTGGCGCCGAAATTCGTGCAGTTCAGCGATCACATTATCGGCCCGCGCAAATCGGCGCATTTCCATATCTTTATGGGCAACACGTCGCAGGAAGCGTTGCTGAAAGAGATGGATAACTGGCCGACTTACTACCCATTCCAACTGCAAACCAAAGAAGTCGTGGATGAGATGCTGCATCATTGATGCCGCTCGCTCCCGCAACCACAAGCCCGCCTGTGTGGGCTTGTGCTCAGTCAAACGGTCTGATTTGCAGGTAATCGTCCGTCACTTCCATTTCAAATAGCGTTTTATCTGCCAACAAGGTCGCACGCATTCGTTCCCGGGCTTGCCGGTAGCGTTCATCCAATTGAATATCACCGGCGCTTTCCCATGCGACTCGGCTTGGCCATTGCGCATAGCCGATAAACTGCCCGCCCATATCCCGATGCAGGCGCGAGCCGAGGCTGCCGCGCTGCAGATAGATGCCTTGGGTCAACGCTAGCCAAGCCTGGCGAAAGGCGTGTTCGTGTCCGGGTTTGACTGAAAACTGGTAAATGGCGATGAACATAAGGCGTTCTCCACAATAGCGACAGTGTGAACTTTAGGCGCTGCTTCTGGCTTTAACGTTCATATCGTGCTGCAGCGTTCAACATAAGCGGGCGGGCTAAGGGCTCGGGTGTTTTATTCCAGTAGTGAAAGCAAGGTTAACGGCAGCTGAAATTTTGCGCGATTTTTCTGCTGCGGAGGGAGGAGGCTCTCTTTGTTTGTTATGTTGGTATTTTTTATTTTATTGGATTTTTATTCTGCTTAATTGTTGGCTGGTATTTTTATATTCTGTTAAATCAATGTTACTTATCACGCCTTTTTTGAGTGCTATCATTGATAGCGTTGATATCAATTCAGTGGCGGTATGACGCTATAATCCCCTCTAAACCGCATCTTATCGCTATTTGCAGACGGCTATTGCAAATGCATGGCTCATCGACGATAAATTAATTGTGAATATTGTCACGTTTGATGACGAAGTTGTTGGACGGATTTTTTCACTGAGTTAATTTCCTGTAAGCAGAAGATTATGCTTTGTGAAGCCTTGAGCTGGAGTCAGCGATGCGAGTGGTAATTTTAGGTAGTGGAGTGGTGGGCGTAGCCAGTGCCTGGTATTTGGCGAAGGCGGGGCATGAGGTGACGGTGATCGATCGTCAGCCAGGCCCCGCACTGGAAACCAGCGCGGCGAACGCCGGGCAGATTTCACCGGGCTATGCCGCACCTTGGGCGGCGCCGGGCGTGCCGCTGAAGGCCATCAAGTGGATGTTCCAGCGCCATGCGCCGTTGGCCATCCGCCTCGACGGCAGCAGCTTCCAACTGAGCTGGATGTGGCAGATGTTGAAGAACTGCAACACCGAACACTACATGACCAACAAAGGCCGCATGGTGCGTCTGGCGGAATACAGCCGCGATTGTATCAAGGCGCTGCGTCAGGAAACCGGCATCCAGTACGAAGGTCGCCAGGGCGGCACGCTGCAGCTGTTCCGCACTCAACAACAGTTCGAAAACGCCGCGAAAGACATTGCGGTATTGGAAGATGCCGGCGTGCCTTACAGATTGCTGGAAGCCGGCCAACTCGGCAGCGTCGAGCCGGCGCTGGCGCAGGTGGCGCACAAGCTGACCGGCGGCCTGCAGTTGCCGAATGACGAAACCGGCGATTGCCAGCTGTTTACGCAACAGTTGGCGAAGATGGCAGAGCAGGCGGGCGTCACCTTCCTGTTCAACCGCAGCGTCGATCGTCTGCTGGTGGAGGGCGACAAGATCGCCGGCGTGCAGTGCGGCGAGGAAGTGTTCAAGGCCGACAGCTATGTGGTGGCGTTCGGCTCGTACTCCACGGCGCTGCTGCGCGGCCTGGTGTCCATTCCGGTTTACCCGCTGAAGGGCTATTCGTTGACCATTCCTATCACCGACGAAGCGGCGGCGCCGTTCTCTACGGTATTGGATGAGACGTATAAAATCGCCATCACACGCTTCGACCAGCGCATTCGCGTTGGCGGCATGGCGGAGATCGTCGGTTTCAATACGCAGCTGGAGCAAAAACGGCGCGAAACGCTGGAAATGGTGGTGCGCGATCTCTACCCGAACGGCGGCCGAGTGGAAGAGGCGACGTTCTGGACCGGCCTGCGGCCGATGACGCCGGACGGCACGCCAATTGTCGGCCGCACCTCGCTGAAGAACCTGTATCTCAATACCGGACATGGCACGTTGGGCTGGACGATGGCCTGTGGCTCCGGGCAGTTGTTGTCCGATCTGATGTCCGGCATTACGCCGGCGATCCCTTCCGATGACCTGGCGGTGGCGCGTTACAGCGCCGGGTTTCGTCAGCAACACGCGGTTCCGCTGAACGACGTGCATCCCGCACGTTAATCGTCGACGCTGTCATAGACTTTCCCGGCCACGCGCAGGCGCGCGTGGCCGCCGTACGCTGCCCCAAGGAGAAGCGATGCCCCGTCCCATAACCGCCACGATGCATCTCGGCGCGATTGAAAATAACCTGCAGGTGGTGCGCCGTTTCGCCCCCGGCGCCAAAGTCTGGGCGGTGGTCAAGGCTAACGCCTATGGCCACGGCATCAAACACGTTTGGCGCAGCATGGCGCAAACCGACGGCTTCGCCATGCTGGATCTGGCCGAAGCGGTGCTGCTGCGCGAGTCGGGTTGGCAAGGGCCTATCCTGTTGTTGGAAGGCTTCTTCCAGCCGCAGGATCTGGCGTTGCTCGACCGTTATCGCCTGACGACGGCGGTGCACAGCGACTGGCAGCTGGCGGCGATCGCCGACGCCACGCTGAACGCGCCGCTCAATGTCTATCTGAAAGTGAACAGTGGCATGAATCGGCTGGGGTTCGCACCCGAGCGGCTGCATGAGGTGTGGCGCAGGGCGCAGGCGGTAGCCAACATTGCCGAGCTTACGCTGATGAGCCACTTCGCCACCGCCGACGGCCCTGAAGGCGTGACCCGGCAAATGGCCACCATCGAGACGGCGGCTACCGATATACCGCTGCCGCGCTGCCTGGCCAACTCGGCCGCCACGCTGTGGCACCCTTCGACCCACGGCAGCTGGGTCCGTCCTGGGATCGTTCTCTATGGCGCTTCGCCGAGCGGTTGCTGGAATGACGTTGCGGCGACGGGGCTGCAGCCGGCGATGACGCTGAGCAGTGAAATCATCGGCATTCAGCAGCTGAAGTCTGGCGATCGTGTGGGTTACGGTGGCCGTTACAGCGCCGCAGGCGCACAGCGTATCGGTGTGGTGGCCTGCGGTTACGCCGACGGCTATCCGCGTCATGCGCCGACCGGTACGCCGGTATGGGTTGACGGCGTGCTGACGCGCACCCTGGGAACGGTATCAATGGATATGCTGGCGGTGGATCTGACGCCCTGTCCGCAAGTCGAACTGGGCGCCGAAGTGGAGCTGTGGGGGAAACGTCTGCCGGTGGATGAGGTGGCCACGGCGGCAGGGACGTTAGGCTATGAGCTGCTGTCGGCGTTAGCGGCGCGAGTGCCGGTCGCCACCGAAGCCTGAGCCGGGGCTCAGGCGACTTTTCTGATCTGCCCTTTAATCTGCTTGCTGAGCCGCCGCGCGTGCAGCGCCAGCAGGCAGCCCGCCAGCATCACCAGCGCCAGCGACAGCTTGGGTTGCAGCGGCAACGCCATCGCCACCAGACCCAGCGCGGCGCCGCCCGCCATCTGCACGAAACCGACCAGCGCGGACGCGACGCCGGCCTCATTGGAGTAGGGTTCCAACGCGTAGCTGGTGGCCGGGCCCATCACGAATGCCAATCCGGCGCAGGCGCTGGCGACTGGCAGCATATACGCCAGCCAGTGCGCTTGCGCCGTCGCGGGCAGCAGCATGACGCCCAGCAGCAGACCCAGACAGCCCAGCCCCATCAAAATGCCGCCGGTCGCCAGACAAACCGGGCGGCCGACCTTGTGGATGATGCGGTTGGCGAAGAAGCTGACCAGCATGATCCAGAAACCGTTGGCGCCGAACACCAGCGAGAATTGCAGCGGTGTCAGGCCAGCGGTGCCCATCAGCACGTTCGGTGCCAGAGAAACGTAGGTCAGCGCCATGCCCATCGCCCCGGAGTTCACCACCGCAAAGGAGAGAAAACGCCGTTCGCTGAGGATGCGCGCGTATTGACGCACCGGCAACCCCTTGACCGGCACGGTGTCGGCAGGGCGAGTTTCCGGCAGGCGCAGCGCGATGAGCGCCAACACCAGCAGCGCGTAGCCGACCAGGAACCAGAAGGGAGCGCGCCAGCCGAAGGCTTCGGCGAGCAGGCCGCCGAGCAGCGGCGCCAGCGCCGGGATGATGTTCAGCGTGCCGTTAAGAAAGCCGAAAGCGCGGGCGGCGTCGTCGCCATTCAGGCGATCGCGCACGCCGCTGAAGGCGACGACGGCGGTGCAGCAAACCGCCACCCCTTGCAGCAGACGCGAAGCGATGAAAATCGTCGGGCTGGTGGCCAGCGCCGCCATCGCGGCGCCGATCATGTAGAGGATAATGCCGGCCAGCGCCACCGGTTTGCGGCCATAGTTGTCCACCAGCGGCCCGGCAATGACCTGGCCGAGGCCAAGCACCAGAATAAATAGCGATATGGTGGATTGGATCAGCGCTTCGCTGCTGCCCAGACCGACGGCAATAGCGGGAATAGTCGGCAGATAAAGATCGATGCCTAATGGGCCGAGCAGCACCAGGCTGAGAAGCATAAACAGAAACTTTTGCATAACAGGAAAGGCACGTCCGAGTGACAAAGAGGGCTAGAGTAGAGACTCTGGCGGCAAATGAAAAGGGGCAAAGCGGGTCAGCGCTGCGCCCCCTGGCGGTAATAGAGCGCCGAGACGGTATCGGCCACATAACGGGCCTGGTGGCGAGCATCATCCAGCGCCCGATGCGGCATACCTTCGAACGGGCGGGCCTTTTTCGGGTTAAAGCCGTGCAGCTCCGCCAACGTGATCACCGTGCGCACGTCCTGGGTATCCCAGAATTTCCACGGGCAGGGCATTTCCAGCTGCTGGAAGGCGTGTTCGAGGATCGCGCAGTCGAACTCTTTGCCGTTGCCCCAGACTTTCACCGTGTCGGTGCTGTTCATATGGATGAAGCGGCTAAGGCTGCTCAGCACACGCTTCAGGCTCTCGGTGCCGCCGAAGGCCTGCTTGCGCGCTTCATCGGACTGTTTCGCCCACCAGGCGACCGTGTCAAGGCTGATGGTTCGGCCCGGTTGGTCTTTCTGGCTGCTGACGGCGGCTTCGAATTCGGCGCCCAGTTCCCCGGTTCGGGGATCGAAAAACACCGCTGCAACCACCAGAATGACGGCGCTGGGTTTTATATCCAGGGTTTCAATGTCTAACATCAGATGGTGCATCGGCGTTTCCGGTGGTGGGCGTGGTGGCTTAATGTTACTACAGAACGTGTGCCGATGCGGCCGGTGCGCACATGAAATCCTTTTAAAGCGCCTCGTTCAGGTTATGATGCTCGTGATACTCTTGTCAGGTTGGTCGCTATCGGTGAGAACGCTTATCTTTATTCTGTGCATGGCCGGCTACTTGCTGTTGCTGGGCTACCTTAGCATGTTCGTCACGGACAAGATCTGTGAGAAGGCGGGTAACTACACCAAAATATGCCGTGTCGTAGACATTTCCGAACCTCATATTCCCAAATAGCCCCAGTTTATCCCAGATAGTCGGTGGTAATCAGCGGCGTCAGGATGGCCGCCAGCGCCGTGAGCGCCCCCCATTGCCGCCAGCCCAGCCGCGCCAGCCAGTCATGCCGCTGCGGCGGCGTGGCCAGTTGCCCGACGGCCACGGCGCCGGTCAGCAGCAGCGTCAGAATCAGCAGCACCAGGCAACGGCTCACCAGCGTGAACTCAACATGCAGCACATTGGCGTAATACAGGCGCATCAGAATAAAATAGCTCAGCAAGATCCAGGCGAAAACGACGTTCTTCTTGAGCACCTGCTGCAGCATCAACGCGAGAAACAGGCTGTGAAACAGCGACAACAGCGGAGCCTCGATCGGGTGCCGAACGCAGACGTTGTAGACCGCCATATAAATATTGAAAACCAGCAGGATATAGATCACATAAATGTACCAGCCGTAGATGACCTTGAGCTTTTTCGGGTTCGGCGGCAGGGAGAGTGCGTCCGGTTTCATTAATGCCTCCTGATGATGCCATGCAAACGCTGTGGTTGAAGACGGCGCGGCGACATCGTAATTTAAAATCCACAGGGTATATATCACCCGAGCGCTAAATGACAATTAAACGCGGGATCGGCTTTATTTCCGCGTTGGCCTGGAACTCTTTAGCGCCCGCGGGGTCGATTGGCGTACGAATGCCTGGCGGTTTTTGCACTATGATGATAGATATAATTTATTGATATGAAAGATTATAAAAACACTTCGGGCACAAAAATCCTGCTGCTGTTCAGCCTGGCGTTTTATACGCTGTTGCCACCGTTGCTGACAGCGGCCGTGTTCAACCGTTTCAATCTTAATCCGTTCGCGATCGTCAAATTTTTTCACTTCAACCCGTTTTTGGCCGATCGGGGCATACCCGGTTATCAGACTTTCTTCTACTTGCTGATGCTGTGGTTGGGGTTGAATGCTTTGCTCTGGCTGCTGGTGTGGGGGGCGGGGCGATTGTATCAGCGCTGGCGATCGCCGCGCGGCTGATAGTTTCCCAAAGAGGAACAGTTGCGTAGGGAAATGACTTTACATTCAATAATGAGACGTATTATCATTTGATTCGCCGGTGAGGGGAAAAGGGTTGTCTCCTTCTGTGCCCCCCGATCCGGCGCGACATTGCTCACATTGCTTCCAATTTTCATGCCAGCCTTGCGCTGGCACTTTTTTATCCCACGCCAAAAACCATGACGCCGGTGGTCAGCCTCTTTTCATTAACATGACTGTTTAAAAGCCACCGCGCGATATTGGGGCGTTAGAACAGCGAAAACAGTAACACCACCGGCAGGCTCAACGGCCAGGTTAACCCGATGGTCAGTGCGCTGATGCAGCGAATTTTGACGGTGTCCCGGCTAACCAGGTAGGTGAAAACCATAGAAACTAACAGACCAATAAAATAACAGTATTGCGTTGCAACCCACAGCGGCGACATGAAACCCGATCCCAGTTGTATTTTTACGCGCGAATTCTAGGAGCTTGGCGGGGGATAATCAATGACCAAAGGCCCTTTATTCAAACCTTTATCCATAAGTATGCATAATTTATTTCTATAAAGAACGTAGGGTTATTAACGGCTTTACGTTTATTGCCAAAAGAAATCAACAGCATAGTTACCGGTAACATTTTGCGTCAGGCAAGTCTTCCTTCTGGGGTGAACTCCGCTGAGCAGTAAAAGCGTCGGTGAAGGGGGGAAACGCGGTGGGGTTATGACTCATAAAAACTAATGATGTATTTGCGGACAGCAAGTCTAAGGTGAGGCGGCGTCGGGTTTTGACGGTACGTGACCCCTTCAGGTGCCGGTTTTAGCGCATCAGTCGCGATGCGCCGCTTGCCCGCCAGGGAGGGGGATGGTTGTCGTTACGGGGTTAATGAATGTTAAGACCGTAGACGAACAGCCACGAAAACAGCAGCGCCAGCAGGCATGCCATAAAAACGATGGAGATCATTTCCTTCACAACTTCATTCCTTTTCCCGGTGGACCAAATTTACTTCTCTTTGTTTTTGCGCGAAATTTTAGATCGGTATGGGTAAAAATCCTAGTTTTAATCCTTTTTTTTCCCGGCCTTGCGGCGTAAGCCGCTTCGATAAGCCGTGGCGGCGGTGGAAAATCGGGGGCGTTAACTCGTCGTCGCTATTGCTGAACGCCATGAGGCTGACTATATAAAATAGGGACCGCGTGGCGTCGAAGGCAGCCAGGTCCGCCCCTTAAGGGGCCGTTCATCTGCCTGCGGCGCTTTCCTATGAGATGAAGGAGTCGGCAATGAGCACAAAACCAACTATCGTGCTGGTACACGGATTCTGGGGCGGCGCCGCGCACTGGAGTAAGGTCATCATTGAGTTGTCGCGCAGGGGATATACGGCGATTCATGCGGTGGAAATGCCGTTGACGTCGCTGGCTGAGGATGCGGAACGTACGCGCAAGATGGTCGCGCAGCAAGCGGGGCCGGTATTGTTGGTCGGGCACTCTTACGGCGGTGCCGTGATCACGGAAATGGGCAACCAGCCTAACGTGGTTGGCCTGGTCTACATCGCCGCATTTGCGCCGGATGCCGGTGAAAGTGCCGGCGGTATTACGCAAGCGCATCCTCCTGCGGCAGATTATCCCTTCGCTGCCTATTACGCCGGACGAAAGCGCCGGCGTAATAGGCGCTAATTAGGGATAGGCGCTGATGTCGCTATAACAGCATCATCAACACGACGGCGGCGGCAATAATGGCGTAGAGGTCTGCCTTACGCATATCGCCTTAGCGCCCGTTAACGCCGATCATTTCTATCGCCGCGCGATGCAGCCGCTGAAAATAATCATCGGGCTGCTTTTCTATCTCCTGGATAAGGCTGGCGAGCAGGTTCTGTTTGGTTATCGGCTTGTTGGCGGTCAACACCAGCAGCACGTTTTTGCCGAGCAGGCAACATATTTGCTTATGGTATTCATCAACATCGTGCTTGTTGAGGCCATAGAGGGTGTAGTCGATCATGATGTCTAACCTGCTGACAGGTAAATGCCCGCCGCAGCGGGCTGAGAAGCCATAGAAAAATAAAATGAGGCAAATTTCGCTTAGGAAGAGACTTAAGCGATGGGGTAACGATAACTGAATGGGAATATTCCTATCAAGCCGTGCGGGGGCAGAGGCGGATGTTTAGGAATAACCTCAGAAGAACAAATAATAGAGAGGACCGTTCTGGGGAATCTGACTTATTATTGTTGTTGTCATTGTTTGAAAAATAAACATGGATTTTGCAAATATATAATGCGAAAAAGAAACAGCCGGAAAATGGCGCTTTCCGGCTGTGGTGACATTCACGCGGCGTTATTCACACGGTCTGCTTACGGAACAGTTCGCGGAATACCGGATAGATATCGTCCGGTTCGCGGATATGCTGCATGGCGAAGTTGTCGAATTTCGCCTGCAGATCCTCGTATTCGCGCCACAGCGTTTGGTGAGCGCGGCGAGTGATTTCTATGTAGCTGTAATAACGCACCATCGGCAGGATCTTTTTCGCCAACAGCTCATGACACAGCGGTGAATCGTCGGCCCAGTTGTCGCCGTCCGACGCTTGCGCGGCATAGATATTCCATTGCGCCGGGTCATAACGCTCTTCGACTACGTCATTCATTAACTTCAGCGCGCTGGAAACGATGGTGCCACCGGTCTCCTGCGAATAGAAGAACTCCTGTTCGTCCACCTCTTTCGCCTGGGTGTGATGGCGAATGTAGACCACCTCGACGTTTTTGTAGGTTCGGCTCAGGAACAAATAGAGCAGAATGTAAAAACGCTTGGCCATGTCTTTGGTTGCCTGGTCCATCGAGCCGGACACGTCCATCAGGCAGAACATCACCGCCTGGCTGGAGGGCTCCGGCCGGCGCTCATAGTTTTTGTAGCGCAGGTCGAAGGTATCGATAAACGGCACGCTTTCGATTTTCTTGCGCAGTTCGGCAATTTCCTTGCGCAGCCGCTCCTCTTCCAGCAATTGCACCGGCTCGGTATTTTCCAACTGGTTCAGCGCATCTTCCAGCTCGTGCAACGCGCGTCTTTTACCGGCGGTCATGGCGGTACGTCGCGCCAGCGAGTTCTGCAGCGAACGCACGACGCTGATGTTGGCCGGCACGCCATTGGCGGTATAGCCGGCACGATGGGTTTTGAACTCGGTCAACTGCTTGTACTGATTCTTTTTCAGATTGGGCAGGGCGAGATCCTCGAACAAAAGATCGAGGTACTCGTCTTTGGAGATTTGGAAGACGAATTCATCCTGGCCTTCACCATCCTGGCTGGCGTTGCCCTGGCCGCCGCCACCGCCTGCGCCGCCCTGAGGCCGCTCAACGCGATCGTTCTGCACGAAGTGGTCATTGCCAGGGTGAACGCGATGGCGTGTGCCGCCGCGCCCCTGATGAAACATCGGTTCGTTGATATCGTCAGTGGGGATGGAAACCGACTCCCCGCTGTCTACGTCGGTGACCGAACGCTTGTTGATGGCTTCGGCAATCGACTGTTTGATTTGCGACTTGTAACGGCGCAAGAAGCGCTGGCGGTTCACCATGCTCTTGTTTTTGCCGTTCAGCCGCCGGTCAATGAAATAGGCCATACTTCCCCCAAACGACGTTGCCAACTCTTCATGTCCCGGTCGCGACAGCGCAATGTGTTAGCCCCTCCTTGGGCTGCGCTGCAACGTCCATGACTGTGGACATGGCCCTGATAATGCCGCTTACCTGAGGCGTTATGAGGATTTTCTGACCCGCAGATACCATTCACACAACAGGCGCACCTGCTTGCGGGTATAGCCTTTTTCCATCATGCGGTCGACGAAGTCGTCGTGTTTTTTCTGCTCGTCCGTCGACGTTTTGGCGTTAAACGAAATCACCGGCAACAGCTCTTCGGTATTGGAGAACATTTTCTTCTCGATCACGGTGCGCAGCTTCTCGTAGCTGGTCCAGTTCGGATTGCGGCCGTTGTTGTTGGCGCGGGCACGCAGCACGAAGTTCACGATTTCGTTACGGAAATCTTTCGGGTTGCTGATACCGGCCGGTTTTTCAATTTTCTCCAGTTCGGCGTTCAAAGACTCGCGGTCGAACAGCTGACCGGTGTCGGGGTCGCGATACTCCTGATCCTGGATCCAGAAGTCCGCGTAGGTCACGTAACGGTCAAAAATGTTCTGTCCGTATTCCGAGTAGGATTCCAGATAGGCGGTCTGGATCTCTTTGCCGATAAACTCGGCGTATTTCGGAATCAGATAGCCTTTCAGATGTTCGAGGTATTTCTCGGCCAAATCCTGCGGGAACTGTTCGCGCTCGATCTGTTGCTCCAGCACATAGAACAGGTGTACCGGGTTGGCCGCCACCTCGGCGTGATCGAAGTTGAATACCCGCGAGAGGATTTTAAAGGCGAAACGGGTGGAGAGGCCGTTCATGCCTTCGTCAACCCCGGCGTAGTCGCGGTACTCTTGATAGGACTTGGCTTTCGGATCGGTATCCTTGAGGCTTTCGCCGTCATACACGCGCATTTTCGAGTAAATGCTCGAGTTTTCCGGCTCTTTCAGCCGCGACAGCACGCTAAAGCGCGCCAGCGTTTCGAGGGTGCCCGGCGCGCAGGGCGCGTGAGTCAGCTCGCTGTGGTCCAGCAGCTTGTCGTAAATCTTGATCTCTTCCGACACGCGCAGGCAGTAAGGCACCTTGACGATGTACACGCGGTCGAGGAATGCTTCGTTGTTCTTGTTGTTGCGGAAGGTCACCCACTCGGATTCGTTGGAGTGCGCCAGAATAATGCCGCTGAACGGCAGGGCGGAGATGCCTTCGGTGCCGTTGTAGTTGCCTTCCTGGGTTGCGGTCAGCAGCGGATGCAGCACCTTGATCGGCGCTTTGAACATCTCGACGAATTCCATAATCCCCTGGTTGGCGCGGCACAGGGCGCCGGAATAACCGTAGGCGTCCGGGTCGTTCTGCGCGTGGTTCTCCAGTTTACGGATGTCCACTTTACCGACCAGCGCGGAGATGTCTTGGTTGTTCTCATCGCCCGGCTCGGTTTTGGCGATGGCGATCTGTTCCAGAATGGAAGGGCGCACTTTCACGACTTTAAACTTGGTGATGTCGCCGCCGAACTCATGCAGGCGCTTCGCCGCCCACGGCGACATGATGGTGCCGAGATAGCGACTTGGGATGTTGAACTCTTTTTCCAGGATCGTGGCATCTTCCTGCGGATTAAACAGGCACAGCGGATGGTCGTTGACCGGGCTGCGTTCGCCGTTGGCGCTGAGGGTGTAGATGGGCACGCGCTGCATCAACGCTTTAAGGCGTTCTGCCAGCGAGGACTTGCCGCCGCCCACCGGGCCCAGCAGGTAAAGGATCTGTTTCTTCTCTTCCAGACCCTGCGCGGCGTGTTTCAGGTAAGAGACGATCTGTTCGATGGCCTCTTCCATGCCGTAGAATTCTTCGAAGGCCGGATAGCGTGCGATCACGCGGTTGGAGAACAGGCGCGACAGGCGTGATTCTAGCGCAGTGTCGACCATCACAGGTTCACCGATAGCCATCAGCAGACGTTCGGCCGCGTTGGCATAGGCACTGCGATCTTGCCGGCAAATGGTAAGAAATTCCTGCAGTGTGAACTCTTCGTCCTTGGCAGCTTCGTAGCGCTGGCGATAGTGGTCAAATATGTTCATGATGCCCGTCCTTTCGTTATTAGCACAGGTTAAAGAGAGCGTGTGATAGTGTTCTGGCTCCCGAAAGATGAGAATACGCCTGAGTACAGCAACCCGTATGCCAACTTGGTGCGCTTATTATCGCGAGTTGCGCTGTATGCCACTGGGCCCAGGATAAATTCACCTTCTGATTTAAGCTTAGTTTGCTTGCCGGAAAATTTCCTGCCGCAGAAAAAGCTTTTTTTAAGTCATATCAATGACTCAGTTATTACCGTGGAAGCCAAATGCCTTGTCTGGCGCGGCCTGCGGGATAAAACGTCATCGTTCCGCCATGATTAATTCATAATTCCGCTATAAGTTATTCGATCTTGGTCGTTTTCCTTTGTAAAGATTAGGCACGCAACTAAATTTTCACATAAACTATCGCGGCTATTAACCCTGTAATTTATGGAAAAAGAACCAGTGAAGATTTCAAAACTCAAAACGCTAGCAATTATCGCTTCCGCAATGGTTTGTGCGCAAAGTGCTCAGGCGGGGACCTGGTCACTCGGTGCTGCCGCGCTGGTTAGTCCGGACGCGTATCGCGGTTATCAGGACCGCGTTTATCCGGTGCCCGTCATCGACTATGAAGGTGACGACTTCTACTTCCGTACTCTGACCGCCGGTTACTACCTGTGGAAAGATCAAGAAAACCAGCTGAGCATCATGGGTTACTACACGCCATGGGGCTACCGTCCGGGCGACAGCGACGACGATCGCATGAAGCGCCTCGACAAGCGTCGCGGCACGCTGATGGCCGGCCTGGCCTATTCGCACAATGCGGAATGGGGCACCCTTCGTACCACTTTCACCGGCGACACGCTGAACAACAGCAACGGGCTGGTGGGCGATGTCGCTTATCTGTACAAGTTTGATCTGGACGCGCTGACGCTGGTCCCGGGCGTGGGCGTGATGTGGAACAGCAAGAACCAGAACAAATATTACTACGGCGTCAGCGCCAATGAATCACGCCGCAGCGGCCTGGACAGCTACACGCCTGGCGATAGCTGGGCCCCGTATCTCGAATTGAGCGCCAATTATCAGATCAACAAAAGCTGGAACGCCTTCTTCGTCGGCCGCTATGTGAAGTTGTCGGATGAAGTGAAAGACAGCCCGATGGTGGATAAATCTTACACCGGTTTGTTGATGACGGGTGTGAGCTACACCTTCTAATTACGCATTGCACGGTTATCGTGCATGGCGTGCATCAAAAAGGGGCGCTGGCGCCCCTTTTGCACATCAGTGGTGCGCTTCCGCGCACGGTTCCTCAGGCCTTCTTACGGCTGCGGAAGGTGACTCCCAAACGGGCGGGTTGCTCGCCGGCAGCGACCAGCGGTTTGCTGACGCGCCCTGTCTCGATGCAGACCATGGTCTTGTAACCGTCGTTCGGCATATCCCCCATGCTGCAGGAGAGTTCCACGCCGGGGTTCCAGGCGATGACGTCGCTCATATGATGGTGGTGAACCTCGATGGTGCGAGCGAGCGCCGGATCGCGGATCTGGCTGAAAGCTTCCGGGCGGGTATAGACGCGGTCGGTTTGGCCGACGAAGGTCACTTCGCCCGTCTGGTGCGCCTCTGCGCCGCCTGCCACCTTGTCGATATAAGGCTCGCCCAGACCCGCCACGCTGACCCGATCGATGTCGCCGACCTGGAAGTAACTGTGCAGCGCCGCCGTGGCTTGATAATCGCCGTGCGATTCCAGCTCGATTTCGCACTCTTCACCCAGCTTGAAGCGAGCAATCAGCGTGAAGGCGTGCGGCCACAGTTTGCGGGTCTGCTCATTGTCTTTCAGCGTGAAGGTCAGGATGACGCCGTTGTCATCTTCATCGTGCGCCGTCAGACTCCAGGGCTGGTTGCGGGCAAAGCCGTGGGAGGGTTGCGCCACCGGGCCGAACCACGGCCAGCAGATCGGCACGCCGCCACGGATGGCCTTGCCTTTGGCGAAAGGCGTATTGTTGCTGAGCCAAATCACCGGCTGCTCCCCGCTAGGTTGCCAGGCCAGCAAATGCGCGCCTTGCAGCGCGACCGCCGCGCGCACTTTCGGGTGCGACACCACAACCACGCCCAACTCATCGAGTTGCCGCTGGCTGATATAAGGAGAAATCTGTTCGGAAACGGGCAGGGTGAAAATTTTCTCGTTCATTTCATGACCTATTGTTTGCCGGAGATACAAAGAAACCTATAGCTTTCGGGTCACGGCCAGGCGGCAAGCACAGGAACCCTCAGGAGCTTACCGAAGTAAGTGGCTGGGGTGAGCGTGTGCAGCCAACAACGCGGTGACTCGAAAGATGACGGGTAAAAAAAGGGCGACAAAAATGTCGCCCTCATTATCAGCTTAACATCATGCCATTACTTGGAGATGTGAGCGATCAGATCCAGAACCTTGTTGGAATAGCCGGTTTCGTTGTCGTACCAGGAAACCAGTTTCACGAAGTTGTCGTTCAGTGCGATACCGGCTTTGGCATCGAACACGGAAGTCAGCACTTCGCCGTTGAAATCGGTGGAAACCACGTCGTCTTCAACATAGCCCAGAACGCCTTTCATAGAGCCTTCAGCGGCGTCTTTGATGGCTTTCTTGATTTCTTCGTAGGTAGCCGGTTTTTCCAGACGCACGGTCAGGTCAACAACGGACACGTTAGGCGTCGGTACGCGGAACGCCATGCCGGTCAGTTTGCCTTTCAGCTCTGGCAGAACCACGCCAACCGCTTTCGCTGCGCCGGTAGAAGAAGGGATGATGTTCTGGGATGCGCCGCGGCCGCCGCGCCAGTCTTTGTGAGACGGGCCATCAACGGTTTTCTGAGTCGCGGTGGTGGCGTGAACGGTGGTCATCAGGCCTTCAACGATACCGAAGTTGTCGTTGATGACTTTAGCCAGTGGCGCCAGGCAGTTGGTGGTGCAAGAGGCGTTGGACACGATGTCCTGGCCGGCATATTTGTCAAAGTTGGCGCCGCGAACGAACATTGGGGTCGCATCTTTGGATGGGCCAGTCAGAACCACTTTTTTAGCGCCGGCGGTGATGTGTTTACGTGCGGTTTCGTCGGTCAGGAAGATACCGGTCGCTTCAGCAACCACATCAACGCCCACTTCGTTCCACTTCAGGTTAGCCGGGTCTTTCTCTGCGGTAACACGGATGGTTTTGCCGTTAACAACCAGGTGGCCGTCTTTAACTTCTACCGTACCGTTGAAACGGCCGTGAGTAGAGTCATACTTCAGCATGTAAGCCATGTACTCTGCGTCCAACAGGTCGTTGATTGCAACGATCTCGATGTCAGAACGCTCTTGAGCAGCACGGAAAACAATGCGACCGATACGGCCAAAACCGTTGATACCTACTTTGATAGTCATATATTCCACCAGCTATTTGTTAGTGAATAAAAGGTTGGTTGTAAAATTACAAAAACCTTACCCAGCGTCAAGCGGAATCGTGTCAATACTTGCGGCAAGTCAAACCGGAGGGGTGGTTTTGCACGCTTATTGCACAGTCCATTTGCGCTCGGCCTCATCCGTTATATGGGGACAAGCCGCCAAGTATAAAGTCAGCATACGCAAGATGTGTGATCGTTATCACATATCATCGTGACGTGGCCTTTATGGGCTACAGTTTAGGCCAAAAACCCCTGCAGCGGTGTTAATTTTTTGTTATTATTAATCATTGTTTTCGTTGACATTATCCACATTCAGAGATAAGCACAAATGGCTAAAGAGACAACCCCCGGTCATCCGGTCACGGAACTGAATGAAATCCAACGTTATGTGACGCAACAGCGTGGCACCGAAGCGCCGTTCAGCGGCAAATTGCTGCACAACAAGCGCGAGGGCGTGTACCATTGCCTGTGCTGTAACCAGCCGCTGTTCTATTCCGAAACCAAATACGATTCAGGCTGCGGCTGGCCGAGCTTTTATGAGCCGGTTTCCGCCGATGCAATCCGTTATCTTGATGATAATTCACATAATATGCATCGTGTTGAAATCCGCTGCGGCCACTGCGACGCGCACCTGGGGCACGTTTTCCCCGATGGCCCGCAGCCGACTGGCGACCGCTACTGCGTCAACTCCGCCTCGCTGAGTTTCACCGATGGCGAAAATGGCGACCAAACGGCCGGTTAAGTGGTAATTTAACTAACAAAATCGATTCAGCTAATTATTCATCCGTAAGCGAGAAAGGCTCTGATGGACGTGAAAGATCTGATTGCGGCGATGACGCCCGAGATATACCAGCGCCTGGTACAGGCGGTTGAGCTGGGCAAATGGCCGGATGGCGTGGCGCTGACGCCGGAGCAGAAAGAAAACAGCCTGCAGGCGGTGATGCTGTGGCAGTCGATGAACAATGTCGATCCGCAGCACATGAGCATCGGCACCGACGGGCAGATCGTGATGAAGAGCAAGCAAGAGCTGAAACAGCAGTTCGTTGCCGAGCCGCTGGTCAAACTCAAACCGCAGTAAAGCTCCTCCCCTAAAGCGGGGCGATGTCGCCATCGCCCCGTCGATTTACCGTTTCTCGCCCTTTATGTTCAGCGATTCCGCCAACTGCTGCGCCAGCCGGTTGTTGTCGTCCGCGCCGTATTCCCAGAACATCGCACCGCCCAATCCCTGGCTTTTGATGTACTCGGCCTTGATGGCCACCGAACGCGGGTTCTCGTAGGAGATAGCGAACAGCGGTTTGCCTTCGGCGGATTGCAGCGTCAGGTATGGCACTTTGGCATCGTCATCCCAGTGCTCGCGGAAACGCTGCTGCGGATCGTTGAGCAATTTGTTGACGATATCGTGGTATTTAAAATAAGTGTCTTTGCTGAGATCCAATCCCAGCGTACGGAACAGGGCGATTTCTCGCGCGCTGAAGTCAGGCCGCGTCACCGGATGCTTGGCGGCATCCGGTTTGTCCCAGTCGATGCCCGCTTCGGTCGCCCGTTTCGGTACCCGGCCGTAGAAACCGATACCCAGGTTCATCTGCGCCGGTTTCAATCCGGCTGCCAGATAATTCTTTACCACGAAATCGGCGCTGTAGCGGTCGGCGGCCGCCACGGTTGGCCAACGCGTTGAATCGTACAGGTTGGCATTGAAGTACTGTGTGCCGTAAGCCATGTCGTAGGTCATCAGGTTGATGTAGTCGAGGTAAGGGGCAATATTTTTCACATCGACCCATTCCTGTGCGCTTTTGACGTTGGCCCCGACGGCGATGGTTAACAGCTTGCCTTTACCCAGCGCCTGATGAAGCTCTTTCAGCAGCAGGGTGAAGTTGTCGCGGTCTGCCGGTTGGCTTTCCACCAAGCCCCAGGCGCCGTTCACCGGGTATTCCCAGTCCAGATCGATCCCATCCAGCCGGTACTGTGCGATCACCTGCAGCGCGGAGCGGATGAATATCGCCCGGTTTTCCGCGGTGGCGGCGGCGCCGGAGAAACCGCGTGCACCCCAGCCGCCGACCGACAACAGCACTTTCAGCTCGGGGTTCTGCTTACGCAGCACCGGCAGCCGTTGCAAATCGGCCGTGACTTTCGGCGACAGGTAGATCTGGTGGCGGCGAGCGGGGTCTTTCAGCGCCGCATTGGTTTCGTCTTTCTCGTCGTTGTAAATCAGGCCGAACGAATAGTTGAGGTGGGTGATTTGCGTCACGTCCAGCTTGTCGATGTCGCCACCGGGGCCGGCGGTGATGTCGCCGCCGCCGTTGAAGTAGCCGACGGAGAGATAGGCCGCCTGGGCCGTGCTTGCGCCGGCCATAGCCAATTGCACCGCCGCCAGCAAAGGCAGCAGTTTTCGGGTTATTTTCATGTCAGTCTCCTTGTGGTCGGCAAGGCCGACCGTACCGCCAGGGGCGGGCACAATAAAGCCGGGCTCAGCGGGCCCCGGATGCGTATAACCGATTGACGCCAAAAGCGTCGCAGTCATAACAGCAAAAGCGCCTGCCGGTCACAAGCCGTTGGGGAAGAAGAAAGGCGGTATTGTGAGCAGCGTCGATAATTTCGCCGCCGCGCAGAGAGGGCGCCGGTGGCGCCCGAGCGGATTTAGTTGGCGAGAAACTGTGACAGGGTAACTAGCTGCGCGCCGGCGCGCGCCATGTCCTGCAGCGCTCGCTCACTGTCGTCCGGTTGCAGATTCACGCCGCGGCAGCCGTCGACGATCACCTGCGTCGGATAGCCGGCAGCCAGTGCATCCAGCACGCTGAACTTCACGCAGTAGTCGGTCGCCAGGCCCATGATCGCCAGCCGCTGGACGCCCTGCGATTGCAGCCAGCCGTGGAGTTCGGTTTGCGCACGGTGGCCGTTATCGAAGAACGCGCTGTAGCTGTCGATGTTCGTATCTTGCCCTTTGCGAAAGACGGCATTGATGTGTTGCCGCTGTAACTGGGGATGAAAATCGGCGCCGTGGCTCCCTTGCACGCAGTGCACCGGCCACCACACCTGCGGCAGGCCTTCCAGCTCACCGAGGGTGCCGACCTGCGCATCGGAGTTCACCGCAAAGCTGCGGTGATTGGCGGGATGCCAGTCCTGGCTGGCCACCACCGGCTCGCCCCGCGCCAGGCAGGCGGCGATCGCCTGATTGGCGACCGGGATGACGGCGTCGCCCTCCGTGACCGCCAGCGCGCCGCCGGGGCAGAAGTCGTTTTGCAGATCGATCAACAACAGGGCCGTTTTCATCGCCACTCCAGAGTTCGGTAGGTTAACCGTTGATGCTCAGCTCGCCGCGCAGATCTTGCTGCATCAGGGCGCGGATTTGTTCCGGCGTCAGCGGCTGGCTCAACAGATAGTGCAGCTTGGTCAGGGCGGCTTCCACCGTCATGTCGAAACCGCTGATCACCCCGGCGTGCGCCAGCGCGTTGCCGGTGGCGTAGCCTTCCATATTGACGCGCCCGGAGATGCACTGCGTCAGGTTGACCACCACGATGCCGCGTTCAGAGGCCGCACGCAACTCGTCGATCAGTTCGGCCTTTTGCGGCGCGTTGCCGACGCCGTAGGAGCGCAGGATCAGCGCCTTGACCGGCTGCAGCAGGAAATTGCGCACCACCGCGCCGGAAATGCCCGGATAGATGGTGACCACGCCGATCGGCTGCGGCGTGATGTCATGCACCTGCAACGCGCCGTTGCAAGCCGGGCTGTCGATGCCTTGCTGGCGGCGAATGTGGATGCCGGCTTCCAGCAGCGGCGGCAAATTCGGGGAGGCGAAGGCGTCGAAGCCGTCGGCGTGCGCTTTGGTGGTGCGGTTGCCGCGGAACAGCTTGTTGTTGAAGAACAGGCTGACTTCGTTCACCGGATGGTTGGCCGCCAGATACAGCGCGTTGAGTAGGTTGGTTTGGCCATCGGAGCGCAGCTCCGCCAGCGGAATCTGCGAGCCGGTAACGATCACCGGTTTGGCCAGGTTTTCCAGCATGAAGGAAAGCGCAGAGGCGGTGAACGCCATGGTGTCGGTGCCATGCAGGATCACGAAGCCGTCGTAGCGATCGTAGTTCTGCTTGATGTCGTCGGCGATGTGCTGCCAGTCTTCCGGCGTCATGTCTGAAGAGTCAATCAATGGCGCGTATTCATGAATGGTGAAATCCGGCATCTCCGGCCGATGGAATTCGGGCATCAGCGCCAGCTGGCGCTGCAGGTGGCCGGAAACCGGGATGTAGCCATGATCTGAGCGCTGCATGCCGATGGTGCCGCCGGTGTAGGCGACGTAAATGGATTTCTTTTGCATGGTTATGATTTTAACAAAGATAAGATGGGCTGAATTATAGGGACATGGCGGCAGAAAAAAAGCCCGGCGGTGGCCGGGCTGCAGAATTATTTGTTAGCGGACATCTCCGCAGGTGAGACAGATCGCATAACGGTTTTGCGGATCGTTCAGGTTATTGAACAAGCCCGGTTGTTCTTTCACCGCGTTGGCGACCGAGGCCAGCGGGGCGGGCAGCATGGCCTGAATCGCGGCCGGCAGCATGGCGTGAATGGAAACGCCGAACTGGCTGAGCACCATATCGCTCAGGCTTGGGGTATCGACGAACCAGTCGAGCTGCCACTGCTGCAGCTTTGCCAGCTCGGCGGCTTTCTTCACCGCGTCGTCGAAATCGCCCAGTTGATCGACCAGGCCGTTGGCCTTGGCGTCGCTGCCGAGCCACACGTGGCCCTGCGCGATTTGGTCAACCTGCTGCGGGGTCATCTTGCGTGATTTGGCGACCAGATCGAGGAAGTTCTTATACCCGTTTTCGATGTTCAGCTGCATCATCTGCGAGAACTCCTGCGGCAGCGCCTTGGTGACCGCGATATCGGCCAGCGGCGAGGTCGCCACGCCGTCGGTGTGCACACCCAGCGTATCCAGAGTTTTCTCGTAGGTATTGATGATGCCGAAAATGCCGATCGAACCGGTCAGGGTGCTCGGGCTGGCGATGATATAGTCGGCCGGCGTCGAGACCCAGTAGCCGCCCGACGCGGCCATGCCGCCCATCGACACCACCACCGGTTTGCCGGCGGCGCGCACGGCGGCCAGCTCGGAACGGATCACTTCGGACGCGCTGACGCTGCCGCCTGGGCTGTTGACGCGGAACACCACGGCCTTGACGGCCGGATCCAGACGCGCCTGGCGCAGCTCGGCGGCGGTGGTGTCACCCCCGACGTTGCCCGGCGTCTGCGGGCCGTCCATGATGGCGCCGTTGGCGAACACCACGGCGATCTTGCCGCCCTGGTTGGCGTCCGGCTTCGGCTGATAGTCATAGATGCTGATGGCGTTGAAATCGTTCACCTGTTTGTCCCAGCCGAAGGTCTTGACCAGCTGATTTTCGATCGCGGTGCGCGACGCCAGCTCATCCACCAGCTTATTGTCCAGCGCATAGCGGGCGGTGTCGCCACCGGCCGCCTGCAGGCCGCTCAGCACGCCGGCGGCGCCCGGGAACAGCTGCTGCGGCGTCAGTTGGCGGTTGGCGGCCACGGTCTCCAGGTAGTTCTGCCACAGGCCGCCGATCCAACGGCTGTCCGCTTCGCGCGCCGCCGGGGACATATCGTCGCGGATCAGCGGTTCGACCGCCGATTTATAGGTGCCGACGCGGAAGATATTGGTGGTGACCTTGAGCATGTCCAGCAACGACTTGTAGTACAGGTTGTTGGTGGCGAAACCGTGCAGATCGACCGCGCCCTGCGGTGACAGGAAGACCTTGTTGGCGTAGCTGGCCAGGTAGTATTGCGTTTGGTTGTAGCTGTCGCCGATGGCGAAGATCGGTTTGCCGCTGTCGCGGAACTCGCGCAGCGCTTTGCCGATATAGCGCAGCGACGGCTGATCGGCGCCGACGAAATCATTCAGCTGCAACACCATGCCGGTAATGTTTTTGTCGTCTTTGGCCTTGCGGATGCTGTCGACTACGTCGAACAGCGAGTTCTCCTGCAGGCGGCTGCTGGAGGCGCCCAACAGTTCACGGCCCCATTGCCGCACCCGGTTGTTTACCGAAGGCTGATCGACCACCACGCCGCTTAAATCGACCAGCAGCGCGCCGCGCGCCGGGGCCGTCGAGGTGGAGGAACTTTGGAAGGACAGATAGATGCCAACCCCAACCAGGATCAGCAGGACCAGGAACAGGTTAAGGATCAGTTCCCTGATAAAATTCAGCAGACGCCATGTCCACCGGAAAATGCCGGCAATAATTTGCCACAATGTGCGCATGTGCTCTCCAACAAGAGTCGAGAATGTTCCGCTATCCTAATGAGCGGCCGGGTAAATGTCAGCTTTAAATCGTGGCACACAGACGCTATCGCCGAGGCTGTAACTCGTCGTTTAGCTATGTTAACGTGGCCGGAATGAAAATTGTTATCAGGAGTTTACGATGGATGCTCTGGATCTTTTATTGAATCGCCGCTCGGCTTCACGCCTGGCGGAACCGGCGCCGGCGGGGGAAGTGCGCCAAAATATCATCAACGCGGGACTGCGTGCGCCCGATCACGGCGCGCTGCAGCCATGGCGTTTCGTGATGATCGAAAATCAGGGCCTGGAGCGTTTCAGCCAACTGCTGCAGGCGGCGGCGAAGCAGGATCAACTGGACGAAGCGGCGATTGAAAAAGCCACCAAGGCGCCGTTCCGCGCGCCGCTGATCATCACCGTCATCGCGCATTGCACTGAAGAAACCAAGGTGCCGCGCTGGGAGCAGGTGGTTTCCGCCGGTTGCGCCGTGCAGGCGATGCAGATGGCGGCGTTGGCGCAGGGTTTTAACGGCATCTGGCGCACCGGCGCCTGGACCGAACATGCGCTGGTGCGCGAAGCCTTCGGCTGCCGCGAGCAGGATGAGATCGTCGGTTTCCTGTACCTGGGCACGCCGCAGTTGAAGGCCGCCACCAAAGTGACGCCGCCAGACAGCACGCCTTTCGTCAGCTATTTCTAAGTTTTTTCCAACGGGGCGCGGCGAAAATGCGCCAAACCCCGCAAAATTGCATGGTTTCTGAGCAGGCCGCTCGCTTATCCGCGGCGCGCTCTTATCAATCCCCTCGGCAAGCGCTACCCTATGTTATCTTGAGTGCCGTTACCGAAGGGAGTGGACTATGACATCGCCAGCGATCCGTTTAACCCAGTACAGCCATGGCGCTGGCTGCGGCTGCAAAATCTCACCGAAAGTTCTCGAAACCATCTTGCACAGCGAGCGGGAAAAATTTGTCGATCCGCGTCTGTTGGTCGGCAATGAAACCCGCGACGACGCGGCGGTGTATGACATCGGCAACGGCGTCGGCATCATCAGCACTACCGACTTCTTCATGCCGATCGTCGACGATCCGTTCGATTTCGGCCGCATCGCCGCCGCTAACGCCATCAGCGACGTCTACGCCATGGGCGGCAAACCGATCATGGCGATCGCCATTCTCGGCTGGCCAATCGCCAAACTGCCGCCGGAGGTGGCGCAGCAGGTGATCGACGGCGGGCGTTTTGCCTGCCAACAGGCAGGGATCGCGCTGGCCGGCGGCCATTCCATCGACGCGCCGGAACCTATCTTCGGCCTGGCGGTCACCGGCGTGGTCAATACCGAGCGAGTGAAAAAGAACAGCGCCGCACGGGCCGGCGCGCAACTCTATCTGACCAAGCCGCTGGGCATTGGCGTGCTGACGACAGCCGAGAAGCAAAGCAAGCTGCGTCCTGAGCATCAAGGGCTGGCGACGGACGTGATGTGCCGCCTTAACAAGCCGGGCGCCGACTTTGCCGAGGTGGCGGGCGTCACGGCGATGACCGATATCACCGGCTTTGGCTTGCTGGGTCACTTGAGCGAGGTATGCCAGGGTTCCGGTCTGCAGGCGACGGTCTGGTTCGATCGGGTGCCGAAGCTGCCGCACGTCGAGGCGTATATCGCCGAGGGCTGCGTGCCGGGCGGCACCGGGCGCAACTTCGACAGCTATGGCCATCTGGTGGGCGAGATGAGCGATTTGCAGCGCCAACTGCTGTGCGATCCGCAAACCTCCGGCGGTTTGCTGTTGGCGGTATTGCCGGAGGCGCAGGCGCAGGTGCTGGCGATTGCCGAGCAGCACGGCATCACGCTCAATCCTATCGGTGAGCTGCATGCCGCACAGGCAGGTAAACCGCTGATCGAGGTTGTGTAGTGTCCAAGATGCAAGGCAGGCCGGACAGCGCCGATTATCAACGCATTTTTCTGCAGGACGTGCCGCTGATTGACGTGCGCGCGCCGATCGAGTTTCAGCAAGGCGCCTTCGCTCAGGCGGTGAACCTGCCGCTGATGGTCGACAGCGAGCGGCAGGCGGTGGGCACCTGCTATAAGCAGCATGGTCAGCAAGCGGCGATCGCGCTCGGCCACAGCCTGGTGAACGGCAAACTGCGCGAACAGCGCACCGCCGCCTGGCTGGCGGCCTGTGCGCAGCGACCCGAAGGCTATATTTACTGCTTCCGCGGCGGGTTGCGCTCGCAGTTGGTGCAGCAATGGCTGCATGAGGCCGGCGTCGAGTACCCGCGTATCACTGGCGGTTATAAGGCGCTGCGCAATTATCTGCTGGGCGTGTTGGCGCAAAGCGCGGCATTGCCGATGGCCCTGGTGGGCGGCAATACCGGCAGCGGCAAGACGTTGCTGGTCAACGAACTGGCCGACGGCGTCGATCTGGAAGGCGCGGCGCGCCATCGCGGTTCATCTTTTGGCCGAACGCTGGCGGGGCAAAGCTCACAGATCGATTTTGAGAATCGTCTGGCTGTGTTATTGCTGAAAAAACAGCATGGTGGCAGCCGCCGTTGGGTGTTGGAAGACGAAGGGCGGATCATCGGCAGCAACAATCTGCCGTTGCCGTTGTTCAACGGCATGCAGCAGGCGCCGGTGGCGGTGATCGACGATCCGTTCGATATTCGTCTGGCGCGCCTGCAGGCCGAATATATCGACGGGATGCGCGAACAGTTCGAACAGGCCTATGGCATGGAAGAGGGCTGGCGACAGTACGACGACTATCTGCACCACGGCCTGTTCGCCATACGCCGCCGCCTGGGCCTGGAGCGCTTCCAGCAACTGACGCAGCGGCTGGAAGCGGCGCTGCGGGCACAGCGGCTCAGCGGCCAGGGCGAGGCGCACCGTGAGTGGTTGGCGCCCCTGTTGCAGCAGTACTACGATCCGATGTATTGCTATCAGTTGGAAAAGAAAGCCCAGCGGATTGTCTTCCGCGGGAACTATGCAGAAGTAAGAGAATTCTTGATGACGTTCAGCCAGAAAAACGGTGATTAATGCGACTGTTCATAGCCGAGAAACCGAGTTTGGCGCGCGCCATTGCCGACGTCTTGCCCAAGCCGCATCGCCGCGGCGACGGGTATATCGCCTGCGGCAACAACGACGTGGTGACCTGGTGCGTCGGCCACCTGTTGGAACAGGCTCAGCCTGACGCTTATGACAGCCGCTATGCGCGCTGGTCGTTGGCGGATCTGCCGATCATCCCCGAAAAATGGCGCTTGCAGCCGCGGCCGTCGGTCAGCAAACAGCTTAACGCCATCAAAAAGTTGCTGCTTGAAGCCGATGAAGTGGTTCACGCCGGCGACCCGGATCGCGAAGGGCAACTGCTGGTGGATGAGGTGCTGGACTACCTGGATTTGACGGCGGAAAAGCGCCAGAAGGTGCGCCGCTGTCTGATCAACGATCTCAACCCGCAGGCGGTGGAGCGCGCGGTTGAACGCCTGCGCGACAACCGTGATTTCATTCCGTTGTGCGTGTCTGCGCTGGCGCGTTCGCGCGCCGACTGGCTGTACGGCATCAATATGACCCGCGCCTACACGCTGCTGGGCCGCAACGCCGGTTACGACGGCGTGCTGTCGGTAGGCAGGGTGCAGACGCCGGTGCTCGGATTGGTGGTACGGCGTGATGAAGAGATCGAAAACTTCGTGCCAAAAGACTTCTTTGAGGTCAAGGCGCACATCGTCACGCCGAAAGAAGAACGCTTCGTGGCGCTGTGGCAGCCCAGTGAGTCCTGTGAGCCTTATCAGGACGAAGAGGGGCGTTTGCTGCACCGGCCGTTGGCGGAGCATGTGGTCAAGCGCATCGAAGGCCAGCCGGCGCTGGTCACGTCTTATAACGATAAACGGGAATCCGATACTGCGCCGCTGCCGTTTTCGCTCTCCACGCTGCAAATCGAAGCGGCCCGGCGTTATAACCTCAGCGCGCAACAGGTGCTGGACGTTTGCCAGCGGCTGTACGAAACCCACAAGTTGATTACCTATCCGCGTTCCGACTGTCGCTACCTGCCGGAAGAGCATTTCGCCGGCCGCCACGCGGTGCTGAACGCCATCAGCGTGCACCAGCCTGAGCTGTATCCGCAGCCGGTGATCGACAGCGATCGCCGCAACCGTTGCTGGGACGATAAGAAGGTCGATGCGCACCACGCCATCATTCCCACCGCCCGCGCCGGCAAGATTAATCTGACGCAGGATGAACGGAACGTGTATGGGCTGGTGGCGCGCCAGTATCTGATGCAGTTCTGTCCGGATGCGGTATTCCGCAAATGCGTGATCGAGCTGGATATCGCCGGCGGCAAATTTATCGCCAAGGCGCGATTCCTGGCGGAAGCCGGCTGGCGTACGCTGCTGGGCAGTAAGGAGCGCGACGAGGAAAACGAAGGTGCCCCGCTGCCGGTGGTGGCTAAAGATGATGAGCTGCTGTGTGAGCGCGGTGAAGTGGTGGAGCGCCAGACGCAGCCGCCGCGGCCGTTTACTGACGCCAGCCTGTTGTCGGCCATGACCGGCATCGCGCGGTTCGTACAAGATAAAGCGCTAAAGAAAATCCTGCGGGCGACCGATGGTTTAGGAACGGAAGCGACGCGAGCGGGGATCATCGAATTGCTGTTCAAACGGGCGTTTCTGTACAAGAAGGGACGCTATATTCACTCCAGCGAAACCGGGCGCGCGTTGATTCACTCGCTGCCGGATCTTGCTGCGCGTCCTGATATGACGGCCAACTGGGAAGCCACGCTGACGCAAATCAGCGAGAAATCCTGCCGTTATCAGGACTTTATGCAGCCGTTGGTCGGCACGCTGCAAGAGCTGATTTATCAGGCTAAGCAGAGCCGGGCGAGCATGGCGTTTCGTGGGTTGCCGCCGCCGCCTTCCAGCGGAGGCAAAAAACGCAGGAAAAGCGCCGGCAAGGCGCAGGAGAAGAGTGAATGAAACGCGGACTCAATGGGGTGCTGGCTGCCGCTGCCCTGATGTTTTCCGGCCTGGCCGCCGCCAACCGGGGCGATGTGGACGTGGTGTTGCCGGTTTCGCCGGAGATTTGGGGGACGGCGAAAAACGGCGCCAATTCGCCACCGGCGCAGCCCTGCAACCGCTGTTGCGTCTACCAGAATCAAAACTATTCCGAAGGCGCGGTGCTCAAAGTCGAAGGCGAAGTGCTGCAGTGTGTGCGTGAGCCTAACACTATCGGCACCAACCCCTTGATTTGGGTGCGATTAAAGAAGTGACCATGTAACCTATCGCCGCGCTCAGCGTGAATCGCCTTGCGCGGCGATATACTCCGCCAGCAGTGGAACGTCAGCGGGTGCCAGAGCGTATTCCTGCGCCTGTTGCGGCGTGACCCAGACCAGCGCCGAGTGGCAGCGCTGTTGCAGTTCACCGGAGAACTCTGCGACTTGCCAGGCGTGCAGCCGGATGAGGCGTTCGCCTTGCTGCCACTGATTGCTGCCCACATAGTTGCCGATACGGGCGCAAATCCCCAATTCTTCATCCAGCTCGCGCGCCAGCGCCTCTGGCTGGTTTTCGCCGGCTTCAACCTTGCCGCCGGGAAACTCCCACAGACCGGCCTGATCGCTGCCTGCGCCGCGCTGGGCCAGCAAAATGCGGCCATTTTGTTCCAGAATGGCGGCTACCACGTCGATAATTTTCATTGGCTTCACAGAGTAAAACCCCGGCGAGCGCCGGGGTGATGGGGTTACAGCGTAAATTCCGCCCAGACCGGCGCATGGTCGGAAGGTTTCTCCATGCCGCGGGTTTGGTAATCGATGCCGGTGGCGATGCAGCGCGAAGCCAGCGGGGTGCTGGCCAGCAGCAGATCGATACGCAGGCCGCGGTTGTCATCGAACCCTTTGGAGCGGTAGTCGAACCATGAGAACTCGTCGTTGCGCCCCGGGTTGGCGTGGCGGTAGGTATCGACCAGGCCCCAGTTCAGCAGGCGATCCATCCATTCGCGCTCTTCCGGCAGGAAGGAGCATTTACCGGTGCGCAGCCAGCGTTTGCGGTTGTCTTCGCCGATGCCGATATCGTAATCGCTGGGGCTGATATTCATGTCGCCCATGATCAGCACCGGGGATTCCGCCGATAGCTGCTGCTCCAGGTAGTTTTGCAGATCCTGATAAAAGCGTGTTTTAGCCGGGAATTTGATCGGGTGGTCGCGGCTTTCACCTTGCGGGAAGTAGCCGTTGATCACCGTCAGCGTGCCCTGCGGCGTAGCCAGATCGGCCATGATGATGCGACGCTGCGCGTCTTCTTCATCGGTTGGGAAACCGCGGCGCACGGCCAGGGGCTCCGCTTTGGTCAGCAGCGCCACGCCGTAATGGCCTTTTTGCCCGTGATAGAACACGTGATAGCCGTGCTGGCTGACTTCTTCCAATGGGAACATGTCATCGTGAACTTTGGTTTCCTGCAGACCGATCACGTCGGGCTGGTGCTGTTCGATAATTGCCGCCAGCTGATGCGGACGCGCGCGCAGTCCATTGATATTAAAAGAGACAAACTTCATGAGCGGTGCCGTTTTCACGAGAAAAATGTGCTGTGATAGTAGCAGAGTTTGGCGGGAAATGTAACGCAGACAGCGGCGGGACCGCTGACTGCGCAGCGGGTTTATTTCGCCCAGCGGTCGTAATTTTTAGGTTGATAGTCGTCAAACTGTTGCAGCAGCGTCTGTGCCGATTCGCTGATGTGCAGGGTGCCGAGATAGTCGTGACGCATAAAGCCCTGATCGGCGACGTGCTCGAGGAACTGGCTCAGTGGGCGGTAGAATCCGTTGACGTTCAGCAGGCCGACCGGCTTGTTGTGATAGCCGATTTGCCCCCAGGTCCAGATTTCAAACAGCTCTTCCAGCGTGCCGATGCCGCCGGGCAGGGCGATAAAACTGTCCGCCAGCGCCGCCATACGGGCTTTGCGCGTATGCATGTCTGGCACCACTTCCAGTTCAGTCAGGCCACGATGCGCCGTTTCCGCTTCAACCAGGCGCTCGGGGATAATGCCGACCGCTTCACCGCCTGCGGCCAACACCGCGTCCGCCACGATCCCCATCAATCCTTTTTTGCCGCCGCCGTAGATTAAACGGCGCCCCTGTGCGGCCAGCAGTTGCCCCAGTTGACGAGCCTGCTCGGCATAAGCGGGATTGACGCCTTCGCTGGCGCCACAAAAAACGCAAATATTGTTTCGCATCCACCTGTTCCTTACTGCACTAAAGAAGCCAGTGGTATAGCGAATTGTCGGCCGGAGTTCAAGTTACGGCTGGGAGAGAGGAACAAAACGGCTGGATGAAAGCGGTTAATAAGGGAAGATCACTTGAGTTTTATTGAGGCTAGGACATTGGTTGCAATGTGCTTGTAATTCGGTTGGGGGATTTTCTGCAAGAGATGGTGGTGGGGGAAGGATTCGAACCTTCGAAGTCTGTGACGGCAGATTTACAGTCTGCTCCCTTTGGCCGCTCGGGAACCCCACCATGGTATTCATGGATTTACAAATTGTTGTTCCGGTTTCATCCGGAAGAAACCTGGCCGGTTTCTTTACTGCGTCTTCGCTCCTGGCGGAGAAAAGATGGTGGTGGGGGAAGGATTATTCGTCACTTCGTTCCTCACCCTTCGGGCCGCGCTAAAGCACGTTATCCTTCCCTTTCTGATTCGCTTTAACCCAATGCGTATCAGCAAAGAAAAGATGGTGGTGGGGGAAGGATTCGAACCTTCGAAGTCAGTGACGGCAGATTTACAGTCTGCTCCCTTTGGCCGCTCGGGAACCCCACCATATACATGGCTATTTAACTGGCCTTGCTTGCGAGAGCGCTGTCTCGGTAAGCGGGGCGCATCATATCAAATGAAGCGGATGTGTAAAGTATTGAAATGCAGAAAATGAATCGTTTGCCGTTTTTTTATTCTTGGCGGTGCATCCCTGAACGAAATGCACCGATTTATTGAACGATTACAGAATAACGGTGCGGTTGCCGTAGACGAAGACGCGCTGCGCCAGCACCTGATACAGGGCGCGGCTGAGCACATTTTTCTCCACGTCGCGGCCGGCGCGCATCATATCCTCGGCGGAATAGGTGTGATCGACGTGGATCACGTCCTGCATGATGATCGGGCCTTCGTCGAGATTGTCGTTAACGTAGTGGGCGGTGGCGCCGATGATTTTTACCCCGCGTTCGTAGGCCTGGTGATAAGGCCGCGCGCCGATAAACGCCGGCAGGAACGAATGGTGAATGTTGATTACCTGATTCGGATAATGTTGCACGAAGGCCGGAGTCAGCACGCGCATATATTTGGCCAGCACCACGTAATCCGGCTGATATTGATCGATCTTGGCCGTCATTTCGCGGTCGTGCTGTTCGCGCGTCAAGCCTTCGTGGCTCACCAGATGGAAAGGAATATCGAAACGCTCCACCAGCGATTGCAGCGTGTCGTGGTTGCCGATTACGGCGGCGATCTCAACGTCGAGGCCGCCATAGGCGCTTTTCATCAACAGATCGCCCAGGCAGTGCGCCTCTTTGGTGACCAGCACCACGATGCGCCGGCGCCCGGTGCTGTGCAGTTCACGCAGCGAACCTTCCGGCAGGGCGCTGTCCAGATCGGCCAGCAGCGTGTTGTCGTTGAAAATGCCTTCCAGCTCGGTGCGCATGAAGAAGCGCCCGGTGCGGTGATCGACGAACTCATTGTTCTGGACGATATTGAGTTCGTGCTTGTAACAGATGTTGGTGATCTTGGCGATCAGCCCTTTGGCGTCCGGGCAGATGGTGCGTAACACTTTCCGTTGTACATTTTGGTGCGGCATGGGTTTGAGGATCCTGTCTGATACTGAACGGCCTGTCTGCGCAGGCGTAAACGTGAAGCGCCGGCCGGCTAGCGCCCGCAGCACTTCTTGTATTTTTTCCCTGAGCCACAGGGACACATCGCATTTCGGCCGGGCTGGGGTTTGGTGCCGTCGATATAATACCAACGTTGATCGTGACGAAGGAAGCGCGAACGCTCATGCATCGCCTGCGGTTCGCCGCTTTCGCCATCGGTGAAACGGGCGATGAATTCGACGAAGCCTTCATCCGGCTCATGACCAGCTTTCTCTTCCACGATGGTCAGGCCCAGCCACTCGGTATTCTTAAAGCTGTCGACGATTGCATTGCGCCACGCTTCGGCGCCACAGTCGGGGTGCCAGGTGGCGATCAAATAGTCGACGTTATGATTCACGTAGGCGGTGAAGCGTGAACGCATCAGTTGGCCGGGCGTCGGAGCCGGCTGACTGCCGCTGATAAAAGGGGCGCAGCACGCGTTATACGCCAGTCCGCTGCCGCATGGGCATGATTCGGGCAAAATGACTCCTGATAAAACGAGGCTGAAAATGAATTTAGCGCATATGTTACCTAACAATATTCGTCAGTGACAATCTACCCTGAAAGCAGGGAACACCGTTTACCGAGAGGATGGCGCTATGCGGCAAATCAAGATCGGACTGGCGCTGGGAGCGGGCTCGGCTAAAGGCTGGGCGCATATCGGCGTGATCAATGCGTTAAAGAAGCTGGGGATTGAGGTCGATATCGTTGCCGGCTGCTCTGTCGGCGCGTTGGTGGGCGCCGCGTTCGCCAGCCATCGCCTGCCGGCGATGGAGCAGTGGGTGCGATCGTTCAGCTATTGGGACGTGATTCGCCTGATGGATTTTTCCTGGCAGCGCGGCGGCCTATTGCGCGGCGAGCGGGTGTTTAACGCCGTCGGACAGCTGCTGAAGATCAATGATATCGCCGATTGTGCGTTGAAGTTCGGTGCCGTGACGACCAATCTCAGCACCGGGCGTGAGCTGTGGCTGACCGAAGGCGATATTCATCAGGCGATACGCGCCTCCTGCAGCATGCCAGGCCTGTTGGCGCCGGTATGGGCCGACGGCTATTGGCTGGTGGATGGCGCGGTGGTCAATCCGGTGCCGGTGTCGCTTTGCCGCGCCATGGGCGCCGATATCGTCATTGCGGTCGATCTGCAGCATGACGCGCACCTGATGCAGCAGGACCTGTTCTCGATACGTATCGAGGAAGAAAGCCCGAACGATGCGCCTGCGGCTACCTGGCGCGGGCGTCTGCGGGAGCGCGTCGGCAGAATGCGTAAGCGCAAACCGGCGACGGCGCCGACGGCGATGGAGATTATGAGCACATCGATTCAAATGCTGGAAAATCGCCTGAAGCGCAACCGGATGGCGAGCGATCCGCCGGATGTCTTGATCCAGCCTTTTTGCCCGCAAATCTCAACGCTGGATTTCCACCGCGCCGATGAAGCGATCGAGGCGGGGTTGCTGGCGGTTGAAAAACAACTGGATCGGTTGTTGCCGTTGATAAAAAATAGATAATTCTCGGTTCTTGGTTGGCAATGCGCAGTTGGTCTGTTTCAGACGAGCATAAGTGACCTTTTTGAGCCACTATTACACTATGGAAAGGGACGAGGCTCGGCTGATGGCATTACCACTCACTCACAAGCGCATCTTGATCGTTGAGGACGAACAGGTTTTTCGTTCCGTGCTGGTCGGTTATCTGACCTCGCTGGGCGCTGAAACCGGCGAGGCGACCAACGGTTTACAGGCGCTGAGTGCCGTCGATGACTTCAAGCCGGATCTGATTCTGTGCGATCTCGCGATGCCGGAAATGGGCGGTATCGAATTTGTTGAACATCTTCGTTTCCAGGGGCTGCAGATCCCGGTGCTGGTGATCTCGGCCACCGACAAGATGGCCGACATCGCCAAGGTGCTGCGGTTGGGCGTGCAGGATGTGCTGCTCAAGCCGCTGACCGATCTCAATCGCCTGCGTGAAGCGGTGCTGGCGTGCTTATACCCCAATATGTTCACCTCCCAGGCGATTGAAGAGGTTGAACTGTTTCAGGACTGGGATGCGTTGAGCAAAAATCCTTCCGAAGCCGTCAAACTGCTTAAGCAACTGCAGCCGCCGGTACAGCAGACCATTGCGCATTGCCGGATCAACTATCGGCAGTTAACCACCGGCGAAAATCCCGGCCTGGTGCTGGATATCGCCGCCTTGTCAGAAAAGGATCTGGCATTCTATTGTCTGGACGTCACGCGCGCTGGCGATAATGGCGTATTGGCGGCATTGCTGTTGCGCGCATTATTTAATGGGCTGCTGCAGGACCATCTGGCTAATCAACAGCATCGTTTGCCGCAAATGTCGGCATTGTTAAAGCAGGTTAATCAATTATTGCGGCAGGGGAAATTAGACGGTCAATTCCCTCTGTTGTTGGGATATTATCACGCCGAAAATAAAAACCTGATTCTGGTTTCCGCCGGGCTGCATGCCAACGTCAATACCGGTGACAATCAAATCCAGTTGAGCAACGGCGTGCCGCTGGGGACGCTGGGGGCTACCTACATGAATCAGATCAGCCAGCGTTGTACCGCCTGGCAATGTCAGGTATGGGGCAGCGGTGGCCGATTGCGACTGATGCTCAGCGCTGAATAGCAGGCAGCGATCGGCGCGATCTTAAGCTATTTACTTATCTGTAATTAAACCGTTTATTTATTCTCCGGATTATCCGAACGGGTAATAGTCCTAAATGTTTTCTATTTGTGTTCTGGTTAATGCTCGGCGCGCATAAGCTGGTATACTCCGAAGGTTTTTTTATATCGAGCCCAAGCTCATAAAATGAGCGCTTTAGCTTTAAGAGAGGAAATAATGCCTGCTGTAAATCGCAAAGTCAGAAAAGCCGTGATCCCGGTTGCAGGCTTGGGTACGCGGATGTTGCCGGCCACCAAAGCCATTCCGAAAGAAATGCTGCCGCTGGTTGATAAACCTCTGATCCAATACGTCGTCAATGAGTGCATTGCGGCGGGGATTAACGAGATTGTGCTGGTCACCCACTCCTCCAAGAACTCGATCGAAAACCATTTTGATACCAGTTTCGAACTCGAAGCGATGCTGGAAAAACGCGTCAAGCGCCAATTGCTGGATGAAGTGCAGTCGATCTGCCCGAAAGGCGTTACCGTGATGCAGGTTCGTCAGGGTAATGCCAAAGGCCTGGGGCACGCGATTATGTGTGCCTACCCGATGGTGGGCGATGAACCGGTCGCGGTGGTGCTTCCGGATGTGATCCTCGACGAATACAGCGCCGATCCGAAAAAAGACAATCTGCACGAAATGCTGCAGCGCTTCGAAGCCACCGGCGTCAGCCAGATCATGGTTGAACCCGTGCCGCATAAGGATGTCGGAAACTACGGCGTAGCTGACTGTAAGGGCGTTGATTTGCAACCGGGCGAAAGCGCGCCGATGGTCAGCGTGGTTGAGAAACCGTCGCCGGATAAAGCCCCTTCCAACCTGGCGATTGTCGGTCGTTACGTGTTGTCCGCCGATATTTGGCCGCTGTTGGCGAAAACGCCTCCAGGCGCCGGCGATGAAATTCAGCTGACTGACAGCATCGAAATGCTGATGCAGCAGGAAACGGTGGAAGCGTATCACCTGAAAGGCGTGAGCCATGACTGTGGTAACAAACTGGGTTACATGCAGGCCTTCGTGGAGTACGGCATGCGTCATGCCAGCCTGGGCAAAGAGTTTTCTCAGTGGCTGCAGCAGGTTGTTGCCGCTGACAAGAAGTGATTTGATCTTTCGTCTTAATTTGAAAAACTAGGATTTTCACATGAAAGTAACAGTTTTTGGTATTGGTTATGTGGGGCTGGTACAGGCCGCCGTGCTGGCTGAAGTTGGCCATGACGTTATGTGCATCGATGTTGACGAGCGAAAAGTCGAGAACCTGAAAAAAGGGAATATCCCGATTTTTGAACCGGGCCTGACGCCGCTGGTGCAGCAAAACTATGAGGCTGGGCGCCTGCATTTCACCACCGATGCCAAAGCGGGCGTGGCGCACGGGAATATCCAGTTTATCGCCGTCGGTACGCCGCCGGATGAAGACGGTTCCGCCGATCTGAAATATGTCACCGCGGTGGCGCGCACCATCGCCGAGCACATGACCGATCGCAAAGTGGTGATCGACAAATCTACCGTGCCGGTCGGCACGGCGGACAAAGTGCGTCAGGTGATGGCGGAAACGCTGGCAAAACGCGGCAGCAACGTGCCGTTCGACGTGGTGTCCAACCCTGAATTCCTGAAGGAAGGTGCTGCGGTGGCTGACTGCATGCGCCCTGAGCGCATCGTGATCGGTACCGATAATAAAGAGGTGATCGAGCCTATTCGCGAGCTGTACGAGCCGTTTAACCGCAATCACGATCGTATGATCATGATGGATATCCGCAGCGCGGAGCTGACCAAATATGCCGCCAACTGCATGCTGGCGACCAAAATCAGCTTTATGAACGAAATGTCCAACCTGGCGGAAATGTTGGGCGCGGACATCGAGAAAGTGCGTCAGGGCATCGGTTCCGATTCACGCATCGGTTATCACTTCATCTACCCTGGTTGTGGCTACGGCGGTTCTTGCTTCCCGAAAGATGTTCAGGCGCTGATCCGCACGGCGGAGCAGATCGGTTACCAACCGAAGCTGTTGCAGGCGGTAGAGCAGGTCAACTACCAACAAAAAGACAAGCTGAACAGCTTTATCAAAGACTATTTCGGCAGCGATTTGAAGGGCAAAACCTTCGCACTGTGGGGCCTGGCGTTCAAGCCGAATACCGATGACATGCGTGAAGCGTCCAGCCGTGTGCTGATGGAGCAGCTGTGGGCTGCCGGCGCCACCGTCCAGGCCTACGATCCGGAAGCGATGAACGAAGTTCAGCGCATCTATGGCCAGCGCGACGACCTGAAGCTGATGGGTACCAAAGAGGCTGCGTTGCATGGCGCCGATGCTCTGGTGATCTGCACCGAATGGCAGAATTTCCGCGCGCCGGACTTCGATGTGATCAAGAGTGCGTTGAAACAGCCGGTGATCTTCGATGGACGTAACCTGTACGATCCTGAGCGTTTGGCGAATCGCGGCTTTACCTACTATGCGATTGGCCGCGGTGCCTCGATTAAACCGGTTATTTAAGGAGTGGGCATGAAATTCCTGGTTACAGGCGCCGCAGGGTTTATTGGTTATCACGTTGCAGAGCGTTTGTTGACCGCCGGGCATCAGGTTGTCGGCATCGATAACCTGAATGACTATTATGACGTGGGCCTGAAAATGGCCCGTCTGGACAGGCTGGCGGATAAGCCGGGATTCCGCTTCATCAAGCTGGATTTGGCCGATCGTGAGGGCATGGCGGCATTGTTCGCCGAGCATCAGTTCCAACGAGTCATTCATTTGGGTGCCCAAGCCGGCGTGCGTTATTCGCTGGTCAACCCGTTGGCTTATGCGGACGCTAACCTGATCGGTCATTTGAACGTTCTGGAAGGCTGCCGTCATAATAAGGTCGAGCATTTACTTTACGCTTCCTCCAGCTCTGTTTATGGCCTCAATCGCAAGTTGCCGTTTGCTACCGAAGATTCTGTCGACCACCCTGTGTCACTGTATGCGGCAACCAAAAAAGCCAATGAGCTGATGTCACACAGTTACGCTCATTTATACGGTCTCCCGACGACGGGGCTACGCTTCTTTACCGTATATGGTCCCTGGGGGCGTCCGGATATGGCGCTGTTCAAGTTTACCAAGGCCATATTGGCGGGGGAGAGCATCGATGTATATAACCACGGTGAAATGCACCGTGACTTTACTTACATTGATGATATCACCGAGGCGATTGTGCGGCTGCAGGCGGTTATTCCGCAGGCAGATCCGTCATGGACCGTTGAACAGGGATCGCCGGCGACCAGTTCCGCGCCGTATCATGTTTATAATATCGGCAATAACACCCCCGTTAAACTGATGGAATATATCACGGCGTTGGAGCAGGCTTTGGGGGTAACTGCCCGCAAGAATATGCTGCCAATGCAACCTGGCGACGTGATGGATACCAGCGCGGATACCGCAGCGCTTTATCGTGACATTGGTTTTAAGCCGGAAACCAGCGTTGAAGAGGGTGTGAAGCGCTTTGTTGATTGGTATAAGGCATTCTACCAGGTTCAATAATTGAACGAGGGTATATGCGAAAAAGGGGCCTTAGGGCCCTTTTTTTACGCTGGAACCTCATGCAAGGAACAAAATGCGAATTAGGATATTTACTAAAAGGAAAGGGATGAGGCAGGATCACGTCGATAAGCTTTAAAATGAAAAGGCCCCCCGCAGGGAGCCTTTCAGATACGGGCCGAATCGCTATTACAGCAGGAAATCGTCCAGAGATTTACCTTGCTCTTCGATAGCTTTCTTAATCACCGCAGGAGTACGGCCTTGGCCGGTCCAGGTTTTCAATTCGCCGTTTTCGTCTTTATATTGGTATTTAGCAGGACGTGCTGCGCGTTTTGCTTTACCGGCAGCCTTGTTGGCAGCCATGGTTTGCAGCAGTTCATTCGGATCGATACCGTCAGCAATCAGCATTTCGCGGTATTGCTGCAGTTTACGGGTGCGTTCTTCGATTTCTGCTTGAGCCTGGCTGTCTTCTTCGCGACGTTCGTTCACAACAACTTCCAGTTTCTCGAGCATTTCTTCCAGCGTTTCCAGTGTGCATTCTCTTGCCTGGGCGCGCAGAGTGCGGATGTTGTTCAAAATCTTTAATGCTTCGCTCATTGTCCTAGTCTCAAATTATATTGGTGGGGGGCGTCTCGATAATAATAGAGCGCTATTTTCTTTTCTGCAATAGCCAAATTGACTTGAATACTCAAATTTACCTTTTAAAAAACCGTTAATCGGATCTGTCCGACTAATATAGGAAGGGCTGTTAACTATTACCCTTGTCGCACTTAAGTCAAAATTTCAACAGGCATGCTTTAAAAGGCGCGTGTCGCAAGGCTTTCATCGATAAGTTATCGCCGTAATTTATATCAATATTACAATGGGTTCTGTGGGCTTAATCACGTCATGGCTAGGCAGACATTGTAAACAATAGGGGTATATAGGTAAAGATTGCGTCAGGAAACGTCGGGGACAGCGAAGGTGATTAAATGCCCTGTATTGGCCCCGAGTATAATAGACTGGCGCGCCGTTGCGGTTGCGGCACCCGCCGCGGTGAAACCGTGATTATGCATTAATGGGCAAATGATCGCGGTTAACCATTAGCAAGAATTAATAGTGATGACAGGCATACATTATCCTGTAAATAGCTGTAAAAGGAACGGGCCGACAGAACGATATGTTTCGCTTGAAAGCGCATTATTACGGCGAACGCAATATTCGTTCGCTTTGGGCTGAGCCTGGGGGCGGCTTATGGTACACTTACCGTCCTAATCGACATTTGAATATTTCTTATACCATCGGAGTTGCGGGGCCATGGCTCAACTTTATTTTTATTACTCTGCGATGAATGCCGGCAAGTCCACCGCGCTGCTACAGTCTTCATATAACTATCAAGAACGTGGTATGCGCACGCTGGTGTTCACTGCGGAGATCGATCACCGCTTTGGCGTAGGTAAGGTCAGCTCGCGCATCGGTTTATCCTCGCAGGCCCAGCTCTATAACAACGACTCGATGCTGTACGCCATGATTCAGCAAGAGCATCAACAGCAGCCGGTGCATTGTGTGCTGCTGGATGAAAGCCAGTTCCTGACCAAGGCGCAGGTTGAGCAATTGTGCGATGTGGTGGACCAACTGGACATTCCCGTATTGTGTTACGGCCTACGTACCGATTTTCTCGGTGAGCTGTTTACCGGCAGCCAATATTTGCTGGCCTGGGCCGATAAGCTGGTGGAATTGAAAACCATCTGTCACTGTGGGCGCAAAGCCAATATGGTGTTGCGTTTGGATGAAAACGGCCAGGCGATGCACGCCGGTGAGCAGGTGGTGATTGGCGGTAACGAGAGCTATGTCTCCGTCTGCCGCAAGCATTATAAAGAGGCGATTCACTCCCTGGAATAGGGGAGAAAACGCCGCCAAAGCCCGCTGAGGCGTTTTGGCGGCGTGAGTCGAAATGCAGCGCCTCCGGCGCAATAAAAAACCCGCCGTTTGGCGGGTTTTTTTATCGGTTTACAAAACCGTTATTTCTTGGGCTTCTTTACCGCAGCTTTGGCTGCAGCCGGAGCTGCCGCTTCCTCGTCGACCGCTTCGCTGAATTCGCGGCCGTAGAAGGTATCCAGCATGATTTGCTTCAGTTCGGCAATCAGCGGATAGCGCGGGTTGGCGCCGGTGCATTGGTCGTCGAACGCGTCTTCCGACAGCTTGTCGACTTTCGCCAGGAAGTCCGCCTCCTGCACACCCGCCTCGCGGATGGAAGTCGGGATGCCCAACTCGGTTTTCAACTCGTCCAGCCAGGCCAGCAGTTTCTCAATCTTCTGCGCGGTGCGGTCGCCCGGCGCGCTCAGGCCGAGATGGTCGGCGATTTCAGCGTAGCGGCGGCGCGCCTGAGGGCGATCGTACTGGCTGAAGGCCGTCTGCTTGGTCGGGTTGTCGTTCGCATTGTAGCGAATGACGTTGGAAATCAGCATCGCGTTGGCCAGGCCGTGCGGAATGTGGAACTCCGAACCCAGCTTGTGCGCCATGGAGTGGCAAACCCCGAGGAAGGCGTTGGCGAAAGCGATACCGGCGATGGTGGCGGCGTTGTGCACGCGTTCACGGGCAACCGGGTTTTTCGCGCCTTCTTTATAGCTGGCCGGCAGATACTCTTTCAACAGTTTCAACGCCTGCAGCGCCTGGCCGTCGGAGTATTCGTTCGCCAGCACCGAGACGTAGGCTTCCAGCGCGTGGGTGACCGCATCCAGACCGCCGAAGGCGCACAGGGATTTCGGCATGTTCATCACCAGGTTGGCGTCGACAATCGCCATGTCCGGAGTCAGCGCATAGTCGGCCAGCGGGTATTTCTGCCCGGTAGTGTCGTCGGTGACGACGGCGAACGGCGTGACTTCCGAACCGGTGCCTGAGGTGGTGGTGATGGCGATCATTTTCGCTTTCACGCCCATTTTCGGGAACTTGTAGATACGCTTGCGGATGTCCATGAAGCGCAGCGCCAGATCCTCGAAGTGGGTTTCAGGATGTTCGTACAGCACCCACATGATTTTCGCGGCGTCCATCGGCGAACCGCCGCCCAGCGCGATGATGACGTCCGGTTTGAAGGAGTTCATCTGCTCGGCGCCTTTGCGCACGATGCTCAGCGTCGGATCGGCTTCCACTTCAAAGAACACTTCGGTTTCGATGCCGTGAGACTTCAGAACCTTGGTGATCTGGTCGGCATAGCCGTTGTTGAACAGGAAACGGTCGGTCACGATGAAGGCGCGTTTCGCCCCGTCGGTCGCCACTTCTTCCAGCGCGATAGGCAGCGAGCCACGGCGGAAGTAGATCGATTTCGGAAGTTTATGCCACAACATGTTTTCTGCTCGCTTCGCTACAGTTTTCTTGTTGATCAGGTGTTTAGGTCCGACGTTTTCAGAGATGGAGTTACCACCCCAGGAACCGCAACCCAGCGTCAGCGAAGGCGCGAGTTTGAAGTTGTACAGATCGCCGATACCGCCCTGAGAAGCCGGGGTATTGATCAGAATGCGAGCCGTTTTCATTTTATCGCCGAAGTAGGCGATGCGAGCCGTTTGGTTATCCTGGTCGGTGTACAGGCAGGACGTGTGGCCGATACCGCCCATGGCGACCAGTTTTTCGGCTTTGGCGACGGCGTCTTCGAAGTCTTTGGCGCGGTACATCGCCAGGGTAGGCGACAGTTTTTCATGTGCGAAAGGTTCGGACTCGTCGACCAGCTTCACTTCACCGATCAGCACTTTGGTGTTGGCCGGCACTTTGATGCCTGCCATTTCGGCGATTTTCGGTGCGGATTGCCCGACGATGGCCGCGTTCAGGCCGCCGTTTTTCAGGATGATGTCCTGCACCGCTTTCAGTTCTTTGCCCTGCAGCAGATAGCCGCCGTGGGAAGCGAAGCGTTCGCGTACCGCATCATAGATAGCGTCAACGACGATGACCGACTGTTCGGAAGCACAGATAACGCCGCTGTCGAAGGTTTTGGACATCAGGATAGAGGCGACCACGCGTTTGATATCTGCGGTTTCGTCTACCACGACCGGCGTATTGCCGGCGCCGACGCCGATGGCCGGTTTGCCGGAGCTGTAGGCGGCTTTCACCATGCCCGGGCCACCGGTGGCGAGGATCAGGTTGATGTCAGGGTGGTGCATCAGCTGGTTGGACAGCTCGACGGTAGGCTGGTCGATCCAACCGATGATGTCTTTTGGCGCGCCGGCGGCGATAGCGGCTTGCAGCACGATATCGGCGGCTTTGTTGGTGGCATTCTTCGCACGCGGGTGCGGCGAGAAGATGATGCCGTTACGGGTTTTCAGGCTGATCAGCGCTTTGAAGATCGCGGTAGAAGTTGGGTTGGTGGTAGGAACGATACCGCAAATCAGGCCGATAGGTTCGGCGATGGTGATGGTACCGAAAGTGTCATCTTCAGACAGGATGCCACAGGTTTTTTCATCTTTATAGGCGTTGTAGATGTACTCGGAAGCGAAGTGGTTTTTGATCACTTTGTCTTCGACGATACCCATTCCGGATTCTTCCACGGCCATTTTGGCCAACGGGATACGGGCATCAGCAGCGGCGAGGGCGGCAGCGCGGAAGATTTTATCCACTTGCTCTTGAGTGAAGTTGGCATATTCGCGCTGGGCTTTTTTGACACGTGCGACAAGCTCGTTCAGTTCAGCGACATTCGTTACAGCCATAATGCTCTCCTGATAATGTTAAACTCTTTCAGTAAATAAGCCGTGCGAGCCACTAGTATAGTCATAACGGGAATAAACGGTGATTCGAATACCGGGGCTTTCCCGCGTTATTTCTTCGCATGCTGCTGATTTGCTTAAAGAGCTTTACCCTACGCCAACCGGAGGGGCAGGCAGTGAAGAGAACGGAACCGGCTGGATTGCCACCGACTTTGTTCTACTCCCTGACTACGACTAAGAGCTTACCCACTGTTGGGTAGTTGATTTGTGATCTAAATCATGAAAAGTGCAAGCTGACACCTTTCAGCTTGGCGATGTTGAGAGTGATTATCAATAACTGTGATCGATGACTCTTTTTTCAACATAAAAAATCAAAAGGCCATACATCACTTTAACAAAGGGCATTTGTTTTGTTGCCTAACTTGCTGGTAGTCAAAAATGCTGCTCTGGCCGGATGGATTACCCGCGGCAATTCCATTACATTAGCGCGCATAGGCAGCACACCTTTTTATAGCACTTAACGCGGAGCCATCTGTGGGCCAATCTCTGTTGGATCTTTCCGGCTTTATCAAGTTCTTTGTCGGTCTGTTTGCGCTGGTCAACCCGGTGGGCATCTTGCCGGTGTTTATCAGCATGACGAGCTACCAGGCGGAAGCAGGGCGCAATAAAACCAACCTGACCGCCAACCTGTCGGTCGCCATTATTCTGTGGACATCGCTGTTCCTGGGCGAAGGGATCTTGCGGATGTTCGGCATCTCCATCGATTCGTTCCGCATCGCCGGCGGTATTCTGGTGGTGACCATCGCCATGTCGATGATCAGCGGCAAGCTGGGAGAAGACAAACAGAACAAACAGGAAAAATCGGAGAGCGCGATCCGCGAGAGCATCGGCGTGGTGCCGTTAGCGCTGCCGCTGATGGCGGGGCCGGGGGCGATCAGCTCCACCATCGTGTGGAGTTCCCGTTATCACAACTGGCAAAGCCTGCTCGGTTTTACGGTCGCGATCGCCTTGTTCGCCTTTTGCTGCTGGTTGTTGTTCCGCGCCGCGCCGCTGTTGGTGCGTTTGCTTGGGCAGACCGGCATCAACGTGATCACCCGTATCATGGGTCTGTTGCTGATGGCGCTCGGGATCGAGTTTATCGTTACCGGCATTAAGGCGATATTCCCCGGCCTGTTGTAATACCCTTTGTTTAGCCGCGCACCTTTCGCCTTGGCGCGGCTAAAATTAATTTTAAAGTTTAAATTATTTATTGGTTCGCATTATTATAGTGCACAGGATGAATAAAATTTATGCGGTTGCACTCTTATGTTGCATAAATCTCATGTTGCTGTGCAAAAAAAACGCTAAGCGTTATTTCAGACACTTTTCCTCCCCCATTTCCGCGCGTTTTGCCCCCGCTCAACGGTAAAGCTGTTGTTAAATTAATCACATCATTCTGTGGGGCTTGTCTCACTTTCATCCAGGTGTTATTAGTGATTAACCGACCATAGGCAGGTGTTTGTTCTTTGAATGTCCGGATTGTTAACTGAATGTTTCTTTGTGCGGTAATGAGATTGCGTTGATGGTTTCAAATGAAATGATTTCGTCTTTTTTTTCTTTAAAATCATAGCGATGATTTTGTTTCTCCGCGTCCCCGAGCTTGGGGGCCGGATCGGGCTTCGTGCGATAAAAGAGAATTGCTTAACATTTTCGTAAAATTTATTGGCTATGGAATTTGGCTTCTGCTAATTTCCGAGCAACTTTCCCGTGGTCAATTAACTGAAATGCGCCATAAAAACGGGAATGATTTTTGCTGGTATCCGTTTATTTAGAATTCTTATAAACACTTCACAAACTTCGATAAGCGATGCTTGTCGGTGAAAAGGAGCCTCGATTATGCAGCAAACCCTGAAGCGCACTTCTTTGACCTTGTTGATTAGCGGCGCGCTGAGCGTCGGCGCCATAAATAGCAGTTTGGCGGCGGAAGTGCCGGCCGGCGTTCAGTTGGCGCAGCAGCAGAATATTGTGATCAACAACGGCAGCGAAGTGGCTTCATTGGATCCGCATAAGGTCGAGGGCGTACCGGAAAGCAATATCATTCTTAACCTGCTGGAAGGGCTGGTGAGCACCGACGCCAACGGGCATGTGGTGCCGGCGGCGGCGGCGAGCTGGGAAAACCAGAATTATCAGCAATGGACCTTCCACTTGCGCCCCGGCGCGGTGTGGAGCGATGGCAGTCCGGTGACCGCGCAAGACTTCGTCTACAGCTGGCAGCGTCTGGCCGATCCGAAAATCGCCTCGCCCTATGCCAGCTACCTGCAATACACCAAAGTCGACAACATCGACGACATCCTGACCGGCAAGAAGCCTCCGCAGACCCTCGGCGTCAAGGCGCTGGACGACCAGACGCTGCAGGTGACGCTGAGCGAGCCGGTGCCGTATTTCATCAGCATGTTGAGCCACACGTCGCTCAAACCGGTGAAACGCGCGGTAGTGGAGAAATTCGGCGATAAATGGACGCTGCCCGCCAACTACGTCGGCAACGGCGCTTACCGCCTGAAAGAGTGGGTGGTGAACGAGCGCATCGTACTGGAGCGCAGCCCGAGCTACTGGAACAACAAGCAGACGGTGATCAATCAGGCGACCTTCTTGCCGATCGCTTCCGAAGTCAGCGACGTCAACCGCTTCCGCAGCGGCGAGATCGATATCACCAACAGCGCGATCCCGCCGTACCTGTACGTCAAAATGAAGCGCGAAGTGCCCGAGCAACTGCACGTTAACCCATATCTGTGCACTTTCTATTACGAACTCAATAACCAGCGGGCGCCGTTCACCGATCCGCGGGTGCGTGCGGCGGTGAAGATGACGCTGGATCGCGACATCATCGCCAACAAGATCATGGGCCAGGGGCAGATCCCGGCCTACAGCTTCACGCCGACCTTTACGGAAGGCGCCAACTTTACGCCGCCCGCGTGGGCCGGCTGGAGCCAGGAACAGCGCAACGCCGAAGCCAAGAAACTGCTGGCGGAAGCGGGTTACAGCGACGCCAAGCCGCTGAAGTTCTCGCTGCTGTACAACACCTCCGATCAAAACAAACAGCAGGCGATCGCCGCCGCGTCGATGTGGAAAAAGAACCTCGGCGCCGACGTCACGCTGCGCAATCAGGAGTGGAAGACCTCGCTGGAAAGCCGCCATCAGGGGCAATACGACGTGGCGCGCGCCACCTGGTGCGGGGATTACAACGAGCCCAGCGCGTTCCTGAACCTGGTGCTGTCCAACAGCAGCATCAATACCGTGTTTTATAAGAGCCCGGCGTTCGACGCCATCATGGCCGCCACGCTGAAGGCGCCGGATGAGGCCGCGCGCGCCGCGCTTTATCAGCAGGCAGAAGCGCAGTTGGATAAAGACTCCGCGTTGATCCCGGTGTATTACCGCGTCAGCGCGCGGTTGATTAAGCCGACGGTAGGCGGGTTCACCGGCAAAGATCCGCTGGACTATACCGACGTTAAAAATCTGTACATTATCAAGCAGTAAAAGGGGTATTCCTCTCGCTAGCTCGCGGAGGAATATAGGGAAGGCCGGCCGCCGCATTCGTTCCGCGGCGGCGGGAAACAGAGTCCGCTTACGGGCAACGCAGGTTCCACGAAGAGCCTGTGATAATAAAAACTGGAGTCGATAAGTATGACCAACATCACGAAGAAAACGCTCATTGCCGCCGGCGTCATCGCCGCGCTGGGCATCACAGCAACCACCTCCGCCTTTGCCGCCGACGTTCCTGCAGGCGTGCAACTGGCCGACAAGCAAGAAATCGTCAAAAACAACGGTTCCGAAGTGCAGTCGCTTGACCCGCATAAAATCGAGGGCGTGCCGGAAAACAACGTGACCCGCGATCTGATGGAAGGCCTGGCGAACAACAGCCCGGACGGTTCCATCGTGCCGGGCGTCGCGGAAAGCTGGGATAACAAGGATTTCAAAGTCTGGACCTTCCACCTGCGCAAAGACGCCAAATGGTCCAACGGCAAGCCGGTGACGGCGCAAGATTTCGTCTACAGCTGGCAGCGCGTAGTGGATCCGAAAACCGCGTCGCCTTACGCCAGCTACCTGCAGTACGCCCATGTGGAAAACGTTGATGACATCATCGCCGGCAAAAAAGACAAGTCGACGCTGGGCGTGAAGGCCATCGACGACCACACCTTCCAGGTGACCCTGAGCGAGCCGGTGCCTTATCTGGTTGAAATGACCCCGCACTACGCCATGAAGCCGGTTTACAAAGACGCGGTGGAGAAATTCGGCGAGAAGTGGACGCTGCCGGCCAACTACGTCAGCAACGGCGCTTACAAACTGAAAGACTGGATTGTCAACGAACGCATCGTACTGGAACGCAACCCGGAATATTGGGATAACGCCAAAACCATCATCAATAAAGTGACGTTCCTGCCTATTTCGTCGGAAGTGACCGACGTTAACCGCTACCGCACCGGTGAAATCGACATGACCTACAACAACATGCCGATCGAACTGTTCCAGAAGCTGAAGAAAGAGATCCCGAAAGAGGTGCACGTCGATCCTTATCTGTGCACCTATTACTACGAAATCAACAACCAGAAGGCGCCGTTCACCGATGCGCGCGTGCGTGAAGCGCTGAAGCTGGGCATGGATCGCGACATCATCGTCAACAAGGTGAAAAATCAGGGCGATCTGCCGGCCTACAGCTTTACGCCGCCATACACCGACGGCGCCAAGCTGACCGCGCCGGAGTGGTTCGGCTGGACGCAGGAAAAACGCAACGAAGTGGCGAAGAAACTGCTGGCCGACGCCGGCTACGGCCCGGGTAAACCGCTGACCTTCTCCCTGTTGTACAACACGTCAGATCTGCACAAGAAGCTGGCGATCGCCGCCGCCTCCATCTGGAAGAAAAATCTGGGCGTGGACGTGAAGCTGGTGAACCAGGAGTGGAAAACCTTCCTGGATACCCGCCATCAGGGCACCTATGACGTGGCGCGCGCCGGCTGGTGCGCCGACTACAACGAACCGAGTTCGTTCCTGAACATGATGCTGTCCGACAGCAGCAGTAACACCCCGCACTACAAGAGCGCCGAGTTCGACAAGCTGATGGCCAACGTGTTGACCGCGAAGAGCAAAGACGAGCGCGCCGAGCTGTATCAGAAAGCGGAAGTTCAGCTGGATAAAGATTCCGCCATCGTTCCGCTGTATTACTACGTGAACGCCCGTTTGGTGAAACCTTACGTCGGTGGCTACACCGGCAAAGACCCGCTTGATAACGTGTACGACAAAAACCTGTACATCATCAAGCATTGATACGGTAAGAGCCGGCGGCGCAGGCCGCCGGCCCATGTTGAGAATAATAAGCCGTCATCAGGCTGTCGCACAGGGTTAGGGCAATGCTTAAATTTATACTTCGTCGCTTATTGGAAGCGATCCCGACACTATTTATCCTTATTACCATCTCATTCTTCATGATGCGCCTGGCGCCCGGCAGTCCATTTACCGGGGAACGCGCATTGCCGCCGGAAGTCATGGCGAATATCGAAGCCAAATATCATTTGAACGACCCGATCTGGAAACAGTACGGTCATTATCTGGCGCAGCTTGCGCAGGGAGACTTCGGCCCGTCCTTTAAATACAAGGATTATTCGGTCAACGATTTGGTGGCCAGCTCTTTCCCGGTCTCCGCCAAACTCGGTCTGGCCGCGTTTTTGCTGGCGGTGGTGCTGGGCGTGAGCGCCGGCGTGATCGCCGCGCTGAACCAGAACACCAAATGGGACTACACGGTGATGGGGTTCGCCATGACCGGGGTGGTGATACCCAGTTTCGTGGTGGCGCCGCTGTTGGTGCTGATCTTCGCCATCACGTTGAAATGGCTGCCGGGCGGCGGCTGGAACGGCGGCGCGCCTAGGTTCATCATCTTGCCGATGGTGGCGTTGTCGCTGGCCTATATCGCCAGCATCGCCCGTATCACGCGCGGCTCGATGATTGAAGTGCTGCACTCCAACTTCATCCGCACCGCGCGCGCCAAAGGCTTGCCGATGCGTCGCATCATTTTCCGCCACGCGCTGAAGCCGGCGCTGTTGCCGGTGCTGTCCTACATGGGCCCGGCGTTCGTCGGGATCATCACCGGTTCGATGGTGATCGAAACCATCTACGGTCTGCCGGGGATCGGCCAGCTGTTCGTTAACGGCGCGCTGAACCGCGACTACTCCCTGGTGTTGAGCCTGACCATTCTGGTGGGCGCTCTGACCATTCTGTTCAACGCGATCGTCGATGTGCTGTATGCGGTCATCGATCCGAAAATCCGTTATTAATCTGGAGCACGCGAATGATGTTGACTAAAAAGAACAGCGAAGCTCTGGAACACTTCAGCGAGAAGCTGGAAGTGGAAGGGCGCAGCCTGTGGCAAGACGCGCGTCGGCGTTTTATGCACAACCGCGCGGCGGTCAGCAGCCTGTTCATCCTGGCGCTGATCACGCTGTTTGTGGTGCTGGCGCCGATGCTGTCGCAATTCGCCTACGACGATACCGATTGGGCGATGATGTCCGCCGCCCCCAGCGTTGAATCGGGGCACTATTTCGGCACCGATTCCTCCGGGCGCGATCTGCTGGTGCGCGTGGCGATTGGCGGGCGCATCTCGCTGATGGTCGGCGTGGCGGCGGCGCTGGTGGCGGTGATCGTCGGCACCCTGTACGGCGCGATGTCCGGCTATCTGGGCGGCAAGATCGACTCGGTGATGATGCGCCTGCTGGAGATCCTCAACTCCTTCCCGTTCATGTTCTTCGTGATCCTGCTGGTGACCTTCTTCGGCCAGAATATCCTGCTTATCTTCGTGGCGATCGGCATGGTGTCGTGGCTGGACATGGCGCGTATCGTGCGCGGCCAAACTCTCGGTCTGAAGCGCAAGGAGTTCATCGAAGCGGCGCTGGTGTGCGGCGTCTCCACGCGCAACATCGTGCTGCGGCATATCGTGCCGAACGTGCTCGGCGTGGTGGTGGTGTATGCCTCGTTGCTGGTGCCGAGCATGATCCTGTTCGAATCCTTCCTCAGCTTCCTGGGGCTGGGCACGCAGGAGCCGCTGAGCAGCTGGGGCGCATTGCTCAGCGACGGCGCTAACTCAATGGAAGTTTCACCGTGGTTGCTGCTGTTCCCGGCGGGTTTCCTGGTAGTCACTCTGTTCTGTTTCAACTTTATCGGCGATGGCTTGCGTGACGCCCTCGACCCGAAAGATCGTTAAGGAGTGCCGCCATGAGCACCATTGAACATCCACAACTGCAAACCGCCGTCGGCGTTAAAGCGTCGCCGCTGCTGGACGTGAAAGATCTGCGCGTCACGTTCTCCACCCCGGACGGCGACGTGACGGCGGTGAACGATCTGAACTTCGATCTGCGCGCCGGTGAAACGCTGGGCATCGTCGGCGAATCCGGCTCCGGCAAATCGCAGACCGCGTTCGCCCTGATGGGGTTGCTGGCCAGCAATGGCCGCATCGGCGGTTCGGCCAAATTCAACGGCCGCGAAATCCTCAACCTGCCGGAAAACCAGCTCAACAAGCTGCGGGCCGAAGAGATCTCGATGATCTTCCAGGACCCGATGACCTCGCTCAACCCGTATATGCGCGTTGGCGAACAGCTGATGGAAGTGCTGATGCTGCATAAGAAAATGAGCAAAAGCGAAGCCTTTGAAGAGTCGGTACGCATGCTTGACGCGGTGAAAATGCCGGAAGCGCGCAAGCGCATGCGCATGTATCCGCACGAGTTTTCCGGCGGTATGCGCCAGCGCGTGATGATCGCCATGGCGCTGCTGTGCCGGCCGAAGCTGCTGATCGCCGACGAGCCGACTACTGCGCTGGACGTGACCGTTCAGGCGCAGATCATGACGCTGCTCAACGAGCTCAAGCGTGAGTTCAACACCGCCATCATCATGATCACCCACGATCTGGGCGTGGTGGCCGGCATCTGCAACAAGGTGCTGGTGATGTACGCCGGCCGCACCATGGAATACGGCAGCGCGCGCGAGGTGTTCTACCAGCCGAGCCACCCGTACTCCATCGGTCTGTTGAACGCGGTGCCGCGCCTCGACGCCGAAGGCGAAGCGTTGCTGACCATTCCCGGCAACCCGCCGAACCTGCTGCGGCTGCCGAAAGGCTGCCCGTTCCAGCCGCGCTGCCCGTACGCCATGGAACAGTGCGCGAGCGCTCCGCCATTGGAGCAATTTGGGGAAGGGCGCCTGCGCGCCTGCTTTAAACCGGTGGAGGCGTTGGTATGACAGCGGTAACCGACAAGAAAGTGCTGCTCGAAGTGGCCGATCTGAAAGTGCACTTCGACATTCATGACGACAAGCAGTGGTTCTGGCAGCCGCCGAAAACCCTGAAGGCGGTCGATGGCGTTACGCTGCGGCTGTTCGAGGGGGAAACCCTGGGCGTGGTCGGCGAATCCGGCTGCGGCAAATCCACCTTCGCGCGCGCCATCATCGGCCTGGTGAAGGCCACCAGCGGGCGCGTCGCCTGGCTGGGTAAAGATCTGCTGGGCATGAACGACGCCGACTGGCGCAAAACCCGCAGCGATATCCAGATGATCTTCCAGGATCCGCTGGCCTCGCTCAACCCGCGCATGACCATCGGCGAAATCATCGCCGAGCCGCTGCGCACCTACTACCCGAAAATGCCGCGTCAGGAAGTGAAGGACAAGGTCAAGGCGATGATGCTGAAGGTCGGCCTGCTGCCTAACCTGATCAACCGTTATCCGCACGAGTTCTCCGGCGGCCAATGCCAGCGCATCGGCATCGCGCGCGCGCTGATCCTCGAACCGAAGCTGGTGATCTGCGACGAGCCGGTTTCCGCGTTGGACGTGTCGATTCAGGCGCAGGTGGTAAACCTGTTGCAGCAGCTGCAGCGCGAAATGGGGCTGTCATTGATCTTTATCGCCCACGATTTGGCGGTGGTGAAGCACATTTCCGATCGCGTGCTGGTGATGTACCTGGGCCATGCGGTAGAGCTGGGCACCTATGACGAGGTGTACCACAATCCGCAGCACCCATACACCAAGGCGCTGATGTCGGCGGTGCCGATCCCGGATCCGGACAAGGAGAAGGAAAAGCAGATCCAGCTGTTGGAAGGGGAGCTGCCTTCGCCGATCAATCCGCCGTCCGGCTGCGTGTTCCGCACTCGCTGCCCGATTGCCGGGCCGGAGTGCGCCAAGACGCGTCCGCTGCTGGAGGGCAGTTTCCGCCATGCGGTTTCGTGCCTGAAGGTCGATCCGCTGTAATGCGCCGCTAGCCGGCAACAAAAAGCCCCGCTGAATAAGCGGGGCTTTTTTTATCCGATGCGCTGGCGGCGAATCACTCTTTCCACAGAATGTGGCACAGCTTGTGGTCTTTCTCGCGGCAGATCAGCACGCGGGCGAACACGTCGTTGATCGGCTCGCCGTCGCTGTCCGCCAGACCGATCACCACTTCGGCGAAGAAGTCCGGGTTCAGGTCGTAATCCACGTGCTCGCTCCAGTCTTCGGAGGGGTCGTACAGTTCTGCGCCGCCGCGCTCTTCAAACTGCAGATTGAACAGCAGAATATCCGCCGGATCCAGATTGTCGCCGGCCAATTCGAGGAAAATATCGTAGGCCTGTTCCAGCGTTTCGTCTTCGGTAAGGCGGTTATTCAAATCCATAAAAAAATCCTGATAACAAATGATTTGGCGCTATTAAAGCACGCTCGCCGCGGCTTTTACAGCAACGGGCTGAAAAAGTAGAACAGGCGTTCGACCAGGCGATGCCAGAACGGCCGCTTCAGCCACTCTTTGGCGTTTAACAGTTTGGAACGGGCGATATAGTCTTCCTGCACGCACGCCAGATCGCTGCCGAAGCCGTCGTCGTCGATCACCAGGGTGATCTCGAAATTCAGCCACAGGCTGCGCATATCCAGATTGACGGTGCCGACCAGGCTGAGCTGGCCGTCGACCAGCACGCTCTTGGTATGCAGCAGACCGCCTTCGAACTGATAGATTTTCACCCCGGCTTCCAGCAGCTCGGAGAAAAACGCGCGGCTGGCCCAGCGCACCATCATCGAATCGTTGTCGCGCGGCACGATGATGCTGACCTCAACGCCGCGCAGAGCGGCGGTGCAGATGGCGTGCAGCAGATCGTCGCTCGGCACGAAGTACGGCGTGGTCATGATCAGCTGCTCGCGCGCGGAATAAACGGCGGTCAGCAGCGCCTGGTGGATCATTTCTTCGGGGAAACCGGGGCCGGAGGCGATCACTTGAATGGTGTGGCCGCTTTCCTGCTCGAACGGCATGATGTTGACGTCCGGCGGCGGCGGCAGAATGCGCTTGCCGGTTTCAATCTCCCAGTCGCAGGCATAGACGATGCCCATCGTAGTAGCCACCGGGCCTTCCATGCGCGCCATCAGATCGATCCATTGGCCGACGCCTGCATCCTGCTTGAAGTAGCGCGGATCGACCATGTTCATGCTGCCGGTATAGGCGATGTAGTTGTCGATCAGCACCACCTTGCGGTGCTGGCGCAGATCCATACGGCGCAGGAATACGCGCAGCAGGTTAACCTTCAGCGCTTCGACTACTTCGATGCCTGCGTTGCGCATCATCGCCGGGTAGGGGCTGCGGAAAAATGGCAGGCTGCCGGCGGAGTCCAGCATCAGGCGGCAGTGCACGCCGCGCCGCGCGGCGGCCATCAGCGATTCGGCCACCTGATCGACCAGGCCGCCGGGCTGCCAGATATAGAACACCATTTCGATGTTGTGGCGCGCCAGCTCGATGTCGCGGATCAGCGCTTTCAACGTGTCGTCGGTAGTGGTGAGCAACTGCAGCTGGTTGCCCTTGACGCCGTCGATGCCCTGGCGGCGGTTGCACAGCTGGAACAGCGGTTCAGCGACTTCGCTGTATTCGGTGGCGAAGATGCGGCGGCTCTCTTTCAATTCCTTCAGCCAGCGCGCGGTCGACGGCCACATGGCCTTGGCGCGCTCGGCCCGGCGCTTGCCCAAGTGCAGTTCGCCGAACGATAAATAGGCGACGATGCCGAACAGCGGCAGAATATAGATAACCAGCAGCCAGGCCATGGCAGAGGGAACCGCACGGCGTTTCATCAAAATGCGCATCGTCACGCCGGCGATCAGCAGCCAGTAGCCGAACACCATGAGCCAACTGATTACGGTATAAAATGTTGTCATAAAGGCGAAAAATCCCGTTCGCAAACCACCAATGATGAGTGTACGCACAGATCGGGCAAGGCGAAACCTTTTATCGGCGCTTATGTTACATAAATATGATGAAGTTAAGGCACTTGCCGAAATTGAAAGGGCGGCTTTTGCCCGCGTGGCGTTCGCTGTGCCGCCGATAACGGCGGCTTGGATCGCGGGCGGAAAGGGCTATAATGCCCGCGGTTGGCATTAGACGAACGAGTGACGGAATTATGAGACGCAGTAGAAATGAAGTGGGCCGCTGGCGCATGTTGCGGCAGAGCCAACGTCGGCGGCATCGCTGGCTGGAACGCCAGTCGTGCAGCAATCGCCATATTATCCGGGTGCGGCGGCGCCTGGACGATCAGCATCGGCGCGCGCTGCTGTTTGCGGTATCCTGCGAGTGGTAAAACGAAAACAGTCCCGTGAGGGACTGTTTTGTTATGGCGTCTGAGTTATTTGCCCAAATAGGCGTTGAGCATCCAGACCTGTTTTTCCTGCTCTTTGATGTAATCGCTCATCAACGACGCGGTGCCTTCGTCGCCGGCGTCTGCCGCCACCGTCAGCAGCTCACGCTGCTGTTGCAGCAAGATTGAATACCCTTCCAACAGGCCGCGCAGCGTACCCTTATCATCGGTCACGTTGGTGTGTTCCTTGATGTCGGCGGTTTTCAGATAATCGCTGAAAGCGTGACGCGGCTGCGAGCCCAACGTCAGAATACGTTCCGCCAGCTCATCCACCTTGGTCAGCAGATCGTTATATGTCTCTTCGAATTTCGCGTGCAGTTCAAAGAACTGCGGGCCGGTAATGTTCCAATGATAGCCGCGCACGTTCATATACAGCACCTGATAGTTTGCCAACAGCGCATTCAACGCTTCGGCGAGTTTTGCTGATTGTTTACTGTCAAGGCCGATATGGGTTTTCGCTGCTTTCTTTGCCGTTGCCATAATAATCTTCTCCTGATTATTTGTTCCGATAGTAGACAGAATCAATTTCCATAGCTGTTACAGTAACCGGATTTATCGCAGGGTTAAATACGATAACAGGCATTATTGCCATCGCTCAAACCGATGACGATAAATCCGTCGAGCAAATTGCCGAATCAGTTTACGCAGGTTCCGCAGGCGAAAAAAGTCGCTTTTCTCGGTTACTTGCGCAGCGCCAGTTTTACCACACCTGCGCCCAGCGCCATTAACAGCGCGGCGGCGATCAGTACCGAAATAAAGGCGCGATCAAAGGCCAGACGCGCCAGCTGCGTCAACTGCTGCGCGCGATCGGCCGCCATTCCTGCCGCCAGGCGCAACGCTTCGTCGATGCTGTCGTAGGCTAAATCGCTGACCGGCAGCGCCGCCGGCAGCGCCAGGCTGTGACTGTAGACCGCCGTCATCAGCCCGCCGAGCAACGTCACGCCCAGCACGCCGCCCAGCTCGTAGGAGACGTCTTCGATAGATGCCGCCATGCCGGATTTCTCCTCCGGCGCGTTCAACATGATGGCGGTGGAAGCGGCGGTGATCACGCCGCCGAGGCCGAAGCCCACCAACGCCAGGCTCGCCAGCTGCGGCGCTATGCCGCTCTGATAGAACAGGGCGAGGCCGGCGATGCCGAAGGCGGTCAGGGCGAAACCGCCGAGAATGATGCTGCGCTCACCGTAGCGCGGCAGCAGCAAACCGGCCATTGGCCCCGCCAGCGCCGAGGCCAGCGGGATCGGCAAGATGAACAGCGCTGCCTGCAGCGGACTGAGGCCGAGCACCAGTTGCAAGCGTTGGCTGAGCACCAGCTCGACGCCGATCAGCGCCACCATCGACAGCAATGCCACGCCGATGCCGCCGGCGAACAACCGGTTGCGGAACAGGGAGAAATCGATCATCGGGTGGGCGCTGCGCTGCTGACGACGCACGAACAGCGCCAGGAACAGGATGCCGATCAGGGCCGCTGCGAGCAAGGCGCTGACGTCAGGCGCCGGCTTGCTCAATTCCTTCAGCGCATAGATAGCGCCGACCAGGCCTATCATGATCTGCACCGAGCCGATGATATCGGCGGGGCGCGGGGTATCGCCGCCGCAGCGCGGGATCAGTTTCCATGCCAGCGGCCAGACCAGCAACACCACCGGCACATTGATCAGGAACACCGAGCCCCACCAGAAATACTCCAACAGCAGGCCGCCGACCACCGGGCCGATGGCCGCGCCGCCGGAGGCCACCGACGCCCAGATGCCGATCGCCAGCGCGCGTTCGCGTTCGTCGGTAAAGACGTGGCGTACGATGGACAGCGTGGCGGGCATCATCATTGCCGCGCCAACGGCGAGGAATACCCGCGCGGCGATCAGCCACTCGGCGGTAGGCGAGAAAGCGGCGCACAGCGACGCGACGGCAAACACCGGCAGCCCGGCGAGAAACAGCCGTTTATGGCCGATGCGATCGCTCAGCATGCCGGCGCCAGGCAACAGACCGGCCACCACCAATGGGTAGGCGTTGACGATCCAGAGTTTTTGCGAGGCGCTGGCATCCAGCGCCTGGGTTAAACGCGGCAGGGCGGTATATAACACCGTCATATCGATGACGATCAGGAACAGGGCGCTGGCGACCATTGTCAGGATTAACCAGCGGTTCTTGGCGTACATAAGTCATAATCCAGTTAACGTGGGCGGCGCGAAGGCGCCGCCATTGTGGTAACCCTCCGGCGATGCCGGGTGGTATACTGGCGATAATATATATCCATACGTTCGTATTGAAAAGAAGGGTTTCTTAATGGGACGTCAACGCAGCATCGATCGCGACAAGGTTTTGGACACCGCCGAAGAGATCGTCGCCACCCAGGGCGCCGCCGGCTTGACCATCGACGCCGTCGCCAAAGCGATGGGGATCTCCAAGGGCGGGGTGCAGTACTGTTTCGGCAGCAAAGACGCCCTGATTGACGCCATGTTCGATCGCTGGGGCAGTGCCTACGAGACGCTGTTCGCCGCTATCGCCGGTGACGATCCTTCGCCGCAGACCGGCGTGCGCGCGCATATGCTGGCGACGCAAAGCTCGGATCAGACCGCCAGCGCCAAGGCCGCCGGGCTGATGGCGACGCTGATTCAAACGCCGGAGCATCTGGCGAGCACGCGCGAATGGTATCGCAGCCGCATCGCCGGTTTGGATTTGACGACGGAAGGAGGCAAGCGCGCGCGCCTGGCGTTTCTCGCCACCGAAGGCGCCTTTATGCTGCGTTACTTTGGTTTGATGGATATCGATCAGGCGGAATGGGAAACGATGTTCACCGATATGCAGGCGTTGATTTTAACTGAGGGTGCCTATCGCACTGATAGCTAGTAAAGCCCGCAGTGAAAGGCGTATGTTTATCGCACAAGATATTCCCTCGAAGAACTTTTTAGCCAGCCACTCCGTGCTGGCTTTTTTTTTGTTCGCAGGCAAGCGCCCCTGCGGGGCCCCCTGAAGGCAGGGGGCGGGGGAATTATTTACGGGCGTCCAACAGCGATTGGGCGTTCTCTGCGGTAACGACGGTCCACGGAATGTAGTAATGCTTCTGCGTGCCGCCCTCCCATTTCAGATCCTTGGCGTACTGCTTCCAGATGTCCGACTGCGGTTGATAGCTTTCACCTTTCACGGCGCGCAGCGCGACGTCGATGGAACCCTGCATCTGGCCTTTGGCATCTTGCAGAATAGAGACCATTTCACCGGCCTGCACCGCATGAATCGCGTCAGAGACGCCGTCAACGCCGGCAATCGCGAAGTCCTTCACATTCAGGCCGGCGCCTTTGATCGCTTCGATAGCGCCCAGCGCCATCTCGTCGTTCTGGCCAATCACGCCGTTGATTTTACCCCGGTGTTTCTGCAGCCAGTTTTCCATCAGCGGCTGCGCTTCCGCGCGTGACCAGTTGGCCGTTTTGCGCTCAAGTACCGTGACCTGGCCGGCGCCGCACTCGGCAATCGCTTTATCATTGCCTTTGCCGCGCTGGATCTCGCCGCTGCCGCCTTTCGGGCCTTCGATAATCACCACGTTCACCTTCCGGTTCTTGCAGTCGAGTTTGTCCAGGACGGCTTTGGCTTCCAGATACCCGCCCAACTCGTCATTAGACACCACTTCAGACGTCATCGCGTCCGTGTTCAGGCGCGCGTTGGTGACCACCACCGGGATTTTGGCTTCGTTGGCATTGGTAACGATATCGATATTGGCCTCAAAATCCATCGGGTTGACGATAATGGCATCGGCGCGCGTCTGGATAGCGGTGGCGGCCTGATCGTTTTGCACCGATGCATCATAACGCCCATCGTAGAAAGTCAGTACGGCTTCGCCGCTTTTCACCGCCGGGTGTTCCTTGCCGAACCTTTCCATCAATTGCACGAACTCGGCTTTGTTGCCGTACATCAATACCGCGATTTTTACCGGGGCGGCCTGAGCCGCCGACAGGCTACCGAGCATCATGGCAGAGGCAAACAACGCTATCTTGGTCTTATTCATGGTTTTCTCCTGGTAGAGTTGGGTCTGATGTTATTAATCGCGCTGTTGCTTACGCGATGGGTCGAGCAATACGGCAAGAACGATCAATGCGCCTTTGATAATTTGTTGGTAATACGATTGCACGCCGAGCAGATCGAGGCCGTTATTCATCACCCCGATAATCAGCACGCCGAAGAAAGTGCCGACCAGCGTACCGACGCCGCCGGCCATGCTGGTGCCGCCGATCACCACCGCCGCGATGGCGTCCAGCTCATACCCTGCGCCGGCGTTGGTCTGCGCCGAACCGGTGCGCGCCGTAAGGATCAGGCCGGCGATGCCGGCCAGCGCGCCGCACAGCGTATACACCAGTATTTTGATGCGGGTGACGTTAATCCCCGAGGTGCGCGCGCTTTTCGGGTTGCCGCCGACGGCGTAGATGTAACGCCCGAAGAGGGTTTTATTCAGCACCAGCCAGGCGAGGGCGAACAGCACGATGAAGATGATGACGGGCACCGGAACGCCGCCGACATAGCCATTGCCTAACCAGCGGAAATCGCTGTTCAATTGCGATACCGGATTGCCGTTGGTGGTCAACATGGTTAACCCGCGCGCCGCGGAGAGCATGCCCATGGTGACGATAAACGGCTGCAACCGGTAACGAGCCAACACGGTGCCGTTCACCAGGCCGCAGACGATGCCGATGCCCAGCGCCACGATCAGCGGCGCCATGACGGCGGTCGCGGTGTCGCCGATAGCCAATCCGCTGTTGTTGGTGGCGAAACGGGCGGCGACGATCCCGCTTAACGCCAGCACCGAGCCCACGGAGAGATCGACGCCGGCCGTAATGATGACGAAGGTCATGCCGATCGCCAGAATACCGTTGATCGAGACCTGACGCAGGACGATCAGGGTGTTTTCATTGCTGAGAAAATAATTGCTGCTCCAGGCCCCCTGGGCGACCTGATATTCGCCAATCAGCGCCACGATCAGGCACAGCGCGAAAAAGGCGATGATAATGCCGTATTTGTGCATACGGCGTTTATTGCGGGTGAAAAATGAAATTCCTGGTGATAAGGAGTGGGCGCTGCTCATTTTTTTTCTCTCTCTGTTAAACCGCAAGTTTCATCAGTGCTGCCTGGCTCGCATCGGCCGCCGAAAGCTCGCCGGCCAACTGCCCGTCACGAAATACCAATATGCGATCGCTCATGCCGATAATTTCCGAAAGCTCGGAGGAAACCATGATGATCCCCTTGTTTTGCAAGGCGAACTCCGACATAAATCGGTAGATCTCTTTCTTGGCGCCGACGTCGATGCCGCGCGTCGGCTCGTCGAGCAACAACACCTCCGGATCCAGCAGCGCCCAGCGGCCCAGCACCACTTTTTGCTGGTTGCCGCCGCTCAGGTTGCCCACGGGCTGTTCGCCATCGTGGGTTTTAACGTTGAAGCGCTGGATCATGTCGCGGGTTCGCGCTTGCTCCCGTTTTTCGCTGACGAACCCCATTCGGCTGATGCCGGCAAAAGAGGCGATATTGATGTTTTCACTGACGGAACGGCACAGCACCAGGCCGGTTTCCTTGCGATCTTCCGTCACGTAGGCAATGCCGCTGTCGATGGCCTCTCGCGGGGAATGGCGGTTAAGCGTCTTGTCGCCCAAGCGGATCGTGCCGCTGTCGGCATGCTGAATGCCGAAGATAAGATCGAGAAACTCGCTGCGGCCCGATCCCACCAGGCCGTAGATGCCCAGGATCTCACCGTGCTTCAGTTGCAGGCTGATATCCTTTATCTTGCTGCGCCAACACAGGCCGTTGACCTCCAGCAAGACCTCCTCGCCAGGCTGGTTGAATTTGGCGAACTCGCTGTCGTACTCGCCGCCGATAATGTGTTCGATCAGCTGCTCACGGGTAATGTCAGCGATATAGCCTTCATGGATATAGGCGCCGTCGCGGAAAATGGTGTAGCTGTCCGCGATTTGGAATATCTCTGACAAACGGTGAGAGACGTAAATAATGCCTTTACCTTTCGCCGCCAGTTGCTGAAGCGTCTGAAAGATTTTTTGCGCATCCTCCTCGCCAATCGCCGAGGTGGGTTCATCCATGATGATGATGTCGGCATTGGCATGCGACAGCGCTTTGGCGATCTCGACCAGTTGCTGCTCGGCGACGCTCAGGTTGCGCATTTTTTCTCGGGCGTCGATCTTGAAATCGAGTTCTTTGAGCAGGCTGGTGGTGCGCTGGTTGAGCGTCGCGAAGTCGACGAACCCCAGGCGTCTCGGCTCGCGGCCCAGCCAAATGTTTTCGGCCACCGTCAGATCCGGGATCGCGCTCAGTTCCTGCTGCACGATGGCGATGCCGGCGTTGAGGGCTTCCCGGGGATGATGAAATTCACAGCGTTGGCCATTGATAAAAATGTCGCCGCCATCGGGTTGAATAAAGCCCATCAGAATGCTGAGAAAGGTGGATTTACCCGCGCCGTTGCCGCCGCACAGGGCATGGATGGATCCACGCCGCAGGCAAAACTCCGCATTCTTGAGGGCCACGACCGGGCCAAAAGCTTTCCTGACGCCGCTGACCTCCAGCAGGTAGGCGGGCGCTTGCGTCTGGGGATCTCGCGTCACAGTTGCACCTCCGGATAGGTCTGCTGCAAGCGTTGCAGGTACCGTTGATAAAGCGTCTCGTATTGCGCCTGTCTGCCGGCATGCGGCCGTGCGCGCGTGGTCTCATCCAGCGCAACGAAACGCCGGCACAGTTCGGCCAGCAACGCGCCGGCGTTCCGCTGCGGATCGTCGGCCAACGTCGTCGCCCACATCGCCTGAATGGCGCCGCCCAGCGCGGCGGTCTCTTTGGCTTTCAGACAGACTACCGGGCACCCCATCACGTCCGCGACGATTTGTCGCCAGGCGGCGCTGCGGGCGCCGCCGCCGGTGAGGCGGATCTCGCGCGCTTCAATGCCCTGACGGCGAAACAGCTCGATGCCATAGCGCAAGCCATAGGTGGCGCTTTCGACCACCGCCAGGCAGAGATTGGCGCGGGTAAAATTGTCACTATCGAGGTTATGCAGGCTGGCGCGCGCGTGGGGCAACGGCGGAACGCGTTCGCCATTGAAGAACGGCAGCATCTCGACACCGCCTGCGCCGGGCGAGGCCTGCGCCAATAAACCGTTAAAGCCGGCAAGGTCTTCGTCCAGCAGCGTTTGTACTGCAGTGGTGGCCGAGGTGACATTCATGGTGCAAATCAATGGCAGCCACCCATTGGTGCTGGAGCAGAAGCCGGCAATCATGTCCGATTCCGCCGTGACGGGGGCGGCAGACCAGGCGAATAGCGTGCCGGAGGTGCCCAGGCTCAGGGTGAGGGTGCCGGCCTCGATGTTGCCGGAACCGATGGCCGCCATCATGTTGTCGCCGCCGCCGGTCGATACTCGCACCGTTGGGCCGAGGCCGAGTTTTTCCGCGGCGGCGGAGCGCACCGTGCCGATGCAGCATTCCGCGCTTTTGAGCGGCGGCAGGGCCTGCCACAGGCGGCCGCTGTCGTCGATGAGATCGACCGCGGATTTGCTCCAACGACGGGTGCGCACATCGAACAATCCGGTGCCGGAAGCGTCGCCATATTCCGCTACGCGCTCCCCGGTCAGCCAGAAATTCAAGTAGTCATGGGGCAACAACACGGTGTGCAGTTTTGCCCAGAGCGCCGGATGGTGTGTCTTGAACCAAAGGATTTTTGACGCGGTATAACCGGTGGCGATCCGCAGGCCGAGTGTTTCCAGCGAGCCGTTGGCCCCGCCGAGCTGCTGCAGGAGCCGTTCGTTTTCCTCTGCGGTTTCGGTATCGCACCACAGCTTGACGCTGTGCAGCACGTTGCCGTCTGCGTCCAGCGGCACAAACCCATGTTGTTGGCCAGAGACCCCCAGAGCATGAATCTCCCGTGCATCAACGTCGGCGTTAGTCACGGCTTGGCGAAAAGCGATGACCAGCGCCTCAATCCACCAGTCGGCCTCCTGTTCGCGCCGGCCATTGGCTTGGCTGATGAGACGGTGAGGGGCGTTGCCCTCACCGAGGATCACGCCCTGTGTGCTGTCGACAATCACGACTTTCGTGCCTTGCGTACCGCAGTCTATGCCAGCATAGAGCGCCATAGGATCACTCCATTTCCAGCATGATTTTGATGTCCGAGGCATGTCCCGCCGCCGCGCGCTCGAAGGCGGCCACGCTGTCGGAGAACTTGTAGGTTTGGCTTATCAACGGCTGGACGCGCAATTTGCCGCTGCTCAACAGCCGCAGCGTGCGCGGGTACATGTTGGCGTAGCGGAAAATGGTCTTGAAGGTGATTTCCTTGGCCTGCGCGGCGACGATATCCATCGGCGCGGCATCGATCGGCATGCCGACCAGCACGGCGGTCGCTCCTGGCGCCGCATGTTCGGCCAGCGTAGCGATGGCCGGTTTGGCGCCGCTGCATTCAAACACGACATCGGCGCCATTGCCGCTGGTGAGCGCGGCCACTTTCCCCGCCAGGTCGCCGGTTTTGATATTGACGGCGTGCAGCCCCTCATAACTGGCCGCCACGGCGAGTTTTTCGTCAAACAGGTCGCAGATAATGACGTCCGAGCAGCCGCCCGCCAGCGCCGCGAGGGCGGTGACCACGCCGATCGGCCCGGCGCCGATCACCAGCGCGATATCGCCGGGTTTGATCCCGGCTTTGGTGGCCGCTTGCATGCCGATGGCTAAGGGTTCCACCATGGCGCCCTCAGCGAAACTGACGTTGTCCGGCAATTTGAACGTGAAGGCGGCGGGGTGGATGACGGTTTCGCGCAGGCAGCCGTGCACCGGCGGCGTCGCCCAGAAGCGCACGGCCGGATCAAGGTTGTAAATGCCGGCGCGCGTCTGGGCCGAGTTGAGATCCGGAATGCCGGGCTCCATGCAAACGCGATCGCCGATGCTGAGGTGAGTGACGTTTTTACCTGTCGCGAGCACTACGCCGGAGGCCTCATGGCCGAGCACCATCGGGGCGTTAACCACGAACGGGCCAATGCGGCCATGTTGGTAATAGTGCACATCACTGCCGCAGATGCCCACGGAATGAATTTTTATCTGCACATCATCGGGCCCCAGCGTTTCGGCAAGCTGGACGTCCTCGATAGCGATTTCCCCCGCTTTGGCCAACACTAATGCTTTCATATTGCCTCCTGGTGAATCATTTTTATGGTAACGATATCATTTCAATGCGGCGATAGTGGGCTAAAGCGGGGGGTTAAACTGTGATCGATGTTGGAATTACTCGACGGGAGTTAATTTTGCTGGTGGGTTGTTATTCAATATGGGGATGAAGATCACAAAATCGGCGATGCAATGACGGTTTTAATATCAGCATGCTGATATCGATACCGTTACTTTGCAGGGGAAATGATGAGCAAACAACAACGTGCCATAGCCGCTACGCTGGAATACTTGCGCGAGGCGGACATTGTTCTGACCGAAGAAGAGCAGCAACGTATTGAAATTGCGACGTTTGGCTTGGCTGACTATCCCGTCTCAGGGCTGCAGCTGCTGACCTATGTCAACTCACCTCGGTATTGTGCGAAAGAGTTGGTGCTGTTTCCTGAGCAGACTTGCCCAGAGCATTTGCATCCTCCTTTCGCCGGCACGCCCGGCAAACAAGAGACGTTCCGTTGCCGTTGGGGCGAGGTGTTTCTGTTTGTCGATGACGAAAACCTGACGCTTAATGATGCCGGCGGCGAACCGGTATGCCGGGTGCCGGAGGGCGCAGAGCCTTGGTACACCTGCAATCGCTATATCCTCTTGCGGCCTGGCGAACAATACACCATCGCGCCCAATACCCGGCACTGGTTTCAGGCGGGGAAGCGGGGCGCGGTGGTGTCCGAGTTTTCTTCCGAGAGCCGTGACGAGCTGGATATCTTTACCGATCCCCGGATTAACCGCCTGGCAGGCGTAAACCATTAGCGCGACGATGAAAGTTCTGTCATGATGTTGTTAATGGTACAAAATGATAACCTTAAGCTAAGGAGCTGCATTTGGCGGTGGGGCGAGGACGGAAAGCGACGCTGGCTAGCGTGGCCGCACAGGCAAACGTCAGTAAAATCACCGCGTCGCGGGCATTTTCACAGCCGGACAAGGTTCATCCGGAAACGCTGCGCCGCATTCGGGAGACCGCTGCCGAACTCGGTTATGTGGTCAATGCTGCGGCGCGCAATCTGCGGGCGAAAAGCAGCAGAACCATCGGCATCGTCAACCCTGATATGGCCAACCCGTTCTTTGGCGGCCTGACGCGGTTGATGACGCTTGAAGCGCAAAAAATGGGATATGACACTCTGGTGTTCGATTCCTATGAGTCACAGGAAAGCGAAGACAGAATCATCGACAAACTGATTGGCTACAACGTCGATGCGATCATTCTCTCGGTCATTTCCAACGATCATCTGTACCAGCCTTCCTATCTAAAGCGGTTGGAAACATTGAATATCCCGGTGGTATTGATCGACCGTGAGCTGGACAATCGCCACTGCAGCGGAGTGTATATCGATAACCTGGACTGCGGCCTTCAGGCGGGCCGCTGGCTTCTGGAACAGAAAGCGCAGCGGGTGGTGGTGGTGTCCGGGCCGGAGAACTCCAACGTTGCACGGGACAGGGTTACAGGGCTGCAGGCGGCGCTGCAAGGGAAAGTGGCGTCGTTTGAAGTGCTGTATGCCGATTTCTTTATGGATGTCGCCTGGCAAGAGACGAGCCGTTGGCTGGCCAATAACCGCGCCCCGGACTTTTTCGTTGGCTGCAATAACCAGATCTCCCTGGGCATTATCAAAGCCTGCATCGAACATCGGCTGCCGTTGATGCAGGACGTGTCGTTGTTCAGCATCGATGAGGTTTCACATGCCGAGATCTACGGTTTTCATTTCCCGTGCGTGTCACACGACTTGCAAGAGATCGCCTGGCAAGCGTTGAATCTGGCGATCCGTCGCATTGCCGACCCCGAGATCAAGCCGGGCAAGGTGGTGGTACGGGGGAAACTCGTCGCGTAACGGCGCCGCCATTCGCTTATCCGTCATTTTTCAGCGTGTTGCGCTGTTTTGGGCTCATCACGCCCGGCGGGACGGATGAGCAGCCACAAACCGCTTCCTGCCGCCGCCGCGCCTAGCAACATGGGCCAGGAAAGAGGTTCATTGAACATTAACCCTGCCCAGCAGAAGGTGACGAAGGGACTGAGAAACAGCAGGCTCGTCACGCGCAGCGCAGAAGTGCGCCTTAGACAAAACCAGTACAGACCGTAGCCGGCCAGGGTCGCCAGTAGCGCGGTCCAAAGCACGCCGATCACAAACCCCGTCGTTACCGTTGGCAGCAGCGGGCCTTCCGCGCCGGCCATGGCGGCGAAAGCCAGCGCGGAAACCGCGCTTTGTACCCCCAGCGCGGCTGGCAAACTCATTGCTTGCGTTCGCGGCAGCCGTTCCTGCCACAGCGTTGCCAGCGCCAGCGACAGCATCCCCGCCAGCGGCAACAGGTAGCTCCACAATGGGGCGTCTCCCCATGAGATGGCGCTGCCGGTCGCCAGCGTTACCCCGCTAACCCCCAAGGCTAACCCGGACCAAACGCGGCCATCGGGCAAGCGGCGTTGCAACAGCATGCTCAGCAGCGCGGTGCCGAGCGGGAGCAAATCGGCGATGAGCGCGGCCAACCCGGCCGGCACGCCATATTCGATGCCTTTGCTGACGCCGGTCAGGTAACCGGTCATGGCGAGCAACCCAATCCCGGCGTGAACAGCTATTGTCAGCGGAGATGCGCGCCTGATGGCGCGCAGACTAAGCGGCAGCAACACGAACGCGACCACCACGCAGCGCCAGAACGCCACCAGCAACACCGGCGCGTAATCGGCGGCGAAGCGGATGCCGACGAAGCCGGAGCTCCAGGCCACGATCAGCAGGATCTCGGCCGCAGCCAGCCAGAGGGCGGCTCTGCCGCGATGTTTGCCGCAGCGGGAAGAGGGGCGAAATGGTGCCAGGGACATGATGGTCACCTCCTTTCCGCCCGATGGTAGTGAGTGGCTATAATTTAATAAATCGAATAATTTTCGCCCAGTTGTTTAATGAGGTTAAATCATGCGGCCGACATTGGATATCGATCTCTTACGCACTTTTCACGCTATTGCGCGTTTGGGGCAATTTCGCGCGGCGGCGGCATTTGTCAATCGCAGCCCCGCCGCCGTGAGCGTGCATATCCGGCGCCTGGAACAGGTGGCGGGCGGCCGCCTGCTGGAGCGTGACAATCAGTCCGTGGCGTTGACGCCATTGGGAAACAAGCTGCTGGCCTCGACGCTCGGGCTGCTGAGCGCCCATGACAATATTCTGCGGGAACTGCAGGGCGCGCCGCTAAGCGGTCATATCAAATTGGGCTTGCCTGATGAGTACGCTTCTCATGTGATACGCCATATTTTGCCGCGTTTTGCCGACAGTTTTCCCGCGGTGGAGCTGGAGGTCTCTACCGCTGCCAGTCAGGCGCTGGCGGAACAAGTTGGCCGTAATCGGCTGCATCTCGCGCTGGTGGTTCAACCTTCGGGGAAACAGTGCCAGACACCGCTCGCGGTGACTGCGCCAGTGTGGGCCGGAGGCCGTTCGCTGGCGCTGCAGGCTAACCGGCCACTGCCGCTGGCGTTGCATGCCGCCGATTGCCCTTATCGTGAGGCTATGATCGATGCATTGACCAGGGCGGGAAGGCACTGGCGGGTGGTTGTGAGCAGCCCTTCGGCCAGCGTGGTGGCGGCTGCCATCGAGGCGGGATTGGCCGTCACGCTGCTTGACCGCGCACGGGTTTCGGCGGCGATGCGGATACTCGACGAATTGCCGTCGGTCGCACCACATGAAGTGCAACTGCTCCGTTCTGCCACGGCCGCCAGCCAACCGGCGGTGGCGATGCTGGAAAGCGTCATCGGTGAGTATTTACGGGGGGGAACATGAATATCGGCCGCGTGGGGAAGACGAATCGAGCACGACGGTGACGGAGAGATGTGGCTAGCGCCGGGAACGCTGTATCGCGGGGCGTTCCCGGTATTCGGAGGGCTGGAGATCAGAACACCTGTTTGAACGGTTTCACCGTCACGTCGGCATAGACGCCGGCGGCGACGTACGGATCCTGCTGCGCCCAGGCCTGGGCTTCCGCCAGCGAGGCGAATTCGGCGATCACCGTCGAACCGGTAAAGCCGGCGGCGCCGGGATCGTTGCTGTCGATGGCCGGGTTAGGGCCGGCGACCACCAGGCGGCCGGCGTCGCGCAGCGCCTGCAGGCGCGCCAGGTGCGCCGGGCGCACCGCCAGACGGTTTTCCAGCGAGTTGGGGACGTCTTGCGCGTAGATCAGATAAAGCATGTTTCACCTTTAAAATCATGGCTATAAAACGGTGCTACCAAGGTAGCGCAAAAGGCGCGGCAGGGGAACGGCATCGGGCGAATTTCCCCGCGGATTGGCGCTTATGCCTTGAAGCCGCTACTTTTTATTCGTATAGTGCGGCGCGCTTAAACTGATATGCCATTGAGGTGAGGACATGACGGAACTGGTAAGGGAAAAACTCGATTTGCCGGCGGGCAAAAACAAACTGCTGCTGCATTCATGCTGCGCGCCCTGTTCCGGCGAGGTGATGGAAGCGATTCAGGCCTCCGGGATCGAGTATGCCATTTTCTTCTATAACCCCAACATTCACCCGCAAAAAGAGTATCTGCTGCGCAAGGAAGAGAACATCCGTTTCGCCGAGCAGCACGGAGTGCCGATTATCGATGCCGATTACGACACCGACAACTGGTTCGCCCGCGCCAAGGGGATGGAGAATGAGCCGGAGCGCGGCATTCGTTGCACCATGTGTTTTGACATGCGTTTCGAGCGCACGGCGCTGTATGCGCATGAGCATGGTTACGACACTATCTCCAGCTCGCTGGGCATCTCGCGTTGGAAGAACATGCAGCAGATCACCGACTGCGGCATCCGCGCGGCGGAAAAGTATCCCGATCTGGTGTACTGGGATTACAACTGGCGCAAGAAGGGCGGTTCGTCGCGCATGATAGAGATCAGCAAGCGCGAACGCTTCTATCAGCAGGAATACTGCGGCTGCGTCTATTCGCTGCGCGACACCAACCTGCACCGTAAGGCGCAAGGGCGGCCGCTGATCAAGCTGGGCGTGCTTTACTATGGCGATGAAGAATAACGCTGACTCACCGCAATTAACCCGCTCCGGCGGGTTTTTTACTTTTTGACGCCTGGCCAAACGTTAATGAAGCGTGTCGCTCCGGCGGTAAAAAAGCAACGGCCAGGTTAATATCCTTATGAGTTTGCTGGTTTTAGCCGCGCATACTGACGATTAAAGCGATAGTTTGCCTTTCGTTATTGAATATGATTGCTATTTGCATTTAAACTTGGCGAACCAGAGGAAACAGAATCATTATGCCGCTAAAAAAGATGTTCCTTAATCGCCGTATATCCGTGCCTTTCGTCTTATCCGTAGGCCTGCACAGCGCCCTGGTGGCGGGATTGCTTTACGCTTCGGTAAAAGAAGTGGTGGAGCTGCCGAAGCCAGAGGACGCGCCGATCAGCGTCATGATGGTCAACACCGCCGCGATGGCCGAACCGCCACCGCCGGCGCCGGCCGAGCCGGAACCGCCGCAGGTCGAACCTGAGCCGGAGCCAGAACCGGAACCGGAACCTATCGTGGAGCCGCCGCCGAAGGCGATCGTGAAGCCGGAGCCGGTCAAGCCGAAACCAAAACCTAAGCCGAAGCCGAAGGTCGAAAAACAGGTCAAACCGGAGCCGAAAAAAGTCGAGCCGCGCGAACCGTCGCCGTTCAACAACGATTCGCCGGCCAAGCCGATCGACAAAGCGCCGGTGAAACAGGCGCCTGCCGCGCCGGTGCAGGGCAACTCGCGCGAGGTCGGGCCGAGGCCGATCAGCCGCGCCAATCCGCTCTATCCACCGCGGGCTCAGGCTTTGCAGATCGAAGGCAACGTGCGGGTACAGTTCGATATCGACAGCGACGGGCGCGTCAGCAACGTGCGTATCTTGTCGGCCGAACCGCGCAATATGTTCGAGCGTGAAGTGAAGCAGGCGATGCGTAAATGGCGCTATGAAGCCAAAGAAGCGAAAGATCGCACCGTCACTATCCGCTTCAAGCTGAACGGCACCACCGAATTGAACTGAGTTCGGTCACACCAAAAAGAAAGGGTCGCCTCGGCGACCCTTTTTGCATTTGCGGCGCAGCCGCAGGCTTACTCTTCGAAGCCGACGCGGAAGTTCATTTTGCCCTCGGGCAGCGCGCGCGAGTTGCCTTCCGCATCGACCGCCACATAGGTGAACACCGCTTCGGTCGCCCGGTAACGCTGGCCGATCGGGGCGGAAGAAACTTTCTTTACCCACACTTCGATATTGATGGTGATCGAGCTGCGCCCGGTGCGGATACAGTGCGCATAGCAGCAAACCACGTCGCCTACCGCCACCGGTTTCAGGAAGGTCATGCCGTCTACGCGCACCGTCACCACGCGCCCTTCGGCGATCTCTTTGGCCTGGATGGCGCCGCCGATATCCATTTGCGACATCAGCCAGCCGCCGAAGATATCACCGTTGGCATTGGTATCGGCCGGCATCGCCAGCGTGCGCAGCACCAGCTCGCCGCTGGGTAAAGGTCGTTGTTGTGTCATAGCAGTCTGCTTTTAAAAGGAGGGAATAACATCATACTGCCCGCGGCAAGCGCCGCAGGCATTAACAATTTTGTAACTATTTTTTCTGTTCTTCCGGCATGTGCCGGTAAATATAGATACCGCTGAGGAGGGTGAAGACCAGCGTCAGCACCGTCAGGCCAAAGACTTTGAAATTGACCCAGACGCTTTGCGGCAGCCAGAAGGCGACATAGATGTTCGCCAGGCCGCAGGCCAGGAAGAAGACCGCCCAGGCCAGGTTGAGGTTGCTCCACACTTTGTCCGGCAGCGTCAACTCTTTGCCCAGCATGCGCTGAACCAGCGGTTTTTTGAGCACCCATTGGCTGATCAGCAGCGCCAGCGCGAACAGCGCGTAAATCACCGTGACCTTCCATTTGATGAACAAATCGTTGTGGAACACCAGCGTCAGGGTACCGAACACCAGCACCATCAGGAAGGTGATCAGCGTCATCTTCTCGATCTTGCGGTATTTCACCCAGGTGAACACCAGCGCCAGCGCGGTGGCGACAATTAACGCGCCGGAAGCAACGTAAATGTCGTACAGCTTATAAAAAGCGAAAAAGACAATTAGCGGGAGGAAATCAAGAAACTGCTTCATAAATCAATCCATCATCTGTTCATCGGCCGACTATACCGGATTCGGCGAGCTCTGTGTACCGCCGGGCGTTGCCGATTATCGGCGTTTGGCCGGCGGATTTCTGCCGCGAAAGCAGGAATTTGCATAAACTTACGCAAGAAAGCGCCGGCAGATTGCCAGCGCGGGCCGCAGGCCGCATAGTAAGCGTCATAATAACCAGATAATTTACCGCGGAAAACAACATGCAGTGGAAATCTCTCCAGGCCCTGACGCCTGGTTTGACGCATTTATTGGGCTATCAACGCAGCTGGCTCAAGCCGGATATTCGCGCCGGCCTTTCCGTCGCCGCCGTCGCCCTCCCGGTGGCTATCGCCTACGCCGAACTGGCCGGGGTCAGCCCGGTAGTGGGGCTCTACTCCTGTATCTTGCCGATGATGGCCTACGCGCTGTTCGGCTCGTCGCGCCAGCTGATCGTCGGGCCCGACGCCGCCACCTGCGCGGTGATCGCCGCAGTGGTGACGCCGCTGGCAGCGGGCAATATGGAACGCCATTGGCAACTGACCATTATGATGACCGCCATGATGGGCGGCTGGTGCCTGCTGGCCAGCCGGTTCAAGCTGGGGGCGCTGGCGGATTTGCTGTCGCGGCCGATCCTCAGCGGGCTGCTGAACGGGGTGGCGATCACCATTATTGTCGATCAGATCGGCAAGGTGTTGGGGTTCACGGTGCGCCCGGCACAGCTGATCGAGCGCATCTACGCGCTGCCCGGTAACTTGCTGCACAGCGACTGGCTGACGATGGCGGTGTCGTTGCTGACGCTGGTGACGCTGCTTGGATTTAAAAAATGGCGGCCTAACTGGCCGGCGCCACTGTTCGCTATCGTGCTGGCGGCGTTCGTGACCTGGGCGGGCGACCTGCAGCAGCATGGCGTGGTGACGGTGGGCGGTTTCAGCGGCGTGCTGCCGATCGTCCAGTGGCCGGACTTCCAGCCCGGTTTGCTGCGCGACATGGTGATCCCGGCGCTTAACCTGGCGGTGGTGAGCTTTGTCAGCATGATGCTCACCGCCCGCAGCTTCGCCGCCAAAAACGGTTATGAGGTGAACGCCGACGCCGAGTTTCGCGCGCTGGGGCTGGTGAATATCGTCTCTGCGCTGTCGCAAGGTTTCGCCATCAGCGGCGCGGATTCGCGCACCGCGGTGAATGATGCCAACGGCGGCAAGAGCCAACTGGTGTCGATCATCGCCGCCGCGGTCATCGCCTTTGTCTTGCTGTTTCTGATGGCGCCGCTGCAGTTTATTCCGGTGGCGGGATTGGGTGTGGTGCTGATGTATGCGGCCTGGTCGCTGCTGGACATCCGTGGCATCTGGATCTTGCGCCGTCGCAACGCGCAGGCGTTTCGCCTGGCGCTATTTACCTTCCTTAGCGTGCTGTTGGTGGGGGTGATCAGCGGCATCGGGCTGGCGGTGTTGCTGGGGCTGATGCAGTTTCTGCGCACCGTCTTCCGGCCGACGGAACAGCTGCTGGGCGTCAACGATGAAGGCATGATCCATTCCATGGGCAATAACAATGGGGTGAAGGCGGTACCTGGCGTCATGATGTATCGCTTCAATTCGCCGCTGACCTATTTCAACGTGGCGTATTTTAAACGCCGTATCCTCAATTTGGTGGACGGCACGCCGTTCCAGCCACGTTGGGTGGTGGTGGATGCGGTGGCCAGTTTCACCCATGCCGATATCAGCGTGCTGGCGGCCATCGACGAACTGAAACGCGACCTGTTACAGCGTAACGTAAAGCTGGTGCTGGCGGGGCGCCGCACCGAGCTGACGCGTTGGTTCCGCATCAACCGCTTAGGGCGCGATAAAGAGTTGATTTTGGTGCCGGATCTGTATCTGGCGCTGAAGCTGATTCAGAGTAAGGAGCAGGCGGAAGCCGCCGTGGTGGGGTAAACAAAAAAAGGGGCGCGCCGAAGCGCGCCCCTTGGTTTTTGCTGACGCCGGCGTTAGCCGCGCAGCAGCATATACAGCCGGAACAGGTAGATCAGCAGCAGAGCGGAGACCAGATTGCTCAACGCGGTCAGCACCACGCTGGCGACGTTCGGCGTCAGCACCGACAGATGGCTCACCAGGAACAGCACCAGCAGCTTGGCCGCCAGCCACAGCATCATCGCCGGCACCAGCACGCGCGCATTGGCGAAGGCCAATTTGCTGCTCAGCTTGAGCGAAGCGAACACGCCTTTTTTATCGACGGAGGCGATCACCGGCGCCAGCGCGAAGGCGATCGCCATCAGCACGCCCGGCACCACAAACAGCGTCAGGCCGAGCTGGATCAGCAGGGTGCAGATAAACAGCAGCAGCAGCAGGCGCGGCAAGTCGGGCGCCGAGGCGCCGAGCGCGCGCAGGGCGCTGGTGCGTTGCCCTTGCGACACCAGACGGATCAGCGTCAGCATCCCGCCGACCAGCAGCACGTTGCCGACCAGCGCAGAGAAGGTGGCGGCCGCCGACACTTTCAGCAACACCATCTGCTGTTCCGGCGTCATCTGCTGGATCACGTCCTGAATGCCCATGCCGGTAGACGAAGCAAAATCGCTGGTGGTGGCAGCGAGCGTCGCCAACTGTTCGGCATCAGGGCTGAAGGCCTGATTCAGCAGCACGGAGATAAACGCCGTCAACAAAGCCAGCATCAGGATGCTGGCCAGTTGGTTGCGTAAAAAGTTAAAACTGTCACGGTACAAAGCGTTGGCCGTGATAGGCATGCAGACTCCTTGGCGTCGGGAAAACAGAGATAAATCAGTGGGTGATTGTACCCTGTTCCACGCCGCTGTGGCACCCCGCGAATTGCACTACGCCTATTTCTTCAACGATCGTCGCGTCAGACAGCGATAGCGGCAAGGGCACCGGCAAGGGCGGCAGGCCGTAGCGTTCCCGGGCGCGATCGCAGGCTTCGTTGCGCAGGCCGTTTTCACCGGACTGATCGAACTCCCTGCACGGGCTGGGCCGATTAAGGTAGATCGAGCAGGAAACGGCTTTACCTATTTCACCGTCCAGCGCGGTACAGCGGGGGGACTTGCTGTTGGTCCCCTGCATGCAGCGCAGGAATGGGGTCAAAGGCTCTGTTAAGGAAAGGGGAACGGTGCCGCCGCCGTCTTCGGCTTCGGCCCAATAGAATGACACTCGAAAATAACCGCAGCATGCGCCGCAGCTGACACAGGGATTAAGGATTTCGCTCATCTTGATTGCCCACCGACTCCTCACGGCACCAACCAAAACCAACACGGAAAATGAAATTACCTCAGCCGCATTTTTCTCCGCAACAGAAATTTGAACATGTAGATAATTTGCAACAAAATCGTTTTTTTGATGCAGATCAATCCTTGATTTATTAGACGGTTAGGTAACCTTGTTTTTAGTGGGATTTTAAATTTTTACACATAAGATGTGATCTCGATGGGATCACAAATACCCGAAAGTAGGTATATTCCCCCTCGAGTGATTAACCACACAAATGGAATGGATAATGAAAAAGACAACTCTGATGGTATTGGCGACGATGATGGCGCCTATGTTGGCAAGTGCGCATCAGGCCGGTGATTTCCTGTTCCGCGCGGGCACCGCGACGGTGCGTCCAAATGCAGGTTCGGACAACGTACTGGGGTTAGGTTCGCTGGATGCGAAAAACAACACTCAGCTCGGTCTGACCTTCGGTTACATGGTGACGGACAACATCGGCGTTGAGTTGTTGGCCGCAACGCCATTCCGCCACAAGGTGACGCTGGGCGGCACTGATTTGGCGACCGTTCACCAACTGCCGCCTACGCTGATGGCGCAATACTATTTCGGCGACAAGCAGGACAAACTGCGTCCTTACCTGGGCGTTGGCGTTAACTACACCACCTTCTTCGACGAGAAGTTCAACGACTACGGCAAAAGCGCCGGGTTGAGCGACCTCGATCTGAAAGATTCCTGGGGCGTGGCGGCGCAGGCCGGCCTGGATTACAACCTGGATGAGCACTGGATGCTGAACATGTCGGTGTGGTGGATGAACATCGAAACCAAAACTCGCTTCAACGATGCGAACGGTGGGCACCACAGCTTCGATACGCGTCTGGATCCGTGGGTGTTCATGTTCGGGGCGGGTTACCGCTTCTGATGAAGGCCGCAAGCAGGGAGGCGTTGCGCCTCCCTGTGTCGGTATTATTTAACCTGCATCACGTTTTCAACCGATTTCACGCCGGCCACGCCGCGTGTGACCTGCACCGCACGGTTGGCGTCATCGCTGGAGGTCACGAAGCCGCTCAGCTGTACGCGCCCTTTAAAGGTTTCTACGCTGATCTCGCGTGACTTGATGTTTTTATCCGCCAGCAACGCCGATTTCACTTTGGTGGTGACCACGGTGTCATCGATATAACCGCCTGTTCCCTCTGATTTTGCCGTCGGCGCGCAAGCGCTCACCGCGACCGCCACAACGGCTGCCATGCACAAGGCTGAAAGGGTTTTAAACAGCTTCATAAATTACTCTCCATGCAATGTTATGGTTGAAATTCGCTACGGTTTTTCGCCGCAGCGAGCGCATTCCCCAAATCAAACGAAGAAATGCATAGCGAACAACGTTCATTGTGAGACAAGACCTGGGTTTGTTCAAATTTTTGATGTAAATAAATGGAACAAACTTTGAGGGGAAACAAGCTGTTAAAGCGAGCGCCGGCAGGGCGCTCGCTAAAGAGGATCACGCCCGGGTGGCGCGCTTCATATTGCTGACGAAGGCCGCCAGCCTGGTCAGCATCTCCGCCGGGTCGGCATGGTGCTGTTCGATGATTTTGACGATTGCCGAGCCGGAGATCGCGCCGGCGGCGCCGGCCTGCAGCGCCGCCTTCACCTGCTCGGGTTCGGAGATGCCGAAGCCCTGCAGCGGCGGCGCGGCGTGATACTCGCGCAGCTTGTTCACCAGGTGATGCAACGGCAACTGCGCCCGGCTTTCGGTGCCGGTCACCCCGGCGCGCGACAGCAGGTAGGTGTAACCGCGGCCGTGCGACGCGATTTCACGCAGCAGATCGTCATCGGCGTTCGGCGGGCAGATGAAGATCGGTGCGATACCGTGGCGAGCGGCGGCGGCGCGGAACGGCGCAGACTCTTCAAACGGCACGTCGGCGACCAGCACCGAATCCACGCCCACTTCGGCGCAGCGTTGGTAAAACGCATCGATGCCTTTATGGAACACCAGATTGGCGTACATCAGCAGGCCGATGGGAATGGTCGGGTGCTTCTGGCGGATGGCCGCCAGCATCTCGAAGCACTGGGTCGGCGTGACGCCGGCGGCGAAAGCGCGCAGCGTCGCGCTCTGGATGGTTGGGCCATCCGCCAGCGGATCGGAGAAGGGGATGCCCAGCTCCAGCGCGTCCGCGCCGGCTTCGATCAGGGTATCGATAATCTGCAGCGACAGCGTCGGATTAGGATCGCCCAGCGTCACGAACGGGACGAAGGCGCCTTCCTTGTTGCTTTCCAGGCGTTTGAACAGTTGCTGATAACGTTCCATCAGATTTCTCCCCGTGCTTTCAAAATGTCGTGAACGGTAAATATGTCTTTGTCGCCGCGGCCGGACAGGTTGACCACCAGGATCTGTTCTTTCTGCGGCGTTTCACGGATCATTTTCAGCGCGTGCGCCAGGGCGTGCGAGGATTCCAGCGCCGGGATGATGCCTTCATGGCGCGACAGCGCCTTAAACGCTTCCAGCGCTTCGTCGTCGGTGATCGACACGTATTCGGCGCGGCCGATGCTGTTCAGGAAGGCGTGTTGCGGCCCGACGGACGGGAAGTCCAACCCGGCGGAGATTGAATAGGATTCTTCAATCTGGCCTTCGGCGGTCTGCATCATCGGCGCTTTCATACCGAAGTAGATGCCGACGTGGCCGTGCTTCAGCGGCGCGCCGTGCTGGCCGGTCTCGATGCCCAGACCGGCGGGTTCCACGCCGATCAGCCCGACGTCGGCATCATCGATAAAGTCGGCGAACATGCCGATGGCGTTGGAGCCGCCGCCGACGCAGGCGATGACCGCATCCGGCAGACGGCCTTCGCGCTCCAGCACCTGCGCTTTGGTTTCTTCGCCGATCATGCGCTGGAATTCACGCACGATAGTCGGGTACGGATGCGGGCCGGCGGCGGTGCCGAGCATATAGTGCGCGGTTTCATAGCTGCCGGACCAGTCGCGCAAGGCTTCGTTGCAGGCGTCTTTCAGGGTGGCGGAGCCGCTGTGCACCGGGATCACTTCCGCACCCATCAGCCGCATGCGGAACACGTTCGGCGACTGGCGCTCGACGTCTTTGGCGCCCATATAGATACGGCATTTGAGGCCGAGCAGCGCGCAGGCCAGCGCCGACGCGACGCCGTGTTGGCCAGCGCCGGTTTCCGCGATGATCTCGGTTTTGCCCATGCGCTTGGCCAGCAACGCCTGGCCCAGCACCTGGTTGGTCTTGTGCGCGCCGCCGTGCAGCAGATCTTCACGCTTCAGATAAAGCTTGGTGTTGCTGCCGGCGGTGAGGTTTTTGCACAGCGTCAGCGCCGTCGGGCGGCCCGCGTAGTTCTTCAACAGATCGATAAATTCCGCCTGAAATTCCGGATCGCGCTGGGCGCTGACAAAGGCTTCTTCCAGTTGTTTCAGGGCCGGCATCAGAATTTGCGGCACGTATTGGCCACCAAATTCGCCGAAGTAGGGGTTAAGCAGCGTCATGAGAGTTCCCGTTATTATCCGTTATTAATATAGAGCCGTATTCAGTAGGCGCGCAGGGTCTGGAAGACCGAGACCAGGCGCGCGGGATCTTTGATGCCCGGTTCGCTTTCCACGCCGGAGTTGAAGTCCAGCCCGGCGCAGCCGAGCTTGGCCGCTTCGACGCAGTTGTCGGCGCGCAGGCCGCCCGCCAGCATCACGTTAGTCAGATCTTCGCCTTGCAATACCGACCAGTCGAAGCGTTGGCCGGTGCCGCCGGCGCCGTTGTCGAGCAGGTAGCGATCGACATGCTGCAGATCGCGCGCCGGCACCCGATCTTTCACGCTCAGCGCTTTCCAGATGCGGCAATTGGCCGGCAAGCGGGCGCGCAGGGCGCTGATATAGGCCTGGTCTTCCGCGCCGTGCAGTTGCACCGCGTGCAGACCGAGGCGCTCAACGGTCAACGCCACGGTCTCGACCTGGGCGTCGCAGAATACGCCGACGTACTTCAGCGGCGCGCCGGAAATCACTTCGCGGGCGCGGGTGATGTCCACATAGCGCGGCGAACGGCCGACGAAAATCAGCCCGCCGTAGATGGCGCCGGCCTGATACGCGGCGGCGGCGTCCTGCGGACGGGTCAGGCCGCACACTTTGTTGTCGCCCAGGATCACGCGGCGCACGGCGGCGCGCAGATCGGGTTCAGACATCAGCGCGCTGCCGATCAGGAAACCGTTGGCGTAATGGCTCAGCTCGCGGATCTGCCCATAGTTGTTGATGCCTGACTCGCTGATCACCGTCACGCCATGCGGCACGCGCGGCGCCAGTTGGCGAGTGCGGTCCAGATCGATGCTCAGATCGCGCAGATCGCGATTATTGATGCCGACCACGCGCGCTTCCAGCGCGATCGCGCGCTGCAGCTCTTCTTCACTGATCACTTCGGTCAGCACGCCCATATTCAGGCTGTGGGCCACCGCCGCCAGCTGGCGATACTGGTCGTCGGTCAACACCGACAGCATCAGCAGGATGGCATCGGCCTGATAGTAGCGCGCCAGGTAAATCTGATACGGATCGATGATAAAGTCTTTGCACAACACCGGTTGGCTGACGGTTTTACTGACCAGCGGCAGGAAATCGAAGCTGCCCTGGAAGTATTTCTCGTCGGTCAGCACCGAGATCGCCGAGGCGAAATCTTTATACACCGTGGCGATCTCCACCGGATCAAAGTTTTCGCGAATCAGCCCTTTGGAAGGCGAGGCCTTCTTGCATTCGAGAATGAAAGCCGTCCGGGTGCCTTGCAGCGCGTGATAAAAGCTGCGTTCGCTCGGTACGATGTCGTTCTGAAAGCCGGCCAGGGGCTGTTGCTGTTGTCGCGCCGCGATCCATTGCGCTTTGTCGCGGACAATCTTGTGTAGCACGGTTTCCTGCATCATTTATCCTCTTGCCGCCAGTGCGATGACACGCTCATAGGCCTGCCCGCTGTTGATCATATCCAGTGCCTGCCGCGCATTTTGGCGCAGGTCTTCATGTCCGAATAACTTCAGAAGCAACGCGACGTTGGCCGCGACCGCCGCGGCGTGCGCCGGCTCGCCTTTACCTTGTAACAGCCGCGCCAAAATGTCACGGTTTTCTTCCGGCGTGCCGCCCAGCAAGGCTTCCAGCGGATAGGTTTCCAATCCGAAGGACTGCGGCGTGAGCTGGTAGCTGCTGATTTCGCCGTTGTTCAATTCCGCTACGTGCGTCGGAGCGTGGATCGCCACCTCGTCCATGCCGCCGCCGTGAACCACCGCCGCACGCTGATAACCCAGCACGCGCAGGGTTTCGGCAATCGGCAGCACCAGTTCCGGGCTGTAAACGCCGATCAGCGCCAGCGGCGGGCGCGCCGGGTTGATCAGCGGGCCCAGCACGTTGAACAGCGTGCGGGTCTTCAACTGCTGGCGCACCGGCATGGCGTGACGAAAGCCGGTATGGTACTGCGGCGCGAACAGGAAACACACGCCGAGATCGTCCAGCGCCTTGCGCGCTTCTTCCGCCGGCAGATCCAGGCGGATGCCGAACGCCGCCAGCAGATCCGAAGAGCCGGAACGGCTGGAAACGCTGCGGTTGCCGTGTTTGGCGATCTTCGCGCCGCACGCCGCCGCCACGAAGGCGCTGGCGGTGGAAATATTGATGCTGTTGGTGCCGTCGCCGCCGGTGCCGACGATATCGGCGAACAGATAGTCAGGGCGCGGGAACGGCTGAGCGTCGTCCAGCAACGCTTTGGCGGCGCCGGCGATCTCTTCCGGGCGCTCGCCGCGGACTTTCATGCTGATCAACGCCGCCGCCAGTTGGCTCGGCTCCAGTTCGCCGCGCACGATGGCGCTGAACAGCTGTTGGCTTTCCTGCTGGCTCATCGACTCGGCGCGGTACAGTTTCTCAAGAATAGGTTGCATCGTCGTGTTCCTTATATTACTTCGCCAGCGCCCAGGCGAGGGTCTGCTCGAGCAGGCGCGCGCCGTGGGTGGTCAGAATCGATTCCGGGTGGAACTGGAAGCCGCACACGCGGCGGCGGTCGTCGCGCACCGCCATCACCATTTCGCCGAAGCGGGCGTTGACGGTGAGATCGGCCGGGATGTTGCTGCCGACCAGCGAGTGGTAGCGCGCCACCGGCAGCGGGTTGGCCATGCCGGCGAACATGCCTTCGCCATCGTGAGCGATCGCCGAGGCTTTGCCGTGCAGGATCTCGCCCGCCTGGCCGACCTGGCCGCCATAGGCTTCGACGATCGCCTGGTGCCCGAGGCAGATGCCGATGATCGGCAGCCGGCCGCGCAGGCGTTGCAGCAGTTCCGGCATGCAGCCCGCTTCGGACGGCGTGCCGGGGCCGGGCGACAGCATCAGCACCGGCTGGGTCATGTGCTCCAGGCGTTCGATGATCACCTCGGCGGAGATCTGGTTACGGTAAATCACCACCTGGTGGCCGCTGGCGCGCAGCTGATCGACCAGGTTGTAGGTAAAGGAATCGACGTTGTCGAGCAGCAGGATATCGGCCATCAGAACACCTCCTTGGCATGGTGCTCAGTGGCGATGGCGCGCAGCACGGCACGGGCTTTATTACGGGTTTCGTCGGCTTCCGCCTGCGGGACGGAATCCAGCACCACGCCGGCACCGGCTTGCACGGTGGCGATGCCGTCTTCAACGTAGGCGGAGCGAATGACGATGCAGGTATCCAGATCGCCGGTGGCGGTGAAGTAGCCCACCGCGCCGCCGTAGCTGCCGCGGCGCGTGCCTTCGGAGGCGGCGATCAGCTGCATCGCCCGCACTTTCGGCGCGCCGCTGAGGGTGCCCATGTTCATGCAGGCCTGGTAGGCGTGCAGCACGTCGAGATCGGCGCGCAGGGTGCCCACCACCCGGGAAACCAGGTGCATGACGAATGAATAGCGGTCCACCTTGGTCAGGTCGGCCACATAGCGGCTGCCGGCCTGGCAGATACGCGCCAGATCGTTGCGCGCCAGATCGACCAGCATCAGGTGCTCGGCCAGCTCTTTGTGGTCGGTGCGCATTTCCAGCTCAATTCGGCTGTCGAGATCCAGATCCAGCGAACCATCGGCGCGGCGGCCGCGCGGGCGAGTGCCAGCGATCGGGTAGATTTCGATTTGGCGATTGCCCGCGTCGTATTTCAGCGCGCTCTCCGGCGAAGCGCCGAACAGGGTGAACTCGTCATCTTGCATGAAGAACATGTACGGGCTGGGGTTGTTGTCTTTTAAGGTTTGGTAGGCCGCCAGCGGCGCCGGGCACGGCAGGGTGAAGCGGCGCGACGGCACCACCTGGAAAATCTCGCCCTGGCGGATCGCTTCCTGCAGCTCGCTGACCACCGCGCCGTACTCTTCGTCGCTCTGGTTACAGCTCAGCTGCATGTTTTCCAGCGTTTGGTGCGGGATCGGCTGCGGGGGTTGTTGCAACTCAGCCTGCAGCTGTTCCAGGCGATGCTGCAAACGCTGCGCTTCACTCGCCTGCTCACTGAAGACGCTGGCCTGCAGACGGGCCGAGCCGCGTTGATGATCCAGCACCAGCAGGGTTTCCGCCAGATAGAAGCAGAAGTCCGGGCAGCGTTGATCCTGGCGCAGTGCCGGCAGGTCCTCGAACCCGGCGACCAAATCGTAGGCGAACAGGCCGCCCAGCATCACGGCTTCGCGCTCGTCCGCCGGGGAATCCACCAGGGTCAGCAGCGTGCGCAGCGCGTCGAACACCGACAGTGAACGCAGGCGGGCGTCTTCGTCCTGCACCGCGTCGATCGCCGGGAAGGTCAGTTCGCGGCCATTGGGGCGCGCCTGATTGCGGACTTCAGGTGGCAGCGCTTCGTCCAGCAGCGGCAGCAGCGCCGCGCCGTTGGCGGTCAACGCCTGCACGCTGACGGTGTGGCCCAGTGCGGTAATGCGCAGCGCGCTGTCGATGACCAGCAGGCTCTGCAGATTCTGTTTGCTGTTGATTTCCGCCGACTCCAGCAGCAGGGTGGCCGGACGGGCGCCGCACAGCTGGTGGAAAAGGGTGGTGGGATCGCCCCGGTAGCTGGCTTGCGCCTTCAGCAATGTCAGTTGTGGTTTGGTGTTCATCATCGGTGGTTCCAGTGAATTCTGTCCATAAAAAAGCCCGCATCAGGTGCGGGCTCAGGAAATCTGCATTGTCAGATGACAGCTATGCGTGATTACACCGCCCGCAAGAGGGAGGTACGCCACCAACCGTGAAGAGAAATGTATGTGTTCATTTGCAGACTCTCTTTGTTAACTTTCATCCGACACGGCCGTTGCCGTGAACTTGTGTACTAGTTAACTGGTTCGTGAGGGCAAAGTCAACCCTCTTTTTGCACAATGTTTTAGCGGTCAGCGTGAATTCTATTCATCGTCTGCCTGGCGCAGAATAGATTTCCGTCCGGCCGCCGATCGCGGGTATGATAGAAAACCAAGCCATTGCCGGATAGCCGTTTTGACAGACAGTAACCCCCCATCCATCGCTTTTACTCTGTACGACCTCCACAGCCACACGACCGCCTCCGACGGCTACCTGACGCCGACGCAGTTGGTGCTGCGGGCGGTAGAGATGCGCGTGGGCGTGCTGGCGATCACCGATCACGACACCACCGCAGGCTTGGCTGAGGCCGCCGCCGCTATTGCGGAGCAGGCGTTGCCGCTGCGGCTGGTCAACGGGGTGGAGATCTCGACGCTATGGGAAAATCATGAAATTCATATCGTTGGGTTGGGTGTGGACGTCGCGCACCCGGCGCTGGTGGCGCTATTGGCGGAACAAACCGAACGTCGCCATCGGCGCGCGCAGGAGATCGGCGTACGTCTGGGTAAAGCGCGCATTCCCGACGCCTATGCCGGCGCCCAGCGGTTGGCGGGGGCCGGTGCGGTGACCCGCGGCCATTTCGCCCGTTACCTGGTGGAGATTGGCGTGGCGGACAACATGGCGCAGGTGTTCAAGAAATATCTGGCCAAAGGCAAAACCGGCTACGTGCCGCCGCAGTGGTGTACAATAGAACAAGCCATTGATGCGATTCATCAATCGGGCGGCCAGGCGGTGATAGCGCACCCCGGCCGTTATGATCTGACCGCGAAGTGGTTGAAACGTTTGCTGGCGCATTTCGCCGAACACGGCGGCGACGCCATGGAAGTGGCGCAGTGTCAGCAGGCGCCGCATGAGCGCGCGCAGCTGGCGAAATACGCGCAGGACTACCACCTGTTGGCCTCGCAAGGCTCTGATTTCCATCAACCTTGTTCGTGGATCGAACTGGGGCGCAAGCTGTGGCTGCCGGGCGGCGTCGAGCCAGTGTGGCGCGATTGGCCGCAACCGGGCCAGGCGGTCTGATTTTACGCGCGTGGCAACGCGCGCGGGCATTATTTTAGGAGCAAGTCATGAGTCAGCTTTTTTATATTCATCCGGACAACCCACAGCCGCGTTTGATTAACCAGGCGGTCGAGGTGCTGCGCAAGGGCGGAGTGATCGTTTATCCCACCGATTCCGGCTACGCGCTGGGTTGCATGCTGGAAGAGAAGGCGGCGATGGAACGCATTTGCCGCATCCGTCAACTGGATGGCAACCACAACTTTACCCTGATGTGCCGCGATCTGTCCGAATTGTCGACCTATGCGCACGTCGATAATACGGCCTTCCGCCTGATCAAAAACAATACGCCGGGCCACTACACGTTCATTCTGAAAGCGACCAAAGAAGTGCCGCGCCGCCTGATGAATGAAAAGCGCAAAACCATCGGTCTGCGCGTGCCGTCGAACCCGATCGCATTGGCGCTGCTGGAGGCGCTGAACGAACCGATGATGTCCACCACCCTGATGCTGCCGGGCAATGATTTTGCCGAGTCCGATCCGGAAGAGATCAGCGATCATTTGGGCAAGGTGGTCGATCTGGTGATCCACGGCGGCTTTCTCGGCCAACAGCCGACTACGGTTATCGATCTGACCGAATCCACGCCGGAAGTGGTGCGCGAAGGGGCGGGCGACGCGGCGCCTTTCCGCTGATGTAAAAGGTTGCCACCCTGCCCATTGTCTGAAAATCGGCTGAAGCGAGGCTATTTCGCGTGAAAGCCGCTATTCTTGACTACTTCAGAATTGATAATGGGCAGGATGCGCAGCAATGATTAAACAGGTTTCTTTTTTAGCGGCCTTATTATTTTCCTCAATGGCAAATGCGGGGTTTTATTCAGGCAGCGGTTTGCTGGCGGAATCCGGCGGTTACGTAAAAAATAAAAGCGGTGAAGCCACCGTGGCCGAAGCGCTGAATGGCGGCATGTTCATGGGATACGTCGCCGGCGTATTCGATACTTATTCCATGCAGGGCAATCGCAATATCTGCCCGGAAGCCGGGATGAGCATCGGCGTAGCCGCCGACGCGGTGATGCAGTATTTGAACGAGCATCCTGAGCAACTGCATTATTCCGCACCGTCGGTGATCATGCTGGCGTTAAGCGCCGCCTATCCCTGCGTGCGCCATTAAGTTCCCATTCCAATTAGTGCGCATTTTTTCATAAGGTGCGGCCAGGGGACTTTCCGCACGAACTTCAATAGATCAATACCTGCTGCGCTGTCACCTTATCCCCGTCGGTATTCCCCGAACGGGTCGGGGAGAGACGCGCAGGAGGTAATATGACCGCATTTCACAGTGCCAACATGATGCTCGACTATCAGGATATCGGCTCAGGGCCGCTCACGTTGGTGTTGCTGCCCGGCTGGTGCGAACCGAAAACCGTGTTTGAGCCGTTCATCGCTCTGGCGGCCGAACGCTATCGGGTGATCAGCATCGACTGGCGCGGCCATGGCCTGTCGTCAAAAGCCACGGAGATGTCGCTGACGGCGGACGACTTGCTGGAGGATGTGCGCCAACTGCTGACGGCGCTGCGTTTGGATAACGCGGTCACCCTGTCGGTGGCGCACGCCAGCTGGCTGGCGGTGGCGTTGGCCGAAGCGTTGCCGCAGCGGGTGCGGGGCATGGTGTTTCTCGACTGGATCATGACGCAGCCGGAGCCGGCGTTCTTTACGGCGGTGAGCCGCATGCAGCAGCCGCAGCAGTGGCTGGCGGCGCGCGACGCCTTGTTCGACTTCTGGCAGGGCGGCATCCGCCACGATCGGGTCAAACGCCATCTGGAGGTCGAGATGGCGCAGGAAGATTACCGGCTCTGGCGTGCCGCCGGCGTGGCCATCGAACAGGCCTATCGGCAATACGGCTCGCCGCTGCAACGCCTGGCGGGCATGAGCGCGCCGCCGCCGTGCCGGCACATCTACTCGTTGGATCGCCGCGACGACTACCTGCGGCAACAGCAGGCGTTTGCCGCCGAGCAGCCGTTTTTCTCCGTGGTGCGTTTAGGGGAGGCCCGCACGCACCTCGGCATTCTGGAACGGCCTGACGCGGTGCTGTGGGCGGTGGAGGATTTTTTGGCGCCGTGAACGCAGTCTGAAGGGGGCCACCGCCGATAAAGTGGGTTTCAACACCTTAGAAAGCCTGTATAATGCGCGGTTCGATCCTGATAAGCGTATTATGACCGTTGTGGCGGTTGGCCGCGGCGGTATCCCCCCGACGCCTGTGAAGGCGACATTAGAGGTTGCTCAATGAGCGAAAAGTTACAGAAAGTTTTAGCGCGCGCCGGGCATGGCTCGCGTCGTGAAATCGAAACCATGATTGAAGCCGGGCGCGTCAGCGTCGACGGCAAGGTCGCCAAGCTCGGCGATCGCGTTGAAGTGACGCCGGCGATGAAAATTCGTCTGGATGGCCATGTCCTGTCGATCAAAGAGTCCGAAGAGGTGGTTTGCCGGGTGCTGGCTTACTACAAACCGGAAGGCGAGCTGTGTACCCGCAGCGATCCTGAAGGCCGCCCGACGGTGTTCGATCGCCTGCCGAAGCTGCGCGGTTCGCGCTGGGTGGCGGTAGGGCGCCTGGACGTCAACACCTCCGGTCTGCTGCTGTTCACCACCGATGGCGAACTGGCCAACCGTCTGATGCACCCGAGCCGTGAAGTGGAGCGCGAGTACGCGGTGCGCGTGTTCGGCCAGGTTGACGATGCGAAAGTGAAGCAACTGAGCAAAGGCGTGCAATTGGAAGACGGCCCGGCCGCCTTCCGCACCATCAGCTTCCAGGGCGGTGAAGGCCTCAACCAGTGGTACAACGTGACCCTGACCGAAGGCCGCAACCGTGAAGTGCGTCGCCTGTGGGAAGCGGTGGGCGTGCAGGTGAGCCGCCTGATCCGCGTGCGTTACGGCGACATCGATCTGCCGAAAGGCCTGCCGCGCGGCGGCTGGGCCGAACTGGATCTGCCGGCGATCAACTACCTGCGCGAGCTGGTTGAGTTGAAACCGGAAACGGTCAGCAAAATGCCGGTGGAGCGTGAGCGCCGCCGCGTGAAGGCCAACCAGATCCGCCGTGCGGTCAAGCGCCACTCGCAGGTGGCCGGCAGCGGCCGCCGCAGTGCGCCAGGCAGCAAACCGGGCAAGCCAAGCAAACGCAGCTAATCCCGCCATTCTGGCCCCGTTCGGGGCCAGAACGTTTTGTTACCAATCTATCCCCTGTTGCGCCTTCACGCCCGCGTCGAATGCGTGTTTCACCGGCCGCATCTCCGTGACCGTATCCGCCAGTTCCAGCAGATCGCGATGGCAGCCGCGCCCGGTCAGGATCACCGTTTGATGCGCAGGGCGTTGCAGGAGCGCTTCCTTCAGCTCTTCCAGTTCCAGATAGCCGTAGGTCAGCATGTAGGTCACTTCATCCAGCAGCACCAGATCCAGGCCGCTGTCGGCCAGCATGCGTTTGCCGTGCTGCCATACCGCCTGGCAGGCGGCGGTGTCGCCGGCCTTGTTTTGCGTTTCCCAGGTGAAACCGGTGGCCATCACCTGAAATTCAACGCCGTGTTGCTGCAGCAGATTCTTTTCGCCATTGGGCCATTCGCCCTTGATGAACTGGATCACCCCGGCGCGCATGCCGTGGCCGACCGCGCGGGTGACGGTGCCGAAGGCGGCGGTGGTTTTACCTTTGCCGTTGCCGGTAAACACCAGCAGCAGGCCGCGGGTGTCCTGCGCCGCGGCGATGCGCGCATCGACCTGTTCTTTCAGGCGCTGCTGGCGCTGTTGATGACGATCTTCCGCCATGAAACGCTCCTGATTATTCGGCTGCGCCGGGTTTGCGGTTCGGCTGCGCGTCGAAGCTCATGCCGGTTTTGCGGCGACTGTCTTCGCCCATCAAATACAGATACAGCGGCATGATATCGGCCGGGGTTTTCAGCTTGTTCTTGTCTTCGTGCGGGAAGGCGGATGCGCGCATTTTGGTGCGGGTGCCGCCCGGATTGATGCAATTCACCCGCAGATTGCGGTTTTTGTACTCGTCGGCCAACACCTGCATCATGCCCTCGGTGGCGAACTTCGACACTGCATAGGCACCCCAGTCTGCGCGGCCGGTACGCCCGACGCTGGAGCTGGTGAACACCAGTGAACCGGCGTGGGATTTCAGCAGCAGCGGCAGCAGCGCCTGAGTCAGCATAAAGGTGGCGTTGACGTTAACCTGCATCACTTCTTGCCACATGGTTATCGACAGGTCGGCCATCGGCGCGATGTCGCCGAGCAGGCCGGCGTTGTGCAACACGCCGTCAAGGCGGGGGATCTGGCGCGCCAGATCGTCGGCTATCTGCCGGCATTGCTCCTGAGTGGCGTGCAGCAAGTCCAGCGTGACCACCAGGGCCGGGGCGCCGCCCAGGGCTGCGATCTCTTGTTGTACCGCCAGCAGTTTGCTCTCGGTGCGCCCCAGCAGCACCAACTGGGCGCCGAAGCGCGCGTAGGTCAGCGCCGCTTCACGGCCGATGCCGTCGCCGGCGCCGGTGACCAAAATGATACGTTGTTCGAGCAGATCTTGTTTGGGTTGGTAATGCACGATAAATCCTCGCCTGGGTGGCTGTTCTCCCGCGGATATCGGGGAGCAAGGGTGAAACGCGCGGCCGGGGCGGGAGCGAAGGCTCGACCGCCTGCGGGCCGCGCAGCGAATCCGTCTCATCATATTGATGAATAATGGGTGTTATATGCCTTAATCCGCAGGCATTTTCAATGCGTAGCAGGCTGAAATGGCATTCTTTTGTAACAAAAGCGCGGCGGTGGCGGCTTGGTTCGGCCGTAAATCGTCCCCATAGTGATGCTCTGTGCGCAATGAATTTTCATTTAGCCGCGACAGCAGCCGCTGCGGTTGGCTAAAATGGAAATAAGCATACTAACAACCTGTAAATAAAGGCGGAATCTGTGGAGTTTATATCTGTTTATGGCCTGTTTCTGGCCAAGGTCGCCACGGTGGTGCTCGCCATCGCCGCGTTGGCCATCCTGGCGGTCAGTTTGGGGCAACGCAAGAGCCGCCAGAAAGGGGAGCTGCAGCTGACCGATCTCGGCGAACAGTATCGCGAGATGCAGCGCGATATGCGCCTGGCGCGCATGGATGCCGCCGAGCAGAAGGTTTGGCTGAAACAGTTCAAGAAGCAGACCAAATCTGATGACAAATTGAAGAAGCAGCGCGCTAAGTCCGGCGCGGTGGAAGTGGCCAAGCCGTGCCTGTATGTGCTGGATTTCAAGGGCAGCATGGACGCGCACGAGGTCACCTCGCTGCGCGAAGAGATCTCGGCGGTGTTGGCGGTGGCGTCGGCGCAGGATGAAGTTCTGTTGCGCCTGGAAAGCCCTGGCGGGGTGGTGCACGGCTACGGCTTGGCGGCTTCGCAGTTGGAGCGCCTGCGCAAAGGCGGCATTCGCCTGACGGTAGCGGTGGATAAAGTGGCGGCCAGCGGCGGCTACATGATGGCCTGCGTCGCGGATCGCATCGTGGCGGCGCCGTTCGCCATCATCGGCTCCATCGGCGTGGTGGCGCAGATCCCGAACTTCCACCGTCTGCTGAAGAAGAACGACATCGACGTGGAGTTGCACACCGCCGGGCAGTTTAAACGCACGCTGACACTGTTCGGTGAAAACACCGAACAGGGGCGCGAGAAGTTCCGCGAAGATTTGAACGAAACCCACGAACTGTTCAAGCGCTTCGTGCATGAGCAGCGCCCGTCGCTCGATATCGACAGCGTCGCCACCGGTGAGCACTGGTTCGGTTCACAGGCGAAAGAGAAGGGCCTGGTCGACGCCATCGGCACCAGCGATGATTTACTGATCGCCGAGCTGGATAACCACGAAGTGATCGCCGTGCGCTATACGCGCCGCAAACGCCTGATGGATCGCTTCACCGGCAGTGCGGCGGAAAGCGTCGATCGTTTGCTGCTGCGCTGGTGGCAGCGTGGGGAAAAGCCGTTGTTGTAACGGCAACGAGAGCGTGAATCAACGGGGGCCAGGCGCCCCCGTTTTCTTGTCTTAATCGACCAGGTGGTATTTTTCCGAAAGCAGGTGAGCCAAATGTTTAAACATATTAAATACCGCGGTGGTTTTGGCGGTGGGCAATCCATCGGCATCCAAAAAGTATTCGCCGCGAAAAACTAAAACGCCGCTTTTTTGTTCAACGTCGGTGGCGATCATGCCGTGCAGATAATCTTCGTGTTGGCGGATGATGTTATTTGCTTCCGCCAGCAGGGCCTCGCGGCCGATAGGTGCAGTATTCGTGCGCATTTATTAGACTCCAAACTAAAAACTCTGCGCATATTCTAACGCCGGTTCGCTTTTATCCGCAAACCGACTAAGGTTTATTTGCCGTCTGGATGGCCATGGGCGGCCGCCGGTTGGCGAAATCGGACTTTCCATGCTAATTAGGTTGCGTGACGCTTTTTATCAGGTACAGTGTGGGATTTTGCGGCGTCGGGTGGAAGGTTTTGTTTACGCCATGAATAAAACTCACACAGCCATACTTCTGGGGCATGGGTGAATAGCAGGCAGGATCAACAACTTGCGTTCAGGTTGAGCAGTTGGGCAACCAAAAGAAAAAAATCTGTTGATCTCTTGCCAGACTGCCGCAATATAAAAAAAGAGACACGAATTGCCGCGGCACGGCGAGATAAAAGACTTCTTTTTAGAAGAAATAAATTAGGTAAAGGTAAATATGGGTAAAGCTCTCGTAATAGTTGAGTCCCCGGCAAAAGCCAAAACTATTAATAAATATTTAGGAAGTGACTACGTGGTGAAGTCCAGCGTCGGTCACATCCGTGATTTGCCGACCAGTGGCTCAGCCAGCAAAAAGAGCGCTGACTCAACCGAAGACAAAGCCAAGAAAAAAGTTAAAAAAGATGAGAAGGCGGCGCTGGTAAATCGCATGGGCGTCGACCCTTACCACGGCTGGAAAGCGCATTATGAAATCCTGCCGGGTAAAGAAAAAGTGGTCGCCGAGTTAAAATCGTTGGCGGAAAACGCCGACCACATTTATCTCGCAACCGACCTTGACCGCGAAGGGGAAGCCATCGCCTGGCACCTGCGGGAAGTGATCGGTGGCGATGACAAACGCTTTAGCCGCGTGGTCTTTAACGAAATCACCAAAAACGCGATCCAGCAGGCGTTCAAACAGCCGGGCGAGCTGAACATTGATCGCGTCAACGCGCAGCAGGCGCGCCGGTTTATGGACCGCGTGGTGGGCTATATGGTCTCGCCGCTGCTGTGGAAGAAAATCGCACGCGGCCTGTCCGCCGGCCGTGTGCAGTCGGTGGCGGTGCGTCTGGTGGTTGAGCGCGAACGCGACATCAAGGCGTTCGTGCCGGAAGAGTACTGGGAACTGCATGCCGATCTGCTGGCGAAGGGTGAAACCGCGCTGCAGATGGAAGTGACCCACGCGCACGACAAACCGTTCAAGCCGGTCAACCGCGAGCAGACTCACGCCGCGGTCAAGTTGCTGGAAAAAGCCCGCTACACGGTGCTGGATCGCGAAGACAAACCGACCAGCAGCAAGCCGGGCGCGCCTTTCATTACCTCCACGCTGCAACAGGCCGCCAGCACCCGCCTGAGCTTCGGCGTGAAGAAAACCATGATGATGGCGCAACGGTTGTATGAAGCCGGCCACATCACCTATATGCGTACCGATTCCACCAACCTGAGCCAGGATGCGCTCAACATGGTGCGTGGCTATATCGGCGACAACTTCGGCGATAAATACCTGCCGAAGGCGCCGAATCAGTACAGCAGCAAAGAGAATTCGCAGGAAGCGCACGAAGCGATCCGTCCTTCGGACGTGAACGTGCTCGCCGAGCAGTTGAAAGACATGGAAGCGGACGCGCAGAAGCTGTATCAGCTGATCTGGCGCCAGTTCGTCGCCTGCCAGATGACGCCGGCGCAGTACGATTCCACCACGCTGACGGTGAAAGCCGGCGATTATCAGCTGCGCGCCAAGGGCCGTACGCTGCGCTTTGACGGCTGGACCAAGGTGATGCCGGCGTTGCGCAAGGGCGATGAAGATCGCACCCTGCCATACGTCGAAATCGGCAGCGAGCTGGATCTGCAGAAACTGATCCCGAGCCAGCACTTCACCAAGCCGCCGGCGCGCTACAGCGAAGCCTCGCTGGTGAAAGAGCTGGAAAAACGCGGCATTGGCCGCCCGTCCACCTACGCCTCCATTATCTCGACCATTCAGGATCGCGGTTATGTGCGGGTGGAAAGCCGCCGCTTCTATGCCGAGAAAATGGGTGAGATCGTCACCGATCGTCTGGAAGAGAACTTCCGCGAGCTGATGAACTATGACTTCACCGCGCGCATGGAAGACGGCCTCGATGAGGTGGCCAACAACCAGGCTGAATGGAAAGCGGTGCTGGACGAGTTCTTCGTCGACTTCAGCGAGCAGCTGGAAACGGCGGAGAAGGATCCGGAAGAAGGCGGCATGCGGCCTAACCAGATGGTGATGACCAGCATCGACTGCCCGACCTGCGGCCGCAAGATGGGCATCCGTACCGCCAGCACCGGCGTGTTCCTCGGCTGTTCCGGCTACGCGCTGCCGCCGAAGGAGCGTTGCAAAACCACCATCAACCTGGTGCCTGAAGCGGAAGTGCTCAACATCCTCGAAGGCGACGACGCGGAAACCAACGCGCTGCGCGCCCGCCGCCGCTGCCAGAAATGCGGTACGGCGATGGACAGCTATCTGATCGACAACCAGCGCAAGCTGCACGTCTGCGGCAACAACCCGGCGTGTGACGGCTATGAGATCGAAGAGGGCGAGTTCCGCCTGAAAGGTTATGACGGCCCGGTGGTGGAGTGCGACAAGTGCGGTTCGGAAATGCACCTGAAAATGGGGCGTTTCGGCAAGTACATGGGCTGCACCAACGAGAACTGCAAAAATACCCGCAAGATCCTGCGTAACGGCGATGTGGCGCCGCCGAAGGAAGATCCGGTGCCGTTGCCGGAGCTGCCGTGCGAGAAGTCCGACGCCTATTTCGTGCTGCGTGACGGCGCTGCCGGCGTGTTCCTGGCGGCCAACACCTTCCCTAAATCGCGCGAGACCCGCGCGCCGTTGGTGGAGGAGCTGGCTCGCTTCAAGGATCGTCTGCCGGAGAAACTGCGCTACCTGGCCGATGCGCCTGTGGCGGATGCCGAAGGCAACAAAACGCTGGTGCGTTTCAGCCGTAAAACCAAGCAGCAGTACGTCTCCTCTGAAAAAGACGGCAAGGCGACCGGTTGGTCCGCGTTCTACGTGGACGGCAAGTGGGTCGAAGGCAAGAAGTAAGGGCGATGTCCTGCCTGCAAGATGAAAAACCAGCCCTGGCGGCTGGTTTTTTTATTGGTGAAAAGGGGCAAACGGATCTATCCTTTGCTGTTTTTATCCCTCCGACACCGCCGTTTCACGTTGATACCAATGCAAAATAATCGTTATCATAGTGTGACGCGGATCTATACTTGAAGCTGCATCGTGGTATAGTGGTTATATAAAAAGTTTTTTTATTATTAAAGCTTATTAACAACGGCGTTTTCTTCACCATCAGGGTAGAACACGGGGTTTATGGCTTGTGAGTTTCAGCATACCGGGGCGACACCGATATACCTGGCTGCGGGTAAGCCGCAGTGTTTAACCTAGGATGGTATAAGATATGAAATTGCAGCAGCTTCGTTACATTGTGGAAGTGGTTAACCACAACCTGAATGTCTCCTCGACGGCAGAAGGGCTCTATACCTCTCAACCCGGCATCAGTAAACAGGTGCGCATGCTCGAAGATGAGCTGGGCATCCAGATTTTCGCCCGCAGCGGCAAGCACCTGACCCAGGTCACCCCCGCCGGCCAGGAAATCATTCGCATCGCGCGTGAAGTGTTGTCCAAAGTGGACGCCATCAAAGCCGTTGCCGGTGAACACACCTACCCGGACAAAGGCTCGCTGTACGTCGCCACCACGCATACGCAGGCTCGCTACGCCTTGCCAAACGTGATCAAGGGCTTTATCGAGCGTTACCCGCGCGTCTCGCTGCACATGCATCAGGGCTCGCCGACGCAGATCGCCGAAGCGGTCTCCAAGGGCACCGCCGATTTTGCCATCGCCACCGAGGCGCTGCACTTGTACGACGATCTCATCATGTTGCCGTGCTACCACTGGAACCGTGCGGTGGTGGTGAAGCCCGATCATCCTTTAGCGGGCAAAAGCAGCATCAGCATTGAAGAGCTGGCGGCTTACCCGATCGTCACTTACACCTTCGGCTTTACCGGCCGCTCGGAGCTGGACACCGCCTTCAACCGCGCCGGTCTGACGCCGCGCATCGTCTTTACCGCCACCGACGCCGACGTGATCAAAACCTATGTGCGGCTGGGACTGGGGGTAGGGGTGATCGCCAGCATGGCGGTGGATCCGGTGCAGGATCCGGATCTGGTGACGGTGGATGCGCGCGACATCTTCACCTACAGCACCACCAAAATCGGCTTCCGCCGCAGCACCTTCCTGCGCAGCTACATGTATGACTTCATTCAGCGCTTCGCGCCGCACCTGACGCGCGACGTGGTCGACAGCGCGGTGGCGCTGCGCTCCAACGAAGAGATCGAAGCGATGTTCAAGGACATCAAGCTGCCGATTAAGTAAGTTCAGGTTGGCGGCGCGTCGGCCAAAACAGGAGGGGGTGTCCCTCCTGTTTTGTATGCTGCCGCTTACGGCGCATCTTGGTTATTCGTCGGGGGTTGAGACTGAGGTAAAGCGTTAGCGTCTTGATTGATACGCTTATCCAACGTTTTGGCCCGTTTGGCGGCGACGATCGTTATAACAGCCAGGTAAAGGAGATAAAGGCTTGATGCCAAAAGCGTCCATCCTATTCTCTTTTGTATTTTTACATCGGCGCGCCGTTCACTGTCATCACCGTTGGTGAGTTTATAACAGATTGATTGTACCTCACTTTCCAATAGACCGACCTCGGCGGCGCGTTGAAAAGCATCACGGGCGCCGCATTGCTCTCGTGTCAGTTCCCATTTTTTGTCTGATATAAACGGAATAAACAGATCTGAGTTTTTCGCATAGTCTTTGCCCAACAGAAAACTGTGCGTGGTCTGTTTGAACTCATACCAGGCTTCATTGGTGATTGTGAGTTTCGTTGCGGCAATGGTAATGAAGTACAAAAGCACGATAGATACAGCAAGGATGGCAAACTCCATCGCGCTTGCCAGCCTAATTTTCTGATCTTTAGGGGTAAATCTGTCCTTTATGCGCCGCAACTCATGCATTGCGACGTCTTTGTTCTTCATCCAACGCAGCGTTGCCTCAATTTCCGTGAGGTTTCTTACCTTGATGCCGTAATGGTAAATAAAGCGATGCACCTCATACTGTTCACTGTCGAATGTTTTGATGCTCTCATACTGGCTGCCCTTACCGCGCAGAACTTTATCCCACAAGAATTTGAGCAGAATATAACCAGATCGCGTACGGTAGATAATAATGATAAACAAAATCAACGGTATGAGTGATGTAGCCACGACCATTAGATTTTGGAAGGTTGGATCGATGGTGATATTCAAAATGTGCTCCATGCGCGTGCTTTATTGTCAGAATGTTCAATATCGCTGATGTATCGGGAAATGCCGATTGAAATTATCGCGCATGTTCGATGAAACCGTTTCATGCGGCTTTGGCATTTCAGGCAAGGAGCGGCGGTTAAGGTAACTCGCTGACACTCTTCACATTAACTTCTGTGATTGTTCCCGCCTATCGTTGTGATCAAATCGTGTTGTTATCAAAACGTTAACTTGTCTTTGTGGTATCTTTAAACAAGACCTCACTGATTACCCTGTTTTAGTCACAATAAGAAATGGAGGAGCTATGTCGTCCGATCTTCGTGAAACAAGTCTGGATAAGCTGGTTGCGCTGAATAGCGAATATTACTACTACAGTCTGCCGCTGGCGGCGAAGCAGCTGGGTGCTATCGACCGGTTGCCGAAATCGATGAAAGTGCTGTTGGAGAACCTGCTGCGTCATGTGGATGGCGATACCGTGCAGGTTGACGACCTCAAGGCCATCGTCGCCTGGTTGCAAACCGGCCATGCTGACCGTGAGATCGCCTACCGTCCGGCGCGCGTGCTGATGCAGGATTTTACCGGCGTCCCGGCGGTGGTGGATCTGGCGGCGATGCGCGAAGCGGTACGGCGACTGGGCGGCAATGTCGAGCAGGTGAATCCGCTGTCGCCGGTGGATCTGGTGATTGACCACTCGGTTACCGTCGATGAATTTGGCGATAACAACGCCTTCGAAGACAATGTGCGTATCGAAATGCAGCGCAACCACGAGCGCTACACCTTCCTGCGCTGGGGGCAGAAAGCTTTTAACCGCTTCCGCGTGGTGCCGCCGGGCACCGGCATCTGTCACCAGGTCAACCTCGAATACCTCGGCCAAACGGTCTGGCACAGCGACGAAAGCGGCCGCCGTGTGGCTTATCCCGATACGCTGGTGGGCACCGATTCCCACACCACCATGATCAACGGCCTGGGCATCCTCGGCTGGGGCGTGGGCGGCATCGAAGCGGAAGCGGCGATGTTGGGCCAGCCGGTGTCGATGCTGATCCCGGATGTGGTCGGCTTCAAGCTGACCGGCAAGCTCCGCGAGGGCATTACCGCCACCGATCTGGTGCTGACCGTCACCCAAATGCTGCGCAAACACGGCGTTGTCGGCAAGTTCGTCGAGTTTTACGGCGACGGCCTGGCCGATCTGCCGCTGGCGGACCGGGCGACCATCGCCAACATGTCGCCGGAGTTCGGCGCCACCTGCGGCTTCTTCCCGGTGGATGACGTTACGCTCGGCTATATGAAGCTCAGCGGCCGCAGCGCCGAACAAATCGCGCTGGTGGAAGCCTACGCCAAAGCGCAGGGCATGTGGCGCAATCCGGGGGATGAGCCGGTCTTCACCAGCTCGCTGGCGCTGGACATGTCGACGGTGGAGGCGAGCCTCGCCGGGCCGAAACGCCCGCAAGATCGCGTCGCGCTGCCGAATGTGCCGCAGGCGTTCAAGGCCGCGACCGAGCTGGATATCGGCGGCCACAAGGCCAAGACAGACGGCAAAACCTTTACGTTGGACGGGCAGCAGCACGAACTGCGCGACGGCGCGGTGGTGATCGCGGCGATCACCTCCTGCACCAATACCTCCAACCCGAGCGTGATGATGGCGGCCGGCCTGCTGGCGAAAAACGCCGTCAAGAAAGGTCTGCGCAGCAAACCCTGGGTAAAAACCTCGCTGGCGCCGGGTTCCAAAGTGGTGACCGACTACTTCGACAGCGCCAAACTCACCGCCTATCTGGAAGAGCTGGGGTTCAACCTGGTGGGATATGGCTGTACCACCTGTATCGGCAACTCCGGGCCGCTGCCGGATCCTATCGAGCAGGCGATCAAAGAGGGCGATCTGACCGTTGGCGCGGTGCTGTCGGGCAACCGTAATTTCGAAGGGCGCATCCACCCGCTGGTGAAAACCAACTGGCTGGCCTCGCCGCCGCTGGTGGTGGCTTATGCGCTGGCGGGGAGCATGAAGATCGATCTGACCAAAGAGCCGCTGGGCGAGGGTAATGACGGTCAGCCGGTCTATTTGAAGGACATCTGGCCGAGCAGCCAGGACATCGCTCAGGCGGTGGAAGAAGTGCGCACCGAGATGTTCCACAAGGAATACGGCGAAGTGTTCGACGGCGACGCCAACTGGCAGGCGATCCAGGTGACCGGTTCGGCGACCTATCAGTGGCAGGAGGATTCTACCTATATCCGCCATCCGCCGTTCTTCAGCACCATGCAGGTGAAGCCGGATCCGGTGCAGGACATCAAAGACGCGCGCATTCTGGCGATTCTGGCCGACTCGGTGACCACCGACCACATCTCGCCGGCGGGTAACATCAAGCGCGACAGCCCGGCGGGGCGTTACCTGAGCGAGCATGGCGTAGCGCCGCAGGATTTCAACTCCTACGGTTCACGCCGCGGCAACCACGAAGTGATGATGCGCGGCACCTTCGCCAACATTCGCATCCGCAACGAAATGGTGCCGGGCGTGGAGGGCGGCTATACCCGCCATATTCCGTCACAACAGCAGCTGTCTATCTACGACGCCGCCATGCAGTACCAGCAGGAGAAAGTGCCGCTGGCGGTGATCGCCGGTAAAGAGTACGGTTCCGGCTCCAGCCGCGACTGGGCGGCGAAGGGGCCGCGCCTGCTGGGCGTGCGGGTGGTGATTGCCGAATCCTTCGAGCGTATTCACCGCTCTAACCTGATCGGCATGGGGATTTTGCCGCTGGAGTTCCCGCAGGGGGTGACGCGCAAAACCCTGGGGCTGACCGGGGATGAGCAGATCAGCGTTGGCGGCCTGCAACAGCTGCAGCCGGGCCAGACGGTGCCGGTGCACATCACCTATGCCGACGGGCGCAAGGAAGTGGTCGACACCCGGTGCCGCATCGATACCGGCAATGAGCTGACTTACTACGAAAACGACGGCATCCTGCACTATGTGATCAGGAAAATGCTGTAATTAATCAATAAAAAGGGCGCCGTAAGGCGCCCTGATTGTTTCCGCGGCGGTGGCGATCACTTCTGGTCGAGCAAATGGCCCATTTTGGCGGCCTTGGTGGCCAGATAGCGTTCGTTCTTCGGGTTGCGACCGACGATCAACGGCACGCGTTCGCTGATGTTGATACCGGCTTCGGTCAGGATCTCGACCTTTTTCGGGTTGTTGGTCAGCAAACGCACCGCGTCGACGCCCAACAGTTTGAACATGTCGGCACACAGGGTGAAGTCGCGCTCGTCGGCGGCGAAGCCGAGCTGGTGATTGGCTTCCACGGTGTCTGCGCCCTTGTCCTGTAGGGCGTAGGCGCGGATCTTGTTCAACAGGCCGATATTGCGGCCCTCCTGGCGATGATAAAGCAGGATGCCGCGGCCTTCTTCCGCAATCTGCTCCAGTGCGGCTTCCAGTTGAAAACCGCAGTCGCAGCGCAGGCTGAACAACGCATCGCCGGTCAGGCATTCGGAATGCACGCGTGCGAGCACCGGCGCTTCGCCGGAAATATCACCGAATACCAGTGCCAGATGGTCATGTCCGGTCGCCAGTTCTTCGAATCCTACCATCAGGAAATCGCCCCAAGGTGTCGGCAGTTTAGCCTCTGCCACCCGTTTCAGCTGCATGTCACTCTCCACAAAAACCTACGATTCAATCATTGTCGCGCATCCTAAGTCCGGTTCAGTAAATTGACCAAGACTAAAACGTGCTACGCCGATCTCTATTTCGTTAATTATCGGCTATTTTGCCACAACTTCTTGCCGGGCGGTGCTCAGCAAACCAGCAGATGGCGTTTTCTAGCCACCTATTATTGCGATAGGTTTCCTATCTGTTTAATTTTTCGCGTGTTATCAATATTGCACTCTTGTTACACTGCAGCCTGATTCACGCAGAGGAAAACGGGAATGTATGAGATAGCAAAACGCACGGCGGGCGGCGCGCTGCTGCTGCTGTTGATGCCGCTGGTCGTATGGGCATCCGGCTGGCATTGGCAACCCGGCGGCAATGATCGGCTGCTCAAAGCGCTGTTCTGGGTAACCGAAACCGTGACCTCGCCGTGGGGCATTCTGACCAGCGCTATCCTTTGCGGTTGGTTTTTGTGGTGCCTGCGCTTTCGGCTGAAAGCGGCCATCGGTCTGGCGATCCTGCTTTCCGCCGCGTTGGTGATTGGGCAGGGGGTCAAGTCGTTGATCAAGGATCGGGTGCAAGAACCGCGGCCGTTTGTGGTATGGCTCGAGCAAACCCACGGCGTGGACGGAAAATATTTCTATTCGCTGCATCGTAAAGAGCGCAGCGCGTTGGTGCGCGAGCAACTGCAAGACCAGACGCTGGTGCCGAACTGGCTGCGCAAGCACTGGCAGTTTGAAACCGGCTTCGCTTTCCCGTCGGGGCATACGATGTTCGCCGCCACTTGGGCGCTGCTGGGCGTAGGATTGCTGTGGCCGCGCCGCCATTATAAAACCGTCGCGCTGCTGATGGTGTGGGCAACGGGGGTGATGGGCAGCCGTCTGCTGCTGGGCATGCACTGGCCGCGCGATCTGGCGATGGCTACGCTGATCAGTTGGCTGCTGGTGGTGATCACCTGCTGGCTGGCGCAGCGTTGGTTCGGCCCGTTGACGCCACCGCCAAAAGAGCAGCAGGAAATCGCGGCGCGCAAGCCGGAGATATGATCGATATGTGACCATGTCACAAAATAGGCGGCATCGGACCGGTGCCGCATTAACCGCTTACATTTTCCCGCCATTGCAATTCGCCCGGTTGCCCCCATATCCTTATAAATTCGACGTTTTGAGAAGCTTTCTCATCAATTTGTTCGCTAAGACCGTTTACTGCCGAATATGCCAGCAGATATGTGGTTTTATCGTGCGGCAGGGTTTCCCTGCCGCAGCGGGAAATGCTAACTTAAGGGTTAGGGACGCCACATTTTGGCATCGTTCATCCGATTCACTCGGCATCGCGGGAAAGAATGTGAAATATTTGCTGATTTTTTTGTTGGTTCTGGTGATCTTCGTGATTTCCGTCACCTTGGGTGCGCATAACGATCAGGTGGTCAATTTTAACTATCTGGTTGCGCAGGGGGATTATCGCGTATCGACCCTGTTGGCCACGCTGTTTGGCGCCGGTTTCGTTCTCGGCTGGATCATTTGCGGCCTGTTCTACCTGCGCACGCGTATTGCGCTGGGTCGCGCCGAGCGCAAAATCAAAAGGCTGGAGCTGCAGCTTGAGCAGCCCGCTGAACCGGCGGCTCAGCCTGTTGTCAGCAAGGAATAATCCTCTATGTTAGAACTGCTGTTTCTGTTGCTGCCCGTGGCTGCCGCGTACGGTTGGTACATGGGGCGCAGAAGCGCTCAGCAGGATAAACAGCAAGAAGCCAACCGCCTGTCGCGCGAATATGTGGCAGGGGTGAACTTTCTGCTTTCCAACCAGCAGGACAAGGCGGTTGATCTGTTCCTCGACATGTTGAAAGAGGACAGCAACACCGTTGAAGCCCACCTGACCTTGGGTAACCTGTTCCGCTCGCGCGGCGAAGTCGACCGCGCCATCCGCATCCATCAGGCCTTGATGGAAAGCGCCTCTCTGACCTTCGAACAGCGCCTGCTGGCGGTCCAGCAACTGGGCCGAGACTATATGGCGGCCGGGCTGTACGATCGCGCGGAAGACATGTTCAGCCAGTTGACTGACGAAGCGGATTTTCGCGTCTCGGCGCTGCAGCAGCTGCTGGTGATCCATCAGGCGACCAGCGACTGGCAGAAAGCGATCGACGTGGCGGAAAAGCTGGTCAAGCTGGGCAAAGAGAAGCAACGCGTCGAGATCGCGCACTTTTACTGTGAGTTGGCGCTGCAGGCGATGGGCAGCGACGATCTCGATCGGGCGATGAGCCTGCTCAAACGGGCGGCCGCCGCCGATAAACAGTGTGCGCGCGTGTCCATCATGTTCGGGCGCATCTATATGGCGCAAAACGACTACGCCAAAGCGGCAGAGTCGCTACAACGCGTTCTGAGCCAGGATAAAGAGTTGGTCAGCGAAACGCTGCCGATGCTGCAGGAATGCTACACGCATCTGCCGGAACAACAGCACAACTGGGCTGAATTCCTGAAGCGCTGCGTGGAAGAGAACACCGGCGCCACCGCCGATCTGATGCTGGCCGAGATTATCGAGCAGCACGAAGGGCGCGACGTGGTGCAGGTCTATATCAACCGCCAGCTGCAACGCCATCCGACCATGCGGGTGTTTTACCGGCTGATGGATTATCACCTGGCGGACGCCGAAGACGGCCGGGCGAAAGAGAGTCTGCTGCTGTTGCGCGATATGGTCGGCGAGCAAATTCGCACCAAGCCGCGTTACCGCTGCCACAAATGCGGCTTCACCGCGCACTCGCTCTATTGGCATTGCCCGTCGTGCCGCGCCTGGTCATCGGTTAAACCGATCCGCGGTCTGGACGGCCAATAATGCGGCGGGGCGACAAAACAAAACGGGGCGATTTATCGCCCCGTTTTTTATGTTCGTCTGTTCGTCTGTTCGTCGCTTATTTTTTCTTGCCGCCTTTGGCGCCGGTTTTCAACAGCTGGCGGAGTTTCTTCAGCTCTTTCTGGCTCAGCGGCTGTTCAATTTCTTCTTCGGTGCTTTGATTGTCGATCTCGCCGTGGTGCAGGTCATCCGCCTTTTTGGCCGGTTTTTCTGCTTTGGTGGCGGGCGCGCTGAAACTGCTTTCCAGGCGCTGGCACACTTCCACGCTCAACGAAAATTCGTTTTCAGCGGCGGCGGCGCGGATTTTTTCCTTGAGTTCCAGAGGAATTTTAATGGTAAGTGTCGATATCTCGCTCATTTTGAAAGCCTTTCTGCAGGAAGATGCCTTCAAGCTAAGCCACTGGCGATCGGGTGTCTAGTGTGTAATAAAAATTTAATATTTATGTAACAAATGAGGGCGGGGCAAACGCGGTTTTTTTTTAGGTGAGAAACAGAGGCAGGGCCCGAGCGTGCGGGCCCTGTACCGGAAACATTATTTGTAGATGATCGCGGTGCCGCTCAGCATGTTGTTACCGCCGGCGGAGATGATGCGGTAGCTGCTGGCGCCCTGAGCGTCGGCTTTAGCGGCCAGCTTTTTTTCCAGGCTGCTGAGGGTGGTCGCGTGGCCTGCGGAAACGATGCCGGTGGCGGTCAGGTTATCGGCCTGCTGGCTGTTGATCGGTTCAGCGGCGAAAGTGGCGAAAGAGGTCAGTGCGATAGCGGCAGCGGTTGCAAAATATTTGATGGTTTTCATAGGTGACTCCAGTCTGTTTATTTAGGAAGGAAGCCATTCGCTTCCGATGGGTTGAATAATAAAGCATCTACGTCGATTGAAAATCTGATAATGCTGAGTAACTCATTCAAAATATCTGATCAACAATTTACGCATCTTTACGGCGTTTTACGCTGCGTGGTTTATCGCTAACGCGCTTTCGTTGACGCGCCATGACAAAGGTGAGCGGTAACATGACAGAGCGCCGGTGCGCGCTGCGGCTGGGATTTCTGGCCCCCGACATGTAGAATGCGGCGGTCAGTTTCGCGGGTGAGTCCCTGATTATGTCTATTTTACAGAAGGTAGAAGAAATGAAGTCTGAAAATAACGCTAATAACAATGACTTAAAATCATCTCCAATCGTTGTGGCGTTAGATTACGCCGATAAGAACGCCGCGCTGGCGTTCGCCGACCGTATCGATCCGCAAGACTGCCGGCTGAAAGTGGGCAAAGAAATGTTCACGCTGTTTGGGCCGCAACTGGTGCGCGATCTGCATGGGCGCGGCTTCGACGTATTTCTCGACCTGAAATTCCACGATATTCCCAATACCACCGCGCATGCGGTCGCGGCGGCGGCCGAACTGGGCGTTTGGATGGTCAACGTCCATGCCAGCGGCGGCGCGCGCATGATGACCGCCGCTAAAGAAGCGCTGGCGTCATTCGGGACGGATGCGCCGCTGTTGATTGCCGTGACGGTGTTGACCAGCATGGAAGCGGAAGACCTGCGCGGCATCGGCATTGAGGCCAGCCCGGCGGAACACGCCGAGCGCTTGGCGCGCCTGACCCGCGACTGCGGGCTGGACGGCGTGGTGTGTTCGGCACACGAAGCGCAGCGGCTGAAGGCGGCCTGCGGGCAGGCTTTCCAACTGGTTACGCCGGGGATCCGCCCAGAAGGCAGCGCGGCGGGCGATCAGCGCCGTATTATGACGCCGGTGCAGGCGCAGGCCGCCGGCGTGGACTACATGGTGATTGGGCGTCCGATCACCCAATCTGCCGATCCGGCCGCGACGCTGCGCGCGATCCGCGCCTCTTTGGCCTGAGGAACCGCCGATGAATGACGATAACAGCCGCCTGGTGTATTCCACGGACACCGGCCGCATCAAGCAGGAAGAGGTTAAACCGCAACGCGCCAAGGGCGACGGCATCGTGCGCATCCAGCGTCAGACCAGCGGCCGCAAGGGGAAGGGCGTATGCCTGATCGCCGGCGTCGATCTGGATGATGCTGCGCTCGACAAACTGGCGGCCGAGCTGAAAAAGAAATGCGGCTGCGGCGGTTCGGTGAAAGACGGGGTCATCGAGATCCAGGGCGATAAACGCGATCTGCTCAAGCAACTGCTGGAAGCCAAAGGCATGAAGGTCAAACTGGCGGGCGGTTGAGGTGAATCGCCATGCCGCGGTGCAATGCCGTGGCATGGCTTGAGGTTGTTGCTGCCGGGGATTAGCCCGTTAACGGCAAAAGAACCATAGACTTAAAGTAAAACAGACCTGAAATCATCGTTATTGGTTAATACGTCAAAGCGCCGAAGCGCTTTTGCCAGCCTGTCGGCCGAGGGCGCTCGGTCAGGTTATTTACCGACCTGGTGACCGATAATGCCCCCTACCGCAGCCCCGCCCAGCGTACCCAACGCGCTGCCGTCTGTCAGCACTGCGCCGCCGACTGCACCTGCGCCGGCACCGATAGCGGTGTTGCGATCGCGTTTGGACATGTTGGAACAGGCACTAAGTGAAAACGCCAGAGTCAGTGCCAGAGCGGCGGTGGCGAAACGTTTATTGATAATCATCATAATGACTTCTCCTTAGCATTGGCTATATGGAAGTGCCCTATAAGTATAGGCGTTAACCATAAATCAGGCCTGCTGTTGATTCCCGGACAGTATCGATATAAAAAATGGCATTTTTTGTTAACGGCCGAATAATTAGCAGGTTACGGCCCAAAAGTCGCCGAAACTGAGTATAGGTTTCTCGGGAAGGATAAACAGGTAAATAGTCTTAAAATCCTGCGGTGCAAGGGGAAAGACGCGCGGCGTGGCCCGCGCGGTGCGGCGGTGATCTGCGTTATTCGTTGACCAATTCCACCTGTACGCCCTGGCGTTTCAGCTGATGCTGATACTCCAGCGCCAAACGCGAATCGGTGATTACCCGGCTGATCTGCCCCGGCTGCGCCAGCGGATTGGGCTGGATCTGGCCGAATTTGCTGGAGTCCGTCAGCACGATATTCTCCACGCCCTTGGCCAGTACCGCGCTGACCACGTCGGCGCGCATCATGTCGCGGCCGGTAAAGCCGGTTTCGGCCTGAAAGCCGTCAATGCCGATAAACGCCTTGTTGAAATGCACCTGCTGAATGCACAGCCGCGTGAGCGGGCCGACTACGGTCTCGCTTTTCTTCTGGTACATGCCGCCCAGCACAATCACGTCGCAGTCGGTTTCTTTCAGCAGGTTGGCGATGTAGTGGCTGACGGTGATCAGCGTAATGCGCTTGCGTTCGGCGATGTAGCGCGCCAGGAGGGCGTTGGCGCTGCCGCTCTCAATAAAGATCGTCTCGCCGTCGTTGACCTGCGCGGCGGCGTATTGCGCCAGCCGCTGCTTGAGGGTGAAATTGGACATCATGCGGGCGTCGACGTCATCACTCTCCAAGGCCACGGCGGAGCCGTGCACCCGCTTCAGATAACTGCGCTTTTCCAGCAGGTTGAGATCCTGCCGGATGGTGACTTCCGAGACGCCTGAGGCGCGCGCCAGCTCATTGACGCTGATCCGCCGGCGATCGTTAACCAACTGCAATATGGTCTGTTGTCGTAAATTCATATCGGCCTGATGATGCGGCCGCCAAGGCGCGGCCGCTAAGAGTCAAAGGTTTAAAGAGTATGTTCTGTGCGCGCAATAATATCATCCTGCGCCTCAGGGGATAATGCGGTAAAGAAGGCGGAATAGCCAGCTACGCGAACCACTAAATCACGATATTGGTCAGGGTGTTGCTTCGCCGCCAGCAGCGTTTCGCGCGACACGATGTTGTACTGCACATGCCAGCCGCGATAGCTCTCGAAGAAGGTGCGCAACATCAGCATCAGCTTTTCCCGATCGCGCGGGTTGTCCAGCGTCGCCGGGTTCAGCTTTTGGTTGAGCAGCACGCCGCCGAGGATCGCCTCGGTCGGCAACTTGGCGAGCGAATTGAACACCGCCGTCGGCCCCAGGTGGTCGGTGCCGGACGCCGGACTGGCGCCTTCCGCCAGTGGCGTGTGCGCCTTACGTCCATCGGGCGTGGCCAGAGTGGCGGCGCCGAAGGGCACGTTGGCCGAAATCGACGAGGTGCCGGCGTAGTAACCGCCGCCGATCGGCCCGCGGCCGAAGCGGGTGTTGCGATACTGCTTCAGTTCTTCGATATAGGTTTGGTAGGCGCGCACCAGCAGCCGATCGACCTCGTCCACATCGTTGCCGTATTTGGGCGCGGCGTTGAGCAGTCGCTGGCGCAGCTGCTCGCCATCCAGCCCGGCGAAGTCGTCGGCCAGCGCGGTCGCTAGCTGCTGCTGGCCGATCGCCCCCTGGTCGAACACCAGTTTGCGCACCGCCGCCAGGCTGTTGCCCAGGTTGGCGATGCCGACCTGCAGGCCGGAAACCCAATCGTATTTGGCGCCGCCTTGCTTGATGCTTTTACCGCGTTCGATGCAGTCATCCACCAGCGCGGAACAGAGGATATCGTGGGCATTCTCTTCCAGCACGCTGTCCACCACGCATTCGATCTCGATCGACTTGCGTGTGTAGTAGCGGATTTGCCGATCCCAGGCGGCTAAGATCTGCTCGAAATCGACGAAGTTTCCTTTGGACAGCGCTTGTTCCTGCGGCAGGAATATTTGCCCGGAGGTGGCGTCGCGGCCCTGTTCCAGCGCCGCCAGCAGCACGCGGGCGAAGTTGATGAAGCTCATGCCGGTGCAGCGATAACCCCATTTGCCGCCGACGGCGGTCTCGATGCAGCCGATGGCGGCGTAGTCGTAGGCGTCTTGCGGCTCAACCCCCAGCTTGATGAATTCGGGAATGACGATTTCGTCGTTGTTGAACGCCGGCATGCCGAAACCGCAGCGGATCACCTGCACGCAGGCGTCGAGGAAGTCGGCGCTCATCCCGGCATGGTAACGCACGCTGAGGTTGGGTTGGGTGGAGCGCAGACGGCCGCAAGACTCGAGAATGGCGTAGGACAGCGGGTTGACCGCATCGCATGGCCGGCCGTCGATCAGCTTCTGTCCGCCGATGGTGACGTTTTGGTACAGCGGGCTGCCGGCGGAAGCTTTGGAATGCGAGCCGGAGCGGATCTTGTTGACCTCCAGCAGCTTCAGCCAGCAGCAGTGCAACAGCTCGATGGCGTCTTCCCGCGCCAGCTTTTGCTCCAGCTCCACCTCACGTCGATACCAGGGATAGAGGTATTGATCGAGGCGGCCGAAGGAAACCGAATGGCCGTTGGATTCGATCTGCAACGTCAGTTGGATGAAATAGCACAGCTGCAGGGCTTGCCAGAAGGTGTGCGGCGGGCGATGGGCGATCCGGTCGCAGTTGCCTGCGATGGCCAGCAGTTCGGCGCGCCGCCAGTCGCGCGGTTCGTTTTGCGCCATGTCGCGCGCCAGGCGGGCGAAGCGCAGGATGTGCTCGCTCAGCGCCGCCAGCGCGATGTCGATGGCGTTGAGAAACTGCGCTTTGTGCAGATCTTCCCACTCGGTCAGGCGCAGGCGGCCGCGGCGCGCGTTCACTTTTTCACGCAGGCCGTCGAGACCGTTCTCCAGCAGCAGCGGGAAGTTAACCGCCAGGTGGGCGTCGCCGGAGGTCATGTTGCCCTCGGCCTTGATGATGCCGGTGGCCAGCAGCGCCTTTTGTTCGTCGGTGAACATGCCGTAGCAGCGATCCTGCACCGTTTGGCCGCGCCACCAGGGGCACAGGCGATGCAAAATCGCCTTGTTCTCTTCGCTGACCGAAAAACCGGCGCCCGGCCGGTCGGCCAATTGGTCTATTTCGTTTTCTATCCAGCCGACGGTGTATTCGGGAAAGATCGGCGCGGCGCGCAGCTCGCTGGCCTGGTTGCCGACGATCAGCTCGTCGTTGGCGATCCAGATGGTGCGCTTCGCCAGATGGTTAGCCAGCGCCAGCGCGCGGCGCACCGGCAGCGGCCGATCCTGATGCTGTTGATAGGCCTCGGTATAGTGCTGCGCGCGTTCGGTGCACACCGGCGGTTTGACGATGTGAATCAGCGCGTTCTTATGCGCCTGAATGCGGGCGCTGAGGGTGGTCAAATCCAACGTGGTCATGGCGTTATCCTCGCAAAATGGCGGTCAGGCCTTTGGCGCTGGCATAGTCTTCGGCGAAGGCCAGCAGATCGGGCGCGTCCAGCGGCGTGCGGGCGGCGCGGTAGGGCTCGCCGAGCAGGTGGTACTTGTTGATGCCCAGCGTGTGGTACGGCAGAAAGTGGATCTCCGACACGCCGATCTCGTCGGCGGCGAAGTCGACGATCGCACGGACAGAGCGACGATCGGCGTTGAAATCGGGGATCAGCGGCACGCGCACGGTCATTGGCACGCCGTGCGCCGCCAGCCGGCGGAAATTGTTCATCACCCGGCGGGCGGAGCCGCCGGTCCAGGCTCTAAAGCGCGCTTCGTCGGTGTGTTTGATATCGGCCAACAGCAGATCCAGCCACGGCAGCGAAGGCGCGATGTAACGCCACGGAACGTGCAGGCAGGATTCGACGGCGGTGTGGATGCCGGCTTCGCGGCCGCGTCGCAGCAGTTCCGCTGCAACCTCCGGCTGCATAAAGGGTTCGCCGCCGGACAGCGTTAAACCGCCGCCGCTGCGCAGGTAGAAAGGCTTATCCCGCATCACCTCGGCCATGATATCGTCGGGGTTGACCGGGCTGCCGCACAGGCTGAGCGCGCCGGTCGGGCAGGCGGCGGCCAGCGCCGCGTAGTCGTTTGCGCTGATGACTTCACGCCGCAGCGTCAACGCCTCTTCGTCACGCTGCAGGCCTTGCGGGCAGCGCTCGGCGCACAGCGTGCAGCCGCTCAGGCACAGGCGTTCGTCAAACAGCAGGTCTGCATGGCGCGAGCGGCTTTCCGGGTTCTGACACCAGCGGCAGCTCAGCGGGCAGCCTTTTAAAAAGACCACGCTGCGGATGCCGGGGCCGTCATGGGTCGAGTAGCGCTGCAGATTGAAGAACATGAGTCACCCGTTTGGCGTTGCTGAATCTTTCGCCATTAAAGGTGTTTCGAATGAAAGTTGAATTGATTTTGATCAAAAGTTAGCGCGGTTTTTGCCCTATGATGATCAGAGTTTGAATCCGCCCACAGAACATGACACAGGAGTCCGTGATGGAGCTTTATCTCGATACCGCCGATGTGACCGCGGTAAAACGCCTGGCGCGCATTCTGCCGCTGCACGGCGTCACCACCAACCCGAGCATCGTGGCGAAGGAAGGCAAGCCGATCTGGGAAGTGCTGCCCGCGCTGCGCGACGCCCTCGGCGGCACCGGCAAGCTGTTCGCGCAGGTGATGGCGGCCGATGCGGAGCGCATGGTGGCGGAGGCGGCGCTGCTCAGTCAGCGCGTCCCGGGGCTGGTGGTCAAGATCCCGGCGACCGCCGAAGGGCTGGCGGCGATCAAGAAACTCAAAACGATGTCCATCCCGACGCTGGGGACGGCGGTGTACGGCGCCGGGCAGGGGCTGTTGGCGGCCTTGGCCGGAGCGGAATATGTGGCCCCTTACGTCAATCGGGTGGACGCGCAGGGCGGCGACGGCATCGAAATGGTGCACGAGCTGCAGCAGTTGTTGAGCCTGCATGCGCCGTCGGCGCAGGTGCTGGCCGCCAGTTTCAAGACGCCGCGCCAGGCGCTGGAGTGCCTGTTGGCCGGCTGCCAGGCCATCACGCTGCCGGTGGACGTCGCGGAGCAGTTCCTGAACGCGCCGGCAGTGCAGGCCGCGGTCGAGAAATTCGAGCAGGATTGGCAGGGGGCGTTCGGCTCGACGCTCTTAGGCTAAAGCCAGTAAAAAGGGCGCCGCGGCGCCCTTGCTTGATGCTCGGTTCGCTTAGCCGCGGCCGGTCTCCTCTCGCAGTGCGGCGCTGACCTCGTGCACCGTCGGTTGTTCGGAACGCAGCGCCCGGCGGATGGCGAAGAAAGCGGCGATCAGCATGGTCACCGCCACCAGCATAAAGAACCCGCACAGCGCGGCGTTGATCTGGTTGCTGAACACGATGGTTTCCATGTCTTTCAGCGATTTGGCCGGTGCAATAATCGTGCCTTGCTCGATGCCGGTGGAGAATTTCTTCGCCTGCGCCAGGAAGCCGATGCTCGGTTTTTCGTGGAAGATCTTCTGCCAGCCGGCGGTCATGGAGGTCACGAACAGCCAGGCGGTCGGCAGAATTGTCACCCAGGCGTAGCGCTGCTTTTTCATCTTGAACAGCACCACGGTGCCGAGGATCAGCGCCATCGACGCCAGCATCTGGTTGCCGATGCCGAACAGCGGCCACAGGGTATTGATGCCGCCGAGCGGATCGACCACCCCCTGATACACGAAGAAGCCCCAGCCGGCGACCGCCACCGTGGTGCCCGCCAGGTTGCCGAACCAGGAGCGGTTGTTGGCCAGCTGCGGCACCGCCACGCCCACCAGATCCTGCACCATAAAGCGGCAGGCGCGGGTGCCGGCGTCGACGGCGGTCAGGATGAACAGCGCTTCGAACAGAATGGCGAAGTGATACCAGAACGCCATCATCGCCCGGCTGTTGAACACCTCACTGATGATGTGCGCCATGCCCACGGCGAAGGTCGGGGCGCCGCCGGCGCGCGACAGAATGGAGTTCTCACCCACCTCTTTGGCGATCAGCGCCAGCGTTTCCGGCGTGATGATAAAGCCCCAACTGTTGATGACCTGCGAAGCATTTTCCACCGTGGTGCCGATCAGCGCCGCCGGCGAGTTCATGGCGAAGTAAACGCCCGGATCCAGCACCGAGGCGCAGATCAACGCCATGATGGCGACGAAAGATTCCATCAGCATGGCGCCGTAACCGATAAAGCGCATGTGGCTTTCGCGCTCCACCAGCTTCGGCGTGGTGCCGCTGGAAACCAGCGCGTGGAAGCCGGAAATGGCGCCGCAGGCGATGGTGATGAAAAGGAACGGGAACAGGGCGCCGGCGAACACCGGGCCGCTGCCGTCGATAAAGCGTGAAACCGCCGGCATTTTCATCTCCGGCATGGCGAAGACGATGCCGATGGCCAGGCCGATGATGACGCCGATTTTCATAAAGGTGGAAAGGTAGTCGCGCGGCGCCAGCAGCAGCCACACCGGCAGCACCGAGGCGACGAAGCCATAGATCACCAGCACCCAGGTCAGGGTGGTGCCGTGCAGCGTGAAGAATGGCCCCCAGTAGGGATCTTGCGCCACGTTGCCGCCGTAAACGATCGCCAGCAGCATCAGCACGAAGCCAATCACCGAAATTTCGGCGATCTTGCCCGGCCGGATAAAACGCATGTAGATGCCCATGAACAGCGCGATCGGGATGGTGGCGGCGATGGTGAACAGCCCCCACGGGCTGTCGGCCAACGCTTTTACCACCACCAGCGCCAGCGCCGACAGGATGATGATCATGACGCCCAACGCGCCGAGCATGGTGATCACCCCGGCGAACGCGCCCAGTTCTTGCTTGGCCATTTCCCCCAGTGAACGCCCGTCGCGGCGGGTGGAGATGAACAGCACCAGGAAATCCTGCACCGCGCCGGCCAGCATGACGCCGACCAGGATCCAGATGGTCCCCGGCAGGAAGCCCATCTGCGCGGCCAGGATCGGCCCCACCAGCGGCCCGGCGCCGGCGATCGCGGCGAAGTGGTGGCCGAACAGCACCCATTTGTTGGTGGGCACGTAGTCCAGGCCGTCGTTATGGCGTTCCGCCGGGGTCAGACGACGGTCATCCAGCTCAAAGACCTTGTCGGCGATGAACCGGCTGTAGAAGCGGTAGGCGATGCTGTAGCAGGCGACGGCGGCGACCACCAGCCAGACGGCGTTGACGTGCTCGCCGCGGCTCAGCGCCAGCATGGCGAAAGCGAAGGCGCCGACCAACGCCACCAGCAGCCAGATAAGTCCGGACCTGATGTTTTTCATGAAACAACTCCTTGGCGTGCAGAGGTAAAAATCAACGTTGTTATTAGGAATGACGTTTTAACAGTAGAAGTTTTGCCGCCGAACCGCGGCAGGTCGGATGAGAAATGTGAAGCAGGTGGGGTTTTAGTGTAAAAACAACGTGATGAAACAGCGTTGGCGCAGGCTGTCGCCCACATAATCCTGAGCAGTTATTCATTCGGCATTTTCACGGCGCGTACAGCGAATTATCGTCGTTTTTTATCTGGGCACGGTGTCTGGCGGATTATTATTTTATCTGTCGAGGTGTGCCGAAATAAAATTATTCATGCTGTGTTATACCTTTATTTTCACCCACGGGCTTAATTATTCATCAAATAAATAATAAAGCTACGAAAGGAATTTAATTATGATAAATAAAATCATCGAAGGGTATTTACCTCAGCTCACGGCCATTCGGCACGATATTCATCAGCACCCTGAATTGGGTTTCGAAGAGTTCCGCACCAGCGATCTGGTGGCGGATTATCTGAGTTCGTGGGGCTATGAGGTGCACCGCGGATTGGCGGGCACCGGCGTGGTGGGTACGTTGCGGGTGGGCGACGGCGTTAAACGCCTCGGATTGCGCGCCGATATGGACGCCTTGCCGATCGAGGAAAACAACGGCAAGCCCTGGAGCAGCAGCGTGGCCAACCGCATGCATGCCTGCGGCCATGACGGCCATACCACCATGCTGCTCGGCGCCGCCCGCTACCTGGCGCAAACGCGCAACTTCAAGGGCACGCTGCACCTGATTTTCCAACCGGCGGAAGAGATGCTGAACGGCGGCGCGCGCATGGTGGAGCAGGGGCTGTTCGAACGCTTCCCCTGCGACGCCATCTTCGCCATGCACAACATGCCGGGGATGGCGCTCGGCGAGTTCTTCTTCCAACACGGCCCGTTTATGGCCTCGATGGATCAATTCAACGTGCGGGTGCAGGGGCGCGGCGGCCACGGCGCCATCCCGCAGCTGGCGGTCGATCCGGTGCTGGTGGCCTCGCATATCACCGTCGCCCTGCAGAGCATCGTTTCGCGCAATATCGATCCGCTGGAGGCGGCGGTGATCACCGTTGGCAGCGTCAAGGCCGGCGAGGCGGCCAACGTGATCCCGGACAGCGCGGAGATGAAGCTCAGCGTGCGCTCGCTGGATCGCCAGGCGCGCGCTACGCTGCTGGCGCGCATTCCGGCGCTGATCGAGGCGCAGGCGGCAAGCTTCGGCGCCCACGCGACGGTGGAACACGTTAACGGCACGCCGGTGTTGGTCAACGACGAAGCGATGACCCGTTTCGCCCACCGCGTGGCGGAGCAGCAGTTCGGCGCCGCCCGCGCGCACTACGGCGCCAGGCCGCTGATGGGCAGCGAAGACTTCGCCTTTATGCTCGATGCGCATCCGCAGGGCTGTTACCTGATCGTTGGCAACGGCGACGGCGAAGGCAGCTGCATGGTGCACAATCCGGGATATGACTTCAACGACGGCTGCCTGGCGGCCGGCAGCCAGTATTGGGGGGCATTGGCTGAAGCCTATTTAAAATAAACGCGAAAAATAATAGCAGGGAAGATAATGATGAGTGAAAATACGGCTGAAACCCAAACGGAAATAATATCGGCCCCGAAGGTCGGTGGCAAAAAGGTCATCTTCGCCGCCTCCTTCGGCAATGCGCTGGAATTTTTCGATTTCGGTATTTATAACTTCTTCGTCATTTATATTAGTGTGCTGTTCTTTCCGCCGTCGAGCGATCCTAATTTGGCGTTGCTGTTGGCGTTCGCCACGTTTGGCGTCAGTTTTTTCATGCGGCCGCTGGGCGGCATTTTGATCGGCGCCTATGCCGATCGCCATGGCCGCAAGCCGGCGATGATCCTGACGATTTCACTGATGAGCCTGGGCACGGCGATGATCGGTTTTGCGCCGACTTACGCCAGCGCCGGCTATTGGGGAACCGTCACCCTGGTGGCGGCGCGTTTGATCCAGGGCGTGGCGGCGGGCGGCGAGGTGGGGGCATCGATGTCGTTGCTGGTGGAGTCGGCGCCACCTAACCGGCGAGGCTTCTATTCCAGCTGGTCGCTGGCGACGCAGGGCATCGCCACCGTGGTCGGCGGCGTCACCGCGCTGGCGCTCAGCGCGGCCTTGCCGGTGCTTTCCGGCGAGCCGAACGCCATGGCCGAGTGGGGATGGCGCATTCCGTTCTTTATCGGCGTGGCGCTGGCGCCGCTCGGTTGTTGGCTGCGTCTCGGATTGGAAAGCGACCGGCCGCCGGTGTCGCGGGCCCATGAACCGCCGGCGCAGCTGCGACGGCACTCGCGGGCGGTGGTGCTTGGCGTGATGCTGACCATTGGCGCTACCGTCGCCACTTACATCTCGATGTATTATCTCGGCACTTACGCGGTGAAATACTTAGGCATGCCGCAAGCCTACGGCTATGCCGCGATGCTGCTGGCGGGGCTGGTGACCTTCGGCGGTAGCCTGTTGGTCGGGCACTGGTGCGATCGCTATGGCCGTTTGCCGCTGATCCGGGGCTCGCGCATCGCTATCTTGATCGTGGCCTTGCCGGCGTTTTGGTGGCTGAGCGCAGCGCCGCATCCGGCGGTGCTGCTGCTGATTGTCGCGATATTGGTCGGATTGACCACGCTCGGCTCGGTGCCGACCATGCTGATGATTTCGGAGCTGTTTCCGCAGCGCATTCGCGCATTGGGGTTTGCGTTGGTCTATAGCCTCGGCGTGGCGATTTTCGGCGGCTTCGCCCAATATATCGCCTCGCAGTCGATCGCGTTGAGCGGCTCGCTGCTGGCGCCCGCCGTCTACCTGATGCTGGCGACGCTGGCTTCGCTGGCGGTGCTGCCCTTGCTGCGTGAAACCGGCGGCGATCCATTGCGCTAGCGAGCGCGGGCGAAAAAAAGCGCCGGCGGTTCTCACCGCCGGCGCTTTGCGTCGCTACCGTTTCAGGCTGGCGTTCAGGCCGCCGGGCGGGCGATCACGCTGCGGGTTTCCATGCGCACTTCGGCGATGGTGACCTGCAAGGTATCGCTCTGGCGGTAAACCACTTCGCCTTTAATCTGCACGGTGCCGGTTTCCTGGCTGCACTGCATCTCGTCACGCACCGCGTGAATGAACGGTGCCGGGATGAAGGCAACCGCGCCGTTGTCCAGCAGGCGCACACGCAGGCCGCCACGGGTCACGTCGATGATCTCGGCGTTGAAGCGGGTATCGGTGCCGGCCTTGTCCTGCAGGAAGCGGGCGTACAGCCAGTCGCCGACGTCGCGTTCCGCCATGCGGTTCAGGCGGCGGCGCTCCGCCAGCTGCACCGTCACGTCATCCTGCGGTTTTTCCGCCGTCTGCTGGTTGATGATCGCCTTCAGCAGGCGGTGGTTGACCATATCGCCGTATTTACGGATCGGCGATGTCCAGGTGGCGTAAGCCTCCAGACCCAGACCAAAGTGTGGCCCCGGCGTAGTGCTGATCTCGGCGAAGGTCTGGAAGCGGCGGATGCGGCTGTCGAGGAACTGGGTCGGCTGCGCGTCCAGGTGGCGGCGCAATTCGCAGAAACCGTCGAGGGTCAGCAGCTTCTCGGCTTCGGCTTCGACGCCGTTGGCCTGCAGTACGGTGACCGCTTGCTCAACCAGCGCAGGATCGAAACCGGTGTGCACGTTGTACACGCCGAAGCCCAGGCGATCGCGCAGCACGATGGCGGCGCAGACGTTGGCGGCGATCATGCACTCTTCAACGATACGGTTGGCGCTGCGGCGCTGCTCGGTAACGATCTCCAGCACGTCGCCTTTTTCACCCAACACGAAGCGGTAGTCCGGGCGATCTTTGAATACCAGCGCATGCTGGTGGCGCCAGGCATTGCGCGCATCGCAAACGCGCTTCAGCAGGGTGATCTGTTGCGCGATAGCGTCGCTCGGCGGTTGCCAGCCGGCAATGCCGTCCAGCCAGTCGGAGACTTCGTCGTACACCAGTTTGGCTTTGGATTCGATCTCGGCGGCGAAGAACTGAATATCTTCGCCCAGCGCGCCGTCGGCGGCGATGGTCACGCGGCAAGCCAGCACCTGACGGCGCTCGTTAGGGCGCAGCGAGCACAGGTTGTCCGACAGATCGCGCGGCAGCATCGGGATGTTGAAGCCCGGCAGATAGTTGGTGAAGGCGCGCACGCGGGCGATATCGTCCAGCTTGCTGCCTTGTTCGACATAAGCGGTCGGATCGGCGATGGCGATGGTCAACTGCAGCGAACCGTCACCGTTGTCGGTCACGTACAGCGCATCGTCCATGTCTTCGGTGCTGGCGCTGTCGATGGTGACGAATTCGAGCGCGGTCAGATCTTCACGCACCAGCGCAGCGTCCGGCTCGCTGAGCGCCTGCATCTCCGGCGCCTCTTTTTCCAGATTGTGACGCGCCAGCGTCACCCACCACGGGGCGAAATGGTCTTCACCGTCGGTGATAAACTGGGTCAGGTCGGCGTTGAAGCCGCGATCGCCTTTCAGCGGATGACGGCGCATTTCCGCCACCGCCCAGTCGCCGGCCTGGAAGTTGTGGGTCAGTTCACGCACCGGGCGGCACGGAATCGCCTCTTTCAGCAACGGATGATCGGGCACGATGGACAGGCGATCGTCGCGCTTTTGCACGCGGCCGACGAAGCGCGACAGGAACGGCTCGACCAGGGTTTCCGGCTCGGCGATTTCGCGCTCTTTCTCGGTGTGCAGGGTGGCGATAATGCGATCCCCGTGCATGACTTTCTTCATGTACGGCGGTGGAATGAAGTAGCTTTTTTGACCGTCTACTTCAAGAAAGCCAAAGCCTTTCTCAGTCCCTTTCACGACGCCTTCAACGCGCGGGGTCTGAGAGTGAAGTTGCTGTTTAAGCTGCGCCAGCAGCGGGTTATCTTGAAACATATCGTCCAGTGAATGGGTTGTGAGTGGCAAGATTTGCGGCTGACAGTTTTACGCGAATCACCCGCTGCGAGCAAGCCTAACGTCACGGAACCCCGCGTTGCCGCGCGATTTTGCGCAAGAATGGTCAATCGAAGGGCGAACGATGAAAAACCCCGGCGCGCAGGCCGGGGTGAAGGGCGTGGGACAATCAGTCCCGCAGCGGCGTCGGCTGCAGGATTTCAATCCAGTAATCGTCCGGATCGCGAATGAACGCCACGTAGTTCATGCGGCCTTCATGCAGGCGTTTCTGGAAGGTGACGCCCAGGCGCTCAAACCGCTCGCAGGCGGCGCGCACGTCCGGCACCGTGACGCACAGGTGGCCAAAGCCGCGCGGCTCGCCGTTGCCGTTGTGGTAATGGAAATCCGCCTGATTTTCGGTGCCGTGGTTATGGGTCAGCTCGAGAATGCCCGGCTGGCTCAGCGCCCAGCGTTTGCGTTCGTCGTCATCCTGCGGGATCTGCTCGCGCGGGCTGCGCGTCAGGTAGCAGATGGTGAAGGCAGCTTCTTTGAACTCTTCCAGATAGACCGGGGTAAAGCCCAGCACGCGCGTATAGAAATCCAACGCTTTGGTCAGGTCTTTCACGCGGATCATGGTGTGGTTGAACACGTAACCGTCGGTTACCGTATCCGGTTGGGCCGCCACGCCGGGCAGCGTCAGTAAGTCATTCAGTGGCATCAGTGATCCTCCTCAGGGTGTCGACAGACTGTAGGTGAAATCGATGCTAATCTAAAGTGATTGTTTTTAACTAAAACACTAACTAAAAGTGAATGATAGATGAAGCTGAGCCAGCTGAAGTTTTTCTGCACCGTGGTGGAACACAAAACCATCGCCGCCGCCGCCCGTGAGCTGCACTGCGTGCCTTCCAACGTTACGCTGCGGCTGCGCGAGCTGGAAGAGTCGCTGGGCGGCGAGCTGTTTTTCCGCGACAAGAACCGGCTGTACGTGAATCCCAAAGGCCGGCTGTTCTACCAGCAGGCGCGCGACATCGTGGCGCAGGCCGAGCGCAGCAAACAGCTGTTCGCCGGCGAGCAACAGCATGGGCTGCTGAACCTCGGGGCGCTGGATTTTTCGCTGGTCAGTCACTTGCCGGCGCGCATCGCCCGGCTGCGCCGTTTACAGCCCCATTTGCACATCAACGTGCTGAGCCGCGACTCGCTGGTGCTGGAACGCATGTTGATCGACAGCGATCTCGATCTGGCGATCACCGACGGCCCGATTGAGCATCCGCTGCTGGCCAGCCAAAAGGCGTTTGACGAACGGCTGGTGCTGCTGATGCCGGCGGATGTCGGGCAACCCGACGCCGCCACGCTGGCGCCGCTGGAATTTTACACGTTCAGCCGCGAGTGCTCGTTCCGGCTGAAGGTCGATCACTGGCTGGCCTCGCGCGGGCTGAAACCGCGCATGACGCTGGAAATGGAATCTTATGCCGCGATGGCAGCCTGCGTGAAGGATGGTTGCGGCGTCGCCTGCGTGCCCGGCTCGTTGCTGCCGCTGATCTTGCCGGCGCCGGGGCTGAAGGTGGTGGAAATGGGCGAGGAGGGCGTGAGCGATCTCTATTTCGTCTGGCGGCGGCATCAGCTGTCCGAGGAATTGCAGACTATCCTGGAAATATTGGCGCGCCCGGCGTGAACCGGGCGCGCGTTTTCAGGCGATGCGCAGCGACGGTTGCTGCTCGCTGCGGCGAATCGCCACCGGGATCGACTTCGACGTCGGGGTGCCGGTGCCGTCGCCGAAGCTGGCCAGCGGCACCAGCGGGTTGGTTTCCGGGTAGTAGGCCGCCAGGTTGCCACGCGGAATGTCGTAACTCACCAGCTTGAATCCATCCACCTTACGCACCACGCCGTCGTTCCACAGGGTTTCTATCTCTACCCGTTCGCCATCCTGCAGGCCCAGCGCCGCCAGATCTTCCGGATGGATGAACAGCACTTCGCGCTGACCGTAAACGCCGCGGTAGCGGTCATCCAGACCATAGATGGTGGTGTTGTACTGATCGTGCGAGCGCAGCGTCTGCAGGGTAAACGGCGCTTGCTCGCCGCCCAACTGCGGGAACAGGGTGGTCGGCAGCGCGGCGTCGCTGAATTCCGCCTTGCCGCTTGGCGTGGCGAAGCGCAGTTCGGCGGCGGCATTGCCCAGGTAGAAGCCGCCGGGTTGCTCGCAGCGCCGGTTGAAATCCTCGAAGCCGGGAATGGTGGCGGCGATGTGATCGCGGATCAGCGAGTAGTCGTCGGCCAATTCCAGCCAGTCCAGCTGTTGCGTACCCAGCACGGCGTCGGCGATGCCGCAGACGATCGCCGTCTCCGAACGTTGAGTGTCCGCCAGTGGTTTGCCGATGCCTTCCGAGGCGTGCACCATGCTGAACGAGTCCTCGACCGTGATGTACTGTGAGCCGCTGGCCTGCATGTCCAGTTCGGTGCGGCCGAGCGTCGGCAGGATCAGCGCGTCTTTGCCGGTCACCAGGTGGCTGCGGTTAAGCTTGGTGCTGATATGCACCGTCAAATCGCAGTTGCGCAGGGCGCGGGCGGTGCGCTCGGTGTCCGGCGCCGCGGCGGCCAGGTTGCCGCCCAGCGCGATCAGCACTTTCACTTCGCCGCGCAGCATCGCTTCGATCGCTTCCACCGTGTTGTGGCCCAGCGCGCGATTGGCGGTGAAGTTAAAGTGGCGTTCCAGGCTGTCGAGCAGCGCCTTCGGCGACTTCTCATCGATCCCCATGGTGCGGTTGCCCTGGACGTTGCTGTGGCCGCGTACCGGGCACAGACCGGCGCCCGGTTTGCCCAGTTGCCCGAACAACAACTGCAGGTTGGTGATTTCACGCACCGTTGCAATAGAGTGCTTATGCTGAGTCACGCCCATCGCCCAGGTGCAGATCACCCGTTCGGCGCCCTGGTAGGTGGCCGCCGCCTGGCGCAATTGCGCTTCGCTCAGGCCCGATTGCGCGGTAATGGTCCGCCATTCAGTGGCGTCCACCTGCGCCAGATAAGCCTCTACGCCGACGCTGTGCCGTTCGATAAACGCCAGGTCAAACAGGGCGGGTTCACCGGCGGCGAGGCGCTGACGGTGGGTTTCCAGCAGGGCTTTCACCATGCCGCGCACCGCCGCCATATCGCCGCCCAGATTCGGCTGGTAATAGGAAGAGCTGATCGGCGAGGATTTTGGCGTCAGCATCTGCACCGGATCCTGCGGATCGGCGAACCTTTCCAGCCCGCGCTCGCGCAGGGTGTTAAAGCTGACGATGCGCGCGCCGCGTCGGGCGGCGTTTTTCAGGCTGTGCAGCATGCGCGGGTGGTTGGTGCCGGGATTTTGACCGAACACGAAGATGGCGTCGGCCTTTTCGAAGTCATCGATGCGGATGGTGCCTTTGCCGACGCCGATGCTCTGCTTCAGCCCAACGCCGCTCGCTTCGTGGCACATATTGGAACAGTCGGGGAAGTTGCTGGTGCCGAGCATGCGGCCAAACAGCTGATAAAGGTACGACGCTTCGTTGCTGGCGCGGCCCGAGGTATACAGCTCGATCTGGTTCGGGTTGTCCATGCCGTTGATGTGTTTGGCGATCAGCGCCAGCGCGTCCGGCCAATGGATAGGCTCATAGTGGTCGGTTTCGGCGTTGTAGCGCATCGGATGGGTGAGGCGCCCTTGATACTCGAGGAAATAGTCGCTCTGCTGCTGCAGGGTGCTGACGCTGTGGGCGGCGAAGAACTCAGGCTCCACGGCGCTGCGCGTCGCTTCCCAACTGACCGCTTTGGCGCCGTTTTCGCAAAAGCTGAAGGTGCTGTGATTGTCGTCGCCCCAGGCGCAACCGGGGCAGTCGAAGCCGCGCGCCTTGTTGACGCGCATCAGGTTGCGCATGTTTTTTAGCGTTTGTTTACTGTCGAGGACAAAGCGGGTGGTGGCTTCAAGCGAACCCCAGCCGCCCGCCGGGCCGGTATAAGGCTTGATTGACGGTTTGAATTTCATGGTGACACTTCGCAGGTGGTTGTAGCTAAAAAGTAAACGCTTTTTTATGCGTTTTGCGTATTTATGTCACAAGTTTAGGAGCGCGGCAGGCGGGCGTCTAATCGAATGGTGCAATGGCGGCATAGAGCATATCTATCGCAGGCGGACGCTGACCTAAACAAATGGTTGCATAAAGACACCCGCTGCAAAAGAGTAATGGTTTCGCCTGAAAGTGAATTCATGCAGTCTATCTCGCGGATTATATTGGCATTTTATTTAGCCTGCGGGCCTGAGGAACACAGCGTGAAGCGTTCAGTATCAGTGGTGATCGGCGGTATGTTACTGCCTTTAGCGGCGCAGGCGGCGGAAACGACGCCCCATTTTCCCACCATGACCCCACCGGCGATAGACGCCGCCTCTTACGTTTTGATGGATTACACCACCGGCCAGGTGCTGGCCGCCGGCAATGCCGACGAGCGGCGCAATCCGGCCAGCCTGACCAAACTGATGACCGGGTTGGTGATCGACCACGCGCTCGACCAGCATAAGATTGGCCTCGACGATGTCGTCACCGTGGGGAAAGACGCCTGGGCGCAGGGCAACCCGGTGTTCAAAGGCTCCTCGCTAATGTTCCTGAAGCCTGGTGACAGGGTCACGGTACGCGATCTCAGCCGCGGCATCATCATCGATTCCGGCAACGACGCCTGCGTGGCGATGGCCGATTATGTGGCGGGCAGCCAGGCCAACTTCGTCAAGCTGATGAACGAGAAGAGCGCGCAGCTGGGCCTGCAGAACACCCATTTCGAAACGGTACACGGGCTGGATGCGCCGGGGCAGTTCACCACCGCCGGCGATCTGGCGGTGATTGCGCGCGCCATCATCATGAGCGAGCCGGCGGAATACCATATGTACAGCGAGAAATCGCTGACCTGGAACGGCATCACGCAGCAGAACCGCAACGGCCTGCTGTGGGACAAGACCCTGCACGTCGACGGCCTGAAAACCGGGCACACCGCCTCGGCCGGCTTCAACATCATCGCCTCCGCCACCGAAGGAGATCGCCGCCTGATCGCCGTGGTGATGGGCGGCAAAAGTTCCAAAGGCCGCGAGGAACAGGCGCGTAAGCTGTTGACGTGGGGGCTGCGCGACTTTACCACGGTGCACCTGTTCAGCGCCGGCCAGAGCCTGGGGGACGAACCGGTCTGGTACGGCGAAAGCCACCGCTTGCCGGTCGGCAGCGCGCAAGAACAGTCGCTCAGCCTGCCGAAAAGCGAGGCGGACAAACTGAAGGCGCAGTACGTGATCAATGCCGCGCGGCTGGAAGCGCCGATCAACAAAGGACAAACCGTTGGCGAGATCCGCATCAGCGATAATGGCCAGGTGGTGAAAACCCTGCCGCTGGTGGCGCTGCAGGCGGTGCCGCAGGGCGGCGTGTTCTCGCGCCTGATGGATTACATGAAGCTGAAGCTCTGACTCACCGGGCGAGCGACGACGCCCGGTGGTATACTGAGCGCGAATGCCGATCATTGAGCCGCGCTATGGATATTAAACAACTGATTTATTTGTGTAATTTAGAACGGGAACGCCACTTCGGTCGAGCGGCGGAGGCCAGCTTCGTCAGCCAGCCGACGCTGTCCATGCGATTGAAAAACCTGGAAAAAGAGCTGGGCGTTTCGCTGATTAACCGCGGCAACCATTTCGGCGGTTTTACTGCCGAAGGCGAGCGGGTGCTGGCGTGGGCGCGTGAGATTGTCTCGGTTTACCAGGGACTGAAGCTGGAGGTGGAGTCGCTCAAGCACGGTTTGCACGGCACGTTGCGCCTTGGCGTGGTGCCGCAGTGCAGCATCTCGGTGGCGGAAATGCTCAAGGCGGTCAGCGAGCGTTATCCGCATCTTGATTACCGGCTGGCGGTGCTGAGCGCCGATCAACTGCTGGAGGCGCTGACGGCGCATACCGTCGACATCGGCATCGGCTTTTTCGAGCTGTCGACGCTGAAGGAACTGCATTTTCAATCGCAACCGCTGGTGGAAACCGGCGTCGAGCTGGTATTTCATCCGCAACACTTCCCTAAGCTGGTGGGCGACACGCCGTTGCCGCTGGAGGCGGTGGCCGCCTTGCCGCTGTGCCTGGCCGAACCGACGCGGTATTTCCGCCGCTATCTCGATCAGCATTTCCGCGACGCCGGGTTGACGCTGCACACGCGGCTCGAGACCGCGTCGATCTTCCAACTGCTGGAGGGGATTTTCGTCGGCCTGGGCTGCGGGCTGTTCCCGCGTGGCCAACTGCAATCGCCGCTGATGCCCGAGCTGCAGCGGCGCCCGGTGGCCATCGGCGCCATGCCGCGTCATGCGGCGGTGGTGGTCGATATGGCGGAGCGCGCTACGCCGTTGGCGCAAAAATTCTTCGATGCCGCCAGCGAGTGGCTGCGTCGGCAAAAGGAATAGAGACGTTTATGTTTATCCGACGTTCCAGCCATGATGATGGCCCCGTGGGGCCATCATCATGTTTGCGCTAACGGCCGATGAAATTATGTTAATTGCTGATGGTAATGGTCGGATCCCAATAGAAATAACCCAGTAATTTCTGATCGCCGCCGTTTGGCCGATAATAAAGGCCAAATTGAATGCAATAGTTTTCCGTACCGGTATTGGTAATGTCTGCCTGTATAAACCAATAGGTTTGGTTGGTGAAGCTGACGGGGAATACGGTATTTTGCGCCGGCATCATCGAGCTGCGGGTGTACATTTTGAAGGTCGGGTTGGAGAAAACCTGGGTGCCGCTGCCGAACTGCGGCAGCCCGTAGATCAGCACGCTGGCGTCGAAATTGGCGGATTCTGAGGTGCCGGTCCAGCGAATGACGTCGCCGACATTGGCCTTAAAGTTCAGGTCCGCCGTGCCGGAGCCGCCGATCACCTGTTCGGAGGTGACGACCATATAGGCGTATTGATGACCAATGCCCGTCGGGTTGCCGGCGTCCTGGCTGGGATTGTTATTCTCGAATGCTTCTATCAGGGCATCGGTATCGATGACGACAATCACGTTAACGATACTGTTGCTGGATTTAAGTTCTTGTTCAGACATAGGGTTACCTCACAATATTTTTTGCTGTGATAGAAAATTGAAAATAATGAGAATAACGGCGAGCTTTTATCTTTGTTGAATATTTAAAATGGGTCATCACAACGCCGCTATCGGCTTAATCATAGAAACTAAATAGCAAGACGACTACTGCTGAAAGGTTAGGGGTTTTAATGAGTCCATCTATTAATTAGCAGGGTTAAAACCTTGTTTTACTGCTTCTGCGATGAGAACGGTTACAGAATTGAGCGATGGCGCAATCTGCCTATTGCTTTGTTTGCAGACATAATTTTGACGAACCCTGTGTTTCGCCGGTGGCAGAATAAAACGAATCATAATCCTGATAAATGAAGTGTGTTTGGATTTTTGCTTTATCAATTTATATTTTGGTGAAGTTTTTCGCCAAAACAGAGAGGGGGGGAGTTAACGGCGAAGAACGTTAGCCGTCAACTCAGTGATGACAGATCACAGCGCCGGTTGTACCGGTTCCGCATCGCCCAACGTTTGGCGCAGGCGATTTTCCCAAGCGTAGAGCGCGGCGGTGAGGATCACTTCCAGCGCCTGCGCCTGATTCAGGCCGCTGTTGAACAACGGCTGCACGCTCTGCGGGGTAAATTTCTCCGGTGCGCGCGTCAGCTCGGCGGCGGTGTGGATCACCGCGCGTTTGACGGCATCCTCGGTAAATGCCAGCCCCTGAGGCAGCCCGGCGAACAGCGCCTGGGCCAGTCCGTCGTCCTGGAGCTCTTGCGTCACCGTGGCCGCGCAATAATGGCTGCCGTTGATGCGCGAAACCGCCAGCGTCGCCAGCGCCTTCAGGCGGCTCGATAACCCATATCCTTCGGCATTGATGCCGTTGAACACCCCGTTACGCTCGCGCAATGCGGCGGCATCGTGCGCCAACAGCAGATAATAAGATTCGGCGCGCGCCTGCGGGTGACTCTGATCCAGCACGTCAAGCTGTTCGGCGGCGGCGGCTTCCGTGTCGATCGGCGGCAGACGCGCGGTCCAGCTTAACTCTTCGGCACTGAAAGCGACGCCAACGGCGTCTTCGACGTTAGGGAAGCCGGGCACCACCGCCGCCGGCCGGCCGGCCAACGCCGCGACGCCCGCGACCACGCGCGCTTGATAGCTGACAAAACCGATGATTTGCGAAAAGGTGACGATATCCGCCGGGCTCAGCCCGACGTCGGCGAGCTGTTGCAGCGCCTTGCGGCAAATCAGCGTGGGTTGGCTGGCAAGCTGGCGGGCATATTGGGTGATCTGAGCGAGGCGGATATTGCTTTCCCGGGAGGCGTCCGGGCTGTGCAGCGGGGCGAGGCGGGCGGCATAGTGGCTACAAAGCGACTGCACGCCCGTCACCTGAGCGACGGTCAACGCGGTGCTGAGGCGATCATATGGTGACATTGTCACGTATCGTGATAATGGCACCTGATCGGGAAACAGCGCGTGGTAGCCGGCCAATGAGGCGTTGAACACCCCGGCGCGAGCGCTGAGCGCATTGTTTAAGGCTTCATCGGCGAAGGCGCCCAGCCCCAGCAGAAAGCGATCGCGAAGGGTGGCCGCCTGAGGCTCCAGCGGCGCATCGCCCCGCACGCTGCTTTGGGTTTCGTGATACCACTGGGCATTATGTTGTCGACGGAGTCGTTCCATAGGGTCAATCCTTAATCATGATCAACAGCCAACGCGGCGTACGGCAGCGGCGGCTGGACAAAGAGGCAACATGCCCCCAGGCGGGGCGAAAGGCGGATTTAGCGCAGCTCATCGCAGCACAGCGCGTGGCCATAAACAGAGAAACCGGCGGCCAGGGTGAGCAGAAGCTGCGTGAGGCGGCGATGGCGAAGGCTGTTCATCAGTGCGATATCCTGTCGTATGAGAGACTCAACGTAGGGGATATCCTCACCGATCGCCCTGGCGAGATAAAATAATGTTACGGACTAATCAATAACTGAAAGGAATAAAATATAAGGATATATAACAAGAATGTAATTTGCATGTGCGTTTTCTTGCTAAGCGGCAGGCGCGTACCGCAATAAAAAACCCGCCGTAGCGGGTTTGTAGGTGAAGGCGTGACTCAGAAGCGGCCGCCGTCGCGCCGCCAGGCATCGGCGGTCAGCGCCTCGCCGAAGTGGCTGGCGATAAGACGCTTGGTCAATTCGTGCAGCGGCGCCGCCAACACCTCGGCGGTGCTGCCGCGTTCGACGATTTCCCCTTCATGCATCACCAGCACCTGGTCGCTGATATGCTTCATCATGCCGAGATGTTGGGTGACATAAATATAGGAAATACCGTGTTTTTCCTGCAGCTCCAGCATCAGGTTGATGATTTGCGAGCGCATCGACATGTCCAGCGAGGCCAGCGCCTCATCGGCGACGATCACCTTCGGCTGCAGGATCAGCGCACGCGCCAGCGCGACGCGCTGTTTTTGCCCGGAGGCCAGCATGTGCGGATAGTAGTAGGCGTGATCCGGCAGCATGCCGACCTGGCGCAGCGTCTGGTTGATGCGCTGCTCGCGCTCGGCGGGTTCCAGATCGGTGTTCAGCCGCAGCGGCGCATCCAGCAACTGGCCGATGCGTTGGCGCGGATTGAGCGAGGTGCTCGGATCCTGAAAAATCATGCGAATGCGCTGGCTGCGGTAGCGATAGTCGCCGAATTCCAGCGGATGATCGTCGATCAACAGTTCGCCGGCGGTCGGCTCCACCATGCCGGAGAGCATCTTCGCCAGCGTGGATTTGCCGGAGCCGTTCTCGCCGATCACCGCCAGCGTCTGGCCTTCGCGCAGGGTAAAGCTGACCGATTTCACCGCCTCGACGTGCTGGCGGCGGAACAGCCCGGTGCGATAGCGGTAGGTTTTGCTCAGGTTGCGCACTTCCAACAGCGTTTCCATGTTATTGCTCCTCCATGTTCAGCGGGAAGTGGCAGGCGAAGAAGTGGTTTTTGACCGGGCGCAGGCGCGGCGTTTCGATGCACTTCTTCTGTGCGTAAGGGCAGCGCGGCCCCAGGCGGCAGCCGATCGGCAGGTGTTCCAGCGAAGGAATGGCGCCCGGCAGCGTGTTTAAACGGCTCTTGTGCGGCAGCGAGCGGCCGAAGTCCGGCATGGCGCGGATCAGCGCCTGGGTGTAAGGGTGGTGCGGCGCCGCCAGCAGTTCTTCGCACTGGGCGCTTTCCACCGTTTGCCCGCAGTACAAGACGTTCACCCGATCGGCCCACTTGCTCATCATCTGCAGGTCGTGGCTGATCAGCAGAATGGTGGTGTTGTTGTTCTGGTTGAGGCGCGCCAACAGGCGGAAAATCTGCGCCTGCGTGGTCGGTTCCATGGCGTTGGTCGGCTCATCGGCGATCAGCAGGCGCGGTTGGTTGGCCAGCGCGATGGCGATCATCACTTTCTGGCACTCGCCTTCCGTCAGCTCGTACGGGAAGCTGCCCATGATGTCGTCATGATCCTTGATGCCGACGCGGTGCAGCAACTCGATGGCGCGGCGTTTGCGCCAGTTGAAGCGCTGCCACCAGTGGCCCTTGTAGGTCCAGCCTGGGATGGCCTGCGCCAGCTGGCGGCCGATGCTCTCGGAAGGGTCGAGACAGGACTGCGGCTCCTGGAAGATCATTGAGACGTTGTGGCCCACCAGCTTGCGCCGCTCGCGCGGGCTCAGCTGCAGCAGATCGATGTCGTCGAAGCGGAAACGATCGGCGGTGACGCGCCAGTTGTCTTTGGTCACGCCGCAAATGGCTTTGGCGATCAGACTCTTGCCGGAGCCCGATTCGCCCACCAGGCCGCGCACCTCGCCCTCGGTCAGCGTCATGCTGACGCGATCGACCGCCTTGACCGGCCCTTCGGCGGTCATAAATTCAATCGTCAGATTGCGGATATCGAGTAACGGCATTATTCCACCCCGGCATTGATTGCGCGGCGCATACCGTCGCCCAACAGGTTAACCAGCAGCACGCTGACGAGGATGGCCGCGCCGGGCAGCATCACCGTCCAGGGCGCGACGTACACCAGCTCGAGCGAATCGCCGAGCATCGCTCCCCATTCAGGAGAAGGCAACTGCGCGCCGAGATCGAGGAAGCCGAGCGCGGCGATATCCAAAATAGCCATCGACAGCGCGCGGGTGAATTCGGTCACCAGCACCGCCGCGATGTTCGGCATGACCGCATACCACAGGATCTGCAGCGTGGAAGCGCCGTCAAGCCGCGCCGCCACCACGTACTCTTTCTCCAGTTCATCGTGCACCGCGCTGTAGATGGTGCGCACCATGCGCGGCAGCAGAGCCAGCCACACCGCCAGCATGGCGTGTTCCAGTTTGGGGCCGATAAACGCCACCACCACGATCGCCAGCAGCAGCGACGGAATCGACAGCAGGGTATCGAGAATGTGGTTAAGCACCGCCGAGCGCAGCCCGTGGGTGACGCCGGCGAACACGCCGAGGATCACCCCGCAGAATGCCGCGGCCAGCGTCACCGCCAGCGCGGAACCGAAGGTGGCGGCGGTGCCGGTCAACAGGCGGCTGAGGATGTCGCGCCCGAGATCGTCGGTGCCGAGAAAGAACGACACGTTGCCGTAGCGCGACCAGGACGGCGGCAGCAGTTGATAGCCGAGGAACTGCTGATCCAGCGCATAGGGCGCCAGCAGGCTGCCGAACAGCGACAGCAGCAGCAGGGCGATCACGCCGTAAAAACCGATCATCGCCAGCGCATCGCCGTAGAAAATCCGCCAGGTGTAGCGCAGCGGACTCGGCATCTTTTTCTCGCGGTATACGTTATCGAAGGGCATACCATTCCTTATGTTTCAGCGGGTTGGTTGCCGCACCCAGAATGTCGGCCAGAACGTTAATGGTGATCACCAGCGTGCCGACCACCATCACGCCGGCGGAGATCGCCGCATAGTCCTGCTGGCGAATGGCGTTGATCAGCCACCGGCCGAGGCCCGGCCAGCTGAATACCACTTCGGTGATCATCGCCAGCGTAAGCATGGTGGAGAACTGCAGCCCCAGTTTGGGCACGATCGGCGGCAGCGCGTTGTGCAACACGTGGCGACGGATGATGGTGAAGCGCGACAGGCCGCGGGTGGCGGCGGCCTTGATGTAGTTTTGGCTCAGCACGTCGTCGGTGCTGATGCGCATCAGCCGCACCACTTCGGTGGTGGGCGCCACCGCCAGCGCGGCGATCGGCAGGATCATGTGGCGCAGCGCGCTGCCGATCATCTCGGCGCGGTACGGCGAGTCCGACAGCCAGGCGTCGATCAGCGCGAAACCGGTGATGGGTTTCACCTGATACAGCAGATCGAAACGGCCGGAAACCGGCAGCCAGCCCAGATGCAACGAGAAGAACAGCATCAGCAGCAGCGCCAGCCAAAACACCGGCATCGAGAAGCCCAGCAGCGCGAAGGTGCTGATGGCGGTGTCCTGCCACTTGCCGCGCAGCACGCCGGCGATGATGCCCAGCGGAATGCCGATGAACAGCGCCATAGCGAAGGCCAGCAGGCACAGTTCCATGGTAGCCGGGAACACTTCGCGCAGCTGTTCGCTGATCGCTTGGCCGTTGATGCTGGAGACGCCGAAGTCCCAGTGCAGCAGGCTGACGAAGTAGAACTGATAGGCGTCCAGCAGGGCGGCGCCGTTCAGCGGCGCGCGCGGCGTGAAATAGCTCAGGCTGAAGCTGACCAGCGTCAGGAAGAACAGCGTGATCAGCAGCAGCAGAATGCGGCGCAGGGTAAAGATAATCACTTTTTCACCTCCGGCGCGGATTCACGGTACACCCCGGCGAACGAGGCGTTGCCGAACGGGCTCAGCACCAATCCCTTGATGTCGTAACGATAGGCCTGCAGGCGCAGGGAAGACGCCAGCGGCAGCACCGGCAATTGCTGCTCGAGGATTTTCTGCGCCTTGCGGTAGTTGTCGATGCGCTGAGACAGCTGCTGCGACAGCAGCGCGTTCTGCAGCACTTCGTCAAAGCCCGGATCACACCAGTGAGCATAGTTGGTTTGCGAACGGATTGCCGCGCAGCTCAGCAGCGGCCGGAAGAAGCTGTCCGGATCGTTGCTGTCGGTGGCCCAGCCGGTCAGGGTCAGATCGTGGTTCATCTCCATCAGGCGCGCTTCCTGGAAACGGCCCTCCACCGGCACGATGGTGACGTTGATGCCCACCTGGCCGAGATCGGCCTGGATCAGTTCGGCGGTTTTCAGCGGGCTCGGGTTGTAAGACTGCGAGGCGGTCGGCACCCACAGCTTCAGGTTCAGCTGGCTGACGCCGGCCTGCCGCAGCATCTCGCGCGATTTGGCCGGATCGTATTCGGTGACGTGCGCGTCGTTGTCGTAGGCCCAGGAGGCGCGCGGCAGGATCGAGGCGGCGGTTTCCGCCGTGCCGTAATAGATCGACTGCATCAACCGCTGGTTGTTGATCGCCAGCGAGATCGCCTGGCGCACGTTGAGGTTGTCGAGCGGCGGTTTGCGGGTGTTGAACGCCAGATAGGCGATGTTCATCCCCGGGCGCAGCGTCAGGCGCAGGCGCGGATCGTCGCGCAGAATCGACAGCTGGCTGGCCGCCGGATAGGCCAGTACGTCGCACTCGCCGGTCAGCAGCTTGGAGAGGCGGCCCGTGCCGCCGGCGCCCAGATCGATCACCACCTGCGGCATGCGCGGCAGGCCCTTCCAGTAGGCGGCGTTGCGCGCCAGGCGAATATATTGCCCCGAGCGGTATTCGTTGAGCAGGAACGGGCCGCTGCCGACCGGCTCGCGATCGATCAGCTCCTGATGGCCTTCGCGCGTCAGCGCGTCGGCGTATTCGGCGGACAACACCGGCGCATAATGAGTCGCCAGGTGCCACAGGAACGAGGCGTCGGGCGACTGCAGGCGAATTTCCACCGTGTAGTCGTCGAGCTTTCTCACGCTCTGCACCGAGTCGCCGAACTGCAGGCTGTCGAAATAGGGGTATTCACCGCCGTTCACGTCGTGATACGGATGTTTCTGATCGAATACGCGGGCAAAGCTGAACACCACGTCGTCGGCATTCATCTTGCGGGTGGGCGTGAACCATGCGGTGGTCTGGAACGGCACGTCCTTGCGCAAATGGAAGCGGTAGGTGGCGCCGTTATCCAGCACTTCCCAGCTTTGCGCCAGCTCGGGGATCAGGCGATAGGTGTAGGGATCGACGTCCAGCAGGCGATCGTACAGCTGGGCGGCCAGGGTATCCACCGTCAGGCCGCTGCTGGCCATTTGCGGGTTGAAGGTATTCAGTATGCCGCTGACGCAATAGACAAAGCCGCTCTGGCGAATGTCCGGCAGCGGCGCCGCGGCGGCGGGCGCGGGCGGTGTTGTCGCGGCCAGGGCAGAGCCCGTCAGGCACAACGACAGTATCCAAAAGGGTAAACCACGCATAGAGGCTCATGGGTTAATCAGCAATAGCGTTAGTGTATCGCACTCTGACCGGCAGCCCAATCCATTGAGCAAAATCGCTGAGTTTTCTGCGACTTGATTAATCAGGCCGTTCAGCGGCAAGAAAAAAGTTTTTTATGTTATGTTATAATATAACAAAAACATGTTACCGTTCCCCGGCAAAGTCACAACAACGCAAGGGGATGTATGAACGAAGTTGCACTTCCACCACGCCGTTCGCTGCCGGACGCTCAGGCAGGGCGCGGCGAAATGAGTGATGTCGGGCTCGATTGGGTCGGGATGCAAGGGATCGCGCTGCCGCTGGAGCTGGCCGGCAAGCCATTGATGGCGAAGGTCGACGCCGGTATCAACCTGCGCGCCGAGGCGGCGGGGGAACGCGGCATTCACATGTCGCGGCTGTATCTGGCGCTGGACGAATTGACGCAGGGAGAGCTGACGCCGCAGCGCATCGGTCGGACGCTGCAGGCTTTTCTGGATTCGCAGCCGGAACACAGCGATCGCGCCAGCCTGACGCTCAGCGGCGAGCTGTTGCTGTCACGCCCGGCGCTGCTGTCGCCGCAGCGCGGCTGGAAAGCCTATCCGCTGCGCATCGAGGCCACCCTGGCAGGCACGCTGACGCTGGCGTTGACCGTCGGCGTGCCTTATTCCTCTACCTGCCCGAGTTCGGCGGCGCTCAGCCGCCAGCTGGCGCAGCAACAGTTTCAGTTTGATTTTGAACAGGCGGCGGAGCGCGTCAGCCAGCGACAGGTGAGCGAGTGGCTGCTGGAGCAAGGGATGCCGGCCACCCCCCACAGCCAGCGCAGCTGGGCCTGGATCACCGTAACGCCCGAGAATGAAAAGGCGTTCGAACCGGTGAAACTGATTGACCGCATCGAACACGCATTGGGCACGCCGGTGCAAACGCTGGTGAAACGCCGCGACGAGCAGGCCTTCGCGCTGGCCAACGGTCAGAACCTGATGTTTTGCGAGGACGCGGCGCGGCGTCTGTATCGCATGCTGCGCAGCCAGTGCGACTACCGCGCCTTCTCGCTGCGCGTCGAGCATCAGGAGAGTTTGCATGCCCACAATGCGGTGGCGAAGCTGAGCTGGCGGGGAGAACACCATGCTGCGTAAAAATCCCAGCGGCCATCTGCCGCAGGTTTCGCCGCTGGCCTACATCGATCCCACCGCCATTATTTGCGGCCGGGTGATCGTCGAAGATTTCGTCTACGTCGGCCCGTATGCGGTGATCCGCGCCGACGAGTTGAACGCAACCGGCGACATGGAGCCGATCGTCATCGGCTCGCACTCCAATATTCAGGACGGCGTGGTGATCCATTCCAAGAGCGGGGCGGCGGTCACCATCGGCCGTTACAGCTCGATCGCCCACCGCGCCATCGTGCACGGCCCGTGTCGCATCGACGATCGGGTGTTTATCGGTTTCAACAGCGTGCTGTTCAACTGCCACGTTCAGTCCGGCTGCGTGGTGCGCTACAACGCGGTGGTGGACGGCGTGACGCTGCCGGAAAACCGCTATATTCCCTCGACCGAGCGCGTGGGGCCGGACAGCGATTTGTCGCGTTATCGCCAGGTCGATCGCGGCGCGCTGCAGTTTTCGGAAGAAGTGGCCGCCACCAACGTCGAACTGGTGCGCGGTTATCAGGCATTACGCAATGAATTTTAATGAGGTTTCCATGAAACAACTTCCCGTGACCGTGCTTTCCGGCTTTCTCGGCGCCGGCAAGACCACGGTGCTGAACCATATCCTGAACAACCGGCAGGGCATGCGCGTGGCGGTGATTGTCAACGACATGAGCGAAGTGAACATTGACGCCGCGCTGGTAGAGAATGAAGTGCATCTCGATCGCCAGGAAGAGAAGCTGGTGGAGATGAGCAACGGGTGCATCTGCTGCACGCTGCGCGAAGATCTGCTGGTGTCGGTGCGCGAACTGGCGCAGGAGGGGCGTTTCGATTACCTGTTGATCGAATCGAGCGGCATCTCGGAGCCGCTGCCGGTGGCGGAAACCTTTACCTTTGAGGATGAAGCGGGCGAAAGCCTGTCCCAATTCGCCCGGCTGGATACGCTGGTGACGGTGGTCGACGGGGTGAATTTCATTCAGCAATACCAACAGGCGCAAAGCCTGCAGGAGGCCGGCCAAAGCCTGGGCGAGGACGATCTGCGCAGCGTGGCGGACCTGTTGATTGAGCAAATTGAATTTTGCGACGTGATCCTGGTCAGCAAGACCGATCTGTTGACGCCAACGCAGCAGGGCGAAGTGATGGCGCTGCTGGCCAGCCTGAATCCCGACGCCCGCATTGTGCCGATCGCGCCGGGCAAACTGCCGCTGGGGGCGGTGCTGAATACCGGCAGCTTCAGCTTTGAAAAGGCGCAGCAGGCGCCCGGCTGGCTGAAAGAGCTGCGCGGCGAACACGTGCCGGAAACGGAAAGCTACGGCATCAGCAGTTTTGTCTATCAAGCGCGGCGGCCGTTTGCGCCGGACAAGTTCTACCGTGTGATCAACGGCGACTGGGGCGGCGGCAAGCTGCTGCGTTCGAAAGGCTTCTTCTGGCTGGCGACGCGTCCGCGACAGGCCGGACAGTGGAGCCAGGCCGGCGGCATCGCCCATTACGGCCTGGCGGGCACCTTTTGGCGCGCTATCCCGCAAGATAATTGGCCGCAGGATCCGGAAACGCGGGCGCATATTCAGGAGAAATGGGTGGAGCCGTTCGGCGACATGCGCCAGGAGTTGGTGTTTATCGGCCAGCACTTGCAACAGGCGGCGATCGTGCGTTTGCTGGATGACTGCCTGCTGAGCGACGATGAAATGGCCGCCGGCGTGGACTATTGGCTGGATATGGCGGACCCGTTCCCTGAGTGGTAATTGCGCAATCTTCGTGTGGTAATGAGAAAAATTCTCAACAAAGTGCTTTACAGACGATACTGATAACTATTATCATCGCCTGGCAGTTCACGGAAGGCCGCGGTTTGCGGCTCTGATGTGGAAGGCACGACATTGCTCACATTGCTTCCAGTGTTTTTTAAGCCAGCTCGGGTGCTGGCTTTTTTTTTTGCCCGCTATTCCTCGTCCGCTTCGCCGTTTTGCAGCAGCGCATGTTTTTTCAGCATGCCGCGTAGCTGATGGTAGGTGAGCCCCAGCAGCTGCGCCGCCTTGCGCTGATTGAACCGGCCTTGCTGCAGCGCCGCTTCGAGAAGCGCCTTCTCCTGCTCGAGCTGCCAGTGTTTCAAATCCAACGGCAGCGGCGGCAACGCGGCGGCGTCTTCAGGAATGGGCGCGACCGGCGTGGCCTCGCGCGGCGCAAACGGGTTGATGACGATCTCATCCAGCGGGCTGTCGCTGTCGCCGTGACGATAGACCGAACGTTCCACCACGTTTTTCAGTTCGCGCACGTTGCCCGGCCAGCCATATTCGAGCAACGTCTGCCTGGCGCGTTCGGTAAAGCCGGGAAACAGCGGCAGCCCTAGCTCGCGGCACATTTGGATGGCGAAGTGCTCGGCCAGCAACATGATATCGGGCCGGCGTTGGCGCAGCGGCGGCAGCTGCACCACGTCGAACGCCAGCCGATCCAGCAGATCGGCGCGAAACTTGCCCGCCGCCGCCAGCGCCGGCAGATCGTCGTTGGTGGCGCACACCAACCGCACATCCACCCGCAGCGGCTGGCTGCCGCCCACGCGTTCCAGCTGGCCGTATTCGATCACCCGCAGCAATTTCTCCTGCACCAGCATCGGCGCGGTCGCCAGCTCATCGAGGAACAGCGTGCCGCCGTCGGCGCGCTCGAAGCGGCCCAGATGACGTTTCTGCGCGCCGGTAAAGGCGCCGGCCTCGTGGCCGAACAGCTCGGAGTCCAGCAGGTTTTCATTCAGCGCCGCGCAGTTGAGCGAGATGAACGGCCCTTGCCAACGGTTTGAGAGGTAGTGCAGACGATGGGCGATCAGCTCTTTGCCGGTGCCGCGCTCGCCGATCACCAGCACCGGTTTGTTCAGCTTTGCCACCTGGGAGACTTGCTCCAATACGTCGACAAAGGCGTTTGCTTCGCCCAACAAATTTTCTGGCTGTTCGTTCATGATGAAATTCGCCAATGTTTGGTGAAAATAATCACTCTACAGCAAGCGCGCAGAGAGTCAAAAATAAAGAGTTGTTGTTTTTCAATAATATAAAAGTTGGCACGGGTTTTGATTATCTCTTTGGGCAAGCTGTACGACTTAACGCGGCGCTTCAGACGCCATCATAACCAAGAGGAAGTGAATTATGGGTATTTTTTCTCGTTTTGCCGACATCGTGAACGCCAACATCAACACCCTGCTGGACAAGGCGGAAGATCCGCAGAAGCTGGTGCGGTTGATGATCCAAGAGATGGAAGACACGCTGGTTGAAGTCCGTTCTACGTCGGCGCGCGCGCTGGCGGAGAAAAAGCAGTTGCTGCGTCGCATCGAGCAGGGCGAAAGCCAGGTAAGCGACTGGCAGGAAAAAGCCGAACTGGCGCTGCGCAAAGATAAAGAAGACTTGGCCCGCGCGGCGCTGATCGAAAAACAAAAGGTTGCCGACCTGATCGCCACGCTGACGCAGGAAGTGGCGACCGTAGAAGAAACGCTGGCGCGCATGAAGAGCGAAATCGGCGAGCTGGAAAACAAGCTGACCGAAACCCGCGCGCGGCAGCAGGCGCTGGCGCTGCGTCATCAGGCCGCCTCTTCTTCCCGTGAAGTACGTCGCCAGCTCGACAGCGGTAAGCTGGACGAGGCGATGGCGCGTTTCGAACAGTTCGAACGCCGCATCGACCACATGGAAGCCGAAGCGGAAAGCATCAGCATCGGTAAAAAGAAGTCGCTGGACCAGGAGTTTGCCGAGCTGAAAGCCGACGACGCCATCAGTGAGCAGCTGGCGGCGCTGAAAGCCAAGATGAACCGCTCAGAGTAAGGCGAACCGCGGCCACACACCGGAGGTGGCCGCCAATCCAGGACCCGATAAGAAGGAATAACAATGAGTGCTTTATTACTTGCCATTCCGCTGACAATTTTCGTGCTGTTTGTCGCGCCGATTTGGCTTTGGCTGCATTACAGCAATCGGCAACAGACCGGCATCCAGCTGAGTCAGCAAGAAATGCAGCGCCTGGCGCAGCTGGCGGAAGACGCCAAACGCATGCGTGAACGCATTCAGGCGCTGGAAGAGATCCTTGATGCGGAACACCCGAACTGGAGACAGTCCTGATGAGTAATACGCTGGGCAGTAAAAAGCTTTATCGCGTACCCGAAGAAGGCATGGTGAAAGGCGTCTGCGCCGGTTTGGCCCACTATTTCGACGTGCCGGTGCGCCTGATCCGCGTGATGGTGGTGCTGTCGCTGTTCTTTGGGCTGTTCTTCTTCACGCTGGTGGCCTATATCGCGCTAGTGTTCGTGTTGGACGAGGCGCCGGCCAGCCGCTTCGAAGGCGAGCATCAGAAGACGCCGCGCCAGCTGCTCGATCAGCTGGAGTATGAGCTGGGCAGCGGCGAGCAGCAGCTGCGTCAGGTCGAGCGCTACGTGACGTCCGATACCTTCGGCGTACAGAGCCGTTTCCGCAAGCTGTAACCCTTCTTGCGATACCCGGCCTGCGCAGGCCGGGCATCTTCGCCGCCGTTATCCCGTGAATAACCTTAATCATCTAGTGCCGGAGGGCATTGTCATGAATAAAATCGATGTCGCAAACACCGCCAGAACGGGTGGATTTAAATCAGGAGCGGCGGCAATGTTGAAGACATTGGCTAAAGTCATCATCATAGCGTTATTGAACTATGGCCCGGCGGGCGCTGCCGGCTGGCTGTTGAAAACCGTCGGCCGCAAACCGGTGCGCTTCGTGCTGGCGCTGGTGCTGGAACCGCTGTTCCGTAAAGGCCTGAACAAGGCTTTCGGGCGTTACGTCAAGGAGAGCAATGAAACGACTGCAAAATGAGTTAACCTCGCTGGTCAACCGCGGAATGGATCGCCATCTGCGCCTGGCGGTGACCGGCCTGAGCCGCAGCGGCAAAACCGCCTTTATCACCGCTTTCGTTAACCAACTGCTGCATGTGCACAGCGGCGCGCGCATGCCGTTGTTTTCACCGGTGCGCGAAGAACGCCTGTTGGGCGTTAAACGCATCCCGCAGCGCGATCTCGGCATCCAGCGTTTCACCTATGACGAAGGGCTGGCGCAGCTGTACGGCACGCCGCCGGCCTGGCCGACGCCGACGCGCGGCGTCAGCGAAATTCGTCTGGCGTTGCGCTACCGCTCCAACGACTCGCTGCTGCGCCACTTTAAAGACACCTCCACGCTGTACCTGGAAATCGTCGATTATCCCGGCGAATGGTTGCTGGATCTGCCGATGCTCGAACAGGATTACCTGGCCTGGTCGCGCCAGATGACCGGGCTGCTGCAGGGCGAACGCGCCGAATGGGCTAAGCCCTGGCTTGAGCTGTGCAAAACCTGCGATCCGCTGGCGCCGGCCGATGAAAACCGCCTGGCGGCGATCGCCCAGGCCTACACCGATTATCTGCTGCGCTGCAAAAGCGAAGGGCTGCACTTCATTCAGCCAGGGCGTTTCGTGCTGCCGGGCGACATGGCCGGCGCGCCGGCGCTGCAGTTTTTCCCGTGGCCCGACGTGGCCGCGATCGGCGAGTCGAAGCTGGCGCAGGCCGACAAACACACTAACATCGGCATGTTGCGCGCTCGCTTCAATTACTACTGCCAGTCGATCGTCAAGAACTTCTACAAAGAGCATTTCGTCCGTTTCGATCGGCAAATCGTGCTGGTCGACTGCCTGCAGCCGCTCAACAGCGGCCCGCAGGCGTTCAACGACATGCGTCTGGCGTTGACCCAACTGATGCAGAGCTTCCATTACGGCAAGCGCACGCTGTTTCGCCGCTTGTTCTCGCCGACCATCGACAAACTGATGTTCGCCGCCACCAAGGCGGACCATATCACCGCCGATCAGCACGCCAATCTGGTGTCCTTGCTGCAACAGCTGGTGCAAGAGGCGTGGCAGAACGCGGCGTTCGAGGGCATCAGCATGGATTGCGTCGGCCTGGCCTCGGTGCAGGCGACCGAGAGCGGCATCGTCGATCATCAGGGGCAGCGCATTCCGGCATTGAAGGGCAACCGCCTGAGCGACGGCGCGCCGCTGACGGTGTTCCCCGGCGAAGTGCCCGCCCGTCTGCCGGGGCCGGCGTTCTGGCAGAGCCAGGGGTTCCACTTCGATGAGTTTCGTCCGCGCGCCATGAGCGTGGACAGCCCGTTGCCGCACATCCGTCTGGATGCGGTGATGGAGTTTTTATTGGGAGACAAATTGCGATGAGCGAGCCGATCAAACCGCGTATCGATTTTGACGAGCCGCTGCAGCCGCCGCAGGAGCCGGCGTTGCGCGCCGGCGTCGCTTTCGATGCCGAACAGGCGGAAAGCTTTTTCCCGGCGGCGCCGGAGCTGCAGCAGGAAGAGGAAGAAGGGCGCGCCGAAGGCATCATCAACGCCGCGCTGAAACCTAAACGCAGCCTGTGGCGCAAAATGGTCACCGCTGGCCTGGCGCTGTTCGGCGTCAGCGTGGTGGCGCAGGGCGTGCAGTGGGTGCATACCGCCTGGGTGCAGCAGGACTGGATCGCCATGGGCGGCGGCGTGGCCGGCGGCCTGATCGTGTTCGCCGGCGTCGGTTCGGTGGTCACCGAGTGGCGGCGTTTGTATCGGCTGCGCCAGCGCGCGGAAGAGCGCGACGTGGCGCGCGAGCTGTTGCACAGCCACGGGCTGGGGCAAGGGCGCGAATTCTGCGAGAAGCTGGCGCGCCAGGCCGGTCTGGATCAGGGGCATCCGGCGCTGCAGCGCTGGCAGGCGTCGCTGCATGAAACGCAAAACGATCGTGAAGTGGTGGAGCTGTACGCCAAACTGGTGCAGCCGGTGCTCGACAACCAGGCGCGGCGCGAAATCAGCCGCTCCGCCGCCGAGTCGACGCTGATGATCGCCGTCAGCCCGTTGGCGCTGGTGGATATGGCGTTTATTGCCTGGCGCAACATCCGTTTGATTAACCGCATCGCCGCGCTGTACGGCATCGAGTTGGGCTACTTCAGCCGCATTCGTCTGTTCCGGCTGGTGCTGCTCAACATCGCCTTCGCCGGCGCCTCCGAACTGGTGCGCGAAGTGGGCATGGACTGGATGTCGCAGGATCTGGCAGCGCGGCTGTCGGCGCGCGCGGCGCAGGGCATTGGCGCCGGGTTGTTGACCGCGCGGTTGGGCATCAAGGCGATGGAACTGTGCCGCCCGCTGCCGTGGCTGGAAGGGGAAAAACCGAAGCTTGGCGATTTCCGCAGCCAGCTGATCGGCCAGTTGAAAGATACGCTGAAAAAGAGCGACGGCAAGGCCAAATAACCCCGCGACGGCGCTCTCAGGAGCGCCGTTTTCTCAACGGCGCCGACGCCGGACGTAATCGAGACTTGACGACAGTCGATCCCCCTGTGATTGCGTGATAAATCTCTGCAAAATTAATTCTGGTTGTGATAACTCTCTGTTTGTAGGCTAAAATGACGCCGATGCTGTTATCCGCTTGCGTTTAAAATCAGCAACCACGGCAATAAATCAGAGTTCTGTCAACTTTTGCTGACAGATCGCTTCTACCGCCCGGTGCGAGGGAGTATCATCATCGTCAACGATCCCCGCACCTGCAGAGATAAGGCCAACACTGATGCGTTTGGAAGTATTTTGCGAAGACCGCCTCGGTCTCACTCGAGAATTACTCGATCTTTTGGTATCGCGCAGCATTGACTTACGTGGCATCGAAATCGATCCCATCGGCCGCATTTACCTCAATTTCTCCCAGCTGGATTTCGATACTTTCCGCGCGTTGATGGCGGAGATCCGCCGCATCGCCGGCGTAACCGACGTGCGCACCGTCAGCTTTATGCCTTCCGAACGCGAGCATCGCGCGCTGCGTGCGCTGCTGGAGTCGATGCCGGAACCGGTGTTCTCGATCGACATGAAAGGCAAGGTCGAGCTGGCCAACCCGGCGGCGCAGGCGCTGTTCAGCCTGAGCGAAGACAAGATCCGCAACCAGACCGCCGGGGCGCTGATCGGCGGCTATAACTTCAGCCGTTGGCTGGAGAGCGAGCATACGGCGCCGCACGCCGAGCGGGTGGTGATCCGCAGCCAGGACTTCCTGATGGACATCACGCCGATTTATCTGGAAGACCAACAGCAGCAGCCGGCCGCGGTTGGCGCGGTGGTGATGCTGAAGTCCACCGCGCGCATGGGCCGCCAACTGCAAAATCTGTCGGTGAACGACGATACCGAATTCGACCACATCGTCGCGGTGAGCGCCAAGATGCGTCATGTGCTGGAGCAGGCGCGCAAGCTGGCGATGCTCGATGCGCCGCTGCTGATCGTCGGCGATACCGGCACCGGCAAGGATATTCTGGCCCGCGCCTGCCATTTACGCAGCCCGCGCGGCAAACAGCCGTTCCTGGCGCTGAACTGCGCCGCGCTGCCGGATGACGTGGTGGAGAGCGAGCTGTTCGGCCATGCGCCGGGCGCTTATCCCAACGCACTGGAAGGCAAGAAAGGCTTCTTCGAGCAGGCCAACGGCGGTTCGGTGCTGCTGGATGAGATCGGCGAAATGTCGCCGCGCATGCAGACCAAACTGCTGCGTTTCCTCAACGACGGCACGTTCCGTCGCGTCGGTGAGGAGCATGAGGTGCACGTCGACGTGCGCGTGATCTGCGCCACCCAGAAAAACCTCACCGAGCTGGTGCAGCGCGGCGAATTCCGCGAAGACCTCTATTATCGCCTCAACGTGCTGACCATCACCATCCCGCCGCTGCGCGAACGTCCGCAGGACATCATGCCGCTGACCGAACTGTTCGTGGCGCGCTTCGCCGATGAACAGGGCGTAGCGCGGCCCAAGCTGGCGAGCGATCTGGGCGGCTTCCTCAGCAAATACGGCTGGCCGGGCAACGTGCGTCAGCTGAAAAACGCCATCTACCGCGCGCTGACGCAAACCGAAGGCTACGAGCTGCGGCCGCAGGACATCGTGTTGCCGGAGTTCGAGGTGGAGATGTCGTTGGGCGACGAGGTGCTGGACGGCTCGCTGGACGACATCAGCAAGCGTTTCGAGCGCTCGGTGCTGACGCGCCTGTATCGCACCTATCCCAGCACCCGCAAGCTGGCGAAGCGACTGGGCGTTTCCCATACCGCCATCGCCAACAAGCTGCGCGAGTATGGCCTGAGCAGCCGTAAAGGCGGCGCCGAGGGCGAAGAATAAGAAAGGCGCCTTGCGGCGCCTTTAGCGTGTTTCCAAAGCCGGCGTTCGCCGGCTTTGTTATTTCAGCGCAGCCAGCGCCGCGTCGTAGTCCGGCTCGGTGGTGATTTCGTTCACCAGCTCGCTGTACAGTACGTTGTCCTGGCCATCCAGCACCACGACCGCGCGTGCGGTCAGGCCCGCCAATGGGCCTTCGGTGATTTCGACGCCGTACGCCTGCTTGAACTCGGCGCCGCGCAGGGTGGACAGGGTAACCACGTTGCTCAGGCCTTCCGCGCCGCAGAAACGAGACTGCGCGAACGGGAGGTCGGCGGAGATGCACAGCACCACGGTGTTATCCAGGCCGCTGGCCAGCTGGTTGAATTTACGCACCGACGTCGCGCAGACGCCGGTATCGATGCTTGGGAAGATGTTCAGGACTTTGCGTTTACCCGCGAAGCTGCTCAGCGCCACGTCTGACAGGTCTTTGGCAACCAGCGAGAAGGCCTTGGCCTGTTCGCCCTGCTGTGGCAGCTTGCCCGCTACGCCGACCGGATTGCCTTGAAAATGTACTGTCTGAGTCATTGCTAGATTCCTTTTACAGGTGTTTATACAAAGGGTATGAACCTGATGAAACGGCGCGCCGACAACGGCAGTTAACATCAGGTTCACACCCTGGCGCCAGTTTATGACAACCGGGACGGATTGGATATCAAAGTTTGCTAAATAGTTGTATATATTAGACTGTTCTATAAAACATCACCGGCGCATCAGCCTGGCTGAATGCGCAGTTTTCGCTCAGGAGCCGTTATGAGAGACATGCGTTTTTACCCGGAAGCCTGGCCGCTGCATACCGCCTTCGTGATTGCGCGCGGCAGCCGCACCGAAGCCCGGGTGGTGGTGGTCGAAATCGAACAGCAGGGCGTGCGCGGCACCGGTGAATGCACGCCGTATCCGCGTTACGGCGAGAGCGAGGAATCGGTGATGGCGCAGCTGGCAGAGATGGCGCCGGCGATCGCGCGGGGCATCACCCGCGAGCAGCTGCTGACGCAGATGCCGGCGGGCGCGGCCCGCAACGCGCTGGATTCGGCGCTGTGGGATCTGGAGTGCAGGCTGCACGGGCAGAGCCTGTGGCAGCGCAGCGGCGTGACGGCGCCGGCGCAGATCCGCATGGCGCAGACCGTCAGCATTGGCACGCCGGAAGCGATGGCCTTCGCCGCGCGCGAGCTGGAGCGGCAGGGCGCCACACTGCTGAAAATCAAACTCGACGATCACTATATCAGCGAGCGGCTGGTGGCGATCCGCGCCGCGGTGCCGCAGACGACGCTGATCGTCGACGCCAATGAGTCCTGGCAGGCGGAAGGGCTTGCGGCGCGCTGCCAGCTGCTGGCCGATCTCGGCGTGGCGATGCTGGAGCAACCGTTGCCGGCCGGTGACGACGCCGCGTTGGAGCACTTTATTCATCCGCTGCCGATCTGCGCCGATGAAAGCTGCCACACCCGCGCCGATCTGCCGCAGTTGGCGCAGCGCTATCAGATGGTCAACATCAAATTGGACAAAACCGGCGGCTTGACCGAGGCGTTGGCGCTGGCGCAGGCCGCGCGCGAACAAGGGTTCGCCATCATGCTTGGCTGCATGTTGTGTACGTCGCGGGCGATATCCGCTGCCTTGCCGCTGGCGCCGGCGGCGCGCTTCGTCGATCTGGACGGCCCTACCTGGCTGGCGCGGGACGCCGAACCGGGCCTGGCGTTCGAATGTGGGGCGATCGTCGATATCGCCCCGTAGGGATTAATTCGGGTAGGTCAACAGCTCGGTCATCGCGTCGATGTAACGCTCGCTGGCGGCATCGGCGGAGATCGGCGGGAATTCGGCGGTGATGCACGGCAGCGACAGATCCGCGCACCAGCTGCCGAACGAGCCGGGCGTTTCATAACCGACGCTGGTCACCAGCGGCAGCTCGAACTTGTGCGACAGCCAAACGCCGAGCCGCGAACTGGCGGGATCTTCGATGCAGGCCAGCGGCTCGTGGAACGACACCACCCAGTGCGGCTTCAGGCGATGGATCAGGTGACACAGCGCCTGGGTTTCCGGTTCGGAACCGGGGCGCCCGCCGGTGGAGAGCTTGACGTCGCGCACCGGCGCCGCGCTGTTCCAACGGTAGACGGTGTCGCCGGAACGCCAGTTGGCGGCCGGGAAGTTGCGGTTCAGATCGACGCCGTTGGCATTGGCGCGCAGCCCCAGCTGGCAGCCGTCGGGGTTGACCGCCAGCACCACGTGATGGCGCAACTGCTCGGGGGCGATGCTGCGCAGCGCGCAGGACAGGGTCACGATGGCGGCGCTCTCATCGCCGTGGGTGCCGGCGATGATCAGCCCGGTCTGCGGGCCGCCGTTCGCCGCCGGGAAATAGAGCAGCGGCGCGCCCAGCAGCGAGCTGCCGTAGTTCTCTCCTGCGATGGCCAACTGGCCACGTTCACTGCGTGGTCGATGTTCGGTCATGGTGTTGTCCCTGGATGAAAGGTCGAGAGTCATTGTCATTTTATTCAGTGTATTACGCTTTGAGACATCTTTCCCATCGCAATTGTGCGGCGTTTGCGCGATCTGTGAGGCCGCTGCGGTGAAAACGCCAATTAAACCGCACCTGGCCTGACGCTATTGTTATACTAACGGCAGTGCTAAGCCAATCACCCGCAAGAGGATTTAACATGCCAGTAGCCAGAATCATCGCCAGCTATAGCGAAAATGAAAATGACACCATCACGCTGCTGTGCGGCGTGGACGCTGAAAACCAGATCCGCCAGGGGGAATGGTTCGGCGTGGTGAAAAACGACGACGGGCGCGGTGACGAATCGAACTATCCGTTCACCCTGCATATCGATTATCAGAAAGATGCCTTCTACCTCGACTACGGTTATGACGACGCCGACGCGCGCCAGCTGCAAAAAACCGATATCTCGGCACGTCCGCTGGCTGAGAAAGGCTTTTTCACCGTGTTCGATGAAGAAGAGGGCGAAGAGTTCAGCTACCGCATCAACAGCATCCACCTGTACGACTGACGGTCGCCGCTGCAAACACCGCCCGTGCCGCCCTGCGCCGCACGGGTTTTTTATCGCCTGAATCGCACTTTTTGCAACTTCTCGACCGCGGGCTCTAGGCCGGATGGATCTTGTGCTATATGATAAAAAATTCAGATGGTTAACGGGGGAAATCATAATGACGGGAAGAAGAATGCAACGGGGTTTTCGTTTGGCGCTTTGCGCGGCGGCGATCGGCGCCTGTATGAGCAGCGCTATGGCGGCGCAGGTTCCCCCGGGCACCGCGTTGGCGGCCAAACAGGAAATCGTGCGCCACATTAAAGACGAACCGGCCTCGCTCGATCCGATCAAAGCGGTAGGCTTGCCGGAGGCTCAGCTGGCGCGCGATCTGTTCGAAGGGCTGGTCAATCAGGACGCCAGCGGTAAAGTGATCCCCGGCGTCGCCACGCGTTGGCAGACCAGCGACAACCAGACTTATATCTTCCATCTGCGCAAAGACGCGCGGTGGTCAAACGGTGACCCTGTCACGGCTAAGGATTTCGTTTACAGCTGGCAGCGGCTGGTAGAGCCGAAAAACCTGTCGCCGTTCGCCTGGTTCGCGCAGCTGGCGGGGATCCAGAACGCCGAGCAGATCATCAGCGGCAAATTGCCGGCCGATCGTTTAGGCGTGTCGGCGCCGGACGACTACACGCTTAAAGTGCAGCTGGACAAACCGGTGCCGTACTTCGTCAGCCTGACGGCCAACTTCAGCCTGTTCCCGGTCAATAAGACGGTGGTGGAAAAATACGGCAATGATTGGACCAAGGTCGGCAATCTGGTGGGCAACGGCGCGTTCAAACTGCAGGAGCGGGTGGTGAACGAGAAGCTGGTGCTGACGCCTAACGACCATTACTGGGATCATGCGCGTACCGTGCTGACTAAAGTGACCTTCGTGCCGATCAACCAGGAATCCAACGCCACCAAGCGTTACCTGGCGGGTGACATCGACATCACCGAATCCTTCCCGAAAAACATGTATCAGAAGCTGCTGAAAGACATTCCGGGGCAGGTGTACACGCCGGATCAGCTCGGCACCTATTACTACGCGTTTAACACCCAGCGCGCGCCAACCAACGACGTGCGGGTGCGCCAGGCTTTGTCCTACGCCATCGATCGCAAGATTATCGCGGAAAAAGTGCTGGGCACCGGCGAAAAACCGGCCTATCACTTCACGCCGGATGTGACCGCCGGGTTCAAACCGGAAGCGAGCTTGCTGCAACAGCAATCCCAGGCGGAGTTGGATGCACAGGCCAAGGCGTTGCTGCAGGCGGCCGGTTACGGCCCGAACAACCCGCTGAAGCTGACGCTGCTGTATAACACCTCGGAAAGCCACCAGAAGATCGCCATCGCCGTGGCCTCGATGTGGAAGAAAAAGCTCGGTATTGACGTCAAGCTGCAGAATCAGGAGTGGAAAACCTATATCGACAGCCGCAACACCGGCAATTTCGATGTGATCCGCGCCTCCTGGGTGGGTGACTATAACGAGGCGTCGACCTTCCTGTCGCTGCTGACCTCCACCCACAGCGGCAACATCGCCAAGTTCAAGAACGCGGACTACGACAAGCTGCTGGCGCAGGCGGGGCGGGAAACCAATCCGGCGGCGGTGACCGCCGATTACAACAAAATGGAACAGATCATTGCCGATCAGGCGCCGATCGCGCCGATTTACCAATACACCAACGGCCGCCTGATCAAACCGTGGGTAAAAGGCTACCCGATCACCAATCCGGAAGACGTGGCCTATAGTCAAACGATGTATATCATCAAACACTGAGTCGATTTATTGATCGCCCCCGTCTAATGCGGGGGCTTTATTTTCTCGACGCTGCAACAACGAAGGTAATTAATTTTTCCACGCGATAAACCCCGTTTAATAATAAACAGGGTTGCCATCATCACATTATTGTTTCGCTATTTCAGCGAGTGGTTACGCTTATAGACAGTCCCGCATGGCATCCACCACCACACGGCCACTCATGTCGGTTTGGGTGATGCGGTAGCTGGTGGGGTAAGAGCGACGAGTGCTGAAACGATCGTGGACGGAGACCTTGCCAATCTGCAGGCCGGCGGCGTTTTTCACCACGAACTCACTGATCTCTTCCTGGCCCTGGTTTTGCAAATGGATATTGCTGATTTTTTCCAGCGTATCGCTGGCGTTTATTTTTAAATGGTCGCGTAACATAACTACCTCCTCGTAGTGAGAAAAGTATATGCCCCTAAAATTTGCGCTGAAACAGCTTTGTGTTGATTTATTATTATCATTTTGAATTAAAATTGATAGCAATATGTTAAGTCATAATAATAACGCTATTGCCAGCGCTTTATCGGCGATATTGTCCGATTTATCGGCAAGGGTTTATTTCATTGCCGTTATTATTAGTCTGCATTAATGGGGAAAAGCGCCTGCCTGGCCGTCGGGGCGGGAAAGACGCAGGCGACATTGTGCCCGCAGCCGGGAACGATCGTTAACCGATGCGGCTTCTGGGGCGCCAGGTAACGCCGATCGTAGTCGGCGTAGGCCAGGGCGCGCTGCAATCGATAGGGGCCCTGCAGCTGGGCGGCGCAGGATTTGTCGAGTATCCGATAGTAGGCGCCCGGCGCGGTGCCGGTATCATCGGCGGCGGCCAGATAGGTGATATCGGCCGCAGCATAGCGCCGGCGAGCCGCGTCTGCGGCGCGCTGCAGGTGAGCGGGAAGCGCTTCCAGACCGAATTTCCAGCGATTGGCCTGCGGACAGCGGCCGGCGTCCAGCGTTTGCCAGCGGAAGCGGCAGGTTTTCTCACTGCCGCAGCTTCCCCAGCTTGTGGGCAGAGGGCGCAGGCGATCAAAATAGAGCCAGCTGCCGGGATCGGCCACCACATAGCGCAGACGCACTCCGCTTGGCGGTTGAGCAAAGCCGACATAATGTTGCACGAACTGGGCGCCGGCGGAAAAACCGGCCACGGTTATCGACTGCAGCGACGGCCAACGCCGTTTCAGATCGGCCAGCAGGTTATCCATGGCGTTGAACGAGCCGGTTTTCCCGCCATTATCCAAACCGCCTGCGATCCACGAGCCGCAGCGCCAGAGAGCGTCACCGTCTTGCGGCTGGGGCAGACCGGCGGAATGGCAGTGGACGGCGAGTTTTACCGGCACCTGGAACAGCGGGGCGACCAGCAAGCCGTTGTCTCCCGCTCCCTGCGCGGCATCGATCGCCGCTTGCAACGTCTTGGCGGCGTCGCGTGGATGCCCGTGCATCACCACCAGCGCGGTACGCGGCTGGGGGTGGTGCTCATGGGCGACATAGTAAGAAAAATCGCCCGCCGCCGTCGCTACGCGAAACGGAACGGCGATGCGCTCCAGCGTCGGCTGCGCATAGACCGTTTGCCCGGCGAACAGCAGCGTCGCTATCGCGCGGCGAAACAAGCGGCGCATCCCCATCAGGTACGGCACAGAACATCGCGCATTTGTCTTAGGAGTTCCCGACATCGTTGTTCCTCACGCGCCTGTTGATAGTAATGATAAAAGGCGCTTTCCGAGCTGAGATTGCCCGCCAGCATCAACTGTCTGAAAATCATGAATACCAGGCTAAGCATAGTGATAGTAAACAATAAGCCGAGGAACAGCAGTTGCCAGCCGTCGCCGATGCTCGCGCCGGGCAGATAGGTGATCGACGTGGTGGTGATTTCTACCCCACGCAGCCCCCATTGCGCCAGTGCCAGCAATAGCACCAGCAGCATGACGAACAGCAGGTACAGCAAGAAATAACGGCCGGAAAGCAAAAAACGTTTGAACTTGCTATCGGCGTTTGGCCGCAAAACGAAGCCTGCGGACGTGGCGCGCAGGATTTGCTGGCGGCCACCGGTGAAGCGATAACGTTCCAGCGCCGCTACGCTATCCGGCAATGCCAGCAGCAGCTGCAGCGCAGCAAGGCCGGCGCTGCGGTTGCCGATATAGTCGCGAAACCGCAACAGACGTATGGGGGCGCTTTGGGGTTTCTCGACAGACTCGAGCAGTTTGAGCAGCTTATCGTGTTTTTCCCGCCGAATGCGAAAAGGGGTTTTGACCACGGCGATAAACAGCGTAATGACGGTCGGTAAGACGACTTTCAAGATATCTGCGGTGCTGATTGGTAACATGCGAGTCTCCTCTCGGGCTGTCTGGCGTTCCTTGCGGCAGAAGTATAGAACACGTTTATGGGACAACGAGAAAACTGGCGTTACAGCTTGGCCTTTGATCTCCAAGACGTTAACGCTAGACTCAGCAACATAAGCAAGACTGAGGGGATAAATGAATGGATGTGATTGAGGGGAGCGAGCTGCAGGTCGCCGATGCGGTTTACGCCTACCAGCTCGACGGCAAGGGGGGCGTCACGCCGATCGAACAGGATGACAAGATCACCTGCGACGCGCCGTGCTGGCTGCATCTTGATTACGCGCACCCGGCCAGCGCTGAATGGCTGAGTACCACGCCGCTGCTGCCGGACTCGGTGCGCGAAGCGCTCTCCGGCGAAAGCTCACGGCCGCGCGTCAGCCGCCAGGGCGAAGGCACCATGATCACCCTGCGCAGCATCAACTTTAACGCTAATTCCCGGCCGGATCAGCTGGTCACCATCCGCGTATATATCACCGACAAGCTGATTATCTCCACACGGCACCGCAAAGTGTATTCCATCGATCAGGTGGTCAACGATTTGCAAAGCGGCGCTGGGCCGACCAACAGCGGCAGCTGGCTGGTGGAAATTTCCGATGCGTTGACCGATCACACCAGCGAATTTATCGAGGATCTGCACGACAAGATTATCGATCTGGAGGACGCCTTGCTGGAGCAGCAGGTGCCGGAGCGCGGCCAGCTGGCGCTGATCCGTAAACAGCTGATCGTGCTGCGCCGTTACATGGCGCCGCAGCGCGACGTTTTCGCGCGGCTGGCCAGCGACCGCCTGCCGTGGATGAGCGACGACGATCGCCGCCGCATGCAGGATATCGCCGATCGCCTGGGACGGGGATTGGACGATTTGGACGGCAGCATTGCGCGCACCGCCATCTTGTCCGACGAAATCACCACGGTGATGGCCGACGCGATGAACCGCCGCACTTACACCATGTCATTGTTGGCGATGGTATTTCTGCCCACCACTTTCCTGACCGGGCTGTTCGGGGTCAACCTTGGCGGTATTCCGGGTGGCGGTAATCCTTTCGGTTTCGCGGCATTTTGCCTGATGCTGGTCGGATTGGTGCTTGGCGTCGCCTGGTGGTTGAAGCGCAGCCGCTGGCTGTAGGCAAAAATGACGAAAACCCGGTTAACATTGAGCAATATCAACATTTAGCCGGGGGAAATGGGGCATGATCTCTCTCGCAGGTGAATGCAACGTCAAGCGATGGGCGTTGCGCTCCATAATTGTCTTACTTTCTTATTTTTGAATTACTGCATAGCACATTTGATTCGTACAATGCCGGTTTAATCACCGGCATTTTTTTATTCGGCTTCCTTTCTTCTTCAGGCCGCGCTTTCATCCCAGAAGCTGGCTTCAATCTTGTGTCCATCCAAATCCCGAACAAAGCAGCCGTAGTAAGCCTCGCCGTAATGCGGCCGCGAACCGGGCGCGCCTTCATCGACGGCGCCGGCCAGCAGCGCCTGGCGATGGAATTCATCCACCTGTTGCTTGCTGGTGGCGAAAAAACCGACGTGCGTGCCGTTGCCGGGTGAGGCCGGCCGGCCGTCGATCGGCACCTGTAGCCAAAACTCCGGGTAGTCGCGGCCGTAACCAATGGCGCCGGGATGCTCCAGCACCCGTCGGCAACCCAAAGCGGCCAGCGCACGATCGTAAAAGGCGGCGGCGGCCTCGAAATCGTTGGAGCCCAGCGAGACGTGGGACAGGCAGGGGGTGATATTCATTGCGCGATCTCCATATGACTGTATAAATAAACAGTATAGGGTAAAAACGGCACTGCCCAGCAAATTTTGCGCAAACTGTGAACAGGATCGAGATCGTCGGGAAAGGGAAATGTCGCCGCTCGCAGGATGGCAAGCGGCGAGGGGGATTATTTGATTTCCAGCACGTTCAAACGCTCTGGCGCAGGCGCCGCGTCGTCCGAGTCTTCCGGCTGCCAGCCGACCGGCTGCATCGGGATGTCTTCGCGATCGAAGGCCAAATCGCCGCCGTCCACCACGGCGCTGCCGTGGTGAATGCCTTTGAAATCGAACAGGTTGATATCGCTCAGGTGCGAAGGCACCACGTTCTGCATGGCGCTGAACATGGTTTCCAACCGGCCTGGGTAACGCTTGTCCCAGTCGCGCAGCATGTCGCCGATCACCTGGCGCTGCAAATTAGGCTGCGAGCCGCACAGGTTGCATGGAATGATCGGGAACGCTTTGGCGATCGAGAAACGCTCGATGTCTTTCTCGCGGCAATAGGCCAGCGGGCGGATGACCACGTGTTTGCCGTCGTCGCTCATCAGCTTGGGCGGCATGCCTTTCATCTTGCCGCCGTAGAACATGTTGAGGAACAGCGTCTGCAGAATGTCGTCGCGGTGGTGGCCCAGTGCGATCTTGGTGGCGCCCAGTTCGGTGGCGGTGCGGTACAGAATGCCGCGGCGCAGGCGCGAACACAGTGAACAAGTGGTTTTCCCTTCCGGGATCTTGTCTTTAACGATGCTGTAGGTGTTTTCTTCGACGATCTTGTATTCCACCCCCAGACTTTCCAGATAGGCGGGCAGAATATGCTCCGGGAAGCCGGGCTGTTTCTGATCGAGGTTCACCGCCACCAGCGAGAAGTTGACCGGCGCGCTTTGCTGCAGATTGCGCAGGATCTCCAGCATGGTGTAGCTGTCTTTGCCGCCGGACAGACAGACCATGATGCGGTCGCCTTCTTCAATCATATTGAAATCGGCGATCGCTTCGCCCACGTTGCGGCGCAGGCGCTTTTGCAATTTGTTCAGGTTGTACTGCTCTTTTTGGCTAACGGATTGCTTTTCTGACATTTAAATCGTGCTCATTCTCAATGGGGGGCACTAGGGGCATGGGGTTGTAGACCGCGAGTTTACCATTCAACCGGCCGATTTTGATCATTATTCATCATCCAGCCGCCACGCACCCGACGCGAGGTCTGTATGGTACGGATTGCGCGCAGGAATGCCAGCAGGTTTTGTTGCTGCGATTTACGCCGGCGGTAGTAAAAGAACAGGGCGCGAATTGCTCGCGCCCTGACAGGGGTTACTCAGCGGCGGACTTTTCCGCCTTGCCGGCCAGCAGGCTGAGGAAATCGTATTTCTCCTTCAGCTCTTTCTCGGCGGCCTGATACAGTGCGCTGGCCACCTCCGGCTGCTGCGCGTTCAGGCGTCGGAAACGCTGCTCGTTCAGCAGCGTTTCAGCCAGGCTGCTGTTCGGCGGCCGCGAATCCAGCGCCAATGCGGCCTTGCCCTCGGCGCTGCGGCGCGGATCGAAGCGGTACAGCGGCCAGAAGCCGGTGGCGGTCAGCTGTTTCATCTGATCGTGGCTGAGCGCCAGATCGTAGCCGTGCTCTTCGCACGGGCTGTAGGCGATGATCAGCGACGGCCCCGGATAGGCCTCGGCTTCCTGAATCGCTTTCACCGTCTGGTTAAGCTGCGCCCCCAGCGAGATCTGCGCGACGTAGACATGCCCGTACATCATCATGCTGACGCCCAGATCCTTGCGCGCCTTGCGCTTGCCGTGCTCGCCGAACTTTGTCACCGCGCCCAGCGGCGTGGCTTTCGACTGCTGGCCGCCGGTGTTGGAGTAGCACTGAGTGTCGAGCACCAGCACGTTGACGTTCTCCGTCAGGCTGAGCACATGATCCAAACCGCCGAAGCCGATGTCGTAGGCCCAACCGTCCCCGCCGATCAGCCAGATGGATTTATCCACCAGGTAATCGGCGTCGGCCGCCAGCTGGCGCGCATCTTCACCTTCAATACTCGCCAGCAGCGCGCGCAGTTCGGCGATTTGCTTGCGGCGCGGCTCCGGCGCCACGTCTTCCATCTGCAGGGCATTGACCAACTGCTCCGGCAGCTGCGGCGCCAGCGAGTTCAGCAGGCGCAGCACCCGCGCGCGATGTTGATCGACCGTCAGACGGAAGCCCAGGCCGAATTCGGCGTTGTCTTCGAACAGCGAGTTGGCCCACGCCGGCCCGCGCCCTTCGGCGTTGGTGGTGTAAGGCGTGGTCGGCAGATTGCCGCCGTAGATCGAGGAACAGCCGGTGGCGTTGGCGATCAGCAAACGGTCGCCATAGAGCTGGGTCAGCAGCTTGATGTACGGCGTTTCGCCGCAGCCGGAGCAGGCGCCGGAGTATTCGAACAGCGGCGTGATCAGCTGCGAGGTGCGAATGTCGATGCGCTCCAGCTGCGCCGGATCGATTTCCGGCAGCTGCAGGAAGAAGTCGTAGTTGTCTTTTTCCGCCGTCAGATTATCGAGGCGCGACGCCATGTTGATGGCTTTGATCTCCGGGTTCTGGCGATCTTTCGCCGGGCAGACCTCGACGCACAGGTTACAGCCGGTGCAATCTTCCGGCGCCACTTGCAGTACGTATTTCTGGCCGCGCATATCGCGCGCTTTGACATCCAGCGACTGCAGAGAGGCGGGGGCGTGTTCCATCTCCGCCGGCTGAACCACTTTGGCGCGAATGGCGGAGTGCGGGCAGGCGGCGACGCAGTGGTTGCACTGGGTGCACAGGTCGGGCTGCCAGATCGGGATCGCTTCGGCGATGTTGCGCTTTTCCCACTGGGTGGTGCCCACCGGCCAGGTGCCGTCCGGCGGGAAGGCGGAAACAGGCAGCGCATCACCCAGCCCGGCCAGCATCGCGGCGGTAACGGTTTTGACGAAGTCCGGCGCGGCGTCCGAGACCACCGGCGGGCGCATCGGGCTGCTGTCGTCGACCGGCTGCAGCGGAATTTCAATCAGTGCACCGCGGGTGGCGCCCAGCGCCTGCCAGTTGCGCTCGACGATCTCTTGGCCCTTGCTGCTGTAGCTGCGGGCGATGGCGTCCTGCAGCTGTTGCAGCGCCACGTCGCTCGGCAGGATCTGCGTCAGGTGGAAGAACGCCATCTGCATCACGGTGTTGATGCGCGCGCCGAGCCGGCATTCGCGCGCCAGCTTGGCGGCGTTGATGATATAGAAACGCGCCTGGCGTTGGTGCAACAACGCCTGAACCTCCTGCGGCAGGCGCGACCAGACCTCATCGGCGCCGTAAGGGGTATTGAGCAGGAAGGTACCGCCGGGTTTGAGACGCTCAACCATCTGGTACTTATCGATAAACTGCAGTTGGTGGCAGCCGACGAAATCCGCCTGGCTGACCAGATAGGCCGAATTGATCGGCTGCTCGCTGACGCGCAGATGCGACACCGTCAGGCCGCCGGCCTTTTTGGAGTCGTAGACGAAATAGCCCTGCGCATACAGCGGCGTGGCGTTGCCGATGATTTTGATGTTGTTCTTGGTGGCCGAGACCGAACCGTCGCTGCCCAAACCGTAGAACAGCGCTTCCAGCGAGGCGCGCTGCGGCAGGATTTCGTCGCTCAGCGGCAGTGATAGCCCGGTGACATCATCGAAGATGCCGACGGTAAAGCGCGGGCGCGGCTGCGGCTGGGCCAGCTCACGGAACACCGCCAGCGCACAGTCTGGGCCGAACTCTTTCGACGACAGGCCGTAACGGCCGCCGATCACCCGCGGCAGCGTGGCGCGCTCGCCTCGGCTGTAGGCTTCCGCCAGCGCGGTCATCACGTCCAGATACAGCGGCTCGGCCAGTGCGCCCGGTTCTTTGGTGCGATCGAGCACCGCGACGCTGCGCACGCTGTCCGGCAGCGCGCCGAGCAGGTGTTTGGCGGAGAATGGCCGGAACAGCCGCACTTTCAGCACGCCGACTTTCTCGCCGCGGGTCAGCAGGGTGTCGATCACTTCTTCGCAGGTGCCGGCGGCGGAGCCCATCACCACCACCACGCGTTCGGCCTGCGGGTGGCCGTAATAGTCGAACGGCCGATAGTGGCGGCCGGTGAGGGCGGCGAAGGCTTCCATGGCGTCGATCACGTGTTGGCCGGTGGCGTCATACCACGGGTTGGTGGCTTCGCGCGACTGGAAATAGGTGTCCGGGTTGGCGGAAGTGCCGCGCACCACCGGATGATCCGGCGACAGCGCCCGGCTGCGGTGGGCGTCGATCGCCGCCTGCGGCAGCATTTGCCGCAGCGTATCGTCGCTGAGAGGCACAATCTTGTTGATCTCGTGCGAGGTGCGGAAACCGTCGAAGAAATGGATAAACGGCACGCGCGCGTTGAGGGTGGCGGTCTGTGAGATCAGCGCGAAGTCCTGCGCCTCCTGCACGCTGCCGGCGCACAGCATGGCGCAGCCGGTTTGGCGCACCGCCATCACGTCCGAATGGTCGCCGAAGATGGACAGCGCATGCGTGGCCACGGTGCGCGCGGCGACGTGCAGCACGAACGGCGTCAGCTCGCCGGCCAGTTTGTACAGCGTGGGGATCATCAGCAGCAGACCCTGCGATGAAGTGAACGAGGTCGACAGCGCGCCGGTTTGCAAGGCGCCGTGCACGGTGGCGATCGCGCCGCCTTCCGACTGCATTTCCACCACCCGGGGGATATCGCCCCAGATGTTTTGCCGGCCATCGCCGGACCAGGCGTCCGCCTGCTCCGCCATGGTGGAGCTTGGCGTGATAGGGTAGATGGCAATCACTTCGTTGGTGCGATAGGCCACGGAAGCGACTGCATTATTACCATCTGTAGTTATCATCGGCGTTACCTTTTCATTGCTCACAAAGCCGCGAAAGCGCACTTTCGCAGTAATGGAAAAAAGTCTAACAGAGGGGGCGAACGTGGCTTTATCGTGTTTGTGTGGCGGGTGATAAATCGTCAAAGGCGTATTTCCTCGCCGATTAGGGGCCGGGGCAATAAATTGTTTTCACCGTTTAAAGACAATTTATTTCCGGCGCGTCATAATTGCGCATCGGCAAATTGACAGAAGAAAACCATGAACGCATTTATGTATTTGACGATGGCGATAGTCGCGGAAGTGATCGCCACCACCATGTTGAAAGCCTCTGAGGGCTTTACCCGCCTGTGGCCGTCGCTGCTGGTGGTGCTGGGCTATGGCGTGGCGTTTTGGGGGCTGTCGATGGTGGTCAAAAGCATGCCGCTGGGCATCGTGTATGCGATTTGGTCGGGCATGGGCATCGTGCTGGTGTCGGTCGCCGCAGTGTTCATTTATCAGCAAAAATTGGATTGGCCGGCGATCGTCGGCATGGGATTAATTATTGCCGGCGTGCTGGTGATTAATTTACTGTCGAAAGCCTCGGTGCACTGAGTGTTATTTTAATGTAAAAAAAGGCCGGCGTGACAGCAAGTCGCGCCGGTTGAAGAATTCAGTCATCATTCACTGAAAATAGTGGAATGCTAATTACTTAGCGCCGCCAGCATAGACGCAAATATCGTTCTCTCCGGTAGCAAAAAATGCGCCGCCGCAATGAAAGCACGCGAAGATAATTAATACCAATGTCGCGGGAAAAACTTCCTCGATGGCAGCGGTGACGTTATCACTTTTTGCGTGCGGCCAGCGCCTGGCAGCGAGTGGCGCCGTCACGGAAATATTCTGCAAACAAAATAAATGTCCGGCCGGCGCAAAAAAACGACAAATAATGGCTGGAATATATTTTCATTATTTATATATCGAGCTAGATTAAACAAGTTTGCATCAAAGATAGCGAAACGTGTCCGCCAAGTGACGCGCGTTATCAGCAATGGCGATTTTACACAGCGCAGTTCCGGGTTCAGGAGTGGGATAATGACGACATCAAAATGGCTGCTTGCCAGCGCCGTGCTGCTTTTAGCCGCCTGCAGCAGCAATAACGAAGAGCCAGTACAGCAGGGCAACAGTGCCAGAATCAATACGTTGCAGACCAGCACCGGTTGCGCGGCGGTCGGTGGCGTTACCACCATCGCGCACAATTTGAATGGTGAAGCGCTGCGCATGTGCCAGATGCCGAACGGCAAGCAGTGCGAAGAGCGCACGCTGGCCCTGGGCAGCTGCGCCGGGTAAGCCCCGGCGCCTGGCCTGCAGGATCAATACACCCAATCGCGCAGGGTATAAATAAGCGTGTGGCCGCTGCCGGTGAGCGTCAGCTGCTGTGCGTTTAGCGTCACTTCGGCGCCGTTTTCCAGCACGGTGCCGATCACCCGCTCCCAGCGGTTTCGCTGCTCATCAGGGCACAGCTTGCGCGTCGTGGCCAGCGATTTCACCGTCAGCACGCCGTCGCGTAATTGCCCCTGACCGAAAAAGCGGTTGCACATCGTGCCGGAGACATGCAGGTTCTCGCCGAACTCCAGATTGAGCAGCCCGCCGCCCGCCGGTGATTTTGCCGTGTCGCCATCCACGCTTTGCAACACGAAGTTGTGATGCAGCAGATCGCCTGGCGTGACGGCCGTGTGTGGTTTCATGCTGCACCCCGCTAAGGCCAGCGCCGCAAGGGCGGCCACCGTGGTTTTTCTCATCGCGTTCTCTCAAATAAACAGGGCGCCGCAAGGGCGCCCCGAGGTTACGCTCAGGCGTTCAACTGGTTCGGGCAGGCTTCGCCGCGATCCAACTGGCTGATGTTCTGCAGCGTGGTTTGGGAAATGCTGGTCAACGCCTCTTCGGTCAGGAAAGCCTGATGGCCGGTGAACAGCACGTTGTGGCAGGCCGACAGGCGGCGGAACACGTCATCCTGAATCACGTCGTTAGACTTGTCCTCAAAGAACAGATCGCGTTCGTTCTCGTAGACGTCCATCCCGAGGGCGCCGATTTTTTGCTGCTTCAGCGCATCGATGGCGGCGGTGGAGTCGATGAGCGCGCCGCGGCTGGTGTTGATCACCATTACGCCGTTTTTCATCATCGCGAAGGCGTCGGCATTCAGCAAATGGTGGTTCTCCGGCGTCAGCGGGCAGTGCAGGGTGATCACGTCGGATTGCGCGTACAGCGTCTTCAGATCGACATACTCCGCGCCCAGTTCCAGCGCCTGTTCGCTCGGGAACGGATCGTAGGCCAGCAGCTTCATGCCGAAGCCTTTCAGAATGCGCATTGTCGCCACGCCGATTTTACCGGTGCCGATCACGCCGGCGGTGCGATTGTGCATGTTAAAACCGATCAGCCCTTCCAGCGAGAAGTTGGCGTCACGGGTACGCTGATAAGCGCGGTGAATACGGCGGTTCAGGCACATCATCATGCCTACCGCGTGTTCCGCCACGGCCTCCGGCGAGTAGGCCGGCACGCGCACCACCTTGATGCCCAGTTCTTTGGCGGCGTCCAGATCGACGTTATTAAAACCGGCGCAGCGCAGGGCGAGAATTTCGACGCCCAGCGCCGCCAGTTCTTCGAGCACTTCACGGCTGCCGTCGTCGTTGACGAAGATACACACCGCCTTGCAACCGGCGGCCGTTTTGGCGGTTTTTTTACTGAGTAAAAAGTCGAAGAATTCCAGCTCATAGCCAAACTGCTGGTTCACCAGTTCGAGGTATTTACGGTCATACTGTTTGGTACTGTATATCGCCAATTTCATCGTGGTTTCTCCACCGTGATTTTGTGATCAATTTAACAGATTTTAGTAAATTCGACAATTGGTTAGCGGTTTGTCCTGCACGGGGTTTGTCCGATGAAACAGGGGGATGAAACCGGCCCGCATTGGGCCGGTTCACGCGATGTTAGCGAGCGATTTCCGTGTAATGGTGCTCATCGTAATCATGGGTCAAATACCCGTTGACGGCATCGTTAAAGGCGATCCAATGCGGCGTTTTCTGGTGTGCCGAAAGCGCCGCCTTATCGTCCCAGTTTTCGATCAGCGCATAGCTGTTTTCATCGTTCTGGCATTGCCAAAGCTGGTAAAAAGAGCAGCCGGTTTCTTTATTGGATTCCTGCACCATAGTGTTGAGCAGACTGAGAAAAGCTGGGCGTTTGGCCGGGTTGACCTGAAAAAAGACGTTGAGCGTGATCATGGTTTATTTCCTCTGTCGATAATGAAACTGGAATTTCCAGGAGGCAGCAATGTGCTGACTGCGAGGATTCTATGGGCTTGATGGTTGATTAAAAGTGAAATAAAGTTCGGTTATCATTCATTTTTGGTGAAGGCTTGCGGTGTTGAAACGTGCTCAGTTGGTCACCTTTTGCATGGTGGTGGAGTCGGAGAGTCTCACGGCTGCGGCGGAGCGGCTGTTTTGCGTGCCCTCTAACGTGACCAAGAAATTAAAAGAGTTGGAAACGGCGTGTGGCGTTACGCTATTTGATCGTGAGCGCAATCGGCTGTCGCTCACACCGGAAGGCCGGGCGCTTTACCATAAGGCCAAGCGCTTTTTGGCTATCGAAGAGCGGGCGCGAGCGCAGCTTGAACAGGATCCGGTACAGGGTGAATTGAAGCTTGGCGCGCTGGATATCGCCTTGAGTCATCATCTGCCGCAAAAGTTGGCGCATTACCGTGCGCAGAACCGCCGCGTTCAGTTGAGTGTGGTGCAAGGCTATTCGCTGGATCTGGAGTTTCAATTGCAAAAAGGGACTCTGGACGTGGTGTTTTCAGATGGGCCGATAGAACATCCGCAGCTGCAGAGCCGGCGTGCTTTTCAGGAGCGTTTGGTCTTCATTGGCGGGGCGTATCAGCCAGCGTTGCTGGCAAAAAGCGATCTCTATGTTTATTCGCGTCAATGCCACTATCGCCATCTGGTGGACGCCTGGCTGCAAAAGCAGCAAATCATCCCCGCCGCGCTGCTGGAGGTGGAATGCTACGACGTGATATTCGCCTGCGTAACAGCGGGGTTGGGGTATGCGTTTGTCCCTGAAAGCCTCGCGCGACAGCGGGAGGTGGCGTATATCGAGTGCGGGAATGAAATGCGCAGCGATATTTATGCTATCTGGCGTAAAGCGAGCGACAGCCGCATAGTACAGGCTTTTATTGAGGCCGTGATTTGAAATTAACGGCAAAAAAATCCCCACGGGGGTGTGGGGAATGGCTTCTCTAGTACACAGTTAGCTAGCAGCTAAACTTTTATTAGAATGGTTGCAAGACTATTAATCATCAACGGTAACAACAATAACAAAAGTCTGAAAACTGTCCTGTTTATGTGATGTAGTTGTAACGAAAATCTACAACTCCGCACACGTTTGCGCCAAAAAGGTGCAAATCGCTTCTGCGAGCCCGCTCGGCTTCACCCTATGTCAAATTCGTGCCATCATTATTGTCAATTCAGGCATAGACTTAACCAATGCCTAACTCAGGAACGAAGCAATCATTTAATGACCAGGCGATTGAAAGTATTCATAGGGACGGTGGCGGGCTGCGCAATCCTGGTGCTGGCGTTGTGGCAAACCTTGCCGCGCTGGCTGCCGGGGGTGTTATCGCATTGGTTGCCGGCGGGGAGCCGCCTGGAATTGCAGGGCAAATTGCACTGGCGCCAGGGCGGCCTGGCATTGGCGGGGGCGCGTTTCACTGCGCAAGATTGCCTGTTGGCCAACGTCGGGCCGACGCGGCTGGCTTACCGCCAGGGCCGCTGGCAGCTGTCGAGCGATAAGGTCAGCGTCGATAGCGCCTGTTTGTCAAAACTGCCGAGCGGCGACGCCAACAGCGCGCCGCTGGCGCTCGATCAGCTGCAGCAACAGCTGCCGCCGCTGGATCTCACCATTAATGACCTGACGCTCATTCCCTGGCAGCGCTATGCCGGCAAGCTGCAGCTTTCCTCCGGCCCCGACGGGCAACGTCTGCATTATCGGGGGCCGAATCTCAGCGCCGAGGCGCAGCTGGATGAAAAACAGCAGCTGACGTTGCAGAGCCTGACCGTGGTTCCGCCCAACAGCGCGCAACCGCTGCACCTCGCCGGCAAGATAACCATTCCGTTGGATCTGGCTAGCCTGCCGACGCAGGGCGCGTTGCAGGGGGAAATGCAGACCGCCTATCTGGAAAAACCGGTATTGCTGGACATGCGCTGGCAACAGCAGCAGGGCGTGTTGACGGTAAGCGAAAAAGGTGACGATCGCCCGCTGGCGGTGTTGCCGTGGGAAGTCTCGCCGCAGCGGGTCAGCATTAAGCAGGGAGAGTGGCGTTGGCCGTACAGCGAGCAGCCGTTGAACGGCGGGCTCAGCATCGCGCTGCACGATTGGAGCAAAGGGCTGGATGAAACGGAGATCAGCGCGCGGCTGAACGTCATCACTGCGGGTCACAACGGCAAGGGCAATGCGGTGCTCACCCTCGGGCCGGGCAAGGTGGGGTTGACCGACAGCGATCTGCGCTTCCAACTGACCGGCCAGGCCAATCTGGCCGACTTTTCCACTACCGCGTCGATCCCGGGCGTGATCGGCGGCAGCATTCTCAACCCGACGCTGGTGCTGCAGCCGGGGTCGCTGCTGCGCCTGTGGGGCAAGGTGACGCCGGAAATGACGCTGGAAGAGGCGCGTTTGCCGCTGGCGGGCGTGAAGGTGACCGCCGCCGGCATCACCGGCCGCCTGCAGGCGATTTTGAGCGCCAGCGACAGTTACTGGGGCCGCTTCAAGCTGCACCTGGACGGCCAGGCACAGGATTTCTGGCCGGACAAGGGCAACTGGCAATGGCGTTACTGGGGCAATGGCCGCTTGCCGCCGCTGCAGGCCGCCTGGGACGTCGCCGGCAGCGGCCGTTGGCGCGACAGTGAGTTGGTGCTCGACAAACTTTCCACCGGCTTCGATAAGTTGAAGTACGGTCTGGTGACGGTCGCCGCGCCGCGCCTGAGCCTCAATCAGCCGCTGCGCTGGCGGCGTGATGAACAAAGTCCGCAGTTCAACGGCGAGTTGCAGCTGGCGGCGGATAAGGTCAGCTTCAGCGACGGCGGCTATCTGCCGGCGCCGGTGCTGGCGCTGCAGGTAAACGGCCGTTCGCCGGACAGTTTCCAACTGCAGGGCAAACTGCAGGCGCAACAGATTGGGCCGATCGCGCTGCGCGGCCGTTGGGACGGCGAACGTCTGCGCGGCGAAGCCTGGTGGCCGAAACAGTCGCTGAAGGTGTTCCAACCGCTGCTGGCGCCGGATCTCAATCTCACGCTGCGCGACGGCGAGTTTTACGCGCAGTCGGCGTTTTCCGCCGCGCGCGAACAGGGGTTCGAGGCCGGTGGCCACTGGGTGGTGAAAAACGGCGGCATGTGGCTGAAGGACGGCGAGATGAGCGGCCTGGATTTTATCCTGTCGTACCGGTTCAAGCAGCATCAGTGGCAATTGGGGGCCAAACAGCCGGTGTCGCTGCGCATCAAGTCTTTCAGCAACCTGTTCGAGATGCAGAACATTTCCGCCGATCTGCAGGGCACCTATCCTTATAGCGAAAGGCAGCCGCTGACGTTGAGCAACGTCGGCGTGGACATGCTCAACGGGCATATCAGCCTGTCGGCGCTGCGGTTGCCGCAGCATGACGCCGCGGTGCTGAAGCTGGACAAGGTCGATCTCAGCGCGCTGTTCACCGCTCTGAAACCGAAGCAGTTCGCCATGTCCGGCCGGGTCGACGGCGAGCTGCCGCTGTTCCTGAATCACCCGAAATGGTTGGTGCAAAACGGCTGGATCGCCAACGCCGGCACATTGACGCTGCGCCTGGACAAAGACATGGCCGACGCCATCGGCAGCAACAACCTGGCGACCGGCGCGGCGATCGACTGGCTGCGCTACATGGAAATCAACCGTTCGCACGCCCGGGTCGATCTCGACAACCTGGGCGAGCTGACACTGAGCGCGCGCATCGACGGTATCAACCCGCAGAAAAGCGCCAAGCGCGAGGTGATCCTGAACTATCGCCATCAGGAAAACGTGTTTCAGCTGTGGCGCAGTTTGCGCTTCGGCGACAATTTACAGGAGTGGCTGGAGCAGGCCCTCTCACAACCTGGGGAGCAACAATGAAAATCATGAGTGTGTCGGCGCTGGCAGCGGTGCTGTGCGTTTCGCTGCTGAGCGGCTGCGTGCCGCGCATCGAGGTGGCGACGCCGAAGGATCCGATCACCATCAATATGAACGTCAAGATCGAGCATGAAATTCATATCAAGGTGGATAAGGACGTCGAAAACCTGCTGAAAACCCAAAGCGGTCTGTTCTAGGAGCCGACATGAAAAAACGTTATTTGTGGCTGGCCGGCGCCGCCTGGTTGTTCAGCGGCATGGCGATGGCGTTGACGCTGGATGAGGCGAAGCAGCAAGGTCGGGTGGGGGAAACCCTGAGCGGTTATATCGCGCCGGTGAAGCAGGACGCGGAAACCCTGGCGCTGGTGAAACGCATCAACGCCGGCCGCGCCGAGAAGTATCAGGAAGTGGCGGACGGCAACCATATCGCCGTCGACGAAGTGGCGCGCATGGCCGGGCAAAAGCTGGTGACGCGCGCGCAAAGCGGCGAGTATGTGCGCGGCATCAACGGGCAGTGGCTGAAGAAATAAAAAAAAGCGCGCCGTCTGGCGCGCCAAAAGATACGGATAGATGATTATTATGAGGGTAGTGCAGGTTTGACAGGACTTGCCTCTTGTCCGGCAGGGGCACGGCGCCCCTGCGCAGGGTCTTAGGCAGCAACCACCTGAGACAGAGCCGCCTTGGCGTCTTCCTGTGCTTTGGTCGCCACTTCCGGGCCATAGGCGATGCCTTCCGCGAAGACGAACTCCACGTCGGTGATGCCGATGAAGCCCAGGAACAGACGCAGGTAAGGTTCTACCAGGTCGGTCGGGGTGCCTTTATGGATGCCGCCGCGGCTGGTCAGGATCACGGCGCGTTTGTTTTTCACCAGGCCTTCCGGACCGTTTTCGGTGTAACGGAAGGTCACGCCGGCGCGGGCAACCAGGTCGAAATAGTTTTTCAGCTGGGTCGGGATGTTGAAGTTGTACATCGGTGCGGCAATCACGATGACGTCATTGGCCTGCAGCTCGGCGATCAGCTCGTCCGACAGCGCCAGCGCTTCTTGTTGACGCGGGGTCAACGGAGCATCGGAAGGACGCAGCGCGCCGACCAGTTCGCCGTCCAGCACCGGGATTGGCTGTGCGGCCAGATCGCGCACGGTGATGGTGTCGCCGCCATGGGCGTTGCTCCATTGCTCTACGAAGAAATCGGCCAGTTGGTTAGACTGAGAGTAGGTCGCCAGGATGCTTGATTTCAGAACCAATACGTTGCTCATCGATAATTCCTTACGTTGTGACAGTGACATCAGGACTCAGCGTCCCTTGCATGAAGTACATGCTATTCACATTCCACCCACAGTGATAGCGCAATATTTCGAGATCTTCGTTCGATTTTATTGAATAACATGCCGAGGCTTTACTCGCGAAAGTAGGGGGAAAAAGCCGTTTGTGATAGGCTGTGCGGCTAAAGCAAAAAAATCGCTAAAAAAACATTAAACCGTTGCCAAGCCTGGTCTTGGCCACGATGAAACAAGGAACACCGAACGTGAAATCTCCGCTCGAGGCACTGCCGGCCCAACTGGGCGAGCTGATGCTCCGCGATCAACAACGCCTGCGTCGTCGCCTGCAGGGCGCACGAAAAATCAAAAATCCCGATGCCCAGCTGGCGGTCGCCGCCGAAGTGGAAAGCGACATCGCGGCGGCGCGGCAAAAAGTGCAGGCGCGCGCCGCGTCTTGCCCGCGCATTACCTATCCGGAAAGCCTGCCGGTCAGCCAGAAAAAGCAGGACATTTTAAACGCTGTCCGCGATCACCAGGTGGTGATCGTCGCCGGGGAGACCGGTTCGGGGAAAACCACCCAGTTGCCGAAGATCTGTCTGGAGCTGGGGCGTGGCGTGAAAGGGCTGATCGGCCATACCCAGCCGCGCCGCCTGGCGGCGCGCACCGTCGCCAACCGCATCGCCGACGAGCTGGAAACCCCGCTCGGCGGCAGCGTGGGCTACAAGGTGCGCTTCAACGATCAGGTGGGGGAAAACACCCTGGTCAAGCTGATGACCGACGGTATCTTGCTGGCGGAGATTCAGCAGGATCGCCTGCTGATGCAGTACGACACGCTGATCATCGATGAAGCGCACGAGCGCAGCCTCAACATCGACTTTATTCTCGGCTACCTGCGCGAACTGTTGCCGAAGCGCCCGGATCTCAAGGTGATCATCACCTCGGCGACCATCGATCCGCAGCGCTTCTCGCGCCACTTCAACAATGCGCCGATCATCGAGGTTTCCGGACGCACTTACCCGGTGGAGGTGCGTTACCGCCCGGTGGTCGACGACGGCGACGATACCGATCGCGACCAGCTGCAGGCGATTTTCGATGCGGTGGACGAGCTTGGACGCGAAGGGCCGGGCGACATTCTGATCTTCATGAGCGGCGAGCGCGAGATCCGCGACACCGCCGACGCCCTGAACCGCCTCAATCTGCCGCACACCGAAGTGCTGCCGCTGTATGCGCGTCTGTCGAACAGCGAGCAGAATCGGGTGTTCCAGTCGCACCACGGCCGCCGTATCGTGCTGGCCACCAACGTGGCGGAAACCTCGCTGACGGTGCCGGGCATCAAATACGTCATCGATCCGGGCACCGCGCGCATCAGCCGCTACAGCTTCCGCACCAAGGTGCAGCGCCTGCCGATCGAGCCGGTGTCGCAGGCCTCCGCCAACCAGCGTAAAGGGCGTTGCGGCCGCGTGTCGGAAGGGGTGTGCATTCGTCTGTACTCCGAACAGGATTTCCTGTCGCGGCCGGCGTTTACCGATCCGGAAATTCTGCGCACCAACCTGGCGTCGGTCATTCTGCAGATGACCTCGCTGGGGCTGGGCGACATCGCCGCGTTTCCGTTCGTCGAAGCGCCGGATAAACGCAACATTCAGGATGGCGTGCGCCTGCTGGAAGAGCTGGGGGCGATCGCCACCGCCGACAACGGCCACTATCAGCTGACGCCGCAAGGCCGCCAACTGGCGCAGTTGCCGATCGACCCGCGTCTGGCGCGCATGGTGCTGGAAGCGCAGAAGAGCGGCAGCGTGCGCGAGGTGATGATCATCACCGCCGCGCTGTCGATTCAGGATCCGCGTGAGCGCCCGATGGACAAGCAGCAGGCCTCGGACGAAAAACACCGCCGCTTCGCCGACAAAGACTCGGATTTCCTGGCGTTCGTCAACCTGTGGGATTATCTGCAGGAGCAGCAAAAGGCGAACTCTTCCAGCCAGTTCCGCCGGCTGTGCCGCAACGATTTCCTCAATTACCTGCGGGTGCGCGAGTGGCAGGATATCTATACCCAACTGCGCCAGGTGGTGAAAGAGCTGGGGCTGCCGATCAACAGCACGCCTTCCGACTACCGCAGCGTGCACACCGCGCTGCTGACCGGCTTGCTGTCGCACGTTGGCCAGAAGGATGCGGACAAGCAGGAATTTACCGGCGCGCGCAACGCCCGCTTTTCGATCTTCCCCGGCTCCGGCCTGTTCAAGAAGCCGCCGAAGTGGACCATGGTGGCCGAACTGGTGGAAACCAGCCGCCTGTGGGGGCGCATCGCCGCGCGCATCGAACCGGAATGGATCGAGCCGCTGGCTCAGCATCTGGTGAAACACAGCTACAGCGAGCCGCATTGGTCGAAGTCGCAGGGGGCGGTGATGGCCAGCGAAAAGGTCACGCTGTTCGGTTTGCCGATCGTCGCGGCGCGCCAGGTCAATTACGGCGCCATCGATCCATTGCTGTGCCGCGAGCTGTTTATCCGCCATGCGCTGGTGGAGGGGGACTGGCAGACGCGCCACGCCTTCTTCCGCGACAACCAAAAGCTGCGCGCCGAAGTGGAAGAGCTGGAGCATAAATCGCGCCGCCGCGATATTCTGGTGGACGACGAAACGCTGTTCGGCTTCTACGATCGCCGGATCCCCAACGACGTGGTGTCCGGCCGTCATTTCGACAGCTGGTGGAAGAACGCGGCCAAACAGCAGCCGGATCTGCTGAACTTCGAAAAAGAGATGCTGATCAAAGACGGCGCCAACAAGATCAGCGCGCTCGACTACCCGAACTTCTGGCATCAGGGCAATCTCAAGCTGCGGCTGAGCTATCAGTTCGAACCGGGCACCGACGCCGACGGCGTGACGGTGCATATTCCGCTGCCGATCCTCAATCAGGTGGAGGAGCAGGGCTTCGAGTGGCAAATCCCCGGCATCCGCCGTGAGCTGGTGATTGCGCTGATCAAGTCGCTGCCGAAACCAGTGCGTCGCAACTTCGTGCCGGCGCCGAACTACGCCGAGGCGTTCCTGGGCCGCGTAACGGCGCTGGAATTGCCGCTGCTGGACGCGCTGGAGCGCGAGCTGCGGCGCATGACTGGTGTGACCGTGTCACGTGATGACTGGCAGTGGGATCAGGTGCCCGATCACCTGAAGATGACTTTCCGCGTGGTGGGAGAGAAAAACCAGACGCTGCGCGAAGGCAAAGACCTGGCCGCGTTGCGCCTGCAGCTGAAAGAGAAGGTGCAGGAGACGCTGTCGGCGGTGGCCGACGACGGGCTGGAGCAGAGCAATCTGCATGTCTGGAGCTTTGGCCAACTGCCGGCGTTTTACGAGCAGAAGCGCGGCGGCTATTCGATGAAGGCTTACCCGGCGCTGGTGGATGAAAAGGACAGCGTGGCGATCCGCCTGTTCGACAGCGAAATCGAGCAGCAACAGGCGATGTGGCAGGGCACGCGCCGCCTGCTGTTGCTGAATATTCCTTCGCCGATCAAATACCTGCATGAAAAGCTGCCGAACAAGGCCAAGCTGGGGCTCTATTTCAACCCGTACGGCAAGGTGCTGGAGCTGATCGACGACTGCATTTCGTGCGGCATCGACAAGCTGATCGCCGAACACGGCGGCCCGGTCTGGCAAGAAGAAGGCTTTGCGCGCCTGCAGGAGCAGATCCGCGCCGAGCTGAACGACACGGTCGTCGAGGTGGCCAAGCAGGTTGAACAGATCCTGACGGCGGTCTTCAACATCAACAAACGGCTGAAGGGCCGGGTGGACATGTCGTTGGCGCTGGCGCTGTCGGACATCAAGACCCAGCTCGGCGGGCTGGTCTACCGCGGCTTCGTGACCGGCAACGGGTGGAAACGCCTGCCGGATACGCTGCGTTACCTGCAGGCGATCGAGCGCCGATTGGAAAAATTGGCTATCGATCCGCACCGCGACCGCGCGCAGATGTTGCGGGTGGAGCAGGTGCAGCAGGCGTGGCAGCAGTGGTTGAAAAAGCTGCCGCCGAAGCGACAGCAGGAGGAAGAGGTGAAGGCGGTGCGCTGGATGATCGAAGAGCTGCGCGTCAGCCTGTTCGCGCAGCAGTTGGGCACGCCTTACCCTATTTCCGACAAGCGCATTTTGCAAACTATCGAGCAGCTTTCGGGTTAAGCTCGGGCGCACCGGCCGGCAAGCGGCCGGCGCACCACAGGCTCAACAGGCCGCACAGCAGCAGCGTGGCGGCCAAGTCCTGCCCGCGCGCCGCGATCGTCAGCCCCAGGCCGATCAACAGATAGTACAGCAGCCCGAATAACGCGCCGGCGGTGCCGAGTTGCTGCCGGTAGCGGCTCAGCGCCTGGCTCAGCACATTCGGGATAGCCAACCCGAACGCCAGCATCACCAGCGCGCAGGGGAGCAGCATCCACAGGCTGTGTTGCCACCAGAACAATGCCACGCCGCTGGCCGCCGCCAGCAAACCGCCCAGCAGGATCTGATGTTTGGCGCTGACGCCGCGCGCCAGCAGGTGGCGGTTCAACAGCGCCCCCGCCAGGCTGCCCAAAGCCAGCATCACGCCCGAGTAGCCAAATTGTTGGCTGTTCAACCCCAGCCTTTCAAACATGAACGGCGCCAGGCTGAAGTAGCTGAACACCATGATATTGAAGCTGGCGACCAGCAGCGCCGAGCACCAGATGTGCCGATCGCGCAGTATTGCCGTCAGGGCAATGCCCGGCGCGGCAGCCGTTGCGGTTTGCCGCCGCCGCGTTTCCGGCAATGTGCCGTAGCTCCACAGCAGCAGCGCCAGCGCCCAGGCCGCCTGTGCGTTGAAAATCGCCGCGCTGCCGCCCCAGGCGACCAGCGCGCCGCCGGCGAACATCCCCAGCAGCGGGCTGATGGAGAGCGCGATGCCGACCAGCGCGAACATGCGCCCCAGCGCGGGGCCTTGATAGACATCACGCAGCATGGTTTGCGTGACGATTGAGCCGACCGCGGCGCCGAAGGCGATCAGCGCACGGGCGGCCAGCAACAGCGTGAAACTGCCGCTCAGCAGCGCGAGGCCGGCGCCGACCAGATAGAGCGCCAGGCCGGCCAGCATCGCCGGACGGCGGCCGAACCGATCGCAGAAGGCTCCCCAAAAGGCGACGCCGAGGGCGAAGGCGAAGAAATAGATGGATAACGTCTGCCCGGCCTGCGCGGCGCTGACGCCGAAGTCGCTGCGGATGGCGGTGAGCGCCGGGCTGTACAGCGTTTCCAGGAGCTGCGGCGTCATGATGGCGGTGACGAGCAGCGGCAAAGATAAGCGTTGCATGATGCACATTCTCCCTAAAAGTTAAGGCGGCCAGTATAGGGAGCGGCGTTTTGTTCGATTACAATCATCCGGACAAAAAACAACAGGTATAGGACAGTCTGATGGCGCTGATTCAACAGCATCACCCGTTCGACCCGGATCGGCTGCCGGCACCGGCTCTCGGCATCGCGGCGGCACTGGCGGATCACGACTCCGGGCTGCATTGGCATCAGCGTTCGCAGCTGCTGTATGCGCCGCAGGGGTGCATGACGGTCACGTTGGCGCAGCAGTGGCTGATTCTGCCGCCGACGCGCAGCGTCTGGATACCGGGCGGCATTGCGCATCGGGTGCAGCTGCGCGGCCGCGTCGCGTATCGCTCGCTGTATTTCGATCCGGCGCTGACGGCCGCCATGCCGCCACAGGCAACGGTGCTGGCGGTAAACCCGCTGTTGGCGGCGATCGTCGAGCGCATCGCGCACTGGCCGCTGGACTATGCGTTGGCACAGCCCCACGCGCGCGATTTGCTGGCGGTGCTGATCAATGAGTTGGGCGAGGCGCAGCGCGAGAATACCCAGTTGCGGCTGCCGCAGGATAAGCGTCTTGCCGCCTGGCTGGCGACGCTGTCGGAGAGCGACGAGTTGCCGGCGTTGGCGGCGTTGGCGCAGCGCTTGCACCTGCACGCCAAAACGCTGACGCGGCTATTTCAGCGGGAAACCGGCCTGAGCTATCAGCAGTGGTGCCAGCAGTGGCGGCTGATGCGCGCGATCGAACTGCTGGCGTCGTTGCCGTCGGTCAGCGCGGTGGCGCAGCGGTTGGGGTTTTCCAGCGACAGTGCGTTTATCGCGTTTTTCCGTCAGTTCACCGGCACCACGCCGCGGCGCTATATGCAAGGAGGCTGAAAAAGCACAACGGCGCATAATGCGCCGTTGTGAGAGGATTATTTGCCTGCCGCCAGGGCGTCCAGCGCTTCGCGGATGCCGGGCACTGCCAGGGCGCGGTTATCGGCGCGATAGCGATCTTTCGCCGCCGGCGCCGAGCTTTGGATGGCGATCAGCTGCCAGCCGTCGGCGGTTTTCAACAGCAGCGGTGAGCCGCTGTCGCCGGGCAGGGTATCACATTGGTGCGACAGTACGCCTTGCTGGGCCCAGCCGGTGACCTTGCAGTTTTGGTGGCTGTAGAGGTCATCCAGGTGGTCTTCCGGGTAACCCGCCTGAGTTATTAGCCGCTTGGCCTGTTTTAGGGCCTGGGTCAACGCCTTGCTGTCGCCTTGCCACAGCGGCAACGGCGCGATCGGCAGCGGCTTTTTGTCTTTCAGACGGATCAGCGCAAAGTCATAAGCGGCCGCCGCGGGCGGGACGATCCAGCCATCACCGTCCGGCTTCAGCTTTTTGCCCAGCTTGCTGTCGACCAGGGTCTCGATATCGCCGGTTTGATACCGCCAGGATTTATCGCCCGCCACGAAGCGCAGGGCGATGGCTTTATCCAGTTGCCCGGGCGGCGCCAGAACGCAATGGCCGGCGGTCAACGCCAGGTGCGGAGAGATCAGCGTGGCGGTACACAGATTGCCGCTGGCGGTTTCGACCTGGCCGATGGCTTGCCACGGCTGGGCGGCGGTATCCGTGACCTTGATTCGTTCATCTTTGCCGAAAAACAGACGCGTTTGCTCGGCCTTGGACGGGCCGTCGGCGCGTGCCGCCTGAGCAGCGATAAGCGGGAGTGAGCACAGCAACAGTAAAACGGATATGCGCATAGATCTCTTGCCTGACAAATACGGATCATCCATAAACACACTGAATGCTAACTATAGACTGATTTAGCAGCCATGTGGATGGGCAATAATTGATTTTTCAATAATTTCCCGCCGGCAACGCGGCAGGCTACAGGTAAAAAAAGACGGCGATCAGTCCGCAAAGGATCAGGGCGGTCAGAACGATCTCGAACAGGTAGCGGCGCAGCATCAATGAGAACCCCCCGATGAAAAAACACCCGGCGAACCGGGTGTCGTACACGTCAAGCCTGAAGCGGTGAGGGGACCCTCACGTCATTACGCTTTTTTGTGGCTGGCTTTCTTGTGGTGCTTTTTAGCCGCCTGTGCCTTTTGAGCCGGGGATTTCTTCGCGGCTTTTTTGTGATGCTTCTTAGCCGCCTGCGCTTTCTGTACCGGTGCTTTTTTGCCGTGGTGTTTCACCTGAGCTTTAGCCGGCGCAGCGGTGGCGGTGGTTGCGGTAGCCGCAGGTGCGGTGGTGGCAGCCTCGGCAGCGAAAGCCACGGAAGACAGACCCATTGCAGCGGCAACAACCAGAGCTAATACTTTTTTCATCGTAGAATCCTCAACATGACTTTTGGGTATCAACCCCACTGCGGGGCCGTTGAAATGATAGTAGGCAAACGGCGCCCGGCTTTCCGTGAGTGATTGGTTTCGGCATGTAACCTAATGTACAGGGCGGCGGCGGCGAGGGGATTGCTGCTATAATGACCGCCAGGCACGGTAAAAGAGATTTAAAATGAACGAGATAGTGATTCGTTGTGGCGTGACCGAACAGGGCGAGGTGCCGCTGGCCTATGAGGACTGGGGCGATGAGGCGCACCCGCCGCTGCTGCTCATCATGGGCATCGGCGCGCAGCTTCTGTTGTGGCCTGACGACTTCTGCCGCGCCCTGGTGGCCCAGGGATTTCGGGTGATCCGTTATGACAACCGCGACGTCGGCCTTTCCGGCAAAACGCAGGCGCAGCGCACGCAGCCGTTGTGGCTGCTGATGCTGCGCGCTCAGCTCGGCTGGCAAACGCCGGTGCCTTATACCCTGGCGGACATGGCGACAGACGCGGCGCATCTGCTCGATCATTTACGCATCCCGCAGGCTCACGTACTGGGCGCTTCGATGGGAGGGATGATCGCCCAGGTGCTGGCCGCCGAATACCCGCAGCGCGTCGCCTCGTTATGCATCTTGTTCTCCAGCACCAATCAGCCGCTGTTGCCACCGCCGGCGCCTTCGCTGTTGTGGCTGTTGGCGCGCCGGCCGGCGGCCGATTTGACGCTGCAGCAGCGCCACGAGGGAATGAAGGCCTTCCTGCGCGCGCTCGGTACCCGGTTTTACCCGCCGGAGGAGGCGGAACTGGATGCATTGGTGAATCGGCTATTGAAGCGGGGCGTGGATCCCGAAGGCGTGCAGCGGCAACTTTCCGCGTTGCTCGGCAGCGGCGATCTGCGTCGCTACAGCCGGCGCATAGCCGCGCCGACGCTGGTCATTCACGGCGATCGCGATCGGCTGGTGCGCAAGGCCGGCGGGGTGGCGATCGCTCGGGCTGTCGTCAACGCCAAATTGCATATTATGCCGGGCATGGGGCATGACCTGCCTGCGCCGTTGAGGCCGCAGCTGGCGGCGATGATCGCCCGTCATGCGCTGGGATGAGAAGCCGGGACGCCGGCGTTTTTTGCCATTTTAGTTACAACATACTAATGATGAGTAGCCACCCGCCACTCTGCGGCCAAGGCGTTGTCGGCAGGGAACGTGCGCTATGAAACATTATCCGGTCATGCAGACGGAAAAAGGGCGCGGCTGGGGCCGCGCCAGGAGAGATTACAGGTAGCGGTTTTCCAAATGCTGGCGGAAGTAGCGTGGGTTGAGCGCTTCGCCGGTCGCATTGACGATCAGCGTCTCGGTCGGGAAACGGCTGCCGTGGCGCCAGATGTTGTGCTGCAACCAGTGGAACAGCGGCTGCAGGTTGCCGGCGGCGATATCTTCGCTCAGCGAAGGCAGGGCCTGGCGCACGCTGTGGAACAGCTGCGCGGCGTACATCGCGCCGAGGGTGTAAGTCGGGAAGTAGCCGAAGGCGCCGTCGGTCCAGTGAATATCCTGCATGCAGCCATTGCGGTAGTTGCCGATGGTGTCGAGGCCGAGGTAAGCACTCATCTTCTCATTCCACAGCGCCGGAATGTCTTCCACTTCGATATCGCCTTCGATCAGCGCTTTTTCAATTTCGTAGCGCAGGATGACGTGAGCAGGATAGCTCACCTCGTCGGCGTCGACGCGGATCAGGCCCGGTTTAACGCGCTGGTTGAGGCGAATGAAGTTGGCTTCTTCCAGCGCCGGCTGTTCGCCAAACTGTGCGGTGACTAACGGACGCAATATTTTCAGGAATTCATTGCCGCGCGCCAGCTGCATTTCGAACAGCAGGCTCTGCGATTCGTGGATAGCGGTGGAACGGGCCAGGGCGACCGGCTGGCCGAGCAGATCGCGCGGCAGGTTTTGCTCGTAGCGGGCGTGGCCGGTCTCGTGCACGATGCCGAGCAGCGCGGTCAAAAACTCTTTCTCGTTGTAACGCGTGGTGATGCGTACATCTTCCGGCACGCCGCCGCAGAACGGGTGGGCGCTGACGTCGACGCGGCCGTTGTCGAAGTTGAAACCGAGCAGTTTCATCACGCTCAGGCTCAGCTGACGCTGGGTGTCCACATTGAATGGACCTTGTGGCGCCTGGCAGGGCTCATTAGCCTGTTTGGCCACCACGCGTTGCAACAGATCCGGCAGCCAGGTTTTCAGATCGCCGAAGATGCGGTCGAGATCGCTGCTGCGCATGCCCGGTTCATACAGGTTAAGCAGGGCGTCGTAACGGCTGGTGCCGGCCGCCTGCGCGCGGATCTGCGCCTCTTCCCGACTGAGCTTGACCACCTCGCGCAGATTCTCGGCGAAGCCGTCCCAGTCGTTGGCCGGGCGTTGGGCGCGCCAGGCGTGTTCGCAGCGCGCGCCGGCCAGCGACTTGGCTTCGACCAGCGAGGCCGGCAGCAGCACGGCGTCTTCATACTGGCGGCGCATTTCGCGCAGGTTGGCGCGGTCGATCTCGTCCAGCGTCTCTTGCTGCGCGCGATCCAACAGCGCGCCGGTGCTTTCCGCCGTTAAAATCTGGTGCTGCAGCACGCTCAGCTCAGCCAGCGCCTCGGAACGTGCCTTGCTGCCGCCCGGCGGCATCATGGTTTGCATGTCCCAACCGGCGATGGCGGACAGGTGGCCGAAACGCGACAACCGGCTGAACAGGGCGCGCAGGTGATCGTAAGCAGACGTGTTGGAATGTGCAGATGTCATTATTATTCGGCTCCAATGAGAAGGTCTGGCGGCATTACGCCAGATCGGCTTTTAAACTGAATGTCGGCTTTACCGGCCAGCAGAAACGGAAACTGGCGCCGCCGAGCGAACTGCCTTCGACGAACACCTGCCCCTGGTAGGCGACGGCGATGGAATGGACGATGGCCAGGCCCAACCCGCAGCCGCCGGTAGCGCGATCGCGGCTGGGGTCGAGACGGACGAAAGGTTCAAACACCCGCTCGCGCTCTTCCGGCGGGATGCCCGGCCCGTCATCCTCGACCTGCAAGCAGGCGAGGTCGCCGTCAAACCACAGGCCGACGCGCAGACGCTGTTCGGAATAGCGCAGCGCGTTGTTGACCAGGTTGTCGAGCACGCGCTCCATCAGGCGCAGATCGACGCCGCCGAAGTCGCCGACGTGCGGGATATCGAGCTGGATGTCGCGTTCCTGATGAATAAGACGGATATCATCGACCTTGTCCTCAAGCCATTTTGGCAGATCGATGGGTTCAATGTTTAACGCAACCTGCGGGCGATCCAAACGGGCATAGGTCAGCAGCTCGTCGATCAGCGACTCCAGCTGGCCGATATCGCGGTTCAACGCCTGCTGCTCGCTTTCGGACAGGTTATCGCTCATTTCGAGCCGGTAACGCAGGCGCACCAGCGGCGTGCGCAGCTCGTGCGCGATGCCGTCGATCAGCTGTTTCTTGCTGGCGATCAGGGTGTTGACGCTGTCGGCCATCTGGTTGAACGCCACGCCGAGCCGGCTCAGGCTGGAGGTGGGATCGAAGTGGGTGCGTTCATCCAGGTGCCCGGCGCCGAGTCGCTGGGCGGCGTTTTCCAGCTTCAGCAGATCTTGCCAGTGCGGCCGCATCCACAGAAACACCGGCAGCGCCAGCGACATGCCGATAAACACCAGCAATACCAGATCCAGCAGGCGCATCTGGTGCAGATAGAACAGATAAGGAATGGGGCCGACCACCAACACGTAGTGGCTGCGCGGAATGCGCTGCATAAAGGTGTACTGATCGTCGAGGGCGATGATTTCCCCCAGCCGCAGCCGTTTTTTCAGATCCTCGCTCAGCTCCTGTTTGCCGAGCGGTTCGATATGCAGTTTGAACGACAGGTTGAGATCCAGCGTGGCGATGGTCTTGTTCCAGTCCTTCAGCGGGATTTCGCGCAGCTCGCTGCGCATCAGGTACAGCGAACTTTTCATCAGATCGTCCATCGACTGGCGGCCGGCGCGCTCGGCGGTCACCTTGTACACCAGGCCAACCAGCATCGCCATCACCAGAAAACAGACGAACAGCAACAGGAAGAACTGGACGAAAAGTTTTCTCATTGTTGCACCGATGCCCAGGCATTAGGGGCGAACAGATAACCTTTATTGCGCACGGTCTTGATGCGGAACGGCTCCAGCGCGTTGTCGTACAGCTTGCGGCGCAGGCGGGAGATCGCCACGTCGATACTGCGGTCCATACCGTCGTAGCTCACGCCGCGCAGGTTTTGCAGCAACGCTTCGCGATCCATGATCTGCCCGGCGTGGGTCGCCAGTTCCCACAACAAATCGAAATCCGAGGTGGACAGGGTGATCGTCTCTTCGCCCAGCGTGACCTGCCGGTTGACCGGATCGATGCACAATAGCCCAAAATGCAGCGCGTTATGCTGGGTGAGCGGCTGAACCGACTCTTCTTTTGGCTGCTGGTTGTGTTGGCGCAGGTGCAAACGCAGGCGGGCCAGCAACACCGCCGGCGGCGTGGTTTTCAGGATATAGTCGTTGGCGCCCATCTCCAGCGACAGAATATGGTTCATGTCGCTGTCGAGCGAGGTGAGCAGCACGATCGGGCCGGGGAAGGTAGGGCGCAGATCGCGGCACAGCGTCATGCCGTCTTTGCCGGGCAGCATGATGTCCAGCAGCACCAAATCGGGTTGCTCGCGCTCGATGCGCGCCTGCGCGCTGTCGCCGCGCGGTTCGATCAGCACCTCGATGTCGTGTTTGCCCAGATAGGCGGCGATCAGTTTGCCGACTTCAGGATCGTCTTCCACAAAAACAATTTTATGCATATGCCCGTGTTTTAATAAGAAAAGCGGATTTCAGCATAGCGCGGCCCACAGCGAAGCGCCATGCGGATCTTTGCCTCAGCGCAGCGGCCGCCCGCCGTCGACGCCGTGGGTGCGGCCGGTCACGTAACGGCTCTCCAGCAGGTAGTTCACCAGATTGACCACTTCGCTTTCGCCCGGCGCGACCTTCATCAGCGATTTCGCCAGCGCTTGTTGGCGGTAGGCTTCATCGTCGCCCGGATTGAAGATGATCAGCGCCGGCGCGATGGCGTTGACCTTCACCTCCGGCGCCAGCTTGCGGGCGAACGAGCGGGTCATATTGTCCAGCGCGGCCTTGCTGGCGGCGTAGGCGATATGTTTGTCGCTGCCTTTTTCCACCACGTAGTCGGTCAGATGGATAATGTCCGCGCCTGCCTGGCCCTGGCCGGTCAGGCAAGATTCGAGCAGTTGGTTGAGCAAATAGGGCGTATAGACGTGAATTTGCAGCATCGCCGCCATCACTTGCTCCGGCGGCACTTCCGCCGACTCGGCCTGCCAGGCGCTGGCGTTGTGGATCACTGCGCGCAATTTGGGCGCCACCTGCCGCACCTGGTCGGCGAAACGGTAGATGCCTTCGTGCGTGGAAAAATCGCCCTGAATGCAACTGGCGCCCAAGGCTTTCAACTCGGTCATCGCCGGATATTCGCTGCGATAGGCAATGATGACGGGAACGCCGCGCTGGAGAAACGCTCTGGCGAGCGCCAGCCCGATGCGCCGCGCGCCGCCGGTAATCAGCACCGGGGCAGAGTTGGGGTGTTCCATTGATTAAAGCTCCTGGACAGACTGGCAAACAATAGGGGAATTATGCCATCATACGGCGGAAAGTCGTTAAAGCTTCGCATGATTATCCATTTCTGGATGTAAGATCCCCAATGCGTTTCAGGTTGCCGCCCGGCGGCGGCTTGAAAGACCACGGGTTAACACTGGCCATGAGAGGAATGAGGGGATGAACAGCAATCACCTTGCATCCATCGCGCGCAGTGAGAAAATCTGTTTTGACTATATGGATTTTCTGTCCGCATCGTGCAGGAAGCACTGGCGCTTTGTTGATGCTATTTATGGTGTGATGCCGATCTTCGGCATGGTGTTGAAATCGCGCGTGACCACGTCACAAACGCGCAAAGAGCAGTTGAAAGAGCTGGCGCTGCAAGTGGTGTCGACACAGGTCAGCGATGAAACCAATATCGTGCGCCTGATTGACCTGGCGCAGCAGCAGGGCCTGACGGTGTTTGATATTCAGTTGCCCTATGCGCTGGAAGCGCAACAGCTGGCGGCCATTCAAAAAGAGTGCGAGGAAGGCATTGCGATCGCCCTGGTGGGTGAGCGCATGTCCATCACCATTCCCCCTAAAAGCTGACCGGGTGTATCGACCCGGCCGCCCGTTCATGGTTAGGCAATTGACTTACCGCGATGGCCTAACCATGAATGTGAAATTTCGCGCCGCGTCACGGTCGGCGTCTAACCTTCATCCCATCATTCAATTCATTCATTGGCGGATTACCCTCCTCAGGGCGTTGTGTCGTTTTTAATGCACGGTGGCGGAATGGTTGCCAGCAGGCGCGCAGATACCGGTTTCCGGCAGCCGATGTTCGCGCAGCACCTGCAGCGTTTCTATTCTAAAGCGCAGCAGGTGCCGCTCGGCGGCCTGCTGCATTTGTTCGCACAGCGAGGTATCGTCCATCACCTGTTCGATGGCGAGCCGAGCCTGATGCACATGCGGCTCAATGCCGCGGAGGGGCGTTTGCCGCAGGCGCAGATGAGTAATGTTGTTGAATGTGACGATCAACGCGGCCAGGGCAGACTCGAAAATATTCAGTGCGTTAACTCTGGCGGCATATTCCACATTCAGCCAGGGTTTCTCGGCGATGATCGCCTGAGCGACGCCCAGCGCCTGCTGATAGTGCATCATCGCCAGGCGATCGCGCCGCTGATTGAATGCCGTGTTGCCCTTGGCGATCAGTGCTTCCCAAGCGGCAAACAAGGGTAATGCGTGCAGCAGTTTTTCAGCCATGAAATGCCTTCCATTTTCAGCCTGTCCAAACCCGCCTCCTGACGCCTCTCGGCGGGGGCACTCGTGTCTTACCGTTAATGCTTGGATGATAATGATAATTAATTGCATTTGAAATCGCAAGCGGAGCCACTGACGGATCAATAACGGGGAGCGGGGTAAGAGGAAGGGCGAGGAAACGAAATGCGGCTGACGGGCAGCCGCATGGGCAGGCGATTTTAGTGCAACATAAACCAGCCGGCAGGCAGCGTGGCCACCAGCAGCAAGAAGATGCTGCTTTTTTCCAGGCGATTGAGCAGATTGATATCCCGATGGCCGCGGCGGGCATACATGAACACCAACAGCCCTGGCGCATACAGCAGCACCGACATCAGCAGGTGCATCAGCCCGGAAGCATACAGCAGCCACAGGCCATAGACGCAGGCGCCGGTGGCGGCGAAGATCAGGCGTTTGTCGCGGCGGCGGTAAGCCACCTTGAACAGAAATGCGCCGACCAGGAAGTAAGGCACCAGGATCATTTCCGAAGCGATGGTCAACAGCGAGTTGTAGTTGCTGCCGGTCAGCCAGATCAGCACCAGCGCCAGCTGCACCGCGATGTTGGTCAGCCACAGCGAAGAGGACGGGGCGTGATGGCGGTTCTGCTTGCCGAACACGCGCGGAAACGCGCCGTGCTGCGCGGCCAGCAGCGGCACTTCCGCCGCCATGATGGTCCAGCTCAGGTAGGCGCCGCACACGGAAACGATCAGGCCGGCGGCGATGAGCACGTCTCCCCACGGGCCGATCAGTTCTACCATCAGCACCGCCATCGACGGATTGCGCATCTCGGCCAGTTCGCTGCGCGGCACCACGCCCAGCGACAGCAGCGTGACCATCAGATACACCGCCAGCGCCGACAGCACCGCCAGCATAGTGGCGCGGCCCACGTCTTTCTTATTGCGGGCGCGAGCGGAAACCACCACCGCGCCCTCCACGCCGATAAACACCCATAGGGTGATCAGCATGGTGTCCTTGACCTGTTCCCACACCGGTTTACCGAGGGCGACGCCGTTGAAATCCAGTGTGAACACGTCCATTTTAAAGGCGATCGCCGCCAGAACGGCGAACATTCCCAGCGGCAACAGCTTGGCGAGGGTGGCCGCCAGATTGATGCTGGCGGCGGTTTGCACGCCGCGCAGCACCAGCGCGTGCACGATCCACAGCAGGGCGGATTCGGCGATCAGCGCCTGCCAGGTATTGCCGTCACCGAGGATAACGTTGCCGCCGCGATCGGTGAAAATGCTCAGCGCCGCGAACACGATCACCAGATACGAGACGTTGGCGATCACGGCGCACAGCCAGTAACCCCAGGCGGAGCAGAAGCCCACCAGTTCGCCGAATCCTTCTTTGGCGTAGGTGAAGATGCCGCCGTCCAGATCCGGACGCAAACGCGTAAGCAACAGCATGGCGAATGCTAAAAACAGAATGCCGACGCCGGTGATCCCCCAACCCAGCAGCAGCGCGGCGGGGCTGGCGACCTGCGCCATGTTTTGCGGCAGACTGAACACGCCGGCGCCCAGCATCGAGCTGAGCACCAAAGCGGTTAGCGCGGTAAGACCGAGTTTTTTTTCCAATGACGGATCCTGAACGCAGAATAAACAACTGGAAGGGAACTGCTTGGCTGCAACAATGTATTAACAACCACTGCGCGAATAGACAATAGCCCTAAAAATTGGCGCAAATTCTACGGAGGGATGATTAGAGATGCAATGATTGAATATGCGGAATTTACAAAAAACTATTCAACGCGCGATGGAAAAAGCGGCAATAAAAACGGGCAGCTCAAGGGCTGCCCGATGGTAAACCTAAAAACGGGTTTTATTTGAACAGATCGGCGCTGACGGTCAGGTTGCCGCCGCTCTTGTTCTGCCACTGGCGGGTGACGTGGTAGTACTTGGCGCCTTTCTCAGCCGCGCGTTTCGCCACTTCGGTGGAGACATCGGTCATGCTGTTGAAGTGGCCGGTGAAGGTGACGGAATCGAACGGCACCATCTGCGCGGCGGTCACGTTGTTCACTTCCTGGATCTTGGTGCCGTTAGGCAGCGTGACGGTATAGCGTTGGCCGGTAGAGGACTGGGTTTCGAAGAAACGGCCCACTTCGCGGCTTGGCGAACCGGAGGATGCGACGCCAGGGATTTCGACTTTCGCGGCTGCGGCGCCGCCGGCGGCCAGCGCGGCGCGGCCGGCGTCAGAATCGGCCGGAATGGCGTCCGGGCTCTGCACGCGGCGTTTCGGCGCATCGGCCTTATAGATATAGGCGGTGACGAACTGGTTGCCGCCGGAGTTGGCGTCAACCTGGCGCACGATGAAGAAGGATGCAGCGCCTTTTTTCTTCGCTTCTTTGGAGATGGCGTCGTTGATGTCCGGCTGGCTGCGGTAGAAGCCGCTGACGCTCACGGTATCGTAAGGCTCCAGCAGGTAGGCTTCCTCTTTAGGCAGTTCATTCACGCCGTTAAATACGCGGTATTTTGGTGTTTTGCTCACTTCTGGCGCATCTTTATGATAAAGGTCTGCGGTGACGCGCCAGTTGCCGCCGTTGTTGCTGTTGTTGCTGTCCTGGATATAGAAGGAATCGGCACCCAGTTTGTCTGCACGGCGGGATACGGCGTCGACGGCTTCATTGATGGCATTGAAGCGGCCGGTAATCGTGATGCGATCAAACGGCTTCAGCGCCGCTGCTTTCTCAGGAGTTAACTCTTGCGCCGCATGAGCAGACAGCGCTGTGAGTGATAACAAGGCTGACGCGATGATCGTGGTCTTCAGCTTCATAAAAAATCCTTTCGCCTAGCGCATTAACGTTTATAACGTACTGAACTGTTTAAGTGTAATTCAGCCGTCGATTATTACATGTAATTCTGAAAACTGTCTCAGCATTTTATGTTATCCCGTGCGACAAATCGGTGACGGTGACGCGGGTCGCACGGATGGCGCCATCATCATAAGTTTCCATAATAACGGCTTGGGTGTCATTAATGTTAATTATTCACAAAATGATAACTTTTATGCTTTTACGCCGCACGTGGCCATCAATCGTTACGCCGGGCGTAAACCTCTTGCCACGCAGAATGCGCTGTTCTGTATGGATTTTTTCACAGTAAATTGCGATTTGTCATATCACGCGCGGCGTTTTTATGTAAAAACAGGGCTGAATGCGTAAGCAATTATGGATCATCGACCTTATTTTCAGTAGGTTATAGTTGGCGTCTGAAATCAGTGCGGGCAAGTTAACGCTTCGCCCGCCGGCGGCGCCGTGCTATGGGCAGGAAAATAATAAACATCATCCAAGACAGGTGAGAAGGGAACATTATGCGTATTGGTGTACCAAGAGAGCGGTTGGCCAATGAAGCCCGGGTCGCAGCCACGCCGAAAACGGTGGAACAACTGCTGAAGCTGGGTTTTACCGTCGCGATTGAACGCGGGGCGGGCAAACTGGCCAGTTTTGAGGACGTCGCCTACGAAGCCGCCGGCGCGGCGCTGGTCGACGAAAACGAAGTGTGGCAGTCGGATCTGATCCTGAAAGTCAACGCGCCGCAAGACGACGAGATCGCCTTGATGCGCGAAGGCAGCACGCTGGTCAGCTTTATCTGGCCGGCGCAAAACCCCGAATTGATGGCCAAGCTGGCGGCGCGCAACGTCACCGCGCTGGCGATGGACTCGGTGCCGCGCATCTCGCGCGCCCAGTCGATGGACGCGCTGAGCTCGATGGCCAACATCGCCGGCTACCGCGCGATCGTCGAAGCGGCGCATGAGTTCGGCCGCTTCTTCACCGGCCAGATCACCGCCGCCGGCAAAGTGCCGCCGGCCAAAGTGATGATCATCGGCGCCGGCGTGGCCGGCCTGGCGGCGATCGGCGCTGCGGGCAGCCTCGGCGCCATCGTGCGCGCCTTCGACACCCGCCCGGAGGTGAAAGAGCAGGTGCAGAGCATGGGCGCGGAATTCCTCGAGCTGGATTTTGAAGAGGAAGCGGGCAGCGGCGACGGCTACGCCAAAGTGATGTCCGAAGCCTTTATCAAGGCCGAGATGGCGCTGTTCGCCGCACAGGCGGCGGAGGTCGATATCATCGTCACCACCGCGCTGATCCCGGGCAAACCGGCGCCGAAGCTCATTACCAAAGAGATGGTGGCGTCGATGAAGCCGGGCAGCGTGATCGTCGATCTGGCGGCGCAAACCGGCGGCAACTGCGAACTGACCGTGGCCGACACCATTACCGTGACCGACAACGGCGTGAAAATCATCGGCTATACCGATCTGCCGAGCCGCTTGCCGACCCAATCTTCGCAGCTGTACGGCACCAACCTGGTCAACCTGTTGAAGCTGCTGTCGAAAGAGAAAAACGGCGAGATTGATATCGATTTCGACGATACGGTGATCCGCGGCGTTACCGTGGTGCGCAGCGGTGAAATCACCTGGCCGGCGCCGCCGATCCAGGTCTCCGCCCAGCCGAAAGCGGCGCCCGCCGCCGCACCGGCCGCCAAACCCGAAGCCAAACCGACCTCGCCGTGGCTGAAGTATGGCCTGATGGCTCTGGCGATCCTGCTATTCGGCTGGCTGGCGGACGCGGCGCCGAAAGAGTTCCTGTCGCACTTTACCGTGTTCGCGCTGGCCTGCGTGGTCGGTTACTACGTGGTCTGGAACGTCAGCCATGCGCTGCATACCCCGTTGATGTCGGTCACCAACGCGATCTCAGGGATTATCGTGGTCGGTGCGCTGCTGCAGATCGGTCATGGCGGCTGGGTGAGTTTCCTCTCCTTTATCGCCGTGCTGATCGCCAGCATCAACATTTTTGGTGGATTCACCGTCACTCAGCGCATGCTGAAGATGTTCCGCAAGAACTAAGGGGTAACAAATGTCTGGAGGATTGGTTACAGCTGCATACATTGTTGCCGCTATTTTGTTTATTTTCAGCCTGGCGGGCCTGTCGCGTCATGAAACGTCGAAGCAGGGCAACCTGTTCGGCGTCGCCGGCATGGCGATCGCGCTGATCGCCACCATCTTGGGGCCGGATTCCGGCAACGTCGGCTGGATCATCATCGCCATGATCATCGGCGGCTCGATCGGCGTCTATCTGGCCAAGAAGGTCGAGATGACCGAAATGCCGGAGCTGGTGGCGGTGCTGCACAGTTTCGTTGGCCTGGCGGCGGTGCTGGTCGGCTTCAACAGCTACCTGGATCACGGCGCGCCGATGGAGCCGGTGATGGCGAATATCCATCTGACCGAAGTGTTCCTCGGCGTCTTTATCGGTGCGGTGACCTTCACCGGGTCGATCGTCGCCTTCGGCAAGCTGCGCGGCATCATTTCTTCCAAACCGCTGATGTTGCCGAATCGCCACAAGCTGAACCTGGCGGCGCTGGTGATCTCGTTCCTGTTGCTGGTGGCGTTCGTGCGCACCGACAGCGTGGGCTGGCAGGTGGTAACGCTGCTGCTGATGACGGCGATCGCGCTGGCGTTCGGCTGGCATCTGGTCGCCTCGATCGGCGGCGCCGACATGCCGGTGGTGGTGTCGATGCTCAACTCTTACTCGGGGTGGGCGGCGGCCGCGGCGGGCTTCATGCTGAGCAACGATCTGCTGATCGTCACCGGCGCGCTGGTGGGCTCTTCGGGGGCGATACTGTCTTACATCATGTGCAAGGCGATGAACCGTTCGTTTATCAGCGTGATCGCCGGCGGTTTCGGCAGCGACGGATCTTCCACCGGCGACGCCGAAGAGATGGGCGAATACCGTGAAACCACGGCGGAAGAGGTGGCCGAGCAGTTGAAGAACTCCACGTCGGTGATCATCACCCCGGGCTACGGCATGGCGGTGGCGCAGGCGCAGTATCCGGTGGCGGAAATCACCGAAAAACTGCGGGCGCGCGGCGTGAAGGTGCGTTTCGGCATTCACCCGGTCGCGGGGCGCTTGCCGGGCCACATGAACGTGCTGCTGGCGGAGGCGAAGGTGCCGTACGACGTGGTGCTGGAGATGGATGAAATCAACGACGATTTCCCGGATACCGACACCGTGCTGGTGATCGGCGCCAACGACACGGTGAACCCGGCGGCGCTGGAAGATCCGCGCAGCCCGATCGCCGGCATGCCGGTATTGGAAGTGTGGAAAGCGCAGAACGTAATCGCGTTCAAACGCTCGATGAACACCGGCTATGCCGGCGTGCAGAACCCGCTGTTCTTCAAGGAGAACACCCAGATGCTGTTCGGCGACGCCAAAGACAGCGTGGAGGCGATTCTGCGGGCGCTGCAGAAGTAAAATTGGGCAACCAAAAAAACGGGCCGCTTAGCGGCCCGTTTTTTATGCGCGAAGGTTAATCTTCGTCGTCATGCTCGTCATCTTCATCCGCCTCGATCGGGCAGTTGAAGTTTTCCGGTTTAATCACCAGCAGGTCACATTTCAGATGATCGATCACATGTTCCGCGGTGTTGCCGATAAAGGCGGCTGAAATGCCGGTGCGGCCCAGGGTGCCCAGCACCACCACGCCGGCCTGCAGGTGTTCGGCCAGATCGGGTATCACCTCTTCCGGCAGGCCTTTTTCCACGTGGGTGAACTCTTCCTTAATGCAGAATTTTTGCCGCAGCGCCTTCATGGCGATCAGATGCTGGCCGCGAATGGCGTCGTTGTAGACGCTCGGGTCGAAGTCGGGCAATTCGATGGCGATGTTGATCGGGGTAACGGGATAGGCGCCGACCAGGTGAACCTCGGTCTGGTTGACGTTTTGCGCCAGTTCGACGGTTTCTTGCACCAGTTTGATATTGAGCGGGTCGTGATAGGGTTCTTCGCTGGCCAGATTGACCGCCACCAGCGCCTTGCCGCCTTCCGGCCAGGGCTGGTCTTTCACCATCCACACCGGGCAAGGGCATTTGCGCAGCAGGTGCCAGTCGGTGGGGGTAAAGATCACCGACTCCAACCGGTCGTGTTGGTGCGCCATTTTCAGCAGCAGGTCATGTTGGCCGGAAAGCACTTCCTGAATGATGGCTTCGAAGGGACGGTTATGCCAGACCACTTTGATTTCGATCGGCACGCCGTCGTTGAGATAGAAACGGCACTGCTCGTTGATCCAGGCGGCGCGTTGGCTGATCACACCTTGCCGCATCGCCGTTCTTTCATCCGGGGAGAGCAGGGTCGTCATTTCGTAAGAGAAGTCGTAGATGGGCAGGAAGGCCTTGATGCGCCCGCCGTTCCGTTTTACCAGGTACACGGCGCGGCGCAATGCCGGCTGATCGTCCTGATTGGGGTCAATAGCCACCAGAAGATTCTGATACTTCGCCATAGGGCCTCCTTACAGCTGAAATCAACAGTCTGTTAATTTACAGAGTAACCCAACATTGAAAAACAGAACAACAACAGAAGCGTGCCGGATCAACAATTTCGGTGAAATGGTGATCCGGCGGGGGAATCAGGCGTTGACGGTCACGTTGATGCGCGGCGTACCGGCCAGCACCGACAGCGCGTCGGCGTTTTCGATGGTGATGTATTTGCCTTTCACGCTGAGGATTTCGCTTTTCTGGAAGCGGCCCAGCAGGCGGCTGATGGTTTCCACCGTCAGCCCAAGGTAGTTGCCGATGTCGCCGCGGGTCATGGTCAAACGAAACTCGCGCGGTGAGAAGCCGCGCTCCGCAAAGCGGCGCGACAGGTTGTAAACGAACGCCGCCAGGCGCTCTTCGGCGTTTTTCTTCGACAGCAGCAGGATCATGTCCTGGTCGCCTTTGATCTCGCCGCTCATCAACCGCATGATCTGCTGACGCAGGTTCGGCATTTTGCCGGACAGATCGTCGAGGGTCTCGAATGGGATCTCGCACACCATCGAGGTTTCCAGCGCCTGCGCGAAGCTCGGGTGCTTCAGGCCACCGATGGCGTCGAAGCCTACCAGGTCGCCCGCCAGGTGGAAGCCGGTGATCTGCTCATCGCCTTGCTCGGTGATGGTGTAGCTTTTAATGGTCCCGGAACGGATCGCGTACAGCGATTTCAGCTCGTCGCCGGCCTTGAACAAGGTCTGGCCTTTCTGGATGGGCTTCTTCCTCTCGATAATGTTGTCGAGCTGGTCCAGCTCGTGAGCATTGAGGGTGAAAGGAATGCACAGCTGGCTGATGCTGCAGTCCTGGCAATGGATCGCACAACCACCAGACTGGATACGACGAATCACGCGTTTTTCCGGGATCATAGATTACGCTCATTCAATAATTGATATGAGTCAATTTTAACATCTTTTGCTGCAGCTGATAAGGGTGGCATTAGCATGAATAGGGGTATTGTGTGCGAATTTTGCGCACACATGCCGCCGATTATTCTGTATCGGACTGAAGTTATGAGTATTATTTGTGACTTATGCGTTTTATTCACACAGGTTATTAATAGTGCCCAGCGGGCACGAGCGCGGCGTTGGGCAATGTGCTTTATTAAGCAGCGCCAAACAATGGCGCTGCTTAAGCCGATCGCAGCGGCTACAGCAAACTTTTCGGCAGGTAGCCTTCATGCTGCAGCAGCCATTGCTTGCGCTGTACGCCGCCGGCATAGCCGGTCAGCGCGCCCTGCGAACCGATCACTCGGTGACAGGGCACCACGATGCTGATCGGATTTGAACCGTTGGCCATGCCGACCGCGCGCGAGGCGGTCGGACGGCCGATACGTTGCGCCAACTGGCCGTAGGTCAGGATCTCGCCGCAGGGGATTTGGCGCAGCTGTTGCCACACGGTGCGCTGGAACTCGGTGCCGGCGGTCATCACCGGCAACCGATCGATAATGCTCAGTTCCCCGGCGAAATAGCGTTGCATGGCGTCGGTCAGCCCGCTGGGATCGCGCTGCTCGCGCAGGGTGAAGCGATCGGCGCGGTAGTGGGTGTTCAGCAGCTTCATCAGGCGAGCTTCGTGATCGGTCCAGTCGATCGCCCGCAGGCGCCCCTGTTCATCGGCAATCAGCACCAGTTCACCCACCGGCGTCGCGGTACGATCAATCAAAAAAGTCTGCATCTGGATCACTCCTCGGTTTAGTGTGGCGATTATCGCATGAAACGGAAGGAGGCGATGGCGGATTTCGGACATGCTGATGGGCAACCGCAGGGTTGCCCGAATAGCCGGCTTACGGTAAGGCGGGGAGTTATTGTGCGATAAATTTATAAAATAAATTTATAATTCATCAAGGCGAGTTGTGCCTTGTTTATTATTTAAGCAGGCAGTGCCGCTTTGCGGTTACTTATAGCTGATAGTCACGCGCTTTAAATGGGGATCGTTATTCACCATCTCACTGCTGACGGCAGAAACTAATTCTTTTGGCATCTCTGTTAACGAAGAGGATATATACCCGTTCTGATATTCCGTCACTTTACCGAAGCAGCTGGAGATAAGCTTTTCATCCTGATGTTTGACGGTGCAGGCCGGCGTGGTAATGGCGCCGGTGAAGCGCACGACGCCGGAGGCGACCTGACTGCCGGAAAGCGGTTTTGCTTGCAGAGCGAAGGGCAGAATGACCAATGCGCTTAATACGGCTAAGTAATGGTTCATATGCTGTTCCTTTCAGAGTAAAAACACTGCCAATTAAAAAACAAGCGCGCTTGTTTTCATCAAATAAGCCATTTCGCCTGGCGAAATAAAAACGAATGGGCAAAAATCCTACTGCCCGCATTCAATGAATTTGATAATAGGGAGGTAGGATGAGTAAAACCATGATTTGGATCATAGTGAAGGCCAGTTAATGATTTGAGGCGCGGGCGGGATAGCAGGCTGTGATCGTTCTCTCAGGAAAGTCGGGCAATGGCGGCCGTTTTCGCCCCCGTTGCGCGGCCGCAGCAACGGGGGCGAGAGCGGGGTTACAGCATGCCGCTGCTGCCGCAGATGCGGATCTTTTCCGCCACCACTTCTTTCATCGCCAGCTTGCCGGGGACGATGTATTTGCGCGGATCGTTGGCGTCCGGGTGCTGCGAAAAATAGCTTTTTACCGCATCGGCGAAGGCGATTTTCAATTCGGTGGCGACGTTGACCTTGCAAACGCCGAGCGAGATCGCGCGCTTGACCATCGCTTCCGGAATGCCGGAGGCGCCGTGCAGCACCAGGGGCACGTCCACCTGTTCGCGGATCAGCGCCAGGCGCTCGAAGTCCAGCTTCGGTTCGCCGTGATACAGGCCGTGGGCGGAACCGATCGCCACCGCCAGCGAATCGATGCCGGTGGCGGCGACAAACTCGCGTGCCGCGGCCGGATCGGTATAAAAGCTGTCCGCCGTATCGACGATCAGATCGTCCTCCTGCCCGCCCAGGCGGCCCAGCTCCGCCTCCACGCTGGCGCCGTAGCGGTGGCACAGGGCCACTGCGGCGGCCACCTTGGCGATATTCTGCTCGAACGGCAAATGGGAGCCGTCGATCATCACCGAGCGGATGCCGCTTTTCACCTTATACTCGATGTCGTCCAGCGCTTCGTGATGATCCAGATGCAGCGCCAGCGGCAGATCGTAGCGGTGCGCGGCCGATTGGCAAATGCCGATCAGGTAGTCGGTGCCGGCATAGCTGAAGGTGCCGGGCGTGCCGGCCATGATCACCGGCGAGCGCAGCTCGGCGGCGGTCTCCGCCACCACCTGCACGGTTTCCAGATTGTGGACGTTAAACGCCGGAACGGCGTAACCCTGGCGCTGCGCCTTGAGCAGCATGTCTCGGTTGGCTATCAGATACATGGGATCTCCTTACAGCTCGGGGGAAGGAAAACGGTAAATCGTCACGCCTTTCACCACCCGGTTGACCTCGCCGGTCGGGCAGGGGTTATCCGGGGTCAGCCCCAGCGCCAGCGAACTCTCGAAGGCCAGCATCTGGCTGAACAGCAGATACGGGAATAGCAGCCAGATATCGTCAGCCGCATCGTGCATATGCAGCAGGGCATCGGACAGAGGTTGGCGTTCGCCGGTCAACCCGACCAGTTGCATCGCCTGCCCATCGCGCTGCAGCTCGTTCCACAGATCGCGGTCATACTGGCGGGCATAGTCGTTGTGGGAGAACATCAGCACCACCAACGTCTGGCCATCGACCATGAATTTCGGGCCATGGCGCAGGCCGAGCGGCGAGTCGTAGCGCGTAACGATGCGGCCGGCGGTCAACTCCAGCATCTTGAGCGAGGCCTCTTCGGCGAGGCCGGTAAAACAGCTGCCGCCGAGGGTGATATAGCGGCGGAAACCGCTGGCGGCCAGCGCCTTCACCTGCGGCTGCAGCGTTTCGCGCAGTGCGCGGCAGCGCTGCACCATGGCGTTCAACGGCGCCTGGGCGGCCTCGAGCGAAGCCGGGCCGAGCAGCAGCGCGGCGCTCAGCATCATGCAGCTGAAGCTGGAGGTCATGGCGAAGCTCTGATCGTTGGCGCCTTGCGGTATCACCAGCGAACAGACGTTGCCACGCTGATGCGCGTACTGCGCCAGCCGGCTGTCCGGGTTGCACACCAGCATCAGGTGATAGCTTTCCGGCAGCAATTGATCGGCCAGCTCCACCGTCGCCAGGCTTTCCGGGCTGTTGCCCGAACGGGCGAAGGAAACCAGCAGCGTCGGCCGGTCAGGGTCAAGATACTGCAGCGGGTTGGCGACGATATCGGTGGTGCCGTAAGCCACCACGTCGCGGCCGGTGCGTTCGCGCAGCCAGGGGGCCAGGGCGCGGCCGGCAAATGCCGAGCTGCCGGCGCCGCACAAGACGATTTGCAGGCGCGGATTAGCCAGCAACGGCGCCAGGAACGGTTGCCACTGCGCCTGTTGATCCTGCAGTTGGCGGTGCAGCGCCGCCCACAAATCCGGCTGTTGCCAAATTTCTGCGGCGGTATGCCAGGCGTTGCGCTGCTTCAGCCAATTCGCCTCGTAAGAGAAATACGCGTTCATGATGACAGCTCCTTAAAAAGCCTCGGTTAACGGTCGGCGATAATCACGTCGATCCCTAAATGGTGCAGCGCCTGCAGATAGTGTTCCGGAATGCGGCTGTCGGTGACCAGGCGGTGGATCTGGCCGATGTCGCGGATCATGCAAAAGCTGGTGCGGCCGAATTTGCTGGCGTCGGCGAGGGCGATCACTTCGCGCGCCACCTCGCACATCACCCGGTTCAGCTGCGCTTCGCCCGGATCCGGCGTGGTGATGCCGCTCGCGAGATCGAAGCCGTCGACGCCGAGAAAAAGCTTGTCGAACCGATACTGGCGCAGCTGCTGTTCGGCGGCGGGGCCGTACAGCGACCAGGCTTTGCGGCGCACGCTGCCGCCGACCACCATCAGGTCGATCTCCTCGTTGTTGGCCAGTTCGAAGGCGATGTTGAGCGCGTTGGTCATCACCACCAGATCCTTTTTCCCCGCCAGCTGCGGCGCCATTTGGCTGGTGGTGGAGCCGGAGTCGAGGATGACGGCGTCGCCGTCTTCAATCAGCGCCGCGGCCGCGCAGGCGATGGCGTGTTTGACGTCGCGATTGATGCGGCCCTTGTCCTGCAACGGGCGGTCGAAGGCGAACTGTTTGTTCAACATGGCGCCGCCGTAGGCGCGCACCGCGCAGCCGTGTTTTTCCAGCTGGCGCAGATCGCTGCGGATGGTGACGCTGGACACCGAAAACTGCTGGCTGAGCTGCTCCACGCGCACCGTGCCCTCGCGACACAGCTGGTCGATAATTAATTCCCGGCGTTTTGCGGTATTGATCATTAACGCAGACTCCTGATTTACCTGTAGCCGTGCCCGACCGCGGCTTAATAAGCCGCAGCGATACCGACCGGAGCGCTTTCAGTTGTTCGTGGCGAATTACAGCAAACGAAACACTGAAATGCAATCGATTAATTTTAAAATATCTATATCTATCAGTTGGTTATATTTGATTTTGCTTTCGGTTGGGCGGCAACCGAAAGCAGTGTTAACGCAAAGTGAAAACAGCAAATTCGTTATTTTTCAGTCGCCAATTCCCAGCGCTTATTCATTAAGTCCGTCGATGCCGAAAGCCGCAGCGATCGCTCGACAATCTCCGGGCTTTCACTGTTTTTTTATGCCGGCGCGCGTAAAAGCGCTGCGCCGCGCACGCCGCTGCTGTCACCGTGCACCGGCGGGAACACCGCCGCCGGCTCCATGCCCGGCAGCAGCCAATGCCGCATCGCCGGCGGCAACAGCCGGTAAAGCTCGCCGACGTTGGACAATCCACCGCCCAGCACGAAGGCATCAACGTCCAGCAGCAGCTGTAAGCCGGCCAGCGCGCTGGCCAGGATGTCGACGTAGATGGTCATCAGCCGCTGCGCGAGCGCATCACCGGCACGATAGCAGGCGACCAGCGCCGGCACGTCAGCGGCCGGATGGGCGAAATGGTGGCTCAGCGCCAGCAGCCCGCTGCCGGAGACGTAGCGTTCAAAGCAGCCGGTCAGCCCGCAGTTGCAGCCGAACAGCGGCAGATCGTAACGCTGCGCCAGCTGGGCCGAGATTGGCATATGGCCCCATTCGCCCGCCACGCCGCTGCGCCCCTTGTGCAGTTGCCGGTTCACCACCAGGCCGCCGCCGGCGCCGGTGCCGATGATGGCGCCGAACACCAGCGGCAGGTGCGCGGTTTGCGGCGTGCTGGCTTCCGACAGCGCGAAGCAGCGGCAGTCGTTCTCAATAGCGATCGGTCGCGCCAGCGCCTGCGTCAAATCATCCGCCAGGCAATGGCCGGTCAGGCAGGGCACGTTGACCGCCAACTGGCGGCGGCTGACGGGATCGGTGATCCCCGGCAAACCGATGCCAATGCTGCCGCGCGTGTGCAGTTCGCGATCCGCCTGCTCGACCAGCCCGGCGATGCAGGCCACGAACTCGCCGTAATCGCCGGTTGGGGTGCGCACCCGCTGGAGCAGCACCTGGTTGAGCCGGCGATCGTAAGCGGCCATTTCAATTTTGGTGCCGCCGATGTCGAAGCCGTAACGCATCTCTGTCGTGGCCATGCTTTAGGCTCCACTCAGGGCGATCACCGCCGCCTCGCGGCGGGCGCGTTCGGCGGCAAACACCATCAGGTGGCTCTCCAGCGCTTCCGCCGGGCCGGCCAGCACCTGGCTCGGATCGTTGGCGCGAATGGCCGCGATAAAGTGCTGCATCAGGAAGTAGTCGCCGCCGCCGTGGCCGGCCATGGCGTGCAGATCCTGGCCGGCGTCGGTGTCGTAATGCGTTTCGCCGTCGTCGAGGAACGAAGTGATGCGGATATGGCGGCCGTCGCCTTCCAGGCAGCCGCGGCTGCCAAAGATGCGGGTGTGACGATCTTCGTGGCGGGTAAAGGCCGTCATGGTGAACGACGCGGTGCGGCCGCCGGCGAACTGCATGTTGACCACCTGATGGTCGACCACGTTATTGTCGCAGCGGTAGACGCAGCGGCCGTAAGGCCCGTCGCGCAGCGCCGCCCGCAGCGTCGTCTGGTCGGGTTCCGGCGTCAGCACGCGCAGAAAACCGGGCGTGGCCTTGTGATCGTCGCCCAGATAGATGCGTTTGGCGGAATAGGGGCAGTTTGCCTCTACCGCGCAATCCAGGCAGTTGTCCGCCGCGCCCGCCGGTTGGTTTTCCTGGCGGAAGTGGCGCAGGTTGCCGAAGGAGCTGACCTGTTCGCAGGGTTGCTCCATCACGTAGCGGATCCAGTCGATGTCGTGGCAGGATTTCTGCAGCAGCATAAAGGCGGCCTGCCGATCGTTGCGCCAGTTGCCGCGCACGAAGGAGTGCGCCTGATGCCAGTAGCCGACCGGTTCCAAATGTTGCAGGCTGACGATGTCGCCGATCGCGCCGTCGCGCAGCAACTGTTTGAGCTTTTGGGTATAGCGGGTGTAACGCAGCACGTGGCCGACCGAGAAGATCAGCCGTTGGCGCGTCACTTCGGCGACGATGGCGCGGCACTCGTCGGCGTCCGGCGACAGCGGTTTTTCCAGCAGCATGGCGTAGCCCTGGCGGGCGAAGGCCAGCGCCGGTTCCAGGTGCATCTGATCCTGGGTGCAGATCAGCACCGCGTCGGCCAGCTTGCCGGCGTCGGCGGCCTGACGCCAGTCGGTGAAGATGTGTTCCGGCGCGATGGCATGCTGCGCCACGAACGGCTCGCGGTAGGCGTCACGCGGTTCCGCTACCGCCACCACCTGCATCAAATCGGGATGCGCCAGCGCATAGCGCGAGTAGATTTCACCGCGCGCCCCGGCGCCGACCACCAGCACCCGCACCGGGCGATGGGCAAAGCTGTTGGGTTGTGTTGACGACATTGCTGGATACTCCGCTGTTGTTATTTGAGGTTTTGGCCGCTGAGCTCGTCGAACAAATGCGCGCGCGTCAGATCGAATGCCAGATGAATGCTTTCGCCGAGGCGCGGCTCCCAGTCCGGCAGCGACGCCATGCGCAGCACGAAGCGCAGATCGGCCAGTTCGCAGTGCAGCAGCTCTTCGTTGCCCATGCGCTCGATAGTGACGATCTGCGCCGGGAAACAGTTGGCGCTGCCGGGCGCGCACAGCCGCAAAGACTCCGGCCGGATGCCGAGACACACCCGCGCATGCGGGTAGTCCGCCAATTGCCGTTGCAGCGCCGGCGGGAGATCGAGCAGGTGCTGCAGGCCGATGCGCAGCCGCACCGTTTGGCCGTCGCGCACGATCGCCAGATCGTGCAAATTCATCGACGGGCTGCCGATAAACTCGGCGACGAAACGGTTGGCGGGGTGGTGATACAGATTGATTGGTTTATCCACCTGCATGATGGCGCCGCGGTTCATCACGCAAATGCGATCGCCCATGGTCATCGCTTCGACCTGATCGTGGGTGACGTACACCATGGTGGCGGCGGCGCCTTCCTGCTTCAGCTGGTTGTGCAGTTCGATCAGCTGTACGCGCATCGACACCCGCAGCTTGGCGTCGAGGTTGGACAGCGGCTCATCGAACAGGAACACCTTGGGCTTGCGCACGATGGCGCGGCCGACCGCCACCCGCTGGCACTGGCCGCCGGAGAGCTGGCCCGGCTTGCGCTGCAGCAGATTGGTGATCTCCAGCTTTTCCGCCGCATCGCGCACCCGGCGGTCGATCTCGGCCTTGCTCTCTTTGCCGATCAGACCGAACGCCATGTTCTTGTACACTGTCATGTGCGGGTACAGCGCATAGTTCTGGAACACCATGGCGACGCCGCGATCCTTCGGCATGCTGTCGTTGACGCAGCGATCGTGGATCAGGATCTGCCCCTCGCTGACGCTCTCCAGCCCGGCGATCATCCGCAGCAGGGTGGATTTGGCGCAGCCGGACGGGCCGACGAACACCATAAATTCCCCGTCTTCAATGTCCAGATCGACGCCGTGCAGCGCGTGGAAACCGTTGGGGTACACTTTTTTAACGCTGTTTAACTGAATTCCGGCCATGTCGTTTACCTTGTCTGCGCGTTAGCCTTTCACCCCGGCGCTGGCGATGCCCTGGATGAAATAGCGTTGGAAAATAATGAACAGCATCAGCATCGGGATCACCGCCATCAGCGCCCCGGCCATCAGCAGCGGGTATTCCACCCCGGCGCGGCTGGAGAGCGAGGCCAGCCCTACCGGCAGCGTCAGCTTCTCGGTGGTGGTATTGACGATCAGCGGCCACATCAGGTTGTTCCAGCTCCACAGGCCGTTGATGATGACGCAGGCGATAATGCCCGGCCGGATCAGCGGCAGCATGATGCGCCAGAAGATGGCGAAGTAGCTGTAACCGTCGATCAGCGCCGCTTCCTCCATCTCCTTCGGCACCGCCAGGAAGAACTGGCGCAGCAGGAAGGTGGCGTAAACGCTGAAAATGCCCGGCAGCACCAACCCGGTGATGCTGTTGACCAGCCCCAGCTTCTGCACCACCAGGAATTGCGGGATCAGAAACGCCTGGCCGGGCACCATCAGGATCGACACGCATACCAGAAACACCGCATCGCGGCCGCGAAAATGCAGGCGCGAGAAGCCATAGGCGGCCAGGGTGGCGATAGCCATCTGCAGGCTGACGGTGAAGAAGGTCGCCAGCAGCGAGTTGAGATAAAAACCGGCGAACGGGATTTCGTGCATCACCCGGCCGTAGGCCTGCAGGCTGGGATGCGCCGGCAGCAGCGTCAGCGGGATCTGGATGCTCTCGGCCTGGGTTTTCAGCGAGGTCACCAGCATCCAGATAAAGGGCACCACCGAGGCCAGCGCCGCCAGCCCCATAAACAGGTACACCAGCGTTTTCTTGCTTGCGTTCATGTGCAGCTCCTCAGCTGACTTTCAGGCGCTTGCCGATCGCCATTTGAATCAGGGTGATCACCAGCGTGACGGCGAACAGCACCACGGTGATGGCGGAGGCGTAACCTTTTTCCTGCAGGTAAAACGCGTACTTGTAGAACAGGTTGGTGACGGTCATCACGTCGTTTTCCACCAGCGCGCGGTCGAACATCAGGAACACCACGTCAAAGACTTGCAGGATCTCGATAAAGCTCATCACCGACACGAAGAACAGCGTCGGCACCATCATCGGCAGCGTGATGCAGAAGAAGCGCCGCAGGGTGCCGATGCCGTCGATATCCGCCGCTTCGTACAACTGGCGTGGAATGCTCTGCAGCCCGGCCAGCAAAATGATGATCTTCAGCGCCAGCGACGACCAGATGATGATGATGGATACGCTGATGCGCACCACGTCCGGATCGGACAGCCAGGCGACCGGCGCAATGTGCAGCAGGCCCAGCGCCTGGTTGATCAGGCCGAAGTCCTTGTTGAACAGCCATTGCCACACCATGGCCACCGCCGCGGGCATGGTGACTGCCGGCAGGAACAGCAGGGTGCGCAGCAGGCCTTTGCCGCGGATATTCTGGTTGAGGCCGATCGCCAGCAGCAGCGACAGGCTCAGGCTGATCGGCACGCAGACCACCACGTAGAACAGGGTGTTGGCGGCGGCGGTGTAAAAGTCGTCGTCTTCGAACAGGTTGAGATAGTTATCGACGCTGATGCTGCTCCAGCGCATGAATTGGTTGAGATCGGTAAAGCTGTAAAAGATGTTTTGCAAGAAGGGGATCAGGTAAAACACCGTCACCCCCAAAAGCAGCGGCAGGATCATCACCCAGCCCCAGAAGCGCTCGGCGCGTTCGAGCCGATTGAGCGCGGGACGGGCGGTGCGCCGGGGGTGTTTCAGGGTGACCGTAGCCGTTTCTGCCAGCGACATGTTGCCATTCCTCACCTATGACGTTCAGCGTGGTTCCCCCGCGGCGCGCGCTCGGGGCTGCGCGCCGCGGCGGGGTGATTACTGCTCCATGACGCGCGCGATCTTCTTGACCGATTTGTCCATTTCCTGCTTAGCGTCCGCGCCCATAAAGATCTTTTTCAGGCTGGCGATCCACATGTTTTGCCACTTCGGCGTATTGGTGCCGGCGGTGGGGTAAGCCTGGGTCACTTCAAGGGTCTGGATATAAGGTGTGACGTCAACCTTTTGGATCTGCTGCGCCCAGACCTTGGCCGCCGTCTTGTTGGCCGGGATCACCACCTTGGCCAGCTCCGCCTGCGAGGCTTCGCTGCTCATGAAGGCGATATATTTCCAGGCGGCCTGCTTGTGGGCGCTTTTGGCCGACATGGCGAAGGCCAGACTGTGCGCCACGCCGGACTGGCGTTCAATTTTGGGCATCATCACCACGCCGATGTGGTCGTTGATCAGCGGGTTATTGGCGAACGGCGCCGCCAGCCAGGAGCCGGCATAGACCATCGCGGCGCGGTTGGACTGGAAGATATTCTCGGTTTTGACTTCGCTCATCTGCTGGGCGCTTGGCATCAGGCCGTCTTTCATCATGCCCTGCAGCTGTTGGTAGACCCAGAGGGATCTGTCGTTGGCGATGTCGGTGGGCTGGCCGTCTTTCGGCACGATGTGGTTGCCGTTTTGGAACAGCAGGTTCATGTAACTGTCCTGACCGTCGATGCTGAGATCCATCACCAGCGGGAAGGCGGCGCCTTTCAGCCCGTTTTTCAGCGCGGCGGCCTTGCTCTTCAGATCGTCCCAGCTCCAGTCGTTGGTAGGGTAGTTGACGCCGGCCTGATCGAACAGCTTTTTGTTGTACCACACGGCGATGGAATCGACGTCGCGCGGAATGGCCATCTGCTGACCGTCATACTGATAGGCTTTCACCGAGCTGGCGACCACGTCGTCCAGCTTAAGGCCGCTGTCTTTAATATAGGGTGCCAACGGCTCCATAATGCCGTTTTTGGCGTACTGCACAAAATAAGGCATATTGATCCAGAATATATCTGGCGCTACGCCGCCGGCGGCGGCGGAATCTAATTTAACGAAATATTGCGCTGAGGGGGTTAATTCTATTTCTATTTTTATATCCGGATTGGCCTGTTCAAAGCGCTTGGCAATCTCCTGTTCGGCGGGTAATTGATTTCTGTCCCAAACGGCATAGCGCAAAGTTATTTTATCTGCGGCATGGAGCAGCGTGGGTAATAATAATGCGCTGGCAAGAATAGAATGCGCCAGCAAGCGGCCGGTATTTTTTATCGGTGACATTGCTTTCCCCTCGGTGAGCGACGAATAGCGTTTTTTGCAACGTAAATTCTTTCTATCCCTTAACTTTCAATGTGTCAATACACCCCCAAACGCCCAAAAATGGGGCGTCAATGTTTCGTTGTTGTTAAAATCGAAAGGCTTTGACGGCCAAGTGAAAGGTGTGTTTATTCACAATTCGTTAACCTTTTGACGGGTTTTTTCCCCGGTGGCGCGGCATTTAGCGGCCTTCGCAGGCATAGGAATAACTGATAACCCTTGCACCATAATGGGGATTAAAAACATTTTTATTGTGCAAGCTTCTTCTTCTTTCATTTTTGTGATGCAAATAAACAAAAAAATCTTGCTGTGGCTGTCAGAGGAGGGTGCAGGAACGTTTTTTATTGCCGGCTATTGTCTGTGGCGATAAAAGACGTTAGCCTGAATTTCACAATATTGACTTATCCAAAATAAAGAGGGCCGATTATCATGCGCCTGTCTCTGGTATTTACGCATTGCCTGGAGAAAGTATTTCATTGCCAAAATATGCCGCCCGTTTCCGTAGAAAATCGGCTGAGCGGGTTAAATAACGAGGTGCTTTCCTGGCAGGCGGTGTACTGTTTGCAAACCCCGGGCAACGAGACTCGCCATGAGCTCAGTTATCAACTTGACGGACCGCTGGCGGCGTATATCAGCGTGCGCCAGGTGCAATCGGTACCGAGCGGTTTTCCCTGTTATCGCGAGACCGATGAGAATTACCTGACGACTGAGCCGGGCTTATTTCCCGATCCGCTGATACCGCTGCCGCAACGGCGTTTTTTTGCCGCCTGCCGCTATTATGGCAGCCTGTGGTTGACCCTGACGCCGCCGGCCGACGCGCAACTGGCCGGCGACTTTCCGTTGACCCTGCGGCTGCTGGATGCCCAGAGCGGCGAGGCGCTGGCCGAGGCCACGCTGATGCTGCATCTGGTGCCGGCGGCGTTGCCGCCGCAAACGCTGTTGCACACCGAGTGGCTGCACACCGACTGCCTGGCGGATTACTACCGTCTGGCGGTGTTCAGCCCGGATTACTGGCGCGCGGTGCGCAACTTTGTGCGCTGCGCGGTGCATAGCGGGGTCAATATGCTGCTGACGCCGCTGTTTACGCCGCCGCTGGATACCGCCGTCGGCGGTGAACGCACCACGGTGCAGTTGGTGAGGGTGTCGCGTTCCGCGCAGGGGTATCGCTTCGATTTCAGCCGCTTGGCGCAGTGGGTGGCGTTGGCGCAGGAAGAGGGCATCGAGCACTTCGAAATCGCGCCGTTGTTTACCCAATGGGGCGCGGCGCATGCGCCGAAGATCGTGGTGGAGGAGCAGGGCGAGGCGCGACCGCTGTTCGGCTGGCACACCGATGCGCAGGGCGAAGCGTACCAGCGTTTTCTGCAGGCGCTGCTGCCGGCGTTGACCGCCTGGTTCCGCGAACGGGGGCTGGAACGGCAGGTGTGGTTCCATGTTTCCGATGAGCCGACGCTGGACAACCTGGCGGCCTACCGGCGCGCCAGCGCCGCGCTGCTGCCGCTACTGGATGGCTTTCGCACTTTCGATGCGCTGTCGGATTTCGCTTTCTATCAGCGAGGCCTGGTGGAAATCCCGGTCGCCGCCACCGATCATATTGAGCCCTTTATCGAACACCGGGTGCCTGGCCTGTGGGCCTATTACTGCTGCGTGCAGAAGACCGAGGTCGCCAACCGGTTCTTCGCCCAGCCTTCGGCGCGCAACCGCATATTGGGCGTGCAGCTCTATCTGTACCGCATCGCCGGCTTTCTGCATTGGGGATTCAACTTCTATAACAGCGCCCATTCGCTCGAACGTATCAATCCTTATGCCGTGACCGACAGCGGCCATGCGTTTCCCTCCGGCGATCCGTTCGTGGTCTATCCGGGCGATGATCTGCAGCCGGTGGAGTCGCTGCGCCTGCGGGTGCTGTATCAGGGGCTGCAAGACATGCGCGCGCTGCAACTGCTGGAGAGTCTGACCGACCGGCCGACGGTTGAGGCGCTGATCGAACGCGAGCTGGGCATGCGCATCACCTTCAAGCGTTATCCGCACCAGGCCGGGCCGCTGCTGCGCCTGCGCGACGCGGTAAACCGCCGCATTGAAGCGTTGCTGGCGCCGATGTGAAGGCAAGTGGGGGCGAAAATGCGTCTTTCGCTCCCAATTCGCCATTACTTTGCTATACCTGATAGTCGATGGATTCACTTTATTGTCATGTAACTGACACGTCAGAGTCACGGCTCTGGCTTAAGTTTGCAGCGACTACGTCAGGAGATAACGCGATGTTCAGCCTGGATTCTCTGTTGCAAGATGCATTTCCACACCGCAATACCCCTGCCTGGCAGCGCAGCCTGCTAAGAACCCTTCTCTTCGAAAAAGAATTCAAGCAGTTCGCCGCCGATTATCCCCACCTGAAAGGGCTCGATCTGATCGAGCAGGTGGTGGACTACTTTAACCTCAGCTGCGAGCTGGTGGACGGCGATCTGGAAAACATCCCGAGCCAGGGGCCGGTGGTGCTCGTGGCCAATCACCCGATCGGTTCGCTCGACGGCCTGGTGCTGCTGCGCGCCGTCGCGGCGGTGCGCCCGGACGTGAAAGTGGTGGCCAGCCAACTGCTGACCTACATTGAACCGCTGCGCAGCCTGTTCGTGCCGGTGGATAACGTCGCTTATAAAACCAGCCGCAAACAGATTGAAGGCATGCAGCAACAACTGGACAATCAGGGCGCGCTAATCCTGTTCCCGGCCGGCGAAGTGTCGCGCATGAGCCCGAAAGGCATCCGCGACGGCCACTGGCATACCGGTTTTCTGCGCCTGGCCGCCAAAGCGCGCGCGCCGATCGTGCCAATCCACATCAGCGCGCGCAACAGCAACCTGTTCTACTTTACCTCACTGGTCTACCGGCCGCTGTCGACGTTGCTGCTGGTGCGCGAAATGTTCCAGCAGCGGGGCGGGCGCATCAAGATCCGCGTGGGCGGCCGCGTGCCGTTCGCCAACTGGCACGACGGCCACACCAGCGCCAAGGATCTGGCGGAGCGTTTTCGCCGCCACGTCTATCGCCTGGGCCAGGGCAAGCCGGGGCTGTTCGCCAGCGAGTCGCCGATCGCGCTGCCGGAAGATCGTCTTGAGCTGAAAAAGGCGCTGGCGAACTGCGAACGGTTGGGGGTAACGCCGGACGGTAAAACCATCTATCTCTACCGTCGCCATGACGAAGCGCGTACGCCGATCCTGCGCGAGCTGGGGCGCCTGCGCGAGATCGCCTTCCGCGCGGTGGGGGAAGGATCCGGCCGCCGCCGCGATCTGGACAGCTACGACGACGATTACTACCACCTGGTGCTGTGGGATGAGGAGGAGTTGGAGATCGTCGGCGCCTATCGCTTTATCCCTACCGCCGAACAAATCGCGCGCAAAGGGCTGGAAAGCATCTACAGCAACAGCCTGTTCCACTATGACCGCGATATGGAACCGATCCTGGCGCAGGGCATCGAACTGGGGCGCAGCTTCATTCAACCGGCCTATTGGGGCAAGCGCGGGCTGGACTATTTGTGGCTGGGCATTGGCGCCTATCTGTCGAAATACCCGCAATATCGCTATCTGTTCGGCCCGGTGTCGATCTCCGGCGGCATGCCGCTGGCGGCGCGCGATTTGCTGATCGCCTTCTACCGGCTCTATTTCTCGCCGGATCACGCCTTCGCGCAGTCGCGCCGGCCTTATCCGGCGTCGCTGCCGCAGGTGCTGGCGCAGTTTGCCGGAGACAACTATCAGGAAGATCTGGTGCGGCTGAAGAGCCTGCTCAGCAACATCGGCTGCTCGATCCCGACGCTGTACAAGCAATACACCGAGCTGTGCGAACCGGGTGGGGTGCAGTTCATCGACTTCGGCACCGACCCGGCGTTCAACAACTGTATCGACGGACTGGTGCTGGTGGATACCACGCGGCTCAAGCCGTCGCGCTATCAGCGTTATATCGCGGTGCACCAGCCGCAGCCGGCCGAGACGGCATGACTATAGTCTGACTCATGCCTTTTTGATCTAAGCACGACCTTGGGGCCGGCGGCGGGATAGCGCTACGATAAACGTTTTGCTTTCCACCGCCGGAGCCTGTCATGCCTCATTCGTTTATCCCGCCGTTATTGTCCGCCGATGAACCGCCCGCAGCTGCCGTTGAAATCCCGCGCGGCAAAGCGCCCTTTTTGCTGCTGTGCGATCACGCCGGCAAGGCGATACCGCAATCTCTTGGCGATCTCGGTTTGCCGCCGGGGGAGATTGAACGCCACATCGGCTGGGATATCGGCGCGCTGAGCGTGTCGCGCCATCTGAGCCGCCAACTGGACGCCACCCTGATCCACCAGCGTTACTCACGGCTAGTGATCGACTGCAACCGGGCGCCCGGCATCGCCAGCTCGATCCCGCATTTGTCCGAACTGACGCCGATACCCGGCAATATCGGCATCGACGCCGAGCACGCGCTGGCGCGCGAGCGTGAGGTGTTTTTGCCGTATCACCACGCCATCGACGATCATTTGGGGCAACGTCAGCTGCGCGAACTGCCGACGGCGGTGATCGCCATGCACAGCTTCACGCCGGTGTTCAAAGGGGAATCGCGCCCCTGGCAGGTGGGGCTGCTGTTTAATCGCTACCCGGAATTTGCGCTGCTGCTGGCCGAACTGCTGCGCGAAGAGGGGGATTTGCAGGTGGGGATCAACGAGCCCTATGCAATGACCGACGCCACCGACTACACGTTGCCGGTGCATGCGGAACGGCGCGGTTTGCCTTATGTCGGCATCGAAATCCGCCAGGATCTGATCGCCGATGAACGCGGGCAGCAGGCGTGGGCGAAACGTTTCGCACGCCTGCTGCCGCAGGCCTGGCAGCGTTGGCAAATTTGACTTTAGGAATATTCCCAGAGATGATAACCGTAAGGAATACGTAATACGTCATTAGAAAAAAAGTCAGGAGAGACGTGTGGAGCACAGCGATAACGGACTGTTTATCAAACGGGAGCGTTTTGAAGTTCTGGCGATTCTGCGTGAAATTTGCAAACAACGCACGCCGCTGCGCGTAGAAAATCAGCAGCACCGGTTTCAAAGTCTGTTATTGAGCGTCGGGCCGGACAATATCGTGTTTAGCGGTGAGGAAGCGGAAAACGCCATCGACGGCGCCTGCACCATCGTGATTGAAAGCCACGACGCCAAAATCGAGTTTTCCGTCGGCCAGGCGGAATTGACCGAACATCAGGGCGTCCAGGCCTGCTCGACCCGACTGCCGCAGGAGTTGGTTTACATCCAGCGCCGCCGTCAGTTCCGCATCACCACGCCGCACTGGCGCCAATTCTTCTGTACCGGCGAATACCCGGACGGCACGCCGTACGAGCTGCGGATCCACGATCTGTCCGCCGGCGGCGTCGGTTTGCGCTTCGACGGCCCGCTGCCGGATTTCTTCCAGCCGGGCCTGCAGTTCAAGAAAGCGGAGTTGGATCTGGGCAGCTACGGCAGCTTCAAGGTCAACATGGAGCTGGTGGTGGTCAACGACGATCAGGAAACCGACGATAACGATCGGGTGGTGCACTTCTCGCGCCTGTCGTGCCGTTTCCTCAAGCTGGGGCTGGCGATGGAACGCAAAATTCAGAGCGCGGTGTTCGCCTTCGAGCTGGATTTCAACAAAAAGAAAAAACGCTGATAGTTATCAGGGGCGGCACGCTGCCCCTGACTCTCCACCGGCCTTACGGCTTTAACGCCCGCAGGCTGCCGATTTCTTCCCAACCGAAATGCGCCGCTTCGGCCAGCACGTCGCACACTTCACCCCCGGCGGCGACCACGGCCGCGTCGAGCGCAGCGCCGCGCAGCAGATGGCTGACCAGCAATGCGGTGAACAGATCGCCGGTGCCTTTGACCGCCGATTTAACCTTCGGATGGGTAAAGCACTGTGTTTCCTGCCGGGTGACCAGCATCAATCCCACCTCGTCTTCGCGCTGCGCGACGCCCGGCGCGCTGGTGACCAGCACCCATTCGGTGGTGTCGTTCAACAGCGCCTGCGCGGCGTGCTGCGTCTGCTCCCGGCTGCTCAGAGAGCGGCCGCACAGCTGCTCCAGTTCGAAACCGTTCGGCGTCAGGCCGTTGGCCAGCCGCAGGAACGGCGAGCGATAGCAGTTGACGATGCGCTCATCCACGTAGATCCCTTCACCGTAATCGCCCATCACCGGATCGATATAGATTTTTATCTGAGGATTGAGCGAGCGCACCCGCTGCAGCCAGTTGGCCAGAATGTGGCACTGCATCACATCGCCCAGGTAGCCGACGATCACCGCCCGGGTGCGCTTCATCACGCCGCGGGCAATCAGATCGTCGAGAAAGCCGCCGAACCACTCGCCGGAGATGACGCCGCCGTGCGGCTTGCCGTAATAGGGCGGGCAGCCGAACAGCACGCTCGGCACCTGCAGCGCTTCCAGCCCCTTTTTCAGCAGGGCGCGGTAGGCGATGCCGTTGCCGACGCTGCCGTAGACCACCTGAGATTGAATGCTGATCACGTCGATGGACGGTGACCGCAAGGGTGAAGACTGTTGCATGAGTTACATCCTTGGTTCGTTATTATCCAGCCAGCGGGCGAACACCTGCCGCGCGCGTTGTTCCAGCTGCGCGCCGTGGCGCGCCGCCTGTTCGCGCAGGCTCTGGGGCGCAACGCCGGCCAGTTCCAGCTCGCAGGCATGGCCAATCAGCCAGCGTTCGATATCGCGGTGATCCGCCTCCAGATGGAACTGCAGGCCGAGCGCGAACCCCTGATAGTCGAAAGCCTGATGCGGGCAAATCGCCGTGCCGGCCAGGCAGCGGGCGCCGTCCGGGATCATGAACATATCGCCGTGCCAATGCAGCACCGGCGTATCGGCCAGCGGCGCCAGCACCGAGTCGTCTTCCGCCGCGAGCGTAGTCAGCGGGGCGAAGCCGATCTCTTTGACGCCGAGCGAGATCACGTCGGCGCCCAGCGCCTGGGCGATCACCTGCGCGCCGAGACACACTCCGAGGGTCGGTCGCCGCTGCGCCAGGCGCTGTTTGACCAGCGCCAATTCATGGTCGAGAAAATCGTAGCGCTGCTCACCGGAAAAGTGCTGGGCGGCGCTGATCGGCCCGCCGAGCACCACCAACAGATCGGTCTCTTCATTATTGATAGCACGAATATCATCGCGGCCGGCATCGTAATAATCGATCTGATAGCCACGCAGTGAGAGCAGGGAACCGAGGATACCCAGGTTTTCAAAATTGACGTGTCGAATGGCGACGGCTTTTTTCATTGTTTAACCTCGCTAGCGTGGGTGAACGGCGTCAGCGCCAGCGACTCGCCCAGCACCGTGATGCCTTGCGCGCCGCTCTGGTAGACGATGCGGCGTTCGCTGACCTGGCTGAGCTGCACCTGATAACCCTGCGCGGCCGGGAACAGCGCGCACGCCTGTTCCAGCTGATCGGCTGCCCAGGGGGTGAACATCTGCAGGCGGGCAAAGGCTTTTCCTGCATACTGAATGTCGAGCACGTAATGTTTATCCATGGAACCCCTTACTTTTGGCCGCGGAAACGGGTAATATTATTTGAACTAGTACAAAAGGATTTACGTATGACTTCATTGTATGCAAAAGGCGGCGGCGCTGTCCAGATTGCCGAGCAGATCGCCACACGCATCAAAGACGGCGCGCTGCGGCCGGGTGAGCTGTTGCCGCCGGTACGCCAACTGGCGGCAGAGCTGGAGGTCAATCCGAATACCGTCGCCAGCGCTTACGCCCGATTGCGCGACGCCGGTCTGGTGGCGACGCGCGGGCGGGCGGGAACGGTGGTGCTGGAACCGCCGCTGGCGGCGGTGAGTGCGGCCTATGTGCCGCGTCAGGTGCCGGCGGGGATGTGCGATCTGGCCAGCGGTAACCTGGATGCCGCATTGTTGCCGGTGCTGGCGCTTGGCGCGGCGGAGGCGTTCCCGCAGCAAAACGGCTATGACATCAGCGGTGATCTGCCGATATTGACCGGTCTGGGGCGCGAGTGGCTCGGCCGCCAGGGCGTGGCCCTGGGGGAACCGGCGGTGTTTTCCGGCGCGCTGGACGCGATGGAAAAGGCGCTGCGCTGCCATGTCCAGCCTGGGGCGGCGGTGTGGGTGGAAGATCCCTGCTGGCCGCCGCTATTGACGCTGTTGCGCCACCTGCGTCTGCGGCCGCTGCCGCTGGCGGTAGATGAACAGGGCTGTCGGTTGCCGGAAAGCGGGGCGGCCGGTGCGGTGATCCTGACGCCGCGCGCCCACAATCCGACCGGGGCCTCGCTTTCAGCGCAACGTGCGCAGCAGTGGCGGCGTTTTCTGCGCGACAACCCGCAGTGTCTGGCGATCGTCGACGATTTCTGGGGGCCGTTGTCGCAGCAGCCGCTGCATCTGCCGTTCGACGGCGATCGCGGCCTGTATGTGCTGTCGCTGAGCAAGTTTCTCAGCCCGGATCTGCGCATCGCGCTGGCCTGCGGTGACCCGACGTTGCTGCAGGCGATGCGCGCCGATCAGTACATCAGCGAACGCTGGGTCAGCCATATCTTGCAGCAGATCGCCGCCAGGCTGTGGAGACAGACCTTGCAGGAAGGGCAACTGCAGCGGGCGCAACAGGCATATCAGGCCAGAAGGGATGAACTGGTGCAGCGGCTCAATGCATTGAATCACACGGCGCTGGCGGTGGGTGAAGGGCTGCATCTGTGGTTGCCGGTGCGGTCGGAAACCGCCGCCGCGCAGCTGATGGCGCAGCGGGGGTGGTTGGTGCAGGGCGGTGAACCTTTCCGCCTGAAGGGCGGCCCGGCGCTCCGCGTCAGCCTGGCTAACGTCACGCCGGCGCAGTTGGCGCCACTGGCGCAGGATCTGACCGACGCCATGCGGGCCGGGGCGGCGATCAACTAGGCCGGCGTCAAACTCTCCTCCGCCAGCAGCTATAGCGAGGTGAGCCGGGCGCTCGGTTCGGCGATCGGCGTGCCGATTTCCCCGTCGGCGCTCGGACTTTTTTCCAATATGCTCAAGGCATAAGCCATTTTCCCGCTCCTTTCATCATCAGACATGCCTGACAAATACCCTGCGGGCGGCGAGTGGCTTAATACTGGTTGGCGATAGGGTATTCCATTGATCCAAAACGGCGCAGGACGGCAAAACACCGCGCTGTTACCCCTCCAGCCAGGCCTTCAGACGAATGGCGTCACGGTAATGGCCGTAGCGCGGCTGTGCGCCGAGCAGGATCATCACCACCGGCTGCCCCTTGATGGTGGTGCGCATCACCAGGCAGTGACCGGCCTCGTCGGTAAAGCCGGTTTTCTGCAGCTGGATCTTCCAGGCCGGGTTATTGATTAAGCCATTGGAGCTGCGGTAGACCAGTTGGCCGCGGCCAGGGCGTACGATCTGCTGCTTGTCGGTGCTGAAGCGGCGAATCGACTGATAGCGATAGGCGTGATTGACCATCTTCAGCAGATCGTTGGCGCTCGCCACATTGCGCGGCGTCAGCCCGGTCGGATCGTAGAAGCGGGCGCGTTTCATGCCGATGGCGCGCGCTTTCTGATTCATTTTCGCCACAAAGGCCTTGCGTCCGCCGGGATAATTGCGGCTCAGCGCGGCGGCGGCGCGGTTCTCCGAAGACATCAGGGCGATGTGCAGCATGTCGCGGCGGCTGAGCACCGAGCCGATGGTCAGGCGCGAATGGGTTTTCTTCAGCAGATCGCGATCGGCGGCGGTGACTTTGAGCTTGCTGGCCATCGGGCGTTTGCTGTCCAGGGCGACCATGGCGGTCATCAGCTTGGTGAGTGAGGCGATCGGCAGCACGCGATTCGGCTGCTTCTGATAGAGGGTCTTTCCGGTGCGTTGATTGACGACCAGCACCGATTTGGCATTCAGCACCAGCGGCGGCGCAGCAGCATGCGCGGGCGCCAAAACGAACAGCAGGCTGAACAGGAGGGCGGCGCCGAAGCGCCGGACAGGCAGACGGAGAAAAACGTGAGATAAAAGCATAACGGCGGCAATAGTGACCCTAAGTGATTAAAAAATATCAAAAGAGTCTGCCCGGCAAATGTGAAGAAAATAGGGCGATAATCGCTCAAACTGTTACAACAATCCTTTTTGTCGCAGCGTGAGCGGATGGCCTCGTTCAAATCGTAGTCCGCGAGACGCTCTCGCGGCGCCCAGCTTTTGCCATGCCGGCGCAGGATCTGTCTGACGCCATGCGGGCCAGCGCGGCGATCAACTAGGCCAGCGTCAGGCTCTCCTCCGCCAGCAGCTGTAGCGAGGTGAGCCGGGCGCTCGGTTCGCCGATCGGCGTGTCGATGATGAACTCGTCCACGCCGTACTGCTGCTGCAGCAGCGCCAGTTGCTGATGTACCTGCGGCGCGGTACCGAGCAGGATATGGCTTTCCCGCGGCTCGATGCGGTAGTCGGTGGCGCCGGCCTGCTGCACGAAACTCTCTGCCTGCGCCAGGCTGCCGACGGTCACGCTCTGCTCACCGGCGACGTGCACGCGGTATTGCCGAATGTCCGCCGCCAGTGCCGCGGCTTGTTCTGCACTTGGCGCCACGATCGCCGCTACCGCCAGCAGCGCCTTGCGGCCGCCGCTGTGTGCGGCGTAGCGCGCCAGCGCTTCGTGAATGTCTTGCGGATTGCTGTTCAGATGCGCGGCGAACACGAAAATCCAGCCGGACTCGGCCGCCAGCGTCGCGCTCTCTTTGCTGGCACCGAGCAGAAAGCGCTGAGCGCCGTGCGGCGGCAACGGCGTGGCGCTCAGGCCGGGTTCGGCGTCGTCGTTCAGGTAGGCGGTCAGCTGCGACAACTGCTGTGAGAAGGCTGGTTTATTTTGCCGGTCATGGGCGGCCTGCAGCGCCTGGGTGGCAAGCGGCAAACCACCGGGCGCTTTGCCTACCCCGAGATCGACGCGCCCCGGCGCCAGCGCCGCCAGCAGGTTGAAGTTTTCGGCCACTTTGTAGGCGCTGTAGTGTTGCAGCATCACGCCGCCGGAGCCGATACGGATGCGCGACGTCTGGCCGAGCAGGTAACCGATCAGCACCTCCGGCGACGGGCAGGCAAGCTGCGGCGTGTTGTGGTGCTCCGCCAGCCAGAAACGCCGATACCCCCAGCGTTCCGCCTGTTGCGCCAGATGCAGCGTGCGCGCCAGCGCCTGCGCGGCACTTTCCCCGTCGGCGATCGGACTTTTTTCCAATATGCTCAAGGCATAAGCCATTTTCCCGCTCCTTTCATCATCAGATATGCCTGACAAATACCATGCGGGCGGCGCGAGGCTTAATACTGATTGGAGATAGAATATTCCATTGATCCAAAACGGATTTAGATATGCGCAGGACGGCAAAACGGTTCAAATAACGAAGCGTTGAGCGTCGTTCGGTGTAAACGACCCCGGGTATTTTAGAGGCGTGTTTGAGGTTAACATTTCTAAAATACCCGTTCGGAAAAACCTGCTTCTTTAATAAGCTGACAGGTACAGTTTTTTAAACGCGATCGCTTTGCAGTGATACGTAATTTTTCTGCAGCCTTTTGTTGATTTTCATTGCCGGACTTTCTATCCATTTGAAACTCAAATAGGCAAAAATACTTGAGGCTATCATTGATATCGACATGTTAATGTATGGCGAGGCCACAAATATGGATGCGATGACTTGCTGTATTGGAAATGCCCAAAGATAAATGCCGTAGGAGATGTCATTTTTTATCCTCAACCTTTTCATATAGGGCGTCGATGCGCAGTATAACAAGAGAATGGAAGAGAATACATAAAATAGCGCGGTCTTGCCGATCTCATCGTCGACGATAAAGAAAGCGAGGAGTGCGATAATGGCTGTCGCCAACAGGTCGCGAGTAGTTGCCCGATCTTTCAGTATTGCCAGAAGGCAACCTATTGCAAAAAAAGGATAAAGTAAATAGATGCTTGGACTATCTGATTTCACGATCAGATGACCTTTTAACGGAGTAAAAGGCTCAACGAGTATAACGATGGATATGAATGCGATAAATAGCTTCTTGTAGGGGCCAAAGATAAGACTGACCAAGTATATTAAGAGCAGGTAAGAATATGCCTTCACTTCCATAGGGATAGTCCAAAGCGAGCCGTTTACGGCGTTGGAGGCATTGCTGCTAAAGACACCAGGGAGGTGGTACTGAACATCGAGTTTTAATGTTTTAACGACATAAGACCAAACGTCACTTGATGTGAAATAATCGGAAGGACTTAATGTGCTTAACCAAGGGCTAATAATGAGTGCTGATATGATGACCGTTAGCGCATAAGCCGGAAAAACCCTGAGAAAGCGTGAGCTAACATAATTTATTATTCTGCCATTGGCAAGGAGACTATTGGTAACGAGTAGGCCACTGATTAGGAAAAAGGTTTTTACGGCTAAGCCACCGAATGAAATATGCCCCAGCAAGGTTATTTTGTATAAGATGTCATTACTTCCCTCGGATGGAGATAAGACAAAAGCGTGGGCATAGATAACAAAATAAGCACACAGAATTCTAACTAAATCAAGGTTGTTGTTTTCTCTTTTTATAAATTGATCAATGGTAATAGCTTTCATTAATAAACCACATTATTAAAATTTATCTGTCAGTATATTAACATTGTCAATGCAGGACAGGAAGGTAATTGCTCTGGCGTTCGTTTCCCTCAGAATGGGGCGGGCTCGTTCTGTCATCACTCCCCGTTACAGAACGATACCCGTTGTACCCTTGCTGTAATGACTACAACAGCCCGCGTTGCCGAAGGGTGAAGCGGGTGGCCTCGTTCAAATCGTAGTCCGCGAGACGCTCGCGCGGCACCCAGGCGTAGTCGTCGAACTCGTCGTTGATCGTCACGTCGCGGTTGGCGGCATGGCAGTCGAAAATCAGGTAAATCATGTAGATTTGCTCCTGGCTGCCGTCGGCGTAGGTTTTCATGCGCACGTCATCGCGGAAGGTCCAGGGCGTGATGTTGTCGAGGATCAGCGCGGCGCCCAACTCTTCGCGCACTTCGCGCCGCAGCGCCTGTTCTATCTGTTCACCCGGCTCGACGCCGCCGCCGGACAGCGCCCACTGACCGGGAAACACGCCTTTGTGCGCCGCCATCTTGCACAGCAGAAAGGCGTTATCGTTTTCAATCAGCGGGCAGACAATGATGCGTTGGCGCATGGAAGACTCCTGTCAAAATGGAAAGCAGCCACTTTAACATGGGGTTTGGCCCCTTAGCGTGAGAGAAATCAAAGCGTTGCATTTGCGCAGAGCTGCGGCAACCGCCTCTCTGCGCTACGGTCAGTAGATTTCCGGCACCACCATGTTGTCCGGCACCGGGTTACGGTGGTACTCCGGGCTGCGTTTGCGCTGCGGCAGCGTGATGACGTTGCCTTCGGCTTCCTCATAAGGCACCTGCTGCAGCAGGTGGGTGATGCAGTTCAAGCGGGCCTTTTTCTTGTCGACGCCCTGAACCACCCACCAGGGCGCCTCGGCAATGTTAGTGCGCGCTAACATGATTTCTTTGGCCTCGGTGTAGTCTTCCCAGCGGCGGCGGCTTTCCAGATCCATCGGGCTGAGCTTCCACTGCTTGAGCGGATCGTGAATGCGGCTGAGGAAACGCAGCTCCTGCTCCTCATCGGTGATCGAAAACCAGTATTTGACGATTTGGATGCCGCTGCGCGTCAGCATTTTTTCGAATTCCGGCACGCTGCGGAAAAACTCCTCGTACTCTTCGTCGTTGCAAAAGCCCATCACGCGTTCCACGCCGGCGCGGTTATACCAGCTGCGGTCGAACAGCACCATTTCACCGGCGGCGGGCAGATGCGCGATATAGCGCTGAAAATACCACTGGGTGCGTTCGCGGTCGTTCGGCGCCGGCAGCGCCGCCACGCGGCAGGTGCGCGGGTTGAGACGCTGGGTGATGCGTTTGATCACGCCGCCCTTGCCGGCGGCGTCGCGGCCTTCGAAGAGGATCACCAGCCGGTGGCCGGTGCGCATCACCCAATCCTGCAGCTTCACCAGTTCGCCCTGCAGGCGTAGCAGTTCGCGGAAGTATTGTTTGCGCCAGGCTTTCTTCGCGTCGCTGTCGACTTCTGCCGCGTCGAAGCGCAGGTCGTCCAGCTCCATTTCCAGCTCTTCATCGTAGCTGTCGTAAAATTCTTGCAGCAGGCGCTGGTTGAAACCGTCATCGCGGTTGAATTCATGCATGGTCATCAGATTTTCTCCGTGTCAGCCCGGTGTTAGAAATGGTTGAAGATCCAGTACAGCACCGCCGACAGCAGTACCGAGGCCGGCAGCGTCAGCACCCAGGCCATCAGCAGATTGCGCAGGGTGGCCATCTGCAGGCCGGAGCGGTTGGCGGCCATGGTGCCGGCGATGCCGGACGAAAGTACGTGCGTGGTCGAAACCGGCAAACCGAAGGCGTCGGCCGCGCCGATGGTGGTCATCGCCACCAGTTCGGCGCTGGCGCCCTGGGCGTAGGTCAGGTGCGATTTACCGATCTTTTCGCCCACCGTCACCACGATGCGGCGCCAGCCAACCATGGTGCCGAGCCCCAGCGCAATCGCCACCACCACTTTCACCCAAAAGGGAATGAAGCGGGTGGCGTTGTCGAGTTCGCCTTTCAACGCGTCGAGGTTGCGCTGCGCATCGGGATTGATCTGCAACTGACGCTCTGCCTTCAGGTGCTTGATGGTCTCGGACGCCAGGTACATGTCATTACGGGTGTTCGACACCGCCTGCGCCGGGATCTTGTCGACCGAGCCGTACTGACGGATTTGATCGCCGATCGCGCCGGCCAGCTGCGCCAGCGCCGGCACCACCTCCGGCGTCAGTTCGCTGGTGCGCACATAGCCGGTCAGCACCTCGCGCGGCGGCGTTTGGCCGCCTGCCGGGAACTGGCGCAGCAGCTCGTTTTTGGTCACTTCCGCCAGCGCCGCCACCCGGGGGATCTGCTCCGGCGGCATCGAACGGTTCAGGGCGTAGGCGATCGGCATGGTGCCCACCAGGATCAGCATGATAAGGCCCATGCCTTTCTGCCCGTCGTTGGAGCCGTGGGCAAAGGAAACGCCGGTACAGGTGAGGATCAGCAATCCGCGGATCCACAGCGGCGGCGGGCTATTGTCTTTAGGCGCGCTGTACAGCTGGCGGTTCTTGACGAACAGCTTCAGCGCCAGCAGCAGCAGGCCGGCGAACACGAAGCCGATCACCGGCGACAGCAGCAGCGCGTAGCCCACCTTGATCGCCTGGCCCCAGTCCACGCCGCTGGTGCCGGTGCGGCCGTGGATCAGAGCGTTGGCCACGCCGACGCCGATAATCGAGCCGATCAGCGTATGCGACGACGAGGCGGGCAGCCCGAGCCACCAGGTGCCGAGGTTCCAGATGATGGCCGAGAACAGCAGGGCGTACACCATGGCGAAACCGTTGCCGGTGCCGGCCTGCAGGATCAGCTCAACCGGCAGCAGCGAAATGATGCCGAAGGCCACCACGCCGCTGGAGAGCAACACGCCGAGAAAGTTGAAGAAACCGGACCACACCACGGCGACCATCGGCGACAGCGAGTGGGTGTAAATCACCGTCGCGACCGCATTGGCGGTATCGTGGAAGCCGTTGACGAATTCAAAGCCCAGCGCGATCAGCAGCGCCAGCCCCAATAATAAAAACGGAATGTAACTGGTATAGACGGCGCCGGCGTCGCTGACGTCGTTAAATAAGTTCACCCCGGCAAACGCGATCCCCAGAATTAATAAGAACACAAAAAAAAGAACAGTGAGTCGACTGTTCTTTTGATGCAGCTTGGGCAGGCTGGATGCGGCCGGCACACCCGTTTGAACGGCGCTGTTATCGCTCATAATGACCTTCCTGAAAGGATTGAATGCGGTAGCTGTCGCCTGAAAAGTATTCTGAATGAATGTGGCCTTTTTATGACGAAAATATTAATCATCGGGAACGGCGAAAATCATTAACGCCGATAAATAAAGATTGTTATAACAGCGGGGACGGTCTTGGGTTAACGGCAACAGGCAGGATAAGGCGTTATGGTGCAACGGTTAGCGGAAAAGATGCACAAGCTTGATTTCGATGATGAAGTGACCGGGCTGATCTACGGCCATGTGTTTCGTTCCGGTGAGCCGCCGGCGCGCCTGAACTCGCAACAGGTCTGCCAGGCTTACCAGGCTTTGCCGTCCGGCGACGGCTTTGTCTGGCTGCACCTCAATCTCAACCACGCGGCGGCGGAGAAGTGGCTGAAAAACCATTTCGCCATTTCCGATTTTTTCTTCCATGAAATTCGGCATGGTTCCCACACGACGCGCATCGAGCGCCAGGGCGACGATCTGTTCGCGGTGCTCAACGACGTGATTTTCCACCCTGAGGACAGCAACCCGGAAACGGCGACGCTGTGGCTCTATTGCTGCCGTGGGCTGGTGGTCACCGTGCGTCACAAACCGGTGCGATTGATTGAACGGCTGCTTGGTCGCCTGACGGCGCTGGAGCTGGCGTCGTCTACCGAGCTGCTGGCGCACCTGCTGGAAGAGCAGGAGGACGTGCTGGAACAGGTGGTGCGGCAGGCTAACCAGTATGTTGATGCCATCGAGGATCGCTTGCTGACCCGCCGCGTCAAACGCAATCGCGCCGAGCTGGGGCGCATGCGCCGCATGTTATTGCGCTTTCAGCGCCTGTTGGCGCCGGAACCGGCCGCGCTGTTTCGGCTGTTGAACCGGCCGCCGGCCTGGCTGAGCCGCGAGGTGGTGCAAGATCTGCGGCAGTTTACCGAAGAGTTCACCGTGGTGTTGAACGATCTCGCCAGCCTGACCGAACGCATCCGGCTATTGCAGGAAGAGCTGGGCGCCAAGCTGATGGAGCAGAATAACCGCACGCTCTACACCCTGACGGTGATCACCGTGCTGGCGTTGCCGATCAACATCGTCGCCGGTTTCTTCGGCATGAACGTCGGGGGGATACCGCTGGCCAGCAATCACCACGGTTTTATCCTGCTGGTGTTGCTGGTCGGCAGTTTTACGCTGATCGCCGGTTATCTGGCGTTCAGGCGCCGGGACGAGTCGTAATTACAGGCGGGCGCGGTACTCTTCTTCCAGCCGGGCATGGGTGCTCCAGAACGGCTGCGGCGCCCGATCGTGCAGACGATCCAGCAGGATATCCAGATGGGTGTGCCAGCCGCCGGCGACGCTGAGCATCTCGTCGCGGTTGGCCAAGCGCCGGTGGGTGACCGTCAGCAGCACCGCGTTTCCCTGTTCCGTCAGTTCGAAGGTCACTTCGGAAGGGCGCCCCTGATCCTGTTCGGCCCAGGTAAAGCTCAGCAGGCGCGGCGGGAACAGGCAGGTGATGTGGCCGCGGTTGCTGACGCAGCCGCCGTGCTGTTTGTACTTGGCCGGCGGTTGCTCGTGCTCGCCCGCCAGATCGGAGTTGCGAAACTCCAGCTCCAGCGGCGCGCCGTTTTCCAACTTCATGGCGCCGGCCGCCAGCCAGGTGGCGCGCTTGTCGGATTCGGTCAGGTAAGCCCACACCCGCTCGATGGGGCCGGGCAGCAGCCGCTGGATGCGCAGCGTGCCGGGTTCGATAATCATGCCGTAATCATTCATGGTTCACTCCTTGGGAGGAAGCTGTTCGGGCTGCAGCAGCGCCTGTTCGAGCGCATCCAGCCGTTCAGTCCAGAAATGTTCATAGGTTTGCAGCCAGTGCATGGCCTGCGCCATAGGCTCGGGTTCGAGCCGGCAGATATGGTTTCTTCCTTGCACGGTGCGTTGCACCAGGCCCGCATGTTCCAGTGCTTTCACGTGCTTGGAGGCGCCGGCGAACGACATCTGCAACGGCGCGGCCAGTTCGCCGATGCTGCGCTCACCGCCGGCCAGCGCGCGTAACATCGAACGGCGGGTCGGGTCGGCCAGCGCATGAAAAATGGCGTCCAGCTGTGAGGAAGATAATTCAACCATATGGTTGAATATAGAACAGGCGGGCTAATATTCAACCGTTTTGTTGAATATTTTTTTGCCCCGGCGAGAAACCGGGGCGACGATCAGGCGCCGGCGTGCGCCAGCAGCGCGTTCAGCAATACGTCAGCGCCGGCGGCGGCCCAGGCGGGGGTGATATCTTCCCGCTCGTTGTGGCTGATGCCGTCCACGCAGGGAATGAAAATCATGGCGGTCGGGGCGACGCGGTTAAGGTAACAGGCATCGTGGCCGGCGCCGGAAATCATGTCGCGATGGCGATAGCCCAACGCTTGCGCGGCTTGACGTACGCTGTCGATGCAGCCCCGATCAAAAGCGATCGGGGGATACTGGAAGATGCGCTCGGCGCGCGCGGTCAGGCCGCCGCCGTTGACGGCGTTCACCGCCGCCAGCAGGCGCTGCTCCATCTGCTCCAGAATTGACTCCTCTGGATGGCGGAATTCGACGCTGAAAAAGACGCGCCCCGGCACCACGTTGCGTGAATTGGGGGTAATTTGCGCCATGCCCACCGTGGCGCGCGCGTCGGGCGCGAAATCCCAACCGATGCGGTTGACCGCCGTGACCAGCGCCGCAAAGCCCAGCAGGGCGTCGCGGCGGCGGTCCATCGGCGTGGTGCCGGCATGGGCGCTGAAGCCGACGACCTCCAGTTCATACCAGCGCTGCCCTTGTGCGGCGGTCACCACGCCGATGTCGAGATGCTCCGCTTCCAGAATCGGCCCCTGTTCGATGTGCAACTCGAAGGCGGCATGGATCGGCGTGCCGCCCACCGGATACTCGCCGGCGTAGCCGATGCGCTCCAGCGCCTCGCCGAGGCTGACGCCGTGCTCGTCGCGGCGCGTCAGACCGTATTCCAGGTCGAATACCCCGGCGAATACGCCGGAGGCGATCATCGCCGGCGCAAAGCGGGCGCCTTCTTCGTTGGTCCAGTTGATCACTTCAATCGCGCGTTCGGTGACGATCTGCCGATCGTTAAGGCTGCGAATAACCTCCAATCCGGCCAGCACGCCGTAGATGCCGTCGAAACGGCCGCCGCGGGGTTGCGAGTCGCCGTGAGAACCGGTGACAACCGGCGCCAGCTCGGGGCGCGCGCCTTCACGCCGCAGGAACATGTTGCCCATCCGATCGACGCGCACGCTGCAACCGGCCTCCAGCGCCCACCGGCGCAGCTGGTCGCGCGCCTGACGATCCTCTTCGCTGAGCGCCAGGCGGGTGACGCCGTTGTCAGCGATGGCGCCGAACTGCGCCATCGCCTGCAGGCTTTGCCACAGGCGCTCGCCGTTGACCCGATGCGTCATTGCTTTTCTCCCGGCGTTTTGGCTGCGTAACGGAAATCGCAGCAGGGAGCGCCGGACATGATGGTCTGGGTGCGCTGCAGTTCAACGTCAGGCGCATAGCCGACGATAAACTGGCTGTCGCGAGCGCAGGAGAGCAGGTGGCCGATGTCTCCCAACCCCATCTCATGATACATCTCGGCGTAGCGGCAGCGGGTGACGTTATAGTCGAAGTGCTGTTCGTCCTGATTGATCACCTCGACGCGCAACGCATCGTCTTTTTCCCACAGGTACTGCAAGGCGGCGAAGCTGCGCAGATCCGCGCCGTTCGGTTCCTGAGCGGCGAACTGTTTGCCCGCCGCGATGGCGGCATTCTCGATGGCTTCGCCGATCACCGCCTGAGCGCGCGTCTTGCCGATTTCACGCACCAGAATCTGGTAGATCGGTTTGATGATTTCCGCCTCGATCTTTCTGCGGGCCAGAATGCCCAATTCGTTATTTGCACAGCTCATCGCCTTGCTCCTCTTGATTTATTGTGGTTTGGCGCCGCCCAACACGGTTTGCGGCTGCCATTTGCCGTCGACTACCCGGTACAGGGTGAAGCTCGGCTGTTGCAGGTTGCCCTGCGCATCGAAGGCAATGGCGCCGGTCACGCCCTGATAATGTATGGCGCGCAGTTTTGGCAGATAATCGGCCGGGTTGGCCGAGCCGGCCTGTTCGATGGCGGCGATCAGCACACGGGTGGCGTCGTAGGCGAAGGGCGCATGCAGTTCGATGTGAGTGTGGTAACGATCGCGGTAGGCTTGCTCAAACGCCTTGCCGCCCGGCATCTGTTCCAGCGGCAGCCCCGGCTCCAACGCGACGACGCCTTCGCCTTCTTGCTGCGCCAGCGTCAGGAAGGTTTGGCTGACAAAGCCGCCGGCGCCCATCAGCTGCGCGTTCATGCCCAGCTGCTTCAGTTTGCGCGCCAGCGGCGCCGCCTGGGAATCTACGCCGCCGAAGAAGATCAGATCGGCGTTTTTGCTGCGCACGGTGGTCAGTACGGCGCTGAAATCGACGGTCTTGTCATCCACATACTCGCGGGCGACCGGCTGCACGCCCTGGGCCTGCAGCGATTTGATGAACTCGTCCGCCAGCCCCTGGCCGAAAGCGGTGCGATCGTCGATCACCGCGATGCGCTGGGCTTTCAGCGTTTTCACCGCATATTGCCCGGCATAGTTGCCGCCGTCGTCGTCGTGGCCCATCACGCGAAAGCTGGTGTCAAAACCCTGTTGCGTATAGCCGTGACCGGTGGCGACCGGCGCCACCTGGGCGATGCCGGCGTCGTGATAGATGCGCGCCGCCGGGATGCTGGTGCCGGTGTTCCAGTGGCCGACCACGCCGGCGACGCCTTCGTCGACCAAACGCTGCGCCACGGCCACGGCGGTGCGCGGGTCGGACTGGTCGTCCTCGGACACCAGTTTGAAGGTGACCGGTTTGCCGTTCAGCGTCGGTTTCTGCGCGTTAGCGTCGGCGATCGCCAGTTGCGCGCCGTTTTCGAGATCTTTGCCGATGCGCGCGGAAGGGCCGGTCAGCGGCCCGGCCAGGCCGATCAGCACGGTGTCGGCCGCCAGCGCCGGGAGGCTAAGAATCATTGTCATGGCGGCCAGCGCCAACGGTTTGATGCGAATGCTCTGTTGCATGTCATACTCCTGGTGCGGTTAAAAGAAACAACGGTTATTCACCCAAATAGATCTGTTTGATTTTTTCATCGTCCAGCATCTCGGCGGAACGGCCGCTGTGGCTCAGGCTGCCGCTGTCCAACACGTAGGCGCGATCGGTGGACTCCAGCGCCAGGCGCGCGTTCTGCTCGACCAATAGCAGCGTGACGCCGTCACGGGCTAACTGCTTGATGACCGTGAAAATGGCTTCCACCACAATCGGCGCCAGCCCCATCGAGGGTTCGTCCAATATCAGCAGCCGCGGGCGGCTGAGCAGCGCGCGGCCCATCGCCACCATCTGCTGTTCACCGCCCGAAAGCAGCCCGGCCGGTTGGTGCAGGCGCTCGCTCAGCCGCGGGAAGGTGGCGCACACCCGTTCGAAATCTTGCCGCACCGCCGATTTGTCACGCCGCGCATAGGCGCCGAGCTGCAGATTTTCCCGCACCGTCAAACGGGTGAAAATGCCGCGTCCCTCAGGCACCATCACCAGCCCCCGTTGCAGCAACCGGTGCGGCGGCGCGCCGCGAATCGAGCAACCGTCGAACAGGATGTCGCCTTCGAACGGCTGCAGGCCGGTCAGCGCTCGCAGGCTGGAGGTCTTGCCCGCGCCATTGGCGCCGATCAGCGTCACCTGTTCGCCGGCGTTCACCGTGAAATCGATGCCTTTGACCGCATGAATGCCGCCATAAGACACTTTGAGACGTTTAACGCTCAGCAGGGCTTCAGACATGCGCGCCGCCTCCCAGATAGGCCTGAATGACCGCCGGTTCGCGCCGCACCTGCGCCGGTTCGCCTTCGGCGATCGCTTTGCCGTAGTCCAGCACCGTCAGGCGATCGCACAGGCCCATCACCAGCTTGACGTCGTGTTCGATCAGCAGCAGCGTTTTGCCGCTGTCGCGGATGCGCAGCAGCAGCTCGCGCAGCGCTACTTTTTCACCGGCGTTCATGCCGGCCGCCGGCTCGTCCAGCGCCAGCAACCGGGGTTCGGTCGCCAGCGCGCGGGCAATCTCCAGGCGGCGTTGGTGGCCATAGGCGAGATCGCCGGCGCGGTAATGGGCGAATTGGCTGATGCCGACGTACTCCAGCAGCGCATGGGATTTATCGCGCACCGCCTGTTCCTCTGCCTTGGCGCGCCGGTGGCGAGCGATCGCCGCCCACAGGCCGTTGCGGGTGCGCACGTGGCAGCCGACCATCACATTTTCCAGCACGCTCATTTCGTTGAACAACCGCAGGTTCTGGAAGGTGCGGGCAATGCCGGCCTGCGCCACTTTGTCGATCGCCTGGGGTTTATAGCGCTGGCCCAACAGGCTGAACTCGCCTTCATCGGCGCGATACAGGCCGGTGATCAGGTTGAAGCAGGTGGTTTTGCCGGCGCCGTTCGGCCCGATCAGGCCGTAGATTTCCCCTTGGCGGATGCTCATGCTGACGTCATCCACCGCCGTCAGGCCGCCGAAGCGTTTGCTGACGTGATTTAAAGCAAGCAGCGGCGTCATGCGGCGGTCCTCCCGGCATGGCGAGCCGGCCACAGGCCCGCCGGGCGATACAGCATCACCAGGATCAGCGCCAGGCCGTAAAACAGTTGGCGGATGATTTCCGGATCGATCAGCACCTGGCCGAACAGCGCCTGCTGCAGCGGTCCCATGCTGCTGCGCAGCAGCTCCGGCAGGGCGGCCAGCAGCAGCGCGCCCAGGATCACGCCGGGGATGTGCCCCATGCCGCCGAGCACCACCATCGCCAGTACGGCGATCGATTCCTGCAGGGTGAACGATTCCGGCGACACGAAGCCCTGAAACGCGGCGAACAACGCGCCGGCCACGCCGCCGAAGGTGGCGCCGATAGCGAAGGCCAGCAGCTTGAAGTTGCGGGTGTTGATGCCCATCGCCCGCGCGGCGTCCTCATCTTCGCGGATCGCTGTCCACGCACGGCCGATGCGCGAGTTTTGCAACCGCAGGCTGATGAACAGGATCGCCAGCAGCAGCGCGGCGAACAGATAGTAATAGAGGTACAGGCCGGAAAAACGCACGCCGAACCACTCGTGCATGCCGGAAAACCTCAGGCCGAACAGGCTGACCGGGTCAATGCCAGAAATGCCTTTGGGGCCGTTGGTGAGATTGACCGGACGATCGAGGTTGCGCATCAAAATGCGCACGATCTCGCCGAATCCCAACGTGACGATCGCCAGATAGTCGCCGCGCAGCCGCAGCGTCGGCGCGCCGAGCAGGATGCCGCATACCGCCGCCAGCAGCGCCGCCAGCGGGATCAGCCACAGCATCGGCAGATGCAGCCCGTCGGGGAACCACTGCAGCAGCAGCGGGAACTGTTGCGTCAGATGCGGTGACGACAGCAGCGCGGCGAGATAGGCGCCGACCGCGTAAAAGGCGATAAAGCCCATGTCCAGCAACCCGGTCATGCCCACCACGATGTTCAGCCCGAGCGCCAGCATCAGATACAGCAGGGCGAAGTCGACGACCCGCACCCAGTAGTTGCCGCCGGCGGCGCCCGCCACCCAAGGCGCCAGCAGCAGGGCGAGAATGAACAGCGTCAGCCCCAGCCCGGCGCGACGCGGCGTGGTCAGAGGAACGGGGGGAGTCAAAACGGTCATCGTGATGTCCTTATGCGCGCGTGGCGATGCGTTCGCCCAACAGCCCGGAGGGGCGGAAGACCAGCACGGCGATCAGCACCAGAAACGCGAACACGTCCTGGTAGTTGCTGCCGAACACGCCGCCGGTCAGCTCGCCGAGATAGCCGGTGCCCAGCGATTCGAACAGACCCAGCAGCAAACCGCCAAGCATCGCGCCGCGCAGGTTGCCGATGCCGCCGAGCACGGCGGCGGTAAACGCCTTGATGCCCGGCAGAAAGCCCATCGAGAAACCGGCGTTGCCGTAGTTGCTGGCCATCATGATGCCGGCCACCGCCGCCAACGCGCCGCCGAGCGCGAAGGTCAGAACGATGATGCGGTCAGGACTGATGCCCATCAGGCCGGCGACCTGCGGGTTTTCCGCCGTGGCGCGCATGGCGCGGCCGAAACGGCTGTGTTCGACCAGCAGCCAGAGGCCGGCCATCACCGCCACGGCCACCGCCAGCGTGACGATCGCCGTGCCGGTGATCACCGCCGGCGCATGTTCGGCGCTGCCTGCGGTCAGGGCAATGGGCGCCATCGGCAACAGCTGCGGAAACATCAGGGGATTGCGTGACCAGATCAGCATCGCCAGGGTTTGCAGCAGCAGTGACACGCCGATGCCGCTGATCAGCGGGGCCAGGCGCGGCGCATTACGCAGCCGGCGATAGGCCAGGCGCTCGATCGCCATCGAGGTGATGGCGCAGATAGCCATGGCGAACAGGGCCGCCAGCAGCAGCGTGGCGTAGGGCGGTAAAGCGGAAAAGTGGTGCTGCAACACCCCGATCGCCGACAGCGCGCTCAGCGCCCCGACCATCAGCACGTCGCCGTGCGCGAAGTTGATGATGCGCAGGATGCCGTACACCATGGTGTAGCCGAGCGCGATCAGCGCATAAATGCTGCCGAGCATCAAACCGTTGACGGTTTGCTGTACCAGCGTATCCATAAGGAGAGTCCGGAGATAATGAGTCAGAGGCTCACAGTAGAGAATTTAAAAAAATTGTAAAATACGGAAAAATACTTTCTTATATAAAAAACGAGTGTGTTTAATACATTGATTTTTATGTATATTAAATCCATTCCTTCAGTGTCCATTTCCCAAAAACAGTCAATATATGAAAAAAACAGAACAGTATGATGAGCCGTTGCCGATGCTGCCGAACGATCCGCCGCTGCGCGCCGTGCGGGCGTTCGAGGCCATCGCGCGCCTGGGGGGGATCAGCGCGGCGGCTAACGAGCTGATGATTTCGCCTTCGGCGGTCAGTCATCAACTCAAAACGCTGGAGGCATTTTTGCAGATGCCGTTGACCGAACGGCAGGGGCGTAACCTGGTGTTGCGCAGCGAGGGGCGGGAGTACTACCGTTCGATTCGCTCGGCGTTCAACGTGCTGCGCCAGGCGACCGAACACGTGCGTGAACAATCCGCGTCGCGGCAGGTGACCATCAGTCTGATCCCGCTGTTCGGCATGGGGTGGTTCATTCCGCGGCTGCGCGGCTTTCTGCGTGAAAATCCGGATATCGACATCAATGTGGTCTACGCCAACCACCGCAATTACCTGAGCGACGCCGCCGATCTGTCGATCCGCTTCGGGGTCGGGCAGTGGACCGGCTATCGCAGCGAGAAGCTGATGTCCGGCAAAATGGTGCCGGTGTGCAGCCGGGCATTTAGTAAACTGCACGGTTTGCTCGATACGCCGGATCAACTGGCGACGCTGCCGCTGCTGCACGACGAGGAACGCAATACCTGGATGCAATGGTTTCAGCAGGCCGGGGTCAAGCGCCCGCCGCGCAGTATCGGCCCGATGTTCGAGGATGGATTGTTGACGTTGGCGGCGGTACAGGCGGGATTAGGGTGCGCGTTGATGCGTGAACCGTTAATCGCCCAGTACCTTGAGAGCGGTGAGTTGATCAAAATGTTCGATCTGCCGATCGATGACGGCCGCGATTATTACCTGTGCGCTCGGCTGGATAGTGAGCTGTCGCAGGAGGGCGAAAATCTGCGGCAGTGGCTGCGCCGTGAGGCGGCGGCTCAGAACGCCGGGGCATAATCTACAACCAACGCGTCTTTCAGCAGGTGACGGCTTTGCAGTAGAGTGCCGGTTCCTCTGTAGCGATAAGGTATGACGATGCTGTTCGATTTAAACCAGCAGGCGGCCGAACTGCCCGAGGCTTGGCGTTCCTCCGTGCTGGGCCGCGTCGGTGCGGCCAACATCAAAGTGCTGCGTATGGATGCGCGCAGCATTGCGGATGAAGTGCATGATTACAGCGAAGGGTTGCTGGTGATCAGCGGCCACCTGCGGCTGCAGGTGGCGGGGGAAGAGGTGGTGGTGCGGGCCGGCCAGCTGTATCAGGCCGAGGCCGGCGTACCGCACCGCGTATTGCCGGGCAGCGAAGGCACGCTGGTGATTGTCGATCTGCCGGAGGATTAAGCGTCGCCCAGTACCGTCAGCGCCACCTTTACCGCATCCAATAGTCGCGTTTCAGTGACGCCGTCACGCGCCTGAATCGACAGCCCGTGCAGGAAGACGGCGAAGTAGTCCCCCAGGCTGTCAGCGTCGGTGTCGGCGGGCAATTCACCGGTTTGCACCGCCTGCCGCAGCCGTTCGACGATCTGCTGCGTACGTTGCAACCGATGCTCTGCCAGCCAGGTTTTGAGCCCATCGTTTTCCGCACTGACGCTGGCGGCGGCGGAGACCACCATGCAGCCCTGCGGCAGATCCGGCCGACTGTAGAGGCGCACGGCATCTTCCAGCATACGTTGGATCGCCGGGCGAATGCCGCTTTCCTGTGCGAAGGCGCGATCGGCGAAGCCGCCTTCCTCGGCTTCGTAACTGGCGATCGCCTCGCGGAACAGCTGTTCTTTGGAGCCGAACGCCTTGTAGATGCGCGCGGAAGCAATGCCCAATTCCGCCACCAGATCCGACATCGAGGTGCCTTCGTAACCTTGCCGCCAGAATAAGTTTCGCGCCTTCAAGAGCGCCTGTTCGCGATCGAACTCACGCGGTCTGCCTGCCATTCGCTGCTCCAATTTACCTGTCATTCAGCGACATAGGATCGCTTAAATCGACGGGAATACCAATGTCTTTATAAATTTCGCTTGCGGTCAATTCGCTTTGCTCCTATTGTTTGTCAATCGACAACCAATAGGAGTTTACGATGAAAACCCTCAAAGGTCCAAGCCTGCATCTCGCGCAGTTCAGCGATGAGACAGCGCCGTTCAACAGCCTGCCGGCCATCGCCGAGTGGGCGGCGCAAACCGGGTTTACCGCCTTGCAGATCCCGGCCTGGGATCGGCGTTTATTCGACGTGGCCACCGCCGCGGAAAGCCAAACTTACTGCGACGATCTGACCGGGATGTTGGCGGAGCAGGGGTTGGTGGTCAGTGAATTGACCAGCCATATCTTCGGCCAGCTGATGGCGGTACACCCGGCTTACGATGCGCTGTTTGACAGCTTCGCGCCGCCGGCGCTGCAGGGCAATCCGCAGGCGCGCGGCGAGTGGGCGCGGCAGCAAATGCTGCTGGCGGTGAAGGCGTCGGCGCGGCTCGGGCTCAGCGAGCTGGGCACCTTTTCCGGTTCGCTGGCCTGGCCCTATCTGTTCCCGTTCCCACAGCGCCCGGAAGGATTGATCGACACCGCGTTCGACGAACTCGCCAAACGCTGGCTGCCGGTGCTCGATGCCTGCGAAGAACAGGGCATCAACCTGTGTTATGAAATTCACCCGAGTGAGGATCTGCACGACGGCGTGACGTTCGAGAGGTTTCTTGAGCGCGTCGGCAACCACCCGCGTTGCCGGGTGCTGTTCGATCCGAGCCATATGGTGCTGCAGCAGCTTAACTATCTGGAATTTATCGATATCTATAAGGATGTTATCGGCATGTTCCACGTCAAGGACGCCGAGTTCAATCCGACCGGTCGCCAGGGCATTTACGGCGGCTATCAATCCTGGGTCGATCGTGCCGGCCGTTTCCGCTCGTTGGGCGACGGCCAGGTCGATTTCAACGGCATCTTTTCGCGCCTGACGCAGTACGGCTATTTGGGCTGGGCGACGCTGGAGTGGGAATGTTGCCTGAAAAATCCGCAGGACGGCGCGCGCGAAGGCGCGGCCTTCATTCGCGATCGCATTATCCGCGTCACCGACAAAGTGTTCGACGACTTCGCCGGCGCGCCGGTCAACCCACAACAGATCAATGCCTTGCTCGGCATTCGCTGAGCCTTAACCTTTCAGGGAGTCACCCCATGCAATATCGACAGAACGAGATCCCGTTGGCGGATCTCGCGGCGGAACACGTCTATCTCCAGGTCAACGGCCGGCGCATTCACTGCGTGGTGGCCGGTGAAGGGCGGCCGGTACTGCTGATCCCCGGCTGGCCGCAAACCTGGTACACCTGGCGCCATGTGATGCAAGCGCTGGCGGCGGCCGGTTTTCAGGCGATCGCCGTCGATCCGCCGGGCATCGGCGATTCTGACAAGCCCGCTGGCGGCTACGACACCGGCAGCATCGGCGCGGCGCTGCACGCGATGATGTTGCTGCTGGGCCATGAGCGTTACCAACTGGTCGGCCACGACATCGGCATGTGGATCGGTTACGCCATGGCGAGCGACTTCCCGCAGGCGGTGGAGCGTCTGGTGCTGACGGAGGCGGTGATCCCCGGGCTGGCGCCGCCGCCGCCGATTTTCGTCGCGCCGGAGGAGAATATCTTCCTGTGGCATTTCATGTTCAACCAGCTGACGGATTTGCCGGAGGCCCTGACCCAGGGGCGCGAGCGGGAGTATCTTGGCTATATCTTCAACCGCTGGTCCTATCGGCGCGATCGGATAGCGGCGCAGGTGTATATCGCCGCCTATTCGGCGCCGGGCGGCCTGCGCGCCGGATTCGACTATTACCGAGCGATCCCGGAAACCGTTCGCCAGAACCGGCTGCGCGCCGCTACGCCCTTGACGATGCCGGTGTTGACGGTGGGAGCGGAGCACGCCACCGGCGATGCGCCGCTGACCACGCTTCGGGGCAATGCGCACGATCTGCGAGGCGAAACGGTCGCCGGCTGCGGGCATTTCATCACCGAGGAGTGTCATGAGGCGTTTATCGCGCTGATTACGCCGTTCCTGGCGGGAGAGCAGCATGCCGCTTGATGAACGCATCGCCGCCTTTTTGACGGCGTCGGCCGCCGTGCCGCCGCCCGCTTCGCTGGCGGCAATGCGCGCGGCCACGGAAACCGGTTTACGCCAGCTGCAGGGCGAGGCGGAACCGAGCGGCGGCGTCAGGGACTATACGGTGGTCACCGCCGATGGACACCGGATGACGCTGCGCGCCTATCTACCGGCGGGGGAAAACGGCGCGAACGCGCAGCCGGCGATGCTGTTCGCCCACGGCGGCGGCTGGTGCCTCGGCTCACTGGCGTTGTACGATCGGCCCTGTCAGGCGTTGGCTAACGCCACCGGCCGGGTGATCCTGTCGGTTGACTATCGTCTGGCGCCGGAATACCCGTTTCCACAGCCGCTGGAAGATGTCTATCAGGCGCTCTGCTGGGTGGCGCAACGGGCGCCGCAGTTGGGGATTGACGCGAAGCGCCTGGCGGTGGGCGGTGATAGCGCCGGGGGCAATCTGGCGGCGGCGGTCGCACTGTTGGCGCGGGATCGCGGCGGCCCGTACATTGAACGTCAACTGCTGTTGTACCCGGCGCTCAGCCGCGAAATGGCGACGAAGAGCTATCGCGAGTTTGCCGAGGAGCACTTTCTGACGCGCGACGCGATGGTGTTCTGTTGGCAGCAGTATCTGGGCCAGCGGCGCGATCCCGGCGCGGAACCGTTGCATGCCGCCACGCTGCGCGGATTGCCGCCGGCCGCCATCCTGAGCTGCGAATATGATCCGCTGCGCGATGAGGCCGAACAGTATGCACAGCGGCTGCGTGAGGCGGGGGTGACCGTGCGCTGCGAACGGTTGCCGGGCATGGTGCATGCCTGCATTCACATGCTGGGGCTGACCCCGGCGGCGCGGCGGCTGTTCGAACTGGCTCGCGAGTAAAAAAAAGCCCCGCATTGCGGGGCTTCTGGCTATTCATCCGCCGGGCGATTATCGGCCGGCGACGGTGACAAAGCGCGTTTCCAGGTAGGACTCGATCGCTTCGCTGCCGCCTTCGGTGCCGTGACCGGAGTCTTTCACGCCGCCAAACGGCGTTTCCGGCAGGCCGAAACCGATGTGGTTGATGCTCAGCATGCCGCTCTCCACGTCGCGCCCCAGCGCATTGACGGTGGCGATGTTGCGGCTGTAAGCGTAGGCGGCCAGGCCGTACGGCAGGCGGTTGGCTTCGGCGATCGCCTCGTCATAAGTGGCGAACGGGCGCAGCAGGGCGACCGGGCCAAACGGCTCTTCCGACATGGCGCGTGCGCTCAGCGGCACATCACGCAGCACCGTCGGTTCGAAGAAGTTGCCTTTGCCCGCCACGCGTTTGCCGCCGGTGCTGGCCTTCGCCCCATGGGCGATAGCGTCCTGCACCAGCGCCTCGATATTGTCGACGCTGCGGCTCAGCACCATCGGCCCCATCGTCACGCCGTCTTCCAGCCCGTTGCCGAGCTTGAGCTCACGCACGGCGGCGGTAAATTTCTCCACGAAGGCCTCGTAAACGCCTTGCTGGATCAGGAAGCGGGTCGGGGCGATACAGACCTGGCCGGCGTTGCGGAACTTGGACTGCGCCAGCTCTTTGGCCGCCGCGTCGAGATCGGCGTCGTCGAAGATCAGCACCGGCGCGTGGCCGCCCAGCTCCATGGTGGCCTTTTTCATATGCTGGCCGGCCAGCGCCGCCAGATGCTTGCCCACGCGGGTGGAGCCGGTGAAGGAGATCTTGCGAATGGTCGGATGCGGGATCAGGTATTCCGAGATTTCCGCCGGGGTGCCGTACACCAGCGCGATCACCCCGGCTGGGATACCGGCGTCGGCGAAGGCTTTGATCAGCTCTGCCGGTGAGGCCGGCGTTTCTTCCGGGCCTTTGACGATGATGGAACAGCCCGCCGCCAGCGCGGCGGACAGCTTGCGCACGATCTGGTTAATCGGGAAGTTCCACGGCGTGAAGGCGGCTACCGGGCCGACCGGCAGTTTCAGGGTTTGCTGCTGCACGTCGCGAGCGCGGGACGGAATAATCTGCCCGTAGGTACGGGTGGCTTCGCCGGCGAACCAGTCGATAACGTCGGCGGCGTTGAGAATCTCGATTTTGGCCTGCGCCACCGGCTTACCCTGTTCCTGCGTCATGATGGCGGCGATGGCGTCGGCGCGTTCGCGCAGCAGCGCAGCGGCTTTACGCATCAGGTTGGCGCGCTGGTGCGCGGCGGTGTCGCGCCAGACGTTAAACCCGCGCGCGGTGGCGGCCAACGCCAGATCGAGATCCTCTGTGGCGGCGTGCGCCACCTGACCGATTACCTCGTCGCTGGCGGGGTTGGTGACAGGCAGGGTTTTCCCGGCCAGCGCATTGCGCCATTGTCCATCGATATACAGTTGAGTATCCGGATACATTGTTGCCTCTTGTTTGCGGAGTGGTCAGGGGCCGCTGAGTTTCGCGATGCGGCGCGCCTGAATGGGACAGGGACCTTAACCCTACGCCGAATGGCGGCGATCGTCCAGGCGAGGGGCACGAAAGGACCAGAGCGGCTACTCAATCGGCGATGTTTTGGCTATGCTGAGCAGATTGTCAGCACGGATGAGGAGGTCGGGTGCAAGGGGTACCACAACAGTTTCCGTTCGAAAAGGATTGCGCGCAGTTCCGGCATTTGTCGCATCTGCCCGGCGTCGAACTCTATCAGGCGCATATCGAACGCTATGCCTTCGAGCCGCATACCCATGACGCCTTCGCCATCGGCACCGTGGATGCCGGGGCGGAGCGTTTTCGCTATCGCGGGGCGCAGCACCTGGCTGCGCCGGGCGCGCTGGTGCTGATGAATCCTGATGAGCTGCATACCGGCGAAGCCGAAACGCCGGGCGGTTGGTGTTACCGCATGCTCTATCTGGCGCCCGAGGCGCTGGAGCAGCTGTCCGGCGATCGGAGCCAGTGGTTTACCGAGGCGGTGCGCCACGATCCGCGGGCGGCGCAGCGCCTGTCCGCCATTCTCGCCACGCTGTGGCAAACTGACGATCCGCTCACGCTCGATGGCCTGCTGCTGGAGGCCGTCGAGCTGTTGCACCCGCACATCCGCACCGGGCAGCGGGAAAAAGCCGAGGCGGCGCACCGTTTCGAGGTGGTGAAAAGCTATCTGCGCGATAACTTCGCCGAGGCCGTGACCCTTAACCAACTGGCCGAGCTGGTGTCGCTCAGCCCGTACCATTTCCTGCGCAAGTTCAAGGCCGAATACCACGTCTCGCCGCAGCAGATGCTGATGGCGATCCGGCTGTCGCAGGCCAAACGCATGCTGGAGCGCGGCATGCCCGCCGCACAGGTGGCGGCGGCGGCGGGGTTGACCGATCAGGCGCACCTGACGCGCGCCTTCGCCAATCGTTACGGTGTCACGCCGGTGCGTTTCCAGAAACAGGTGAAATTGGGCTAAAACAGCAACCTGCTACAATAATTCCTCCCCGCGTTTTCGCTACTCTGCCGCTGTCTTGTCGGGCGGGTTGGCCGCGCCGGCCGTTTGTCGGAGTCGTTATGTTCATTGGCGTTGTGTTTGCCCTGGCCGCCGGGCTGATGTGGGGACTGATTTTCGTCGGCCCGCTGCTGGTGCCGGACTATCCCGCCGCGCTGCAGTCCACCGGGCGCTATCTGGCCTTTGGGCTGATTACCTTGCCGCTGGCGTGGTTTGATCGTCGCCGTCTGCGCAAGCTGCGGCGTCAGGATTGGCTGGAAGCGCTCAAGCTGACGGCCATCGGCAATCTGCTGTACTACCTGTGCCTGGCCAGCGCCATTCAGCGCACCGGGGCGCCGGTGTCGACCATGATCATCGGCACCTTGCCGGTGGTGATCGCCATTTGCGCCAATCTGTTTTACGGCCGGCATGACGGGCGCCTGGCCTGGGGCCAGCTGGCGCCGGCGCTGCTGCTGATCGTCTGCGGGTTAGCGTGCGTGAACGTCGCCGAGCTGCGCGGCAATGCGGTGCCGATCGACGGCTGGCGCTATCTCAGCGGTCTTGGGCTGGCCGTGTTGGCGGTGGCGTGCTGGACCTGGTTCCCGCTGCGCAATTCACGCTGGCTGCGGGAGAATCCGACGCAGCGGCCGGGCACCTGGGCCACGGCGCAAGGGCTGGTGACGCTGCCGCTGGCGCTGCTGGGCTATCTGGCGGTCTGCGGCCAATTGGCGCTGAGCGAACCGGCGTTCGCCTTGCCGTTCGGCCCGCGCCCCGAGGTGTTTATCCCGCTGATGCTGGTTATTGGCGTGTTCTGCTCCTGGCTGGGGGCGCTGTGCTGGAACGAAGCCAGCCAGCGGCTGCCGACGGTGTTGGTGGGGCCGCTCATCGTGTTCGAAATTCTGGCGGGGTTGGCCTATACCTTTCTGCTGCGCCAGGCCTGGCCGCCGCTGCTGACGCTGGCCGGCATCGTCTGTCTGATCGCCGGCGTGGTGTACGCCATGCGCATCAAGCCGCAGCCGGTGGTGGTGGCGCTGGAAGACAAACCGAGATAACGCCCGCCGTGGCGGCGGGCGTGAGGGTTAACGCTTGCTGTGGTGAATGATCTCTTCGGCCACGTTGCGCGGCGCTTCGGCGTAGTGACTGAATTCCATGGTGTAGGTGGCGCGGCCCTGCGACATCGAACGCAGGGTGGTCGAGTAACCGAACATCTCGGACAGCGGCACCTTGGCGCGAATCTCCTTGCCGCCGCCGCCCGGGATCTCTTCCATGCCCTGCACCAGACCGCGGCGTGAGGAGAGGTCGCCCATCACGTTGCCGGCGTAATCTTCCGGCGTTTCCACTTCCACCGACATGATCGGCTCAAGGATCACCGGATCCGCCAGACGGCAGGCGTCCTTGAAGCCGAAGATCGCCGCCATGCGGAACGCCTGTTCCGACGAGTCGACGTCATGGTAAGAACCGAAGGTCAGGTGCACCTTGACGTCCACCACCTGATAACCGGCCAGCACGCCGTTGTTCAGCGCCTCGGCCACGCCTTTTTTCACCGCCGGGATAAACTCGCCGGGAATGACGCCGCCCTTGATTTCATCGAAGAACTCGAAGCCTTTGCCGGGTTCGTTCGGCTCGACGGTCAGCACCACGTGGCCGTATTGCCCTTTACCGCCGGACTGGCGCACGAACTTGCCTTCCACGTCGGCCACCCGTTTGCGGATGGTTTCGCGGTACGACACCTGCGGCTTGCCGGTGGTGGTTTCCACCCCGAACTCGCGGCGCATGCGATCGACGATGATCTCCAGGTGCAGCTCGCCCATGCCGTAGATAAGGGTCTGGCCGGATTCTTCATCGGTACGCACGCGGAACGACGGATCTTCCGAAGAGAGCCGCTGCAGCGCGATGCCCATTTTCTCCTGATCGCCCTTGGTTTTCGGCTCGATCGCCTGGGCGATCACCGGTTCGGGGAAGGTCATGCGCTCCAGCGTAATGATGGCGCCAGGGTCGCACAGCGTATCGCCGGTGGTGACGTCCTTCAGGCCGACGCAGGCGGCGATGTCGCCGGCGTGCAGCTCGTCGATGTCCTTACGATCGTTGGCATGCATTTGCACGATGCGGCCGATGCGTTCCTTTTTGCCCTTGATCGGGTTGTAAACGCTGCTGCCTTTGGCCAGCACCCCGGAGTAGACGCGCACGAAGGTGAGTTGGCCGACGAACGGATCGGTCATCAGCTTGAACGCCAGCGCCGAGAATTTTTCATTATCGTCGGCTTTGCGGGTGATGATTTCATCGTGTTCGCCGTGGCCTTCCATCGGCGGCACGTCGAGCGGCGAGGGCATCAGCTCGATCACCGCGTCCAGCATGCGCTGCACCCCCTTGTTGCGGAACGCCGACCCGCACAGCATCGGCTGAATTTCGCCGGCGACGGTGCGCACCCGCAGCCCGTGAACGATCTCCTCTTCGCTCAGCGGCACCTGGTTAAGGTATTTCTCCATCAGTTCTTCCGAGGCTTCGGCGGCGGCCTCAATCATATTTTCACGCCACTCCTGCGCCGAGTCGCGCAGCTCTGCCGGGATCTCTTCGAAGCTGAAGTTCATGCCCTGCGAGGCTTCGTCCCACAGAATGGCTTTCATCCGCACCAGATCCACCACGCCGCTGAAATGGTCTTCGGCGCCGATAGGAATAACGATCGGCACCGGATTGGCTTTGAGGCGCTCGATCATCATTTTGCGTACGCGGAAAAAGTCCGCGCCGATGCGGTCCATCTTGTTGACGAACGCCAGCCGCGGCACCTTGTACTTGTTGGCCTGCCGCCAGACGGTTTCCGACTGCGGCTGCACGCCGCCCACCGAGTCATAGACCATCACGGCGCCGTCCAGCACGCGCATCGAGCGCTCCACTTCAATGGTGAAATCGACGTGCCCGGGGGTGTCGATGATATTGATGCGGTGCTGCGGATAATTATGCTGCATGCCGTTCCAGAAGCAGGTGGTGGCCGCCGAGGTGATGGTGATGCCGCGCTCCTGTTCCTGCGCCATCCAGTCCATGGTCGCCGCGCCGTCATGCACTTCACCCAGCTTGTGGCTGACCCCGGTGTAAAACAGAATCCGCTCGGTGGTGGTGGTCTTGCCGGCATCGATATGCGCGGAGATGCCGATATTGCGGTAACGTTCGATAGGGGTGGTGCGAGCCATAATCAACCTTTCTTAGCCGCGTGAAGGAGAGCGGCTTAAACAGCATGGATAATGGTGATAATCCTCATAGGGTTATCCGCCGGATCGCAGAGCCTCGCTCTGGTCACAAACTAATCGTAGTTGAAGGCGTTGGTTTTTTTAAGCGATGGCTGTGATAGATGAAAGTTTGCACGCAGGCGAAGAAAGGGCGAAAAAAAGGCCCGTAACGGGCCTGTTGTCGAGCGGCGCGTTCGCCGCTTATTTGCGTCCCAGCAAGAAGCCGAAAACGATGCCGACCGCCGCCGCAACGGCTACGCCGGCCAGCGGGTTGGCTTCCACCTGGGTTCTTACGCTATCCGCCGCGTCTCGGGCGGCATAGCTGGCCTGGGAGGCGTATTTGCGCGCCGCGCCGCGCACCTGATGCTCCGGCGAATCAACGGCTTTGCCGAACGCTTCTTGTACCGCGCCTGCGGCTTCATTGGCTTTGTCTTCCGCTTTTCCAAACATGCTGCTCTCCTGTTCCTTGTGGGTTAACGAACCCTAAGCCTAGCAGGTGAATGGCATTTTTTGCAGCATTCTGTGCGTTATAAGATCAATCTGAGCAAAGAAAAGTCTTTCCATACGCGCGGCGTCGGCTTCACCCGCGCGTTTTTTTATGTTCTATTGGCTAGCGGTTTAACCGAGAATCTTTACCCTTTGACCGATTCGTTGAGTTGAAAGGACTCCCCATGTCAGTACTGCGTATTCTGGCGCTGCTCGCCGCGACCGCCGCCGCGTTGCCCGCCCTGGCCAAGCCGGCGGCTCACGGCACGGCGGTCGAGAACGGCATTCGTTGGCAATCTTGTCTCAACAGCGGTTTTCAGCGCTGGTTCGATGAGGCGCCGCCGCCGGGGCTGCGCTGCGGTTACCTCGAGGTGCCGTTAGCCTACGCCACGCCGCCCGCCCATGCGGCGCAGGCGGGCGAACAGACCGTGCGTCTGGCGCTGACCCTGCAGCCCGCCACCGGGCCGAAAAAGGGCAGCGTAGTAATGATCAGCGGTGGACCGGGCCTGCCGGGCATCAACCCCTATCTGGGCAACGACGCCCATGTCGCCAAGCTGCGAAAATCCTACGACATCATCGGTTACGATCCGCGCGGCGTCGGTCAGTCGACGCCGAAAATCTCCTGCCAGCTGGCCGAAGGCGACGAAACCCCGACGCCGGACGACAACGACGTGGCCGGTGCGGAGAATCAGACGCGCGCCCTGATTGCCGCCTGCATCAAACAAACCGGCGCGGACGTGTTGCAACACATCGGCACCGACGAGGCGGTCAACGATCTGAACGCAATCCGCCACGCGCTGGGCGAACCGGGGCTGACGGCGGTGGCGTACTCTTACGGCACCAAGGTGGCGGCGCTGTATGCCGAACGTTTTCCGAAGAAAACGCGCGCGCTGGTGTTGGACGGGGTGGTGGATCTGGCGGAGGACGATTTCACCCAGCGGCTGAACCAGGAACGGGGGTTTCAGCAAAGCTTCCTGCGCTTCGCCGCCTACTGCGGCAAAACCGACAGCTGCCAGCTGGGCGGCGGCGCCAATCAGGCGCTGCAGCGCTACCATGCCTTACTGCGCAAGCTGCACGATCAACCGTTCGTTACCGCCGCGGGGTATGAAATCTCCGCCGACGATGTGCTGACGGTCACGCGTTCGCTGCTGCTGTGGCCGGAGCGCTGGCATGAGCTGGCGACCGTGCTGCGTCAACTCGATGCCGGCATCGCCGGGCAGCAGGTTTCCGATCTGATTGACGAAAGTTATTCGCCGGATGCCGATGACGCCCTGAACGTCATCACCTGCGCCGACGTCGCCAACCCGACGGCCGATCCGCAGCAGTTGCGCAGGCAGCGGCAGGAGATCAATACCGCCGCTTTGTACGCTCACTACCTGCCGCTACACGAGTATCCGCTGGAAATGTGCGATCTATGGCCGTACCGCGGCAAAGATCGGCCGCACACCCCGGTGGCGTCCGCCGCGCTGCCGCCGCTGCTGTTCGTCGCCCAGCGCTACGATCCGACCACGCCATACCGCAACGCCCAGGTGATGGCCGCCGCCTTTAAAAGCCCGCTGATCACCCGCGAACGCGACGGACATACGCTGGCACTGAACGGTATCGACAGCTGCGTTGACGAAAGCGTGGTGGATTATCTGCTGGCGCCGAAAAAGCCGCGCCGCGACAAGATTTGCCGCTGAGAAGGCCGGGGGGCAGCCCGGCCTTAAGAGAGTCAGCCGGCGAAAATATGCGCCTGGCCCATCACGTTGAGAGTGACCTGCGCCCCGGGCCGCAAGCCTTCGCGGCTGACGGTTTTGATCTCGAGCTGCGCGCCGTCGGCGGCCATTTGCAGATTGAGGGTGGAGACGAAGCCGGCGAAATCGATGCCGGTGATCACCGCCTGGCCGCGCTGCGCCGGATCGGACAAACCGATTTGAATCTGCTCCGGGCGCAGCATGATGCGCGCCGGGCCGCTGCGTTGGCGATCGTCGACGGCGATGCGCCCCAGTGCGCAGTCGGCCCAGCCGTGCGCCAGTTCGGCGGTCAACACCAGCGTTTCGCCAAGGAAGCTGGCGGTCGGCTCATCAACCGGCCGCAGATAGAGATCCTGCGGCGCGCCCACCTGCGCCAGCCGGCCGCTGCGCATCACCGCCACCTGATCGGCGAACGAGAGCGCCTCGCTCTGATCGTGGGTGACCAGAATCGATGCCACCTTGGCCTCCGTCAGCAGTTCGGCCACCGCTTTGCGGGTGGCGGCGCGCAGGCCGGTATCCAGCGCCGAGAACGGTTCATCCAGCAGCATCAGCCGGGGTTGCTGCGACAGGGCGCGCGCCAGCGCGACCCGCTGTTGCTGCCCGCCGGACAACTCGTGCGGCCACAGCGCCGCCAGACGGCGATCCAGCGCCACCATCTCCATCAGCGCCTCGATGCGCCGCTGTTTCTCGCGCTTGCCGCCTTTGAGGCCAAAACCGATGTTGCCGGCGACGGTAAAATGCGGGAACAGCGCGCCATCCTGCGGAACGAAACCGATGCCGCGCAGATGCGCAGGCACCCAGCCGCCGCCGTTGCCCATGGCTTGTCCCTGCAGCAGGATCTGGCCGCCGTCGGGGATTTCAAAGCCGGCGATGATGCGCAGCAGAGTGGTTTTGCCGGAGCCGGAAGGGCCGACGATCGCCGTGCGGCTGCCGGCGGCAACCTGCAGGTCGATGTGTTCCAGCACTCTGATGGCGTTGTAAGATTTTCCGATACCGTGCAGTTCGAGCGTGCTCATAGTCCCGCCGTGCGTTTAGATTGAGAATAAAGAAGCCAGGTGAGCGGCAATGACAGCGCCACCATAATCAGCGCATAAGGCGCGGCGGCGACGTAGTCTATCTCGCTGGTCAGCGCCCAGAAGCCGGTGGCCAGCGTGCGGGTGCCGTTCGGCGCCAGCAGCAGCGTGGCGGTCAGTTCATTGGCGATCGCCAGGAATACCAGCGCCGCGCCCGCAGCGGCGCCCGGCGCCGCCAGCCGCAGCGTGGTGCTCCACAACGCCTGCGCCGGCGATTTGCCCAGGCTGCGCGCCACGTTTTCCAATTCCACCGGCGCCTGTGCGATACCGGCGCGCAGATTGATTAGCGCCCGCGGCATAAACATCAGCAGATACGCCAGCAGCAGAGTGATTTCGGTCTGGTAAATCGGCCTGAAGCTGTGAATGGTGATGGTCACCAGCGCCAGCGCCACCACGATGCCGGGCAGCGAGCTGGTCACGTAGTTGCAGCCTTCCAGCACCCGATACAGTCGGGCCGGATAGCGTACCGACAGCCAGGCCATCGGAATGGCGCACAGCGTGATCAGCAGCGCGCCAGCGGCGGACAGCGACAGCGTTTGCCACAGCGCGGGCCACAGCTCGGCGTTGCGCCACACCTCGAATCCACCCAGCCACAGCCAGCGGGCCAGGGTGATGAAAGGCACGCCCAACGCCAGCGCGGTCAGCGCGATCGGCAGCAGCAGCGCCAGCGCGGCGAGCGGCGGCGAAAGGCGGCGCGGCGTTTGGCTGCGGGCGCTGCCGGAACCGACGCGGGCATAGCGCGCGCGGCCGCGGCTTATCGCCTCAAGCAACAGCAGCCCCAGGCAACACAGCACCAACACGCCGGCCAGCATGTTGGCCGCCGGGCCGTTGAAGGTCGACTGGAACTGATCGAAGATCGCGGTGGTGAAGGTATCGAAACGGATCATGGCGTACAGGCCATACTCCGCCAGCAGGTGCAGCGCGATCAGCAGCGAGCCGCCCCAGACCGCCAGTTTCAATTGAGGCAATACCACGCGGAAAAACACCGCCGGCGGCCGCGAGCCGAGTGAGGTGGCGACGTCCTCGATACCGGGATCCAGGCGGCGCAGCACGGCGGCGGCCGGCAGGTAGATAAACGGGAAATAAGCGAGCACCGAGATGAAAACGCCGGCGCCCAGGCCGTGCATCGACGGCACCAGGCTGATCCAGGCATAGCTTTGCACGAAGGCCGGCACCGCCAGCGGCGCGGTCGCCAATACCGCCCAGAGACGGCGGCCCGGCAGCGTGGTGCGTTCGGTCAACCAGGCCAGGGCCACGCCCAGCACGGCGCAGATCGGCAGCGTCAACACCACCAACAACAGAGTATTCAACAGCAGTTCCGCCACGCGTGGGCGGAAAACCAGTGCTTTGACCGTTTGCCAGCCGGTTTCAAACGCCACGCCGATAACGAATCCCAGCGGCAACAGCGCCAGCAGCGACAGCAACACGGCGCTGACCACCACGATCGCCCCTGGCCGCGGGTGACGGGGGACAACAGAATAACGCCGCGCGGTCTGCGCGGCGTGGGTACTCAGGTTTGACATAACGATCAAAAACTCTCGGTTTGCCGGCGGGCCTTACAGCAGGCCGGCCTCGGTCATCAGTTCGACAACTTTTTTACTGTTCAGCTGTGCGGCGTCTACTTTTGGTGCGTCCAGATCTTTCAGCGGCACCAGTTTCGGGTTGGAGGCCGCGCCGACGCCGACGGCGTATTCGAAGGCGTTGTTGGTGCGCAGGATTTCCTGGCCCTGTTTGCCGGTGATCCACTTGATGAACGCCTGCGCCTGCTGCTGATGCTTGCTGGAAGCCAGCACGCCGCCGCCGGAGATGCTGACGAACGCGCCAGGATCCTGATGTTTGAAGTAATACAGCTTGATGTTGTTGCTGTTTTCGCCGGTTTTCGCGCCATCCACGAACGGGTAGTAGTGATAGATCACACCGCTGTCGACCTGGCCGGCATTGACCGCTTTCATTACCGTGCTGTTGCCCTTATAGGCGGTGAAGTTGGTTTTCATCGCTTTCAGCCACGCCAGCGTGGCTTTCTCGCCTTTCAGCTCCAGCAACGCGCTGACGATCGCCTGGAAATCGGCGCCCGATGGCGAAGCGGCCCAACGGCCTTTCCATTCCGGTTTGGCCAGATCCAGCAGTGACTTCGGCAACTGCGCGTCGCTGAGTTTGGCCGGGTTATAAACAAACACGGTAGAACGGGCGGCGATGCCGATCCAGCGGCCGTGGCTTGGGCGATATTGTGGTTCCACCTGGGCCAGCGTGGCGGCGTCCAGCGGGGCGAACAGCTTGGCGTTATCCACCAACACCATCGCCGGGGAGTTTTCCGTCAGGAACACGTCGGCAGGCGAGGCGCTGCCTTCCTGCACCAGCTGATTGCCCAGCTCGCTGTCGCCGCCGTTGCGCAGCGTGACTTTGATGCCGGTGTCTTTGGTAAACCCGTCGACCCAGGATTTCACCAGATTTTCATGCTGGGCGTTGTAAATAACGATGCCCTGGTCGGCGGAGGCCGCCTGAGCGCCAAAGGCCAGCATCATCGAGGAGGCGAGCAGGGCGACGGGGCCGAGAGATGAAATACGCAGCTTCATGCAGTTATCCTTTTTAGCGTTCGAATGAAGAAAACGAATATCGCCTGGCAAGCGCAAGCAGGCCGATTTTAGCCAAGAACATCAATAATGATAGTGAAAACGATTCGTATTAAATTATTTTTGACGATCGCTCACAAAATGAATTGCCCTAAGGATACGTTAAGCTTCGGCTGGAATAATCTATATTGATTGCCTGAATTTATGTCACCGCCGATTCACGGCGTTCCCGGCGGCAATGCCGGTCTCCGCGTTTATCCTCGTGTTCTTCATCGTTCCGTCGCCAGTACTTCTTTGATAATGAAAGAAATTCAACACCGCTTTTGGTTATGACTCATAGCGATTAATAATTTAATTTATTCCACTGCCTCATTGCATATTAAACGCGATAAAACACTAATCAGGGATATCGACGTGAAATATTCATTTAATGGCAAGAAACTGGCTGGTTTAATCCTCCTGGCTTTTAACGCTACGGCTGCCCATGCCGCCGAGGTGCCGGCAGGCGTTAAACTGGCGGCGGTGCAAGAGCTGGTGCGGGCCAACGGGTATGAACCGGCGACGCTGGATCCGAACCTGGCCGAGAGCAATGTGGAGTTCTATATCTTCAACGATCTGTTCGAAGGTCTGCTGCGCGTCGGAAAAGACGGCGCAGCCATCCCGGCGCTGGCGCAGAAATGGGAGCATCAGGGCAACGTCTGGACTTTCCACCTGCGGCCGCAGGCCAAATGGTCGAACGGCGACCCGGTGACCGCCGACGATTTCGTTTACAGCTGGCGGCGCCTCACCGATCCGAAAACCGCCTCGCCGTACGGCAGCTATCTGGCTTCGGCCTACGTGCTGAATGCCGCAGCGATCAACGCCGGCAGCAAACCGCCGAGCGAGCTGGGCGTCAAGGCGCTGGATGCGCACACTCTGCAGGTGACGCTGTCGGAGCCCAATTCCTATCTGCTCAAGCAACTGGTGCATTTCCCGGTTTTGCCGGTTAACCGCAAGGTGGTGGAGCAGTACGGCAAAAACTGGACGCAGCCGGCGCACTTTGTCGGCAACGGGGCGTTTCGCCTCAGCCAGTGGGTGGTGAACGAAAAGGTGGTGGTGGAACGTAACCCGCAGTATTGGGATAACGCCAATACCGTGCTCAACAAGGTAACCTTCTTGCCGATCCAGGGCTTCCCGGAAGTGGCGCGTTTTCGCGCCGGTGAGGTTGAGTTGGGGTATACCACGCCGCCGGAGCTGTATCAGCAACTGAAAAAAACGCTCGGCGAGCAACAGCTGGTGACTTATCCGCTGCTCTCCACCAGTTATTTCGCTTTCAATAATCAGCAGGCGCCGTTTAACGATGTGCGGGTGCGTCAGGCGCTGAACCTGGCGCTGGATAAAGAGATCGTCGCCGGCAAAGTGTTGGGATACGGCCAGCAGCCGGCCTGGACCTTTACCCCGACCGGCGCGGGCGGCTATCGCCTGCAGCCCGGCGCCGCTGCCGGTTTGACGCCGGAACAACGCCACGCCCAGGCGAAGCAACTGCTGGCGGAGGCCGGTTTCAACGCCGAGCATCCGCTGCGCTTTACCGTGTTGTACAGCAATGACGCCACCATCAAGAAGATCGTCATCGCCGCCGCCGCCATGTGGAAAAAGAACCTTGGCGCAGAGGCCACCTTGCAAAGCCAGGAGCGCAAAGTCACGCTGGACAATATCAACCGCGGGCAGTACAGCGTGGCCTTTACCCGCTGGCTGGCGGATTACGACGATCCTTCTACCTTCCTGAACGTGTTCCGTTCCGACAGCAGCGAGAACAGCCCCAAATACCGCAACCCGGCGTACGATCGCATTTTGCACCAGGCGACGGCGGCGCCGACACCGCAGCAGGTGCAGCAATATTTCCAGCAGGCCGAGGCGGTGCTGGCCGTCGATACGCCGGTAGCGCCGGTATACTACGAAGCCAACGCCACGCTCATCAAACCTTACGTGAAGGGGATCGACTTTACTCGTCAGGGCGCCTTATACGATAAAAACGTCTACATTCTCGCACACTGAAAAATAAAAGACGGCTGATTTATATCAGCCGTTTTTATAAATGTCCGTTTAATAACATTATCCTAAATACTCCATAAACGACGGGCAATCTTTTCTTCCCGCCGGATAAAACAACGCCTATACTGCGCCGGTAGTTTATATGCAGTATCTCGTTTGGCGAGGCTCCTATACAAACACAGGTTACTGATCTGACGACATCGAGAGATGCCCAAGGTTAAGACAGGCTTTATCGGATTAAGGTTCAGCCCAAAGTAACTTCCGAGCAACAGCTCGGATACGTTGTATAGTGCTAAAACCTGGACGCGGAGATAGGCAGTCTGCACTCCCTCTGTGGTTACGCCCCTATGCGATTCGCTGTTGAAGTTCACAACAGAAATAGGGACTGACAAAATGATCAAGTCACATCAATACTCTTCTTCTCCGGCGCTGAACGCGACTGAAACTCTCGATGAAACTTCGGTCGCCGGTTATATGAACGCCGATTTTATTACCGTTCCCGCGACGATGACGGTCAATCATGCCCGGGAATATTTACTTTCACAGCTCAAAACGGACGAAATTCCTACCCGGGTCTTTATTACCGCGGACGATTATCATCTGCGCGGCACACTGTCGGTGAAAAAACTGTTGCAGTGCGAAGAACAGGATAAAGCCGTCGGCGTGATGATGGATTACAGCTATTTCCAGGTTTCACCCGACGATGACCGCAACGACGTGGCGCATCTGCTGGGCAAAGGGGGGCTGGACGTGGTGCCGGTGGTGGCCAACAACACGCTGGTCGGCGTACTGGGCGAGCGCGAGATCGCTCGGCTGGTCGAAGATGAAAACACCGAAGACGCGCAGCGTCAGGGCGCGAGCCTGCCGCTGGACAAGCCTTATCTGGAGACCAGCCCGTGGGCGCTGTGGCGCAAACGCTCGGTGTGGTTGCTGATGTTGTTCGTCGCCGAAGCTTACACCGGCAACGTGCTGAAAGCGTTTGAAGATCAGCTCGAAGCGGCGATTGCGCTGGCGTTCTTCATCCCGCTGCTGATCGGCACCGGCGGCAACAGCGGCACCCAGATCACCTCGACGCTGGTGCGCGCCATGGCGCTGGGCGAGGTCAGCCTGCGCAATCTGGGCGCGGTGATCCGCAAGGAGGTCACGACCTCGCTGCTGATCGCCGTCACCATTGGCCTGGCGGCCTGGGTGCGCGCCTGGATCATGGGCGTCGGCATGGAGGTGACGCTGGTCGTCAGCCTGTCGCTGGTGGCGATCACCGTGTGGAGCGCCATTGTTTCATCGATCATTCCGATGCTGCTGAAACGGCTCGGCATCGATCCTGCCGTGGTGTCGGCGCCGTTTATCGCCACCTTTATCGATGGCACCGGCCTGATTATTTATTTCAAAATCGCCCAGCACGTTTTGGGTATTTAAACCGCTCCGCCCGTAAAGGGCGGGAATGTGACAAACCTGAGGAGGACGTTAAAAACCATGGACGCCGACCAACCCCGATATTTAACGCAAGGGGCTTTTATCGATAACATTTAACCTGAGGACAAAATAATGGGAAACATGACTATTTTTATGGGATTCCTGGCAATGATCAGCTCGCTGGGCCTGTTGGCGGCCTATATGAGCACCAAATGGGATGATTGATGAACGCTAAAGATCCGCCTAGATGCATCCTCCCCGCGATCGCTATTTATTATGGGGAGGATTTAGCGGCGCGCTGAACGCGCAGCCTAAAACGGGAGTTGATAATAATGACGATTCTTATTCTGGGATTGCTCTACGCCATTTTAATGATCTCGGTGGGCGTTAATGAGATTTATTTTTATTCCACCGGAAAATCCAATTTTCTTACTAGCCTCATGCTGACATTCTCTGGCAGTATGCTGCTGATCGCCTTTGTCTGGCAATTATCCTCTAAAGTAAAAAAATAAATCACCGTCCGAATGTGAGCAGCATCATGCAAAATGAAAAGCAGGCCGTAGCCAGAAACTCGATGATCGCCAGCGGGTTGCTGGCTACGGGCAAATTCGTCGCCGGCATTTTCACCGGCAGTATTGGCCTGATATCCGAAGGGATCCACTCTTTTACCGATTTTATCGCCACCAGCATTACCTGGCTGGCGGTGCGCATCAGCGATAAGCCCGCCGATGACGATCACCACTTCGGCCACGGCAAGGTGGAAAACCTGGCGGCGCTGTTCGAGGTGCTGCTGTTGTTGGCTGCCGCCGGTTGGATTGTCTATGAGGCGGGCGGCAGCCTGCTCGGGCAACCGCATAAGATCGTCGCGGCGCCGGTGGTGATCGCGGTGCTGCTGATCTCCATCTGCGTCGATTTCTTCCGCGTGCGGGCGCTCAACCGCGTCGCTAAAGCGACCGACAGCGCGGCGCTGGAAGCGGATGCGCTGCATTTCTTCTCCGACATGCTTTCGTCCGGCGTGGTGCTACTGGGCATGGTGTTTGTGCTGCTGGGTTTTGGCCGTGCGGACGCCATCGCGGCGCTGATCGTCGCCGGTTTTATCTTCATCGCGGCGATTAAATTGGGTAAGCGCTCTTTCGACTCGCTGATGGACGCTGCGCCGGCCGGAACGACCGAAGACATTCGCGCCACGCTGGACAGCTTCCCGGCGGTGCTGGCTTGCGACAGCGTGCGCATTCGCAACGCCGGCGCGGTGCTGTTTGTCGAGATCACGGTGGCGGTGTGCCGCACCTTGCCGCTGGAGCGCATCGATGCGCTGAAGCGAGAGATCGTCGAACGGTTGCGGGAGCAGTACGCCAGGGCAGAATTCACCGTCATCGCGGTGCCGCAGACCCGCAGCGACGAAGACATGGCGACGCGCATTCGGGCGATCGCCGCCAACCACGGCGCGCAGGTGCAGAATGTGACCCTGCAGCAGTTGCCGACGCGTATGGCGATCGGCATGGATTTGGCGGTGCCGGCCCACGCCAGCGTGGCGCAGGCGCATGACATCGCCACGGAAATAGAAGGGATCCTGCGCCAGGCGATCGGCGAAAACACTGAAATAGAGACGCATCTGGAGCCGCAGACGCCGCATTGGCTGGCCAGCGAGGATGTCGATGCGGCGGAGCTGGCCGATATTCGGCGGATACTGCAGTCGGCGCTGGAGCAGGGGGAGATGGTGCAAGACGTCCATAACATCCGCGCGCGCAAGACCGACGGCGGCATCATCGTTAACTTCCACTGCCGGGTCTCGCCGGCGGTGACCATCGCCGCCGCGCACGATGCGGTCGATCTGATTGAACGGCGGCTGCGCGCGCTTTATCCGGCCATTACGCGTGCGATAGGGCACGTCGAGCCGATCAAGCCCGGCGTCTGAATCAGCTCGGCCAACTGCGGATAGAGCGCCGCGTTGGCCAGCAGCAGCGGGTTGCCGCGCCGCAGCCCGTCATTGTGCATAAAGTCATTCGCCATGCCGCCGGCTTCGCGCGTCAGCACCAGTCCTGGCAGGCTGTCCCAGGCGTTCATGTGCGGTTCGTAATAGCCCAGCAGCCGACCGGCGGCCACCTGGGCGGTCATCAGCGCGCCGGAGCCGCTGCGCACAAACATTCCTCCCGCCTGCAGCAGGCGACAGAGAAAGCCGCTGAATTCCTCCGCCGAAGCGCGCGGTGAAATCCCGACGCCCATCACGCCATCCGCGACGCTGCGCCCGGCATGCACGCCGATCGGTTCCCCGTTCAGGAAAGCGCCTTTGCCGCGACAGGCGCAGAACATCTCGCGGTGGTTGGGATCGTAGACCACGCCGATCGTCGGCTCGCCGTCGATCACCACGCCTATCGCGATGCACCAGGTATGCAGCCCGTTCAGGAAGCAGGCGGTGCCGTCGATCGGATCGACGACCCATACGCAGGAGGCGTTATCGTCGGTGCCGCCGCTTTCCTCGCCGAGAAAACCGTCCTGGGGAAACCGGCGATTGATCATGCGGCGGATCAGCGCTTCGACGCGGCGGTCGGCTTCGCTGACCACGTCCTGCAGGCCCTGTTTAAACTCGACGGCCAGACTTTGCCGCCGTTGATAAAAGCTGAAAGCGAGATCGGCGGCGGCGCGGGCGATCTCACGCGCGAAGCGGTAGCGCGCCTCGATGCCCCGTGGGGAAAGTGAAGTCATGGCAGGCAGTATTCCAAACAAAGTTTAGTGTGCAGGGTGCCATAGTCAGATGACAATACGGTGTCTATTCCTGCTTGATTTCAGGCTTGATTTGATTTATTTACTTTACTGTAAAGTAAATTTAATTGTTAAACGTACCATCAAAGCATCCGTCAGCAAGATAATCAGAGGGGTCAGGCATGCTAGCGCATTTTTTCATCTTTCGACCGGTGTTTGCGGCCGTGCTGGCCATCTGCATTATGGCTGCGGGTGCTCTGGCGCTCTGGACATTGCCGATTGAGCAATATCCCGACATCGCGCCACCTGGTGTCACGGTGACAGCCAATTACCCCGGTGCTTCGGCCAAAACGGTAGAGGACAGCGTGACTCAGATTATCGAACAACAAATTAAAGGCATCGATGGCCTGTTGTATTTCTCATCAACCAGCAGTTCGGCGGGCCAGGCTCGCATCAGCCTTAGCTTCGAACAACAAACCGATCCGGACATTGCTCAGGTTCAAGTGCAAAATGCGGTCAATCAAGCAACGTCGCGATTGCCGCAAGAAGTGCAGCAGCAAGGCATCACTGTGACTAAATCGCAGGGTGATAGCCTAATGGTGGTTGCCTTGTACGACACGCAAGGCCGTATGGACAGCGTTGATATCAATGATTTTCTGGTCAGTTCGCTGCAAGATCCGCTGAGCCGGGTGGATGGCGTCGGGGAGACGACGGTGTTTGGTGCCCAATATGCTATGCGCATTTGGCTCAATCCGATCAAACTGAGCGGCTATGGTTTGATGCCGTCTGACGTGCAGGTCGCCATCGAAGCGCAAAATGCCCAGGTCACCAGCGGTGAGATCGGAGCCTTGCCTACGATGGAAGGCCAGTCGTTGAACGCGACCGTGACCGCACAATCGCGGCTGGAAACGCCGGAACAGTTTGAGGATATTATTCTGCGTACCAATACCGACGGTTCGGCGGTGTATTTGCGCGATGTTGCTCGTGTTGAAATCGGGGCGGAAAACTATCAAAACCAAACGCGCCTCAATGGTCACCCGGCGGCGGGTATTTCGATTCAGTTGGCTTCCGGCGCCAATGCGCTGGAGGTGGCAGAGCGGGTACGGGCCGAAGTGAATCGCAGGGCCCCGCAGTTTCCACCGGGGTTGCAGGTGGCTTATCCACGAGACAGCACGCCGTTCGTACTGGTTTCCATTGAAGGCGTCGTACAAACGCTGTTGGAAGCGATCGCGCTAGTGATTGTGGTGATGTATCTGTTTTTGCAAAATTGGCGCGCCACGTTGATCCCCGCCATTACGGTACCCGTAGTGTTGCTCGGCACCTTCGGTGTTTTGGCGCTGTTGGATTACAGCGTAAACACCTTGACACTGTTCGCCATGGTGCTCGCGATCGGCCTGTTGGTAGATGACGCGATTGTGGTGGTTGAAAACGTTGAGCGCGTGATGGAGGAGGCGCAATTGCCACCGCGCGAGGCGACGTTGCTTTCGATGCGGGAGATCAATGGCGCTCTGATCGGCATCGCGCTGGTACTTTCGGCGGTATTTATTCCAATGGCATTTTTCGGCGGTTCAACCGGGATGATCTACCGACAGTTTTCCATCACGCTGGTCGCGGCTATGGTGCTGTCGGTTTTAGTTGCGTTGACCTTGACGCCGGCACTGTGTGCCGGTTTGCTGAAACCGCCGGTGCACCGGCCGCGCAGCCGTTTTTTTCGCGGCTTTAACCGCCTGGTGGAATACGGGCAGCGGCGTTATGGACTGGGATTGAACCATGTGATGGCGCGCAAGGGGCGTTTTTGCCTGTTGGCGCTGCTGCTGGTTAGTTTCATGATCTGGCAATATCTGCGTATGCCTACCGGTTTTCTTCCGGTTGAGGATCAGGGCTCGGTAATGGTCCAGTTTTCTCTGCCGCCAGGTGCCCCGATGGCCAGAACGCAACAGACTGCTGACGCTATCGCCGACTATTTCATGACCGCCGAGCGGGGCAACCTGAATGTAATCTTCATGGTTGTCGGGCGCAATAACGCCGGCAGTGGTCAGAATGTCGGTATGGCGTTTGCCGAACTGAAACATTGGTCGCTACGCAGCGGTGATGAAAATAACGCGCAGGCGATTATTAGCCGCGCCAATCGCCATTTCAAAAGCTATCGTGACGCGCAGATCAATGTGTTGTCGCCGCCGGCGGTGCGCGGGTTGGGGCAGTCCAGTGGATTTGAATTGTGGTTACAAGATCAAAACGGCGTCGGGCATGACGCGCTGCAAGCTGCTCAGAGGCAGGTGATCGCCGCCGCCACCGAAGATCCGTTGTTAACGGCGGTGCGCATAAACGGCCTCGAAGATAAAGCGCAATTGCAGGTCGATATCGATCAGCAAAAAGCTAGCGCACAAGGGCTGCAGCAGGCTGACATCACTAACACGCTTTCTGCCGCATGGGGAGGTGCTTATATTAACGATTTTATCGATCGCGGCCGCGTGAAGCGGGTCTACATGCAGGGGGATGCGGCCTGGCGCTCGGCGCCGGATGATATCGATAGTTGGTTTGTACGTGGTGAAAGCGGCAGCATGGCGTCCTTTGCCAGCTTCGCGACTACGCGTTGGCTCTCAGGCCCACAAATGCTTCAGCGCTTTAACGGGCTGTCGGCCACGCAGTTACAGGGGACGGCAGCCGAGGGAGAAAGCTCCGGCACCGCGATGGCGCGTATGCAGAGTATCATCGGCGATATAGACGGCTACCGCCTTGAGTGGAGTGGGCTCTCATATCAGGAGCAATTGGCCGCCGGGCAAACACTGATGGTGTATCTAGCTTCGGTGTTGTTCATTTTCCTCTGTCTTGCCGCGCTGTATGAGAGTTGGTCTATTCCGTTGTCTGTGATGCTGATCATTCCCCTCGGGATTATCGGAGCCGTTGTTGCCGCACGCCTTGCGGGGTATGAAAACGATATTTACTTCCAGGTGGGAATGTTGACGACGATTGGTCTGGCGGCGAAAAACGCGATCCTGATCGTCGAGTTTGTTGAAACACAGCTAAAAACGGGATCCGCTTTGTTGCAGGCGACATTGGAAGGGGCGCGATTGCGTCTGCGGCCCATCGTGATGACTTCATTGGCGTTTGTCGCTGGTGTAATCCCGCTGGCGCTTTCTGTCGGTGCCGGGGCCGCCAGCCGGCGCGAAATCGGTATTGCTGTGATAGGAGGCATGATTTCTGGCACACTGCTGACATTATTGTTCGTACCGCTGTTTTTTGTTCTGACTAAACAAGGGTTGGCACGACTTAAAGCGCGAAAATGAGCCTCTGGGCAGGGGAGATAATATGATCAACCGTCAACCGGGAAGGCCGATGAAGGCCAGGCCACGGATACTGGAAACCGCCAGCGTTCTGTTTTTGCAGCAGGGCTTGGACATCTCTTTGGACGAGATAGCCAACGAGGCGGGAACCACCCGTCAAACCTTATATAACCATTTCCCGAGCAAGGATGCCTTGGTGTTGGAGACGTTCAACCATCTTATCGAAAAGATGCAGCCGCCAATTGCCAGCATTCTGGCACAGGAGAGTGTGGATTTACCGCAGGTGTTGGCACGTTTCGCCTCGGTGGTTCAGGCGCATTTTTTCAGCGTTGAGAACGTGCATTTTCAGCGGTTGCTGGTGCAACTACTGTTGCAGAAACCTGAGTTGTACGCCACGTTGCGCGAACGCAATGCCGGGCGGGTGCTTCAGGCGTTAGTGAGGATATTGGAACAGGCGCGGCAGCATGGGCAAATCCAATTTGTCCATGCGCAGCCGCAGGCGATGGCATTTCTGGGCGCGGTTATGGGGTATCCGTTGCCCGCGGTTTTGCTATCCGACCAGTGGCCGACGCCGGAACAATTGCAACACATGACCGAAGCGGCTATCACCGCGTTTCTTTTGGCCTGGCAATATTCGCCGTCTGCCATTACCGAATAACGAAAGAGAACGTGAGCCTGGTGCTTTGTTGCATATGTAGAGCCTCGGCTGGTATCGCCGCCCGCCAAAACGCCAGCCCGCGCGGATTATCCTGGCTGACTGACAGCGACCAACCGCCGGGATGCCGCGCGAACAAGGCGCGGGCAGCCCGTTGCCCCATCCCGTTGCGTCGCCATTCGGGTTTGATGTAGAACTCCGCCATTTCGACGGTGGCGCTATCGAGACGCCTGACCAACGCGAACCCGGCCGTTTGCCGATCGCTCAACATCAAATAGGGGTAGCGGCCGGCCTCGCGCCAGTAGAGCGGCAAATAGGGGTAATCCCCATCGACGCCCAGCTCGCGAAGGCAATCGAAGAGCATGGCCGCCAGCAGCGGCCGCTGCGCGAGTGAGGCTTGCTCAAGGGAAAATGCCATGTCGCACTCCGTCAAAAAACAGGCCGCCGGATGGCGGCCTGTCAAGGTTAGCCCAGATTCAACCGGGCGGTGATGTCGGCAATCTCGCGGCGCCAGCGCGCCTGAAGCTCCGGTTTCTGGTGCTTCGGCTTGCGCGCCAGATCGGCCTCCAGTTTGCTTTCGAGGGCAAACAGGGCGGTCAACAGCGCTTCTTCGCCTTCCAATCGCTCGTCCGGCGTCGGAGTATCTGCATCGGCCTTGCCCGCCGTCGGCAGAGCCGGCGTTTCGCCCGCCAGGCGCTGATACACCGGCGCCAGATCGTGCCACTCCTCCAATTTTTGCTGGTCGATCAGCCAAAAGCGGTTGCAGCTCTGTTCGATCAGCATCCGATCGTGGGTGACCAGCATGACGGCGCCGGGGAACTGACGCAACGTTTCCGCCAGCTCCTCTTTGCCGGCCATATCCAGGTGGTTGGTGGGCTCGTCCAGCAGCAGCAACGAATGGTTGGCCAGCGTCAGGCCGACAAACAGCAGCCGCGAACGCTCGCCGCCGCTCAGCGAACGGATCTGCTGATGGTGGCGCAGGTAAGGGAACCCGGCGCCGATCAGCGCCATTTTCCGCTGTTCCTCGGTCAGCGGCGCGAACTGCGCCAGCGCTTCGCTCAACGTGTCTTCATCGCGCAGCTGCTGCAGGCTCTGATCGTAATAGCCGATGCGCACCCGCGGATGGAACAGCGCCGGGCGCTGCGTTTGTTGCTGATACTCGCGCCACAGCAGACGCAGCAGCGACGATTTGCCGCAGCCGTTGCGCCCAACGATGGCGATGCGATCGCCGCTTTTCACGCGCAGATGTTCGAGGTTGAACAGCACCGGCGCATCCGGCGCCGGGCGCACCGCCCAGTGCGGCAGCGCCAGCAGGCGATCGGCGTCCAGCGCTTCTCCCTGCAGCCGCAGCCGCCACGGGCTGCCGGCGGTCAGGGTGGTCTGTTCTTCCTTCAACCGATCGACGCGCTTTTCCATTTGCTTGGCCTTGCGCGCCAGATCTTCGTTGTCGTAGACCTTGCCCCAGACCGCCAGCCGTTTAGCGCTTTTTTCCACCCGGTCGATCTCTTTTTGCTCGGCGTGGCGCCGCTGTTCGTCCGCGGCGTCCTGTTCCGCCAGCGCGGTGCGCGCCGCAGAGCAGGGCAAACGGAAGAACTGCAGCGTTTTGTCGCGCAGGATCCAGGTGCAGTTGGTCACCTGATCGAGCAGATAGCGGTCGTGTGACACCAACACGAAACTGCCGTTCCAGCTTCGCAAGAACTGTTCCAGCCACAGCAGTGTGGGCAGGTCCAGGTGGTTGCTGGGTTCGTCGAGCAGCAGCAGGTCGGGCTGGCGGATCAGCGCACGCGCCAACAACAGCCGCGTATGCTGGCCGCCGCTGAGGGTGCCGGCGGTCAATGTCCAGCTCTCTGATTCAAATCCCAGCTCCGCCAGTAAGGCTTCGCAGCGCCAGCGCTCGCTGAGGTGTTGACCCGCAGGCAACTGCGCCAGCACGGCATCCAGCAGGGAGCAGGCGTGCAGTTCAGGCGGCAGGTGCTGTTCGATGCGCGCCATCAGACATTGATGTGACAATGTCACTGTTCCGGTGTGCGCAGGCAGGGCGCCGCTGAGGATTTGCAGCAGGGTGCTTTTGCCGCAGCCGTTATCGCCGATCAAACCGATGCGGTCGCCTTTTTTCAGGCTGAAGGATATCTCGCTCAGCAGGACGCCGAACGCGTTGTCGTAACCGACAGATTGTGCAGACAGTAATGTGCTCATTGCTTACTCAAGAGTTACAGGCATGGCAATGCCTATCGTCAAACATCGCTGACGACAACCCGGTAAGCCGGAGGGAAGATCCTGGATTTTAGTAAGCTTCGCTCAAGCTGGGTTATCGCAGCACGATACCGGTAATGCTTGAGCGGCGACGATTACCAAAGAAGTGTGAGTGAAAAACCAATTCACACGTCAGCATAGTAAGTCTCCTTTTATTTGTTGCAGGTTAATCGGTGGCAGGAGTATAGAGCGCTTTACGCCGCGCCGCCAGTAAAAGCGCCTGAATAATCAGCAAGCTAAGGAGAGTGCGGGCGCGTGGCACACAATGGGAATAATTACGGTATTTCGGCCGACATTAAGCAGCTATTATAATTAGCGTTTATGGTTAAGCGACGGTTCATCCGCCGCCTGTTCGTCTGTCTATCAGATAATGATGCTGAGCACTGAATTTATGTTAAAGCCTCGCCCGTTCCTCCTGTTGTTATTATTGCTGTTGGGTTTGCAGCTGACGCCGTTCGGCGCCGTCGCCGCCACTCAGGATGATCCCGCCGCTGAAAGCGCGCCCGATCCCGCTACGCAGCTGAAAACCGCGCAAAAGCAGTTGGACAGCATGAAGCAGCTGGTTTCCAAAGCGACGACCGACACCCAGCTCAGCAAGCTGCGTTTGGCGACGGACGATCTGGTCGCCAGCATGGACAAACTCGCTACCGATCTGCAGCCGCTGCAGGAAAAACTGCAGGCGCAGCTGGACGTGCTGGGGCCGGCCCCGGCGGCGGGCGCGCTGCCGGAAACCCCGGCCGTCGCCCAGCAGCGCAATGCGCTGAACAACAGCAAGAAGCAGTTGGACGATGCGGTAAAACGCGCGCAGGCCATCAAGACCAGCGCCTTCGACCTGGGCCAGCAGATCAGCGATCTGCGTCGGGTGGCGTTCAAAACCCAGCTGGCGCTGAACACCGGCAGCATTTTGGGCGTCAAATTCTGGACGCCGGTGGTGCAGCCGTCAGCGGATGATGTGCAGCGGCTGGACCAGTTCAATGCCGAGATGAAAGCGGCCTGGGACGCCAGTTGGCAGGATGAATGGCGTTACGGCACGCTGGCGCTGCTGGCGCTGGCGGTGATCGTCTGGTCCTGGGGGCGCTATTTGTCCGAGCGTTTCCTTGCCTGGGTCAGCATTCGCTTCCTGCCGGACGGGCGCCTGCGCCGCAGCTTTATGGCGATCACCACCGTGGCGGTGACGGTATTCACTACCTCGATCGCGCTGAACCTGCTGTATTACGTCTTTATCCGCGTGCAGCCGCTGCCGGTGATGCTGGAAGACTTCGCCGAAGGCTTTAACCGTCTGGGGATTTTCTGCGCGCTGATCGCTGGGTTGGGGCGTGCGGCGCTGTCGCTGAATCGTCCGTCGTGGCGTCTGGCTTCGCTGGACAATGAAGTGGCCGCCGGGCTGCGTTACTTCTCGCCGCTGCTGGCCGGTCTGGCGCTGGCGTTCGGCACCGTGGAACTGATCAACAACGTCGTCAGCGCCTCATTGGCCACCACCATCTTCGGCAATGGCCTGGTGGCGGGGCTGATTGGCATGGTGCTGCTGGCGGCGCCGCTGCGCGGCCAGCGCATTCGTCGCCGTCTGGAGCAGCAGGGCGCGCACCTGGAAAAACGCACGCTGGTCGGCGGGCTGGTGCACATCGTCACCCTGGTCTGTTCGGTGGTGATCCTGCTTTCCCTGCTCATCGGCTACATCGCCTTCGCCCGTTTCCTGACCTACCAGCTGATCTGGGTGGTGCTGGTGCTGATGGCGTTCTACTTCATGGTGCTGTTCGCCACTGACCTGTGCGCCGCGCTGTTTTCGCCGCAGACCGTCAGCGGCAAGATGCTGAAGAAAACGCTCAGCTTCAAGGACCGCCACCTGGAACAGATGTCGATCATCACCACCGCGCTGGCCAAATGTTCGCTGTTGCTGTTGATGATTGTCGCGTTGTTCAACGGTTCGTTCGGCAGCACCACGCCGGGCTCGCTGATGGAGAAAATCGTCTCGATCCTGACCGGCGAAGGGTTGCAGCGTTTCAACATCGTGCCCGGCAACCTGCTCAACGCCGTGATCTGCCTGGCGATCGGCATCTACATTCTGCGCGCGGTGCGGCGCTGGCTGGGCTCTGAGCTGTTGCCGAAAACCATTTCGGACGTCGGCATCCGCGCCTCGCTGGTGACGCTGTTCAGCAATATCGGCTATGTGCTGGTGATTCTGATCACCCTGGCGGCGCTGGGCATCCAGTGGAGCAACCTGGCGTGGATCGTCAGCGCTCTGTCGGTCGGCATCGGTTTCGGTTTACAGGAGATCGTGAAGAACTTTATTTCCGGCCTGATCCTGCTGACCGAGCGCCCGGTGAAGGTCGGGGATATGATCGGCATCGGCGGCGTGGAAGGCGACGTGCGGCGCATCAACGTGCGCGCCACCGAAATCCAGCTCAGCGACCGTTCCACCATGATCGTACCGAACTCGCAGCTGATCTCGCAGAACGTGCGCAACGCCACCATGGGCAACGCGCAAGGGGTCGTGACCATCGCGTTGACGTTCCCGACCTCCATCGATCCGGAGCAGGTGCGCAATATCTTGCTCAGCGCCTATAACGAGTACGAAACCATTCTGGATACGCCGGCGCCTTACGTGCGCTTTAGCCAACTGGGGCCAGACGGCATTATCCTGAGCGTGACCGGCTACGTGCCGAGCCCGCGCATGGTCGGCGCCACCAAGAGCGAACTGCTGTTCAATATCCTCAAGCTGCTGCGCGCGCAGGAAGTGAGCCTGTCCAGCCCGCAAGAAGTGGTGTTTATGAAACAGCAGGCGACGCGGTATCAGGCCAACGAAGAGGAACACTCCTCCTAGTCCAGCCCTGAGGAGGCGGGCCGTTAAGTGACGGCCCGCCGAACGTGGCTAGTACATCGACGGCTCCACCGATTGCGAGCAGTCGCTGTTGGCGCTGGATTTGGTGCAGGTGTAAGGTTCATTCGGCGATGCCGAAGGCGCATTCGATGGGCCGCCGCCGCCGCCGATACAACCGCTCAGCATCAACGTCAAAAACACGAGAATTATCTTCTTCATCTCACCGTCCTCCATTGCGATTCCTCCTTTAAGTATATGCAGGGAAAGCGAACGGCACCGTTCGCCGCTGCGATCTATACTCCCTTGATGCCGTGTCGATGCTCAACCTCGGCGAATGAGGGGAGAAAGATGCAAACCGACGACGATTTGACCCGCTTTGCCGCGCAGGGCGCGCCGCCGTTGCCGCCCGGTTCCTGGCAGGGTTTTGTCGAACACGACGGCGCACACATCTGGTATGCGACCTATGGCGCTGACCCGACGGTGATCCTGCTGCACGGCGGCCTGGGCCACAGCGGCAACTGGGGGTATCAACTGCCGGCGCTGCTGCCCGCCGGGTATGGCGTGCTGGTCATCGACAGCCGCGGGCACGGGCGCAGCACGCGCGACGCCCGGCCATACCGTTACGATCGCATGGCCGATGATCTGTTGGCGGTAATGGACGCGTTGCGGATCCCGCACGCCGCGCTGGCGGGCTGGAGCGATGGCGCCTGTGTTGCGCTTATCGCCGCCCACCGGGCGCCGCAGCGGGTGGACGGCGTTTTTTTCTTCGGCTGTAATATGGACGCCAGCGGCGTTAAACCGCCCGCGTCCAACCCCATCGTCGAGCGCTGTTTTGCGCGCCATGCGCAGGACTATGCCGCCTTGTCGCCGACGCCGGATGACTTCGAGGCGTTCGTCGCCGCCGTGAGCCTGATGATGAGCAGCCAGCCGGACTACCGCGCACAGGATTTGGCGGCCATTCGCGTGCCGGTGACGGTTGTTCACAGCGAACACGATGAGTTTATCCGCGCCGAACATGCCGCCTACCTGAGCGACAGCATCCCCGGCGCCCGTCTGGTGACGCTGCCGGGTGTCAGCCACTTCGCGCCGCTGCAGCGGCCGGCATTGTTCAACCGCGCGCTGTTGGATTTTCTCGCCGGTGTGATGTGCCGCGGCCGGCGCAAAGAAAACGGGCGCCAAACGGCGCCCAAGGCGTGACAGGTTAGAAATCGACCGTCGCCTGCAGGCTCAGGCTGCGCGGTTCACCCTCAATCACGCGTAAGTTACCGGCGCTGGAGGCATAGTATTCGCGGTTGAACAGGTTTTTCACATTCAGTTTCAGCTGAGTATGTTTCCCCAGCAGCTTGCTGTCCCAGGCGACAAAGGCATCCGCCACGGTATAGGCCGGCATGGTGAAACTGTTCTCCGGATCGCCGGCGCGGCGGCCGACGTAGCGCGCGCCGCCGCCAATGCGCACCTCGCCGGGCACCACCGGCAATGTCATGCGGTGGCTGAGGTACAGGCCGCCCATGTTGGTTGGGGCGTTGACCAGCCGATTGCCGACGTTGTCCGGGTTGAGGTTGTCTTCGACAATTTCGGTTTTGTCGTAGCTGTAGTTGGCGGTGAGATCCCAGTTGCGCGCCACTTCGCCGTTCAACTCCAGTTCGACGCCGGTGGAACGCGCTTTGGGGATGCTGCGGGTCACGCCGTTGAAAAGATCGACATGTTTCTTTCATCGATGCGATAGAGCGCCAGCGTGGCGTCAAACGCCGGGGTGATCTGCCATTTTCCGCCCACCTCATAGGTAGTGCCGGTTTCCGGCGTGGCGACGTCGCCATTGTCGTCGATAGCGGTGGACGGCGTGAACGAACGGCTGTAATTGCCGTACAGCGACAGACTCGGCGTCAGCTTATACACCAACCCCGCCTGCGGCAAAAACTGGTCATCTTTGTCATTGAGCGTATTTTTCGGTTTCTGGAAACCGTTGCTGTTGTTCTGATAATACGACTGATAGCGCGCGCCCAGCACCGCGATCCATTGATCGGTGAGATGAATGCTGTCCTTGGCGTACAGGGAACGGCTGAACAGCGTGGCGCGCAGGTTGCTTGACGCGTCACTGTAAGTGGTGCTGTCGGTGACCGGCGTTTCGCCATACACCGGATCGTACATGTTGAAGGTCTTCGAGACCTTGCCGCGATAGGAATAGGCTTTGTAGGTCTGATTCTTCTCGTAGTCCACGCCCAGCAGCAGGTCGTGCTGCATGCCGAACAACTGTGGCGAGCCGGTCAGATCCCAGGAGTAATAGTGGGTTTGATGATTGAAACCGCGGTTGGCGTCGGCGCGGCGCGAGACGATGCCGGTCGTGGTGTCGACCGCGGTGGCGCGCACTTCGTTGCTGTCGTAACGGCGTTGCAGCCAGGCGTAGTTGAAGCGGGTCGTCCAGATCGGATCCAGCGCGTACTCATAATGGGCGTTCAGACGTTTGTTCTTGCCCCAGGCATGGTTAGCGTAGTCATCCAAGCGGCGGTTATAGGGCACATCGACCGGCTTGCCGTCGATAAATGCGGTGCCGCGATCGTAAGGAATGTCGTACTTGTATTCGCTGTAGGCGATGTTAAAGGAAGCCTGGTCGCCGAACCAACTGAGCGAGGGGGCGATCAGCGTGTGTTCGTCGCTGCCGAAATTGCGCCAGTAATCTGCGTGCTGGCGTTCGGCGATCAGGCGAAAGGCGAAGCCGCCGCCCAGCGGGCCGGTCACATCGACGCTGCCGCTGCCGCCGCCAACACTGTTGGTGGCGCCGCTGATGCGGGTGTTCCAGTCATACTGCGGTTTTTTGCTGATCAGGTTGATGACGCCGCCGGGGCTGAGGATGCCATACAGCAGCGAAGCGGAACCTTTCAGGACCTCAACGCGATCGGTGGTGGCGTCCATGCTCAGCCCCTGGTTGCTGCGCACGCCGTCGATGAAGACCGAGCCGTCGGAGTTAACCCCGAACCCGCGTTTGACGAAGCCATCCTCCGTGCCGCCGAGCGTGTTGCCCTGGGTGACGCCGCTGACGAACTTCATCGCGTCATTGACGCTTTTGACCTGGAAGTCGTCAATGACCTGAGAGGTGACGACGCTGACCGATTGCGGCACCTCGGCGATCGGCGCGGCGGTCTTGCCGGCGGTCGAAGCGGTATCGGCGCTATAGCTGCCGATAGGTTGGGCCGTGGCGGTTACCGTAATGGATTCCTCCGTTTTCGCGCCGGTCGCGGCGGCGATCGCCAGCATGGGGAACAAACCGGCAAACAGGGGCAGCGCGTGAAGAACGTGATTTTTATTTCTTTGAGTGGGGGGGCGAAGAACTGACTGGTGCATATAATTCCGTGAAAAATAATAAATAGTAACGATTATCATTATAATTATCATTTATGCATTTTGAATAGTGGGCAATGCCTGTATCCCTTCACTGCACGATTTAATTTTGTCTTTACAGTAAAAGACGGCGATTTTGCCGGTAAAAAATCGGCTGGGTGGCAATAACGATCGTAGTGACGGGAGAGTCACGACAGTTTGTTCGCCAGATAGGTGATTGCTGTCAATATATTGATACACAAATATATTTTTCCTAGATGAATAAACAGATGTCCGGGCCGGCAAAACTGGCAATAATAGGCGAGTCGGCCGCTTATCTTCTCCTCATCGTCGACGGTTGTGACACGAACAGATTGTCACCTTACGCTAGCGGAAGTCTCTGGATCCAAGATGCAAACCACCTCGTTGTCCGATACCCGGAAAATTTGGCCCGCGCTCATCATTTTTTTGCTGGTGTTCACTCTGTGTCTGTTGGGCATCGTGAGTCGTCCCGGCAGTTTTTTGGCAATATTCTGGCCGGTGAACGCCGTACTGCTGGCCGTTTTGGTGCGGCGGCCACAGTGGGCTACGCGGGCTGGCTGGGGCATGGCGGTGCTGGGCTATCTGGCGGCGGACCTGCTGACCGGCAGTTCGCTGCAAAAGGCGCTGCTGCTGAACGCCGCCAATCTGACCGGCGTCGTGGTGGGGTATCTGTTGTTCATGCGGCTGTCGCCGCCGGCGCGCACGTTGCAGCGTGGCGCCTCCAGCATGTACCTGTTCGGCATCTGCCTGGCGGCCGCCGCCGCGACCGGCGCGGTGGGCGCCGCAACTTCGCAGTGGCTGTTCGGCAGACCGTATCTGACCTCGCTGGCGCTGTGGTTCTCGTCCGAATTCACCAACTACGTCACGCTGATGCCGTTTATTCTGGCGTTTCCCGCCGATTGGCGACGTCGCCTTGCGGCGGCCGGCGCCCTGTTCACCCAGCGCAGCCAATGGCCGCGCGCGGGACGAAAACTCACGGTATTGGCGCTGCTGTTGCTGGCGGCGGTGTGCAGCGTGCTGATCGGCGGCCCCGGGGCGGTGATCTTTCCCATGCCGGTGCTGCTGTGGCTGGCGATGTCCTTCTCATTGTTCTGCACCATGATTGCGGTGCTGATTTATGTGCTGTGGTGCCATCTGGCGATCGATTTCGGGTTGCTTAGCGCGACGCTCGACATGAAAGTGTTGCAAAACGCGGTATCGATGCGTTTGGGCATCGCGCTGTTGGCGCTGGGGCCCATCGCCGTGGCCAGCATGAACTATGCGCGTAATGCGCTGCTGCGCACGCTGGAGCACGTGGCGAATCACGATGCGTTAACGCACGTGCTGACGCGCAATGCGTTTATGCAGCGCGGCGAACGGTTGATAGACCAAAAGGGCGAGCTGGTGTGCGTCATGATGCTCGATATCGACTATTTCAAATCGATTAATGACCGTTTTGGCCATGCCGGCGGCGATCAGGCGCTGATGGCCTTTACCCGCGCGATCGCCGCCGATCTGAGCGTCGGTGACCTGTTCGGCCGCATGGGAGGCGAAGAGTTCGCCATCGTTTCGACGCTCGGCCAGCCACAGCAGGGGTTGCAGCTGGCCGAACGCCTGCGGCAACGCATCGAAACGGAGTCCATCCTCATGCCGGCGGGTCATCCGCTGCAGATCACCGTCAGCATCGGCATGGTGACCTGCCCGGGCGGTTCCGGCCACAGCCTGGCCGACCTGCTCAAACTGGCGGATCTGGCGGTATACAAAGCGAAAAACGCCGGCCGTAACCGGGTCGCCACGCCGGAATCTTACCCTCCGAACGATCCTGACCGCTGAACTTCCGATCCGGGTTGCGCGCCCGCCGTCTAAACTGGTAGGGGGCGCAGGCAACGTCGCCCGCGCTGAACCGACTGTCCTTAATCAGACAAGAGGATGCCAGGATGAAATACGTAGACGGTTTTGTGGTGGCGGTGCCGGCCGCCAACAAGGAGGCCTATCACCGGTTGGCGGCCGCAGCGGCGCCGCTGTTCAAAGAGTTTGGCGCCACGCGCATCGTGGAGTGTTGGGGCGATGACGTGCCCGACGGCAAGCTCACCGACTTTCGCGGCGCGGTGAAAGCCCAGGACGACGAAGTGGTGGTGTTCAGTTGGATAGAGTACCCCTCCAAGGCGGTGCGCGACGCCGCCAATGAGAAAATGATGAACGATCCGCGCATGAAGGCGCTGGGCGAGATGCCGTTTGACGGCAAACGCATGATCTTTGGCGGGTTCGCGCCGATCCTCGATGCGTAAAGGAGGCGCAAATGGCCAGAATTACGCAACATCTGTGGTTTGAAAAGGACATGGAAGCGGCGCTGAATTGCTATGTCGCGCTGATCCCCGGTTCGTCCGTGAACTGGTTTTCCGACCTGCCGGCGGATACGCCGAGCGGCCCGGCCGGCAGCGTGAAGCTGGCTTCCTTCACGCTGGGCGACCAGCGCTACGCGGCGATCGAAGCCGGGCCGCTGGATCCGTTTAACCACAGCTTCTCCGTGATGGTGGAATGTGACGATCAGGCGGAAGTCGACCGGCTATGGGATGCCTTGAGCGAGGGCGGCGAGGCGGAGCAGTGCGGCTGGCTGCGCGATCGCTGGGGACTGTGCTGGCAGATCGTGCCGCGGCGCCTGACGGAGTTGATGAACGATCCGGACGCCGCTCGTGTGCGGCGGGTCACGGAAGCGATGCTGCTGATGGGCAAAATCGACATCGCCGGGTTGGAAGCGGCGGCGCGGGGCTAGCGGAAAGAGAACGAGGGAGAGAAAGGATGCATCGAGAACGGCACAGTATCGAACGCATCGGCTGGCTGCGGGCGGCGGTGCTCGGCGCCAACGACGGCATCGTTTCAACGGCCAGCCTGTTGCTGGGCGTCGCGGCGGCCAGCGCCTCGCATTCCGCGCTGATGATCGCCGGCGTCGCCGGGTGGGTGGCCGGCGCAATGTCGATGGCCACCGGCGAGTATGTGTCGGTCTCGTCGCAAGCGGATACCGAAAAGGCCGCGCTGGCGGAAGAGCAGGCGGAGCTGCTTGAAGACTACCCGGGGGAGTTTCGCGAACTGACGTCAATCTACGTGCATCGCGGTCTGGATCCGGCGCTGGCCCGGCAGGTGGCGGAAAAGCTGATGGCGCATGATGCGCTGGAGGCGCACGCGCGCGACGAGCTGGGCATTTCCTCCGCCACCCGCGCCCGGCCGCTGCAGGCCGCGTTGGCGTCGGCCTTGAGTTTCTCCCTCGGCGCGCTGCTGCCGCTGCTGGTGGCGCTGTGGGCACCGGTCGCCTGGACGCGGCCGGCGCTGGTGGCCTCGGCGCTGATTTCCCTCGGCGTTCTCGGCGGCATCGCCGCGAAAACCGGCGGGGCGCCGATCTTGCCGGGCGTGGCGCGCATTCTCATCTGGAGCGCACTGGCGATGGCGGTTTCTTCCGGCGTCGGCCTGCTGTTTGGCGTGACGGCCGGCTAACGCCGCGTTTGCATCAATCTATTGCACCTCAAGCTCAGAATTTATCATTTGTCAGCCGTCGGCGTTCGCGGCAAGGTGACGGCAACGCCAACATCAGTCAGGGACACTTATGCAGAAATCACAGATCCTATCGTGGGTCGCCCAGCATCCGCTGTTGCAACGCATGGTCGCGCTAGAGCCGATCACCTGGTTCAATCCACGCGCGACAACGTTGGCCACAGGGCTGCCCCACGTTGGGCTGACCGCCGCCGACGTCGCCGACGCGGAGCAGCGCCTGGCGCGATTCGCGCCTTATCTCGCCGCGGCCTTCCCGGAAACCCAACCCACAAAGGGGATCATCGAATCCGAGCTGGTGGCGATCCCCGCCATGCAGCAGGCGTTGGATCGGCGCTATGGGCAGTCGTTGGGGGGGCGCCTGCTGTTGAAAAAGGACAGCCATCTGCCGATTTCCGGCTCAATCAAGGCGCGCGGCGGCATCTATGAGGTGCTGACGCATGCGGAGAAACTGGCGCTGGAGGCGGGGCTGCTACAGATCGGCGACGACTACGCCCGACTGTTTTCCGACGCGTTTCGTCAGTTCTTCAGCCAGTACCGCATCGCCGTCGGCTCGACCGGCAATCTGGGATTATCGATCGGCATCATCAGCGCCCGGCTGGGGTTTGACGTCAGCGTGCACATGTCGGCGGATGCGCGAGAGTGGAAAAAACAGAAGCTGCGCGACAATGGCGTGACGGTGGTGGAATACGCCGACGATTACGGCGTGGCGGTCGAACAAGGGCGCCAACAGGCGGCGAACGATCCGAATTGCTTCTTTATCGACGATGAAAATTCGCAAACCCTGTTCCTCGGCTACGCGGTGGCGGGCGGCCGTCTGAAGCGGCAGTTTGCCGAACAGGGCATTGTGGTGGACGCGCAGCATCCGCTGTTCGTGTATCTGCCGTGCGGCGTCGGCGGTGGGCCGGGCGGTGTGGCCTTTGGCCTCAAGCTGGCGTTCGGCGATCACGTTCACTGCATTTTCGCCGAACCGACCCATTCCCCCTGCATGCTGCTCGGCGTCTACAGCGGGTTGCATGACGGCATTGCGGTGCAAGATCTCGGCATCGACAACCGCACGGCGGCGGACGGGTTGGCGGTGGGGCGCGCCTCCGGCTTTGTCGGCCGGGCGATGGAGCGCCTACTGAGCGCGTTTTACACGCTGAGCGATGAAGAGATGTTTGCGCTGCTCGGGTTGTTGGACCGGCACGAGCATATCCAGCTGGAGCCATCCGCGTTGGCGGGCATGGCCGGGCCGTGGCGCGTTGCAGCCCATGCCAGGGCGCTCAGCGAGCAAGGCATCAGCGCCGAGAGTCTGGCGCAGGCGACGCATCTGGTGTGGGCGACCGGCGGCGGCATGGTGCCGGCGGCGGAAATGGCGAAGTATCTCGCCGCCGGGCAGGCGGCGGAGTAAGGCGCAGTAAAAAGGGGCGAAAATCGCCCCTGATTGTCTGTCGTGCGGTTACAGCTGTTCGCCGTTGCTGTCGATCACCCGGCGATACCAGTCGAAGCTTTTCTTGCGCGAACGTTCGAGCGTGCCGGTGCCGTCGTCGTGTTTGTCGACGTAAATGAACCCGTAGCGTTTGCTGTACTCACCGGTGGTGAACGACACGCAGTCGATGCAGCCCCACGGCGTGTAGCCGATCAGATCTACGCCGTCTTCAATCACCGCTTTCTTCATCTCTTCGATATGGGCGCGCAGATAGTCGATGCGATAGTCATCGTTGATCTGGCCGTCCGCTTCCACCTTATCGAAGGCGCCGAAGCCGTTCTCCACGATAAACAGCGGCTTCTGGTAGCGTTCATACAGCACGTTCAGCGAATAGCGCAGCCCGACCGGATCGATCTGCCAGCCCCAGTCGGAGGCCTTGACGTACGGGTTCGGCACATTGCCCGGGAAGCCGAACATGCCGTCGCTGCCTTCCACCGCGTTGACCTGCAGCGCGTTGCTCATGTAGTAGCTGAAGCCGATGTAGTCGGTGCAGCCCTCGCGCAGGATCTGCGCGTCCTGCGGCTGCATCTCGATCTTCAGCCCTTTGCGTTCCCAATCGCGCAGCAGGTAGCTGGGATAGTAGCCGCGCATTTGCACGTCGGTGTACAGATAGCGCTGGTGCATCGCTTCCACGGCGTACATCACGTCGTCCGGCTTGCAGGAGTAAGGGTAAAACGGCACGCAGGCCAGCATGCAGCCGATCTTGAATTCCGGGTTGATCTGATGACCGAGTTTGACCACCTGCGCGCTGGCGACGAACTGGTGGTGCAACACCTGGTACAGCGCCTGCTCAGGGTTGTCTTCCTGGGTGTAGTCCACGCCGGAACAGCAGTAGCCGAACAGCGGGTAGCGGTAGTTGCTCTGGTTGTTGATTTCGTTGAAGGTCATCCAGTACTTCACCTTCTCGCGGTAGCGGCGCATCACCACTTCGCTAAAGCGCACGAAGAACTCCACCACCCGTCGATTTTTCCAGCCGCCGTAGGCTTTCACCAAATGGTAAGGCATTTCGAAGTGCGACAGGGTGATCACCGGCTGGATGCTGTATTTCAGCAACTCGTCGAACAGGTCGTCGTAAAACTGCAGGCCGGCTTCGTTCGGCGTTGCTTCGTCGCCGTTCGGGAAGATGCGCGTCCAGGCGATCGAAGTGCGGAAGCATTTGAAACCCATCTCGGCGAACAGCGCCACGTCCTGCTTGTAGCGGCCGTAGAAATCCACCGCTTCATGGTTGGGGTAACGGTAGCCGTCGAGCACGCCGTCGGTCATCACGCGATCGACGCCGTGCGAACCGCCGGACAGCACGTCGGCGATGCTTGGCCCTTTGCCGCCCCGATCCCAACCGCCTTCAACCTGGTGCGCGGCGACCGCGCCTCCCCACAGAAAATCTTTCGGCAACTGTTTCATCGTCAATGTCTCATCTTATTTAATGAAGGATAATAACGTTTGCATTGCCAATAGAGTAACAAGACCGAAAGAAATGTCACGATATAACAAATCGCCGTACAAAGTGATTTGTCACAATAAAAAAACAGCCTGTTTTATTTTTCCGAATTAATATGCCCAAGCCGTTTGCCGATGGTTTCAATAATGTAAAGCACGGGGATCTGCGTGGTGATATTGTGATGCCCGCCGATCAAATGCTGCGGCACGTGGTAGGAGAGATTAAAGTCCGCCAGCCGCGCCAGCGAAGAGGTTTCGTTGTTGGTGATGCTGATGATCTTGCAGTGGTGCAGGCTGAACTGGCTCGCCAGTCGCAGGATCTCTTCGGTCTCGCCGGAGACCGACAACATGATCGCCACCGCGTTTTTATACATATCGCTGTTGACGGGATAATAAGGATCGTCGATATGGGTGCTGAATTTCCCGACGTTGGAAAAGAAACGCGCGCCATATTTCCCCAAGGCGCCAGAGGTGCTGATGCCGACGAAAATAATCCGCTCGGCGGCGGCGATATGGTGCGCCGCTTCATCGAGTAACTGATTAAATTCGTCGTTGCTGACGCTTTTAAAAAAACTGAGAATTTCGCCGATGCCGGAATCGACCGGCGGCGCATCGGTTTGCTCCAGATACAGTTTGAAACGGATGCGAAATTCTGAATAACCGTCACAACCCATTTTTTTGCAAAATCGCAGCACGGTGGTGGTGGACACGCCGGCGGCCTCGGCCAGCTCGCGGATGGTCATGTACATCACTTGATTTTTGTGTTTGCTGACGTAGTTATAAACCATCAGCTCCAGGGCGTTGAGCTCGGCGATTGCTTTATGGGTAAACATGAGTCGATCCGGCGGCTGAAAACGGGACATTTATCTGCGGGTTACCATAGCAAAATTCGCCGCTGCCGGCACTGCCGAACAAAAAGAAAAGCCGCACCATTCAGGGGCGGCCCAGGGTTCACGACGAACAAATTAAAGCAAAAACGTTCCGGAAGACATGCCATGAAAACGCGTTTCATCACACAGGGTTAGCATAGGCCAACTGATGCCGGCGGCAAAATGCCGGTTTCTGCTTTCTAAAGCCAACGCGCGGCAAAAGCTATGGCGCCTCGGGTTTATCTTCTGACCAGCGGGCGGCGTTGACATCCACCTTAACCGGCAGCAGCCCGATGGCGGTGAATTTATCCGCCAACTGTTGTTGCTGCCTGAACACCTCCGGCGACATGCGCTGGCTGCCGAACGGCATGCGAGCGATGGCTCTGGCCCAAATGGCCTGATCCAGGCCGGTGCTCTGAGCGAGGATCGCCGCCGCTTCCTGTGGATGCCCGTTGGCCCAGTCGCTCAGCGCGCCGAGCTGTTGAATCACCTGTTTGGCGCTGTCCGGGTACGTTTCGGCAAAGCGGCGGCTGGCGAGATAGAAGGTGTAGTGCGGCACCAGGCCTTCCGCGTCTTTCAGCAGGCGGGCGTTGGCACGGGTTTCCACCTCGGCGTAGTAGGGATCCCAAATCACCCAGGCGTCGACGCTGCCGCGCTGGAAGGCGGCGCGGGCATCGCTCGGCGGCAGATAGACCGGCGTGATGTCCTTGTAGCTCAAGCCGGCCTGTTCCAGCGCGCTCACCAGCAGGTAATTGACGTCAGATCCTTTGTTCAACGCCACGCGTTTGCCTTTCAAATCGGCCACGGAGCGGATCGGCGAATCCTGCGGCACCACGATGGCTTCGGTTTTCGGGCTGGGCGGCGAATGCGCCAAATAAACCAGATCGGCCTTGGCGGCTTGCGCGAAGGCCGGCGGGGCGTCGCCGGTCGCCGCCAGATCGATGCTGCCGACGTTTAATCCTTCCAGCATCTGCGGGCCGGCGGGGAATTCTATCCAGCGAACCTTGACGCCCTGCGGCTCAAGGGCTTTTTCCAGCGTGCCGCGATATTTCAGCAGCGCAAAAATGTTGGCTTTCTGGTAACCGATGGTGATTTGCTGCGGTTTCTCTTGCGCGCCGGCCGGCAGGCTAAACAGGCCGAGCAGCAGGGCGGCGATCAGCGGCGTTGTGAGTTTTCTCATCCTGATTTTCCGATAGGCAAGTGAACGATAGCGATGACGCGCTGGGCGTAACGCCATGAAACGGCATTTAAATTTTCCTGCGGCGGGATAAGGGCGATGATAATGAGCGGCGCAGTGGCGTGTAAAGCGCCCGCTTATGCTGAATAATGCCTTGTTTAGCCATAAATGAGCTTAAGCGGGAGAGGGGGGCATGACGCTATGCCGCGTCACGCTCGCGCGAACGCCCCAGCAACAGCGGCACCAGCAGATACAGGGCGGCGGCCGACGCCCAGACCAGGCCGGGCCAGACATCGCGCGTGGCGGCATACAGCGCCGTCGCCACCAGCGGCCCCGCGACGCCGATCAGGCTGCCCATGCTGGCCAGCGTCCCTTGCAGCTCGCCGTGATGGTCATCGTCCACCTTGTGCGCCATCAACGCCTGCAGCGCCGGCAGCGCCATGCCGCCCGCGGCGAAGAACGGCAGCAGCGCAAAGGGCGCCCAGCCGCGCGTGGCGATCGATAACAGCACCAGACCCAGCGCGTCGGCCGCCAGGCCGATCAGCAGCGCCTTGCGTTCGCCGAGCCGTGCGACCAGCGGGCCGATGGCGAAGGCCTGCGACAGCGCGTGGCAGGCGCCGTAACCGGCCAGCGACAGGCCCGCCACCATCATGCTCCAGCCGAAACGATCCTGACCGTATAAAATCCATAGCGTGGCCGGCGCCTGTGAAACCAGCGCCATGATCAGGTAAATGCCGGCCAGCGGCAGCAGGCCCGGTTTGCCGTGCAGCCGTCGCAATGACGAAAAGGGATTGAGGCGGATTTTCTCGGCGGCGCGGGCGCGGGGTTTGCGCGATTCCGGCAGCAGGAAAAACGCCATGATCAGGTTGAGGGCATTCATCGCCGCCGCCGCCAGGAAGGGCGCATGCAGATGCCATTCGCCCAGCGAGCCACCGAGCAGCGGGCCGACGATAAAGCCGACGCCGAACACCGCGCCCACCAGGCCAAAACGCCGCGCGCGCTGGCCGGCAGGAGTAATATCGGTAACGTAAGCGGTGGCGACCGCCATGTTGGCGCCGGTGATGCCCGCCAGCAACCGGCCCAGATAGAGCCAGGCCAGCGTCGGCGCGAACGCCATCAGCAGGTAGTCGGCCGCCGCGCCGGCGAGTGAAATCAACAGCACCGGCCGCCGGCCGAAGCGATCGCTCAACGCGCCGAGGATCGGTGAAAACAGGAATTGCATCAACGCATAGGCCGCCAGCAGGGCGCCGTAGTGCAGGCTGCCGGCCTCAAGACCGCCCAGCGAGCGCAACAGCGCCGGCAGGATCGGCATGATCAGACCGATGCCCACCGCATCCAGCAACACCGTCAACAAAATAACCCACATAGGTTTTTTCAAAATTGCGACTCTAACAGTGATAGAGTATTGAGTATTCCACAGTTACCCTATCAGTGATAGAGAGATGAGCGAAAAAAATACTGCGATGCGTTTAACGCGTGAAACCGTCCTGCGCGGGGCGCTGGCGCTGCTGAATGAGATCGGCATCGATGCGCTGAGCACCCGCCGCCTGGCGCAACACCTCGGCGTGCAATCTCCCACGCTCTATTGGCATTTCAAGAACAAAGCCGAGCTGTTGAAAGCGATGGCGGAAACCATCATGTTGGATCACCGTGAAGAGCTGCCCGCCGATATGCCCTGGCAGGATTGGGTTGTCACCAATGCCGGCAACTTTCGTCGGGCTCTGCTGGCTTACCGCGACGGCGCGCGTCTGCACGCCGGCACCCGGCCGCAGGAGTCGCAATTCGCCATTATCGAGGCCAAGGTGGCGCTGCTGTGCCGGGCGGGCTTGACGCCTGAACGCGCGGTGAATGTGCTGTTCGCCGTCGGGCGCTTCGTCGTAGGCTGGGTGCTGGAAGAGCAGCAAATGCAGCCGGACGATACGCTGAATGACGCCGATCGCCAGCGTTACCCGCTGCTGTGCGAAGGCTGGGACACTTTGCAGGATAAGGGCGCAGACGCGCTGTTCGAAGCCAGCGTGCGGCTGTTGGTCGACGGCGCCGAGGCCGGACTGGCAATCGACAATAATCACGGGCGGCAATCATAAAAGCGCGCTTATCTATCGGAAATTTATAGAAAATACCCACTTTTCGTTAAAGCCATGGCGGCTACATTCCCTTAACATCATCAAGTCTTTTGATGATAATTATTAGCATGCTGCTCAATTATTCGCCGCAGTGATGTTACGGATTAAATCCGTTTGTTTAAGGGATAGTTTCACCATGGAAATCAATGTTAATGGCCGGGTGGTTCCACTCGGCGATATCTCGCCCGAGACCCCGCTGTTGTACGTTTTACGTAACGATCTGCACTTGAATGGCCCCAAATACGGCTGCGGCCTGGGGGAGTGCGGCGCCTGCACGGTGCTTATCGACGGCGTCGCCGCTCGCTCCTGCTCAATGCCGCTGGCCGCGGTAGGAAGCAAGTCCGTCACCACGCTGGAAGGGCTGGGAACAGCGGAAACGCCGCACCCGGTGCAGCAAGGGTTTATCGATGAGCAGGCGGCGCAGTGCGGTTACTGCGCCAACGGCATGATCATGACGCTGGTCGCGTTGTTCGAACGCGAGCCGGATGCAGATGAACAGACAATCAAGAAAGAGCTGGCCTACAACCTGTGCCGCTGCGGCACCCACCTTGAGATCTTGCGCGCCGCCGAGCGTGCCCGCGATCTGCTGGCTGCGCGGAGGCAAGCATGAGCCGCCTCGAACTGACCCGCCGACAATTGTTGCAAGCCGGCGGTGTGGTAATGGTCAGCAGTCTGCTGCCCGCGCCGTTTAACGCCTTCGCCGCCGAGGCGGTTGTAGCGCCTGCCGATCTGCCGCTGGACAGGGTAGACAGCTTTATCAGCCTCACCGCCGACGGCCGGGTGACGGCCTTCAATGGCCACGTCGATCTCGGCACCGGCATTCGCACCGCGCTGGCGCAGATCGTCGCCGACGAAATTTGCGTGCCGTTCGAGCACGTCACGATGATCCTGGGCGATACGCAACGCACGCCGGATCAGGGGCCGACCATCGCCAGCGCCACCATCCAGGTCACGTCGGTGCCGCTGCGCCAGGCGGCGGCGCAGGTGCGACATATGCTGACGGCGCTGGCGGCCAAAGCCTTCGAGCTGCCGGCCGACCAACTGACGGCGGCGGCGGGACAGGTGTTTGTGACCAAGCACCCGGGGCGTTCCTTGAGCTATGCGCAGCTGGCGAGCGGGCAGAATCTGCACGTGGCGCTGGATAAAAACGTGCCGCTGAACGGTGAACAGCAGAATCGCTACGTCGGCCGCGCCGTCGCCCGAGTCGATATTCCGGCCAAAGTGAGCGGTGGGCTGACCTACGTGCACGATCTGCGTTTGCCCGGCATGCTGCATGGCCGGGTGGTGCGCCCGCCTTACGTAGGCGCCGACAGCAGCGCCCCGCTGGGCGGCGGCCTGTTGTCGGTGGATGAACGTTCGATCGCGCACCTGCCGGGCATCGTGAAACTGGTGGTGCTCAACGATTTCATCGGCATCGTGGCCGAGCGCGAAGAGCAGGCGATCGCCGCCATGCGCCAGCTGAAAACCGAGTGGAAACCCTGGGCCGGCTTGCCGGATCTGTCGGCGGAAGCGCTGCCCGCCGCGCTGGAGGCCAACCCGAAAACCGACCGCGTGCTGCGCGACGATGCGGGCACGGATGCCGCGCTGGCGGAGCTGCATACTGAAGTGCGGGCGGATTATGTCTGGCCCTACCATCAGCACGCCTCGATCGGCCCTTCCTGCGCGGTGGCGGAGGTCAAAGACGGGCGGGCGCAGGTGTGGTCCGGCACGCAAAACCCGCACGATCTGCGCAAAGACATCGCCAGGCTGCTCGAGTTGCCGTCTGAGCAGGTGCACATCACCCGCATGGAAGCCTCCGGCTGCTATGGCCGCAACTGCGCCGACGACGTCTCGGCGGACGCGGCGCTGTTGGCGCGGGCCACCGGCCGCCCGGTGCGGGTGCAGTTGATGCGCGAACAGGAGTCCGGCTGGGAGCCGAAGGGCACCGGTCAGCTGATCCGGGTGCGCGGCGGCCTCGACGCGCAAAATCGGGTGGCGGCCTACGAGCTGAAAACCAGCTATCCCTCCAACAATGCGGTGACCTTGCCGCTGGTGTTGACCGGCAAGATGGCCAACCGGGCCGACGTGCAACAGATGGGCGATCGCACCGCCATTCCGCAATACGCGTATCCGCACATGCGGGTGATTTGCCAGGACGCCGCGCCGATCGTGCGGGCGTCATGGATGCGCGGCGTTTCGGCGCTGCCCAACGTGTTCGCCCATGAGTCCTGGATCGACGAGCTGGCCTGGCGCGCCGGCGAGGACCCGATCGCGTTTCGCCTGCGTTACCTGAACGATCCGCGCGCGGTAGCCTTGATCGAGGCTCTGAAGCGCCAGGCGAACTGGCAAGACGGCCCGGCGCACCGGTCGCGCGCCGCCGGCGCCGAAGTGGTGAGCGGCCGCGGTTTCGCCTATGCGCGCTATTTCCACAGCAAATTCCCCGGCTTTGGCGCCGCCTGGGCGGCCTGGGTGTGCGATCTCAGCGTCAATCGCCTTTCCGGGCAGATCACGCTCGATAAAATCTTCGTGGCGCATGACTGCGGTCGGATAATCAACCCGGCCGGGGTGCGTCATCAGGTGCACGGCAACATTATCCAGTCCGCCAGCCGGGTGCTGAAAGAGTTTGTGACCTTCAACAGGTCGGGCGTGACGTCATTGGACTGGGGCGGCTATCCGATCCTGCGCTTTGACGAATTGCCGCAGATCGATATCCAACTGATCGACCGCCCGGACGAAGCGCCGATGGGCGCAGGAGAGTCCGCCTCGGTGCCGAGTGCGGCGGCGATCGGCAACGCGCTGTTTGACGCCCTCGGCGTGCGCCTGCGCGAGGTACCGTTCACACCGGCGCGGGTGCTCGCTGCGCTGCGCGCTCAGGCCGGCCATTAACCCCCCGTAACGAACAAGGACAGCAAAGATGAGTAAGATGAAAAAAATCGTCGGGTGGGGCGGCGTCACGGTGATCGCCGTTGTGGTCGCCGGCGTGGTCGCCAGTTGGCAGCCGGAAATCGCGCCGCTCGCCGCCGATGCGACCCACAGTTTCAGCGAGGCGCAGATCGCGCGCGGCAAAACGTTAGCCGATCTCGGCGACTGCGCCGTGTGCCACACCCGTGCGGGCGGCGAGCGCAACACCGGCGGGCTGGCGATGGAAATCCCCTTCGGCACCATTTACACCACCAACATCACGCCGGATGTGGAAACCGGCATCGGCAGCTGGAGCTACGCGGCGTTCGAGCGCGCCATGCGCCACGGCGTCGATCGCCAGGGCCGCTATCTCTATCCGGCGTTTCCCTATACCGCCTTTACCCGCACCCGCGACGACGATCTGCAGGCGCTGTACGCCTACCTGATGTCACAGCCGGCGGTCAAATACCGGCCACCGGCCACCGATTTGCACTTTCCGTTCAATATTCGCCAGGGCATCTTTGCCTGGAACCTGCTGTTCCTGACGCCGGGCGCGATGCAGGACGAGGCGGCCCAGAGCGCCGACTGGAACCGCGGCGCGTACCTGGTCGAAGGGCTGGGGCACTGCAGCGCCTGCCATTCGCCGCGCAACGTGCTGTTCGGCGAAAAAACCGGTGGCGATCATTTGGCCGGCGGCGTGGCGGAGGGATGGACGGCGCCGGCGTTGACCGGCCGCTCGCCCGCGCCGCTCGATTGGACGCAGCAGGATCTGGTCGAGTTTATGCGCACCGGCTACTCGGCCAACCACGGCGTCGCCGCCGGCCCGATGGCGCCGGTGATCGAAGAAGGGCTGTCGCGCTTGCCGCAGGCCGATCTGCAGGCGATCGCCGTCTATCTGCGCAGCTATCATCCTGAAACGGCGGCGGGCGCTACGGCGGCAACGTTAAACGCTCAGGCGGAACGGCAGCTGGAGCCTCTGAGTTCGGAAGGGGCGCGGTTGTTTTCCGGCGCCTGCATGGCGTGCCATGCGCAGGAAAAAGGCGCGCAGATGGCGGGAGTGCGGCCGTCACTGGCGCTGAACACCAACCTGTTCGCCGAGGCGCCGGACAACGCCATTCGCGTGGTGCTCGATGGCATACAGCGGCCGGCGAACGCCGAGCTGGGCTATATGCCGGGCTTTCGCCATAACCTGAATGACGCGCAGATCGCCATCCTGCTCAACTACCTGCGGCAGCACTATGCCGGTCAGGCGCCGTGGCCAGACTTGGCGGCGCAGGTCGGCCGCTTGCGCGCCGAAACCGCGCAGAAATAGCCGCCGGGGAGTGGACAGCCGCGCCGCGTTGACGACAATAGAGCTTTTAACATGGACAGAGGCAGTAAAATGAATACGTTAGACGCGATCCGCCAACGCCGCGCCACCAAGCAGTTTGATACGCAGCACGTGATGACGCTCGAAGAAAAAAAAGCGCTGTTGAACATTGCGCTGCAGGGCGCACCCAGCGCGTTTAACCTGCAGCACTGGCGCCCGCTGCTGATCGAAGATCGCGCACAGCGCGAGAAAATTCGCGAAGCGGCGTGGGGGCAGGCGCAGGTGACCGACGCATCGATGCTGGTCGTGCTGTGCGGCGATCTGTCGAGCTGGGAGTCACAGGTAAAAACCGTTTGGGCCGAGGCGGCGGAGCCGGTACAGCAGTTCATGATCCCGGCCGTCGATCAGTATTATCGTGGTAAGCCGCAGGTGCAGCGCGACGAGGTGATGCGCAGCAGCGGCATCTTCGCCCAGACGCTGATGCTGGCGGCCAAGGCGCAGGGTTACGACTCTTGCCCGATGGACGGGTTTGATTTCGACGCGGTGGGCGAGATTATCAACAAACCGGCTCACTATCAGATCGCGCTGATGGTCGCCATCGGCAAGGCGGCGGGGCAGCCTTATCCGCGCATCGGCAAACTGCCGTTCGACGAGGTGGTGAAAACCGATCGCTTCTGAGCTGAACGGTGAATGACAAAAGGGAAGGCTTGCGCCTTCCCTTATTTTTTTGTGACGCACAGTTCGTTCCAGTAGCTGAAACGGATGCGCCGTTGCAGGCGGTGATGCCACATAGAAAAACTCCTTCTACCCTACACGGTTTAAATAAATAGCACCGCGCCGGACACAAGGCGAATGCCTTATTGTGCATAGCTTGCCCATCGGGCGGGATTAACCGATTTTACCGGCTTGGTGCGCGGCGGACGCCCATCGCCAGCCGAAGTTCATGCCCGCCGCCGCGCCGAGAATGGCCAGCGTGCCCAGCAGCTGCAACAGGCTGAGACGGTGCCCGAACGCCGCCCAGTCCACCACGATCGCCACCGCCGGGTAGATGAACGACAGCGCGCCGACCAGAGCGGTGGGGATTTTCTGGATCGCGCCATAGAGCAACGTGGACATCAACCCGGTATGCACCAGGCCGAGGGTAGCCAGCAGCAGCCAGTCGGTCGGTTTCGCGGGAAGGTGGGCCAGAGCGGCGAACGGCGCCATCGCCAGCGCGCCGACGGTCAGTTGAATCAACACGATGAGCTGCGGCGGCAACGCGGCCAGCTGTTTGACGATCGCCGCCGCCAGGGCGTACATCAGGGCCGCGCCCAGCGCCAGCGCCACGCCGAGCAGATAGTCGCCTTCGCCGCCACCGCTCTGCCGGCCGGTGACGATCAACACCATCCCCGCGAACGCCAGCAGAAGCCAGCCCAGCCGGTTAGCCGTCAGTTTTTCGCCGAACAGCAGCGCCCCCAGCGCCACCAACATAAACGGCTGAACGTGGTAGGTCACGGTGGCGACAGCGATCGAAGCATGCTGATAGGCAGCAAACAATAGCGTCCAGTTGAGCACCAGCGCGATACCCCCGAGGATGGCGACAGCCAGCTGCCGCCGGTTGATCGCGCCGGGTTTCAACTGCCCAAGCGCGGCGCAGGTGGCCAGCATCGCCAGCGCGCCGAACGCGCAGCGCCAAAACACCACCGTGGCGGGCGGCTGCCCTAAAACGAGTACCGGCCAACCGACGGTGCCGGAGATCGTCATGGCGAGGATCATTTGCACTGCGCCGCGCGTTTTCGTTTTCATGTCATTTTCCTCGTTGCCTGGCCGTGCTTGTGATGAAGCCGTTTAGTCATTAAAATGAACAATCGGACATTATGATGAACATGGTTGACTCTGTTCGTCAAGTCGAACAATTGAACGGTATAATGAACAATGAGCGATAACCTGATGCAGAACATCACGCCGATCGGCCTCTTGTCGGCGGCAATCCGCCGTGAGCGGGAGCGATTGAATCTGTCGGTGACCGAGCTGGCGAAGCGCGCAGGCATCGCCAAATCCACGCTGTCGCAGCTCGAGGCCGGCAGCGGCAATCCCAGCCTGGAAACGCTGTGGGCGTTGGCGATGGCGCTGGATGTGCCGGTCAGCCGGCTGATTTCACAGCCGAGCAGGCCGGTGCAAGTGATCCGCGCCGATGAAGGAACGCCGGCGCTGTCGGAGCAGGGCAACTACGCCGCCACGCTGCTGGCCACCTGCCCGCCGGGCGCGCAGCGCGACATTTACCGGCTGCGGGTGCAACCTGGTGAAACGAAATGCTCGCGGCCGCATCCGCCGGGCACCGTCGAGCACGTGATCATCAGCAGTGGACGGGCGCGCCTTGGCCCGGCGGATCAGCCGCAGGTGCTGAGCGCCGGGGATTACATCAGTTACTCCGCCGATCGCGAGCATATTTTCGAAGCGCTGGAGCCGGAGACCACCGCCGTCATGTTGATCGAGCAGGGCTAGCGCGGCGTTGACGGTTCGTTTATTGAAAATGATTCTCAATTATATTAGTGTGCCCGCCTGTTTTGACGCCGGGACGGGCGTATGGCCCGGTGTCGCTGCTTAACGCCCTTCAAGGACCGAAGATGAAAATCGCTATTCCTTCCATACTGTTACTCGCCGGTTTGACGGCGACGCACCCGGCCACCGTGTTGGCCGCTGCACCGCCCGCCGCGGCGGATCAGGGCCAGAACGATACGGCCAACAACGATTTCAGCTTCGTGCGCTATCGTGCGGATTATCGCGTTAACGCCAACGCCACCAACGTGAAGACGGAAAGCTACGAAGTGCTGCTGAAAACCAAGGCGGCGGTCGAAAAATTCAGCCAAATCCGCCTGAGCTACAGCGAGAAAATGGAAACGCTGGAGGTGGTCGCCGCCTATACGCTGACTGCCGACGGCCAGCGCCACGATGTGGCGCCCGATCGCATCTACACCCAGGAGAGCTACTCCAGCGCCACGGCGCCGCTGTATGCCGACCGCAAAGTGCGCGTCATCGTGTTCTCCAACCTGGCGCCGGGCTCGCGCGTGGTGTACGAACTGCGCCGCACGCAGAACACCCCGTATTTCCCTGACTATTTCGGCCTGTGGGAGACCTTCAGCGTTTTCGATCAGTTCGACGACGCCGAAGTGACCCTGCAGGCGCCGGCCAAGCTGCCGATGCATATCTTCACGCGCGGCGTCGAGGGCGGGGACCAACCGCAGATCCGCAACGGCCAAGCGCACTGGCGCTGGCATTATTCGCGCAGCGCGCCAATGAAAGCGCAAAACTGGGCGGCGGACAGCTGGACCTTCAGCCCGACCATCATGGCCAGCACCTACCGCGAGTGGCCGCAGTTGGCCAAGGCCTACCAGCTGAAGGCCGGCGCGGCGGCGAAGGTGACGCCGGGCATTCAGGCGCTGGCGGACAACATCACCGCCGGCATCAGCGATCGGCGCGAGCAGGCGGAGGCCCTCTATCGCTGGGTGGCGCAAAACATTCGCTACGTGGCGGTGTACCTGGGCAACGGCGGGCTGGAGCCGAATTCGGCGCAGAGCATTCTCGATAATCACTATGGCGACTGTAAGGATCACGTGGTGATCCTGGAGGCGCTGCTCGCCGCCAAGGGCATTGAAAGCTCGCCGGTGCTGATCGGCATGGATGAAGGCCCGATACTGCCTAACGTGCCGCTGCTCGGCCGCTTTAATCACGCCATCACCTACGTGCCGGAGTTCAATTTGTACCTGGACTCCACCAATCCCTGGGCGCGGTTCGGCCAACTGCCGGAGGGCGATCTGGGGGCGCCGGTGCTGCTCACGCGCGACGCCAAACTGGCGCGCACGCCGGGCAGCGACGAGCAGCCGGTCAACAGCGCGCTGAGCGTCGATTTTGTGTTCGACAAGGCGGGCAATCTGCATGGTCAAACCGAGCGCCGGCTGAGCGAAGTGGAAGAGATTGACCTGCGGGGCTACTTCTCGCAGATCAACCGCCAGAACCGGGCGCAGGCCGAAGCGACGATCATGTCCGCCTCCGGCATCGACGGCAGCGGCGAGGTGGCGATGAACAGCGATCCGCTGGATCTCAAAAAGCAGTTCGGTTACCGCTTCCGCTTCAAGGCGGACGACTACGTCGATTTCGGCGTGGTGGGCGGCATGACGTTGCCCAACCCGCCCGGCGGCAAATCGTTCCGCACGCTGTATACCACCACGGCGGCGCCGGGCAACGAAACCCCGTTCTACTGCACCGCGCAGCGCTACGACGAAACCTACCGTCTGCAGCTGCCGGCCAACGTGCCGATTATCGCCATTCCGCAAGACAGGCAGTTCCGCAATGCGGCGGGCGACTATCGCGTGGCGTGGCGGCGTGACGGGCAGCAGGTGACCGTCAATCACCGCCTGCAGGTGAACGCCATTCGCGGCAAGGAAGCGCTGTGCCAGGCGCAGGATTACCCGGCGTTCCGCGAGCTGTTCCAGCAGGTGCGGCGCGGTTTCCGCGGCCAGGTGGTGTACGGCGAATTGGCCAACGGCAAATAAGCCGCTGCCCCGTAGTCGGATAAAAATGGCCCCCACTCAGATGCCAGTGGGGGCCGTAGCGTTCCCACTAAGCGATCTTAACCGCGCGCACCTCTTTGGATCTCAACTTCACGCGGATTGGCACCGATTTGTACGAAGGCGTGCCGCTCTCCTCATCGATGTAATGCAGCGGCACCAGCACGTTGGCTTCCGGGTAGTAGGCGCCGACCGATCCAGCTGAGATGTTGTAGGCGATCACCGTGATGCCTTCCAGGCGCTGGGTGCTGCCGGGCAGCGCCGTTTCCAGATCGACCACGTCGCCATGCTCCAGCCCCAAACGTTGCAGATCGCTGTCATTCATAAACAGCACGTCGCGCCGGCCGAAAACCCCGCGATAGCGGTCATCCAGGGCATAAATGGTGGTGTTGTACTGATCGTGGCTGCGCAGGGTGATCAGCCGCAGCGTATTTTGTTCCGCCGCAATCTGGTCTTCATGTAACCCGCTGAACACCGAAAACATCGCTTTGCCCGTCGCCGTCGGCCACTGGCGCTCGGTCGGCGGCAGCGGCATGCGGAAACCGCCGGGTTGGCGAATGCGCGCGTTGTAATCGTCGAAGCCCGGAATGGTTTTTTCGATCAGATCGCGGATCACGTCGTAATCTTCGATCAGTTCATCCCAGGGCACCTTGCTGGCGGGCATCACCGCTTTGGCCATGCCGGCCACAATGGCGGGTTCCGAACGCAACAGCTCCGACGCCGGTTTTAATTTGCCGGACGAGGCATGCACCATCGACATCGAATCCTCCACCGTCACCGATTGTCGCCCGCCGGCCTGCATGTCCAGTTCGGTGCGGCCCAGGCAGGGCAGAATGAGGGTTTCTTTCGCCACCAACAGATGGCTGCGGTTGAGTTTGGTGCCGATATGCACGCTTAACTCCAGCGCTTTCATCGCCGGGAAGCTCTGATCGGGGTCCGGCAGCGCCACGGCGAAGTTTCCGCCCAGGCAGATCAACGCCTTCGAGGCGCCGTCGATCATCGCCTGCATGCATTTCACGGCATCGTGACCGTGGGCCTTGGGCGGCGTGAAGCCAAACACCGTTTCCAACTTCGCCAAAAATTCGGCCGAGGGTTTTTCGGTGATGCCGACGGTGCGATTGCCCTGCACGTTAGAGTGGCCGCGCAGCGGGCAAATGCCGGCGCCCGGTTTGCCGATGTTGCCGCGCAGCAGCAGCAGGTCAGCGATCAGGCGCACGTTGGCCGTCCCTTTATTGTGCTGCGTAATGCCCATGCCGTAGGTCACGATGGTGGCGTTGGATTTCGCGTAAGCGGCGGCGACCTGTTCCAGATCCCGGCGCGCCAGGCCGCTCTCCGCCTCAATCGCATCCCAACCGGTGGCCTTCAGGTCGGCGGCGAAAGCCGTAAACCCTTCAGTGTGCTCGGCAATAAAGGCGTGATCCAGCGCATTGCCATGCTCATCATCCAACTGCAGCAACGCTTTGGCGATGCCTTTGAGCGCCGCGGCGTCACCGCCGGCTTTGACCTGATAGTAGGTTGAAGCGATCGGGGTCGAACTGTAGGTCGCCATTTCGATGACGTTTTGCGGATCGGTGAAACGTTCGAGCGCCCGCTCGCGCAGCGGGTTAAAGACAATGATCGGCACTTTTTTGCGCGCCAGCTCATGCAGCGTGCCCATCATGCGCGGGTGGTTGGTGCCCGGATTGTGCCCGATGGAGATAACCAGCTCCGCGCTGTCAAAGTCGTCCAGCGAGACGGTGCCTTTACCGATGCCGATCGATTGCGGCAGGCCAACGCTGGTCGGCTCATGGCACATGTTGGAGCAGTCGGGAAAGTTATTGCTGCCAAATTCACGCGCAAACAGCTGGAACAGGTAGGCCGCCTCATTGGACGCCCGGCCGGAGGTATAAAATTCCACCTGTTCCGGCGGCAGCGTCTGCAAGACGGCGGCGATGCGTTGGAACGCCTCGTCCCACGCCAGCGGGCGCAGGGTGTCCGTCCCGGCGTCATAAAACAGGGGCGTGGTCAGGCGGCCATAGTCTTCCAACTGATAATCGGTTTTTTGCAGCAGTGAGGTCACGGTATTTTGCGCCAGGAGTTCGGGCGTCACGCGCTTGCTGGTCGCTTCCCAGGTCACCGCTTTGGCGCCGTTTTCGCAAAACTGAAAGGTGGAGCGATGCTCTTTATCCGGCCATGCGCATCCCGGGCAGTCAAACCCGTCGGGCTGGTTGGTGCGCATCAGCGTCACCGGCGCTTCTAAGGTATCCATCTGCGTGCGCACGGCGATGGCCGTCGCTTTCAGCGCGCCCCAACCGCCGGCGGGCCCATCGTAGGGATGGACACCGGGTACTGCTCGTCTTTTCGCCATTGTTGATTGCCTCCGACACCGCTTACGATAAGTGCAGGTGATTGATTTAAAAATAATATTTTTGTTATCGTCTAAGAAGGAAGGCAGACGCCGCCGTCGTCAAACGCGCGCCTGTCGCTTCAGTATAGATGAGTAAGAAAGGGCGCAGCGGCAGTCAATGCGGGGAAGCAGCGGCCCGTCTAATTGAAGGCGGGCCGCCGGGGCGTTACTTTTTCACCACCAGGCCCACGCCGCGGCCACGCGGATCGGACGCGGTTTCCGGCGTGCGGCCATCGATGCGGATGACCTGAATATCCCCCATGTTCCAGCCCTGGTCTTCGAGGGTGTAACCCATGGCCTTCAGCTCGTCCGCCGGTTTGCCGGTCAGCGGCGCAAAGCTGTCATAGTAGACGGTGTCCTTCGGCAACAGCTGATGGTGCACGCGCTGGGCGGCCACCGCCTGCGCCAGCGGCAGGTGGTAATCGTAGAGGTTGTTGATCACCTGGAAGATCGAGGTGAAGATGCGTGAACCGCCCGGGGTGCCGATCACCAGGGTGACGTCGCCGTCGCGGGTGATGATGGTCGGGCTCATCGAGGAGAGCATGCGTTTGCCCGGCTCGATGGCGTTGGCGTCGCTGCCCACCACGCCGAAGGCGTTGGCGACGCCGGGTTTGGCGCTGAAGTCGTCCATCTCGTCGTTAAGCAGGAAGCCGGCGCCTTTGACCACCACGCCGCTGCCGAAGTCCCAGTTGAGCGTATAGGTGTTGCTGACCGCGTTGCCGGCGGCATCGACGATCGAAAAGTGGGTGGTTTGGTGGGTTTCCAGCCCCGGCCGCACCTTTTCGGTCGGCGAGATCGCCGTCGGGTTGATCTCGGCGGCGCGTTTTTGCAGGTAGTCGGGGGCGATCAGCTGCGCTTCCGGCACGTTAGTGAAATCCGGGTCGCCGAGGTAGTCGGCGCGATCGGCGAACACGCGTTTTTCGATTTCCGCCAGCAGGTGGATATAGCGCGCCGAGTTGAGCGGCACGCCCTTGAAGTCGGCGGCGCGATCTTCTTTTATCCCCAGCAGCTGCGCCAGCGCAATGCCGCCGGAGCTGGGCAGCGGGGCGGTATACACGGTGTTGCCGCGCCAGCTGATGCGCATCGGTTCACGCCATTTCACCCGATAGTCGGCCAAATCCGCCGCACCGATCAGCCCGTTGTCGCGCTGCATTTGCGCCACCAGCAGGCGAGCGGTTTCGCCGTGATAAAAATCGTCGGCGCCCGATTTGGCGATGCGCTCAAGGGTGGCGGCCAGCTCCGGCTGTTTGAACACCGTGCCGGGCTTCATGGCGCCGAAATAGTCGCCGAAGTTGGTTTTACCGGCGAACAGTTTGTTGGCGTCTTCACGGTATTGATACTGCTGGTCCGCCACGGTGAAACCTTGCCGGGCGTAACCTATCGCCGGCGTCAGCAGTTCGGCCCACGGCAGCTTGCCGAAACGCTTATGGGCTTCCCACAACCCTAGCACGGTGCCCGGCACACCGGCGGCGCGGCTGCCCACCAGGCTGAGATTCTCGATCACTTCGCCTTTCTCGTTCAGATACATGGTTTTGCCGGCGGCCTTGGGCGCCACTTCGCGGTAGTCGAGGAAATAGGGTTTGCCGTCGACGTACAACGTCATAAAGCCGCCGCCGCCGATATTGCCGGCTTCAGGGTAGGTAACGGCCAGGGTAAAGGCGGTGGCGACCGCCGCGTCGACCGCGTTGCCGCCGGCCTGCAGAATGTGCGCGGCGACCTTGGCGCCATACTGATCCGGGGCGGCGACCGCGCCGGCGGTCAGATCGGCGGCAAAGGCGGCGGGAACGGTGCAGGCAAGTGCCACGCTCAGAGCTATCGTTTTCAATAAACCGGCAGACATAGAAGATCCTTTTAGCGATGTTCAGTTATCAGGTGAATTCAACTAATTATTTTGAAACAGCAGGTTAGCGCGTTTTCTTCGGGTTGTTGCGACGCTTTATTGAAGGTAGCAGCGGTCAGGCGGGGCCGCCTGACCAGAGTAGCAAATCGTGACGTGGCGCGTTATGCGCCGGCGGACAGCGCCGACTGGAGCCATTGGCAGAAGTGCCGGGCGAGCGGATTGTGTTCGCTGTCGCGGTGCAGCAGCCACGCCCAGTTGGCGCCGCGCACGCGTTGCTCGGTTAGCGGTTGCAGCAGCCCGACGTCGCGCGCGTGTTGCGCCAGCAGTTGGCTGACCAACGCGATGCCGAGGCCATTGCAGGCGGCGTCCAGCAGCAGACCAGGATCGGAGAAGTTCAGCCCGCTGTCGCGTTGGCCGACGTGCGCGCCGCCCGCCACCGCCCAGTGGCTCCAGTCCATCTCACGTTCGCCGTGCAAGGTCACGCGCTGCTCCGGCGTCAACGCCAGCAGGCTGGGGTGGCAGGCGGGGTAGAGCCGGTCGGTACAGAGAACCTTGAAGGTGCAGTCCGCCTGCGCGCTGAGATCGTCGCGGATCGCCAGATCGATGCTGTCCGCCGCCATATCCGGCGGTTCAAAGCTGGTGAACAGCCACAGATCGATCTGCGGATGTCGCCGGTTGAAATCGCCCAGCCGCGGCGTCAGCCAGTGGCGGGCAAAGGCCGGGGTGGTGTTGACGATCAACTGGTTGGGTTTGCGGTACTGATCCAAACGGCGAATGCCGACGGCCAGCTGTTGCAGCATCACCTGTGCGGTGCTGAACAGATCGTGGCCGGCGTCGGTCAGCGTTACGCTGCGGCCGGTGCGGAAGAACAGCGGCTGTTCCAGAAACGCCTCGAGGCTGCGGATCTGCTGGCTGATGGCCGATTGGGTCAGGTGCAATTCTTCGGCGGCCTGATGAAAACTGCCCAGGCGCGCCGCCGCTTCGAAACCGCGCAGGGCGCTCAAAGGAGGCCAGTGTTTTAACATTATCGATAAGCCTGTCTAATCAGATATCCACTAAATATATCGTTTGTCGCGGTGGCAGGGGAAGACTAGCATGGGATTCAAGCGCCGGAGCGTAAAGAAACCGGCTAACCATTTGAATTTAAATTAATTTAAAGAGGCCGTTTATGGCAACGCGTCGCACCTTTATCAAGCAGCTTTCGGCAGTGGCCGGCGTGGGTTTGGCGGCATCGCTGGGCATTTCGTTACACGGTCACGCGAAAGCTGCGCTTAACCCGGTCTGGCGCCTCCCCGATGAAGGGGAACCGCAGCAGCGGGCGTTTCTCGCATTCGGCGCGCAGCGTGCGATTTGGGGCGGGTTCACGGCGGACGTGCAGGCCGCGCAGGGGCGCATCGCCCGCGCCATCGCCGAGTTTCAGCCGCTGACGGTATTTTGCCGCGCGCACGAACGGCAGCTGGCGGAAGCGATCTGCGGCAGCCATAACGTCAGCTATGTCGTCACCGAGTTGGATGACATCTGGGTGCGCGACATCGGCGCCAATTTCGTCGTCAACGACGCCGGTGCGCTGGGCGCGGTGGATTTCAACTTCAACGGCTGGGGCAATAAACAGCGACATGCCAAGGATGCGCGTCTGGCGGCGTTCGCCGCCAAAAAATACGGCGTCGCTCAACCGCGCCGCAGCGCGCTGGTAGGCGAAGGCGGCGGCATCGAAGTGGATGGGCACGGCACCGGCATCATGACCGAGAGCTGCTGGGTGAATGCGAACCGCAACCCGGGCTGGAGCCGGGAGCGGGTTGAGCGGGAGCTGAAAGCGATGCTCGGCCTGCGCAAAATTATCTGGCTGCCGGGCATTAAAGGCCGGGATATCACCGATGCCCACGTCGATTTTTACGCCCGTTTCGTGCGGCCGGGCGTGGTGGTGGCCAACCTGGATACCGATCCGGCCTCTTATGATCATGCGGTTACCCAGGCGCATCTGGCGATCCTCAAGACAGCGACTGACGCCGATGGCCGCACGTTGCAGGTGCATACGCTTTCGCCGCCGCTGGCGCCGCGCGACAGCCGATTCAGCCGCCGCAACCCCGATTTCGCGGCGGGCTACATCAACTACTTCGTGATCAACGGCGCGGTGATCGCCCCTGAATTTGGCGACCCGCAGGCGGATAAGGCGGCGTTTACGCTGCTGTCGGCGCTCTATCCGCAGCGCAAGGTGGTACAGTTGGAGATCGACGCCATCGCCGCCGGCGGCGGCGGCATTCACTGCGTGACCAGCCAACTGCCGGTGCATGGCAAGCCAGAGCAGTGAATGTTCAAAAAATGCGCACGCGGTTGTTTGTCGCCATAGGCTGTGGTTGGCTGAGTGGAAACATAAGGAGGCCATAATGAACGACTCCCCCTTGAGCATCCCCACTTGGTATCGCGATCCGCACGCAGAGCAGGCCATGGCGGAAGGCCATGCGCCTATCTGGCGGCATCTGCTAACTCTGGTGCCGGAACACGAACTGTCCGGCGTCAGGGTGTTGGATTTCGGCTGCAATCAAGGCGGTTTTCTGCGTCTGTTGCACCAAATCCGGCCATTTCGTGAAGGGCTCGGCGTCGATATCGCCCGCCAGTCCGTCGAACACGCCAACCGCCTGAAAGGAAACCTGCCGATCGGTTATCAAACCGACACGCGGCTGACGGGCTGGGATGACCATTTCGATATCGCCTTCAGCCATGAGGTCATCTACCTGATCGAAGATATCGCGCAGCATGCCGCCGATATGCTGCGGGCGCTGAAGCCGGGCGGCGTTTACTATGCGGTGACCGGTTGCCACACCGACAACCCGCTGTGGCCGCAATGGCGCGCAAGGGTAGCTGAACAGACGCACACCGTGGTGCAGGATCGCTCGCTGGACGACTATGCACGCATTTTCTCCGGCGCGGGGTTCCAGGTTTCTGCCCGCAGGCTGGGTTTTTCCGGCTTCGTACCCTATGAGCCGGACGGTTGGATGCCGAATATCGCGGCGGCGATCGACTACTATTGGCACACCAAAACGGTGTTTCGGCTGGTTAAATCCCCAGAACCAGTGAGTTAACGCGCCGGGCCGATGCCGTAGCGCAGCAGGGCGACGGCGTGGCGGGCGATATCTTCGGCGTTTAGCTGGCCTTTATCCCGTTCGCGCCGCCATTTGGGCGCGGTGGCCAGCGGCAGCAGCGTGATGCCGAACAGGGTGAAGAACAGCAGGGCAGGCTCGAGATCGGGATTGAGTTTACCCTGCGCCTGCCAGCGCGCGATGGCTTGCAGCGCGATCTGATGGCGTTCATTACCGAAGCGTTCATCCATGCGCTGTTTCAGCACGCCGCTTTCACTCATGACCTCCCGCAGCCACAGCGGGGCGAACCAGGGGTGTTCCAACGCGATGTCGATAAAACGTTGCGCCAGCAGGGTGAAGGTGGTGACGGGATCGTCCGCGTTGGCGTCGAATACTTCGCCGGCCATCTTGCGCACCGGCAGAAAGCGCTCCTCGATCAGCACGTCCAGCAGCTGATCGCGGTTATGAAAGTAGTAGTGCAGCATGGCCGGGGTGACGTTTGCCTCGCGCGCAATGGCGTTCAACGAGGTGTCTACGATCCCCTGGCGGGCAAACAGGTTCAGTGCGGTATCAAGCAAATGCTCGCGTTTGTCAGCCCCTTTGGGGCCGCCGCTCGGCCGGCCGGGGCGGCGAGGCTTGGCGGGAGTTTGAACGTTTCGTGCTGTCATCGCGGTGAGATCCATTGACCGGAGAAAAGGATGACTCATATATTAATTATGCGATTAATTAATTACAAGTGAACTGACTCCGATGGAGATAGAAAACCCGACAATCCAGCCCGATCACGGCGGGGCGCCAGCCAAGGCGACTTCGCTCCCGTTGCTGTTTTCCGCGTTGCTGCTGGTGATGCTGCTGGCGGCGCTGGATCAAACCATTGTCTCCACCGCGCTGCCGACCATCGTCGGCGAGTTTGGTGGGCTTGAAAAACTGTCCTGGGTGGTGACGGCCTATCTGCTGTCTTCCACTATCGTGGTGCCGCTGTACGGCAAATTCGGCGATCTTTTCGGCCGCAAGATTGTGCTGCAAATCGCTATTTTGCTGTTTTTGCTTGGGTCGGTACTGTGTGGGCTGGCGCAAAATATGACGCAGCTGATTATGATGCGCGCGCTGCAAGGGTTGGGCGGCGGCGGGCTGTTGGTGGTCACCCTGGCGGTGGTCGGCGACGTGATCCCGCCGGCGGAACGCGGCCGTTATCAGGGGCTGTTCGGCGGGGTATTCGGCCTGGCCACGGTGGTGGGGCCGCTGATCGGCGGCCTGTTGGTGCAGCATTTTTCCTGGCGCTGGATTTTCTACATCAATCTGCCGCTGGGTCTGTTCGCCCTGCTGGTGATTGGCGCAGTGTTTCAGTCGCAGGTTAATCGAGTGCGGCATGAAATCGACGTCCTGGGCGCCGGTTACCTGGCGATGGCGCTCACCTGCATCATCCTGTTCACCAGCCAGGGGGGCACGGTAATGGCCTGGTCGGACGGCCAGCTGTGGTGCATTCTGGCCTTTGGCCTGGTGTCGCTGGGCGGCTTTATCTATGAGGAACGGCTGGCCGCTGAACCGATCATTCCCCTCGGGCTGTTTCGCAACCGCACCTTCGTGCTGTGCGGCCTGATCGGCTTTATCGTCGGCATGTCGCTGTTCGGCTCCGTGACTTTCCTGCCGCTGTATCTGCAGGTGGTGAAAGGCTCGACGCCATCGCAGGCCGGAATGCAGCTGCTGCCGTTGATGGGCGGCATTATGGCCAGCTCGATCATCAGCGGGCGGATCATCAGCAAACGCGGTAAATATCGCCTGTTCCCGATCGTCGGTACCCTGTGCGCGCTGGGGGCCATGACGCTGCTCGGCACTCTGACCAATAACACGCCGGTGCAGCAACTGTATCTGTACCTTTGCCTGCTGGGATTGGGGCTGGGCATGGTGATGCAAGTGATGATTTTGGCGGCGCAAAACAGCGTGGAGCCCCGACATATCGGGGTTGCGACGTCCAGCGCCACGCTGTTCCGCTCTATCGGCGGTTCGATAGGCGTGGCGGTGTTCGGGGCGATTTTCACGCAGGTGTTGCACACCCGTTTGGCGGCGCTGTTGCCGGAAGGCGCGCAGCTGCCGCGCTCGCTCGGCGCAGAAGCGGTGCACCATTTGCCGACGGCGCTGCAGCAGGATTACCTGCAGGCTTTCGGCGGGGCGATCCATTCGGTGTATCAAATTGCCGCCGGGGTGATGGCGCTGGCTTTTGCGCTGACCTGGCTCTTGAAAGACGTGCCGCTGCGGCACAAATAATCGCGATACCGGCCGGTTCTGCCCGACGGACTTTTACCGAATCCTTACGCAACCCTTTCAGAAGCGCATCGCGGCATTCGATATATTGAGAATAGTTATTCTCAATAGGATCGTATTGCAATGCAGAGGAAAACGCTTTTAGCGCTGGGGCTGTCGCTGTCGCTGGCCGCCTGCGATGGGCAAAACGCCGGCGCGCCGACGGGCGCAGGCGGTGAACGGGAGGTCGGCGTGGTCACGCTGCGCGGCCAGTCGGTGACCCTGAGCAGCGAGCTGACCGGCCGGGTCAACGCCACCATGACCTCCGACGTGCGGCCGCAGGTCGATGGCATCATCAAGCAGCGGCTGTTTACCGAAGGGGCCGAGGTGAAAGCCGGGCAGGTATTGTATCAAATTGATCCCGCCAGCTATCAGGCCAGCTACGATCAGGCCGCCGCCCAGCTGAAAAATGCCCAGGCCACGGTGCAATCCACCCGGCTCAAATCGCAGCGCTATGCGGCGCTGGTGAAAGAAAACGGCGTTTCCAAACAGGACGCAGACGACGCCAAAGCCGCGTATCTGCAGGCCGTGGCGTCGGTGGCGCAGTATCAGGCGGCGCTGGAGACGGCGCGCATCAATCTCGGCTATACCCAGGTGCGTGCGCCCATCGCCGGGCGCATCGGCATCTCATCCGTGACGCCGGGCGCGCTGGTCACCGCCAGCCAGACCGATGCGTTGGCCACCATCCGCGCGTTGGATCCGATCTATGTCGATCTGACCCAGTCCAGCGCCCAGATGCTTAAGCTGCGACGCCAGCAGGCGGCGTTACAGCGCGGCGCGGTCACGCCGGTCGCCATCAAGCTGGAGGACGGCACGTCTTATCCCCACGCCGGCAAGCTGGAGTTGACCGAGGTGGCGGTGGATGAGGCCACCGGTTCGGTCACGCTGCGCGCTGTGTTCCCCAACCCCGAACATGAACTGTTGCCCGGCATGTATGTCCACGCCACGGTGGATAACGGCGTCGATTCTAAAGCCATTCTGGCGCCGCAGCAGGGCATCACCCGCAATGCCAAAGGGGAAGCCACCGCGTTGGTGGTGGACGAGCAAAATAAAGTGGCGCAGCGCACCGTCACCGCCGAACGGGTGGTGGGCAGCAACTGGCTGATCGGCAGCGGGCTGAACGAGGGCGATCGCCTGATCGTCGAAGGCACCAGCAAGGTGACGATCGGCGCGGCGGTGAAGCCGGTCGCCGTCTCGCTCGACAAAGCCCAACGCGGGGAGCAGTGATATGGCGCAGTTCTTTATCCGCCGCCCGGTGTTCGCCTGGGTGATCGCCATCATCATCATGCTGTGCGGCCTGATGTCGATCAATTCGTTGCCCATCTCGCAGTACCCGGACGTGTCACCGCCGCAGATTTCCATCTCCGCCACTTATCCGGGCGCGGACGCGGAAACGCTGGAAAACAGCGTCACCCAAGTGATTGAACAGCAGCTCACCGGTCTGGATGGCCTGCTGTATTTCTCTTCGACCAGCAGCTCCAGCGGCTCGGTCAGCATCGACGTCACCTTTGATCAGGGCACCGATCCGGATATCGCGCAGGTGCAGGTGCAAAACAAAGTTCAGCAGGCGGAAAGCCGCTTGCCGAGCGCGGTCACCGCCCAAGGCGTGACGGTCAAGAAATCCCAGAGCAGCTTTCTGCTGATCGTTGGGCTGTATGACGAGAACGACAAGGCGACGATGGCCGACATTTCCGACTATCTGGTCAGCAACCTGCAGGATCCGCTGTCGCGCATCGAGGGCGTGGGGGACGTGCAGGTGTTCGGTTCGGAATACGCGATGCGCATCTGGCTGGATCCGACCAGGCTGGCGAGCTATGCGCTGATGCCTTCCGACGTGCAGACGGCGATCGAGGCGCAAAACACCCAGGTGTCCGCCGGCAAGGTAGGCGATCTGCCGGCCGCCGCCGATCAACAGCTGACCGCCACGGTGAAGGCGCAGTCGCGGCTGCAAACGCCGGAACAGTTTCGCAATATCATCCTGAAAAGCAACAGCAGCGGCGCGCTGGTGCGGCTGGGCGACGTGGCGCGGGTTGAGCTGGGCAACGAAGATTACTCCGCCAGCGCGCACCTCAACGGCCACCCGGCGGCGGGGATCGCGGTCAAGCTGGCGGCGGGGGCCAACGCCCTCAACACCGCCAAGCTGGTGAAGGCCAAGGTGGCGGAATACCAAAGCGCGATGCCGCAGGGTTATAAGGTGGCCTACCCGAAAGACAGCACCGACTTCATCAACATCTCGATCGAGGAGGTGGTGAAAACGCTGTTCGAAGCGGTGGTCCTGGTGGTGGTGGTGATGTTCGTGTTCCTGCAAAACCTGCGCACCACGCTGATCCCGACCATCACCGTGCCGGTGGTGTTGCTGGGCACCTTCGGCGTGCTGGCGGCGTTCGGCTACTCGATCAATACCCTGACGCTGTTCGGCATGGTGCTTGCGATCGGGCTGTTGGTGGACGACGCCATCGTGGTGGTGGAAAACGTCGAACGCGTGATGCGTGAAGATAAACTGCCGCCGCGCGAGGCGACGGAGAAATCGATGCGCGAGATCACCGGCGCGCTGGTCGGCATCGCGCTGGTGCTGTCGGCGGTGTTTCTGCCGATGGCGTTCTTCGGCGGTTCCACCGGGGTGATCTACCGTCAGTTTTCGATTACCGTCGTCTCCTCGATGGTGCTGTCGGTCGTGCTGGCGTTGACGCTGGCGCCGGCGCTGTGCGCCACATTGCTGAAATCGACGCATGAAGAACAGACCGACAAAGGGCTGCTGGGTAAATTCAACCGCGGTTATAACCGGTTGCAGGAGAAGTACGCCGACAAGGTCGGCGGGGTGATCCACCGGCCGACGCGCTATCTGCTGCTGTACGGCCTGCTGCTGATCGCCACCGCCGTGATGTATCTGCGTTTGCCGACCGGTTTCCTGCCCAATGAGGATCAGGGTTCGGTGATGGTGCAGTACACCTTGCCGGCCGGCGCCACCAACGCCCGCACCTCGGCGGTGAGCGAGGCGGTCACCGCCTATTTCCTTGAGCAGGAAAAGGCCAACGTCAGCACCATTTTCACCATCAACGGCTTCGGTTTCAGCGGCAGCGGGCAAAACGCCGGCATGGCGTTCGTCAGCCTCAAAGACTGGAGCCAACGCGACGGCAGCGAAAACACCGCCGACGCCATCGCCAAACGCGCCATGGCGCACTTTGCCTCGCTGCGCGACGCCCAGGTGTTCTCCATGAGCCCGCCGGCGATCGACGGCTTCGGCCAGTCCGACGGCTTCACCTTCGAACTGCAGGCCAAAGGGGCGACCACCCGCGCCGAGCTGCAGGCGATGCGCGATCAGATCGTCGCCGCCGCCGCCGGCAATCCATCGCTGTTGGCGGTACGCGCCAACACCTTGCCGGACACTCCGCAGCTGCAGGTGGAGATCGACAGCGGCAAACTGCAGGCGCTCGGCCTGAGCGCCGGCGACGTCAACAGCACGCTCAGCAGCGCGTTCGGCAGCACCTACGTCAACGACTTTATCGATCGCAACCGGGTGAAAAAAGTCTATATGCAGGGCGACGTAGAGTATCGCGCCAAGCCGGAAGATCTCGACAAATGGTTTGTGCGCGGCACCAACGCGGCGGGCGACAGCAGCATGACGCCGTTCTCCGCTTTTGCTTCCTCACACTGGATCTACGGCCCGGAAAACCTGTCGCGCTATAACGGGCTGTCGTCGTTCGAGATCACCGGGCAGGGCGCCGCCGGCGTCAGTTCCGGCACGGCGATGAGCGAGATGGAGAAACTGGCGGCGAAATTCTCCGCCGGCAGCAGCTATTCCTGGAGCGGGCTCTCCTATCAGGAGCGGCTGACCAGCGGCCAGGCGTCGTCGCTGTACGCCATTTCGCTCATCGTGGTGTTCCTGTGCCTGGCGGCGCTGTATGAGAGCTGGTCGATTCCGTTTGCGGTGATGTTGGTGGTGCCGATGGGCATCGTGGGTTCGCTGTTGGCAATCACGCTGCGCGGGCTGGAGAACGATATCTACTTCCAGGTGGCGCTGCTCACCATCGTCGGTTTGTCGGCGAAAAACGCCATTCTGATCGTCGAGTTCGCCGAGGAAATGCATCAGCGCGGTGAAACGCTGATTGGCGCGGCGGTTCACGCGGCGCGCATGCGCCTGCGGCCGATCCTGATGACCTCACTGGCGTTCACCGCCGGGGTTCTGCCGCTGGCGGTATCCAGCGGCGCCGGCGCCAACAGCCGCATCGCCATCGGTACCGGCATTATCGGCGGCACCCTTACCGCCACCGCATTGGCCATCTTTTTCGTCCCGCTGTTTTATGTGCTGGTGCGCCGCGTGTTTAGCCGCCGCTCCGCCAGCCGGCCGCCACAGGCAGGAGAATAACGTGTTGCAACGAGTCATGATGTTAACTTTGCCGCTGCTGTTGGCTGGCTGTATTTCGCTGGATCCTGATTATCAGCGGCCGACGGCGCCGATAGCGGCAACGCTGCCGCAGGGCGAGGCCGCCGGCAAGCAGGCGTTGAGCTACCCGGACATCGCCTGGCGCGACTATGTGCAGGACGCCAGGTTGCGCCAGGTGGTGGCGATGGGGCTGAGCAGCAGCCGCGATCTGCGCGAGGCGATCGCCAATATCGCGTCGGCGCGCGCGCTGTACGGTGAGCAGCGCGCGGCGCTGTTGCCGACGATCAACGCCACCGCCGACGGCAGCCGCGGGCGTTCGCTGACCGGCAACGGCAATGCCACCGCCATCAGCCAGAGTTACGAAGCGCAGGCCGGCGTCAGCGCCTTTGAGCTGGATCTGTTCGGCAAAAACGCCAGCCTGTCGCGGGCGGCGTTCGAAACTTACCTGGCTAACTCGGAGGCGGCGAAAAGCACCCGTCTGACGCTGATCGCCGATATCGTCACCGACTGGGTGGCGGTGGCGGCCGAGCGCAGCAATCTGGCGGTGGCGCAGCAGACGATGGAAAGCGCCAAACGGTCGCTGGAGGTGACGCGCAAGAACCAGCAGCACGGGATTTCATCGTTGGTTGACGTGGCGTCGGCGGAGACCGTTTATCAACAGGCGCGATCGGACGCCGCCAGCTATGCGTCCAGCGCCGCGCAGGCGAAAAACGCGCTGGATTTGGCGGTGGGGCAAAGCGTGCCGGAAAACCTGCTGCCCGGCGGCATCGACGCGCTGGGCGGGATCATGCGCGACCTGCCGGCCGGGGTGTCTTCGCAGGTGCTGCTGACGCGGCCGGACGTGCTGCAGGCCGAGCATAATTTGAAATCCGCCAACGCCAATATCGGCTCGGCGCGGGCGGCGTTCTTCCCGTCGATCAGCCTGACCGCCAGCGGCGGGGTGGGCAGCGGTGAACTCTCGTCGCTGTTCAGCCACGGCGCGGGCGTGTGGTCGTTCGCACCGAGCATCAGCCTGCCGATTTTCAGCGGCGGCTATAACACGTCGCAACTGAACTACAGCAAAGCGCAGAGAGATCTGTATGTCGCCACCTATGAGAAAGCGGTGCAGACGGCATTTCAGGAAACCGCCGACGCGCTGGCGCGCAAAGCCACGCTGCAGGAACAGCTGGCGGCGCAAACCGGCTATGTGGCGGCGGCGCGGCAATATTATCGTCTGGCCGAACTGCGCTACCGCCAGGGCGTGGACAGCTATCTGACCGTGCTGGACGCGCAGCGCACGCTGTATACGGCGCAGCAGTCGCTGATCGCCGCGCAGCAGACCGCGTACGACAATCAGGCCACCCTGTATAAAGTGTTGGGCGGCGGGGTTGCCGCCGAGCGGCAGGGGGACGGCGTCATCGCCGACAAGACGACGCTCAGCCGCTAACCGTCGACCGCGCGCGCCAGAAGTGTGGCTGCGCGCGGTTTTTTATGGAAAGTGTAAAGAAACAGAAAACCCGGCCGGCATCCCGAACTCGCCGCGGCGGGCAGAGTCAGACAGATAATTGCACTCACTTTTTCTTCATATCGGCTCGAGGTCGTCATGGCAGAAGACATTCAGCAACAGGTCATCGCGCTTATCGCCGCCTTCAACGCATCAGGCCGGCTGCAGAAGGGCGTGGCCATCACCCCGGAAACCGAGATCAACACCGCGCTCAACCTGTCGTTCAGCGACTCCAACACGTTGATGCGCCGCTACTTCGATACCTTCGGCGTCGACAGCGGCAACTACAATCACGAGCTTTATTTCCAGCCGCCGAGCAATACCGGGCGCTGGTTTTCCCCCTCCGCCTGTAAAGAACACACCCGGCCGCTGTGCGTATCCATGCTGGTGCGCTCCGCGCGCGCCAAACGCTGGCTGTACGACATCCATTTCCTGATCGAGCAGCTCCGTTAGCGCGCGTTACTGCTCCAATACCTCGGCGAACTTAGCCAGCCATTGCGGATGCGCCGGCCAGGCCGGGGCGGTGACCAGATTGCCATCGACGTGCGCCTGATCGATGCCGATCTCCGCATAATGGCCGCCGCCCAGCCGCACCTCCGGCGCGCAGGCCGGGTAGGCGCTGCAGGTGCGGCCTTTCAACACCCCGGCCGCTGCCAGCAGCTGCGGGCCGTGGCAAACGGCGGCGATCGGTTTTTTCGCGGCGTCAAACGCCTGCACCAGCGCGATCACGTCGGGATTCAGGCGCAGGTATTCCGGCGCCCGACCGCCAGGGATCAAGAGCGCATCGTAGTGCTCTTCTTTGGCGGCGGCGAAGTCGGCGTTCAGGGTGAAACGGTGGCCGGGTTTCTCGCTGTAGGTCTGCGCGCCGTCAAAATCGTGGATCGCGGTCTGGATGTAGTCGCCGACGGCTTTGCCGGGGCACACGGCGTCCACCCAATGGCCGATCATCTGCAATGCCTGAAACGGCACCATGGTTTCGTAATCTTCGGCGTAGTCGCCGACCAGCATCAGGATCTTTTTCTTGCTCATGATCACAACTCCTGCAGAAAGGGGGATGCCTAAGGTATAGCCCAGCCCCCCCGGGAATGCGAACCGCAAAGTGCGGTGGAATACACGATAAAAAAGCGTAAAAATTGAGTTGACTTTCTTGGCGAGAATAAAGGCCATAATTATCCAGGCGTTCTCATCAGTAATGAATTTGATTTTCGTTTGTTTCCTATGATAGAAAAACGGCTCCCCACTAAAATGGAAAGGAAATCTGTTAGCACGCTTCATACGAATACATAAGAACTCTGTGATTATTACCATTGCGTAATAATGGAAAGCACTTGTTTAATTTTTTTATTATTTTGAAGGAACAAAAAAATGCCTATTTTAAATCGCTGTGCCACAGCCTGCGCACTGGCGCTGAGCCTGCTGGGGAGCTCGGTTGCCGCACACGCTGGCGAACAAGAGGAACTCACCCAAAAACTGGATGAGTCGGTAATGATGTATGCTTACTCTAAGAGCAGTAGCGATATGGACACCATTAATGAACTGATCAAAAATGGCGCTCACCCCACTATTCAAACGGTATGGTATGCCGCCTATTACAAACAGCCGGCGCTGCTCGATCGTTTTCTTGATATGTCGGTGAATGTGAATCAAGCCATCAGTGACAATGGAGAAACCGTATTGTTGTCAGCGTTGGGAAATACCGACAAGTCTGAATTATCCGATGATGACCTTCACATTTTACAGAGCTTGCTAAAAGCGGGTGCCAATACCAATGTCATTGCGCAAGGGGGGACTAATACACCGCTTATTGCCGCCGCCCAAAGCCAAGGAGCCGCGCCCGCGTTGGTGAAACTGTTGCTGCAATCTGGTGCGGATGCCAAGCAGGTTACCCCGCAAGGATTCTCACCGATCATGGGGGAAGGGGCGGCTAATCTGGAGGTCATCAAACTGCTGGTAGCCGCCGGTACAGATCCTTATGGCGTCAGCAAGGTAGGATCAACGCCTTTGCACTTTGTTTGCACGCGGGATTCTTCCCAGGACGGCCAGCCGGACCCGCAAGCGGCGCAGCGTATCGCCTTGTTGCATAAACCCGGAACCTCTATCGATGCTCAACCGCCCCAGCAACAGGCCTGGCCTGTTGGCACACCGCTGCTGGAAAGCCTGACCAGCAATAATCCTGACTGCGTCAAGGCGTTGTTGGCTGCGGGTGCCGATAAAGATGCGCTGGCTTTCCCGGCAGAGTATGTGGCAGCAGATCCAAGCGTAAAAGGTAAAACGGTTCGTCAGAATATACTCGGGGCGGCAGAAAAATATCCCGACCTGTATTCGCCGGAAATCGTGGCCTTGTTTCAAAAATAGGTGAAACGAAAAAGGGGGCTTTCGCCCCCTGATACAATGGCCCGCTCGCAGGCCAAATAAGCTGGCATCAACCTGGGTAGATGCCGCGCTCTTTACGTGCGGTCAGGATGCGCTCACAGGCCACGATATAAGCGGCGGTGCGCAGGCTGCACTCTTTCTCGGCGGCCTTGTTCCAGACGTGGACCATCGCGTCGGTCATGATCTTGTCCATACGCTCGTTGATCTCGGACTCGCTCCAGAAGTAGCTCGCCATGTCCTGCACCCACTCGAAGTAACTGACCGTTACGCCGCCGGCGTTACAGATAACGTCCGGAACCACGGTGATGTTACGGGAACGCAGAATGTCGTCCGCTTCCGGGAAGGTTGGGCCGTTAGCCCCTTCCAGCACCAGTTTGGCGCTGAGGATTTCGGCGCGCTGACGGGTGATCTGGCCTTCCAGCGCCGCAGGGATCAGGATGTCCATGTCGACCGACCAGAACGCTTCGCTCTCGATCTCGCTGGCGCCAGGGAAGCCGGCGATCTGCTTGTGCTTGGCCTGGTATTCGGTCAGCGCCACCAGGTCGATGCCGTCGGCGTTGAACAGGGTAGCGGAGTGGTCCTGGATGGTGACGACGCGCGCGCCGACGCCGACGAACAGACGGGCCGCTTCGCTGCCCACGTTACCGAAGCCTTGTACCGCCACTTTGGCGCCTTCGATCTGCACGCCCAGACGCTTGGCCACTTCGCTGCCGGTGACGAACACGCCGCGGCCGGTCGCTTTCTCACGGCCCAGGGAACCGCCGAGGTGGATGGGTTTGCCGGTGACCACGCCGGTGATGGTGGTGCCGTGGTTCATGGAGTAGGTGTCCATCATCCAGGCCATCACTTTGGCGTTGGTGCCGACGTCCGGCGCAGGAATGTCTTTCTGTGGCCCGATGATGAAGCCGATTTCACTGGTGTAGCGGCGGGTCAGTCGCTCCAGTTCACCTTCAGACAGTTTGAACGGGTCGACGCGGATGCCGCCCTTGGCGCCGCCGTACGGCAGGTTGACCGCGGCACACTTGATGGTCATCCAGGCGGACAGGGCCATCACTTCGTTCAGATCGACGTCAGGGTGGAAGCGGATGCCGCCTTTGCCCGGCCCGCGCGACAGGTTGTGCTGTACGCGGAAACCTTCGAAGTGACGGATGGTGCCATCGTCCATCTGCAGCGGGATATCGACAATCAAAGCGCGCTTAGGGTGACGCAGCGTATCAACCCAGCGTGACAGGTCGCCGAGGTAAGGGGCGACGCGATCGATTTGTTGCAGATATGTAGCCCAAGCGGTGGTGCTGCTGTCTGAAGCGTAGGATAGCTTTTCCATAACCAACCTTTATATATTAGAGGTATTTATTTCGTTTAACCGTGGATTAGCAAGCGCATAACACTTTGCGACGCTAAATTTACCACTAATTATGCCGGTTGTTAGCCCCCCTCTCATCGGGCCAGCGGACGGTTTTTCGCCGCCTGCAGAGCGGTAAATGAATAGTTAATTACTTTTTGTCGACGGTGAGCGATCACATGCATAATTTATGCATATAAAGCGCATAAAAACCCTTTTTATCTATTTTTCAGAAGCTTGAATGTGATCAAAAAGTTTCATTTTATTTAACTGCCATGTTGACAATGGCATTTCCCCTCGCCAGAGTTAAATTAATGTTAAAACGGCTCCGGCGTCGTTTTTTGTTGCACAAGGGAAAGTATAACCATTTGATATTGTAGTGTTTACCCACCACGCTCAGGCTTTGTACGCCAACCGTGGGCGATACGACGGCTCACGAGAGCATTTTCTTGGTACCCATTATTATTACCTCCCTGTCACAACGGGGCGGGCAGCGTTTGGTCTCAATTTTTTGCCGGTTAGAGCGCCCGCGGGCGTTTCATTCCTGCTGCAACCGCGCATCGGTTGCTTAATCGCCTTAACGACGGACAGGTAACACCATGACAAAAAACCACTGCGATCGGCTGAGCCCAGGTTCAGCCGAGGGGCCTCACTGTGCCCAAACTTTGCAGCGCGGGCTGAGCGCGCGCCACATTCAACTGATTTCGATCGGCGGCGCCATCGGCACCGGGCTGTTTATGGGCGCCGGGAAAACCCTCGCGCTATCGGGAACCTCCATCGTACTGACTTACGCCATCGTCGGCTTTTTCATGTTCATGGTCATGAGGGCGATGGGGGAACTGCTGCTCACGCGGCTCGATTACCGCTCGTTCGCCGATTTTGTCTCCGAATACCTGGGGCCGCGCGCCAGCTTTTTTCTCGGCTGGTCCTACTGGCTGAGCTGGGTAGTGACCTGCATTGCCGACGTGGTGGTGTGCGGCGGCTACGTGCAATATTGGCTGCCAGACGTCTCGCCCTGGTTGCCGGCGCTGCTGACGCTGGGGTTTCTGTGTCTGTTCAACATGCTGTCGGTCAAGATGTTCGGCGAGGCCGAATTCTGGTTCGCGATGATCAAGGTGGTGGCGATCGTCGCGTTGATCGCCACCGGCGCCTGGATGGTGTTCAGCGGCTGGACTTCGCCGGACGGCGTGACCGCTTCGCTGCATAACGTCACCGATCCCGCCATTTTCATGCCGCACGGCATCTTCGGCTTTTTCGCCGGTTTCCAGATCGCCATTTTCTCCTGCACCGGCATCGAGCTGCTGGGCACGATGTCGGCGGAGACCAAAAACCCCGAGAAGGTGCTGCCGAAGGCGATCAACGCGATCCCGGCGCGCATCATCGTCTTCTACGTGTGCTCGATGCTGACCATTATCGCCGTCACCTCATGGAGCCACATCTCGCCGGACAGCAGCCCGTTCGTGATGCTGTTCGATCGGGCGGGGCTGCCGGCCGCCGCCGCGGTGATCAACTTCGTGGTGCTGACTTCGGCGATGTCCTCGGCCAACAGCGGGGTGTATTCCAGCACCCGCATGCTGTACAGCCTGTCGATGGAAAAGCATGCCCACGGTCAGTTCCGCATTCTGTCTCGCACCACGGCCATTCCGATCCGCAGCCTGCTGTTTTCCTGCTTCTGCATGGTGGCCGGCACCTTGCTGCTGGTACTGGTGCCGAACGTCATGACGCTGTTCACCATCGTCTCTACCGTGGCGGCGATCCTGGTGGTTTACAGCTGGGGCATGATTTTGGTCGCCTACCTGGTGTATCGCCAGAAGCGGCCGGATCTGCACGCCGCTTCGCACTTCAAAATGCCGGGCGGGGTCGCGATGGCCTGGCTGACGCTGGCATTCTTCGCCTTTACGCTGGTGCTGATGGTGTTCGATAGCGATACGCTGATCGCGCTGTGCAGCATGCCGCTGTGGTTTACCACGCTCGGGCTGATCTGGCGCTATCGGGTCCGCGACAGCGTGGCGCGCGAGAGCTACGTGTTTTATCGGCGCGGCGCCGAGGCGGAATAACCGGCGAAGGATACGCCGCTTGCCGCCGCTCCACTCGGCAAGCGGCGGCAACTGCGGTATGCTAAGCAGCTGAACAGCCAACCAAACCGGGCCATACGGAGATACCCCAGCGTGCCGAACTCTACTTCTCAACTCGAACTTTTGCGCTCGGTCGCTGACGGCATCGCGGCGCTGTTTTTCCCGAATGCGGAAGTGGTGATCCACGATCTGGCCACCAACAAGATTGCCTATCTGGCGAACAACCTGTCAAAGCGTAAACCGGGCGACGACGCCGGGCTGGAAGACTTCGAGCTCGATGGCGGCGCCGGCGTGACCGGCCCCTATGAGAAGCTGAACTGGGACGGCAAAAAGATGCGTTCGGTGAGCATTGCCGCACGCGACGAGCAGGGCAAGCCCAGCTATCTGCTGTGCATCAACCTGAGCACCGCGATGTTCGAGGACGCCCGCAACGCGCTGGACATGTTCCTGTCGGTCACGCGATTGCAACCACAGCCACAAGAGCTGTTCAAAGACGACTGGCAGGAGAAGATCAACACCTTCCTGCACGATTGGCTGCGGCGCGAAAACGCCGCGCTCGGCGCGCTGAGCCGCGAACAAAAACGGCGACTGGTCAGCGATCTCTACCATCAGGGCGCGTTCAAGGCCAAAAGCGCCGCGGACTACATCGCCAACGTGCTGTCGATGGGGCGCGCCACGGTGTACAAGCACTTGCGGGAATTGAAACAGGAGTAAAGGCGGCGGGAAAGGGCACGACGCCCCAGGGCGAATGCCGAGGTAGCGCAATAGCTGCGATGATCGTTTATGAACGGTCTGAGACGACGTCCTGAAGAAGCCAGTCGTGGAAAATTTTCACTTCATCACGCATGACATTTTGCTGCGGGGTGACCAGATAGTAGGACCATCTAAGTGGCCAGCGATGGTCGGGATGGAGATGAACCAACTGCCCGGTTTCGATAAGCTGCTTTACCAGAGCGTTTCGAACGATGGCCACGCCCCTGCCGCTCAGCGCCGACAGGATCACTGCTGAAGTAGAATTGATATGCAGCCCGCTTTCCAGCGTTTCGGGCGCACCGACCGCTCTCAGCACATCACCCCATGATGGAAAATCCGCACCAGGATGCGGCGTGTCATCGTGAATGAGTTTTTGCGTGGCGAGCCATTCACTGCAGGCCATTTTCTCGGGGGGAGCCAGGCGTGGACTGCAGACCAGCACGGCTTCCTCATCCATTAGCCAGGTTTTACTCACGCCGGGCCAATCTCCCTGTCCACAGCGAATGCCGATATCCGCCTCGCCATACGACACGTCCATCAGCTTTTCCGTGACGTTAAGCCGCAGATCGATATTCTCATGCGTTTCCGCAAACCGGTTCAGGCGGTCCATCAGCCAGTTCATCATCAGTACCTGGGACGCCGTCACCACGACCACCGAGCGTGACCGGCGACCACGAAGCTTACTTAAACCGGTTTCCAGCTTATCGAGACCCTGAGTGATATCTTGTAGGGCCTCCTGCGCTTCGTCTACCAGCGTCAGTCGCTCCTTGCCGGAGCGAGTGCGGTGAAGAAGCGGGTGTCCGACCCAGTCTTCCAGCGAACGGACCAACTGACCTACGGCGGCGGGTGTGACGCCCAGCTCCTGTGCCGCGCCGGTAAAACTGCCATGCCTGGCGGTGGCTTCAAAAGCGTGCAGCCATTTAAGTCGGTTTAACGATCGCATTGTGATCATCCTGATTCATTCTTTTCCTCAGTATACGCCGGCGAGAAAGATTTTCTTTCCTGTGTCGCAATTTCTTCTCAGTCGTCAATCGGTTTTCAGGGTGGCAATCTGGTTTCACACGATGAGAAGCAAGGCTTCTTATAATGACAACCAGATGAATGTAAAGAGGTTAGCGATGAATACATCTTTTGCTGGCAAAAAACTGTTAGTGGTCGGCGGTACAAGCGGTATGGGCTTCGAAACGGCGAAGCGGGTCCTGAAAAGCGGCGGCAGCGTGGTGCTTGTTGGTCATCGTCAGGACAAAGCCGAGCAGGCCCGTCAGGCGCTGACTGCAGACGGCCAGGTTTCCGTCATCGTTGCAGACCTGATGAAAGAAGAAGGTCTGCAGCATGTAGTGAACATCATTAACAGCGAACACAAAGATATCAGTCTGCTGGTCAATGCGGCTGGCGTGTTCTTCCCGAAACCGTTTACAGAACATGAAGCGTCAGACTATGACATGTACATGAGCATTAACCGCGCCACGTTTTTTATCACCCGCGACGTAGTGCGCAATATGGTCGAGGCCGATATCAAAGGCGCTATCGTCAATATTGGCTCTATGTGGGCACGACAGGCCATCGGTGCCACACCGTCTTCAGCCTACTCAATGGCTAAAGCCGGTCTGCACGCGCTGACCAAAAACCTGGCTATTGAACTGGGTGAAAAAGGGATCCGTGTGAATGCGGTTTCTCCAGCTGTCGTTCACACGCCGATTTATGAGGGCTTCATTCCGAAAGACGACGTGAAGGATGTGATGAACAGCTTTGACAGCTTTCATCCGATCGGACGCGTGGGTTCACCGGTCGACATCGCGGAAACCGTCGCTTTCCTGCTTTCTGACAAGACTGGCTGGGTGACCGGCGCTATCTGGGATATCGATGGCGGCGTGATGGCGGGGCGTAACGCCTGATGACCATGCCGCACGAGTTAACCCGCGTGCGGCATGGGGATTGGACAAAGGCGTGGGTTGCAAGGGGCCGCATCTTACGGCCCCTTGCTCATTTTCATTTATCGCCCGAAAACGTCATCAATACCTTCAGAAAAACGCTAACTGACAAACATTACGATGTTGGCCACCCCTTTTTGTTACCAGCGGTAGTTGACCGAAGCGATGATGCTGCGGCCGCTGCCATAGAAGCAGGCGTACTCGCCGCTGCAGGATGAGACGTATTTCTTGTCCGTCAGATTCTGCACGTTGAGCTGGAGCGCCGCGCCGCGCAGCGCCGACGAAGCCTGGCCGAGGTCATATTTCACCATGGCATCGTACAGCGTGTAGTGCGGCACGTCGTACTGGCCGGTGGCGTCGGCCGGCGCATCGCCGATGTAACGCACGCCGCTGCCGACGGTCAGGCCGTTCAGCGCGCCGCTCAGGAAGCTGTAACTGCCCCAGGCGGATGCCGCGTGGCGCGGGATGCCCGCCGGGCTGTGGCCGATTTCGTCCGCCGAGTTGGAGTCTTTGGTCACGACGTCGGTGTAGGTATAGGCGGCGGTCAGCTTGATCTCCGGCGTTGGTTGGGCGTGCACTTCCGCCTCAATCCCTTTGGATTTCACCTCCCCGATCTGCTCGTAGGCGGAGGTGAGACGGTTGTAAGACGCCACATTGCGCTGGGTAATGTCGAACCAGGAGAGGGTCAGCAGGGTATTGCCGCCCGGGATCTGGTACTTCACGCCCACCTCGGTTTGTTTGCCGGTGGTCGGCTTGAGCGGATCGGCGCCCGGCGCGCTTGGGTACAGGTTAGGATCGAACGAGGTGCTGTAGCTGACATACGGCGAAATGCCGTTGTCGAAAGCGTAGAGCAGGCCCGCGCGGCCGGTGAACTGGGCATCGTTGTAGGTCTGCTCTTTGCCGCCGCTGGTGCGATCGCGGGTGTTGACCTGCGACCAGTCCTGACGGCCGGACAGCAACAGATTCCAGTTATTCCACTCCAGTTGGTCCTGCAGATACACCCCGATCTGATTCAGCGTCTTCAAGTCGCTGGAAGCCAGCGCCAGCGTGCTGCCATCGATGCTGGGGCGAACCGGGTTGGCCCAGTCGATCGGGTAATCGTTGCCGCGATCGCGATACATTTTATAATCGCTATGGCTGTAGCGGTAATCCAGCCCGCCCAGCACGGTGTGTTTCACTTCGCCGGTATCGAACAGGCCCTTCAGCTGGTTATCCACGCCAAACTCGTTGGTCATCTGCGTTTCATGCTGCGCCATGCGGGTGACGGTGTGGTCGTTGACCTTCGAGTTTACGTTATAAACCAGATACTTATAGTCTTCATCGCGGTGGGTGAAGCGTAGGTTCTGGGTAAACGACAGCGCATCGCTGAAGTTATGTTCGAAGCTGTAGCCGATCGACGCCTGCTCGCGCCGCGACTTGTTGAAGCTGGGTTCGCTGATGTTAAAGTCATAGGGCACATAGCCCGCGCTGGTCGGGAACAGCGTGCCGGCGCGCGGCAGGAAGTTGCGCGACCCGGCTTTCGGATCGTTCTGGTAGCTGGTCAGCAGCGTAAAGCTGGTGTCTTCGTTCGGCAGCCAGGTGAAGGCCGGGGCGATGGCCACCCGTTGCTGCTTGCTGTCTTTGACAAACTCGTGTTCGGTTCGGGCGATACCGTTCAGGCGGTAGAACAGGGTGTTGTCGTCGTTGAGCTTGCCGCCGAAATCGAACGCCGTTTCCGCCAGATGGCGGTTGCCGGTGCTGAATTTGACTTCGTGAATGCTCTGGGCGGTAGGGCGCTTGCTGGTCATCACCACCACGCCGCCGGGGCTGACCTGGCCGTACAGCACGCCGGCCGGGCCGTGCACCATCTCTACGCGCTCCAGCAGCCAGGGATCGATCTGCCCGGCGCCGCCGTTTTGGCTCGAAAGGCCAAAGTGCAGACCGTCGAGCAGCTTGGGCGCATAGCGGAAGCCGCGGCTGATCACTTCGTCATTACGGTTGGAGTTGCCGCGGTAGGTGGTGATCACCCCGCTGGTGTAGTTCAGCGCGTCGGCGACCGACGCCGGCTCCTGGTCATTCATCTGCTCGCGCGTGACCACCGAGATGGACTGCGGCGTCTTGCGCAGAGGGGCGGCGGTCTTGGTGCCGGCGGCGCTCTCTTTGGCGACGATCCCTTTGACCGGCGCGGTCACGCTGTTTTGCGCGTCGGCGGTCACCAAAATCGTTTCGTCCGCTGCCGCAGACGCGTGTGGCGCCAAGGGCAATAACGCCAGCGCCGATCCCAGCAACAGACGCTTGGCGGACATCGCCTCCGCATTTCCGTTTTCTATCCCTTTGTTTTTAATCTTCATTATCTCTCCTGCATACCTGCTTTTGTGTGTCATGCCACCCTGATAAACCCCGAAATGCCGACAAGCGGTCTTATCCCGTCGACGTGGAGACGTCGTGTTTGCACGACGGTAAAAATCCGACAAATAGTATTGAAAATGATAATGAGTATCAATACGATTGTCAGGTTTTGTAAAAATCACTCATGTTATGTAAGGGGCGCTATGGAGTTTTTGCCGGAAAAGAGGCCAGGAAACGACCTTGAGGGATTGGCGACGCAATGGCTGCGTGAAGAGGCGGCAGGGCAATCCGCGTGGTGGCAGAAGGTTGCCGCTCACGGCACGCCCATCGTCGAAGCGCACGATGAACAGCACGTCAAAATGACCTGGCTATGGCGCGACCCCGCCGGCGATGAACGGCACTCGCCGATATGCCGCGTTTACGCCGATATCAACGGCATTACCGATCACCACAGCACGTCCCCCAGCAGCCTGACCAGGCTCCCCGGCACCGACGTTTGGTACGGCTCGGCCGTTATCGATCGCCGCTGGCGCGGCAGCTACAGCCTGATCCCCATTACCGAGCGAGACCTCCCCCCCGTCTTCAGCGACGACGAAACGTTACGCGACCGCCAGCAGCGTGCCTGGTGGGTATCGCTGTTCCCGTTGGCGATCGCCGATCCGCTGAATCGCCTCTCTCTGGGGCCGTCTCATCGCCCGCGGCCCGTATCCCTGGCGCAAGGGCCGGATGCCGACGATCAAAGCGCCTGGCAGGCCGCCGATCGGCCGCTGGATGAGGCGCGGCTACAGCTTTTTCAGTGGCACAGCGCACGGCTGGGTAACCAGCGGCGCGTTTGGCTGTATGCCAGCGGCGAGGCGGCGGTGAAAGCGAACCGCCCGCTGGTGCTGCTGCTCGATGGCCAAAACTGGATCGAAAGGCACGCGCTGTTGCCGGTGATCGAGCACGAAACCGCAAAAGGGCGGTTGCCGCCCGCGTGCTGGTTGCTGATCGATGCGATCGATGGCGAACACCGGGAAAACGAGCTGCCTTGCAACGCCGCGTTTTGGCAGGCGGTGATCGACGAACTGCTGCCGCAGGCGCAACGGCGCGAACCGTTCAGCGAGGCAGGGGCGCGCACCGTCGTCGCCGGCCAGAGCTACGGCGGGCTGGCGGCGTTATATGCTGGTTTGCACTGGCCAGAGCGCTTCGGCCACGTGCTGAGCCAGTCCGGCTCCTTCTGGTGGCCTACGGTGCAATTCGTTACCCAATTCGAAAAACGCCACGAACTGGAGGAAGGCTGGCTGATACGCCAGGTACGGCAGCGCAGCGCGGCGACACCCAAGCTCACCGTGATCCAACAGGCCGGCGATCGGGAGGCGGACATCGAATTCGTCAATCGCCAGATGCATCAGGCGCTGACGGCGGCCGGGCACCGCGCCGAATACCGCGTGTTTTCCGGCGGGCACGATGCGCTTTGCTGGCGCGGCGGCCTGGTGGACGGCGTGCGCCGACTGCTTGCCGCGATGGAATAACCCACACATTTTGACAGACAGGTAATGAAAATGACTCAGGAACAACAAAACCCGTTCGATGACGAAAGCCTCCGATTCTCCGTGCTGGTCAACGCGCAGCAGCAGTATTCACTGTGGCCGCAGTTTGCCGATACGCCGCAGGGGTGGCGCGTGCTGATGGGGCCGGCGTCGCGTGGCGAATGCATCGACTACATCGAAACGCACTGGCAGGACATGCGGCCGGCGGCGCTGAAAGCGGCGGATGCGGCGCGTTAAGCGCCAGGCAACCACATCGATACATTCCGTTTGAGGGAAAGGACAGACACCATGTCAGAAACGCTTTCTTTACCGGATACTCAGGTCGAGTATCGGGATTATCCGCTGGTTGCGGCACAACCGGGGATCTGGATCGCCGACCAAATCGCGCTGCGCCGCAACAGCTTCGCCGTGGCGCACTACACCGAACTGCACGGCGCTATCGATCGTTCGGCGCTGAAGCGCGCGATCCGTCAGGGGCTGGCCGAAGCGGATACGGTTCAGGCGCGGTTCTTTGAGGCGCAGGACGGCCAGCCGGTGCAGCGTTTACCGCTGATAGCCGACCCGGCGCGCGTACAGGCGCCGGAGTGGTTCGATTTCAGCGCGCGGCCGGACGCCGAGCAGGCGGCGCTGGCGCTGATGAACGACGATTTGGCGCAGGATCTGCCTGCGGACGGCGAGCGGCCGCTCTATCGCCATGCGATAATCCGCGTCAGCGCCGATCGCTGGTTCTGGTACCAGCGCTTTCATCATCTGACCCTGGACGGCTTCAGTTTCGAAGCCATCACCCGCCGGATCGCCGATATCTATCGCGCGCTGCGCCACGGGCTGTCTCCGGCGGCCTCGCCGTTTACCCCGTTCGGCAAGGTGGTGGAAGAGTTTCAGCAATGGCAAACGTCGCCGGCGCGCCGGCGGGCGGCCGAATTCTGGCAACAGCATCTGCGCGATTTGCCGTCGCCGCTGTCATTATCGACGGAGAGTCGGGAGGTTGAACCGGGCGCCCGGCCGCTCAAACAGGCGCTGGTGCTGCCGGAATCGCTGTTTGACGAAGCGGTGCGCGATACGGCGCTGCAGTCGCTGCAACCGGCCGATATCGTCACGGCGGCGTTGGCGATGTATCTGGCGCGCATGAGCGGCGAAACCCGTTTTTCACTCGGCTTTCCTTTCATGCGCCGTATGGGCTCCCAGGCGCTGGCGGCGGTCGGCCCGGTGGTTAACGTGCTGCCGCTGCTGCTGAACGTGACGCCGGAGATGTCGCTGGCGGACGTCTGCCAGGCGACCGTGGCGCAAATCAAACAGGCGCGCCGCCATCAACGCTATGAAGCGGAGCAGATCAAACGCGATCTCGGCCTGGTCGGCGGTCATCAGGAACTGTACGGCCCGGTGATCAACGTCAAGGTCTACCACAGCGCCTTGTCCTTCGACGGCCAGGCGGCCGTTACCCATACGCTGGCGATGGGGCCGGTCGATGACCTGGAGTTTGAGATCGGCTTTCGCAACGGCGTGCTGACGCTGTCGTTGGTCGCCAACCCGGCCAAATACTCGCCGCGCACCTTGCATCACCACGCGGAGCGCATCGGCCATTGGCTGCAGCAGTTGGCGCGGCAGCCGCACCAGCCGAACGGTCAACTGGCGTTGATCAGCGAAGGGGAGCTAAGGCAACTCGCGGCCTGGGGGCGCGGCGCCGATCTGACGCCGCCGGCGGGCATGGTGTCAATCATGGATGCGTTCCAGCGCCAGGTTGAGCGGCAGCCCGAGGCGTTGGCGGTGGCCTGCGGCGACGAGCGCCTCAGCTACCGTCAGCTCTCCGAACGGGTGATGCAGCTGGGGCGAGTGCTGATCGAAAGCGGCATCGGCGCGGAAGACGTGGTGGCCATCGGCATTCCGCGCTCGGTGGACACGCTGGTCGCGCTGTTCGGCGTGTTGGCCAGCGGCGCGGCCTATATGCCGCTCGATCTGGATTACCCGCGTGAACGCCTGACGCTGATGTGCGACGACGCGCGGCCGGCGATGCTGCTGACCCACCGCGCGACGCAGGTCAATATGCCGGATCTGCCGCAGGTATTGTGCCTGGACGACGCAGCGTGCCTGGCGCGCTGCGCGGCCGCCGAGGCCGCGCCGATAACGGATGACGAACGGCGTGCGCCGCTGAACGAGGCGCATCTGGCCTATATGATTTACACCTCCGGTTCGACCGGCAAACCCAAGGGCGTGATGTCCACGCACCGCGGGCTGCTGAACCTGTTCCTGTCGCATCAGGCCTCTCTGTTTGGCCCGGCGATCGAAAAATTCCAGGCTCGCCACGCGCGCCGTTTGCGCGCCGGCCATACCGCTTCGTTTTCTTTCGACTCCTCCTGGGAACCGCTGTTCTGCATGATGATGGGCAGCGAACTGGTTATCTTCGATGAGGAGCTGCGCCGCGACCCCTGGGCGCTGCTGGAACAAACCCAGCAGACGCCGATCGATCTGCTGGACATCACGCCGTCGTTCTTCTCGCAACTGGTGGACTGCGGCCTGCTGAAAGGGCAGTTCCCGCTGCCGGCGTTCGTGATGATCGGCGGCGAGGCGGCGACGCCGACGCTGTGGAACCTGATGCAGCAACATCCGGAGGTGGAGATCCACAACTATTACGGCCCGTCCGAATACACCGTCGATACCCTCGGCGCGCCGGTCACGGCCGCCGAACAGCCGGTGATTGGCCGTCCTCTCGCCAATACCGAAGTCTGGCTGCTCGACGGCCGCCTGCAGCCGGTGCCGATCGGCGCGGCGGGCGAGCTGTACATTTCCGGCAAAGGCATCGCGCGCGGTTACCTGCGGCGCCCGGATCTGACGGCGGCGCGTTTTGTCGCCAATCCGTTTGTCGAGGGCGAGGTGATGTACCGCAGCGGCGATCTGATGCGCTGGAGCGCGGAGGGTCAGCTGGTGTTCATTGGCCGGACCGATCACCAAATCAAGGTGCGCGGCTTCCGCGTCGAGCTGGGTGAGGTGGAAAGCGCCTTGGCCGCCTTGCCGGACGTGGGGCGGGCGGTAGTGATCGCCGAGCCGATCGGCGCCACCTATCGCCTGATCGGTTATTGCTCGGTGCAGAATGACGCGCGGCGCGCCTCACCCACGCTGCAAAGCGAACTGCTGGGGCAACTGGCGCAGCGTCTGCCGGATTATATGGTGCCGGCGATCCTGGTGGTGATGCCGGAGCTGCCGCTTAACGTGAATGGCAAGATTGACCGCCAGGCGCTGCCCAAACCGCAGGAGACGCTGGCGCAAAGCATTCGCGAGCCGGCCACCGAGCAGGAAAGGCTGATTTGCTGCGCCATGGCGCAGCTGCTGGGGATGGATCGCGTCGGCGCCGACGACGATTTCTTCGCGCTCGGCGGCGACAGCATCTCGGCGATGGGGCTGGGTACCGCCCTGCGGCGCAAAGGGTATCTGCTGCGGCCGCGCGAGATCTTCGCGCTGCACACCCCCGCGCGTATGGCGCAGGCGATGCAGCCGCTGGCCGTTGGCTCTCAGGCCGCATGCAGCGTGCAGCAAGGCCCGATCGACGGGCTGCCGATCCTGCATTGGTTTGCCGAGACGGGCGATATGCATCGTCGCTTCGCGCACGGCGTTTTCCTGCGCGTGCCTGCCGAGCTGCAGCCGGAACAGCTGCGTTATGCCTTGGAGCAGTTGCGTGCGGCGCACCCGGCGCTGGGCGCGCGGATCCGCGACGGTCAGTTGGTGGTTGAAACCGCCGCCGCCGGTGAGCTGATGCAGGTTGATACCGTGTCCGGTGAGCTGGAATCAGCGGCGGAACAGGCGTTTGATGCCGCGCTTGACCATCTCGATCCGGCAGCCGGCGCCATGATGCAGGCGATCCTGTTGCAGCGCGACGGGCAGAGCCTGGGGCTGGTGCTGGCGATCCATCACCTGGTGGTCGACGGCGTTTCATGGCGCATCCTGCTCGACGAACTGCGGCAGGTGGCCGACAGCGCCATGCAGGGGCAGCCGATCACATTGCCGCCGGAAGAAACCTCGCTCTATGAGTGGTCTGCACGCCTACGAGCCGACGCTGAACGCCGGGAAACCGAGCTGCCGTTCTGGCGGCGGATGCTGGCGGACGGCGCACCGAGTTTGGGACGGCGAGCGTTGGATCCGCTGAACGATCGCACGGGCGACGTATCGGAAAAACGCACGCTGCTCGACAGCCGGCTGACCGCCGCGCTGCTCGGCGCATTGCCGCAGGGATACCGCGCCCAGGTTGAAGAGATCATGCTGTGCGCGCTGGCTCAGGCTTGCCGCCAGCGTTTCCAGGCCGCTTCGCTGCGTTTCTCTCTGGAGTCGCACGGCCGCGCCGAACTGGACGACGGCCTCGATCTGGCCCGCACCGTCGGCTGGCTGACGGCGGAGTATCCGCTGCGCATTGAACTGCATGACGCTGAGCACAATGAGGCCGTGCGCGCGGTGAAACGGGCGACGCGAGCGGTGACCGATCGCGGCGTCGGTTATGGCCAACTGCGTTATCTGCACCCGCGGCGTGACGAACTGGCGGCGCTGGCGCAGCGCAATGCGCCGGAGATCTTGTTCAACTACCTCGGACGTTTCAGCCAGGATGAGGGGCACTGGACGCCGCAACGCAGCCAAACCCGCTTCCGCGACGCCTTCGCCGTGGCGCAGGATGCGCAGCAGGCGCTGTCGTATGGCCTGGAAGTGAATATCTTTGTCGAGGAGCGGCGCGACGGCGCCTGCCTGGCGATCAACTGGAGCTGGCTGGAGGGGATTTTCAGCGAGAGCGACATTGCGCAGTTGCACAGCGGCATCGAACAAGCGGTGCGTTCGCTGTGCGAATTTGCCGAACGGCATCCCGATCGCGCGGCGGCGACGTTGGTGGCGGCCGAGATCGCCCAGCCGGGCGCCGACGATGAGGCGGTGCGCGCCTGGGAGCGGGAGTGCGGGCCGTTGGCCGCGGCGCTGCCGCTGTTGCCGTTGCAGCACGGCCTGCTGTTCCATGCGCAGACGGCGCAGCAGGGCGGCAGCTATAACTCGCTGACGCGCCTGAGCCTCTGCGGCGAACTGGACGAACATCAACTCCAGCAGGCGCTGAATGCGGTGATCCGCCGCCATCCGCAGCTGGCCGCCCGATTCAACCTCGAGGGCGAACCGCTGCAGCTGATACCGCAGGAAAGCCATTGGCCGCTGGACAGCCACAGGCTGCCGCCGCTGTCCGAAGAGCAAGAAATGCAGGTGCTGAATGAGCTGGAACAGAAAGAGCTGCAGCGCGATCTGTTTAATCAGCCGGGCGCGATGCTGCATGCGCTGCGGATCAAACACGGCGATAGCGAACGCTACACGCTGTTCCTTAACGCGCACCACCTGATTGTCGACGGCTGGTCGACGCCGGTGGTGCTCAACGATCTGATGCGGGCATTGCGTGAAGGCGAGCAGGCATTGCCGCCGCTGCGTTCGAACTACGCCGATATCGTGCGCCGCCTGACCGCGCGGGATGCTGAAGCTTCGCGCCGCCTCTGGCGTGAGACGCTGCAGGATGTGCGCCCGACGTTGCTGTTCGGTGAAGCGCAGGACGATCGCGTGCAGGAGTTGGAAATGACGCTGCCGCCGGCCGAGGAAAGGCGCTTGCTGACCCTGTGCCGCGAACGCGGGTTGACGCTCAATACCGTGATGCAGGGCATTTGGGCGCTGCAGCTGGCTAGCTGTTGCGGCCATCAGGACGTGGTGTTCGGCTCGCCGGTTTCCGGCCGCTTTGGCCAGATAGAAGGGGTCGAGGAACACGTTGGCCTGTTCAGCAACACGCTGCCGGTGCGGGTTCGTCTGCAGCATGAGCGTTCGTTGACGGAACAGCTGACCGAACTGCAGCACCGGCAGATTGAACTGCTGGAGCACGACGATTTGGGGTTGGGGGAGATCCAGCATCTGGCCGGGGCGGGCACGCTGTTCGATACGCTGTTGGTGGTGGAAAACTATCCGGACAACGACGCTCTGCTGGGCGGCGAAGGGTCGCTGCGCTGCGACGCTATCCGTAACAAAGGCTATACCCACTATCCGCTGACGCTGCTGGTGCTGCCGGGCGAGCGCCTGCGTCTGCTGATGGAGTACCGCGATTCGGTGCCGCAGCCTGAACGCTTCGCCGCGCGGCTGATGGCGCTGCTGCAACAATGGATTGCCCAGCCGGATCTGCCGTTGCCGCGCTGGCAATTGCAAACGCCGCAGGAGCAGGCGCTGATCGCGGCGGTCAACCGCACCGGGCAGGCGGTGGCGGACACCACTCTGCATCAGGCGATCGCCGATCAAGCGCGGCGCACGCCGGAACGCATCGCGCTGCAGGACGCCTGGCACAGCCTCAGCTACCGTGACATGCAGCGCCAGGCCGCGCTGTTGGCCGAACGGCTGACGGCGGCCGGCATTCAGCCGGGCGATATCGTCGCGGTGGCGTTGCCGCGTTCCGTGCGCCTCAGCCTGGCGCTGACGGCGATTGTGCAAACCGGCGCGGCCTGGCTGCCGTTGGATACCGGTTACCCGGACGAGCGGCTGGCCTACATGGTGGAGGACGCCAAACCGCGGCTGATTATCACCGAAAGCGCGTTGGATGCCCGCTTCGCCGCGCTGGCGCCGACGCTGCGGTTCGATGCGCTGGACGACAGCGGGCGCGAACCGGCGCCGCGCCCACCGGTGGGGAGCGGCGATCATCCCGCCTACGTGCTGTATACCTCCGGTTCGACCGGGCGGCCGAAAGGCGTGGTGGTGAACCACCGGGCGATCGTCAACCGCCTGTTCTGGATGCAGCACGAGTATGCGCTCGATGCGCAGGACGTGGTCCTGCAGAAAACGCCGTGCAGCTTCGACGTTTCCGTCTGGGAGTTCTTCTGGCCGCTGATGGTCGGCGCGCGCCTGGTGATGGCGCCGCCGGAGGCGCACCGCGATCCGCAGGCGCTGACGACCTTGATCGACGACTATGGCGTGACCACGCTGCATTTCGTTCCGTCCATGTTGGCTATCTGGGTGGAGGCCTTGAACGAGCGGGCGCCACGGCGCGCCGCTGCCAGCCTGAAACGCGTGTTCTGCAGCGGCGAAGCGCTGTCGTGCGAACTGGCTTCCCGCTATCAGGCGTTGGTCGCCGCGCCGCTGCACAACCTGTATGGCCCGACGGAGGCGGCGGTCGATGTTACCTATCAACCGGCGTCCGGCGAGGCATTGGCGGCGGTGAACGGCGCCGGCGTGCCGATCGGCAAACCGGTCTGGAACACCCAACTGAGCATTCTCGACGCCATGCTGCGGCCGGTGCCCGTCGGCTGCGCCGGCGATCTCTACCTGCGCGGCATTCAGCTGGCCGACGGCTATCTGCATCGGCCGGAGTTGACGGCGCAGCGGTTTGTCGCCGATCCCGCCGGCAACGGCGCGCGCATGTATCGCACCGGCGATATCGCTCGCTGGCTGGAGGACGGCAGCGTCGAGTATTTGGGCCGCAGCGACGATCAGCTGAAGATCCGCGGCCAGCGCATCGAGCTGGGCGAAATCGAACAGGCGCTGCTGGCGCAGCCGGGGGTAGCGCAAGCGGCGGTGCACGCCATCGAATTAAGCGAGGGCGCGACGGGGCTGGGCGGCGCCGATATGCGCCAGTTGGTCGCCTGGCTGATCGCCCAACCGGGCGTGACGCTGGATACCGGCGCGCTGCATCAGGCGCTGGAGGCGCGTTTGCCGGCGCATATGATGCCGGTCAGCTATGTCATGACCGACAGCTTCCCGCTCAGCGCCAGCGGCAAGCTGGATCGCAAGGCGTTGCCGCGGCCGCAGTTGAACCCGCAGAGCGGCCGCGCGCCGCACAGCGACAGCGAACGCCTGCTGGCGGCGCTGTTCGGGGAACTGCTGGGGCGCGAGACGGTGTATGCCGACGACGACTTCTTCGCGTTGGGCGGCCACTCGCTGCTGGCGATGCGTTTGGCGGCGGAGCTGCGGCGGCGCGTCCCGCGGCCGTTGAGCGTCGGGCAAATCATGTTCGCCCGCAGCCTGGAGAAGATGGCGCACCTGCTCGATGACGCGCAGGCCGCCAACTCGGCCGAAAGCCGCGGCGTCGGCGAGTGCCTGCAGTTGCGGGCCGGCCAAGGCCCGGCGCTGTTCTGTCTGCACCCGGCTTCCGGTTTCGCCTGGCAGTACTCGGGGCTGAGCCGTTATCTGCCGGGGAGCTACCCGATCATCGGCCTGCAGTCGCCAAGGCCGGATGGCGCCATCGCCACCTGCGAGGACATTGAGCAGATGGTCGATCGTCATCTCGCCACTCTGCGCCGCCTGCAGCCGCAGGGGCCTTATTACCTGCTGGGCTATTCGCTCGGCGGCACGCTGGCGCACTCGATGGCCGCGCGTTTGCAGCAGCAGGGCGAAGAGGTGGCGTTCCTCGGCATGCTGGATACCTATCCGCCGGAAGGCCAGGACTGGACCGGCCCCAGCGAGGAGGAGGCACAGAAGGAGGTGGCGCAGGAACAGGCCGAGTTTATGGCGGAAGATCATGGCGATCCGGCGCTGATGGCGGAGAAGGCGGCGATGTTCGACAGCATCGTCGCCAACTACCGCGACGCGGTGCGCCTTCTGTCTCAGGCGCGCAGCCGGCGTTTCCACGGCACGGCGACGCTGTTCGTCGCCGACCGGACGCTGCCGCCGGAGATGGATATCAACGCCGTGTGGGCGCCGTATCTGGATGGGCTGATCTGTCATCACCAAAGCTGCGAGCACGCGGACATTCTGTCGCCGGCCTCGCTGGAGACGCTCGGGCCGCTGTTGCATTCGCTCCTGACGCGGCAATACGGGTTGGTATAACGCAACCGGGCCGGGGCGTGCGTCCCGGCCCGCACTAAAACATGATATGCAGGACACTATGGCCAGACCTTCTTTTTTTCTTGATTTCAGTTTGCTGAGAAGCAATGCGCATTTCCGCGCGATTTTCTGCGCCCGCATGCTGTCGGTGTTTTCCCTCGGCATGCTGGCGGTGGGGGTGCCGATTCAGATCCAGGCGATGACCGGCTCCACGTTGCAGGTGGGGGTCGCGGTGGCGCTGGACGGCGTGGGCATGTTTATCGGCCTGATGTTGGGCGGGGTACTCGCCGATCGCTACGATCGCCGTAAGCTGATCCTGTTTGCGCGCGGCACCTGCGGGCTGGGGTTTGTCGCCCTGAGTCTGAACGCCTTCGCCCCGGCGCCTTCGCTATGGGCGCTCTACCTGCTGGCGGCCTGGGACGGCTTCTTCGGCGCGCTGGGCATGACGGCGCTGATGGCGGTGATCCCGCTGCTGGTCGGGCGTGAAAACCTGGCGGCGGCGGGGGCCTTGAGCATGGTGACGGTGCGCATCGGCGCGATCCTGGCGCCGGCGCTGGGCGGGATTATCATCGTGTTTGGCGGCGTCGGTCTCGCCTTCGCCGTCGCGGCGGCAGGGACGCTGGGCACCCTTGTGCCGCTGGTGCGCTTGCCGACGCTGCTGCCGCAGCAGCAGGAGCCGGAACACCCGCTGCGCGCGCTCGCCAGCGGCTTCCAGTTTGTCTGGCGCAATAAGGTGGTCGGCTCGGTGGTGCTGCTGGGGATGCTGATGAGCATCGTCGGCGCCGTCAGGGTGCTGTTCCCGGCGCTGGCGCAGGACGCTTACCACGTTGGCGCGTCCTCTATCGGCCTGATGTATTCCGCGGTGCCGCTCGGCGCGATGCTGGGCGCGCTGACCAGCGGCTGGGTGGGGCGTTTCTCTCGCCCTGGCGTGCTGATCCTGGTCGCCGCCATCGTCGCGTTCACCGCCATCGCTTCGCTGGGGCTGTTCAGCCACCTGGCGCCGGCGCTGCTGGCGCTGGTGTGCTACGGCTACGCCAACGCTATCGCCTCACTTCTGCAGTTCATGCTGATCCAGAGCAACACGCCGGATCATCTGCTGGGGCGGGTGAATAGCCTCGGCACCGCGCAGGACGTGACCGGCGATTCGATCGGCGCGCTGGGGCTCGGCGTACTGGGCAGGGTATTTACCCCGTTGATGAGCGTGCTGTCGTTTGGCGCATTCGCCGCCTTGCTGGGCGTGCTGGTGGCTTTCAGCGTGCGCACGCTGCGCCAGTGCCGGCCGGCGGACGCGCTGGTCGAGCACGATGAACCCGCGCCGGCAACCTCAGCGGCGGCGGACAACTAACCCCTCACGGCACCGGCGGCTCCGGCCGGTGCTGTTCTCCCCAGTCGCACATCATGTCGATCACCGGGATCAGCGAACGCCCGCGCTCGGACAGGCTGTACTCCACCTTGGGCGGGATCTGCGGATACTCCTTTCTCACCACCAGGCGATCTTTTTCCAGCTCTTTCAGCGTCGAACTCAGCGTTTTGTACGAAATAGTGCCGATGCAGCGCTGCAGTTCGTTGAACCGCAATACCGGCTTATACAGCGCCAGCCAGTAGAGAATAATCATTTTATATTTGCCGTTGATCACCGACAGGGTGTAGCCATAGCCGGTGTCTTCGAGGCTGATGCCCGTTGGGCTGCAGCGGGATTCGGCGGTCATTTACACTTTCTCCAGGGTAAGTATGTGTCGTGAGTGTGCGTATTTTACATTCTGTCAGCATACCCTAAGATGCGTCGAAACACCTGACTGGAGAGATCAGTATGAAAACCTTGGTGGTAGTAACACATCCCGATATGGCGAACTCGGTGGTCAACAAACGTTGGCTGGAGGAACTGCGCCGCTATCCGGCGCTGTATACCGTGCACGAATTGCATCAGGCCTATCCGGACTGGCAGATCGATGTCGCCAAAGAACAGCAGTTGATTGAAGCGCATGACAACATCGTGCTGCAGTTCCCGATTTACTGGTTCAGCAGCCCGCCGCTGCTGAAAAAATGGCTGGACGACGTGCTCACCTACGGCTGGGCCTACGGTTCCCGCAGCGGCTATAAGATGCGGAACAAGAAACTGGCGCTGGCGGTCACGGCGGGCGTGCGCGCAGAAGATTACGCGCGCGACGGGCGTTATCGCTACTCGCTGGAGGAGATCTTCCGGCCGTTTGAGGTGACCGCCGATTACGTGCGGGCCGACTATGCTTCGTTCTTTGCCTTTTACGGCAAGGAAGCCGCTTCGGACGGGACGGTGGAGCCGCTGCAATCCCACGAATTGGATCGCAGCGCGCAAGGCTATCAGGCATTTCTCGCCGCCCTGAATTAACGACACGCCCCGGATGCGTCTGATAGTGCTGTTGCGAATGTCCGGGGAGGAATATGATTGCCGTATTCTTTGACTCGCCGGTGATAACCCCATGCCTTCAGCCGAAACGTTTATTGCTTTTCTTGTTGCACTCACCCTTCTGGAACTCTCTCCCGGACCGGATATGATGCTCACGCTGGCCCGGGGTATCGGCCAAGGCCGTCGCATCGCGCTGCTCAATGTTTTCGGCATGGTTTTTGTCGCCGGTATGGTGCAGGTTTCCATGCTGGTGCTCGGCCTCGCCACGTTGCTGCATAGTTATCCGCTGGCGTTGGACGTATTGCGTTGGGTTGGGGCCGCCTATCTGGTCTGGCTGGGGATAAAAATGCTGAAGGTAAGCCGGCAGCGTTCCGATGCCGTGCTGAAACCCCGGATGATGACCGGGTGGCAGGCGGTGAAAGAAGGGGCGATTAACAGCCTGACCAACCCTAAGTCGCTGCTGTTCATGTTTGCTTTCCTCCCGCAGTTTGTTAACCCTGAAACCGGGCCGGTTTGGTTGCAATTGCTCGTTTTAGGTTCTATTCAAAAGCTGGCCGGGATCCTTTCGCTGGGCTCTGTCGCTATGGCCTCCGGCACCGTGGGGCAATGGCTCGCCCGCAATCCCCGTTTGTTGGTCTGGCAGCAGCGATTTACGGGCGTGGTCATGATGGGATTGGGCGCCAAACTCCTCCTCGGGGGCGGCGCTGTGTCAGCGCCGCGATAAGGGGAGCGGCTCGCGCTATTTCAGGTGAATGCTAAAGCCGTCTTGCCCCGGCGCCAGATGGGCTTTCAGCGTCAACTGCGGGATCAGGTAGTCTCCGGCGTTCTGCCGCCGAAACGGAATCGGCTCAGTGCGCCACAGGTTATCGAGCCGCTGTCCGAGCTGTTCGCACAGGGTGGCAAAGCGCGTCTCGTCGGTCTTACCGGCGCGATAGGCGACGAACGGCGGCAACACCTCGAACCCCGGGTAATGCAGCATGCCGTGCTGGATCGGGAACAGAATATCGTCGATCGGCCCGTTGATGCCGCGCGGGGCGTAATGGGATTCCCACCCGCCGGCGCTGACGATCAGCATCGCCCGTTTGCCCGCCAACATACCCTCGCCGTAACGGTCGCCCCAATGGGTATCGGAATGCTCACCGACGCCGTAGGCAAAACCATAGGCATAGACCCGATCGAACCAGCCTTTCAGCATCGCCGGCATCGAGAACCACCACAGCGGGAACTGCAACAGCACCGCGTCCGCCCAACGCAGCTTTTGTTGCTCCCGTTCGATGTCGGCGCTCTGCACGCCGTTGGCGAACGCGCGCCGGGAATCCAGCGAAGGATCGAAACGTGGGCCTGATGCGCCTTCCAGGCTGTCGTCGGCGTCGATCGCCGCTTTCCACTTCATGGCGTACAGGTCTGACACCTGGACCTGATGGCCGGCCTGCGTCAGGCGCTCAACGGCGAAGTTTTTCAGTGAGCCGGTCAGCGACTGCGGCTCCGGGTGGGCGTAAACAATCAGCACATTCATAACAACGCTCCTTGGTGTGAGAGCTGCAGGTTAGGGCGTCACAAGGTATATTAGAAATGAATTACCGTTATCCCAGGTATAACCATGAATAATTTAAGGCGGCTGGATCTCAATCTGCTGGTGACGCTCGACGCGCTGCTGGCGGAGCACAACGTCACGCGCGCGGCGCAGCGGCTCAATTTCTCTCAGCCGGCAGTCAGCGTGCATCTCGCCAAACTGCGGGCGATCTTTGACGATCCGCTGCTGTTGCCCGGCCCGCGCGGCATGCGTCCGACCGCCAGAGCGGAGCAACTGCGGGAACCGCTGCGCCAGGCGCTGGCGGCGCTTGAGTTGGCGGTGACGCCGGCGACGCCGTTCGATCCCGCCGTGGCGACCGATATCTGGCGTGTGGCCGCCTTCGACTACGGCGAATCCACCATCGTCCTGCCGGCGCTGAACGGTTTGCGCACGGCGGCGCCCGGCACCCGGCTGGCGGTGCTGGAAACCGCGCCGTCACGCATCGCCAAACTGGCGGAACAGGGAGAGATCGATCTGGCGTTTCACACCCGCGAAGGGGCGCCGCCCGGTCTGCGTCAGCGTACGCTATTCCGTGAACGCTATGTGCTGGTGGGCAGAGTCGGTCACCCTAAGCTGCATGAAAACCTGACGCTGGCGCAATTCTGCCTATTGGAGCAGGTGATGGTTTCGCCGGACGGCGGCGGTTTCTACGGCATCACCGACCAAGCGCTGGCGGACGTGGGGCTGACGCGGTGCGTGGTGCTTTCCGTGCCGCATTTTCTCTTCGTTATCTCGGTACTGACGCAGTCCGATTTGGTGGCGATGTTGCCGGAGCGGCTGGTGCGCAACCAACCGTTATTGCAGCAACTCAAACCGCCGTTGGCGGTGCCGGGTTTTGAAATGACTATGCTGTGGCACGAACGATCGCATCGGGATCCCGCTCACCGGTGGCTGCGCGAACATATCATGCGTTCAGTGTGAGCGGGCTAATGTAAACAGCGCGGGAAATTACATGAACAGGAAGCGGTCAGCCAGCGGAACGCCGCGTTCGAGGCGCGGTGGCAACGCGTCGTCGCGATCGTCAGGCTGGGCTGCCTGCGGCGCGGCGTCTTCGGCTTTTTCGATCATCAGCTCGCCGAGCAGGGCCAGAAAACGAGTGATCTTTTGCATATTCCCTCCGGGGCCATGATTAACCTGAGGACGATAGTAATCGCCGCCTAACCGAATGGGAAAAACTTAAAACTCATATCCTAAGAACCGGATCGCATATCGCATGACCGGGCGACGGTTGCCCATCGCCCGGTGAACGGTTTAGAAGGTGACGTTAACCTTGGCCCACAGGGTGCGGCCCGGTTCATTCACCGCGCTGTTGGCCGAATAGCCGAAGGCGCTGTTGCCCGCCAGGTTGAGGTGCTCGCTGTAGGTCTTGTTCAGGATGTTATCCAGACCGGCGCTCAGCTTGACGTTTTTATTCACCTTGTAGGCGGCGTTCGCGGAGAGCACGCCGAAGCCGGCGCTTTCGGCAAAGTCTTTGCCCACCACGTTGCCTTCGTTGATCGCCACGCGGTTTTGGCTGCTGACCAAACGCCACAGCCCGGTGCCGCTCCAGTCGCCGTACTCGTAGGTCAGCCCTAGACGCGCCTCCAGCGGCGGGATCTGCGGCAGCGGGCGGCCGTCGCTGGTATTTTTGCCCCAGGAGTAGGCCAGGCTGGCGTCGGTTTTCCAGTGCTCGCTCAACTGATAACCCATGCCCATTTCGCCGCCCATGATGTTGGCGTTGACGTTATCGGCCTGGCTGAGACGCGCATTGTGCGGATCGTATTTGAACAGGATGAAATCATCGACGCGGCCCACATAAGCGGAGACCCAGCCGTTGAAGCGCTTGCCGTTGTATTGTGCGCCGATGTCGAGCTGCGTAGTTTTCTCGCTCTTGACGCTGGAGAACGGATCCTTGCTGCCATTCGGGCCGAGCTTCGGCGAGAATAGCTCCCAGTAATCCGGGAAACGCTCAGTATAACCGACGCCGGCGTACAGCATCAGCGGCAGCTCGGCCAGCGTGTGCTCCAGGCGCATAAAACCGCTCGGCAGGGTGTCGGAACGCTCCGCGTCGCCGCCGTTGCGGAAGTTCTCCACCAGGGTGCGATCGAGACGCGCGCCGCCGATCAGTTTATCCTGCTCGCTGGTGGACCAGGTCAGCTCACTGAAGGCGCCGTAGCTGTTGAACTGGGCGTCTTTTTCCCAGCTGCCGCGGCTCATGCTGCGGTGGGTATTGGTCTGCGTGTCCAGGCCGCTTTCAAGCTTCACGTCCTGCCACTGCCAGGTGCCCATCACGCGGCCGCCGACGGTGCGGCGATCGAGCTGCATCGTCATGCCGGAAGACATCATGTGCCCGCCGTGGCCGCCCATGCCCATACCGCCATGGCCACCGTGCCCACCCATGCCGCCGCTGCCCGGTGAGCGCAGGGTGACGTTGTCCATCACGTGGTTGGCGTAGTTGTAGTAGACCTGCGCTTCCAGCTTATCCAGCACCTCGCCGATGTTGGATTTTTCCACCCGCATGCCCAGGCTTTCGCGCTTGAACTGCGAACCGTCCATGCTGCGGCCGGCATAGCGCGCTTCGCCGTTGCCGCGGCCCATGGTCACTTCCAGCAGCGTATCGTTGTCCGGCGTCCAGCCGAGCGCCAGATCGCCGTTCCACTTGTCCCAGCGCGACGGCACGCGCGTATTGGTGCCGTCCTGATAATCGTTGGAACGAGATTTGTTGGCCATCACCCGCAAGTAACCTTGCTCGGCGCCGAGGCTGGCGTCGATATTCTCGTCCCAGCGGCCGTTGGAGCCGGTCAGCACGCTGGCGTTGCCCTTGACGCCCGGCTTGTCGAAGCGTGGGCGTTCACGTTCGAAACGCACGGTGCCCGCAGACGAGCCCGGCCCCCACAACACCGTCTGCGGCCCTTTGGTGATGGTCAACAGATCGAAACTCTCCGGCGAGATGTAAGAAGTGGGCGCATCCATTCTCGATGGACAGGCGCCCAGCATTTCCGAACCGTCGGTGAGGATCTTCAACCGCGAACCGAACATGCCGCGGAACACCGGATCGCCGTTGGTGCCGCCGTTGCGGATCTGAGAAAAGCCGGGAATGGTTTTCAGGTAGTCCGAGCCATCGCTGGCCGGCACCGGCTGACGCGGAGTTTTCGGTGACGTCACAATGGTCAGCGGAGAGTAGAGCGGTGCGGTGACGGTGATCACGTCGCCATCATTAACCTGTATGTCGGCAGGGTGCTGATGCGCCTGCGCCGCGTGGCCAGCCAGCAGGAACAGCGGCATGGCGGCGGTGATGGCGCGGGTGGCGGCGTTCTTTTTATAAACGGGTTTAAACATCATCTTTCCTTAAGCTAACTTTTTCCGTTCTTGGCCGAGGGATTATTCAGGCGTGGGGCGGCCTGGCGAAAATCACCATCGGTAAATACGGGGGGTTAATTCCATCAGCGTGGAAATAACCGGATTAATAATGTCGTCTCGGTGCTTAATCGTTGGGCGAATTAATTCCGCCGGGTTGAAGCGATCAACGGCAATACAGAGAACGGCAATGGGCTTATTGTTAAATCAGAGGAAAGAGAGGGGGGCGCGCGCGGCTGTAATTCGGTGTGAACGACGTGGGCAAACAGGGGAACGAGATAGCGGATCGGCGGCGGGCGCGAAGCCAGCGACTGAGACCAGAACAGCGGGGCGTGGCTCACGTCCAGCAGCGGCGCGTGCAGCAACAGCACGCAGTAGCCGCAGGCGCTGTCGTCCATCATCATCGCCATGTTGTGGTGGCCGCCGCCGTGCTGCATCAGCGGCGGCGAGGCTTTTTCAGGTTCAGACGACGGCGAGCGCATCCCGTGATGCATCGGCATATCCATGCCGCAATCCGCCATGACGGCCGTTCCAGCACTTCCGGCGCGTACATGCTCCAGAGATCGCGAGATCACCGGCGCAATGAACAACATCAGAATGGCAAACATCCCTAACCAGGCGGCGGCCCGATTTCGCGATGCAGAGGGCTGAATTAACGACACAATCAACCTAAAAAAGGGTTAACACAGGGGAGGGAATTGTACTGGTTTATGTCGAAATGTTAAAACCTTTTATTTCTGGTCAACGGCCTGTTGATGAATATATTATCGGATAAGCGCTTTAATTCTGACCAAAGGCTATTTTTATTGCGCCACTAACGTGACGGGGACAATATTAATGACGGAAGAACTGGCGAGCACGATTATTTCGCTTTATGACGAACATGCCGCCGCCTGGGAACGCCTCAGACCCACCACGCTGTTTGAGCGGCCGTGGCTCGACCGCTTTTTGCAGCTTACCCCGGCCAACGCGCGGCTGCTGGATCTCGGCTGCGGCAATGGCGCGCCGATCGCCGCCTATTTTATCGAACAAGGGTATCGAGTCACCGGCATCGACGGCGCGCAGGCGATGATCGCGCGCTGCCGGCAGCGTTTTCCACAGCAGGAGTGGCGGCAGATGGACATGCGCCGGCTGAGTCTGGCGACAAGATTCGACGGCCTGCTGGCCTGGGACAGCTTCTTCCATCTGGCGCGCGACGATCAGCGCCGCATGTTTCTACTGTTCAGACGGCACGCCAAGCCGCATGCCGCACTGATGTTCACCAGCGGCCCTGAAGACGGCGTGGCGATCGGCAATTTCGACGGCCAGCCGCTGTTTCACGCCAGCCTGGCGCCGGAGGAGTATACGCGCCTGCTGCAGGAGAACGGCTTCCGCGTGGTCGATCATGTGGTGGAAGATCCCGCCTGCGGGGGAAGAACGGTCTGGTTGGTGCAAAGCATCAAGTGACAATGTCACGTGCAGGTTCATCGGAACCTGCACGTTAACGTTATTTAGCGCTGACGCGCCAAACGGTGTTGCCCACGTCATCCGCAATCAGCAGGGCGCCGGCCTTGTCGACCGCTAATCCAACCGGTGCGCCATAGAGTTCCTTCTCGTCGTCGGAGACAAAGCCGGTGACCACCGCTTTGAGTTTACCGACCGGCTTGCCTTGTTCGAACGCCACGTAGCTGACCCGGTAGCCGTTCAGCGGCGAGCGATCCCAACTGCCGTGCTCACTGACAAAGGCGCCGCCGCGATAGTCGGCCGGCAGAGCGCTCGCGGTGTAGAACAGCAGCCCCAGCGGCGCGACGTGCGAGCTGAGGGCGTAGTCCGGCTTGATGGCTTTCGCCACCAGATCCGGCCGCGCCGGCTGCACCCGACGATCGACGTGCTGGCCGAAATAGCTGTAAGGCCAGCCGTAGAAGCCGCCGTCCTGTACCGAGGTCAGGTAGTCCGGCACCAGATCGGCGCCGATCTCGTCACGCTCGTTGACGATGGCCCACAGCTTGCCGCTGTGCGGTTCCCACTGCAGCCCGGTCGGGTTGCGCAGGCCGCTGGCGAAGATGCGGCTGGCGCCGGAGGCGGTGTCCACTTCCAATACCGCGGCGCGCCGGTACTCTACGGCCAGACCGTTTTCGGTGATGTTGCTGTTGGATCCAACGCCGACATACAGCTTTTTACCGTCCGGGCTGGCCAGCAGGGCCTTGGTCCAATGATGGTTGATGGTGTCCGGCAGATCGGCTAGCTCTTTACCCGGATCGCTGATGCGCGTTTCGCCCGGCTGATAGGCGTACTGCATGATATTGCCGGTGTTGGCCACATACAGGGTGTTGCCAATCAGCTGAACGCCGAACGGAGAATCGAGCCCCTCGAGGAAGACATGCTTTTCCCAGCTGCCGTCGGCGGTGGGGCGCAACAGGGTGATGCGGTTACCGCCTTTTCCCCCTTTACCTGACTGACCCTTAACCAGCCCGGCGATCAGCTGCTTGGGTGTGCTGACCGCTTCGGTGCCCGGCCCGTTGGCCTCCACCACCAACACATCGCCGTTGGGCAGGGTCAGCAACTGACGCGGGTGCAGCAAACCGTCTGCCACCTTGTCGATTTTCAAGCCTTCGGCGACTTTCGGCATCTGGTTTTGCTGCCAGCCCACGCCCTTTGGCACCTGCATCGGCGGCATCAGGAAATCTTGCGCCGCCGGCAACGCCGGATCCGGCCCCATTTGTTGTTCCGGCGAAATGACGGCACTGTTATCGCAGCCGGCCAAGGTCAATACGGCGGAAAGGGTGAGCGCCAGAGATGAGAGCTTCATGAAAACCTCCTTATTTTGCGCGGGCGCCAAGGGCCAGCAGAATATTCGCCAGGCTGAGCAGCGCGACCACGATCGCAGACAGCACCAGGCCTTGCGGCACCACGGCATACGCATCCCGGCTATGCACGAAAGCGTTGATAATGGCGAGAACGATGGCCAACAGGTTCAGCCAGAAATGGAGTTTGACCGACGAACCCAGCAGCCGAGCACTGCCGAACCATACTTGCACCAGGTTAATCAGGCGAGGAATGATGGCAAAAATCAGGCCGATGGCGATTAGCCAGCTGGCGCCATTAACCCACTGAATATTGGCAGTGCAGGCATAAATGATGTCGAAAATGAGCGCCGCGGTGAAAAATCCATAAGGTATCGGGTTGAGCCATTCATAGACGGCCACTGCGGCCGCTGAGGGCCTTGCTGTCGTTTGCGTGGTCATGCAGGCATCTCCATGAAAAATGATGGGTAAAAAGGCCATTGGCCCCTTAAAGCTTTGTTCAGATCCAGCGATTTGAACAATTTTGATTCTCATTTTTAGCATGCGATGTTAAAACCGAAACCATCACTGCGGCATTATCAATGGCTTAGCAATATCAGGAGGAAGGAGCATGAGCATAGAACGCGTTCAGCGTTTTCTGGCCGAGCACGCGCCGGAAACGGCGGTGACGGTGCTGACACAGAATACCGCGACGGTAGCGCTGGCGGCGGAAGCCTTTGGCGTGGAGGGCGGGCAGATCGCCAAGACGCTGTCGTTTCGCGTGAACGATGGCGTGGTGCTGCTGGTGATGGCGGGAACCGCCAGAATCGATAACAAGAAGTACAAGCAATTCTTTGGCGTAAAGGCACGCATGCTGCCGGCGGAGGAGGTGGAGGCGCTGACCGGCTATCCGCCCGGCGGCGTTTGCCCCTTTGCCGCACCGGCAACGGTGAGAGTTTACTGCGATCGCAGCCTGTGCAGCTACAGTGAAGTGCTTCCGGCAGGCGGTAGTGATAACTCAGGCGTGAGAATTGCGCCGCAACGGCTGGCCAGCATCACCGGAGCGGAGTGGATTGACGTGACAGGGTAACTGCAAGTGTGTTATTGCAAGATTACAAAGTCACCCGATTTAGCCCGTTTGAAATGTCACTCACTTCGTCAATACGGTTCTCGCCGTACGCTTACTACGTCAGCGACGCGCCCCCGGCTTACCATCACCCCGGGGGCAAAATGATGGGTGATCTTCAGCAGCGTCTTCTCGCCATCGTCATCTACGCCCGCTCTGATGATGACAGACTCTAGTCGTGTTGCTGTCTTTGAAATTTTCCACAGAACCAACCCTAACAGTTGCATGAAGGCCTCGTACTGGCCGCTGCCTTGTTCACAGGGGACCGGGGTCAGCGGAATATCGTCTGCCGGATGGGTGATATCGACAATTTCCGAGAGGTGCGGACTATAGCTCCCGTCATGGCGAGGTGTTAAAGATGCGCGTAATAATCGATTATCACCAAGCATAAAATCAAAATACTGTTTATCCCGATGGCTCATTTCTTTTGGTACCTGTTGATGTTGTCACAGTACGGTGTGGCTGCGCCGCACCGTATCGTATTCAGGGCTGGCGGTGCCAGATCAGAGGGCGAGGTGAAAAACCGAGTTTTTCTTTCGCGGCCAGGTTGGACGCTCCGGTCAGGGCGGTGTGATAGTAGAGTCCTTCTTCACCCGCGAGCGATAGCGCGTCTGCGGCACTCAACCGCGTAGGTTCAGGCGCGCCGACCCAACGGTTAAACTCAGGAAGCCACTGATTCACCGGAAGCGGATTATCATCGACAATATTATAGGTACCAGGTTCGGATCCCAGCGCCGCAATGGTGGCGGCAATGGCATCGTCAATATGCACGAAAGACCAGACTGCATTACCTTCGCCAAAAATGACGCTTTCGCCATTGCGAGCCTGTTCGGCGATGGCGCCTTCTGGTCGATACCAGGTGCCAGGGCCATAGAAGAATCCGTAACGCAGCACCACCCCTGCGATCCCGGGAAGCATCCTGACGGCGTTTTCATAGTCAGACAATACGTTACAGCTTTCCCCGATCACCCCCGGCGCCTGGATCCGCAGGGCGGCACTTTCATTGGCCAGTTTTCCGGCCGCCGCATCAAGATAAAAGCCACGGGACTGAAGAATATAACGGCTGATGCCGCAGGCTTTCGCCGCTTCAAGTAAATGATGTCCGGCCACTTTGTGTAAAGCCGTATCCGCGGGGATCGAGCGGATAATGTCGGCAGGATTAGCCGGCAGCAATGTCAGTTGATCGATAATCGTATCAGGCTGAAACTTTTCGACAGCTTCGCGCACCGCATGTGAATCCATCGCATCCACACACAGCGCTTCGGCGCCGAGTTCATGGAGTTGGGCGATACCTTTTCCTTGACGCGTCAAGCCTGCGACTTGATGTCCAAGGGCGCAGAGCACCCTTGTCATTGGCAGCCCGATTGCCCCCGTTGCGCCTGCAATTAAAATTCTCATACTTCTCCTCCGATGCCTTATGAGTACAGCCGGACACGGTTGTGTACCCGGCAATGCTGACTGACCCCTACAGGATAGAAAGAGAGTAAGATCTTAAAAAGAACCAAAAACGAATGATTTTTGTGTACCAGAGCGAGACAAGCGGAAGAGGAAAGCGCGAGAATCGCAAGGGGGCCGTTAAGCGAGTTTACGGATCAATCGATCCAGCCGCTCGCAGGCATGGAGGAGTGATTCGCCTTCCTTGCCTGATACGCCAAGCAACAGACCGGACTTTTCCGCTACCCCTGACTGATACCAGGCTGAAAGCGGGGATGGCGCCAGGCCAAAGTTATAGGCGTAATGCGCAATGGTGCGATCCTGAGAGCCGTCTGGCAGGTTGATTAAAACGGATAAACCATGGACCTGAACGGTGTAGCCTAACGCCTTCATTATGCGGGAAAGTTCAGTACTTCTGGCATGGTAAACTCTTTTCATTTTTCGCAGATGCCGAAGAAAATGCCCCTCACTCAAAAAGGCATGCACCGCCATCTGGATCGCGGGAGTCGGAGCGGGGGAAAGCGAGGCGGCGACATCAGCAACCGTCTCGACAAGCGATGGCGGCGCCACGACAAACCCCAGGCGTAGAGCCGGGCTAATGGTTTTACTGAATGATCCAATATGGATAACCCGACCATAAATATCCTGTGACGCCAGCGCTGGCGCCGCGCGGCGATTAAGCTGCAACTCCCCCAGATAGTCATCCTCGATGATCCAGCGGCCATTTTGGTGGGCCCACTCAATTAAACGGTGGCGCCGTTCCAATGATAATGCCATCCCCAGGGGCGCTTGCTGCCCGGGGGTGACCAGCGCGATTGCCGCGTCAGGCGCGTGATGGATGCCATATTCTATATCCATCCCTTCGGAATCGACCCGCACAGGTACCGTGGCCAGGCCCGCAAGGCTCAAGGCTTTTCTTGCCGGCGGAAAGCCAGGATTTTCCACCCAGGCTTTGTGCCCGCGTAAAGACAGCGCGTGCAGTATGAGGCCAAGTCCTCCGGTGAATCCGGCAGTCACGAAAACTTGAGAAGGATGGCATTTGATTCCTCTGGAAAGGGTGAGCTGACCGGCGATTTCGCGGCGCAATTCGCTTTCCCCTCTGGGGTCGCCATAGCATTGTCTGGACTGCACGGCGTGACGGGCTGACGCCGCAAAAAGGCGTGAGAAGAGGGGGACGGGAAAGACATCGCCGGCAGGGATCCCCATCTGAAAATCGCCTGTAGGAAAGAGAAAATCCTGAAACAATTCTGAAGTGGGTACGGATTCAGGCACCTTTTTCGCCGTCCTGCCCGGCGGTAGATTATCCACGACGCAGGTTCCACGAGAGCGGGACATCACGACAAGTTGCTCATCGGATAACCGTTCATAGGCGGTCTTAACCGTGCCGCGAGAGATACCCAATTGTATGGCAAGGTCAATCCATGAAGGGAGCCTTGTGCCTGGCGCAAGAACACCGCTCTCAATGGCTTCGGTGATCCCCTGGCGGATCTGCTCGGCGATGGATATCCGTGCGTTACGGTCAATCGTCAGCGCCAGAGTGGGTCTGTTCATATATCGCTCCATTAATCAGCAGGTGTACTTGAAATAGCAGAGGCATCTCTGGTCAGCATGTTTTAGCCATCCCGGATGCGTGGTACAGCAAAATCTTCGTTTTTTGGTTCTTTTAAGTGTAAATCCAGCTGTTATGCTTGACTCAGTTTCAACGATAAAGGAAATAAAAAATGAGTCAACGCATTGATTATACTAAAACTTCTCCGGCAGGGGTTAAAGCGCTCGGTGGTGTTTATGCCTACGTCGCGCAATGTGGCCTGGAGAATACGCTCGTGGAACTGGTTAATTTGCGCGTCAGCCAAATTAACGGCTGCGCTTATTGCCTGGATATGCACACACGCGATCTCCTGAAGAAAGGTCTCAGCCCCGTCAAACTTGCTTTGGTGCAAGTTTGGGAGGAAGCCGGAGAGGTCTTTACCGCGCGTGAAAAGGCGGCGCTGTCCTGGGCCGAGACCGTCACCCGGGTTTCTGAAACGCATGTTCCGGATGAAGCCTTTGCGGCGGCATCTGCCGTTTTCGAAGATAAGGAACTGGCGGATTTGACGATGGCGATAGGCTTAATCAACGCCTATAACCGTCTGGCTATCAGTTTCCGCAATGTACCGCAGGAAGCGCAAAAACCCTGATATTGCGTGTTGTGACGTGGCGATCGCGCGGCGTCACACCTGCAAGCTTAACAACTCCAGTCAGGAGCCCGTCATATGATAAGCAGAAATCCATTTTTATCCGCAGTAGCCGCTGTCGGAATGATCTTCTCAACAACCGTTTTGGCGCAGGGCGCTGAACCACAGGGGCAAGGCGAGACGGTTAAACCGAATTTTTCGCATGCGATCCCCAACATTCCGGGTAAATCGCTTACTGCCGTCGAAGTCCTTTATCCTGCGGGCGCTGCATCGGCATCTCATACGCATGCTCCTTCTTCATTTATCTACGCCTATGTCGTGGAAGGCGAGATTATCAGTCAGGTCGAAGGTCAACCTGAACGGACTTATCGGGCAGGCGAAAGCTGGTATGAAGATCCTGGCGCGCACCATGTTGTCAGCCGTAACGCCAGCAAAACCAAACCGGCGAAACTACTGGCGGTATTTGTCGTGGACACCAAAGATACTCAGCTCACCACGCCAGACAGTAAGCCGTAGTAAATGGGCGTCCGAATTGATTACACCCGGACGTCTTCCGCTGGCGTCCAGGCATTCAGCGCCATTGACCATTACCTCTGTCATTGCGGTTTGGACGAGCGACTGCGCGATCTCATTAATTTACGCGTCAGCCAGATTAACGGCTGCGCGTATTGCACTGATTTGCATACGCGTATGTTGATGAAAGAGGGCGTCGGCGCCGAGAAACTGGCGGCGCTCCAGGGATGGGTCTGTACCGAAGGCATTTTTTCTTTAAAGGAGCGCGCGGCGTTAGCCTGGGCTGAATATATGACGCTCATTGCCCCTTCATCAAACCGGCGTGAACGCGCGCCAGATTTGCGGCGCTATTTCAGCGACGAAGAGGTATGTGACCTTACGCTGGCTATCATTCTCATCAACGCCTACAACCGCCTGGCGATAAGCTTTCGTAATATCCCTCAGGCGGTTTTGGAACATCAGACGTAATGAATGGACGTGCCTTAACGGCGATAACGCGGGGCCGGCTGCGCAGTGCTGAGATGCTGGCTCATGGTACGGCGAGCGGCCTCCCAGGCATTCCATTCTTCACCGTCCTGCAATGGCGGGATGGTCACCGTTTCACCGGCATCTAAACCTGCCAGCGCGGCATCGACCATCTCCTCGCTTTTCATGACCCATGATTGCGGCAGATTTTCATGGCCGCCTACGCCTGGCACATTCCAGAACGCGGTCGCCGTCGCGCCGGGTAAAACGGCCTGAACGCGAATCCCTTTATCCCCGAGCTCGTGCTGCAGAGAGTGGCTGAACGCCAGCACAAAGGCTTTGCTTGCGCCATAAATCCCATTCAGGGTTTCCGGGCTAATCGCGACGATAGACGCGATATTAATGATTGTTCCCGTTCCGCGAGCGAGCATTGCCGGTGCAGCCGCATAAGTTAAACGCATCAGCGCGGTGACGTTGAGGTTAATCATCGCTTCCATTTCATCAACATTCGAATCCAGAAGCGGCGTTACGGCGCCAAAACCGGCATTATTCACCAGCATAGTCAGTGACGTTTCATTACGCAGTAGCTCTTCCACATGGCGTAGTTCCTGCGGGTTACCGAGGTCCGCGCCGATAATACGGACCTGACGATGATGAGTATCGCGGATCCGTTGGGCAACCTGTTCCAGACGGTCAGTATTGCGCGCCACAAGGATCAGATCGTAGCCGCGTTTAGCGAGTCTGTCGGCATAGAGTGCGCCGATGCCGCTTGAAGCGCCGGTCACCAGGGCGGTGCCATTTGATGATGTGCTCATGTTTTTCTCCAGGGTGGTTATTTTCAATGATGAGCACAATAACACTCGCATTTTATGTCTTAAATGTCATATAAACACCTTTTTATGACATTGGATTATGATGGGTCCGCTATATGCGCAGAGTCGGTTTTATCCTCACACCCGGTTATTCGCCGATGGGCTTTGCGGTTATTACCGCGTTTGAAGTCGCCAATATGGTGTTGCCGGAACCGGTCTATGACATTCATTTGCTTTCGGAAAATGGCGGCGCGTTACGCACATCCGCGGGCTTCGATGTGGTGACGGAAGCCTTTACTGAAACGCATTACGATGTTTTGCTGTTTGGCGCCAGTATGGAAAAGGCGACACCCGATACCATCGCGTTCGTGCGCCGCGCCGCGCCATTCGCCCGTCGGGTCGCAGCAGCGTGTATTGGGACATTTTTGCTTGCGGAAGCCGGAATGCTGGACGGACATCGCGCCACCACGCACTGGATGTATGCCCGGGAACTCAAGCAGCGCTACCCGAAGATACAGGTTGAAGAAGACCGGATATTTGTTTGCGATGGTCCGTACTGGACATCAGCAGGGATGACAGCGGCTATCGACCTCGCTCTGGCGTTAATCGAAAGTGATTTGGGCCCCGATATCACCCGGTCTATAGCGCGAAAACTGGTGCTTTACCATCGCCGCACGGGTGGGCAATCGCAGTACTCGTCACTACTGGAGCTGGAACCGAAAACCGATCGCATTCAGAAGGTGCTGACCTATGCGCGCCGCAATCTGGACCGTCGTCTAAATATTGAAGAACTGGCCGACGTGGCGAATCTGTCGCCTCGTCAATTCAGCCGTATCTTTCAGGCGGAAACCGGACAGTCGCCGGCAAGGGCCGTTGAGTATCTGCGGCTGGAATCGGCGCGGGCGATGTTAGAGGAGAGCAACAGTTCGCTGGATGAGATCGCCAGGCAAACAGGATTTATCGACAGAGAACGTATGCGACGCGCTTTTATTCGTACGATTGGGCAGCCGCCGCAAGTTATTCGTCGTCAGGTACGCCATACTGAAGGCTGAGGGACTTCAGATATAAGGAGAGTAGGGAAGAGCAGCGTCAATGACATCAGCCTACAGAATATTTTACTCCGCGATGGGGCTGCCAAAGTAACGGATCGCCATCCGCTTTACTGGAAATATGAAGAATGGCGGCCAGAACAGGGTTAGCGAGCATCACAATGTTATGTTAAATAGATTGTGTGAGGTCATAACTAACAGACTGTTTTAACTAGAGAAATCATTAGTCCATCGGGTTGTGGCAAACCGCCTCGATATTGTGGCCATCCGGGGCGATCACAAATGCCGCATAGTAATGGGCATGGTAATTGGGCCGCAAACCGGGCGCGCCATTGTCTTTGCCGCCGGCGTTTAGCGCGGCGTGGTAGAACGCATCGACCTGCTCACGGCTGCTTGCGGCAAATGCCAGGTGCAGATGCGCCGGCTTTTCATCGGTCTGAAACAGGCATAATGACACATTACCCCGTTCGGGACACAACTCAATGCCATAGCCGGGGTCGCCTTCGGCAACGATTTTTACGCCCAGTGGCGCCAGCGCATTGAGGAAAAACGCTTTGCTGAGGGCAAAGTCGCTGACGCCAAATTTCACATGATCAAACATGGGGAGGCTCCTGGAGCGAGGAGGAATGTTCCCATTCAGTATAGCCAACGCCGAGGTGCGTGCCGAAAGCGATCAAACGCGCGCCAATGCGCATTTAGCGTGCAAATACTGCCTGTTTAAGTGACGCGTTTGGGTGAAATCTACAGTATCGTAGCCGCCACGTTTTATCAGATTTCACGTAGCGCGATCAAAAAGGAGGGCATGTTGACCCATTTTGCAGAGTGGCTTAGCCAAATTCAGGCGCTTGAGGTTGAACTGCACCAGCCAACGACGCGCTGCGATCCGAAACGTGTCGCGGCATTGTTGCATGAAGACTTTGAAGAGATTGGTCGTTCAGGGCTGCGCTATGACAAGCGCCAGACCGTTGCGGCGCTGGAGATGGAAACGGATTATCCGCAGATTGTCGCCGAAGCTTTTAAGCTGGCGCAAATCAGCGAAGGCGCCGTGTTGCTGACGTATAAAAGTTTTCAGCGTGACGCACAGGGCCGCGCCGTTCGTTGCACTGAGCGCTCATCGATTTGGCTCCTGAAAGATAAAGAGGGTTGGCAGATGCGATTTAATCAAGGTACGCCGACTGATAATTGATTGCGGTTGAAAGCGGCGAGTGACAGTAAGCCTGGCGGGAAAATGGAATGTCGGAATGATAACGTTGAAGGTGAGGCAAGAGATGATGTGCAGGGCTAATCCCGGTGCGTACCCAATAATGCAATTTAACATAATATACATTATGCGCACCTAAGTGATGATATGTGGATTCTGCCGTCCAGGCCTGATTCTTGGGGTTTCTCCTGCGGCCAACCAGGCCAGCGCCAACTGCTCATGCCGCTGAACAAATTCGTTTTTCAACCGGCCATAAGCCGCCGGGTTTTGCCGGCTGTCTTCTACTGCCTGACGTTTGATTGCCGCATATTGCTGAGCAACATCATGATGCTTGCGCAGATAATCTCTGAACGCCAAATGTCGGATCGCCTGTTCACTTCCTGCAGTAAATGCATGATTGCCGTTTCCCTTGATGTAGTAACGCCTGCCGGCTATGCCGTTCTCGCCGCGCGGCGTAGAACTCATATCATGCATCCTGTCATTCAAACCATCCAACGCCGCCAGGCTTTCAACTTCTAACAAGATATCAATCGCGGCAGCTCCTGCTGATGAATTGCCGTTAACATGCCGGCCAGTATGCGCTCTGTCATTTCCTGCTCCAATAATGATGACCGGGCATGGTTTCTATGGCGCCTACCTGCCGGTATTGGCCAGAAATCCCCTGCTTTTTTGATCGCGCTACGTGAAATCTGGAGACAAGAAACTCACACAGGGGTTCAGATTTAAGCGGATGTGATTCCTGTCGTAACGGTTGAAAATCAAACCGGATATTGCTTATTTTAAACCATTACTATAAATTACACGCAATATCAATTTTTTGGCGAATGGAATCATGCCCGATCGGTCATTACTCTTTTTTTATGGTTTAGTCTTTGCTGCAGTAATTTATTTCATTGTGAAATTCAGGAAGGACATAACAAAAAAAGATGGGTTGATAAATATAGCTTTATTTCTAGTTGTCGCTATTACGATAATGTTCCTTCTCAATTCAGATCTTTCTGCCACTGGCATTCTGATTACCATATTTTCTTTTCTTTCAGCAGGCTTTGTTTTTTTATGTGCTGCCATTTTTCTCAAGGATCTGTACTCAACGAAAAAGTATACATTAACTGCCATAAAGCGAATAAAAACGGAAAACACAATTAATTTCAAAGCAATGCCAGAATTTAAAAGTGGGATTTTTTGCTACCAAAAATCATGGTATGCCATCTATTCACCCTCTTTGAATTTACTTGAAATAGGCGTTAATGCGTTTGATAGCCAACCTGAGTTTGGCAAAAAATTCACCGTGCGAACGTTGTCTAAACGCGCTATTACATTCGTTCCGGAAGTAATTCCTGATGAAATCAATGATGACACTGAACTATTCGGCCAACTGGTAATATTTTGTGAAATGTCTGAAAAAAATCAGATTATGGTGGAAAATTATCTTGAGGCCATAAAAAATGGCTCTGCTACACCCTGGCTTATCTCTGTGCCAGATGAAACTCCATAATTTTAGCATGGCGGAAATATTATCCGCCATGAACTCAATCAGCGATCTGAATTCCCTCTTGCTTCACATGCGACCGCCGAACCCGCAATTCTCCGTGCCGCCAGGCGCCGTCTGCCGTGGCGCGATTGTCGATCAGGCGATTCAAGGCTTCTTCGACCAGTCGGTCGATGCGTTGGCTGTAGCTGGTCAGCGCCCAGTTGGCTGAGCCGGCCTCATCGATATCGTCGAAGCCCACCACGGCCATCGCGGACGACGGCGCCACTTGCCTGAGCGCTTCGAGCGCCCCCAGCGCCAGCACGTCGTTCTCGCAGAACAGCGCCTCAACCCGCTCGCTTTCCGGCGTTGCCTGCAGGTATTCACTCATCAGTTGGAAACCGCGCTGGCGATCGTAGTGGCCGGCGGTGAGAACCCGATCCAGCTGAAAGCCGGCGGCCATCAGTTTGTCGCGGTAGCCTTCCATGCGCAGCAAATGGCTGCTTTGCGTATCCGGCCCCTTCATGTAGCCAAAGCGCCGATGACCTTGCTCTATCAGCAGCGTGGCGATCTCTTCGCCGGCGCGGTAACCGTCTATGTTTACCACATCAATGTGTTCGCTTTCCGTATTGCGGCACACCTGCACCAGCGGGATCTGATGCAGATCTTGCGCGATCGCCGCCCACTCTTTGGTTAACACCGTCGCCAGGAACAGAATGCCATCGACCTGCAGCTGATCGGCCATCGCCATCACCGCCCGGTAGTTTTCCCCCGCGGTGATGTTCAGCAGCAGCGCCATATAACCGCGAGTTTGCAGCTGTTTGGTGACCATATCGAGCATCATCATCGAATGCGGGTTCTTCATCTCGTCGATGGCTACGCCAATGATGTGCGTGCGTTTTTGCGACAGGCTGCGCGCCAGCAGGTTTGGCCGATAGCCCAGCTCGGCGGCCGCCGCCAATACGCTTTCACGCGCGTTGTCCGAGATCGACGCACCGGGCGTAAAGGCGCGCGATACCGTCCATTTAGAGACGCCGGCCTTTTCGGCGACGTCGCTGGCGGTGGCTTTGTGGTGTTTTATCATGGTTGCGTCGATCCCTGCTTCGGTGAAGTCAAACTATACCCTGCTCGCTCAGATCCCCTAAGCGCCTGCCGGCATACCTGCTGCAATTATGTATCGTTTTTGCACCCGATTGCAATTTGTTGTGCAACCGGGTGCAAGCCGTAAAGAGTTTGTGATCGTCCGCGCTGTTTTCACCTTTCCCCTGTTGACCAAATTTTATCCATGGCCGACATTCACGGTGGCATTCAGAGACTCATCGCGGTTTTTTCTTCTGATTTGCACCCGGTTGCAAAAGAACTGTTTTTACATAACACCTCTCTTCTCAACAGGATACCGTAATGAAAAAAACCAGACTGTTGTTGATGTTAGCCTGCTCGCTGTTTGTCATGACCGCTCAGGCCAAGAGCTATCAGGTCGGCGTGGCGCTGGCCAATTTCGATCTCAACTTCGTCTCCATCCTGCGCAGCCAAATGGCGCGTGAACTGGCTGCGCAGCAGCTGCAAGGCCAGTTCGTCGATGCCAAAGGCGATGTCGCCCTGCAGGTGCAGCAGGTAGACGATCTGATTAATCAGGGCGTGGACGCCATTATCCTCAACCCGGTCGATACGCAAGGCGTCCAGCCGATGATAGCGGCCGCCAAACGCGCCGCTATCCCCCTTATCTTCGTCAACCGCAAACCCGAAGTACCGCTGAGCGGCGCGACGGCCTACGTCGGCTCCGACTCGGCGCTCAGCGGCCGCCTGCAGATGGAGGCCCTGGCGAAAAAAATGAATTACCGCGGCAACGTGGCGATCCTGATGGGCGCCCTCTCCAACGAAGAAACCCGCGAGCGCACCCGCGCGGTGGAAGCGGTGATCGCCAAACACAAAGAGCTGAAAGTGGTAGAGAAACAGACTGCGAAATGGCAACGCAATGAAGCGGTCGACGTGGTTTCCGGCTGGTTGCTGAACGGCGTACCGATCGATGCGATCGCCGCCAACAACGATGAGATGGCCATCGGCGCGATCATGGCGCTGAAGCAGGCCAAAAAGAACGGCGTACGGGTTGCCGGTATCGACGGCACGCCCGACGGCCTGCAATTTATCAAAAACGGCGACCTGGCGGTGACCATTTTCCAGGATGCCAAAGCCCAGGCGATCGGCGCGGTGCAAGTGACCCGAGCGATGTTGGATCACGCCAAAACCGAGTCTTACAACTGGGTGCCTTATGCCACCGTGACGCGAGAAAACTACCCGCAATTTGCGCAGATGAACCAGAAATAAACCGTTGCCACCCTCTTTTTTAACCCGCTTTGCACCCGAGTGCAAAACCACAGTGTCAGGAGTCAGCATGTTAAATGGTGAAAGAAGCATCCCTCGCCCGCTGCGTTGGGCGATGATCGGCGGCGGCCGCCTCAGTCAGGTGGGCTACAAGCACCGTTCCGGCGCACTGCGCGACAATACCGCCTATCGGCTGGTTGCCGGCGCTTTTGATATCGACGCGGCGCGCGGGCGTGAGTTTGGCGTCAATCTCGGCGTGCCCGCCGAACGCTGCTATGACGACTATCAGCAGTTGCTGAAACAAGAGGCCAACCGCGAAGATGGCGTTGAGGTGGTGACCATCGCCACCCCTAACGGCACCCATTATGAAATCACGCGCGCCGCGCTGAATGCCGGCCTGCATGTCATCTGCGAAAAACCGCTGTTCTTCACTACGGCGGAGGCGAGAGAAATCAAGGCGCTGGCGGCGGAGAAAGGCCTGATCGTCGGCGTAACCTATGGCTTCTCCGGGCATCCGCTGCTGATGCAGATGCGCGCCATGATCGCGAACGGCGACATCGGCGAAATACGCATGGTCGAATTGCAGTACACCCATGGCTTCAACGCCAACGAAAGCGCGGACACGTTCGAGGCGCAAAAGTGGCGCGTCGATCCGAAAATCGCCGGCCCCTCCTTTGTGCTGGGCGACATTTCCACCCACACCTTCTACATCTCACAGCTGGTCATGCCCGACATGAAAATTGCCTCCCTGCTGTGCGATCGCCAGAGCTTTATCCCTTCCCGCGCCCCGCTGGAAGACAATGCCATGGTGCTGATGCACTACGAAAACGGCGCCGTCGGGCGCATGTGGGCCTCCGCCATCAATGCGGGCGCGATGGACAGCCAAAGCATTCGCGTGGTGGGCTCACGCGCCAGCCTGCAATGGAGCGATTCCACGCCCGGCGAATTGCGCTATGAGATCCAGGGGCGGCCCAACCAAACGCTGCACCACGGCATGCCCTATCTGGACGACTGCGCGCTGGCAGAAGAGCGGCTCGGCGCGCTGCATACCGAAGGGCTAGCCGAATCCTGGGCCAATATTTACCTCAAGTTCGCCATCGCCATCAGCGCCAGTCAGCGCGGCGATCGGCAGACGCTGGCCGCGCTGATCTATCCGGATATCGATGCCGGATTGGAAGGCGTGCGCTGGATTGAAAACTGCGTTCGTTCCGCCGACAACGGCGCCACCTGGGTTAATTACCAATAAGGAAAGCACCATGAAACTTTCGTTCTGTACCGACAGCCTGGGCCATTTACCCTTCGAGCCGATGCTGGATCGGCTGCTGGAGCTGGGGGTGCGCGGCGTGGAGATGACCACCGGCGGTTGGTCCCCGGCGCCCCATCTGGATACCGAGGAACTGCTGGCCAACCCCGCCAAACGCCGGCAGCTGCAGCAAGCGCTGGCCAGCCGCGGCATGGAGATCGCCGCGCTCAATGTCTCCGGCAATCCGCTCGATCCGGGCGAGCTGGGGCAGCGCCATCTGCGCCAAACCGACAATACGCTGGAGCTGGCCGGCCTGCTGGGGGTGAAGAAAATCGTCATGATGAGCGGCCTGCCGCCGGCCAGCCCGCATGACACCATCCCCAACTGGATCACCTATACCGTCAGCTGGCCGCCGACGGTGAAAAACTGTCTGGACTATCAATGGAATGAGGTGGCGATCCCCTATTGGCAGGCGCTGGTCGCCCGAGCCAAAGCGTGCGGCGTCGAGCGCTTTGCGCTGGAAAACTTCAGCGCCATGCTGGTGTGGAACCCGGAAACGCTGTTCCGGTTGCGCGAGGCCGTTGGCCCGATGGTGGGCCTGAACCTCGATCCCAGCCATTTGATCTGGATGGGCGCGGATCCCATCGCGGTCGCTCGCGCCCTTGGCCCCGCCATTCACCATGTACACGGCAAAGACGTTCGCCTGGAACGCGGTGTCGTCGAAGTTAACGGACTGCTGGAAACCAAACCGATCGACGAGGTGGCCGGCCGCGCCTGGAACTATGTCGCCGTTGGCTGCGGCCGGGATCTGCAGTGGTGGAAGGAATTCTTCTCGGTGGTGCGCATGATGGGCTACAACGACTGGGTGTCGTTGGAAATGGAAGACTTGACCATGTCGGTCGATGCCGGCATCGTCTCTTCCGTTCAGGCGCTACAGCAGACGATCAGCCAATAACACCCTGCGCGGCGGCCACGGCCGCTGCGCAGAGTTCATCACGTTACGGGGTTATCGCCAACTTAATCACGCCATCGCGCTTTTCGGAGAACAGGTGGTAAGCCTCGGCAATATTCTCCAGTTGAAAACGATGCGTCACGAACGGCGTGAGATCCAAACCGCCATGCTGGATCACGTTCATCATTCTGCGCATCCGTTCCTTGCCGCCGGGGCACAGAGCCGACCGAATCGTATGATCGCCCAGCCCATAGGCAAACGCCTCGACAGGCAATTGAATATCGTCGCTATAGACGCCAAGGCTGGACAATGTGCCACCGGGTTTTAAGACTCGCAGCGCCTGATTAAAGGTGGCCTGCGTCCCCAAACACTCGATGCTGGCATCCACGCCGCGCCCTGCCGTAATCTTGAATATTTCATCAATCACATCGGTTTCCTTGTAATTCAACAAGACGTTTGCCCCCATTTTTCCCGCCATCATCAGCTTTTCGGGAGAGCTGCTGATGGCAATAATCAGGCTGGCGCCCTGCAGGCGAGCGCCCGCAGTGGCGCATAAACCGATCGGTCCCTGGGCGAAGATGGCCACCGTGTCACCAATGTTAATGTTGGCATTTTCCGCGCCTTTAAAACCGGTAGACATCACATCCGGGCACATCAGCACCTGTTCATCCGTCAGACCGTCGGGGATGAGCGCCAGATTAGCTTCCGCATCAGGCACCAAGACATATTCAGCCTGAGTGCCGTCGATAACGTTGCCGAAGCGCCAACCCGCCGTGGCTTTATAGCCATGGCAGCGGCATTCGGGTAAATAGGAACCGTCCTGCGCGGGAAAGCCGTCCTGACATGAATAGGAGGTAAAAGAGGGGCAAATAGCCCCAGCCAATGCCCGCTGCCCCTCTTGAAAGCCTTTAACATTGCTTCCCAACTTTTCAATAATGCCGACCGGCTCATGGCCAATGGTCAACCTACGCGGCACCGCGTACTCTCCCTTGAGGATATGAATATCCGTGCCGCAGATTGTCGTCGTGGTTATTTTGAGCAAGGCATCGTTGGGGCCAGGGGAAGGAATAGGTTTTTCAATGAGTTCTATTCGCCCCTTTTCGATAAAGGCAGCGGCTTTCATCATGCGCATGGCGGAAGATCCTTTGGTTTCTGCCGAAGTGGCTACAGAAAAGAATAATCCAATCGGTCATTTTTTCCGATTTTACCGCCTTGGGAAATAATTAAACACGCCAGTAATCTTTATCGGTAAATAATATAAAAAATATAATTCAATAAAATAACATCCAATAAAATCTGCTTTGTCACGCTGCCGAAAAACACGGTCGATTTATATCGACAGACGCTGCATCATTTCTCTTTCCAAATACTCTACGCTCAGCGAAAATATACGTTATCTGATTGATAAGTCATGCAGGAAATGCCATGTCACGACTCCCCCTCCTCCCGCTGAGCCTGGCACTTGCCGGCTGCGTGCCAATGCAGCCTGATGGCTGTGAAAAAGCCAGTGCGGTGAATGATTGCGTTTATGCCTGGCGTGCAGGCAGCGATGTTCCAACGGCAAAGCAACCGCCTAACCTGGGATGCGACGGACAAGTTTTTTATGAGCGGCCACACTATTCCGCCTCTGCGAAGGCAGAAAAACGCGAAGGCGAAGTGAGCGCAACGTTTGATGTTGATGATAAGGGTAAAGCCAGAAATATCGTGCTGACGGGCACCCCAGAGTTCTATCGCGACACCAAAAGCGCCATCGCACGCAGCTGCTGGACACCGGGCCGTGTTCATGAAACGGCGTTGTTTACTTTTAAACTCTCTGGTGATGCAGATGCCAACCGATAAGCGAATCTCGGCCGGCGATCAACGCCCTGTTCACTTCGGCGCGTAAATCTCTCTGAGCGTGGCGATCACTTTCGCCACGTTTGGGTTATCGATGCGGTAAAACAAGGTTTGCGCTTCGCGTCGGTACGTCACCAGACCTTCATTGCGCATTTTCGCCAGATGCTGCGACAGCGCCGATTGGCTGAGCGGCACCAACTGTTGTAGCTCCCCCACGGCAATCTCATCGTGTTTCAATAGCAGGCAAAGCACCAGCAAGCGGTGTTCATTGCCTATCGCTTTCAACAGCCTGGCGGCTTCAACCGCTCCGTCGATCAAAAAGGGATCCTGCTTAGCTTTTGCATTCATGGTCAATCACCGCCCCGTCATCATTCAGCCGCATTATAGCGGCTTTCAGGCGCTGGCACAGCATTACATTAGCATTTATTAAATTAGGTATTGCTAATTTATGCAATCCTAATATAACCTTGTATTCAAGCCGATTGGCTCTCCCTGAGGCCGCCGGCCTTCCCCTACACAAGTGAGAATGCGTTATGAATATGCCAACCCTGGTGCTGCTGGCGTTTGCCGGCTGGACATTATTGATTCTATTCGGCACCGTCGGCGTTTATCGCTGGTCCAGAATTTTAACCGGCCGCGCCACGGTCAGCGAATGGCAAGCGAACAAACCGCAGGGCAGCGATGGCTACCAGCGCGCCATTGCGGCGCATCGCAACTGCATTGAGAATTTGCCGGTTTATACGGCCCTCGTTGTGGCGATAGCCGTATTTCAGGTGGAAAGCACCACGCTGAATGTCTTGTCTCTGGTCCTGCTCGGCGCGCGCATGGCGCAGAGTCTGGTTCACATCGGTTTCGAGCAGACGGAAAACGTCGCCACCTGGCGCTTCGCTTTCTTTTTCACACAAATCGTCACGATGTTTTGGATGGGGATGGAGATCGTCAGGAGCCTGCCATGACGATCACGAACCTGGCGGAGCCCCATGCGGTGACCCGTTTCCTCTATGACGCAGACAAACCCGAGGGGCAGCGGGCCATCCTCTACTTTTCCGCATCCTGGTGCCGCCCCTGCCAGAATATGCAGGGGATCGTTGAACAGCTGCACCGTCACGCCAACGAGATCGCCTTCGGCAGCATTGACGTCGCGCTGGCGCCGACGCTCGCCCCTGCGTTCGGCATCAAATCCGTGCCCTCCCTCGCCCTGTTTGAGGATGCGCGCCTCATCGCAATCATCGCGGGTGAGGTTCCCTTGCAACGGTTGACTCAACGGGTGGCGGCGGCATTCGCCGCCGTTACAACATCCACTCGATCGGCAGCCAGCCGGCCACGGTGAGAACGATGCGTTTTACCCAGCCGGCGCCGGGCTCTTGTTGATGCACCTCGGTGTGGCCGTCTTCGAAGGCTTCGTTCCACACCATTTTGCCCTTGGGCGTCAATGTCGGCCGATAGGCGGCATACTCGAGCGGGCCATCAAACAGTTGACGGGTGTCGGCCGCCAACGTCGGGCTGTCGATCAAGAATCCCATTTCGCAGTTCAGGTGCGCCGAGCGCGGATCGAAATTGAACGAACCGATAAACACCCGCTTATCGTCGATGGCGAAGGTTTTCGCGTGCAGCGCCGCGCCGGACAACCCTAGCGGTTTAAGCTCCTTGCGCCCCGTCGGTTGGCCGGCGCGCAATTTCAACTCGAACAGCTCCACGCCCGCCTGCAGCAGCTCACGTCGGTATTTGGCATAGCCCGCATGCACCACCAGCACGTCGGTGGTGTTCATCGCGTTGGTCAGCACGCGGATGGACTTCCCCTGTTTGGCAAGCGATTCAAAAAAGCTTGCCCCTTCCCGGCCCGGCACGAAATAGGCGGAGACCAGATCCAATTGCTGGTTGACGCCGCCGATGATCTTGCTGAGCTGCGTCACCATCAAACGATCGCGCGAAGCCCTACCCAACCCTTTCGCCGGATCGTCGGCCACCAGCTCGACCTGAGTGAATTCCGGCTGCACGGCGCCATCGCGAAAACGCACCGCACTGGTTTCCAGCTGCACCGCCAGTTTGCGGGCCCGGTCGCTGCTTTCGGTCGCGGTGGCCTGCGTCAGGAAAGCAGAAAGATTGCCTTTGCCTCGGATAATTTGCTCAACGCCAAACACCGAAGCGCTGTTCCAGTAGCGATCGAAGACCTCGGCGGTTTCCGCCACCACGTTGCCGACGCTCAACACGTCGAGATCGAGGAAATAGTTTTCGTCGCCGACCTGGAAATACTCGTCGCCGATGTTGCGGCCGCCGATGATCGCCACAGCGCCGTCGACGATATAAGACTTGTTATGCATGCGCCGGTTCATGCGCATAAAGTCAAAGGCGTAGCCGGCCAACTTCGGCGTGCGCACGGTTGAGGGGTTGAACAGACGGATCTCGACGTTTTCCTGGGCGTTCAGCGCCGCCAGGGTCTCGTCCATGGCGACGCCGTTATCATCCAAGAGCAGCCGCACGCGCACGCCGCGCTGGGCGGCGTCATACAAGGTTTTCAGCAGGATCTGCCCGGAGGTGTCGTTATGCCAGATATAGTACTGGGCATCGATAGACCTTTCCGCCATCCGCGCCAGCGCCAGGCGGCTGGCGAACGCATCGTGGCCGCTGACCAGCGGCACCACGCCGCTCAGGCCGGGATGTGCCGCCATCTGTTCGGCGGCCCGCGCCGGCAATAGCGCGGTAGGATCCGCCGGCAACGCCGCCTGCGGCGAACGCTGCGAAATATCCGGCAAACGAAAGATGACTCTTGCCGCAATAATGGCGATCGTCACGGCGATAATCAGATACACGACAATTTTTATCACGGGAAGCGGCCTCGGAGGTTGACTGCTTTGCTTTATACGTCATTAGGTTGCTTCAATCTATAGGAGAAGCGCGCTATGCGCGAGGTCCGCTTGGAAAACGAAAAAATATCTTACGGTACTATCAAAATCATGCCAGTTGCGCCGTATTGCACAACTGGCACATCTATCGGCTTGAATTTATTCCCGCTTAGGCATGCTTCTTAAATGACGAACATCCATTTCTGTCAGCGCAACGCCATTCAACGGCGAAGCGCCATTGATATCCCTGACGGTACCAAATACCTGACAACCTATGGCTTTAAAAGCCAAGGCGGCAGCCCCGCCAATGCCTGATGAAACGCCGGTAATCAGAACGACTTTATGTTCAGACATTTTTTAATCCTTCAGACGTGGAATGGTTTTCGGTTGGCAAGGTTGCCGTTGGGCTCTTTATCCGGAACCAGATGGCATACATAGCAGGCAGGAACACCAGCGTAATAATGGTCCCACCCAGTGTCCCGCCTATCAGGGTATAGGCCAGGGTTCCCCAGAATACCGAGTGGGTTAACGGGATAAAGGCCAGAATGGCCGCCATCGCCGTCAGCAGTACAGGCCTGGAGCGCTGTACCGTTGCCTCAATGACCGCATGATAGGGTTCAAGCCCTTCCTGCTCGTTGTGATGAATCTGCCCGGTGAGGATCAGCGTGTTGCGCATCAAGATCCCTGACAGGGCAATCAAACCAACCAGCGCATTGATGCCAAAGGGCTGGTTGAAGAGCAGCAAGGTTGGCACCACACCGACCAGCCCCAGCGGTGCGGTCATAAAGACCATCACCATCGCCGACATCGAACGCACCTGAAGGATAATGATCAGCAATGTCATGGCTATCATGATAGGGAATAACGGCACCATCGCTTGGGTCGCTTTCCCTGACTCCTCAATAGAGCCAGCCTGTTCAACCCGGTATCCATTCGGAAGCGTTGCGATGATGGGCTGCAGTTGTTTGAAAATCGCAGTGGAGACATCAGGTGCCTGAAGGGATTCGGCGATATCGCCTCGCACGGTAATGGTTAGCATACGGTCGCGACGTCGCAGGACCGGGTCTTCCATGCGCACTTCGACCTCGCCAACCTGCGATAACGGAATACGCTGCCCGGCAGAACCGATCAGGGTGAAACCCTCTATTTTCGCCGGATCAAGCCTGATATCGCCGGCAGCGCGTCCCACGACCTGCACCGAACGGATATCTTCGCGCACCGCGGTGACCGGAACACCCGAAAGCAAGAACTGAAGCTGCTGGGCCACGGCATTTGACGTCAGCCCCACTGCCTGCAGGCGGTCCTGATTCAGGGTGAAATGCAGCGTTGGCACGCGTGAGCCCCAATCCGTGTTGACCGTTCTCATCAGCGGGCTGGCCTGCATCACCATTTTCACCTTGTCCGCGATGCCTCGTAATACCGTCGGATCTGATCCTGTCACACGGAAGGCAACCGGATAGGGTGAATAGGGGCCAAACACCAGTTGGGTCACGCGAACTCGCGCCTCAGGAGCCAGTCCATCAGCCGCAGCCTGGCGAAGACGGAACTTGAGCGCCTCACGGGATCCCTCACTGTCCGTCAGGATAACAATTTTCGCAAAAGAGGGATCGGGTAGCTCCGGTGCCATGGCGAGATAAAAACGTGGTGCCCCTTGCCCGATATAAGCCGTCACGATTTTTGCTTCTTTCTGGCGCTTCAGCCAGTCCTCAATTTTCGTCACGGCGGCGCTGGTCTGTTCAATGGACGTGCCATACGGCATCTGGACGTCCACAAGGACCTCTGGCCGGTCAGACGTCGGGAAAAACTGTTTTTTCACCAGCGCCATGCCGAGAACCGCAACGGTGAATACCGCGACGACAGAAGCCGCGACCCACCATTTTCGCGCGATGACCCGCGCCAGCAACTGACGAAAACGGTTGTAGCGGCGGGTGTTGTAGATAGCGGTGTGCCCCCCTTGAACCGTTTTGATATCCGGCAGCATTTTCACCCCAAGGTAAGGGGTAAACACCACTGCCACCACCCAGGAGGCAATCAATGCAATTCCCACAATCCAGAACATATTGCTGGTATATTCACCCGCCGTGGATTGTGCAAAACCGTTAGGCATAAAGCCAACGGCCGTCACCAGGGTGCCTGCCAGCATCGGCGCAGCAGTGTGGCTCCATGCATAGGCTGAGGCTTTGATTCGGTCGTACCCCTCCTCCATTTTCACCACCATCATTTCAATGGCAATGATGGCGTCATCCACCAACAACCCCAGGGCCAGGATGAGCGAGCCCAGGGTAATACGGTCGAAGTTTTTACCTGACGCCTCCATGACCACAAAGACGACAGCCAGCGTCAGGGGCACAGCAGCAGCGACCACCACACCCACACGCCAACCCATACTGAGAAAGCAGACCACCATCACGACCAGCAACGCGACGAAAAATTTGATCATGAACTCATCTACGGCGGAACTGATGTTAACTGACTGATCGGTGACTTTTACGAATGTCATGCCGAGTGGCATGTCCGCATTGATGCTGGCGGCTTCCTTATCCAGCGCTTTACCCAACTCCAGACCATTCCAGCCCTCACGCATCACGATACCCAGCAGAAGTGCAGGTTCGCCCTGATTACGCACCATAAAGGTCGCCGGATCTTCGTAGCCACGCTCGACCGTCGCCACATCGGAAAGCTTCAGCGTCCTCCCTTGCACCACAATCGGCGTTTCACGAATTTTTTCCAGTGTGTCAAAGGCCCCATCCAGACGGATAAAAACCTGCGGACCACGGGTATCTATCGAGCCCGCAGGTGTCAGCACGTTCTGGTTGTTCAGGGCTGCAAAGATATCCTGGGCAGAGACCCCCAGGGTTGCCAGACGGTCATGGGAAAATGAGACAAATATCCGCTCGGCCTGCTCACCGATAATATTGACCTTTTTTACCCCGGGAACATGTAATAAGCGCTGGCGTAATGACTCGGCATCGCGCACCAGTAGCCACTGTGGCTCTCCTTTTGCCTTCAGCGCAAAGAGCGCAAACGTGACATCCGAAAACTCATCGTTGACCATCGGTCCAGACACCCCTGCCGGCAAATTTTTAGCCTCGTCGCTGAGTTTTTTGCGTGCCTGATAGAACTCTTCCTGGACCTCTGCGGGGGGAGTGCTGTCCAGCAATGACAGCATGGTAAAAGCCAGACCGGGACGCGTGTAGGTCTCTGTGCGGTCATACCACTTGAGCTCCTGGAGACGCTTCTCCAGCGGTTCGGCCACCTGATCCTGCATTTCCTTAGCCGTTGCTCCAGGCCAGGCGGAAATGATGGTCATCTGCTTGACCGTAAAAGGCGGGTCTTCTGCGCGCCCCAGCCCAAGGAACGAGAGAATACCGGCAACGGTGATCAACAGGATAAGAAACAGCGTAACGGAGCGCTCGCGGACGGCGAGCGCGGAAAGATTGAAACGTCCGCGACTCATGGACGACTCCCGGCGACACGGATATCGCTCTGCTTCGCCAGCCGGACTGTTTCACCATCATGCAGTAGATGAGCGCCCAGCGCCACGACCTGTTCGCCAGGCTTAAGGCTGCCGGTGACGCTTGCTGCATCATCCCCGAGGCTCACGACCTGCACGGACCGCCATGTCACTCTGGCGGGATTTCCTGAAATGCTCCAGACCCCCGGGCCTTTACCCGCGTCAAAAACAGCCGCTAAAGGCACCTGCAGCAACGGCTGCGATGCTCTGTTCTGCGCAATATGGATGGTGACAGTGGCCCCCAAAGGGGCACCAGACAATGGACCGTCGAGCACGTACCTTGCTTCAAACGTGCGCGTCAGCGGATCGGCTGCATCAGAGAGTAACCGTAGCTTCGCAGAAACAGAGGGGGTATCGCTGCCGTACAGAGAGGCCTGTGCCACGCTTCCAATTACCGGGCGCAGCGTCTCAGGCAACTGGACGACCGCTTCGCGTTGTCCTGCCCTCGCCAGCCTGATAACTGGCTGTCCGGCGCTGACCACCTGACCAGGTTCGGCCAGCGTATCCATCACCACTCCGTCGGCGTCAGCGACCAGGACTGCATAGCCCATGGCGTTTTGCGCCACATTCGCCTGCGCCTTGGCGGCACTGAGGTCAGCCCTGGCCGTCTCTGCGGCAGCCTTAACCTGATCGTAAGCGGATGCCGACACAGCGCCTGTGGTGACCAGACCGCGATAACGCGATTCATCATCCGCTGTCTGTCGGGCTCGCGCTTTTGCTGCGGCGACGGCCTGCTGCTGAGCCTGAGCCTGTAGGCTCAGATCAACCGGGTCCAGACGCATTAACGGCTGACCACGTTTCACGGCCTGACCGGTATCGACGAGACGTTCCAGGATTTTTCCTTGAACCCTGAAACCAAGATCGCTCTGAATTCGTGCAACCACCACCCCCGTAAAAGCACGGGAAAAGTCGGTTGCATTGATCGCTGCGGCAGACCTGACCAGAGGTGGCAGACTGCGTGGATCGCTGCTATCGGAAGCCTCACCGCAGGCCACAAGGGCAAACGGCAACAGACAGACAGCAAAGGTGACAGGTTTAAGTCCGAGCATGGGTTCCCTTAATGAATTGAACAGGACAGGAACCCATACTTATACTTGTGACCATTATTGTCAATGGTCACAACATCAGGGTGACAAACTTCTCAGGATCAGTGATGGCAGCAATACCGCCGCTGCTTGGACGGTTTCCAAATTATATTGCAGCTGAACCGGGCTGATATAGGGACGCATGACCATAAAAATCGCATCCGCCGCCTCGTCCAGTGGCGTTTTTCTTTCAAACTCACCTGCCTGGCGCCCTTCAACAATGATCTGCTCAATGAGCTGCCGCAGGTGCTGCTCATGAGCTTGTGCTGAGGGCCATTTGTCACGCACAGCAACGGCCGCAATATCGTGCAACTTACGGTCATGAAAAAATAAATCGCAGCCAGATTCTGACAATGCCTTGAATAATCGCCTTATTTTCTCTGCGGCTGTCGGCGCATCCGCAATCGCTGCGTTGACAATGTCCCTTATGATCGCCAGCCGATTAGCGCAGATCACTTCTCCAATCGCCTGCTTGGAATCGAAAAATTTATAGATATAAGCTTTTGAAAAACCAATTGCTTTGGCGAGGTCGGAAACCGTTGTTTTTTCGTAGCCATAGTGACCGAAATGCTCAGTGGCCGCGTCAACGACCTGATCGCGGACACTGTGGTCGGAAGGTCCCCTGGAAGGAGTTTCATTCATCTGTTTAGTCATTTTCCCATCTTAGCCCAATGAAGCTCGGTTGACAACGAGTGACCAATTGGTAATATGGTCACAATCCTAAATACACTTGCGCTCTGACAGATTTTTCGCCGGATGATACAGCGACCCCGGGCACTCCACTGAATCAACAAAACGGAACATCTCACCATGAATAATGACGTCATCATCATCGGCGGCAGCTTTGCCGGTCTCGCCGCAGCCCTGCAGCTTGGCCGTGCCCGTCGCACGGTCACCGTTCTCGATACCGGCCTTCAGCGCAACCGCTTCGCTAGCCGTTCACACGGTGTGCTCGGCCACGATGACAAACCACCGTCCGACATCCTGGCCGCGGCGCGGCAGCAACTCGCGCGCTACCCTGCCATCAAGATGGTTAATGCCCGCGCGGACAGCATCTCCGGTACTATTGACAATTTCTCCGTCCTCACTGGCGATAGTGAAACCCTACGTGCGCGCCGCCTGATCCTGAGCTATGGCGTTGTTGACCAGATGCCTGACATTCCTGGCTTTGCTGAAGGCTGGGGCACATCCGTCATCCCATGCCCCTATTGCGATGGCTTCGAAGTTGCTGACCAGCATTGGGGCCTCGTCTGGTCTGGAGCGCAGTCGATGAATCAGGTCAGGCTGTTTCACGACTGGACCGACAGGTTGACTGTCTTCAGCAATGGACACGACATCTCTCCCGACATACGGACCGAACTGGCGGCCCGCCAGGTCCCTCTCGTTGATGGCCGGATCGCCGAAATCGCACGTCACGGGAGCCAGATTGCCACCATCAAGATCGATACCGGCACCGATGTCGCAGTCGATATTCTCTTCGCACATCCGCTTACCAGGCCGTCCACACGCCTTCATGACGCACTGGGCCTCGCCACGCTCAATACGCCAACCGGCATCGTCCTTAAGACCGATGAGCGCCACGAAACCAGTATGCCAGGCATCTATGCCGCCGGTGACCTTGCCAACGCCGGCATCCCCTCAGTCACCACGGCGACATGGCAAGGCGCGATGGCGGGTATCTTCGCTCAGCAGTCGATGCTCACTTGAGTGCAAGCAACAACGATCTCCAAGCGGCTCCTGCCATAAGGCTATAGCGTAAAGCGCGAAGGCGAAACGCCAAACAGTTTTTTGAACGCCACCGAATAGGCGCTGTGACTCTCGTAACCGCTTTCGAAGGCGGCGTGGATGATCGAGTTGCCGGCCAGCAGCAGCGGAATGGACGACAGCAGCCGCAGACGTTGTTTCCACTGGCCGAAGGTGATGCCGGTTTGTTGACTGAAATGGCGTTGAAAGGTCTTTACGCTGATCGACAGTGAATCGGCCCAGGCCTCAATACCGCGTTCGTCGGCCGGTGTGATGACCAACTGCCGGCAAATTTCGGCCATTCTCGCCTCTGCCGGCCAAGGCAGATGCAGCGCCAGCTGCGGCTGCAGGCTCAGTTCCTCCAGGAACAACGCTCTCAGCAGCGCATTGCGTTTGGTCTCCGCCCCTTCAGGCGCCAGCGTCGCCAACTGGGCGATCAGTTCTCGCAACAGCGGTGAAACCTGTAATACGCCGTCGCGCAGCGGCAAACGCGCGGCGGTGATTTCATCGACCAAAATCCCGTAAACGCAGATATTGCTCTGCATGACGATCTGATGTTCTACCCCCGGCCGCAACCAAACCGCGGTGGTGGGCGGCACGATCCAGCGCCCGCTGCTCGCCTCGACCGCCATAATGCCCTGTTGCGAATAGAGCAAATGACAGCGTTTATGCGAGTGGTAAGGAATGACGAAGCCCGCCGGATAGTGTTTCACCAGCCCCGTCACCTCGAACGAGGAATTTTCGTGGCTGCTGAGGTCGATGCGTTTCGTTTCGGCGTTGTCGACTTCGAATCCCATGATCGTTTGTCCCTTTTGATAACGCGAATGTCTTTTATTTGATAGAGGGACCGCATGATCCTCCATATAGTGACGTTCTCGCAAGCCACACCAGGGGCCTTATGCGAAGAAACTCACTATTTACACCAAAATTTCATCGTTCTGCGTAAAACGGAGGCGATGACGTTGCGCATGCGCTGCGCGATGGCGGCTCGTTGCGGGGGCGACGCGGCCGAAAGTGATGGAGAGGGAAAGCGCAGTGGCATAAATCAGGAGGTGTACGCATCAATCAGCAGGTAGCTCGGCCTGGGGGGCGGCTTAATGCTGAAGGGATAGGGAGAGCGCCTAGGCTCTCCTCCATCCAACGTGGTTATCTCATCAACGGGCCAACTCGGCGCCGTCCAGCTCGGAAATCGCCAGACAAATCACTTCCGTGATGGCCTGTACCGTATAAGCGGTATTGGCAGGAATGATCAACATCTCATGGGGTTGCAACGTCTGATCGTCAACCTTCAGTTCACCGCTCAGCACCATCAGTTTCACCCAGCCCGGGTGAAAACGCGCCGGTTGTCGGCTGCCCGCATCCAGCTTCAGCAACGCCGTATGGCCAGGCGTCTCCCGTTTCAAAATGTGAAAGTGTACCCCATCGTAAGGCATGTTTTCGTAATGCAGTGACGCCAGTGTTCTCTTATGCATGGTAAGTGTCCTCGTGACCGGTGAGTAGCTGCTCCGCCTTCGGTCGCCGTAAAAACGATTGGCGGCTGTCCCTACCGAAAGCACAGGCTCGCAGCCTCTTGGCGAACGGATTAACTGTCGTACTTGCAGCGGCCCGATCGGCCGCCGTTTCATGCCTAACCTGCCTCAGGCATGCTACTAAATATATAAGAGCCTCGCCGACGGCGCAAAAAACCGCTGCACGGTTGAGCGCATTACGGTGCTGATCCGTAGTCGGAAAACCTGAACGGCGAGACCAATGCGCCGTCTGCCGGAGATCGCGATGATCTCCCCCCTTCACACCCCATCATTAATAAATCGCGCCGGGCGATAAGCGTGCGGAATGGCGGGGTTAACGCCATGCAGCAGCTCGTCGCCGATCAGTCGGCCAAGCGTCGGTGCGCACATCACGGCCGGATGCATCACCGCCACATAGAGGCAGGTGGCGCCCAGCGGCCCGACGATGGGATAACCGTCGCGCGGCCGGGGGCGCATCCCCACCGCACACGCCTGCAGTTGCAAGGGCGCCGTGCCTGACAGGCGCCCTTCAATCGCCGATTGCGCTTCGCCCTCCACGCGGTTTTCATCGCCGTGCGCAGGATAATCCTCCGCCGCCAGCAGATCGCCATTTTGCGCATGACGCACTTCGATGTCGTCGCCCGCAATCAGCGTGTTCACCACCTGCGCCGCCGCGTGATAGCGTAACAAAATGGCCGGTGACGCCTCGATCGGCAGCGAGAATCCGCTGCCGTCCAGCAGCGCCGAGATCCCCGTACCGCAGGCGAGCACCACCCGATCGGCGGCAATCGCGCCTTCCTCGGTAACGATGCCGATGATCTGCCCGTCTTCACGCAAAAATCCGCTGACGGTTCGCCCCAGGAGCAACTCCCCGCCCCACGAGCGAACGCATTCGAGCAACCGCTGTGTCACGTCTTGCGGATCGACGGCGCCGTCACGCGCCGCAAAATACGCTTGGCTATCGGGCTGCCTGAGCCCCGGTTCCAGCACTGTCACCTCGGCGGAGGGCAAAAGCCGATTATCGGGGTTTTGCGTCGCCGGCGCCTGGCCATAGCTGAGCGCGCCGGACCAATTCACCCAGAGATCCGGGATCTCCTGCGCCAGGCGTATCCAGTCAGCCACGATCTCGCGCCGCAGAAACGCGTCGGGAGCGCCCTCAAGCACGCCTTCGCTGATCCAGCCGAACGAGCGGCCTGTGGCTCCCGCCGCGGGATGCGCCTGCTCAACGACGATAACGTGCTGCCCTTGGCGCGCGAGATGATAGGCGATCGATGCGCCGACAATCCCGGCGCCCACGATGACCATGCGTGATGATGTTCCATTCATTTAATGATGTCCGAACCTCATTTCACGTGTTGTCGCCAAAGCAACCCTGCCGCCAGGCAGGCTACCCCGCCGCCGCAGGCCAACACGGCATAAGACGAGCCCCAGCTCTGGGTGGTATCCATCACGACGCCAAAGGATAACGGGGCGAACGAACCGATGCCGAACCCCAGCAACGATCGCCAGCCCATCACGCTACCGAGCTGTTGCGGCGGCACGTTGTCCGCCATCGCCGCCGACAGCACGCCGGAGTCGCCGAGAATAAAGAAACTGCCGATGCTGACGAACAGCAGCGTCCAGCCTGGCCCCCAGTTCGCCGACCACCCCATCAGCAGCGATCCCAACGCGCCCGCGGCGCCCATAAACATCAACACCGATGCACGATTGAAATAGTCGGAAACGGTGCCGACAATCAGCGTGGCGATCATGCCGGCCAGGTGGATCACCGCCGCGACGATCAATCCTGCGCTGAGCGGATCCAGAGAGAAACCGCTCAATGCCTCGCTGACCAGGCTGGGCGCCCAGGCCCAGTTACCGAGCAGTTCCCAGCTGTGAGCGATATACCCGATCAGCAATAGCAGGGTCGCATAGGTGATAGCATAGCTTTCTCGTTTCGTCTTCCTTCCCAGCGTGCGCGGTTGCGGTTCCTGATAACCGACCAGGGCCAACGAACCCGCCAGCGCCCCCAGTAACGCACCGGCGGCGCACAGGGAAAACGCCACGCCGGCGCCCCAGCGCATGGCGCTCCAACCGGCGATGAAAACCGACAGAAAATACCCCAACGAACTGGCCGCCAGGATCATGCCGATGGCGTAACCGCGTCGGGCCGGGCCGTTCATCCCCATCGCTAACAGCAGCGCCGGCGTATAGGCGCCGCCCTGCGTCAGGCCGACGAAGGCCATCAACACCAGCGCACCGATATACGAATGGGCAAACACGGCGAACAGCATCAGCGCACCGGCGCCCAGCCAGGAAAACAGCAGATACACGCGACGCGCGCCCAGCGAATCACACCACCAGGAAGCCACCAGCAACGCCAGGGCGTTGGTCAGGCTGAACACCGTCTGCACCGTACCGGCGGAGGCGGCGTCGAGCTGCCACTCGCTTCTGATGGTCGGCAGCGCGCCGGCAAACATCATGGTGCCCAGGCAGAGGCCAGCCCGGCTCACGCAAAGCAAAAAGAAAGCTCGCATTTCAGCGCCGCCTCCCTGCCAACCGCAGGGTGAGGATAACGCCATTAACGCACATGACCGATAGCCAAAAGATCCGCATCATAAACTCAGCAATCAGAAGGAGATGCCTCATCATAGTGAGCAAAATCAACGGCTGACAAACGATCTTTCCTCCCTCATTTGGTTGAGCTAGACTCAACCTATGAAAAAAATCCACTCCCTGCCGCACCTGTCCGCTTTCGAAGCCGCCGCCCGTCTCGGCAGCTTCAGCGCCGCTGCGGATGAGCTGTTTCTCACCACCGGCGCGGTCAGCCGCCATATTCGCAGTCTCGAAGCACAGCTGGGGGTCACGCTGTTTTATCGCGGACACAAATCCGTGCGGCTGACGCAGGCCGGCGAGAATTTTTCCCGCACCGCATCTCGGGTGATAAGCGAACTGTATGCCGCGGAAAGCGCGCTGAAAGCGAGCGCCGGTCGGCAACGGCTGGTGGTGCACAGCCTGCCGACGTTCACCATGCACTGGCTGATGCCGAAACTGGCGGCGTTCAACGAGATTCATCCGGAGGTCGCGGTTGATATCACCACCGCCACTGGGGCCGTCGATCGCAATATGCCGTTTGATCTGGCGATCAGGCGCGACCCCGCGCACTTCTCAGGGCTGAAGGCGATCCCTTTTTTGCAGGAAGACAGCCTGTTGGTCTGCAGCCAGAGCTATTTGCGCACCATGCCGATCAGTGCGCCAGACAATCTGGCCGGGCATACAGCCATTCGCATCCGCGCCCGGGAAGATTTATGGCGCAGCTGGTTGAATACCTATCCGACGGCGCTGGACGCCTCGCCGCTGACGCTCGACCATACCTTCGCCGCCATTCAGGCGGCCGAAGACGGCCTGGGACTGGCCGTCGTGCCTTACCTGTTCTGCGCCAAACATCTGTCGTCCGGCCGGCTGGTGTCGCCCTTCCCGGCGTTGACGATTCGAACCGGCGTTTATTCCCTGCTGCTGCGCGATCGGGACGATGAGGTCGTGAGAAAGTTCGCCACCTGGCTGCAGACGTTCCAGGCGTAAGCGCCGTATTGGATCCCGCCGCAAAAGCGCACCGCGCTAACGGTATTTCTCAGGCGTGCAGCGTCAGGCCTTTTATCGCCTTATCCACCGCTTTCTTCGGCCCGCGCAGCGCCAGGCCGACCAAATCCAGGTTGTCCGCGTCTTCGGCGAGAAAAACCTGCCGGTTGGCTGCATCGTGCCCGGTCGAGAACATGGCGTGCACATAGGGGATTAGCGTCAATTCCCGTTCCAGCCCTTTGCGATGCGCATTTTGCAGGCCCGGCAGATCCGCGGCGAAAATCAGCATCGGCTGCCCGGAAATGCCGCCGTAGCGTCTGCCTTGCGCATCCACGTAACATTCGCCGATGATCTCCGGGGCGGCGGCGGCGATGCCCGTCGCCAGAAAGGCCACCACGTTCAGCCGCTGCCAGGTTTGCAGATCGTCGCGCACGATAAACGCTATCTTGGTATCAAACATGTTTCGCTCTACTCCGTTGTGCTCTTAAAAGCGCATCATCGGCGATGAGCGAGTCAGCGGTATAGAACGTTTGTGCACTGCCGTTGATAGGCCGCCGGCGATAAACGGTAGGCGCGCCGGAACCAGCGGCCCAAATGACTCTGGTCGGCAAAGCCTACCTGCATGGCGACCTGCGCCGGCTCTTCCCCCTGCGCCAGTAACAGTCGCGCGGCACGCAGCCTCAGCCGGATCAGGTAAGCATGCGGCGACTGGCCGAAAGCGCGGGTGAATTGGCGAGTCAGACGGAAACGATCCAGACCGCACTGAAGCGCAAGTTCCTCCAGACTGGGATTATCCGCCATGTGCTCGTGCAAGTAGTCCCGTAAACGATTCATCTCAATCAAAGCGTCATCGCGTTGGGACGTTGGCCTGACGCGTATATGCCGCGCCAAAAGCGTCAGCAGTTGGTCCAGGCTTTGATCGCGCGCCAGCCGGCCTTCCCTCTGATGCAACGCAAAAAAAGCCTGTTGTATCGCGGTCGCCAGCATCGGATCGTCGGTCAACGTGCTGTGGAAGGCGCCTTCCAGCACTGAAGCGTCCCCCAATCCGCGGCGCTGCATCGCGTCGGAGACCCAGCGCTGCGGCAGATAAAGCATCGCATAGGTAAACCCTTCGGCCTGCGGCGCATGGCCATCGTGCACCGCGCCCGGCTCGATCAGCATGGCGCGCCCCGGCCGGCTGGTGTGCAGCGAGCGGTGGCAATTGAAACGCTGCAAGCCCTGCTGCGTGACGCCCACCAGCATTTCATCATGATCGTGAGGATCGTAGGCATGCCCCTGAAAGTGGGCGTTGACGCTCTCAATACCCGTTTCGTCATCGCGCCGCAGTTCGAGCCAGTCTGTATGTTGATGATTGGACGCCATGCAATAAATCCGGAGTTCTGCTTACAGGAAAAGAAAAAACAGCTTACCCTGAGACCGCCACCGTTGCACGCTCACAGCTCGCAGATGGCATAAGTGCCCTTTCCGGCCGATTTCGCCTGATACATCGCGCCGTCGGCGCGGGTCAACAGCATCTCCTCCGTCACATCGCCGCGTGGAGAAATGGCCGCGCCTATGCTGGCGGAAAGCCGTACCTTCTGCGGCCCGATCTGCGTAATTTTGGCCAGTTGCGCCAACACGTTTTCGCAAAATTCGCTGACCTCGCGCCGCGGATCCGTCAACGGCCACAGGATCACCGTGAACTCGTCACCGGCCAGGCGCGAGACGCTGTGGTGCTCGCCTGCGCAGGCGCTGAGCAATGTGGCGAATGTCTTCAGGATCGCGTCGCCGAAGTCATGACCATAGCTGTCGTTAAGGGTTTTGAACCCGTCGAGATCGATAAACAACAGCGCCATCTGCCGCTGATGGCAACAGGCCTGCAACGTGCCCGACAACCGGCGCAGAAACGCGCGTCGATTGGTCAATCCGGTCAGCATGTCATGGGTTGCGTCATATTCCAGCCGCTGCTGCAGCCGCTTCAACTCGGTAATGTCCATGGACAGAATGTAAAACCCCTGCGTTTCGCACGGCACCAGCGTGGTGTGGATCATCAGCAGTCCCTTTTGGGTCTGGAGCTCATTTTCAAAGCTCACCATTTCCCCCGCCAGGGCCCTGTCTATCATCGGTTTCGCTATCTGATAAACGTTCTCCCCCATAAAATCGCGCACCGTCATTCCTCTGAGGCGGCTTTCTTCCAGGCCAAACCAGGTTTTGTAGGCGCTGTTGGCGAACAGGTAGCGTTCATTGCCGTCGATCTGGCTGATCAACGCCGGCATATTGTCGGTAATGGCGCGCAGGCGTTCCTTCTCCGCGCTGAGCTGATATTCGGCGAGCACCCGGGTTTCAATCTCTTCGTTGAGTTTCTTGACGACCACATTCAGCTCCCGCGTGCGGATTTCGACGCGTTGTTCCAGCTCGTGTTGCAGAGCGAACAGATCGGCCTCCGCCGCCTTGCGCTCGCTGATATCGACGATAACCGAGATGAAATGATCCGGTTTGCCGTTAGGCAACCGGTTTAACGCCACCGTCAGCTGCACCCAGACGATCGAGCCGTCGGCGCGGAAATAACGTTTCTCCAGCGAATAAGTGCTGATCTCGTTTCTCAGCAGTTGCTGCAGTTTTTCCAGATCGGTGTTGAGATCGAGCGGATAGGTAATGTCCTGAAAGGTGCGATCCATCAGCTCGCGCTCGGAATAGCGCAACATTTCGCAGATGCGCGGATTGACCCGCAACCAATACCCCTGCAGCGACACCAGCGCCATCCCTACCGCCGCCTGGGCGAAGGTCTGTTCGAACAGGGCTTCCGAGCGTTGCAGATTGGACTTCAGGTTTTCGGTATAGACGTGGCGTTCAATGCTCTGCAAATACTCCTCCACCACGGCGGCGAAGTCGTGCAGGTCGGCCAGTTGTTCCGGGGAAAACGGCTGCGGCTGGCTGTCGATAATGCACAGGGTGCCGAGCGGCAACCCGTCGAGCGACAGCAGCGGTTGCCCAACGTAGAAACCGATCCGCGGTCCGCCAATCACCAGCGGATTATCAAAAAAGCGCGGATCGTTGGCGGTATCGGGCACCACCAGCGCTTCGCGTTGCAAGATAGCATGGCCGCAAAATGAGATATTGCGCGGCGTTTCCCGGGCATCCAGGCCGTAACGCGATAAAAACCATTGACGATCCCGGTCGATCAATGACACCAGCGCGATGGTCACGCCGAAGTATTTCGCCGCCAGCCGCGTGATGCGATCCAGTTTCTCCACCGAGTTTGAATCCAGCACGTTCAGCGAATTCAATACCGACAGGCGTTCAGCTTCGTTTTCGGGGAAGCAGGGTTCGAGCATGTTGTCTCCCAATGTGTCACCGACGGCCCCGGCATAGCCGGCGTGAGTCCGTTCAGCGTTTTCGTCGGTTGGCGGCAAATATCCTTGTCCATCATAGACTCACTCAGTATCAATCCGATTGCGCATTCTCGCCAGCTTTGCCGGGCGTTGCGTTTGCCACCGCGCTGCGCTACAGTCGTTCACAAGGTGATGGTGTTCCACCTTTCCCAACCGCCGCGTTCGCTCGAACCGGATGATGACGCCTGATATACAACTTCGCTTTATTTTTTAGGCAGGTATGTCAGGAGTCGCTATGAATGAAATCCCACGTTTTACCCCTTTTCCGCCCCAGCCTGATCTCACCGTGCGGGAAATGCCGCTGTACGTTTTCGGCCATAAGAATCCCGACAGCGACAGCATCTGCAGCGCGCTGGTGGTCGCGGACTGGCTCAATCACCTCGGCAAACCGGCTGTCGCTTTCCGCCTTGGCGAACTGACGCCGGAAACCCGCTACATACTGGCCGCCGCCGGCGTACAAGCGCCTCCGCTGCTGAAAGACGATCTCCGTGACCGTAAAGTCTGGCTGGTCGATTTTACCGACGTCGAACAAGGGCCGGCCTCATTGCCCGACAGCGATGTGGTCGGCGTTATCGACCATCACCGGCTGGGCACGTTAATCACCCGCAACCCGCCCGATGTCTGGGTTCGCGCCGTCGGCTGTTGCGCCACCGTGATCCTGCAGATCCTGGCGGCGGAAAGGCCGATGCCGCTTTCTTCCGCCCAGGCCACGCTGCTGCTGGGCGCGATTTTGAGCGATACCGTCGCGCTGAGCGCGCCGACCACCACCGAACAGGATCGGCTGGCGGTCTCGCGGTTGCGCGCAATTTCTCACGTTGACTATGACGCCTTCACCGCCGGGCTGCTGGCCGCCAAAACCGATCTTTCGGGGCAATCCGCCGCGCAGTTGCTGCAGCGCGACGCCAAGAATTATCGCATCCATAGCGTCTCGCTGCTGCTGTCGCAGATAGAAGTGCGGGCCATGAGCGACATCGATCCGCTGTTGCCCGCGCTGCAACAGGCGCTTGAACACGCGAAGCAGGAAGCCGGGCTGGCGATGGCCGCGCTATTGGTCACCGATATCACCTGCCGTCGCTCCACCCTGTATTTCTCGCCGAACCGGGTGCTCGACATTCGTCAGGTGTCGCTGCCCGGCATGACGAGCCGGAAAAAAGAGGTTTTACCGTGGTTAACCCGCCAGATCGCTAACGCAGGGAGATAAGTCATGCCGCTCTACCAACATGCTTTACTGCTGGTGCAGGATGAACGCGACGGCCGGCTGCTGTTGCGTCATGCCGAACGCCTCAATCAGCAGATGAATACGCGCATTACCGTGGCGCACATCAGCGCCGACTATGCCGAGCTGGACTACCTCAGCGATTCGCTGACCAAAGATCGCCAGTCCAGCGAGGTGATCGCCGCCAAAGCCATGCTCAGCCGTCTGGTGGAAGACTGCTCAATCCCCCTGGAGGTGCGCGCAATTGTCAGCATCCATCGCTTCAAAGACGTCGAAGCCCTGGTTGCCCGCAAAGGGGTCGATCTGTTGCTGCTCGGCCATCAGAACCGTCCGTTCGGCGTCTTTGCCTCCTTCGGCTTCGAGTTCATTAACCATTTGTCGATCGACGTGCTGATAAAGCATGTGCCTACTCCCTAGAATGAGGTGACTACCCATGAGCTATGAGATTGAAAGCGTAACCGCCAGAGAGATCCTGGATTCGCGCGGCAACCCGACCGTCGAAGTTGAAATGACTGCGGCGGGCGTCGTGGCACGGGCTTCGGTTCCCTCCGGCGCCAGCACCGGTTCACGCGAGGCGGTGGAACACCGCGACGGCGATCCGCACCGTTACGGCGGTAAAGGCGTACTGGAGGCGGTGCACAGCGTCAAAACGGCGATCAATGAGGCGCTGCGCGGGGTGGATGTGCGCCAACAAGAGGAGATTGACCGCCGGCTGATCGCGCTGGACGGCAGCGAGAACAAGAGCCGATTGGGGGCCAACGCCCTGCTCGGCGTTTCTCTGGCCGCCGCCCGCCTCGCGGCGCAATTGTCGCAACTGCCGCTGTATCGTTATCTGGGCGGCATCGGCGCCAACCTGCTGCCGGTGCCCTGCATGAATATCATCAACGGCGGCGTGCACGCCCGTTGGCAAGGGGCGGACTTTCAGGAGTTTATGATAGCCCCGCTGGGCGCGCCGTCGCTGCGCGAAGCCGTGCGCTGGGGCAGTGAAGTCTATCAGGCGCTGCGCCAAATCCTGTTGGAACAAGGCCTGTCGGTCGGCGTCGGCGACGAAGGCGGTTTCGCGCCGGCGGTTGCCTCGAACTGGCAACCGCTGGAGCTGATCGTGCAGGCGATAGAGAAAGCCGGTTATCAACCGGGAGACGATATCGCCATTTGTATGGACCCGGCCTCAAGTGAATTCTATGCCAACGGCAAATATCGCCTGCGCAGCGAAAACGCTGAACTGGATGCCGAACAGATGACGGCCTATTACCAGCGGCTGGTGCAGGATTTTCCCATCGTGCTGATTGAAGACGGTTTGGCCGAGGACGATTGGGCCGGCTGGCGCATTCTCAGCGACACCCTGGGCGATCAAGTGGAACTGGTCGGTGACGATCTGTTCGTCACCAACGTGAAATACATCCAGCGCGGGATTGATGAACGGTTGGCCAATGCGGCGCTGATCAAATTGAACCAGATCGGCACGCTGAGCGAAACTTTCGCCGCCGTGCAGCTTTGCCAGGCAAACGGCTGGGGCGCCTTTATCTCGCACCGCAGCGGCGAAACCGTCGACAGCTTTATCGCCGATATGACGGTTGCGATGCGAGCCGGCCATTTGAAAACCGGCGCGCCGTGCCGCGGCGAGCGCATCGAAAAATACAATCAGCTGATGCGCATTGAGGAGCAATTGGGCACCGCGGCGGTATATGCCGGGCGCGCCGCCTTTAAACGCCGTTAATCTTTGCAGGCCGGCCACGCACCGGCCTGTTTTTCATTTTTTGCGCGGCATAATCCCGCCACGCCGGATTCCAACAGAATACGCCGCGTCGCCATCAACGTCTCACGCTGCTCGTTCAGCGTCGCCATCATCCGCTCGATTTCCGCCAGCCGGCTGTCGACGCCCTGTATCAACCCATCCTCATAATCGCTGCCCTGCAGCGCCAATACCCCGCGGATCGCCTGCAGCGAAAATCCCAGGTTCTGGCCGATTTGGATCAGGTGCAGCCGCTCCAGCGCGCTTTCGCTATACACCCGATATCCGTTAACGCCGCGCACCGCTTTGGGCAGCAGACCCTGCTGTTCGTAGTAACGTATCGCCGAGGCGGCCATGCCGGCGCGCTCCGCCAACTCTCCGATTTTCATGCCCTATTGACCTTAAAGTTAACTTTAAACTTAGTATAGCGCCATTCACCCTGCGACAGGAACGTACCCGATGTTTACCCCGCTGATTCTGCCCAACGGCAGCCGCTTACCCAACCGTCTGGCCAAGGCCGCGTTGGAAGAAAATCTGGCCGATGAAGGCCAACTGCCCGGCCCCGCGCTATGGCGTCTGTATCGCCACTGGGGTATCGGCGGCGCCGGCCTCATCATCACCGGCAACGTGATGATCGACGGCCGCGCCATGACCGGCCCCGGCGGCGTGGTGCTGGAACAGGATACGCCGCTCGCCCCGTTTGAAACCTGGGCCAAGGCCGCGCGCCAGGCAGGCGCGCAGGTATGGATGCAGCTCAGCCACCCGGGCCGTCAGGTGATGGCCAACATGGGCGGCAACGCCTGGGCGCCCTCCGCCATCCCAATGGCGATGGGCAAGTACAGCAAGCAGTTTGCCCCGCCGCAGGCCATGAGCGAAGCGCAGATTGCCGAGGTGATCGCCCGCTTCGCCGCCAGCGCGCATGCCGCCGAACAGGCCGGGTTTACCGGCGTGCAGATCCATGCGGCGCACGGCTACCTCATCTCCCAGTTCTTGTCGCCGTTGTCCAACCAGCGCAGCGATCGTTGGGGGGGCGAGCTGGCGAATCGCGCCCGCCTGCTGCTGGAGGTGGTGAGCGCGGTGCGCCAGCGTGTCTCGCCAGGCTTTTGCGTGGCGGTCAAACTGAACTCCGCCGATTTTCAGCGCGGCGGCTTTTCGCCGGACGAGGCCCGACAGGTATTGTTGATGCTCAACGAACTGCCGGTCGATCTGGTGGAGTTGTCGGGCGGGAGTTATGAAAGCCCGGCGATGCAGGGGGAAGCGGCGGACGACAGCACCCTGGCGCGCGAAGCCTATTTTCTGACCTTCGCCCGCGATCTCGCCGCAGTAGCCCGCATGCCGGTGATGACCACCGGCGGCATCACCCGCCCGACGGTGGCGCAACAGGTGCTGAACAGCGGCGTCGCGGTAGTCGGCATCGCCACCGCCATGGCGGAAATTCCCGATCTGCCGCACCGCTGGCAAACCGGCGAAGCCCCTCATGCACTGCCCGCTCCGGTAAAATGGCGCGACAAAACGCTGACGCTGCTCGCCCGCATGGCGCTGATCAAGCGCCGCATGCACGCCCTGAGCCGCGATCGGACGCGCAACGTGCGTTACTCCCCACTGTGGTCGCTGCTCATCGATAGATGGCGCACCCGCCGCACTCTGCGCCGCTATCACGTCTGGTTACGGCAACGTTAATGACCACGGCGCCGGCCGACTCGCCGGCGCCGCACAAAAATTCCGCTTTTTCGATCGCGCTACGTAAAATCTGCAAGAAATCACCACTCTGGATACCGCGCTTTTAACGCTCGATGACTTATATTCATCACAAATTTTGTGTATATAACCGCTATAGGACTTAAGGTGGTGAATAGATGAAAATAAGCCGCTATTTTCTATTTATGTTATTAATCGGAAATTCACCTTAATAATAAATGCATTAAAGAAGCAGCCAAAGGAAAGCAGAAAGGGATTTTTACGCAATGTTAAGGAAATGTTGTTTTCTGCCGGCAAAACCAACGGTCAACAAATCAACAACATATTGATGAGCCTAAGAAAAAACTAAACAATTCAAAACAAAATCGGCTATTGAGTCCCAGGCGAAAAAGCCATATATTGGTCGCGCTTTTCACAAGGCAGTTACTTTTCTAATTCATTAATTCAATCGTTGCGTGTTGAGACCTTCGGTTGTAGGAGAGATATGATGACGGATAAAGTCCGTATTGATACTTTAGTTGCAAACTCATTAAACGGAAACAATGAAACCTATTTGGCGCGTCAAGCCGAATTTGAGTCGAATGTTAGGAGTTATCCGCGCAAACTGCCGTTGGCAATTGCGAAAGCCCAGGGCGTTTGGATCACTGATGTTGAGAATAATCAATATCTTGATTGCCTGGCCGGGGCGGGAACGTTGGCTCTTGGACATAATCACCCCGACGTCCTGCAAAGCATCCAAAATGTCATTACCAGCGGCTTGCCGTTACATACTCTCGATCTCACGACCCCGTTGAAAGATCGTTTCTCCGATTACCTGCTCTCTCTGTTGCCTGGCGAAGGCAAAGAGTATTGCCTGCAGTTCTGCGGTCCGTCCGGCGCCGATGCGGTGGAAGCCGCGCTGAAGCTGGCGAAAAAGCACACCGGCCGTTCCGGCGTGATCAGCTTCTCCGGCGGTTATCACGGCATGACCCACGGCGCGCTGTCGGTCACCGGCAACCTGTCGCCGAAGGCGGCGATCAACGGCATGATGCCGGAAGTGCAGTTCATGCCTTACCCGCATGAATACCGCTGCCCGCTGGGCATCGGCGGCGAAGCCGGCGTCAAGGCGCTGACCTACTACTTCGACAACCTGATCAACGACGTGGAAAGCGGCGTGCGTAAACCGGCTGCGGTGATCCTGGAAGCCGTTCAGGGCGAAGGCGGGGTTAACCCGGCGCCGGCCGAGTGGCTGCAGCGCATCCGCAAAGTGACCCAGGAACACGGCATTCTGCTGATCATCGACGAAGTTCAGGCCGGTTTCGCCCGTACGGGCAAGCTGTTCGCCTTCGAACACGCGGGCATCGAGCCAGACATCATCGTGATGTCGAAAGCGGTCGGCGGCGGCTTGCCGCTCGCGGTGCTGGGCATCAAAAAAGAGTTCGACGCCTGGGAACCGGGCCACCACACCGGCACCTTCCGCGGCAACCAGCTGGCGATGGCCACCGGCCTGACCACCCTGCAGTACCTGAAAGAGCATAAGGTCGCCGACAAAGTGGCCGCTCAGGGCGAGTGGCTGAAAGGCAAGCTGGCCGAGCTGCAGAAACGTTATCCGGTGATCGGTCACGTCCGCGGTCTGGGCCTGATGATCGGCATCGAGATCGTCAAGCCGAACGAAGCGCAGGATCATATGGGCTGCTACCCGGCCGATGGCGAGCTGTCCGCGCTGCTGCAGAAGAAATGCTTCGAATCCGGTCTGATCCTGGAGCGCGGCGGGCGCAACGGCTGCGTGCTGCGCCTGCTGCCTTCCCTGCTGATCACCAATGATGAGCTGGGTATTTTCCTGGATAAATTTGAGCAGGCGCTGCTGGCCGCCGGCGTCAAGCCAGTCTGATTGGAGCGAATGACCGCGATGTCCAAGTTAAACCCGATTCTGGCTTCCTCGGCGCACAGCGCCGAGGCTTACCGCCAGGCGATCGCGCAGAGCAGTGAAGCCGTCGTGCAGTGGCTGCAACAGCCCGAGATGTATCAGGGCAAAAGCGTTGCCGAACTGCGCGAGCGCATCAAGCTCGACTTCACCCCGCAAGGCCTGGGCAACCAGGCGGCGATCGAGCGCGCCATCGAGTATTTTTTGAAAGACAGTCTGTCGGTGCACCACCCGCAATGCGTGGCGCACCTGCACTGCCCGAGCCTGGTGATTAGCCAGGCCGCCGAAGTGCTGATCAACGCCACCAACCAAAGCATGGACTCCTGGGATCAGAGCCCGTCGGCCACGCTGATCGAAATGAAATTGATTGAGTGGCTGCGCGCCCAGGTCGGTTACCCGTCCGGCGACGCCGGGGTATTCACCAGCGGCGGCACCCAGAGCAACCTGATGGGGCTGATGCTGGCGCGCGATGCGTTCTTCGCGCGTCAGGGCCACTCCGTGCAGCAGGACGGTCTGGTGGGCGATCTGCGCAAGCTGAAAGTGTTCTGTTCTGAAAACGCCCACTTCTCGGTGCAGAAGAACATGGCGCTGATGGGCCTCGGCTATCAGTCCGTCACCCTGGTGAAAACCGATCGCTTCGCCCGCATGGACGTGAACGATCTGGCGGAAAAACTGGCGCAGGCCAAGGCCAACGGCGAGCAGGTGATGGCGATTGTCGCCACCGCCGGCACCACCGACGCCGGCGCGATCGACCCGTTGCGCGATATCGCACGGCTGGCGGCGGAGCAGCAGATTTGGGTGCACGTGGATGCGGCCTGGGGCGGCGCGCTGCTGCTTTCCGAGCAGTACCGCGACTACCTGGACGGCCTGGAGCTGGTGGACTCCATCACCCTGGACTTCCATAAGCAGTTCTTCCAGACCATCAGCTGCGGCGCCTTCCTGCTGAAAGACGAGCGCCACTACGAGCTGATGCGTTATCAGGCGGCCTACCTGAACTCCGAGTTCGACGAAGCGCAAGGCGTGCCGAACCTGGTGTCCAAATCGCTGCAGACCACCCGCCGCTTCGATGCGTTGAAGCTGTGGATGGGGCTGGAAGCGCTGGGGCAGAAGCAATACGCCGAGATCATCGATCATGGCGTCACGCTGGCGCAACAGGTGGCGCGTTACATCGCCGATCAGGAAGCACTGGAACTGGTGATGCAGCCGCAGCTGGCCAGCGTGCTGTTCCGCTACCGTCCGGCGCAGCTGGCGGCGAATGGCGACGCGGCCGTCGCGCTGTTCAACCAGCGTATCGGTGACGCCTTGCTGGAATCGGGCCGCGCCAACGTCGGCGTAACCGAGTTCGATGGCGTAACCTGCCTGAAGATGACGCTGCTGAACCCGATCGTGACGCTGGAAGACATCAAGCTGTTGCTGGCGTTGGTCGAGAAAACCGCGCAGCAGTTGCCGGCGTAACCCTCCGCCACTGCGCATTAAAAGCCGATAGCCCCAGGTTATCGGCTTTTTTATCGCGCTCAGCGCGTACTCAATCCGTTGACATGTTTTCCCAGGATGTCGCTTGTAGGTCCAGATCGATTTCCAGCGTTTCCAAAAAGCGCGCCGTCATCATGTAGTGCCCAATAATTAATGACAGTTCAGCCAGTTGAACCTCATCATAATAGCGCCTGACCGCGTTAAACGTGTCGGCAGAAACCTTCACCTGCTGCACGCATTCATCGACAAAATGCAAGATGGCCGCCCCTCTGGCGTCGATGCCCACACCCTGCTCTATTTTCTCGATGTCGTCATCGCGCCACCCCGCAAGGATCGCCAACGGATAGTGTTGCATACGCTCATAAGCGCTGTGGCTTAACGCGCCAACCCTTAATATGATCATTTCCCGATCTTTATCACACAGTCGCCCGGCCGGAAAAGAAGCGCCCAGCGACAGATATCCCTGCGCCGAACGGCTGGTTTTCAACAGACCCAGCGTAAGATTGGCGGGAAAACGGGCATATTGTTGCTGTTGCTCAACCGTTAATTCACTCACTGCCGGCAGTTTTATTCTGGCCATCGTTTATTCCCCCGCGCGTTCATCGATAATTGCAACCGGCCGAGCCCAGCCGGCGGATGCCTTATAAACTTTGACCGGCAGACTGATCACGTTGAATCCGCAGGGGGGCAGCAATTCAAGATTGCACAGTTTTTCAATCTGGCAATAAGGATATTTACTGCCGGCATAGTGCCCTTCCCAAATAAGCGAAATATCGCCGCTTTGTTCAAATTTGGTGCGCGTATGGCTGAATGGCGCATCCCAGCTCCAGGCATCGGTGCCAACCACTCTGACGCCGCGTTCAGTAAGATACAGCGTCGCCTCACGGCCCATGCCGCAACCGCGATGAATAAAATCTTCACTGCCGTAGCGCCCACCGGCCGCCGTATTGACCAGAACAATATCGCCGACGGCGAGCGGATGATCAATCCTCGCTAATTCACGCTCAATATCATGTGCAGTGACCACATAACCGTCTGGAAAATGGCGAAAATCCAATTTGACGCCAGGGCCGATACACCATTCCAACGGTATTTCATCAATGGTTTTTGACGCCGAACCGTCGTCCATATGCGAATGGTAGTGATAAGGGGCGTCCATATGCGTCCCCGCATGGGTGCTCATGCGGACAAATTCCACCGCCCAGCCCTCCTGACGCGGCAGCGCCAGGGGATCCAGGCCGGGAAATGATTCCGCCAGCTGCAACGCTCCGCGCTTGTTGTCAACATACTCGATTTCCGGCAGAAACCGCTCCGGATCGGAAGCGATCCCGCTCATCAGCGGAACCGAAAGATCAATGATTTTACCGTACATATTGTTACCTTTATCCAGGGGAATGACCTGCCCAGAGTAAGCTTTCCCCATAGAATAGAAATGCCGATTATCAGACAACTTATTGTTATAATAGGAAGACGCAGCCATGAACGGACAGGAAGGCGTCATGAAACCGTCAGAATTGACCGGGGAAATCCCAATATCGATTTGGTTCAGAAATAAATCCTGGCCGGCAGGAACGCAATTCCCTTTACAGGCGTTGCCATGGGGCAAACTGATGTATTCCATGAAAGGGTTGGCGGAAATAAATATTGAGGACAATATTTATTTATCCACACCGGAATATGCCATTTGGCTCCCCGTTAATACCGAACATGAATCCGTAGCAAAGAGTGCAATTGACTATGTCATTCTTCATGTCAGCCCCCCGCTATGCCAATCCTTACCGAGCAAACCGCAAACCCTGCGGCTGAATAAGATCGTCAAAGCGGTGCTGGCCGATTTTTCAGAAAGGCGCATTGGCTATCCGCACACGCCTCAGGACCAGACGTTGGTGACCGCATTGCTTGAGCAGCTGGCGCTGTCGGAGCGTTTTGACAGCTACCTGCCGCTCGGCAGCGACGACGTGATCAAGATCATGACCGAAAAGATGAGCGCCGCGCCGCACGATTTCAACACGTTGGCGCAATGGTCGGGCATGCTGGGCTTGAGCGAGCGTACGCTCTCGCGGCGATTTCTCGCCGCCACCGGCATCTCTTTCAATGAATGGAAGCTGAGAAGCAAAACCCTCATGGCGATGACGCTGTTGCAGGAAGGGAGAGCCGTCAAATATGTCGCCTCTACCCTGGGGTATCACGATCCTTCCGCGTTTATCGCCATGTTCAGACGGCAAACGGGCCAGTCCCCCTCCGGTTTTTTAGCGGTAAGTCATGGCCCCCCGAAAACAGGCTCAGGCATAATGCATGGCGACTGATGCAGCATTCGTACGCACAAACTGCATCGAACGCCTTCCCCCCTATTCAGCACGACAGGATGCGCACGCATGACAGACCCTGATTTCAACCTGCTGATCGCGCTCGACGCGCTGCTGACGGCGGGCAGCGTTGCCGGCGCGGCGCGCCGTCTCGGTTTAAGCCCCTCGGCGATGAGCCGTACCCTCAGCCGACTGCGCGCGGCCACCGGCGATCCCCTGCTGGTGCGCGCCGGCCGTCATATGGTGCTGACGCCCTATGCCGAAACGCTGCGCGAGCGGGCGCGGCACGCGGCGTTCGAAGCCCGCGCTGTGTTGCGTCCGGCGCAGGGAGCATTGGATCCCGCCGCGCTGGATCGTACCTTCACGCTGCGCGCCAATGACGGCTTCGTTGAGGCCTTCGGCCCGGCGCTGATCGCCGCCGCCGCCGAACAGGCGCCGCGGGTGCGGTTGCGCTTTGCGCCCAAGCCGGAGAAAAGCGACCGCCCCCTGCGTGAAGGTCTGGTCGATCTGGAGATCGGCGTGTTGGGTGACATGGGCCCGGAAATCCGCCTGCAGGCGCTGTTCCGCGATCGCTTCGTTGGCGTGATGAGAACCGCACACCCGCTGGCGCAACAGCCGGAGATTGACGTCGCCGACTACGCCGCCTGCGGCCACGTGGTGGCCTCGCGCAGCGGGCGCATCCTCGGGCCGGTAGACGCCGCGCTGGCGGAGCTGGGGCTGGCACGCCATATCGCCGCCGTGGTGCCGAGCTTTCCCGCCGCGCTGGCGGTGGCGCAGGCCTCGAACCTGTTGGCGTTGCTTCCCGCCTCTTTCCTGCAGGCTCAACCTGCCGATGGCCCGCTGCGCGTCTTCGAGCTGCCGGTAAAAACGCCGCCCATCACCGTCTCGCAGATGTGGCATCCGCGCCTGGACGCCGAGGCGGATCACCGCTGGCTGCGGCAGTTGGTGCTGTCGGTTTGTCGTCGGCAGGCGCAGCCCCCGGCGAGTGACAATGTCACCTAAAAAGCGTTTACGGCCTCTGATGCCCGTTTAAATCGGCCAGATAAGCGCAGAACATGTCCGCCATCGCATCGGCATAAGCCGCGATCTCGGAATCAGTTCGCGGCGTTTCGGAGAATTGCTTGCCCGCCGCCCCCAACGTGCCGACGATCAGATCGCCCGCCAACCGGCGAGTGACCTGCGGAACATCAGGCAACGCTTCGCACATGAAAACCTGCACGATATCCTTGCCGGCTGCCTTTACCGCCTGTGCCTCCGGCGCATCGCGGTAAAGCGGCGCCGCATCATTCAACGCTACGCGCATCTGCGCCTCTTCACATTCCGAACGGATAAACGCCTGCACCAACAATCGCAAGCGCGCGAACGGCGTTTTCTCGCGGTCGGCCAAAATACGGCCCAGCATATCCGTGGTCTGCCGCCATTCGTCGCTCTGCAAACGAAACAGGATCGCCGCCTTATTAGGGAAATACTGATAAAGCGACCCGACGCTGACGCCGGCACGCTCGGCCACCCTGGCGGTGGTGAAACGCGCCGCCCCCTCCTGCGCCAAAACCTGAATAGCGGCGGTCAGAATAGCGGACACCAGTTCGGCGGAGCGCGCCTGTTGCGGTTGTTTTCTCGAGGAAATTTGCTTACTGCGGCGTTCAGTCATAGCGGGCGGCCAATGCGAATAGAGGAATGCGAATAGTTCGTCATATTATAACGGCATGCGCTAACGCGCTTCATTTACGACAGGAAATTTGCCATGAGTACCCTGACCACTGCCCCCTTAGCGCCGCTGCTAAACCGCCTGTTCCAACAGGCATCCCGCCGGTCGCCGGCGCTTGCCGCCCTGTTCCGCGACGTGCCGGACGCAGAGCAAAGCCGGCTGATGCAGAGCAAAACCGAGTACCGCGAACTCTACCACCGCCTGAAGGATTTCCCGCTGGCCGTGTCGCCGGCGACCGGGGCCTTGCTCTACATGTTGGCGCGGGGTTGCCGGGCGCAAAGCATCGTCGAATTCGGCACATCGTTCGGTATTTCGACCCTGCACCTGGCCGCCGCACTGCGCGATAACGGCGGCGGCCGATTGATTACCTGCGAGTTTGAACCGAGCAAAGCGGCGCGGGCGCGCGACAACCTGACCGAAGGCGGCGTCATCGACCTGGTGGAGATCCGCGTCGGCGACGCCCTGGAAACGCTGCGCGGCGATCTGCCGGCCACGGTCGACCTGCTGCTGCTCGACGGCGCCAAGGGACTTTATCCCGATATTCTCGACCTGCTTGAGAGCCGTCTGCGGCCCGGTGCGCTGATCGTCGCGGACAACGCCGATGACAGCCCGGATTACCTGGCTCGGGTGCGCGATCCGGCGACGGGCTATCTCTCCACGCCGTTCGCGGATGACGTCGAATTGACAATTCGGCTTTAAAATCCCCATCGAGCGAGGGTTGTTCCCCCTCGCTCGATGGGAGAACATAGCGTTCACGATGCCTGACGCAGTGAAACGCCCATGACGCTTCCCCCTCTCTGGCCGGTCTTCGACGGCCATAACGACCTGCTGCTCAATCTGTGGCTGCAGCATGACGACGATCCGGTCGCCGCCTTTTATTCCCGCGTCACGCCGGGCCACCTCGATTTCTCCCGCATGCAGCGCGGCGGATTCTGCGGTGGGCTGTTCGCGGTATTTATTCCTCCGGTCGGCTATATCGCCCAGATGCGTAATCAAACGCAGGACGAGGCGCAGGCCGCCTTCGATCCGCTGGCGATCGCCGAACGGCAAATCGGCATCCTGCAGCAGCTGGAGCAGGCTTCTCAGGGGCGGCTGCGCATCTGCCGCACCGCCGCCGAGATAGAGCAGTGCCGCCTCAACCGGCAAGTCGCCGCGGTGCTGCATATCGAAGGCGCCGGCATGATCGATGCGGAACTGACGCAGTTGGAGGCCGTCTACCGGCTGGGCGTGCGCAGCATCGGGCCATTCTGGAATCTGCCTAACGCCTTCGGCACCGGCGTCAGCGGGCCGTTCCCCGGCTCACCCGATACCGGCCCCGGCCTGACGCCGGCCGGCGAGGCGCTGATCCGCGCCTGCAACCAGCGACGCATCATGATCGACGTTTCGCACATGAACGAGAAAGCCTTCTGGCAAACCGCCGCGCTGAGCCGCGCGCCCCTGGTCGCCACCCACTCCAACGCCCACGCCCTCTGCCCGCAGCCGCGCAACCTGACCGACGCGCAGCTGGACGCCATCGCCCAGAGCGGCGGGATGGTCGGCGTCAATTTCGGCACCGCCTTCCTGCGGGCGGACGGTAAACGTGACAGTGCAACGACCGGCTTAACAGAAATTGTTAAACACGTTGAGTATTTGATCGCTAAACTTGGTGAAGATCGCGTGGGATTTGGCTCTGATTTTGACGGAGTCAACGTACCGCAACCGTTGGAGGACGCCGCAGGCCTACCGCGCCTGACGCAAGCGCTGGCGCAGGCCGGGTTCGATAACCGGCTGCTGGAGAAGCTGACCTGGCGCAACTGGCTGAACGCGCTCGCCGCCACCTGGGGTGAATAACCCGGTTACGCTTTAAAGGTTGCGATCTTCGTCACATTTCGCCAACATTGGGCCGGCCTAATGCGAAAATTTCTCATTGGGCTCGAACTATCACGATGCATGTAAAGGAGCACCGCTATGACTACCTGGACTAAACCTGAGTTTGTTGACCTGCGTCTGGGGCTGGAAGTGACGCTGTACATTTCCAACCGTTAATCGCCTGTCTGCCCGCCTTTCGCGCGGGCATTTCTTTCCCTCTTTTTCTGGTTCAGACATGCAGATAAAAGTTCTCGGCTCGGCGGCGGGCGGCGGCTTTCCCCAGTGGAATTGCAACTGCGACAACTGCCGGGGCGTTCGCAGCCACAGCATCAACGCTACGCGTCGCACGCAGTCTTCCATCGCCGTCAGCGACGACGGTAAAAACTGGGTGCTGTGCAACGTTTCACCGGATATTTGCCATCAGCTGCTGGCTTCGCCCGAATTGAACAATCCCGACGTGCTGCGCGGCACCGGCATCGGCGCGATCGTGCTGACCGACAGCCAGATCGATCACAGCGCGGGCTTGCTCAATTTGCGTGAGGGCTGCCCACACCACGTCTGGTGCACCCCTGAAGTGCATGACGATCTCAGCACCGGCTTCCCGGTGTTTCCCATGCTCTCCCATTGGAACGGCGGGTTGATTCACCACCCGGTGACGCCCGGCGAACCGTTCCGCACGGCGGTCTGCCCAAACGTGCGCTTCACCGCCATTCCGCTGCTCAGCAACGCGCCCCCCTATTCGCCGTACCGCGATCGCCCGCTGCCGGGCCACAACGTGGCGCTGTTTATCGAAGATACCGCGCGCGGGGCCGGCCTGCTGTACGCACCGGGCCTGGGTGAGCCGGACGAGGCGCTGATGCCCTGGCTGCGCCGGGCGGATTGCCTGCTGATCGACGGCACGCTGTGGCGTGACAACGAGCTGGCCAACGCCGGCGTGGGACGCAATACCGGCAAAGACATGGGGCACCTGGCGCTGGCGGAAGAGCACGGGCTGGCGGCCCTGCTCAGCACCTTGCCCGCCAAACGCAAGATCCTGATCCACATCAACAATACCAACCCGATCCTCAATGAAGACTCCGCGGAACGGCAGAGCCTGACCGCCGCCGGCATCGAAGTGAGCTGGGACGGCATGAATATCGAACTGTAGGGAATCGCCATGACGCAACCACGTCCCCTGACGCCGCAGGCATTTGAAGCGGCGCTGCGCGCCAAAGGCGCTTATTACCACATCCACCACCCGTATCACATCGCGATGCACAACGGCGAAGCGACGCGTGAGCAGATCCAGGGCTGGGTGGCCAACCGGTTCTACTACCAGACCAGCATTCCGATCAAGGATGCGGCGATCATGGCCAACTGCCCGCAGCCGGACACCCGTCGCAAGTGGGTGCAGCGCATTCTGGATCACGACGGCTACGGCGGCAGCGAAGGCGGCATCGAGGCCTGGCTGCGCCTCGGCGAGGCCGTCGGGCTGCAGCGCGACGCCCTGCTATCCGAGCAGTTGGTGCTGCCGGGCGTGCGCTTCGCGGTGGACGCCTACGTCAACTTCGCGCGCCGCGCCTGCTGGCAGGAAGCAGCCTGCAGCTCGCTGACCGAACTGTTCGCGCCGCAGATCCACCAGTCGCGTCTCGACAGCTGGCCGCAACACTACCCGTGGATCGACGCCGCCGGCTACGACTATTTCCGCAGCCGCCTCGGCCAGGCCAACCGCGACGTGGAACACGGCCTGGCGCTGGCGCTGGACTATTGCGATACCGTTGAAAAGCAGCAGCGCATGCTGGAGATCCTGCAGTTCAAGCTGGACATTCTGTGGAGCATGCTGGACGCCATGAGCATGGCCTACACCCTGAACCGCCCGCCTTACCACAGCGTGACCGCCGCGCGGGTATGGCACAACCAGAGGCTGGTGTAATGACGCTGAACCCTGAACACACTCCCGTCTTCCGCCGCGGTTACCGCCTGCAATGGGAGCAGGTGCAAAACAGCCATGTGATCCTCTACCCGGAAGGCATGGCCAAGCTGAACGACAGCGCCGCCGCCATTTTGCAACTGGTCGACGGCCACACTACGCTGAACGGCATCATCGCCCAGTTGAACGCCCGCTTCCCCGGCGCCGAAGGGTTGGCGGACGACGTGCTGGAATTTTTCCAGCGCGCCTACGAACAAAAATGGGTGACCTTCCGTGACTGAACCACGTGCGCCGGCGGTGAATCCGCCGCTCTGGCTGCTGGCGGAGCTGACCTACCGCTGCCCGCTGCAGTGTCCGTACTGCTCCAACCCGCTCGATTTTGCCGCGCAGGAAAAAGAGCTGACTACCGCACAGTGGATAGAGGTGTTCCGCCAGGCGCGGGCGATGGGCAGCGTGCAGCTCGGCTTCTCCGGCGGCGAGCCGCTAGTGCGTAAAGACCTGCCCGAGCTGATCGCCGCCGCCCGCGATCTCGGGTTTTACACCAACCTGATCACCTCCGGCATCGGCCTGACCGAGAAAAAGCTGCAGACCTTCGCCGACGCCGGGCTGGATCATATTCAGATCAGTTTTCAGGCCAGCGACGAAACGCTGAACGCCGCGCTGGCGGGCTCCGCCAAGGCATTTCAGCAGAAGCTGGCGATGGCCAAGGCGGTCAAGGCGCTCGGCTATCCGATGGTGCTCAACTTCGTGTTGCATCGCCATAATATCGGCCAGATCGACCGCATCATCGAACTGGCGATCCAGCTGGATGCCGACGACGTCGAGCTGGCGACCTGCCAGTTCTACGGCTGGGCGCACCTGAACCGTGAAGGCCTGCTGCCGACCCGCGAACAGATCGCCGAGGCAGAAGCGGTGGTGAAACGCTACCGCGAGCGCATGGCCGCCGACGGCAAACTGGCTAACCTGCTGTTCGTCACGCCGGATTACTACGAGGAGCGGCCTAAAGGCTGCATGGGCGGTTGGGGCGCCATCTTCATGAGCGTGACGCCGGAAGGCATGGCGTTACCCTGCCACAGCGCCCGTCAGTTACCGATTAAGTTTCCGTCGGTGCTGGAGCACGATCTGCAGCATATCTGGTACCACTCCTTCGGCTTTAACCGCTATCGCGGCTATGACTGGATGCCGGAGCCCTGCCGTTCCTGTTCGGAGAAAGAGCAAGACTACGGCGGCTGCCGCTGCCAGGCGTTCATGCTGACCGGCAACGCCGACAACGCCGACCCGGTGTGCGGCAAATCGCCGCATCACGGCACCATCCTGGCGGCGCGGGAAGCGGCGAACCGTTCGCAGATCGGTATCGATCAGCTGCGTTTTCGCAATCAGACCAACTCCCGTCTGATCTTCAAGGGTTGACGATGGTACCCGCCGCCGCTTCGTGGCAGCTCGATAACGGTTTGGCCGTCAAAGCGATAAGCGACCCTGCCGCCGACGCCGCCGCCGCGCTGGTGCGCATCGAAGCGGGCAGCTTTCAGGCGCCTGCCGCCTGGCCCGGCCTGGCGCATCTGCTGGAGCATATGCTGTTTCGCGGCAGCGCGAACTTCAGCGCTCAAGATGGGCTGATGGGCTGGACCCAGACGGCCGGTGGCCGGTTAAACGCCACCACCCAGGCCACGCAAACCGCGTTTTTCTTTGAGGTGGGCGCCGCCCATCTGGCGGATGGGTTGGCGCGGCTGAGCGATATGCTCGCCGCTCCGCAGCTGGCGACTGAGGCGATCGCCCAGGAGATCGAGGTCATCGACGCCGAATACCGCCTGCTGCGCGCCGATGTTGAAACCCGCTGCGAAGCGGCGCAGCGGCAGATGTTCAGCGGATTTGACGCGCTGCATCGCTTTCATATCGGCAGCCGCGCCGCTTTCGGCAGCGATATTTCCGCGTTGCAGCAGGCGTTGCGGCAGTTTCACCACCATTATTACCGCGCACCGAACATGACGCTGTGGCTGCAAGGCCCACAATCGCTTGAGCAGCTGCATGCGCTGGCACAGCGCTACGGTGGCGGCTTGCCGTCGGGCAGCGCCGCGCCGCCCGAGACATTGCCGCCGCTGGCCGCCGGGCAAGATTACACGCTGTCTCTTCCCGGCGCGCCGCAGCTGCGGCTGGTGTTTGCCCTGCCGCACTGCCGTTCACGCGGCTGGCTGCGGCGGCTTGAGCGTTTATTGCTGGACGACGCCCCTGGCGGGCTGCTGGCACGGCTGCGCGCGCACGCGTGGGGCGATGCCGTTCGGCTGGATTATGCCCGCTGCGGCGAAAACAGCGCCCTGTTGAGTTTTATTTTCACCGTCAATCACGGCTCGGCGTCTGAGGCCGCCCATATCGAAAGCGCCTTGCTGGCATGGCTGCAGGCGTTGAACGCGCTGACACCAGGCCAGCTCGAGCATTTCGGGCAACTGGCGAACCGCGATTTTCACCGTCTGGCGCCGCTCGATCAGCTGCGGGCCAGAGCGTTTGGGCTGCCGCCGACGGAACAGCATGACGACTGGACGCGGCAACTCACTATGCTGATGGCGGCGCCGCGCCGCCGCCTGGCCGTGCAGCCCGAGGGGGGCGGTGAAACGCGCGAAATCCAAGGGCTGCCGCTGACCCTTGGCCCCTTCGCCGGCGCCGCGCTGGCGCCTACAGCGGAACCTTTCCGCTTTTTCTCCGCCTCGGCGGCGCTGCCTATCCCGCCCTTGCCGCCCGGCCAGGCGCCGCTGCAGCATCTGCGTTCCGGCGAGGCGCAGCCGGTGCTGTTGCTGCGCCCATCGTCGCATGGCGCACTCAGCGAAGAACAGGCCTGTGGCTTGCAGGCGGCGCTGCGCCCTGGCGCGGCGGAGCTGGCGCATCGGGAGGGACATTTAAGCGTCGAACGCCACCAGGGCGTGTGGCTGCTGCAGCTGGCGGGCAGCCACGGGCTGATCTGCCACGGCCTGAACGTCGTGAACCGGGCTCTGGCTGCGCAGCCGCCGGCCGTCATCAACGAGGCGGCGAGAAACCTGCGCCACGCGCAGTTAAAACAACAAAACGATATCGCCATTCGCCGCCTGTTGGCCCAATTACCGGCGGCGCTGAACGTCTCTACGGCAACGGCGCCACACTGGCATGCCACCCTGGTCGGCGGCGATGGCGAGTTAAAACGGCGGCTGTCACATTTGCTGTATGACTTCCCCTACGCCATAACGGCTGAGCCGCAAACGCCGCCGCGTTTACATCCCCCTGTCACGCTGACGGAAAGCGGCGCCGAACACGCCTTGCTGCAGTTTTACCCGCTGCAAAACGATGAAGCCGAAGGCCGCTGGGCGCTGCGCGTGCTGGCCCGGCTTTACGCGCCGCGCTATTTTCAGCGGCTGCGCGTGGAACGCAACGTGGGCTACGTGGTGCAATGTGCCTTCCACCGCTGCACCCATGCCGAAGGCCTGCTGTTCGCGCTGCAATCCCCGACGTTCACCGCTGAACAGCTGCGGCAGTTAAACGACGAATTCTTGCTGCAGATGCATCATGAGCTGACGCACGTTAGCGTTGGTGAGCTGGAGCAAACGCAACAGGCGCTGCAACAAAACTTGCAAGGCCTCAGCGCCGAGCCGTTGCAACGCGCGCGGGAGATTGCGTTGGAAAATCGCGCGGCTATTGCCGCCGCTGCGCCGATCACGCTGACGCAATTGCGCTATTGGCAGCTGCGTTTGTTTTCCTCTGATTGATTAACCCGGCGGTGAACACCGGCCGGGGGAATAGGTCGCGGAGAAAGTATCGCTCATGCCGCAGAAGGCCGGCTGGCCGCGAAAAAAAAGCCCCCATCGTCACGATGAGGGCTGAATAAAGCGAAGCATGCAACCGCGATCAGAAGCGCCAGGTCAGACCGGCGTTGACGCTGTTGTCCTGGTGGTTGGACGACAGCTGCCCGCCGTAGCCAAGGGACAGGACGGCGTTTTTGTTAATCGATACATCGACGCCCGCTTTCAGAATCGCGCCATCGCGAGAAACAGGCACGCTGTTCACGTCGAACGCCGCATCGGTGCGTTTGAACATCAGCTGCGTTTTACGCTCCAGCTTGCCGTACTGATGCTGCCAACCCAGCTCGCCGCGCAGCGCGATCGCCACGCTGTCGGTTTGCCACTCGGTGTCGGCGCGCAGCCCCAACGTCGAGGCGGTGGCGGACTGACTTTGTTTGTCGCCGCGCAGCGCCGCTGCCCCGCCTTGCTCGTTGATCTCCTCGTTACGGTAATGGGTATACGCCAGGTTGGCGAACGGCTCAAGGTTGACCGCATCGCTCGTCCAATCGTAGCCGCTTTCGATGAACAGCTGACCGGTGCGCGCGTTATACTTGGCCTTCTCGCGATCCGACTGCGCGCCGTAGTTCACCGAGCGCGAGGTGTCGATGCGATGCCAAGTATAGGTGCCGCCCGCTCGCAGCGCCAACGCGCCGAAGCGTTTGTCGCCGTACAGCCCCAGATGGTAGTTGTCGCTGTGAGCATCTGACTGATAACCGCCATCCAGCGAAGTGCGGGTATACCCGGTCATCATGCCAAGCCGGCCGTCGTCAAACAGTTCGCTGTCCAGACCTAACAGCACGCCATAGGTGGAGGTCTGGTAACCGGTGGCGTTGTCGTTGCCGGAAGCATGCCCCCAGCTACCCAGCAGTTTCGCCCAGGCGCCGTTGTCATCCGCTTTAATGTCGGTAGCGGTGCGGCGGCCTTCCGCCTGGCGCAAGCGCTCGGTGGCGGTATCGCGCAGGTAACGGCTTTCGTTGATCTGGGCGGAAGCCATATCCGCGTGGATCTGGCCGGACAGTTGACGGGTCGCCTGTTGCAATTCTCTGGCCGAGGTGAAGCCGAGGAAGCTTTCATAGACCGGATGGCCCGCCACGATGCTCGCCTCTTCGCTCACGGCTTGCGCCTCGCCCCCATCGCTTTGCAGCAGGTTGGCCTCTTCGGCCGCCGGGATCGCCACGCTGCGTTTGGCCGTTTCCGTGACCGGCTCCGTCGCGTTGAGCGTCTCCACCGCACGAGCTACCGCTTTCTCGTTCTCAGTGCTGGCCAGGCTGTCAAAGCTGGCGTCGGTGCGCGTGATGCCAAGGCCGACGTCATTGCCCTGATAATCCAGCGCGACTTTAACAAACGGATACGATGGGTTGGCGTTTTCGAATCTACCGGTAACGCCGTCCGTCGTGGTCAGGATGGTGTACTTGTTGCCCAGCAGACTCTGCGCCTCATTCTGCGACAGCAGGTTTTGGCTGCGCTCCAGGCTGACATTCACACTGCCGCCGTTGAGGAAAGCGCGCCGCGCGGCGATCTTATCGCTGCGGCCATTGTCCGCCACTTCCACGTTATACTGCGAACCGCGATCAAAAATGGCATCGTGCAACACATGCAGCGTGCCGATGCCGTTGCCCGGCGCGACGCTGCCGCTCCGAGCCGCTCTGAAGGCGCCTACGGTGCCCTCACCGGACAATGTGCCGCTATTTTCGATATAGACGTTGGATGCCACCGAACCGTCGATCGCCAACACGCCCTGTTTCACCCAGGTATCACCGCGATAGGTGTTATTACCCAACAGCGCCAGCGTACCGGCGCCCGTTTTGGTCAAGCCGCCGTGCCCGCTGATGTCGTTACTCCACGAATCGAAGTCGCATTCGCTCGACGTGCAGCGCCGCTCAACAGAGGTACCGGGTTCGACGATATTTCCCAGGCCGGGGATATTCACCACGAACTGTTTTTCACTGTAGGAGCCCGGTACATAATATTCCTGCGGGATATCCTCTTGGGTAATAAACATTTTCGGGCCGTTGATCGCATCGCGTAAATTGACACGTCCCCAGCCGAACAGATTATCAATACCGGCAACACCCAAATCGGTGGCGGTGGTTTTAATTACCGCGGATATTTGATCGGCGCTCATATAAGGGAAACGTTGCATCAATACGGCGGCAACGCCGGTAACGTGCGGCGCCGCCATTGAGGTGCCGGATTTATTGCCGTAGCCGGGATTAACCGACAGCTCGCCCTTATTATAAGCTTCGCGATTCACGGCGCCGCCGGTATTGGATTCCAGCCGGCCAACGGTGCTGTAAATATCAGAACCCGGCGCGGAAACGCAGTAGCTGGCCGTTTGTCCGCAGCTGGTCGAGGAAACGCTTAACTGATTTTCGTCACTCAGGTTGGTCACAATCAGGTAATTATTCAGTACGTCCGGGAAAGCGTAAGGCAGTGACTTTTGCGCTTCCGGGATATTGTAGTTGTTGTAATTTCCTGCCGAGAAGACGATCAGCTTGCCGTGCCTGGCCGCTCGCAGCAGCGTCGACATGGCGCTGTGCCCGCCGGTGGGCACCGGTTGTTCGCTGCCCCATTCCACGCTGGATTTGCTGCGCATCATCTCGGCGATCACTTCGCTTTTTACGAATGCCACGTAGTCCGGCCTGCCGTTCGGCAACCAGATGATATCGCCTTTGGCGTCTCGCCGGATATCCGGCGCGATCCCCCAGCTGTTATTGATGACGCGAGCCGCGCTCTGAATCAGCTCTTCACGGCCGTTGCGATTACCGTAATCATTCAATTTGGTGCCGATAATATCCGCGTCGAAAGCGACGCCGTGCATGCCTGCGCCATCTCTTTTAGCCGCAGCGATACCGGCTACGTGCGTGCCGTGATCGCCGAAAGACATATTATCTTGTTTATCATACGAGAAATTATAGCTGCCGTTATCCAGGCGCGTCAGTTTACCGGAGAATTCAGAATGGGAAAGAATGGCGTTATCGATAACGCCGATGGTTATACCTTTTCCGGTATAGCCTCTGGCATAGGCGAATTCGGCGGAAATAGCCTCAAGCCCCCATTGGCGATTAAACTCCGCGGTTTTCCAACTGTCAGGCGCGCCCAATCGACCGGGGTCCTGATAAGCGGCAAGAGAAGAATGAATGGATAAGCCATAACAACCCAGAAAAACGCAATACGCTAACTTCAATCTTTTATTAAGTATCATTTTACGCTCCATGTTTATTTATACCCAGAAGAAAACTTACGTTTTAACCGCGCTGAAACCTCCTATGATCGTGAAACGACGGATAACACATGCGGACCCGACGCGGGCCGCACGAACAGACATGCTGAGAGATGCAAATGGGCGCAGACAGACAAAGGGATGCCATCGCGCCGGGCGCCTATGGCGCAGACGTCTGGAGAGGAGGCGAATGTACGCTTGCCGGCGCCGTTGCGCCGGAATGACCCGACCATCGGGACCGGGCGTAAGGATCAGGCTGTGGGTGCATTTTGCTTCATCATCCAGTTTTGCTAATGATTTTCATTCGCGAGGCTATCTTATACGTAAGCAAAGTGTCAACAGATGAAACAAAACATTTCTTGATTTGTATCATGACTTTTCTCTAAGCGCCGAGCGACGGTGCTGCGATAACCGCTGAAGAGTGCATGAAATGACGGCTATTGCCGCCATAAGTGAGATTTTTATCAGTGAATACGCATAGCGGCGACAGTGCAGACGATGGAAGAGCATGAAAACACCTGAATATTTCATCAAATAGAAACATCAGATTGATTAATTTTTATGGCAATAGCCCACTGTGGTCGGAGCACTTATTTTTCGATGCAATATAAGAGGGGCTTATAAATAACAGGAGTATTCCTAATGCGTTCTTGCGTAATCTATTTCATGCTACCAGGCCGGTTTTTAGCCGCGTCCGCTGGCTATTCCTAATTTCATTGGCAAGACTATATTGAAAGAGGCTCTGCTATAGAGCACGAATATGGGTAATTTTCCGAGGAAATACCGCATGACCCTGTTGCCCAAGCAGAGCAATAACAAAAATCCGATTGATCTCTATAGCGAAATCGTAGACGACTTGCCGGGTCTGATTTGCTTCGGCAACCGCCTTGGCGGTTACTTCAATAAGCAGTGGCGCGACTATACCGGCGCCATCGCCGGTGAGCACGGCGCCGCAGACTGGCTCGATGCCCTGCACACCGACGATCGCGATCGCCTGGCCGCGCAATGGCGCCAGGCGATCGTTGCCCTCTCCTCATTCGCCGGCGAAGCTCGTCTGCGCGAGCGCAGCGGCGCCTACCGGTGGTTCATGCTGGCGTTTAACGCCCGTCAGGACGGCATGGCGCAGGAGCCCAGCTGGTATCTCACCGCCACCGACATCCATCCGCAAATGCTGCAACGCCAGCAAAACGTTCAGGCGCTCTCTATCCAGCAAGACATGCTGGACGCCAGCGTCGATTGCATCAAAGTCATCAATCACGATGGCACGCTGCGCCACATGAATCGCTCCGGCAGCCTGGCGCTCGGTCTTGATCCGGCGCAAAAAGAGTTTGGCATGCCTTGGCTGGGGCTCCTGTCCCCCGAGATCCGTCGCCGCGGCAGCAAGGCGCTGCGCAGCGTCAGAGCCGGAAAAAATGCGCGCTTCGCGGGATTGAGCGTGACGCCGCAGGGTAAAAAACAGCACTGGGACAACATTCTCACACCGGTCAGCGACGAACACGGCGCCGTGGCCGAGATTTTGTGCGTCTCGCGCGACGTGACGTCGCAACGCGTGATGGAACAGCGCCTGTTGCTCGCCAGCGAATATGACGAATTGACCGGCCTGCCCAACCGACGCTTATTCAAGAAAAAGCTGAAGCAAGAGATGAAGCGCGCCCTGCACGGCAAAAAGTCGCTTGGGCTGATGCTGCTGGATCTTGACCACTTCAAGCTGGTGAACGACACGCTGGGCCACGCGGCGGGTGACCATCTGCTGCGGGTCTTGGGTAAAAGGCTCAGCGCCTGCATGAATGCGCATTCGTTCGTCTCCCGCCTCGGCGGCGACGAGTTCGCCGTGGTGATCAGCGACGTCGAAAACGAGCAGGATATTTTCCGCATCGCCAACAAGTTTCTGCTGCAGTTGGAGACGCCGATCACCCACGGCGGCAAGACGCTGCATTGCGGCATGAGCATCGGCGGCGCCATCTATCCCAAAGACGCTCGCGACGCTTCGGAGCTGATGAAATGCGCCGATACCGCGCTGTATGAACTGAAAGACGGCGGCCGCGGCGGCGTCTACATGTTCGATCGCAAGATGATGGACAAAGCCCGCGCCCGCGCCAGCCAGCTCAACTACGCGCGCCAGATCGTGCGCGACAACTGCATCCGCCCCAGCTACCAACCGAAGGTCTGCCTGATCGACGGCAGCATCGTCGGCTTTGAAGCGCTGCTGCGCTGGCACTGCCCGCAAAACGGCGTACAGCTGCCGGCGACGGTAAGCGAGGCGTTCAACGACTACGAATTGGCAACCAAGATCAGCGAAGCCATGCAGCTGAAAGTCTTCGCCGATATCGCCCGCTGGCGCGCGGCCGGCGTGGCGGTGCGGCCTATCTCGCTGAATGTGTCGCCGATCGAGTTTTTACGCGACAACTACGCCGAAACCTTCCTGCAACGCCTGCTGAAGTTCCGCATTCCCCATCACCTGATCGAACTGGAAGTGACCGAACACGCGTTCAACAAGCACGGTTCGAAATACGTACTGCGCGCGCTGCAAATGCTCAAAGAGATGGGTATCCGCATCGCGCTGGACGACTTCGGCACCGGCCACTCCTCGTTCAGCCATATCATGGACTACCCGCTGGACTGCATTAAGCTGGACTGCGACTTTATTCAACGCATGAACACCGAACCGGCGATCCTGGCGATCGTGGAAAGCATCGGCATTCTCGGTCAAAAGCTGTCGATCGATATCATCGCCGAAGGCGTGGAAACCGAGCAGCAGCGCCAAACGCTGTGCGAAGCCGGTTTCCATATCGGCCAGGGTTTTCTGTTCAGCCGGGCGGTCGAGTCCCAGCAGGTGCCCGAGCTGCTGCAGGCGATGCCGCAATCTATCGAGGGCCGCTAAGCGCCCTGCCGTGCGCCGAACGGCGCCAGTTTCATGCCGACCAGCGTCACCACGCAAATGACCGCCCCGGCGTAAAAGGTGGAGGCGGAACCGAACAGCTCCCACAGGGTTCCGGCCCCGAGACTCGCCAGCAGCAATGCCACGCCGCTGATCAGATTGAACATGCCGAACGCGGTGCCGCGCAGATGCGCCGGCGCGGTGTGCGCCACCATCGCCGCCAACAGCCCCTGCGTCATGCCCATGTGCACGCCCCACAGCGCCACGCCAAACAGCACGCCCGCCCAATGATCGCTCAGCGCCAATACCAGATCGGCGGCGATCAGCACCAGCAGCCCGGCTTTCAGCAATCCTTCATGACTCATGCGGTCGGACAATTTGCCGAACGGATAGGCCGAACAGGCGTAGACCAGATTCATGGCGACCATCACCAGCGGGATCAACGCCAGCGGCGTGCCGCCCTGCTGCGCCTTCAAGACCAGGAACGCTTCACTGAAACGCGCCAGCGTAAAGATCGCGCCGATGCTCACCACCCACCAATAGCTGCGCCCCAACAGCCGCAGGTTGGCGCGGGTAATCGGGTTGGTGCGCTTGTGGGTTATCGCGGCGGCCGGCTCTTTCAGACCGAAAAACAGCAGCGCAATCGCCAGCGCCGCCGGGATCGCCGCCACCCAGAAGATGGCGCGAAAATCGTTGTGCCACAGCAGCATCAGACCGACGGCTAGCAGCGGACCTAAAAAGGCGCCGACGGTATCCAGCGACTGGCGCAGCCCGAAAGCCGCGCCGCGGATCTCCGGCGGCGTCACATCGGCCACCAGGGCATCGCGCGGCGCTCCGCGGATGCCTTTGCCCACGCGATCCAGCAGGCGCGCGCTCATCACCATGCCGGACGACGACGCGATGGCGAAAAACGGTTTGCTGATGGCGCCCAGCCCGTAACCCAGCAGCGCCAACCCTTTGCGTTTGCCGAGATAATCGCTGAGCACGCCGGAGAACACCTTGACGATCAACGCCGTCGCCTCCGCCAGCCCTTCGATCAACCCGATGACGATCACGCTGGCGCCGAGCGTCGTCGCCATAAACAGCGGCAACAGGCTATGGATCATCTCCGAGGAAACGTCCATCAGCAGGCTCACGCCACCCAATACCCACACGCCGCGCGGTATGCGGCCCAACGTAGCGAAACGCGACGACATGGTTCATCCTCGATCGATTCAGCGCCGCCAGAGGCGCCTCATGATTTTTCCAAGATTGGTTAGTTGATTTTGTTCGTTCACAGATCTGCCGCCTTTAGAGATAGTGCAACGACCGTGTGACACCCATAATAATGAAGGTAATTAACATAATGATATATAGCAAAAAGATGATAGTGATTGCGGCGCTGCTGAGTTTTTCCGCCGCCGCCGCACCAGGCGTGGATCTCGTCGCCAACGAAACGCCGATCCACACGGCGAAAAGCGCCGAAGCCGTGGCCAAAATCCCCGCCGGCTTCCGGTTCGTGGAACCCGGCACGCTGACGGTCGCCATTTCTCTGCTGGGCAGCGGCCCGCCGTTCGGCCTGTACGCCCGCGACAATAAAACGGTGATTGGCAGCGAGGCGGACATCGCGCGCCTGGTGGCCGACGGTTTGGGGTTGAAACTCAAGCTGGTGCCCACCTCGTGGGAAGACTGGCCGCTGGGGGTGGCCTCCGGCAAATATGACGCCGCGGTTTACAACATCACCGTGACCAACGAACGCAAGACCAAATTCGATTTCGCCACCTATCGGCAGGATACGCTGGGTTTCTACGTCAAATCCGACAGTAAAATCACCCAGATCAAAACCGCGCCGGATATCGCCGGTAAAAAGATCATCGTCGATTCCGGCACCAATCAGGAAGCGGTGCTGCTGGCCTGGGACAAAGAGAACCGCGCCAAGGGATTAGCGCCGCTGCAACCGGTGTACGTCACCGACAAGGCCGCCTCCACGCTGGCCATTCAGTCCGGCCGCGCCGACGCCACCTTCGGGCCCAACGTTTCCGGCGCCTATCAGGCGCGGCTGACCGGCAAAACCCGGCTGGTGGGCATCGTGCCCGGCGGCTGGCCGAAGACCGCCAACATCGCCGTCACGCTGAAAAAAGGCAACGGCCTGGTGGACGCGGTGCAGGCTTCGCTCAACAGCGCCATCGCCAACGGCAGCTATCTGCAGGTGCTGGATCGCTGGGCGGAGAGCGACGAGAAGATTGCCCATTCCGAGATTAACCCGCCGGGGCTGGGGGACTAGAGCATGAACCGGCCCCGCATCGAGGGGCCGGTTATTGATGAGCAATCATGCCGCCTCATTCCGCCGCCGTTTTCTGCCTTCCCAGCTTGCGGTACAGCGTGCTGCGCGAAACGCCGAGCGCCTTCGCCGCCCGGCTGAGATTGCCGCCCGCCCTGTCGATCGCCGCCTGCAGCGCCCCCTGTTCGGTATCGGCGTTCTCTTGCCGCGGCGCCAGCACCGCGATGGACTGAGGAAGATCGTCCAGGGTAAGCACCGCATGATCGTCCGCCAGCGCCAGCAGCACCTTGAGCGTGCTCAACAGTTGCCGCACGTTGCCGGGCCACGGATAGCGCGCCAGCATCGCCAGCGCCTCCGGCAACAGACGAATGTCGCGCCGCTCGCCGCCCAGCTCTCGCCATAGCTGCAAAATGAAGGCCTCCAGCTGCGCCCGCTCTCTGAGCGGCGGGATGCGCAGGCTGTATTCCTGTATGCGGTACAGCAAATCCTCGCGAAACGCCCCCGCCTCTACCTGCCGATGCAGATCGTGGTGCGTGGCGCAGACCAGCGCGAATTCGACCGGATAAGCGCTGCGGCTGCCGAGGGGCGTGACCGTTTTTTCCTGTAACACCCGCAGCAGGCGCGTTTGCAGGCCCGCCGGCATATCGCCGATTTCATCGAGAAACAGCACGCCGCCGTCCGCCTCGCGGATCTTGCCGATGTAGCCTTTCGGATTGGCGCCGGTAAACGCCCCCGGCGCATAACCAAACAGTTCGGATTCGATCAGCGGCTCAGGCAGCGCCGCGCAGTTGATCGCCACAAAGTTGCCGTTGCGCCAGCGGCTCTCTTGAAACAGGCGGCGGCTGAAATGCTCTTTACCGCAGCCGGTTTCGCCGGTCACGCACAGCGAAAGGCCGGCGTTGAGAATACGCAGCGCTTTCTGATGCTGCTCGTCGTGCCGTTCCGCCGGCGGCGCAGAACGCAGAGCGCTGACGCGGCGCTGCGGCGCCTCAAGCAACGAATAATAGTGCTGTTGATTGCCGGCCAGCGTCTGGCGCGGTGCGCCGGAAGGCTGTCGCAACAGGTCGGGAAACAGTTGGGTGAACTCAACGGAGCCGAATGAGGCCGACGAAAGCCGGAACTCCATCATCGCCAGCCGATTGGCGGCGATCAGCACTTCGTCGTGAAACACCAGCAGCAGCTCTTGCGCGCTGCCCAGGCAGCGGGCATCGGCGTGCAGGCGCAGCGTCCAGTGGCGATCGGCGATCGCGCTTCTGACCCAGCGGTGTTCGATATGCCGCACCGCCTGCATGATCAGGCGCTGTGCATCGCGGTACGGGCGCTGCGCGGGGGCGGAGAGATCCAGTATGCCGGCAATGCGGCCATCCGGACGATAGATCGGCGCGGCGGTGCAGTTCAATCCGGCATTTTGGTTGAGAAAATGCTGGTCGCCGCGCACTTCGCAGAATGCGCCCAGTGCCAGCGCGGTGCCGATGGCGTTGGTGCCCCGCTCCGCTTCTCCCCACTGGTTGCCCGGCGCCAGCGCAAAGCGCGACGCCTTATGCAGAAAGTCGGTATTGCCGCGGGTTTCCAGCACCAGCCCGCCGGCGTCGGCGATCACCACAATGGCGGGCTGGCGCGTAATTTGCGCACCCAGCTGCTCGATCAACGGCTGTACCCGCTGCGGCACCCAATCGTTGCGGCTGCGCAGCTCTTCAAGCAATCCGGCTTTGATAAACGGGATATGTTGATCGGTGCGCGTCAAACCATAACCCTGGCTGCGTTGCCAGGATTCCGCCAACGGCTGGGTCAGCACGCTGGCGCCCTCTGCGGGCAAGCGGTCGTCAGACAACATGCGTTTCTCCCCCGTTCGCGAGTGTTGCAAATGTGTATCATAAATGTGTACCAGGCGTTGCGACACGGGACACAAAAAATCATCGGCGGCCGCGGCACCGCTCGATTACCTTACCCCTTCCAATGCCTAACATTTTAATAAATAGCCATTTTTTTACTAATGCTACGTCCATCGCTAATCTGGCACGGGGCGTGCTTCTCTGTGCTGCGGCGACAGGCCGCACTCACAGGCGCAGCGCAATAGCGCCGGTTATCATCTGCAGAGAGGTGCTTCACATGAAATATGTTCACCCCGGTTTGCCTGGCTCGCTGGTTTCGTTCCGTAAACGCTATGGCAACTACATTGGCGGCAAATTTGTCGAACCGGTATCCGGCAACTACTTCACCAACACCTCGCCGGTGACCGGCCAGCCGATCGCCGAATTCCCGCGTTCCGACGCCAAAGACATCGAGCTGGCGCTTGACGCGGCGCATGCGGCGGCGGACGCCTGGGGCAAAACCAGCGTGCAGGAGCGTTCCAACGTGCTGCTGGCGATCGCCGATCGCATCGAATCGCGGCTGGAGATGCTGGCGCTGACCGAAACCTGGGACAACGGCAAACCGATCCGCGAAACCCTGAATGCCGATCTGCCGTTGGCGGTCGACCATTTCCGTTACTTCGCCGGCTGCCTGCGCGCGCAGGAAGGCACCGCGGCGGAGATCGACCAGAACACCGTGGCTTACCATATCTATGAACCGCTGGGCGTGGTCGGCCAGATCATTCCGTGGAACTTCCCGCTGCTGATGGCCGCCTGGAAACTGGCGCCGGCGCTGGCGGGCGGTAACTGCGTGGTGCTGAAGCCGGCGGAACAAACGCCGCTCGGCATCAGCGTGCTGATAGAAGAGATCGGCGATCTGCTGCCGCCGGGCGTGCTCAACGTCGTGCAAGGTTTCGGCGGCGAGGCCGGCGAAGCGCTGGCGCGCAGCAAACGCATCGAAAAAATCGCCTTCACCGGATCCACGCCGGTCGGCCGCCACATCCTCGCCTGTGCGGCGGAGAACATCATCCCCAGCACCGTCGAGCTGGGCGGAAAATCGCCGAACATTTATTTTGAAGACATCATGCAGGCGGAACCGGAGTTTATCGACAAAGCGGTTGAGGGGCTGGTGCTCGGCTTCTTCAATCAGGGGGAGGTGTGCACCTGCCCTTCACGCGCGCTGATCCAGGAATCCATCTACCCGCAGTTTATGGAGAAAGTGCTGGCGCGTATCGCTACCATCCGCCAGGGCGATCCCTTCGACACCGAGACCATGATCGGCGCCCAGGCGTCAAAACAGCAGTACGACAAGATCCTGTCCTACATCGACATCGCTAAAAACGAGGGGGGCAAAATCGTTGCGGGCGGCGAGCCCGCCCAGCGCGGCGACGAAGTGCAAAACGGTTTCTACCTGCAGCCGACGCTGATTACCGGCAACAACAGCATGCGTTTCTTCCGCGAGGAGATCTTCGGGCCGGTGATTGGCGTCACCACCTTCAAGGATGAGGCCGAAGCCCTGGCGCTGGCCAACGACACCGAGTTCGGGCTGGGCGCCGGGCTGTGGACCCGCGACATCAACCGCGCTTACCGCATGGGCCGCGCGATCAAGGCCGGGCGCGTATGGACCAACTGCTACCACCTGTACCCGGCGCACGCCGCGTTCGGCGGCTACAAGAACTCCGGCATCGGGCGCGAGACCCACAAGGCGGCGCTGTCGCACTATCAACAGGTGAAAAACCTGCTGGTCAGCTACGACGCCAAGCCGCTGGGCCTGTTCTGAACCCGGCGTAATGACAAGAAGGCCACCCGCAGGTGGCCTTCTTTTTGCGCGTGGCCTACTTCGCCATGCCGAGATCGATCACCATGCGACCGCGAATGGTGCCCGCCTTCATCTCGTCGAAGATGGCGTTGATATCCCTCAGCGGCCGCTTGGTCACTTTCGGCGTCACCTTGCCTTCGGCGGCGAACTGGAACGCCTCCTTCAGATCTTCGCGCGTGCCCACCAGCGAACCCACCACCTGAATGCCGTCCAGCACCAGGCGCGGAATGCTCAGATCCATGCTCTCCGGCGGCAGCCCCACGGCCACCACTTTACCGCCGGCGCGCACCGCATTCACCGCCGAGTTGAAGGCGGCTTTCGCCACCGCCGTCACCACCGCCGCGTGAGCGCCGCCGGTTTGCTGTTGAATGATCTCCTCCGCGTTTTGCGTTTTGGAGTTGATGGTCAGATCGGCGCCGATCTGTTTGGCGAACTCCAACTGACCGTCGTTGACGTCGATGGCGATCACTTTGGCGTTAAACACGTTCTTGGCGTACTGCAACGCCAGGTTGCCTAGCCCGCCAAGGCCATAAATGGCGATCCACTGCCCCGGTTTGATATCGGAAATCTTCACCGCCTTGTAGGTGGTGACGCCGGCGCAGGTGATGCTGCTGGCGGCGAAAGAATCGAGCCCATCCGGCACTTTCACCGCGTAGTCCGCCACCACGATGCACTCTTCCGCCATACCGCCGTCAACGCTGTAGCCGGCGTTTTTCACCGAGCGGCACAGGGTCTCGTTGCCGCTGACGCAGTATTCGCAATGGCCGCACCCCTGGTAAAACCAGGCGACGCTGGCGCGGTCACCCACTTTTAACGAGGTGACGCCCTCACCGACGGCGGAGACCACGCCGATGCCCTCATGCCCCAACGTAATGCCCGGCACCTCGCCGAAATCGCCGTTTTTCACGTGCAAATCGGTGTGGCACACCCCGCAACACTCCATTTTCAACGCCGCTTCGCCGTGCTTCAGCGGGCGCAGCACTTTATCCTGAATGTCTACGGTATGGTTTTTCGTCACTACGGCAGCTTTCATGGTGTTTTCCTTAGCAGTGTGGGAAGTACAGTTGTTAATGTAGTGACTGTATTCGGCGAGGGCAAGCGCCGCGTGTTTTGTGTAAAAACAAATAATTAAATATGAATCAGTCTGATTATTTCATAAAAAACCATTAACAGACGGCGCGATCGCCTTGAGATTGGCAGCCGTGAACGATCGCGCTTCTCTGGCTTGATTTACCCCTTGAAGCGATTAACAGGAATTTTGAGGTAGTGCCGCCCATCATCTTCGCAATCAGGCAGTACGCCGCCGCGAATGTTGACCTGCAGCGCCATCAGCATCAATTCCGGATGCGGCAACGTGGCGTCTCGCTGCTTTCTTTGCGCGATAAATTGAGCTTTATCCATGTTGGCCACCCAGGGGTTGTTCTCGCGCTGCTCTCTCACAGTGCTTTCCCACCGGGCCTCACGCCCCGCCGGGCGGTAATCATGGCCGGTAAACAGGCGGGTATCCGCAGGCAGGCTCAAGATCCGCTGCAACGAATCCCACAGGGCTTCCGCATTTCCGCCGGGGAAATCGGCCCTTGCGGTGCCGCTGTCCGGCATGAAAAACGTATCGTGAATAAACGCCGCATCGGCAATGTGATAAGTGACGGACGCCAGCGTGTGGCCAGGAGACAGCAAGACTTCAGCGCGCAGGTTGCCGATAAAAAAGACGTCCCCATCCGCAAACAGCGCATCCCACAGGGTCTCGGCGGGAGGCAATTCTTTCAAATTATAGATGTCTTGCCACAGCCCCTGCACGGCGGTAATTTTTTCGCCTATGCCGGTAAGGGCGCCGGTTTTCTGCGCCAGCCAGGTGGCGGCAGAAAAATGGTCGGCATGCGGGTGCGTATCCAGCACCCAGGCCACTCCCCATCCTCGCTGCTGGATAAAGCTTAAAATGGTGCGGGCCTGCTGATGCGAGACCGTGCCCGATCGGCGATCAAAATCCAGCACCGGATCGATGATGGCGCAGCGACGCGCCTTGGGATCGGCGACGACATACTGCAGGCTGCCGCTTTCCGGCTCATAAAACGCATGCACTTCCGCATGAGACTGAACGGGCTGATGCCGGCGATACCAACTGAGCGCCTTATCGGCATCCGCGCCATATTCTTCGCATTGGCTGCGGAATTGCGCTTCATCGATCCGCCCTTCACGCAGCGCATACAGCAGAGTGAGGCAAGCCGAGCGCGCCCCGCTCCTGCAATGCGCCAGGGTCTTCTTGCCTTGCCGCAACAGAAACTGGAAGGTGTAAACGGTCTCCCAGGTCAGCGTATCGAACGTATAAGGGAGATAGACGTAACGCATCCCCCCTTGTTCAGCCAACGCTTTCTCTTGCTGATGGTCAAGATACTCTCCCGGCTCTTCGTCCGGCCGGTTGTTGACGATAAGCCGGTAGCCTTGTTGATGCAGGGTAGCGAAATCACTCGCTGCGGGCGCCCCCGAAAAGGAGAGCTGATGATGGTATGTACGGATGCGCATATTTTTTCCTTCTGTCTTATAAGCTTTTAAAAAGCATATAAAGGGCCAGCACCAAGAGCATGGCGGCGTAGAGCACACGGATAATGTCCTCGCGTTTCTTCAGGCGCTCGGTGAGCGCAACCCCCACGACGCCCCCCAGAACACCGCCGACGATCAGCCAGCACGTGATGACGAGCGACACCTTGCCGGACAAGGCATAGCTTGCGCTCGTCGATAAACCCATGGCAGAAACCACCACCAGCGAGGTAGCCACCGCTTCAAGCAGCGAAAAGCGGAAAAACCAGAGCAGCGCCGGCACCACTAAAAATCCGCCGCCGATCCCCAGAAAGCCGGCCACCGCGCCCAGCGCCAACACGCAGGGCCACACGATGGCGGGATGAAAGGCCGCATCAGGAGAAGCCAATCCGTTGCCGGCCCGGTGATTTTTTTTCAGCGTTAATCCGGCGACAATCAGCATCAGCAAAGCGAAAGGCAGGGTTAGATAGCGCCCGTCCGTAATTTTTCCCATTTGTGAACCTGCCAGCGTGCCGGCCACCGCGACCAGCGACACGACAATGCCGGTTCGCCACCGGACGTTTCCTTTGGCGGCGTGCGCAAAAAGGTTGAGCAGCGCGCTGACGGCGACGGACATGGCGCTGGTGCCTATCACCAAATGCGTATCCGGGATTTGCACCATATACAGCAGCAGCGGCACACAAACGATGGAGCCGCCTCCGCCTGTCAGGGCCAAGAGAAATCCGACTATTCCTCCGGTTATCACCAATAACATCAGGGTATAAAAAGTAAAATGGAAAAAATCCAATGGGTTAATTCCTGAACGGTGTTTGTGGTATTTATTAACGATCAGTTCGCATTGATTGTCAAATAACTTATTACATTTAGCTATTACATATAGCCAAATCGAATATGTGATTTTTAATATAACCATAAGTTCTATGAATTCCCTTTTAATCTGGGCATTAACCCCCTACTTTCTTATGAAAGGAGGCCTGCATGAAACCGGAAAAAATAAACACCAAGAAGAAAGTTGTTGTTATTGGCGGTGGTTCATCTGGAATAAGCGTCGTGGCAAGCATAAGGAAGCGAGTTAAAGGCATTGATATAACGGTAATTGAACCTAGCGACTGCCATTATTATCAACCGGCATGGACCCTGGTGGGCGGCGGGCTGTTTGATATCAATAAAACACGGCGTTCCATGCGCGCTGTCCTGCCCTCAGGTACCGCATGGGTACAGGATAGCGTTGTCAGGGTTGAGCCCAGTCAAAAATACATCGAGACCCGCCAAGGGCAAAAAATAAACTATGACTTTCTTATTGTTGCCTGCGGCCTCGTTTTACGCTGGGATAAAATAGAGGGCCTTGAAGAAACCCTGGGATTAAACGGCGTCACCTCTAATTATCGCTTTGACCTTGCCGAATACACCTGGAAACTGGTCCGGGAAATGAAAGGCGGCCAGGCTATATTTTCTCAACCGATGTTACCCATAAAATGCGCCGGCGCACCGCAAAAAGCCTTGTATCTGTCATGCGACCACTGGCGCCGCCAAGGCACCCTGAATAATATTAACGTCAATTTCTGCCTTGCGGGCACGGCGGTTTTCGGCATTCCGCAATTTGTCCCTCCGCTGAGCGGCTATTTGGAAAAATACCGTGCACAGGTCAACTTCAATCATAATTTAATCCGTATAGATGGCGAAAATCAGCAAGCGATATTCGCCGTGGAGGCAAATGAAGAAGAAAAACGCGAGTTAACCCTGCCCTTCGATATGCTTCACGTGGTGCCGCCACAATCAGCCCCGGCGTTTATTTCGCAAAGCGGACTCGCGGATGGCGCCGGCTGGTGCGATGTGGATAAATTGACGCTGCAACATAAGCATTGGCCGGATATTTTTGCGGTAGGCGACTGTTGCTCAACGCCAAACGCCAAAACCCTGGCGGCAGCGCGAAAGCAGGTGGTGGTGGTGGCGGAAAACGTCGCGGCACGTATTCATGGCACGCCTCTCACAGCCCATTATGATGGTTATGGTTCCTGTCCATTGACGGTCGAGAAAGGCAAAGTTGTGCTGGCGGAGTTTGGCTATGACGGTAAATTGCTGCCCACGTTTCCACTGCTCGACGCCACCCAGCCCAGCCTTATGGCCTGGTGGCTGAAAGCCTGGTTTTTGCCCCGGTTTTATTGGGCGGGCATGCTGCGCGGGGTTGAATGGTTTGCCGGAAGCAAGCGGCCGTGACGAGCACGCGGCTCCCCTTGTCGCTCTGGCCGCAGCAGGCGCTTGACTATTTGGCGATACACAGCCACCATCGCTTGCGAGCCCGCAGGCAGATTGCAAGCCGTCACCACTAACCGGTCGATCAACGATGAAAAACGCACCCGCCGTTACGATTCACTACTGTTCACAATGCAACTGGCTGCTGCGCGCCGGCTGGATGGCGCAAGAGCTGCTGAACACCTTCGGCGACGATCTCGCCTCCGTCACCCTGATGCCGGGCACCGGCGGGGTCTACCAAATCAGCGTCGATGGCGTGATGATTTGGGATCGCAAGATTGACGGCGGCTTCCCCGATGCGGCGCAGTTAAAGCAGCGGCTGCGCGATCACAGCTTCCCCGATCGTTCTCTCGGCCACAGCGACGGAAAAAAAGCCAGACACTGAAGGCCGTCAGCGCCCCGTCGGCGGCTGCGCGCCGAGAATGCGCGGCATCGTTTCTTTCATCATTTCCATGAATTTGCGTAAACGCGCGGGATAATAGCTGGCGTAGGGATACAACAGGTAAATAGGCAGTGGCTCGGCTCGCCACAGGGGTAACAGCGTCTGCAGAGCGCCTTGCGCCAATTCTTCTTTCACCACCCAAGATGACACGATCGCGACGCCCAGCCCTTCCAGCGCCGCCTTGCGCGCCGCATAAAGGCTGTCGGTGCTCAACCTCGGCGCGATGTCGAAACGCCACTGTTCACCGCTGGTCGCGTGAGTCAAGACGACCTCATTACGATAAAAACTGTTTACCGCCAACCACGGCAATGAGGCCAAATCGTCGAGATCGACGATCGCCGATCGTTCAGCCAACAGCGCCGGTGACGCCACCGTGCTGCGCGGTACCTCCGCCAGCAACACCGCCACGACCGACGGATCGGTCACCGCCCCGACGTGAATGGCGCAATCCACCCCCTCGGGAATAAAGTCCGGAGAATGATCGTTCAGCGTCCACTCAACGTAAGTTTGCGGATAGCGCCGCAAATACTCGCCCAACGGACCGATCAGCTGATCTTGACCGAATGCGTGCGGCGCCCGCACGCGCAACACGCCGACCGGTTCGTCGCGCGCGCCGCCAAGCCCTTCTTCCAGGCTTTGCCATTGTTCGATCAGCCCCCGCGCCTGGCGGTAACAGCGCTCGCCGTCGTCGGTCAGTTTCAGGGCGTGGGTCGTCCGCTGGATCAGTTTGGCGCCCAGCAGCTGTTCCAATGCCTGCAGACGCCGGCTGATTGTCGGCTGCGAGGTGCCCAGTTGCTGCGCCGCGGCCGACAAGCTGCCGCTTTCGACGATGCGCACCAGCGTATGCAGCAAAGTTATGCGGTCGCCGTTAGGTAAGTTAATTTTATTCATACGTTAAGTGTATAACAGTTTTACCTGCGAGGGGGCTACAGCGGAATGAAGCAAGCGGTAAAAATGGCCGCACATTCACCTTGCAGGAATTTTTGCCATGAGCACCGCCACCACCCACGGCGTACCGTCCGCCAACGTCGTATTTCTGCTGGCCGCCGGCGCCGGCCTTAGCGTCGCGTCAATCTATTACAGTCAGCCCATGCTTGGCATGATGGGCGCCGATTTCCACGCCGGCGTCGCCGATGCCGGCATGGTGCCGACGCTGACCCAGTTAGGTTATGCGCTGGGCATTTTACTGTTGGCGCCGCTCGGCGACCGGTACGATCGCCGGCGGATCATTCTGGTAAAAGGCGCGCTGCTGGCGCTGACGCTGTTACTCTGCGCTTTTGCCGCCTCGTTTCCGATGTTGTTGCTCAGCAGCCTGGCGATAGGCCTGACCGCCACCGTCGCGCAGGACATTATCCCCGCCGCCGCCACGCTGGCGCCAGAGGCCAGCCGCGGCAAAACCGTCGGCGCGGTGATGACCGGGCTATTGGCCGGCATTTTGCTGTCGCGCGTGTTCAGCGGCGCGCTCGCCGAGTTCGCCGGCTGGCGCAGCGTCTACGCGCTCGCGGCGCTGGGCGTTTTGCCGATCACGCTGGCGATCTGGCGCATGTTGCCGCGTCTTCGCCCCCATAACGCGCTGAGTTACCCCGCGCTGCTGCGCTCGCTGGGACATCTGTGGGCCGAGTATCCCGCGCTGCGGCGCGCGACGCTGGCGCAAGGCTTTCTGTCATTGGGCTTCAGCGCTTTCTGGTCAACGCTGGCGTTGATGCTGGCGGAGCGCTACCAGATCGGCAGCGCGGCCGCCGGCGCGTTTGGCCTGGCGGGGGCGGCGGGTGCGCTGGCGGCGCCGTTGGCGGGAAGTCTGGCCGATCGGCACGGCCCTGACGTCGTGACCCGTATCGGCGCGGGACTGGTTCTGGCCTCCTTCGCCTTGATGTTTTTGCTGCCGCTGTTGCCGCTCCCGGCGCAGCTGGCGCTCATTGCGCTGAGCGCCGTCGGATTCGATCTGGGCATCCAGGCTACGCTGATCGCGCATCAAACCATCGTTTACGGTCTCGATCCAGCAGCTCGCAGCCGATTGAACGCCCTCTTGTTCACCGGCGTATTCATCGGTATGGCGACCGGCGCCGCCCTCGGCAGCCGCATTCTGGCAAGCGCGGGCTGGCCGGGCGTCGTGGCGCTGGCGACGGCGGCGGGGGCCGTGGCGCTGTGGATCCGCAGCGGGCGCAAAACGGCACGCGTAGCGGCCTGATATCGCCCTCTACTGGCGCAAGCGGTTGATTTTACCCAGGCCTCTTGCGCTATACTGAGCGCCCTTTTTGCTACGCATTTAAAACAATTTTATGATGGAACGCTTGCTAGAAAACGCGATGTACGCCTCCCGCTGGCTGCTCGCGCCGGTTTATTTCGGCCTTTCACTGGCCCTGGTCGCCCTGTCTATCAAATTTTTTCAGGAGATCCTGCACGTCCTGCCCAATATTTTCTCCGTCGCTGAAGCCGATCTGATCCTGACCCTGTTGTCGTTGGTCGACATGGCGCTGGTTGGCGGGCTGCTGGTGATGGTGATGTTCTCCGGATACGAAAATTTCGTCTCGCAATTGGATATCACCGAAGGAAAAGAAAAACTGAGCTGGCTGGGCAAAATGGACGCCACCTCGCTGAAAAACAAGGTCGCCGCATCTATCGTCGCCATCTCCTCCATTCACCTGCTGCGGGTGTTTATGGACGCCAAGAACGTGCCCGACAACAAGCTGATGTGGTATGTGATCATCCACCTCACCTTCGTGCTCTCCGCCTTCGTGATGGGTTATTTGGACAAGGTGACCCGCTCCAAGCATTAAACGCGCCGCCACGCCCGATCGTCAGGATCGGGTGTCATCCCCTCCTTCGCTATTCCCCAACCGTCGCCGCCGTCATGTCTTTCATCTGGCACATCTGATGATAATTTTATTATAATGTCATTACACTCATTATGGACCGAACGCCGGCCACCGCACCGGATTCGCCGCAGACAGGATCACGCACCTCCATGCCATTAAACGGTCACCCCCTGCAATTCAACGATATTCAGGCGATTCTGCCTCATCGTTATCCCTGCCTGTTGGTCGATCGCGTGCTGCCCGCCGGCACCTGCATTGCCGAAGGGCGGCTGAGCGCCATCAAGAACATCACCGCCAATGAGCCGACGTTCTGGAACGGCCATGCGCACTTCGCCGGTTTTCCCGGCGTGCTGTTGGTGGAAGCGCTGGCGCAAAGCACCGGGCTGCTGGCGCACTATTATCTCGGGGCGTTGAACGAAGGGGAGCATTACTACTTCGCTTCCATTCAGCGGGCGCGGTTTTATCGCGCCGCCCGTCCCGGCGACCAGGTGTTGATGGAGGTCGCCTTTGTACGCCGGCGTGGCGCGATCGCCCGCTTCACCGGCCGCGCCAGCATCGATGGCCGGCGCATTTGCACCGCCGATTTCATGTGCGCCCGTAAATAGGCCGCTTGCCAAAGGAACCCTGCGAATACCATGTCTCTGGTTGACAGCTTACTCAGAACCCTCGATTTCTCCCCGCGCGGCCAGGTGATCGCTCGCGAAGCCGACGCCTGGGGCGAAATCATCGTTTCCGATCACAAGGACTACCGCACGCTGCGGTTTGACGGCATCTGCGAGCAAAGCAAGATGAGCCTCAGCAACCCCGCGCAGCCGATCCACAACTACATCAAAGCGATGCTGATGGCGGTGGCCTGGCAGCCGCCAAGCTCGGCGTTGATCCTGGGGTTAGGCGGCGGCAGCCTGCTGCGTGCGCTGCACGCGCTCGATCCGGCCATGCGTCTGGACGTGGTTGAACTGCGCGCCGCAGTGATCGCCGTCGCGCGCCGCTATTTTACGCTGCCGGCCACCGACACCATCAGCCTGCGTACCGCCGACGCCATGGACTTTGTGCGCCCGCCCGCCGAGACGCGTTACGATCTGATTTTCTCCGATCTCTATTCGGCGTTCGCCATGGATCCGCAGCAAGGCACCCAGACATTCCTGGAAAACTGCGCCGCGCGGCTGAACGACGGGGGCTGGCTGGTGCTCAATTACCACGATCTGCCCGATGAGAACAGCCTGCTGTACCACAGCCTGCACCGGATATTCGGCACCGTATTGTTTTGCGTCGCCCCCAGCGGCAACGTGATCATTTACGCCACGCCGGCCCAGGTGACGTTGCCGCTCAGCACGCTTCGCACGCTGGCCGCCGGCAGCGGCGAGCTGTTCAACTGCGAACTCGGCTACCTGTCACGCAAGATAGAACGGCTGCATTTCCGCTAAGAACGAGCGGCGACGCGGTCTGGCTGGCCGCTTCGTCCACATGGTATTATCATTCAGTCATCATTCTCTGGAGGATCCTGATGGAAAAGAAAACGGCGCGGCTAACGGTGCTGATTGACCCGGACAAGAAGAAAGCCCTGGAAGAGCTGTGCCTGCAGCAGGACGTCACCCCTTCCCAGGTGGTGCGTCAGCTGATCCGCGATTATCTGCACAAGCATCAGGTGGATTATCCCAGCCAGCCGACCCACGCCAATCCGCGAGTCGAGAGCAATTGAACGGCGGCCTGCCCCGCAAACCGTGAAGCGCGCTTCCCCCTGCGCGCGTCCCTAATCCGAATCCTCCACGGCGGTCTGTCCATCCTGCGATATCGCTGCTACTGTTTTAGGCGTTCATTATTCTCTCTTGGGAAAGGAAACGCGCCATGTTCAGCCATATTACCGTCGGCGTCAGCGATCTGGATGCCGCCGCCGCGTTCTACGACGCCATTCTGTTGCCATTGGGTTTACAACGGCGGGAAGTGACGCCGGACGGCGGCCCCGCCGCCCGCTGCTGGGTGATGCCAGGCCAAACGCTGCCGCGTTTTTACGCCTACCAACCCTTCGACAGACAGCCCGCCAGCGCCGGCAACGGCAGCATGCTGGCCTTTCTCGCCGCCGACGAGCTGGCGGTTAAACGCGCCTACGCCGCCGGTCTGCTGGCGGGCGGCAGCAGTGAAGGCGAACCCGGCGAGCGCGCGCACTACGGCAAAGGCTATTTCGGCGCTTACCTGCGTGATCCCGACGGCAACAAGGTGCATGTGGTTTATCGGGGAGATCTCGCCTGATGAAATGCTCGGTTTACATCGCCACCAGCGTAGACGGATTCATTGCCGGCCCGGATGGCGACATTGACTGGCTGCTGCGGCCCGAATACGCGGTTTCGCTGCTCAATGGGTTGAGTTTTGAAGCGTTTGTCGCCGACATCGACGCGCTGGTGATGGGTCGCCATACCTATGAAAAAGTCCGCGCCTTTCCCGAGTGGCCCTATGGCGCACTGCCGGTGGTGGTGCTGTCGACGCAGCCCGCACCGCACGGCGCAGAACCTGTCCGCTGGATGAGCGGCGAACCGGCCAGCATCGTGGCGCGGTTGGCCGAGGCCGGCTGCCGTCACCTGTATATCGACGGCGGCCAGACCGTGCAGCGCTTCCTGCAGGCCGGCTTAATCGACGAACTGACGATTACGCGCGTGCCGCTGCTGCTGGGCGGCGGTATCCCCTTATTCGGCGCCGACGGCCCGGAGCAGCGCCTGCGCCTGCTTGCCGTCACCTCATCGGACAACGGTTTCGTACAAGAACGCTACGCGGTTCAGCGCGCGCCGTAACGCAGCATCAGGCGGCGGCCGCCGAAGGCGATGAGCAACGCCGCCAATGCCAACAACGCCGCCACGCCGTAGGTCACCCGCATGCCGTAAGCCGCGGCGGCCGCAGTGCCCGCGACCTGCTGCGAAGCCAGATAAAACAGCGCCCCCATCGCCGACGCGCCGGTGATCGCCCCGAGATTGCGCGACAGGTTCACCATGCCGGCGATCAGCCCGCGTCGTTCAGGAAACAGATCTTTCATCAGCATGGTGTTGTTAGCCACCTGAAACAACGCATAGCCGGCGGTCAGCAGCGCGATGGGGGCGATATAGCCGAGCACGCCCCAACGGTTAAGCAGCGACAGCAGCGCCGCGCCGGCGGCCACCGCCATCAGCCCGAGCAGGGCAATGCGCTGCGATCCAAAACGATCCACCAGATAGCCGGCCGGTATGCCGGTCAGGATCGCCACCGCCGGTCCCGCCGACATCACCAGCCCCACCTGTGCGGCGCTTAACTCCAGCGCGCGTGACAGATAGAACGGCCCGACCACCAGCGTGGCGGTCATGACCGTCATCACCAGCGCGCTGGCCGCCAGCCCCGCCGTCAGGGCCGGATGACGGAACATCGACGGCGCAAGCAGCGGCGATGCGGCGCCGCGCTCCACGCGGATAAACAGCGCCCCCGCCAACAGCGCCCCCAGCATCAACGCCAGATTGAGTGCGCCGAAGTCGCCGCGCCCGAGGGTCATCGCCAGCGAATAGCAGAGCAATGCGCCGCCCAGCAGCAACGTGCCGGCGCGATCGAACGGTTCCGCGCGCGCTGCCGCGCGCGGCCCATTCGGCAAGTATCGCCAGGCGAGCCACAGCGCCAGCAGGCCCAGCGGCAGGTTGATCAGGAACATCGCCCGCCAGCCGAAACCGGCGATCAGCGCGCCGCCCAACGACGGCCCCAGCGCGGTGCCCACGGCCGACATCGTGCCGAGCAGCCCCATCGCGCGGCCGATTTTTTCCGTCCCCAGCGCCTCGCCCGCCAGCGCCATGGCGATCGACATCATGACTGCGCCCCCCAGACCCTGCGTCAGGCGCGCCGCCAGCAACAGCCACAGTTGCGGAGCCAGCGTGCAAACCAGCGAAGCGGCGGTAAACAGCGCGATGCCCGCCAGCAGCAGGCGGCGGCGATTGAGGCTGTCGCCCAAACGGCCGATGCCGATGATGCAAGTGGTGACGGCCAGCAAATAGCAGAGCAACACCCACTGCACCGCCTGGAACGAGGCATGGAACGCGGTGGCGAGCGCCGGCAGCCCGACGTTGGCAATGCTGATGCCAAGCGATGACAGCAGCATGCTCAGAGAAAGAGCGGCCAGTATGCCGCGAACGCCTTGCGGCGAAGGATGGGATAACATGATGAACACTCCTGACATAGACTGCGGGTAAGCCTATGTCAGGGGTCAGGATGGCGGAAGACGCATGGCATGCACTGTATCCATGCGCCTGACGCCTTATCTGACGCGAACCGTCACCAGGCGGCGATTTCCGCCTCGGTGAGCGGCAGAGTTTGGGTGACGCCGGTTTCCGCCGCCAGGGTGGCCGCTTCCAGCACCGCCATCACCGCCAACGCCTGCGCAGCGGTGACCGGGTTGGCGCCTGCGCCGCGCAACGCATCGCGCACCTGGAAGTAATACTGGCGCTGATCGCCATCCGGTGTCGGCAGCGTGCGCATCGGCTCCGTGCCGATAAACAGGCTCATCGCATCGTCGTCTTTGCCCCACTCCGCCGATCCCGGCGTCACGCCGGCCAGCAGTTGGCTCTCCTGCCCGTCGGCGCGCGCTTTGACCACGCTGCCTTTCTCGCCGTGCACGGTAAAGCGTGAGACGCCCCCCGCCACCAGCATGCTGCCATGCAGGATCACGCGGTGCGTCGGGTAGTTGAGCACCACGTGAGCCCAGTCGTTAATCTGCGCGTTGGGGCGCAGCGTGGCGATGTTGGCCTGCACGCTGTGCGGCAAGCCGAACAGCTGCAGCGCCTGATCGACCATGTGCGGCCCCAGATCGAACCACAGCCCGCTGCCAGGGAGGTTTTGTTCACGCCAGCGCACCCGCACTTCTGGGCGGTAACGATCGATGTGCGACTCAAAGTGCGTCACCTTGCCAATCAACCCCTGTTCGATCACCTGCTTCACGCCCAGGAAATCGCTGTCCCAGCGACGGTTCTGGAACACCGACAGCAGGCGGTCGTGCTTCTCCGCCGCCGCAATCAGCGCGCGCGCCTGCGCCAAATCCAGCGTAAACGGCTTATCCACCACCACGTGCTTGCCCGCCTCCAGCGCGGCCAGCGCCAGCGGCGCATGGGTGGCGTTCGGCGATGCGATCACCACCAAATCCACCTCCGGCCGGCGGATGGCCTCCAGCGGATCGGCGATCACCTGCGCGTGCGGCAGATCGGCATGCACCTTGGCGGCATCGCGCGAAGCCACCACGCTCAGTTCCAACCCCGGCACCGCGTTAATCAGCGGCGCGTGAAACGCCTTGCCGACAAAGCCGTAGCCAATCAGCGCCACCTGCAACGGTCGAGCGGTATCGTTCATCAGTGTTCTCCTCTAGCGGTCGTCGGCGACGACACAAAGTTCAATCAATGACTGTTCGTCCAGGTTGTCCCACGGGCGATCGGTAAACAGGCGTTGGATCTGCGCCAGATCCGCCACGTGATGCGGTTCGCAGCGATCCAGCTTCATATGGTCGGCCACCAGCCAGCGCTCGCCGCTGTTAGCCAGCATGGCGCGCTTGACCTCTGCATCGGCCTCTTCGCCGGCGCTCAGTCCCAGCTGAGGATGCACCGCGCAGGCGCCCAGCAAGGCGATATCCGCGCGGTAGCGCGCCAGCAACGCCAGCGTGGCGCTGCCGGCGAACAGCCGCTGGCGCGCATCCCACTGGCCGCCAAGCAGGATCAGGTTGATCTCCGGCCTGTCGCTCAGGCACTGCGCGATATCCAGCGAAGCGGTGATCACCGTCGCCGGGCCGCGCAACGCCTGCGCCACCGCCAACAGCGTACTGCCCGCATCCAGCATCAGGGTGCTGCCGGGCGGGATCTGCGCAGCCACCGCGCGACCGAGCCGCTGCTTGATCTGCGGCAACAGCGCCGCGCGCGCCTGACGTGGCATGCCGGAAGGTTCGAGCGCGATCGCGCCGCCGTGATGTTTCTGCGCCAACCCTTGCCGCTCGAGATCGGCCAGATCGCGGCGCACGGTATCGACCGACACGCCGATGGCGGTGGCCAGTTCCGCGACCGCCGCCTGTCCGCGTTCGCTGAGCAAATCCAGTAAATGGCGCTGCCTTGCCGCTTTGTGCATGGGCTTATTCCGCAGTAAAAAGCATAAAACAGCAATATACAGCAGATAACAGCAATGGAGAAGTCGCAATTGTGCGCACCGGCGATCAAACATCTTTTCGCCTGCGGGACGATGATGAAGGCATAACACATAACAATCCGGAGAAAGGCATGAACATCGATCTGACGTTTGAAGACCTGAGCGCACGCGCCGTGCAATACAACGCCCGCGCTTCGGTGGAGGATTTTGACGCCTGCATGGCGGAATACGCCGCGCTGGCCCAGCGAGCCAAGGCGCAGACGCCCGGCATTTACGACCTGCGCTACGGCATGAGCGCCGCTGAGCGCCTCGATCTGTTCCCGGCCAGCGCACAACCCGCCCCGCTGCTGATCTTTATTCATGGCGGCTATTGGCATTCACAGCGCAAAGAGGAAGCCTGTTCGATGGCCGCCGCGTTTGCTCGCCGCGGCGTGGCGGTCGCCACGCTGGAATACACGCTGGCGCCGGAAGCGACGCTCGCGGAAATCGTGCACGAGGTGCGCAGCGCCGTCGCCTGGCTCTATCATCACGGGGCGCCTTTCGGCATCGATCCGGCGCGCATTTTCGTCAGCGGCAGTTCGGCCGGCGGTCACCTGTGCGGCATGCTGATCGCCGACGGCTGGCAGCAACGCTATCGCCTGCCGCCCGACGCGATCAAAGGCGCGCTGGCGCTGAGCGGCCTCTACGATCTGCGCCCGCTGTGCGATATCTACATCAACGATTGGTTGCACCTGACGCCCGAGCAGGCGCAAACCCTCAGCCCGCTGTTTCTGCTGCCGGCGAAAGACCATGCGCCGCAGATCCTGCTCGACGTCGGCCAGCGGGAAACCCAAGGTTTCAAAAACCAGACGCAGGCCTATTATGACGCCTGCCTGGCGCATGGCCTCGACGTCCAGCTGCTGGCCGACCGCCACTGCAATCACTTTACGCTGGTCAACGAGCTGGCGGATGCGGAAAGCGCGATGTTCCGGCAGGTGATGGCGATGATCGACGCAACGCAACGGTAGCCTGCCGCTGCAACCGCAGCCTGGCGGCGATCGTAATCACCGCCAGCGCGGCGAACAAGGCTCCGCACAGCAGGCTGCCCTGTAGCCCCCACGCGGTGATAAACCCGCCGCCCGCCAGCGCCCCCACCGCCACGCCCAGATTGATAAAGGCGATATACAGCCCGGTGGCGAACGCCGGCGCTTGCGGGGCTTCGGCGGTCAGCCAAATCTGCGTGACAATCAAACCGCTGGTGTGCGCCGCTCCCCAATACAGGCAAAGCGCCGTCATCGAGCCAATATTCACGCGGCCATAGCGATACAGCAGCGCATAAGCCGCAATCAAGGCTAGCGGATGCAGCAGCACCGTCACCGCACGGTGGCGGCTCAGCCATCTGCCGGCCAACAGGTTGCCCGCGACGCCGCCCACACCGAACGCCACCAGAAGAAAGCCGATGACGCCGCGGCTGAGACCGATTTCGCGGCTGAGGTACTCGGCCGCGTAAGCATAGACGGCAAACATGGCGGCAAAGATCAGCACGCAGGTAGTGATATTCAGCCACAGCGTACCGCTGCGCAGGATTGCCAACTGTTTGCCATAGCTGAGGCGCTGCACGGCCGCATCAGGCAAACGCCACAGCAATCCCAGCGCCGCCAGAAGGTTCACCCAGGCACAGAACCTGAACGACGCTTCATAGCTGAACTGTCCGGCGATCCATTGCGTCAGCGGTATCCCCAGCACCATGCCCATGCTGGTGCCGATGAACGCATAGGCGGTTGCTTTGGGAGCTTGATGCGGCGGATAAAGCGCCGCGGCCGCCACCATGGCCAGTGAAAAATAGATCGGATGAAACAACGCCGGCACAATGCGCAGCAGCATGAGCATGGCGAAGCTGTCCACCTGTGCGGCCAGCGCGCTGGCCGCCGCAAACACGGTCAACGCGATCAACAACATGCGTTTGCGATTGAATTGCGACGCCAACAGCACCAACAGCGGCCCGAGCAGCGCAATGGTCAGGGCGAAGATCCCGACCAGCCAGCCGGCCTGCGCCGTGGAGATGCCATACCGTGCAATGATCAGCGGCAAAATGCCCACCACGCCGAACTCGATGCAGTAAACGCCGAACAGCCCCAGCGCGAGGAAGAAAATCGGCGGCATCAGGCGCATTGCATCGCTCCCGTCGCGGCATAGACCGCCTGACAAATCTCGCCGACAAAAGCACCGGACATCCCCTCCAGCGCCGTGTTGGTAAACACCACCACGCTGAGCTGCCGGGCAGGATCGACGAACCACGAGTGGCCATAGGTGCCGCCCATCCGCCAGCTGCCAACGGACTCCGGCGTGCGCGCGGCGACGGGATCTTTCAGCACGGTGATGCCCAGGCCAAACCCGCGCCCCGGCCAAAACGGCATCGGCAAATCGCCGATTTGGTTGCTGGTGAACGCCGTCACCCACTCGGTTGGCAGCACCGGCTCTCCTCCCTGGCGCAACGCTTCCAGCAGGCGCAGGAAATCCTCCGCCGAACCGACCATGCCGGCGCCGCCGGAGGCGTACGCCTGCGGATCCAGCGCACGCGCCGGTGACAGAAGAAAACCGGCGCTGCCATCGATGAACGGTAAACGATCCGGTTGGCGCAGGCGGCGTGGCTCACCGGGATGATCGGCGTAAGCGGCCGCCAAGCGCGCGGCGTCCACCGCCAGGAAATCGGTATCCGTCATCGCCAACGGCCCGGTCACCCATTTGTTGACCGCCTGCGCCAGCGGCAGGCCGCTCGCCTGTTCAATAACCGCGCCCAGCACATCGGTGGCGATAGAATAGCGCCACGCCGCGCCGGGCGGAGCCAGCAAAGGGGCGCAGGCAATGCGCCGCACGTTTTCCTGCAGGCTGACGGACGCGTCATCCATGCCGTCGGAGACGCCGAGCCGGGCATAGAATCCCCCTTCCGGCTGGAAAAAACGGTAGCTTAATCCGGCGGTGTGGGTCATCAAATGCCATAGCGTCAGCAACGGTTGGGTGCCGTCCGCCAGCCGCGGGCGAAAATTCGGCAGCCAACGCGTGATCGGATCGTCTAACCGCATGGCGCCTTGCGCCATCAACGCCAGCGCCGCCGTGGACACGATCGGTTTGGACACCGAGGCCAGACGAAACAGCGTATTGAGCGCCATCGGCTTGCCCGCTTCGCGATCCGCCATGCCCGCCGCGCGTCGATAAACGATCTCACCGCCCTGCGCCACCAAAACGACCGCGCCAACCAATCGTTTTTCGCGCAAGGCTTGCTCTATCGCGCCGTCAATCGCGTTGCCGGTGGATCCGTATTCATTCATCTTTATTACCTCAGATAGTCAGCCCATGCTGTCGCCACCGAGCATAGAGCGTGGCGATTAACGAAAAAACAGGCTAGATTTCCTTTCATAGCGGACACTCACGTCCGCAATGGGGCAAACAATGGATAATCTGTCTGGGGTGAGCGTCTTTGTGCAGACCGCGGAGACGCTGAGTTTCGTTGAGGCCGGGCGCGTGCTCGGCATTTCCGCTTCCGCGGTGGGGAAAAGCATCGCTCGCCTGGAAAACCGGCTGGGCACGCGCCTGTTTCACCGCAGCACGCGCAGCATGACGCTGACCGCCGAAGGCCGGCTGTTTCTGCACCGCTGCCAGCGCATTCTCGGGGAATTGGCGGCGGCGGAACGGGAAATCAGCGATACGCACAGCGCGCCGCGCGGCAAGCTGCGTGTCAGTTTGCCGCTGGTGGGCGGCCTGCTGAATCCGGTGCTGGCGGAATTTGTTCGGCGTTACCCGGAGATTGAGCTGGAAACCGATTTTTCCGACCGTCGAGTCGCGGTGATCGAAGAAGGGTTCGATGCGGTGATCCGCGTGGGCGATACCGAGGACTCTCGCTTAATGAGCCGCCAACTGGGCACGTTTCACCTACAGCTGGTGGCGGCGCCGGACTATCTGCGCCGGGCGGGAATACCCCGCCAGCCGGCAGAACTGCGCGATCACGCCTGCCTGTTATACAGATTCCCCACCACCGGCAAAGTCGAGACCTGGCCAGTGGCGGGCGGAGATAAACTGCTCGACGAAGGCCTGGGCAAGCGCACGGTATGCAATACCGTCGACACGCTGATTTACCTGGCGGAACAGGGCCTGGGCATCGCCTGCCTGCCCGATTTCGCGGTACGGGAGGCGCTGGAGCAGCAGCGGCTCCAACCCGTGCTTGGCGACCAATGCCGACACAGTGGCAGTCTCAAAATTCTCTGGCCTTCAAGCAAACATCTTACACCGCGTCTCAGGGCATTTATCGACATCATGAGCGTTCGCCTTTTCTCGGCCTAAGTCCTCTACCGAGTTAGAACAAATTCAGCTTTGCTTTGCACAAAAATAGCTAAAGCGCAGCCTGCTGCGCCTGCCAGCAGCCCTGACGGCGGCGCAGTGCCGTCGTGATATTCCATTCAGCGATATGGAAGCGCCGTTCGTTCTTTCGGGACAAAGAAAACCGCCACACAATACCTTTCACCCCGCACTCGTGCATAACCATCTATAAATTCAGGTGTTAACGCCTTGTCATTATCGATAACCGCCCAATTCGCTCATCTGATATTGAACAGCCAGCCGGATCAAACCGCCCTGTCAGCCGCTCGCCGCGGCGTGAAAGATTACTTCGCCTGCGCATTGCCGATTGCCCGCGGGGCGTTGAGCGATGCCGGTCTGGCAGCGATCGGCACGACGTTTCCGCCGAACGGCAGTGAGAACCGCGCACTGCGCTATGGCTATGTCAGCCACTCGTTGGACTTCGATGATTACCATCCTGCGCTGCGTGGCCATCCGAGCACCGTAGTGCTCTCCGCCCTGCTGGCGCTGAACGGTGAAAGTGACAATGTCACCGAACTGTTAACCGCCTATGTCATCGGCGTAGAGGCCGCTGGCCGGCTGGGATTGGCCGCTGGCACGCAACATTACGTGCTGGGTTTTCACAGCACCGCCACCCTGGGCGCGGTCGCCGCCTGCGCCGCCGTGGCGCGTTATCTGCAGCTTGACCAGCGGCAAACGCAGATTGCTCTCGGCCTGGCGGCCACGCAGGCGGCGGGCCTGCGCAGCCAGTTCGGTTCGGCGGCCAAACCGCTGCACGCCGGCCTGGCGGCACGCAACGCGGTCAACGCCGCCCTGCTGGCTCAGGCCGGTTTCATCGGCCAACCGGAAGGCGTGCTGGACAGCCTGCTGGCTTCCCACGGCGACGGCCGGCAAAAACCGGAATGCCTGACCGCCGGCTGGGGCGCGCCCTGGCGCATCCTGCAGCCGGGGCTGGAGTTCAAGCGCTACCCGACCTGCGGTGGCACTCACAGCGCGGCCGAGGCGGCGCTCGCCCTGCGCGCGCGGCTGCTGGAACAAGGCGACGCCCTTGCAGAGATCGCCCTGGTTGAGGTCAGTTTTCCGCCCGGCGCAGATACCGCGCCCTATATTCGCCAACCGGCCACCGGTGTGGAAGCGCGCTTTAGCCTCGAATACGTCATCGCCGATGCGCTATACCACGGCGAGGTCACGCTGACGCATTACGGCGAACAGCCGGTCGATGCGGCTATCGCCGCCCTGGCGGCGAAAGTTGAGCGCCATGCCGATCCCGCGGCCCCGCCGGACGCGCTCGATCCGGAGATGCGCTTCCATCGCCTGACCCTGACGCTGCAGGACGGAAGGCAAATAAGTGACATAGTCACAAGAAAGCAAACCACCGCCCGGCCGACAGACCTCGACGCCAAGCTGCGCGCCATTTTGCAGCTGCTTCCGGGCCTCGAAGGCGAGAGCGTTATCCGCGACTGCGCGCTTATGTCCCCTGGCGCGCTGCCGCGACTGATTGCATTGTTAAATTAATAATAAAACAGGAATAATTATGAGTACTTCACCTTCAACACCATCGCGCCAACTCCGTCTCGGCCTGTTCGTTCAGGCGCTGGGACACCACATCGGAGGATGGCGCGCAGAAGGCGCCAGCGGTTCACCGACCGATATCGACTGGTTCACCTGGATCGCAAAAAAAGCCGAAGAAGGCACCTTCGATATGTTCTTCGTCGGTGACGCGCTGGCGACCAGCGTGCACCGCCTGCCCTCGACGATGTCACGCCTGGAGCCGCTGACGCTGCTGGCGGCGCTGGCGGTTAACACCCGCCATATCGGGCTGGCGGCGACCGCCTCCACCACGTTCGATCAACCTTTCCACCTGGCGCGCGCCATGGCCTCCATCGACCATATCAGCCACGGCCGCGCCGCCTGGAACGTGGTGACCTCTTTCTCCAGCGATGCGGCGCGCAATTTCAGCCGTGAAGACCTGCCGTCGCACGCCGAACGCTATGAAGTGGCGCGGGAATTCCTCGAGGCCAGCTACAAACTGTGGGACGGCTGGGAAAAAGACGCCATCGTGCGCGATAAGCAAAATGGCGTATACGCCATCGACGAGAAAATCCACGCCGCCAACCATAAAGGCAAGCATTTCTCGGTGCAGGGCCCGCTGAACATTTCCCGCTCGCCGCAGGGGCGGCCAGTGATCATTGAGGCCGGCTCTTCCCCGGCCGGCCAACAGCTGGCGGCGGAAACCGCCGAAGTGGTGTTCACCGCCGCCGCCAGCCTGGAAGAAGGACAGGCTTTCTACCGCAGCCAGAAAAAATACGTGGCCGACGCCGGCCGCAACCCGGACCACCTGCTGATCCTGCCAGGTGTGATGCCGATTGTCGGCCGTACCAAAGAAGAAGCGCAGGAAACCTGGTATCAGCTGAATCAACTGGTGGATATCGATAACGGCATTGAGCAGTTATCGGCGCGCTTTGGTTTCGATTTAAGCGATTACCCGCTGGACGGCCCGGTGCCGAACGTGGGCGCCACCGAAGGCGGCCAAAGCCGCGTGAAACTGCTGACCGATCTGGCCGCGCGGGAAAACCTGACGCTGCGCGAGCTGGCGGCCGTCGCGGCCGGTTCGCGCGGCCACCGCGTGGTGGTAGGCACCGCCGAAGAGATCGCCGACGACTTCCAGCTGTGGCTGGAACAGCAAGGCGCAGACGGCTTCAACATCATGCCGGCGGTGTTGCCTAACCAGCTGGAACTGTTCGTCGAGCTGGTGATCCCGGAGCTGCGCCGCCGTGGCCTGTTCCGTGAAGAGTATCAGCATGCAACCCTGCGTGAAAACCTGGGTCTGCCGGAACCGGCAATCAACTTCGCTAACGTAAAATCGGCTTAATCCGCAGGGAAATCATGATGAAAACCACATTCAAACGCACCGTACTGTCCCTGCTGTTGGCTTCCTCCACGCTGGCGCCGTTGGCCGCAGCTCATGCCGCTGAAGGCGATGTTCCCTTCAAGGCGGCGGTGAAAGCTGCCGCCGATCCGGCGCTGCACGACAACCTGCCTGACGCTATCAAAAAGGCCGGCTATATCGTTGCCGGCACCAACCCGAACACCCCGCCGACCACCTTTTACCAGGCGGACAACAAAACGCTGGCCGGGCGTGAAATCGACGTGATGAGCGCGATTGCCGATCGCCTGGGCGTGGCGATCCACTGGAAGGACACCGGCGGTTTCGACAACATCATCCCCGGCCTGAAGTCCGGCCGTTATGACGTCGCGCTGGCCAACATTGACGCCAACAAAAAGCGCTTCCAGCAAGTGGACTTCGTCGGCTATTACAACGCTTCCAAGCTGGCCTTGATCGCCCGCAAAGACGCTGCGCTTGGCCCTTACACCGAGCTGGCCCAGCTGTGCGGCCAGACCGTCGGCGCCGGCGCAGGCACCTCGCAGATCACCCGCCTGCAGCAGGCCAGCGATCAATGCGTCGCCGCCGGCAAGCCGGCCATCACCATGCCGATCTTCCCGGATCGCCCGGCCGGGGTGCAGGCGGTGATCAGCGGCCGCGTGCCGATGTTTTTCGGCCCGTATGAAGGGTTGCGCTACCAGGCCACCCACGTTAAACCGCTGACGCTGGCCGGTGATATCAACATCGACGGCACCACGGTGGCCATCGCCCTGCCGAAAGGCTCCGAACTGGTGAAACCGGTGCAGGCGGCGCTGAATTCTCTGATCGCCGACGGCAGCTACCAGAAAATCCTCGACGGCTGGGATATCGGTTTTGGTGCCGTGAAAACTGCCGGCATCAATGAAGAGATCGCAAAATGAGTGGGCAACACCCTGTCGACGACGCGGAACTGAGCATCGTCGGCCACCGGCATTACGGGCGCTGGCTCAGCGCCCTGGTTGTGCTGCTGATCGTCGGCGTTATCATCAATTCCATGCTGCACAACCCGCGCTTTGAATGGTCGGTGGTGGCGGAAAATCTGACCGAGGCGTCCATCCTCAACGGCGTGCTCATGACGCTGAAGCTGACGGTGATTTCGGTGGTGTTCGGCTTCGCCGGCGGCGTGCTGCTGGCGCTGATGCGCCTGTCGGCCAATCCGGTATTGGTTGCGGTAAGCTGGTTCTACACCTGGTTCTTCCGTGCGGTGCCGATGCTGGTGCAGCTGTTCCTGTGGTACAACATCGCCGCGCTTTATCCGCGCATCAGCTTGTGGATCCCGTTTCTGGGCGAAGTCGCCAGCGCGCCGACCAATACCCTTATCAGCACCTTCAGCGCGGCGGTGATCGCGCTGGTGATGCATCAGTCGGCCTATGCGGCGGAGATCGTGCGCGCAGGCATCCAAAGCGTCGGCAGCGGCCAGCTGGAAGCCGCCAAAGCGCTGGGTTACCGTCGTGGGCAAATCCTGTGGCGCGTGGTATTGCCGCAGGCGATGCGCACCATCCTGCCGCCGGCGGGCAATGAGGTGATCGGGCAGTTGAAAACCACCGCGGTGGTGTCGGTGATTGCCCTGCAGGACGTGCTGTATTCGGCGCAGATCATTTACCAACGCACCTACGAGGTCATCCCGCTGCTGCTGGTCGCCACCCTGTGGTATCTGGCCATGACTTCGATTCTGTCGATTGGCCAATACTACGTGGAGCGCTATTTTGGCCGCGGCACGCAGGCAACGCGCAGCGGCGGGTTCTTCCTCAACCGCAAAGCCCCTCAGGGAGGTGAACAATGAGCGCATCCATCCACATCAACCGGGTGCGGAAATCCTTTTCCGGCACCGACGTGTTGAAAAACATCAGCCTGACCATTCCGGCGGGTTCAGTGACGGTGATCCTCGGCCCTTCCGGCTCCGGCAAATCCACCCTGTTGCGCTGCATCAACCACCTGGAAAAGCTGGACGGCGGCACCATTCGCGTTGGCGAACAGCTGATCGGTTATCGTCAAAAAGGCCGGCATCTGTACGAGCTGAAAGAAGCCGAGGTGGCCGAACAGCGTAAAAGCATCGGCATGGTATTTCAGCAGTTCAACTTGTTTGCGCACCGCACCGTGTTGCAAAACGTCAGCGACGCGCCGCAGCGGGTGAAAAAGGAAAAAAAAGCCGAGGCGCAGGAACGGGCGAAGCAGTTGCTCGCCCGCGTCGGGTTGGAACATCGCATCAACGCCTGGCCGCGTGAACTGTCCGGCGGCCAGCAGCAACGCGTCGCCATCGCCCGCGCGCTGGCGATGAACCCGCAGGTGTTGCTGTTTGATGAACCGACTTCCGCCCTCGATCCTGAATTGGTTGGCGAAGTGCTGCAGGTGATGAAAGACTTGGCGCATTCGGGCATGACGATGGTGGTGGTCACGCATGAAATCGGCTTCGCCCGCGAAGTGGCCGACCAGATTGTCTTTATGGATCAGGGAAAGGTGGTTGAAACGGGCAGCGTGCAGCAGGTTCTGGATGCGCCGGGACATGAGAGGACGCGCAACTTCCTGGCGACGGTATTGTAACCCTGCGTCAGGGGGCGTTGCGTCCCCTGACGTTCAAATTCAGCCGTTATTTTTTCGGCCGATAGCGGAAAAGACGTTGAACACCTCACCCAGACCGTAAATCGCGCCGAGCAAGACGGCCACCATTACCGGCACCAGGACCACCACGGTGGCCAAGCTTTCAATCATTTCTAACATCGTTCTCTCCTGGTTTATAAGCACAGCGAATCTGCGCCGGAAGAAAAGGTTTCCGGCCAATCGATCGATTATCGTGGGGAGGCAGTCTAAAACGTGAGCCACATCACACTTGATGTGAGCTAATGTAACTTACACAATTACATTAACGCAATGCAAAAAATGCTCTGCGGGAAGACGGAATTGGCGTGGATTTTTATTGCGTATCCGCTTGATATTGCGATGAACAAGGGACGAAAGGATAGCCGGCTTGCCGCTCGACCTGCCCGGCCATTTCGGCGATGCTGGTTTGCGCCAGGCTGGCTTCCAGCGCGTGACCAACGCGCGCAAACTCTTGCTCCAGCACTGGGGTAATAGCGTGGCCGATATAACACGCATCGTTAGGCCGGGCGCGGTGCAGCATGAAATAAGGTTGATCCTCCACCGCGCGATACACGTCCAGCAGCGAGATCGCTTCTGCCGGCCGCGCCAGCAGCGCCCCGCCGCCTTGCCCCATCTGCGAATAGGTCAGCCCGGCCTCCGCCAGCGCGCCGAGGATCCGCCGCACCACCGTCGGGTTGGTGTTGACGCTGCGCGCGATATCTTCGGAACGCACCGTCTGGCCACGACACAGCGTGATGTTGGTCAGAATATGGATGGCAACGGCAAATCGCGTAGAGGTAGACACCTTGGCACCTGCTCAGAGTTTCGTTTATGTCGGATTAAAACATAAGGAAAGCGTATCAGTTTCCAGTAATACACATAATGAGTAGGGATAAGCGGAATGTCAACCTGCCCCCGCCCGACGGCGGCGGCAGGTCAGGCTTCAGTACTGATTTCTGTCACTTTATCGGGATAAAATGCCAGATGATCCTTGATCGCCACCACGGCGTTGTAAGGCATTTCATAGCTCCAGGCCGTATTGGCCCCCTGCTCGCCGTTCAGCGCGAAGGTGAAATAACTGCAGTCGCCCTTATACGGGCAGTAGCTGACGTGCTCGTTTTTCTGCAACAGCGCCATATTCACGTCCTCACGCGGAAAGTAAAACACCGGCGGATAGGTGGCTTCCTGCAGGATGAGCGCATTGCGACTGTCGGCCAGGATTTTCCCGGCAGCACGCACCACGACTCGCGTCGGATGACGGGTCAAGGTGATGGGGTGATCCGGGCCGGGGATTTTCACCGGTTTGCCGGATGCGGAAACGAGATCGGACATGGCGGCCTCCAGAGTGTGTGCCCCGCCCCCGCGAGGCGTCTTCCCAGTATAGACCAGCGGTTTTGTCGACGGCCGCACATTCGGCGAGCAATCGCTTTTCACCGCCGCAAAATTAAGAATTTTTACCTGTTCGATTTTCTTTCTGAGGAATACATTCATCCCAACTTCTACCGGCGGGTTAATCGGATTATTTTTAATCCATTAATCAGCCAATTTACCAGGAACTCATTATGAATATTAAACGTGCCGCAGGTGTGTTGGTGGTGGTGATGGCGACGCTTTCCGTTACCGCATGTGGGCATATGTCCAATCGCGATCGCAACACGGCGATCGGCGCGGGCGTCGGCGCGGTCGGCGGCGCTGTGCTGACCGACGGCAGCACGCTGGGCACCCTCGGCGGCGCAGCGCTGGGCGGCATTATCGGCCACCAGACCAGCCGTTAATCCTCCCGTTAAAATAATTCTCTGCAGGCCGGCGCTTTTTTAATCCACAAGCGCCGGCCTGTTTTTATTTATCGAAATAACGTCCCTCAGCGCGGGGAAATAATGAATAACATTAAGCGCAGCTTTATTATTCATTAACCCGCGCCAGGGTTATTTATTGCACAGGCAGCCTGAAACGCGCCATCGCTTTTTCCAAGCGTTCCGATTCGCCCTGCAGCGACTGCGAAGCCTCGGTCACCGCGCTCACCACGTCGCCGGTTTGCTGCGCCACCTGATTCAGCGTCGCAATGCGCGCCGTCACGGCCTGAATGCTCTCCCCTTGATTGAACGACGCCAACGAGATTTCCCCCATCAGCGCGCTGCATTTGTTCACCAGATCGATAATCTGGCGCAGATTGCCCGTCAGAAGTTCGACCGCCTGCGATCCTTGATCGATTTGCAGCAGCGAACGGTTGATCAACTGTTGGATATCGCGCGTCGAATGGCTGCTTTTTTGCGCCAGCAGGCCCACCTCTTTGGCTACGATGGCAAAGCCGCGGCCGTGAACGCCGGCATGCGCGGCCTCGATCGCCGCATTCAGCGCCAGAATATGGGTCTGGAACGCCACGCTGTCGATCAGCGCGACAATGCCGCGCATCTCGGCCGATTGGTTGACGATCCCGTGCATCGAAACGTTGACGGTTTGCATCATCTGCTCACCGGCGCCGGCGCACTGCCGGGCCAATTCGGTTCGTTGGCTGGCCTGCTGGGCGTATTGGCCGTTTTCTTCCACCCGCGCCGCCAGCTGCTGCACGTGCTCGGTCGCCAACTGCAATTCCCCGTCCTGCTTCGCCGACTGCGCCGTCAACTGTCGATTGCCGCCCGCCAGCCGCTCGACGCCGTTCAGGATCCCGCTCGCCGCATCGCGCACCTCGCTTACCAGGCGCTGCAAGCCGCTTTGCATATGGCCAATGCTGGTCTGCAGCTGACGCATCTCGCGGTTCAACGCCCGCTCAGGCGGCAGCGGCCGCGAAAGATCGCCGGCGGCCAGCACGTTGAGGTGGACAATTGCCCGCTGCAGCGGTGCTATCACCCAGCGAGCGACGCCGAACCACACCCCCACGGCGATCAGCGCCAGCGCGGCCAATGCGCCAAGCGCAAAGGTTTTGGCCTGCTCCAGCGCCGCCAATTGCCGCACGTTGACGTCATCGCCACGCTGTTCGTTCAGCGCCTGATACGCGAGGTACTTTTCGTTGAAATCCGCCTGAAACGCCTGGATCGGCACGGCGAAAAACGCATCGATGCTGGCGCTGTTTTGCAACCCTTGCGCCTGTTCCTTCAGGCCGTCATAGAACAGGCGATAACTGTCTTTCAGGGCGCCCGTCGCTTCGGGCGCAGCCGCGCTCAAGCGCTCGAACCGGGCAAAGGCCTGCTTTGAAGCCGCCAACGCCGCCAACGATTCATCCAGCAGGCTATGCCAACTGCCGTCGGAGCCGGTGACTTTGTCCTGCAGATAATAGATGCCCGCGCGGTTCAGGCTGTCGCTGGCCGTCAGCAGCGACAGTCTGGCGCGATCCATTGTCGCCTGCTGGCGATGCAACCCGTCGCCCGTCACCAGGTTAACCTTGGCGTCGCGCAGAATATTGGAAATAAATACGGTGGAAAACAATTGCAGCAGAGAAAATAGCGCAATAACGCAAATTACGCCGCCTAATAAGCCCATGCTCTTGCCGATGCCAAATGCGTGCGGCAGCGCTGCCGCAGGTTTTGCCCGGCGGCCAAGTGTCAGTTTTATGTTCATGATTTTTAGTCAGTGATACCAGGATGCCGCGAGTCTAACGGGCATTGATGACACCACTATTTCAGCTTGCTTTGTGTCGCCCACCGCCAACCAGGGCGACCCAATAATCGGAATTTCTCGTCAACGCTCATTTTTATTTCTTGACTTGTTTAATACCGGATTTATAGTTTTTCCATTAAACAAGAAACAAAGTTTCATATATTAATCGACGGCGAATTTAATATATGAAACGCACATATAAAATCGTCTCAAATATAAAACTGATGAGCAAAATCACCCTATTCACAGGTGAAATTCGCTCGCCTTAATAAACCGTCTACTTTCACCAGGGGCCAGGCATGCGCAAGATCACGCTTTGTTTTTTTCTTGTTTCACCCGTGAGTTACGCGACCGCCGTCGCATTGCCCAGCGACGCCGCTGCCACCATGGCGCCGGTAAAAAAAAGCCGCCCGGCATTTCCGCATATTCATTGGCAAAGCGAGGATAATAAAAAGAATATTGATATCGGCGGCGCGCTGCGCGCCAATTATCGCTATGAAGACTGGCGCAGCAGCAATTATCGAAATCCTCCGCATTTACGCTTTGACGCCTTTCGCATTGATACCGCCGGCCAGGTCAACGACGCGTTTTTCGATAGCGGATTCTGGTTTCAGGATCGGCGCAAATACGCCATCGACCGCGCCTATATCGGCTACCGCCTGTCTGAGCGCTCCACCGTGCAACTGGGCGCGCCGTTCAAACCGTTCGGCCTGATGCCCTACCCGCAGTTCGGCTGGTCGTACGGCATTCCGTTTTACCTCGGCTTTGGCGTCAACACCGGACTCGGCGCCAAATACCAATATCAGTATGACGATTGGGCCTTCGACGCCGCCTACTACCCGCGCATGATGCCAACCGGCGTGCGTTACGCCCCCGACGTCGCCAGCTACGACGATCTGAAAAACACCAACTATGCGTCACAGCACCTGCAGCGCAACGAAAAACGCGATCAGATAAACCTGCGGCTGAGGCGCACTTTCCACCAGGGCGGCTGGGACAATGAGCTCGGCGGTTCGCTGGCGGCCTCGCGGCTCTACAACCAGGCGACCGGCGATAACGGCAGCTTCTGGGCGGCGGGCCTGCATACGCTGGTGAATAACGATCCCTGGCATCTGTCCGGCCAGCTGATCCGCTACGGTTACGACGCCAAAGGCCCGGCCGGGGCCAACAATTCGGTGATCCTGATGGGCGGCAACGGCCTGACGCCGGCCTATCTGATCCCGTCGCAGGCCACCACCGCCGCCATCAACCTGGCGCGCGACGTCGACGTACCCTGGGGGCCGGTTAAAAAGCTGCGCTTCTACAACGACTACAGCGTGCTCTGGAAGGATAAGCACGGCGGTTCCGACTCCAAAATGAATACGCTCGGGGTGCAGGTGTTCGCCATGCCGGTGATGCTGTGGGTGGATCTGACCTGGGCGCAGAATGCCAACCCGTGGGGCGGCGTGGAAAACGCCACCGGCTGGACCGGCACCCAGTCCTCCGGCAGCAATAAATGGTATTTTCGCACCAACGTAAACATCGGTTACTACTTCTAAGCGCGGCGGGATCTACACTGAAGTATCGCCGTCAACCGGAGAAATCATGATGCTGAGCGCGCAAACGCTGCATGTCGCCATCAACCGCCCCTGTGACGAGGTGTACGCCTTTCTCAGCCGCCCGGAAAACTTCCCGTTGTGGGCCAGAGGGTTAGCCAACAGCTTACGGCGGGAAGGGGAAGATTGGGTGGCAAACACCCCACAAGGGCCGATCCGCATTCGCTTCAGCGCGCCGAATGCCTTCGGCGTGCTGGATCATTGGGTGACGCTGCCGGACGGCGGCGTGGTCTACGTGCCGCTGCGCGCGCTCGCCAACCGGCGCGGCACCGAGGTGATCTTCACCCTGTTCCGCCAGCCGGAGATGGACGACGCGCTGTTCGCCCGCGACGTCGGGCTGGTGAACGCCGATCTGCAGGCGCTGAAGCGCCTGCTGGAATCGCGCTAATCCCCCTTACCCCTTGACCGACGACACCACGTTAAGCGGCTGGGCGTCCGGCAGAATATTCATGTGCTCCAGCACCTGGGCCATGATCTTGCCGAACACTGGCCCCGCCACCGAACCGCCGAAGTGCTTGCCGGCTTTCGGGTTGTTGACCATCACCACCAGCGCCACCTGCGGATCGCTGGCCGGCGCCACGCCGGCGGTGTAGTTGATGTAGCCGCCGTCGTATTTGCCGCTGGGGCCCATTTTCTCGGCGGTACCGGTTTTGATCGCCAGCCGATAGCCCGGCACCGCGGCGCTCACCCCGCTGCCGCCCGGCAAGGCGTCGCTCTCCATCATATGCACCACGGATCGTACCGTATCCGCCGGCAGAATACGTTGCCCCATTACCGGCGGCGTCACCTTGGTGATCGACAGCGGCCGATAAATGCCGAAGGAACCGATAGCGGCATATTCGCGCGCCATCTGCAGCGGCGTCACGCGCAGCCCATAGCCGAAGGAGAAGGTAGCGCGTTCGATATCGGCCCAGCGTTCGCGGTGCTGCGGCAGATAGCCGCTGCTCTCGTTGCCGATGCCGAGCTCGGTCGGCCGCCCCAGGCCAAAGCTGCGGTAGACCGCCGGCAGCACCGTGGCCGGCAGCGCCAGCGCGATATGCGATACCGCGATGTCGCTCGATTTTTGCAGCACGCCGGTGATGGTCAGTTTCGACCAGTGGCCGACGTCTTTGATCAGGTGACCGTTCACCCGATACGGCGTGGTGTCCAGCACGGTATCCGGCCGGATCAGCTTATGTTCCAACCCCACCATCACCACCACCGGTTTCACCGTCGAACCCGGTTCGAAGCTGTCGCTGCTGCACACGTTGCGGATATCTTTCGCCGGCGTGCTGCCATAGTTGTTCGGGTTGAACGACGGATAGCTGGCCATGCCGAGGATTTCGCCGGTGTCGATCTTGACCAGCACCGCACAGCCGGAGTCGGCCTGGTTAGCCACCACGCCGTCGCGGATCTGCGCATAGAGCACGTACTGGATAAATTTGTCGATGCTGAGCGTCACGTTCGGCGGCGGCACCGGATCCACGCTTTTGAGCACGCCGATCACCGCGCCGCTGCCATCCTTCTGATAGACCCGCAGGCCGTTTTTTCCCTGCAACAGCGGGTTGAACCCCAGCTCGATGCCCTCCAGCCCCTGATTGTCCTGGCCGACGATGCCGATCAGCCCGGCGGCATCCTGGCCCATCGGATAAAAGCGGCTGAAATCCTGCTCGGCGCTGACGCCGGTCAGGTGCAGTTTGCTGATGTAGGCGGCGTTGTCGTCCTCCACCTTGCGCGCCAGGTAGACAAAACGTTTGTGCGCGTTGCTCTGGATCAGATGCTGGATGTCCGCCAGCGGGATCTTCAGCACGTTGGCCATGCTCTGCCAGCGTTCGTTGCCGGTATCGGTCTGGGTATCGAGAATATGCTTCGGATCCAGCACGATGTCTTTGGACGACACGCTGACCGCCAGCGCCTCATCGTTGCGATCGGTGATCATGGCGCGGTTGGTCGGCACCACCTGGGTGCGGATCGAACGCTGGTCAGCCTGATTGGCCAACTGCTGGTGTTCCAGCAGTTGCAGGTAGCCGACCCTGAACGCCAACAGAAAAAAACAGACCAGCATGCCGGCGCAAATCCAGCCGAAACGAACTGTGGAATAGGTTTTACCGCTCTTTTTGGTCGATGGCGCCACTGTTGTGTTAACCCTGCGTTTTTATTCAGTTTATGGTGTTATTTCAGTCTACCTTGCCGGAAATGGTCAGGAGATTGCAGTTTGTAAGAAAGTAAAAACAAACCGCATCACCGTTGCACATCCGCGCTGTCGTTTAACTGCGGTTTACTTTGCGGCGTATCGCCGGGCTGTGGCGCGTTGGCCGGGTCAAAAATGTGGTCGAGGATCGCGCGCGCGGTCGGCCCCGCCACCACGCCATCGCCGCCGCCGTTTTCCAGGATCAGCGCCATCGCCACCCGGGGATTTTTGTAGGGCGCAAACAGCGTATAAAAGATGTGATCGCGCAGCCGCACCGGGATCATTTTGGCGTTGTAAGTCTGGTTTTGCTTCAGGCTGAACACTTGCGAGGTGCCGGATTTGGCGGCGATCTGATACGGCGCGGTATGGAACAGCTTGTAACCGGTGCCGTTCGGCAAGTTGGCCATGCCGTACATGCCGTTGCGCACGATGCCCCAGTAAGGCGAGTTGGGATCGCCGATCTGCGCCGCTTGCGCCGGCGGCTGGTAGCGCGTCACCCGGTTGCCCTGCTGCAGCGAATACAGCAGGTGCGGCGTTTTCACCTTGCCGTTGTTGAGCAGCGTGGTCAACGCTTTCACCATCTGGATCGGCGTCGCCACCCAATACCCCTGGCCGATGCCCACCGAGATCGTATCCCCCTGATACCAGCCCTTTTTGTGCACCTTCAGTTTCCAGTCGCGGCTCGGCAGCACGCCGCGGTACTCTTCGTTCAGATCGATGCCGGTGGACTGACCGTAGCCGAATTGGCTCAGCCAATGGTGAATGCGATCGATGCCCATCTCATACGCCACCTGATAAAAGAAGGTATCGGCGGACTCCTCAATCGCTTTGGTGACATTGAGCATGCCGTGGCCGGTTTTCAGCCAGTCGCGGTAACGGCGCTCGGTGCCGGGCAGCGTCCAGGTCGGCGCGCCGAAAAAGGTGGTAGTGGGCGTGATCACCCCGGCGAACAGCGCCGAAACGGCCATATAGGGCTTCACCGTGGAAGCCGGCGGGTACAACCCTTGGGTAACGCGGTTGATGAGCGGCAGCTCCGGATTGCTCAACAACGTTTTATAGGCCTGATAGCCGATGCCTTTGACGAAGGGATTGGGATCGTAACTGGGGCTGGAGACCATCGCCAGAATGCCGCCGTCGCGCGGATCTTCCACCACCACCGCGGCGCGTTGCCCCTTTAGCACCGATTCAATGTACTGCTGCAGCGGCAGATCCAGCGTCAGGTAAATGTTTTTGCCGGCCTGCGGCGGCTGCTCCTTCAGCAGCCGGATCACCCGCCCGTGGTTATCCACTTCCACCTCCTGATAGCCGGTGGTGCCGTGCAGCTCTGACTCGTAATAGGCTTCGATGCCCTGTTTGCCGATGTTGCGGTCGGCGGCGTAGTTTTCGCTCAGGCCGGCCTTGTCCAGGCGCTTGAGATCGCTGTCGTTGATCTTCGACACATAGCCCAGCACGTGCGCCAGCTGAGCGCCGTAAGGATATTCACGCTGTTGATAGGTATCGATTGTTACCCCGTCGAAACGGTATTGATTGACGGCAAAACGCGCCACCTCGGTGTCGCTCAGCCCGGTTTTTAGCGTCACCGGCTTGTAGCGGCTGTTGTGGTGCATATCGTCGCGAAACGCGCTGATGTCTTCCGGCGTCAGATCGACGATCGGCGTCAGCGCCTGCAGCAGCGCCGCCATGTCGGTGATTTTGCTGGGCGTGATCTCGATACGATACAGTGTCACGTTTCGCACCAGCGGCGTACCGTTGCGATCGAAGATTAACCCGCGGCTGGGAGCGAGCGGCAGCATCTTGATGTCGTTCTGGTTGGAGCGCGTCTGGTAAAAACCATGCTGGCGGATTTGCAGCCGGTAGAGATTGGCGATCAGCACGCCGAAACAGGCCACCACCAGCGCCAGCGCCACGCCCGCCCGGCGGATGAACAGCCTCTCTTCCGCGGAATGATCGCGAATTTTTTCTTTTAACAGGGCCATGCGGTGCCGGTACCTTTTGCGTCACATTTCCCCGCAAAATCAGGGAACTGAAAAGCCGGCAAGCATAGCGTTATCGGGCGCGCCGCCCCATGAAAAGGTTGCTAATGAAATGGCATAACTGTTTCAGCATATTGGAATGTTACCGGCGGCGATTTTTTCACCGCGATCCCCATTGAGCCGCCGTTCGCCTCAATGCTACAATGTGATCTAAATCACATTATTCCCGTTATTCCCCCGCATTTCCCTGTCGGCGCCCTGCCGGATGCGGCTTTTTGTTACATAGGATCGAGTTCGATGAGTACCATTGCCACCGGTTTAGTCATGATGCGCTGGGAGTTGCTGAGCGCCGTGATGATGTTCTTCGCCAGCCAGTTAAACGTCGTTTGCCGTAAAACCAGCCGCAACGGCATGGCGTTCATGTTCAGCAGCCTGGGCCTGTTTACCGCCTGCTGGTTCGTGATGGGCCTGATGGGCATCCACCTTACCCTGGAAGCCTTCACCCACTTCTGGTCATCGGCCTGGGATCGCTACGTGGACGTGGTCAGCACCATGCCGGTCGATTGGCCGATGCCGTAATCTCACCGCGGAGGCGGCGTACCGGCCGCCCAGCGATTATTCCTCGTCCGTTGGCGCCGCCGCCAGCCGCGCCATCAACGCCCCCGCCTCAATCAACAGCGCCTGCTCCCGCTCCGTTAAACAGCTCTCCATCGCCGCCAGCAGCCACGCCTCGCGCCGGCTGCGGCTTTGCTGCAGCAGGCCCAGCCCGGCGGGCGTCAGGCGCACCCGCACCCGGCGTTTGTCTTCGGCATCCGGCGTGCGCACCAGCAGCCCATCGGCTTCCAGCTCGCGCAACGCGGCCGCCAGGTTAGAAGAGCGCATGCGCTCCGATTCCGCCAGCAGCGACGGCGTCGCCTCGCCACCGTGGCGATCGATAGCCCCCAACAGCATCAGCTGGGCCCAGGATTTTTCGTCGCTGCGCGACTCGCGCCGCAAACGGCGCACCAGCGACATTAACTGCGTGCGCAGCAGCGTCACGTCTTCAGGGTGATCTTTTTTCATTGGCATCAATCTAGCGTTCAGTTTATCCCAGCTTTCACACCACCGGATCGCGCAGTGCCCTGCCTGGCTACCGCGTCGCTCTGGCTTAACCTAATTACCTATGATAATATAGCTATTAATATATAGCAAAAAAGACACTGCATCGGCAGGGTTACGTTTGCTCACGCATTTGCCCCTCGCCGATTAATTTGCAGTGTTATTATTATGTTGCTTAATAAATCCCTCCTTATTCAACGTGGTACGGTATGCCGATGGAAGCGTGGAAAGTCAATCTGATCTCGGTCTGGCTCGGGTGTTTCTTCACCGGGCTGGCGATGAGCCAAATCCTCCCTTTTCTGCCGCTGTACGTCGAACAGCTCGGCGTCAGCGATCATCAATCCCTCAGCCTGTGGTCCGGACTGGTGTTCAGCGGCACCTTTTTGGTCTCGGCGGTGGTGTCGCCGCTGTGGGGCAGCCTGGCCGACCGCAAAGGCCGCAAGCTGATGCTGTTGCGCGCCTCGCTGGGCATGGCGATCGTCATCGCGCTGCAGGGGCTGGCCACCAACGTCTGGCAGCTGTTCGCGCTGCGCGCCCTGATGGGGCTAACGTCCGGCTATATTCCCAACGCCATGGCGCTGGTCGCCTCGCAGGCGCCGCGCGATAAAAGCGGCTGGGCGCTGGGCACGCTCTCTACCGGGCAGATCTCCGGCGTCATCGCCGGCCCGCTCTTGGGCGGGCTGATGGCCGATCATCTGGGGCTGCGGGTGGTATTTTTCGTCACCGCCGGGCTGATGTTCGTCAGCTTCCTGGTGACGCTGTTCCTGATTAAAGAACGGCGCATTACGGTGAAAAAAGCGGATCAGCTGAGCGGCAAGGCGGTGTTCCGTTCACTGCCTTATCCGACGCTGATCGTCACCTTGTTCGTTTGTACCTTGATGATCCAGCTGGCCAACTCGTCCATCAGCCCGATCCTGACGCTGTTCATCCGCGAGCTGTCGGGCGATGTCAGCAATATTGCCTTTGTCAGCGGGATGATCGCCGCCGTGCCCGGCATTGCGGCGCTGATCTCCGCGCCGCGCCTCGGGCGGCTCGGCGATCGCATCGGCACCGCGCGCATCCTGATCGCCGCGCTGCTGTTCACCACCGGCCTGTTCGCCGTGATGGCCTGGGTGAATACGCCATTACAACTGGGCATTCTGCGCTTCCTACTGGGTTTTGCCGACGGCGCGCTGATGCCGGCGGTGCAGGCGCTGCTGCTGAAGTATTCCTCCGATCAGGTGACCGGGCGCATCTTCGGCTATAACCAATCCTTTATGTACCTGGGCAACGTGGTTGGCCCGCTGCTGGGATCGGGCATTTCGGCGATGATGGGGTTCCGTTGGGTGTTCGCCGTGACGGCGGTGTTGGTGCTTTGCAATGCGCTGCAGCTGCGCCATCAGTTCAAAAAAGTGGAAAATCAACGCGCGGGATAACGGGAAATGTGGGGAAACGCCTCAAGCAGTGGCGGGACAATGACGCCCATCAACCGTACCACCACTGCCAAAGGCGGCCGTAGCCTACTCGACGCGGCGGTCATTTAATATTTATGTAAGTAAATAAAGTGTTGCGGGCGCGTTGAGGGCCGCCGCAGCGGCCCTTGTGGCTCAGAACATGGTATTGTCGTTAGCCGATTTCTCCGGCACATCCTGATTGACGTCCCAATGCTCGGTGATTTTCCCCTGATCGTTCACCCGATAAATATCCACGCTGGCGGTGCCGCGATCCTGCGGATTATTTTGGTATTTGACGTGAACGTAGACCAGATCGCCGTTGACCGCGCTGCGGTATATTTTGGCGCTGTATTGCGGATTGTCTTTGAAGGTCTGGCTGAAGAAATCGAGGAACGGCTTGATGCCGTCGCCGACGAACGGGTTATGCTGCTTGTAGTTTTCCACAATCAGCCTCTGCGCCACGCCGATGTCGTGGCGGTTGAAGAAGCCCGCGTACAGATCCTCCACCACCTTCAGCTTTTGCTGGGCATGATGATAGCCGCCTTTGCCGGCCGACTTTTGCGACGCCGTCTGATCCGTTGACAACGCCGGGTAACTCGCCAGCAAGCCGCCGACGATCGCACAGGTGATCAATGCCTTTTTCATAACTGCTCCTTAGTTTCCTGAGTGACCTACGATTTTCAGCTGCCCTTTCAGATGGGTGAAGCTGCCGTCCTTGGCGGCGATGTTGGTGTACACCTCGCCGCGCTCAAAGTCCTCGATATGCGTCACGTTGTCGCCGGACTGCGGTTCGTGCCAATAGACCATGTAGACCTTCGGCCGAATCTCCACCGCGGTGTACTGCACCGTATCGGTGATGCCCTGCGACGCCTCGCCGATACCGGTGAAGGTCATGGTCTTGTCATCGGTAAAATCCAGCTTGAAGGCGAAATCGCCGAAGGTCACCTGCACCACTTTACCGACCGCAATAAACTGCCCGTGTTTTTCCGTCATCGTCGCCGCCTTACTGTTTGTCAGGGAGGGTTGCGCCGCCATAGCGGCAGGCAATGCCAGGGGGAAAGTCAGGGCTATCGCCAGCGCGATGCCCGTTCGTTTCACTGTTTTCATCGTTCCTTCTCCTTTCCGTGGTTGAAAACGAGAATCATTATTATTTCTTAAGCATTGATGGAAATATAAGAATAATCTCTATTACCATCAGGCACCTGGCAGCAAAAAAAGACGAGGGAAAATCGCCGTAAAATGGCATGGCAATAGCGCGTTCTGGCCCTTGGTTTTTACGCAATGAACGGGATTACTGCTTTCAAGGAAGGAAACAACTCGGGGATTCGATAGGTCTATAGCGCAGATCGCTTTAAGCTAATGCGTATTTGTTCTTAGGCCGCCCGCCGCTGCGAAACGGCGACGAACGGCACGGCGTCTAACGCAGCCAAGGTGTATAGGTGACGCCAACCAGCAGTCCTTCCGGGCTGAGCAACCGAGTAACGCTTTGCCCCCACGGCTCTTCGCGGTTGGCGACCAACAGCCGATAACCGCGATCGACCAGCCCCTGGGTGGCTACCGCCATGTCGGCTACGTCAAACTCGATCCACGCCTGCGGCACCGCGAGATCCGCAGGCCAGCGATCGTCGCCAAAGCAGGACTGCGCCGCTTGCGCCAGCGGCCACAGGGCAAAATGCTTCACGCCGTCCAGCGCGCCCTGCTCCGACAGCAGATAGCTCTCGTTGCCCGGCATCGGCTTGAGCGGCAGCCCCAGCGCCTCGACATAAAACGCCTTGCTCTCGTCGCTCTCACGCGTGATGGGCCCGAATCCGGCGACGAACAACACGCCCAGCCCGGCAAATTGTTGATCCATGCTGCACTCCCTTTCGGTTAGCGCCCCTGCCGCACCTGCAGCGGAGCAAATCCATAGGCCGCCTTGAAGCGGTTGCTGAAATGGCTGGCGGAACTGAAGCCGCACGCCAGCGCGATCTCGGTGATCGGCTGTTGGCTATGCCGCAACAGCTGTTCCGCCCGCTGCAGCCGGGCGCGCATCACGAACTGGTGCGGCGCCAGGCCGGTGGCGTGCTTGAACATGCGGGCGAAATGGTATTCGCTCAACCCGGCCTGCACCGCCAGATCCGCCAGCAGCAAAGGCCGATCGAGGTGGCTTGCGATATATTCCCGCACCCGCCTGGCTACCGCAGGGGCCAGGCCGCCGCGCACCGGCGGCAGCTTCCACTGCAGCTGGCTGTAGCGCTGGATCAGGTGTGACATCAGCAGGTTCGACGCGCTGCTGAGCGCCAGTAGATTGGCGCTGTCCCGCCAGTCGCAGTTGAGCAAAAACTGGCGATACAGCAACGTGATCTGCGGATCTTCGCCGAAGCTGCGTTGCTCCACGTTGATCGCCGCCGGGCTGCGATCCCAGGTTTGCTCCGCCAGTTGCCGCAGATGCCCGTCGGTGCAGTACAGATGCACGAACGACAGATCGCTGCGCACATCCCAGGTGGAGGCGAATTGGCGCGGCATGATGCAGAACCGATCCGGCCCGCCGCCGTTGCGCCAGCCGCCCGGCACCTGCTGGTAGCACTCATAGCCGTCGGCGACGTACAGGCTCAGGGTATGGTGGTCGGCGCTTTCCTGCGTGACGCGATCGTTGCAGTTGGACCAGGCCGCCAGCTCCACGCCGGTGCCCAGCAGCACGCTGCCGTGCAGCCGCGCCTTGTGCTCACGCAGTGTTTCAAACGCCTGATAGTTGGACATCGCCGGCCCCGTTGTTCGACATGCCGACAGTGTAAAGAGTGGCGCCGCGGCATGCCAGCGGCCGCCCCGCGCTTTTGGCAAAAAAAGCGCAAGAATATGCAACTGGGCGCAAAGCGCCGCAAGCGCCGCCGCGCGCCAAAGCGGATACTGCGCCATCGGTTTTTTCGGAGTAACAAATAGAATGAATGCGCTGTTGTACCTCGCCGTGGTGCTGATTTGGGGCACCACCTGGATTGCGATCACCCTGCAACAGGAAGGCCCGGTGGCCATTCCCGTGTCGATCGCTTACCGTTTCGCCATTTCCGCCGCGGTGATGTTCGCCGTGCTGTTGTTAACGCGCCGCCTGCGCCGCATCGCCCCGCGCGATCATCTGTTCTGCGTGCTGCAGGGCTGCTGCGTGTTCGGCTTCAACTTCTTCTGCTTCTACCACGCGGCGGCTTACATCAGCAGCGGGCTGGAATCGGTGATCTTCTCGATGGCAGTGCTGTTCAACGCCCTCAACAGCCTGCTGTTCTTCCGCCAGCGCCCCAGCCCCAACCTGCTGCCGGCGGCGCTGCTGGGATTGACCGGCATCGTGGCGCTGTTCTGGCAAGATCTGGCCGCCACCCGCATGGCGCCGGAGCTGCTTAAAGGCATCGGCCTGAGCGCGCTCGGCACCTACGGCTTCTCGCTGGGCAATATGATCAGCACGCGCCATCAGCGCCGCGGGCTGGATATCTTTTCCACTAACACCTACGCCATGACCTACGGCGCGATGCTGATGGCGCTGATCGCCCTGGCGCAGGGCGCATCGTTCCAGATCGAATTCAGCAGCCGCTATATCGGCTCCCTGCTGTACCTGGCTGTCTTCGGATCGGTGATCGCCTTCGCCGCCTACTTCAGCCTGCTCGGCCGCATCGGCGCCGGCGCGGCGGCTTACAGCACTCTGCTGTTCCCGCTGGTGGCGCTGACCATCTCAACGATTTACGAAGGCTACCAGTGGCACTTCAACGCCGTGCTGGGGCTGTGCCTGATTCTGCTGGGCAACCTGGTGATGTTCGCCAAGCCGGGGCTGAGATGGCGACGGGCAGGTATGCCAAAACAAAATTCAACCCTTTGAAGCCATTGGCGAATATCGTTATCATCAGGTTTTGTTGATAACGGATGATGGCCAATGCTCAGAAGTGATGATGTGACACCCCGCGCCTACAAACAGGTGGACGTTTTCACCGCCACGCCGCTGCAGGGCAATCCCGTGGCGGTGGTGCTGGAAGCCGAAGGGCTGAACGACGCGCAGATGCTAGCACTGGCCCGTTGGACCAACCTTTCGGAAACCACCTTTGTGCTTAAACCGACGCACCCGGCGGCGGATTATAAGGTGCGCATTTTCACCACCGAAAAAGAGCTGCCCTTCGCCGGCCACCCGACGCTGGGCACCGCCCACGCCCTGCTGGAAGCCGGATTGACGCCCAAACGGCCTGGAACGGTGATGCAGGAATGCGGCGTCGGCCTGGTGGCGGTCAATATCCTGCCGGACGGCACATTGGCGTTCGCCGCGCCCGAAGTTGAGTTCCGCCCAATGGCGGCCGAGGAAACCGAACGGTTGACGGCCGCTTTACGGCCTGCAGTGATTGCAGCAGGCACCCCGCCGGTGATTGCCGAGATGGGCATTCGCTGGCTGATGGTGCGCCTGCCGGACGCGCAGTCTTGCCTGGCGGTAACGCCGGATCAGGCCACGATTAAACAGCTGCAAACCGCGTGTGATGTGGATGGCGTGGTGATCTATGGCGCCTGCTCCGCAACCGAACCGGCCGATTACGAAATGCGCGCGTTTATGGTGGAATGCGGTGTTTTGATTGAAGATCCGGTAACCGGCAGCGCCAACGCCTGCCTGGCGCGCTTGCTGCAAGCCAGCCGCTTCCCCGACGGCGACCGGACCGCGCAGGGCTACCTGGTGCGCCAGGGCACCCAACTGAATCGAGATGGCCGCGTGAGCGTGCGCTTTATTGACGGCGAACCCTGGATAGGCGGGCAGTGCTGCACCCTGATTAACGGCACATTGGGTATTTAGTATGCCTCCTACCGTTTCGAACTTTTTCTGCGGCACAAAATGCCGCCATTATTCATACAATATTTTAAAACTACCTGTAACATCGAAAACATGATCATAGGTACTTAACGCAACCCTTGCTTTTCCTGAACTGTATTCCTCCAGCAAGTCAAAGCTTGACTCTGAATACTTCTCTGGAGTGTTTTTAATCTTTGTTGCCAGCCGCGTCGGCCACTTCCAGCGGCGCGCTGTTCAGATCGGTGTGATACCAGTAAATATCCGCCGAGCGGCTGTCGCCCGCCTGCTCCAACACCGCCAGCGGGTTCCACGGGCTGGCCGGATCGTAGCTCCAGCTGCGGCGGCTGCCGTCGTCGCGCTGCTCCTGCAGCGGCCCAGCGCGTCGTAATGATACTGCGCCTCGAATTCGCCCTGCGGGCCGCGGCAGTGCGCCTGCCAGTTGTCGGCGATCGGCACCAGTGGCAGGTGCGCGAGGATGTCGTTTTGCAGACTTATATAAACCAGTTCATTCTTATTTCTAAAGAACGCCTCGTTGAACCTAATTTTTTAGCGTTAAAGTATATTATTTATCCCTCTCATTCTCACAAGCCACTTGTATTTGAAATTAGATGCTTCCATTTCTCAAGATACCCCTCAAACTCATCTATACTCGAAACAATCATAGACTCCTCGGTGTACTCATTAAAAATCTCCACACCGTTAGGTTTAATAGTTATAGTATGAGAGTTCCCCGTCCCCTCCCAAAATGGCAGAACCCCAGATCTTACAAGCTTACAGGCCTCAATAAACTCATTGACACCATAGATACTTCTTTGGATATCATCCTTTAAAAAGTCAATCAGCATCCTAAAATCACCATTAGCGTCTATAGATGGATAACCGTCATCACCAATAAAAAATCTCATTCCCACCTCCATTACATTATTGGGAAAGCTGTATTAATATTCCCACCAGAATCCAAATAGCCACCAATTTTCACGCCACTCGGAGATATACCCTCCCATTTGGCATGGCCGTGCCATTATTATATGCCCCACGGACTTCGGACATTACTTTCTGCCTGTTCCATGATGTTGGGAAAAATGTAGATTCTGGCCCTTTTTGTACCCATTGCCCACTAGTAGAATCGAATATTTCCACTTTACCTTTATATACGCCATGAGCGTTTGGTGGTGTCGTGACTTGAGTTACTCTAGCTTTTCCTAGATGCCCAATGCTTCCTTCATGATGGAAACCAACAGCACGACCTCGGCGGTTAATCTCACCATGAAAAATATGTTTAGCGTTTACACTCTGACACCCAGCTAATCCCAAAGGATCAACCCACGTCAGTGGGTTCATGACATAAGCATATAAATTCAACCCGCCTTCCAACCCTATCGGATCCTGCGTGGTGAAACGCCCCACCTCGGGTTCGTAGTAGCGGAACAGGTTGTAGTGCAGGCCGCTTTCGTCGTCCTGATATTGCCCGGCGTAGCGCAGCGGCTGCTGATATTGCGCGCCCTGCCGCTTCGCCGCGCCGGCCACCGTCTGGCCCTGCAGCTTGCCGAAGGTGTCGTATTGCCCGGACCAGCACAGGTTGCCCGCCGCGTCGGTCACCTCCAGCGGCGCGCTGTTCAGATCGGTGTGATACCAGTAAATATCCGCCGAGCGGCTGTCGCCCGCCAGCTCCAGAGCCGCCAGCGGGCTCCACGGGCTGGCCGGATCGTAGCTCCAGCTCCAGCTGCGGCGGCTGCCGTCGTCGCGCTGCTCCTGCAGCAACCGGTAGCCCTGCCACAGGAAGCATGTAAATAACTAAAGTCGCCTTGTCAATTAAGAATCAACTTAATATCCTAGCGAGGATATATAACAACCTTTCCCTTATTGTTATTAAAATAAATTTCACTAATTTTACCATCATCATAAACACATGATAAAATAACATATGGTAAAGGAGAGTAATTACTTACCGTCAATATACTATCGATTCTACCATCTTTATAAAAGTAATGATAACCAGATAAATTGCCATCATCATTTGCAAAAAAAGCTTTAGACGGCTGCCCTTGAGAGTTTAAAAAAACTCTACTTATAGCCAAATAGTTGCCCTTTACATCCTGTCTTATTTCAAGAACCTCATCACCATCTCTAATGACGTAAGATGTATCCGCCACAACTCCTTTTGAGTTATAGCTGTCGATTTTATTTACAAGGCCATCATTTGAAAAATAGCAATATGCATTACTTTTGTTCTTAGGCTCTTTACTCAATATTTCTCCGGTTTTAAAGCCGGTTAACTCATTGTAAAATGGAATAATACTAAAGACATTAGTTTTAGACCACGATACAACCTTTGATTCCGTATGGCTAATAGAAGATATTTTTTCAGCTAATAGCTCTTCATTCGAAAAAAGAGACTGCACTTCATCTAAATCAGCCCTTATACCATCAGCTACTTCTTTCATTTTATCACCATTATAAAGTAGGGATTCTACCATTTGCAAGAGGAAATACCTTACCCCCCTCAAGCTCACTTTTTATTTGCTTAAGAGAAGATAAGAACTCTTTATCCGTCTGACTGTTAATAAGTTTATCATAAACATATTGTTTATATGCATTGCCATGTATCCCATTACCTTTGTGGGCAGTCGTTAAAGTACCTTCTATACGGTCAGCCCTAGTATTAGGAAGCCAAACTCCATTCTTTGAATTATTAATATCAATATCGAGATCATCCATTCGTTTTCTTAATGCAACCATTCGGGCATCAGAAGAGTTGGACATTATAATATGGTGCGCATCATATTTCCCTCCCCCCATAGGTTGTGGCCCCAGATTTCGGGCAAGCTTAGCTGCATCAGTCGAGCAACTCATCAACCCCAGCGGATCCACCCACATCAGCGGGTTCGGCGCATACTGATAAAGGTTCAACCCACCTTCCAGCCCTATCGGATCCTGCGTGGTGAAACGCCCCACCTCGGGTTCGTAGTAGCGGAACAGGTTGTAGTGCAGGCCGCTTTCGTCGTCCTGATATTGCCCGGCGTAGCGCAGCGGCTGCTGATACTGCGCGCCCTGCCGCTTCGCCGCGCCGGCCACCGTCTGGCCCTGCAGCTTGCCGAAGGTGTCGTATTGCCCGGACCAGCACAGGTTGCCCGCCGCGTCGGTCACCTCCAGCGGCGCGCTGTTCAGATCGGTGTGATACCAGTAAATATCCGCCGAGCGGCTGTCGCCCGCCTGCTCCAGCGCCGCCAGCGGGCTCCACGGGCTGGCCGGATCGTAGCTCCAGCTGCGGCGGCTGCCGTCGTCGCGCTGCTCCTGCAGCAGCCGGTAGCCCTGCCACAGGAAACGGGTCGTCTGTTCGGTTTTGCCCTTGTAGCGCACCGCCTTGCGGCTGCGGCGGCCCAGCGCGTCGTAATGATACTGCGCCTCGAATTCGCCCTGCGGGCCGCGACCGTGCGCCTGCACCAGCCGGTTGTCGGCGTCGTAGCGGTAGTGCTGTTCATACAGGCCGTTGCGCCGGCTGATGAGGTTGCCCCAGGCGTCGTAACGGTAAAACAGTTTTTGCCAGTGCGTCAGGCGGTTGTCGGCGATCGGCGCCAGCGGCAGGTGCGCGTCGATGTCGTTCTGCGGGCTGCGCTCGCCCAGCAGGTTATCCGCCAGATCGTACACCAGCCGCGCGCCCGGTTTGCCCTGATTGGGCTCGCGGTGTTGCAGCAGGCGGCCTTCGGCGTCGTAACCGTAGTGCACTTCGCCGCGCAGCGCGTCGCTCACTCCGGCCAGCTCGCCGCGGCCGGTGTAGCGATAAGCGCGCCACAGCACGCCGTCTTCCGGCCGGGTCAGTTTGTCGTGGCCGAAGGCGCTGCTCTGCCAGCTGCGGCGGCCCATGGCGTCGTAACACCGCTGCTGCTGCAGCGCACCCTGGCTGCGGCCGGTTTCCCGGTGCAGGCGATCGCGAGTGAATTCGCTCACCACCTGCTGGTTGAATTTAATGGCGCTGGCGTGGCCGGAACCGTAATACAGCCACTGCAAGCGATCGCCCTGAGGCAGCGTCAGCGCCTGCAGGTTGGCCAGCGCATCCCACTGGTATTGCAGCTCGCCGTTCACGCCCTGCTCGCCGAGCAGCCGCCCGGCGGCGTCATAGCGCATCTGCACGTTGTCCGGTTCGATGCCCAGCGCCGCGCCGCTCGCCGTCGGCAGGCGGTTCAGCTCGCGCAACCGCCCCATGGCGTCGAAGCGGTAATGCCATTCCGCGCTGGCGTTGCCGCGCCAGACCAGCTGCCCCGCCTCATCGAAGCGGAAGCGCTGTTCGCGCTGCATCAGCTCGCCCGCGCTGCCCGGCAGGCCGACCTCGCGGTGCTCCTCCAGCAGCCCGGCCGCGCCGTAGCGATAATAGTGGCGGGTGTCGTCCGGGCGCTCTTCGGCCAGCACACGGCCCACCGCATCGTAGCTGAAGCGGTAGTCGCCGCCGTTGCCGTTCTCCAGCCGCGTCAGCCAGCCCTGCGGGCTGTAGTGATAGCGCCGGGTGCGGTTGATGCGATCGGTGATGCTGACCGGCAGCCCCAGGGCGTTGTACTGCCAGCGGGTCAGGCTGCCCAGCGCGTCCTGATGTTCGGCCAGCTGGCCGTGCGCATTCCAGTTAAAACGCTCTTCACCGCCGTCCGGGTGGATCAGGGTGTGCAGGCGGCCGCCGTTATCCCACCGGTAGCGCGTCTGGTGGCCTTCGGCATCGGTCTGCGCCGTCAGTTGCCCCAGCGCATCGTAGGTATAAGCCGTCACGCTGCCGGAACAGTCGGTGTAGCGCGTCAGCTGGCCGCGGGCGTCCCACTCCAGCTTCACTTCCCCGCCCAGCGCGTCGATCACGCTGGCCGGCAGGCTCTCTTCGTCATCCGGATAGCGGTACAGCGTGGCATTGCCCAGCGCATCGACATAACGCGTCGGGCGGCCCAACGTGTCCCAATGCTGCGCCTCGCTGCTGCCGTCCGGGTACGCGACGGCGAACAGCCGCCCACTGTTGCGCGAATATTGATAGCGCGTCACGCGGCCGAGCGGATCGGTCTCCGACAGCAGGCGGCCGTAAGAGTCCCATTCGCTCTGGCGCTGCGCGCCGCCGGGCAACAGCACGCTGCACAGCTCGCCGCGTTGGTAGATAAAACCGTAGCGGCGCTGGTCGAAGTCGGTGTACTGCGCCACGTTGTCGTCGTCATCCAGCCGCCACTCCGCCCGCTTACCGTCGCCGCGCACCGCGCTGCGGCGCCCGCCGGCGAAGTCATAGCCGAACTCAAGGGATTCTCCGGCGCTGTTGCGATAGGCCGTCACGCGCGGCACGCCGTCGATCTCTTGCCATTGGTATTCGTTCAGCAGCCCGGCGGCGTCCTGGTGGCTGATCATCAGGCCGTCGCGCCAGCCAAAGCGGCGCGTCACCTCACCGGCGCGGTTGCTCACCGTCGTCAGTTGGCCCTGCTCATCGTAACCGTAGCGCGCCAGCGTCCGTTCGCCTTCGGCGGTTTGCAGCGCCACTTCACGCAGGCGGCCCTGCGCATAGCGGCACATCAGGCGCTGCCCTGCGCTGTCCACCAGTTCGCTCAGCAGCCCCTCGTCGTCGTAAAACAGCGAGGTGGCGTTGCCGATGGCGTCGGTGATCATGCTCAGCCGGCTCGGCTGCTCGCCCGCCAGCGGCGGGTAGTGGAAAATCTGTTCGCCGACGTCAAACAGCTGCCAACTGCCGTCGTCGTTGTGCATCAGCCAGCATTTTTCGGCTTCGCAGTAAGTTTTGTGGCCGCGCGGCACCATAGGGAAAGCGACGAAGTCGCCGGAAGGCGCGCGCCACACCAGGCCGTCCTGATACGGCTGCAGGCTGCTCTCCCAGAACAGGTTCCAGCCGCGGCCCAGTACGCCGTCGCCGGGGTTGCCGCTGCGCCAATAGCGCTGCCAGGCGACCGGCAGGCGCGATGGCAGCACGAAATCGAGATCGTCTTCGCCGTCGAGGAATTTCTGGCCGCTGACGATATCCACCGGCCGGGCGATAATGCCGACGGCGGCGGTCGCGGTCATCAGGGTGCCGGCGCGGCAGGCGATGCGCGCCAGTTTGTTGATGCCGGGCAGTTTACCCAGCAGTTTGCCGAGCGCCCCCAGCTTGCCGGCGGCGCCGCCCACGCCGCCCACCAGGCCGGCGAACAGCAGCGTCAGGTCAGAGACCTTGTACAGCCAATCCGGCACTTCGGGCTTGATCGGCAAGGTGGTGACGGTGCCGCCGCCGATAAACACGTTGGGCGAACCTTCCATCACCTGCGCGTCGCAGTTGGTTTTGTCCCCCACGCGCGAGGCGGGCTGGCCGTTGATGCTGACCTTGTCGGAGCCCTGCGCCATCTGCATGCTCGGGCCGTCGTCGCTGCAGGCCACCTGGCTGTTGGTGGCGAGCGCGGCGGGTTTGCCGTTAATGAAGACGTTGGGGGAGCCGGTGACGATATTGCCTTTGGGAGTCAGGCTACCGGCACCGGCGTCGGCAATGCCGTCGCGCGCCGCGGTGGCCGCCTCCCCGGTGAGATACCCCACCGCCAGGCTGGCGCCGATAAGCAGCACGCCGACGCCGATACAGGAAGCCGCCAGGCCGGCGACGAACAGCGCACCCGCCGCCAATGCGCCTGCGGCGGCGATCAGGCCGCCGACAAGGGTGCCGGCAATCATGCCGGCCAGGGCATGGGAATGCCCGATGGTATCGCCGACGCGGGCCGCTTCGGTCATCGTAAGTTCCTTTTACGCAAAGAGTTCATCGTTAGGCCGCCCGATAGCTGTTCAGCACCTGCTGCAGCAGCGCGTCATCTTGCGGCGTCAGCTTGCGCGCCATCGCCAGGGTGAACACCAGCACCCGCCCCTCCGCCAGCGCAAACACCGCCTGGTTCTGCCAGATGCGTTTGCCGTCGCGCAGGTAGCTGGCGCGCACCCACTCACCGGCGGCCAGCCCATCGCCCAGCGACGCCGGCTCGCGGCTTTTGAACGCCCAACCTTTCAGCCCCTGCGCCAGCGCATCGAGCTGGCGGGTGACGTAGCCTTCCAGGTTCTCCGCCGGCTGCAGCGCATCGCGGGAAATATTGACTGAGGGGGAAACATCATCGCCGGCCAACAGGACGTTGACCGTGCGATCGGCATAGCCTTCCGGCAAAGCGACGCTGCCTTCGCTGAAAGCGCAGCGGGATAAAGCGGACATGCGAGGATCCTTTTGCATAAATAATGCTTAAGCATCGCATAACTTAGCCTTGAAATAAAACCATCAGGCGTCGCCAATGTTGCACGACGTGACCGCGTTCACTGTGAAAAAGAGCGTTGCCGGAATCTGGCCGGGAATCAAACCGTCATATTACAGAATTATCTGAAACCACTGGCGCGCCGACGCCTTGATTGTGGCTATACTCGGCTCTCGTCCGTTTTTCAGGAGATCAGGATGCTGAGATTCACCCGTAGCGCGCTGCTGTGCGCCGCGCTGGCCGCGTTCAACGCCGGCGCCGCCGAAACGCCGACGTTCGGCCCGGAGCTGCAGGGCTTTCACTACCCCTACCCGTTGCAGCAGTTCAGCTTCACCTCGCAGGGGCAGCCGTTAAAGATGGGCTATATGGACGTGCCGCCGGAAGGCGCCGCCAACGGCCGCACCGCGCTGTTGCTGCACGGTAAAAACTTCTGCGCCGCCACCTGGCAGGACACCATCAAGGCGCTGAGCAAGGCCGGCTACCGCGTCATAGCGCCGGACCAAATCGGTTTTTGCTCCTCCAGCAAGCCGGCGCATTACCAGTACAGCTTCCAGCAGCTGGCGCAAAATACCCACGGCCTGCTGCAGAACCTGAACATCAGCAAGGCCATCGTCATCGGCCACTCCACCGGCGGCATGCTGGCCACGCGCTACAGCCTGATGTATCCGCAGGCGGTGGAACGGCTGGTGATGGTCAACCCGATCGGCCTCGAGGACTGGAAGGCGAAAGGCGTGCCGTGGCGCAGCGTCGATCAATGGTTCGCGCGCGAGCTGAACACCACCGCCGAGGGCATCCGCAATTATGAGCAGCACACCTACTACGGCGGCCGCTGGAAGCCGGAGTACGATCGCTGGGTGGATATGCTGGCCGGGTTGAACAACGGGCCGGGCCACCGCCTGGTGGCGTGGAACTCGGCGCTGATCTACGACATGATCTTCACTCAGCCGGTGTATTACGAGTTCAAGGATCTGCAGACGCCCACCACGCTGATGATCGGCACCGCCGACACCACCGCCATCGGCAGCGATATCGCCCCGCCGGCAGTCAAGGCCAAAATCGGGCATTACGCGGTGCTGGGCAAACAGGCGGCGAAACTCATCCCGCACGCCACGCTGATCGAGTTCGCCGGGCTGGGTCATGCGCCGCAAATGGAGGAACCGGCGCGCTTCCATCAGGCGTTGCTCAAGGCGCTGCAACCCTGAGCGGCCGGTTGGCGCGGCCGCCGCACGGCGGCTAAACTTTCAGCTGGCACTCAACTGCAGGAGACAGCCATGCGACAGATTATTGCCAGCGCGTTCGTCAGCCTCGACGGCGTGATGCAGGCGCCCGGCGGGCAGGACGAAGACCGCAGCGGCGGCTTTCGTTTCGGCGGCTGGACCGCGCCCTACTGGGATGACGCCGTCGCGGAAACGATGAGCGATCTTTTCTCCGCGCCTTTCGATCTGCTGCTCGGGCGGCGCACCTACGATATCTTCGCCGGCTACTGGCCGCATATCACCGACGAGGCCGACCCGTTTTCCGCCGACATCGCCCGCGTGTTCAATCAGGCCACCAAGTACGTCGCCACCCACCACGGCGAGACGCTGGCGTGGGAGCACAGCCAGTGGCTGGGGCGAGACATCCTCGCCCGGCTGCGCGAGCTGAAGCGCGCCCAGGGGCCGGTGCTGCTGGTGCAGGGCAGCAGCACGCTGATGCAACAGCTGCTGGCCAACGATCTGGTGGACGAACTGCGCTTGCTCACCTACCCGGTGTTGCTCGGCGGCGGCAAGCGGCTGTTCGATGACAACGCGGCGCCGGCGGCCTTCACGCTGGCCCACTCGGTGGTCTCGCCCGGCGGCGTCATTGTGGCTCATTACCGCCGTTCCGGCGAGGTAACGACCGGTTCCTTCGTGACGGAAGGCGCGGCGGCGGCCCAGCCGTAAAAAAAGGGCCGTTCGGCCCTTTTCTCTTTTCCCTTCATCACCTCAGGCAAACAAGATATCGCTCTGCTCGACCTGCCCGACCACGTGGATCTTGAAGTCGGCGGCATAGCTGTTGCTCTGGGTGTTCATCAGCAGATCGGTGGTGCCGTTGAAAGCGTCGAAGTTGAGCTGGATTTCGCCTTTCTGGCCGCTGAAGGCGCTGCCGCTGTCGATAAAGCGCAGCTCGCTCAGGCTGTTGTTGAAGCGCAGGCCGGAGAGATCGATCTTGTCGATGCCGTGCTCGAAGTCTTCAATCACGTCGAACGCCGCCACCGTGGACTCTTTGGCGTTGAGATAGACGAAATAGTCGGTGAAGTTATTGGCGTCTTTGCCGCCCCACAGATGATCCGCCCCCAGGCCGCCGTACAGGATATCGGAGCCGGCGTTGCCCGCCAGCAGGTTGTCCTGATCGTTGCCGATGATCACATCGCGCCCGCTGCCGCCGATGGCGTTCTCGATGATCGCCCCGCGCGCGATGGCGACGTTCTGCGTGCCGCCGCCGACGCTGGAGAACGCGCCGTCGTTCAGGTTGATCATCTGCTGCTGGCTGTAGCCGGAGAAGTCCAGCGTGTCGTTGCCGCCGGCGTCCCACACCGCGAAGTTGACCGGTTTGCCGTTGTCCGCCGTGGCGGTCAGGAAATCGCGCCCGGTGTTGGAGTTGAAGCCGTACACCGTGTCGCCGGTGCGGGTGTTCATGTTGGCGCCGTACAGCTTCTGGATCGCGGCAATGTCATCCACCATCGGGCCATAGCCGTACACCCCTTTGGTGTCGGCGCCGGTGTAACCGGCGTTGAAATAGCTCATGATCGAGTATTGCAACGAATCCTGATAATAGGCGGCATCGTTCTGGTAGCTCGGGTTGCCCAGCGACGCGTCATAAGATCCCGGGTGCGCCAGCCCCAGGGCATGCCCCAGCTCGTGGGTGAAGGTCTGGCTGCTGAAGTCACCGCTAACCGGCGCCTGATGGGTGGCGAAGTTTTTGTTGAACCACACCGTGCCCGCAAAGGCGTTATCGCTGCCCGGTTTGGAGCTCGGCGGGTAATAGGCGTACGCGTTGATGGCATTCGGGCCGCTGCCGGCGGCGGTGCTGCCGTCGGCGCGCTGGGTGAAGTACGCGAAGGTGATGTCCGCGCGGTGGTTGATATCGGTAGACGCCGCTTCGGTAAAGGTCACGTTCGCCACGTCGGCCCACGCCTGCATCGATTTCAGCGCCTGAGCCTGCGCCGCCTGGGTCAGTGGCTGCAGCCCCTTGTCTCCGTCGCCGGTCTGGCCGATGCGGTTCAGCGCGCTCTGCGTCAGGAAGGAGTAGGTCAGCGCCACCGACTGATGATACACCTGATCGCCGTTGTGCGTCAGGCCCGGCCGCGTCAGCTGATCGGCGGCGCGATCGAAGCTGAAGTTATCGCGGATTTTACCCAGGTTGTCGATGGCTGCCCCGCCGCGCTGATTGCTGTACAGGTTAGCGTTGTCCAGCGTGAACAGCGCGCCGTAACCCAATCCGTCATAAATGCTGCCGGGCTGGTGATAGTAAAACTGATAGTTATGATCGTTGGGGGATGTGGCGCTCAGGCTGGTGAACTCATCGTCATCTTGCAAAATGTCGTTGTGGCGACTGCGCATTGTATTCTCCTTTTACACAATAGGAACCCACTCGCTTTGTAAGACTATTCATCAGTCGTTCTAATCTAAGCCAAGGCTTAGGAATGACCAGTATAGTGACTCACCCCGCTGGCGCGAGCCCGCCCGGCCTGGCTTTACCGCGCCGGGCATAGAGATGGAGATACGCGTAACAATTTGTATTCTCACTATATTAATGAGAAAAATGAGCGCATTAACGGGTTAATTATTCGTCTTTTTGCGCACTTTATCGCCGATTAGATCAGAATAATCGAGGATTAAAAAACCTAATCCTTCCCTCATCATCAAGATGGGTACGTGCTAAAGTGTGAACGGACAGCCGAAAGGAGTGACCCGATGCCAACCCATTTCCTTATGCGCGCCTTGCGCCGCGCCAGCCTGACAGGAGTCGTTATGAGCATATTGTGCAGCAGTGCCCTGGGCAGTTCACTGCCGTTGCTGGAACCCGCCGCGCTGAAGGGCGACTGGCAGCTCGCCGCCATCGGCGACGGTAAAACCGTCTGCGAGGTGCAGCTGAGCGACGAAGCGGTCGCCAACACCAACGCTTTCCGTTTCAGCGCCTCCGCCCAATGCCTGCAGCCGCTGGCGCTGCACGCGTTGCCGGTCGCCTGGCGGCCGACGCCGGACGGCATGACGCTGACCGACGCCGAAGGGAGCATGGTGGCGTTTCTGGCCCTGACCGCGCCGAAGCGCTATGAGCTGATCGACCGCAACGGCCCTTCGCGCTTTGTGCTGATCCCGCGCTAACCCTTCAGGCGAACAGCAACCCGAGCAGCGCGCCGCCCGCCAGCACCCACAGCGGATGGAGGCGCTTGCTCATGCTCAACCCCGTCGCCAGCGCCACGATTGCCGCCAGCCGCCAGCTGGGCGCGGAAGCCTCGGCGATCAAGATACCGCTGGCCGCCACCAACCCCACGGTCAGCGGCACCAGTCCGGCCTGCACGATGCGGCGCCACGGGCGATCCTTAAAGCGCCGCCAGGCGCCCATCACCAATAGCGTAACGATAGAAGACGGCCCGAACTTGGCGATCGAAGACACCAGCAGCCCCGCCCAGCCGGCGACGTGCCAGCCGACCAGCGGCACGATCATCATGTTCGGCCCCGGCGCGGCCTGCGCCATGGCGAACAGCGCGCTGAACTCCTGGGCGCTCATCCACTGATGCACCTCCACCACCTGCCGCTGCATTTCCGGCAGAATGGTCATGCCGCCGCCGAACGCCAATAAAGAAAGCTCGGTGAAGATCAGCGCCAACGCCATCAACACCCCGCTCATGACGGCCACCGCCACATCAGCAGAATGCTCAGCGGCGCCAGCACCAGCATGGTCGGCAACAGCGGCAGGCGCAGCCAGGCGATGGCGATCAGCGCCAGCGCGACGATCGCCAGCGCCGGCCATTTACCGCGCAGCGGCAGCAGCATCTTGATCCCGGTCGACAGCAGCAGCCCGGCGGCGGCGGCGGCCAGCCCGGCGAACACATGCTGCACATGCGGATCGTTTTGGAAGCGGGCGTACACCACGCCCAGCCCCACCACGATCGCCGTCGGCGCGCTGATGAGGCCCAGCAAGGCGCACAGCGCGCCGCGCAGCCCGCGAAACTCCATGCCCACCGCCACCGACAGGTTGATCACATTGCCGCCGGGCAGGAACTGGCACAGACCGAGCAGCTCGGTAAACTGTTCGCTGCTCAGCCAGCGCCGGCGCTCCACCAGCATACTGCGCGCCATCGGCAGCACACCGCCGAAGCCGATAAGCCCCAGCCACAGAAAGCCCAAAAACAGCTCTGCATTACCCGGCGCTGCCGCCGGGTGCGGTTTTAACGTATTGATATCTGACATGACATTGCCGTTCCACATCGCTTGTTTTGATGTCTGGTATCATGCGCGCCGCCGTGCCATGATGTCTAATGCATTCCGGAAAAACCAAAGATACCTTTGAGGTATGGCTATGATCGAACTGCGTCGCCTGCGGGCATTCGTCACCGTGGTGGAAGAAGGCAACATCACCCGCGCCGCCGAGCGGCTGTTTATCCAACAGCCGCCGCTGACCCGCCTGCTGCAGGGGCTGGAAGACGAACTGGGCGTAATCTTGTTGCAGCGCCTGCCGCGCGGCGTGCGCGTCACCGAGGCGGGGGGCGTGCTGTTTGAAGAGGCCCGCGCCCTGCTGGCGCGCGCCGAACGCCTGCGCGAAGCGGTACAGCGCGCCGCCCGCGGCGAGCAGGGCCACATCGCCATCGGTTTCACCAGTTCCGCCGCGCTGCATCCGTTCGTGCCCAACCTGCTGCGCCGCTACCGCGACATCCTGCCGGGTATCACCACCCAGTTGGAAGAAGCCGGCAGCGGCGAACTGATGGAGGCGTTGCTGGAACAGCGCCTCGACGCCGCCTTCGTGCGCTCGCCGGCCAACGGCATTCCCGGCCTGAGCATCGAGCCGGTGCTCAGCGAGCCGATGATCGTCGCCCTGCCGCTGGGCCACCGGCTGGCGCAAGAAACGCAGCAACCGCTGCCGCTGGCCGAACTGGCCCACGAGGCGTTTATTCTCTATCGCCGCCCCGCCGGTCAGGGGTTGTACGACGCCATCCTGGCCGCCTGCCACCGCGCCGGCTTCAGCCCGCGCATCGTGCAGGAAGCGCCGCGCCTGCCGGCCACCCTCAGCCTGGTCGGCGCCGGGCTGGGGTTGTCAATCGTGCCCGGCTCGATGCGGCGGCTGGGCGGCGACGGCATTGTCTACCGCACGATCGCCGAAGAAGCGCAGCTCAGCGCCCCGCTTTACCTGGCGCTGCGCCATAGCCCGGCCTCGCCGATCGTCGAGCGCTTTCGCGAACTGGTCGCCGAGGCGGTTCAGGCCTCGGGCTGATCGGTGATGCGCGTCAGGTGGATCATCAAATACAGCAGCTCATCGTTCGACATCTCCATTTGCAGCAGATTCTTCACGTAATCGCGGATCAAGAGCGCGCCGCGATAGGCATGCGGGTACTCGGCCATCATCTGGGCAAACAGAAAGTCGGCCTTCGAGGTCATCTGTTTGCCGTCGAGCATGCGCTGGATAAAGAACTGCATATGCACTAAAAAGCGCGTGTAGTTCAGCGAATCGGTGTCGATATTGAGGCGAAAGTGATACTTGATGATATTGAAAATATCTTTCAGCATCTTCACCGCCAGCAACGTGTGCTCCATGTTTTGCACTTCGGTCTGCCCGTTGACCAGGTGAAAGGCGATATTGCCCGCTTCCTCTTCAGGCAGTTGGATATTCAGCCGCTGGTTAATGTAGGCCAAGGCTTGCAGCCCCACCGCAAACTCTCGCGGGTAGAAACGCTTCACCTCGAACAGCAGGCGGTTTTGGATGGCGATACCCTTGTGATGACGTTCGATAGCAAAACTGACGTGATCCGCCAGCGTAAAGAAAATCTGTTCATTAATGTTGCCGTTCAGTTGGCGGTTGGCCTCACTGAGGATCATCTGCACAATTTCGATATGCTCCGTCGGGGCAGTTTCAATCAGCCGCAGGTAATCCCGCCCCTTTTGCCCCTCCTGCACCACATACACTTTCTCAATGGCGGCCGGGTTGATCTCGTCTCCGGTTTTGCTGTTAAAACCAATTCCCTTGCCCATGACGATAACCTCACGGTTATCGTCGTCCGCGGTTAACACCAGACTGTTGTTGAGCACCTTAATGACTTTCATCGTCTCGGCCGTCACCTTGCTTATTTGCCCAACCGGCCATTGGCGGCGATAAGCTGCCGATACCAGTCAAAACTGCGTTTTTTGATGCGCCGCAGATCCTTAAGATCCCGTTCTCCGCGGTTCACGTAGATAAATCCATAGCGCTTTGCGTAACCTTGATGCGTGCTGACGACATCAATCGCCGCCCACGGGCAGTAACCGAGCAGCTCGACGCCATCGTTGATCGCCAGCCGCATCTGTTCGACATGCTGCCGCATGAATTCAATGCGATAGTCGTCGTCGATAGTCTCATCCGCCCGCAATTCATCCGGCGCGCCAATGCCGTTCTCCGTGATCAGTATCGGCAGGTGATAGCGCTCGAAAGTCTTGCGCAGCGTTAAGCGCAGGCCAACCGGATCGATCACCCATCCGTAGCGCGTCTTGCCGACAAACGGGTTTTCCGCCGCACGATACACACCCGGTTCGCCGAGCATAATTTGCTGATCGCCGGCACGTGCGCTCACGTCTGAACCGTCGCCGCGGCTGGCGGCGATCGTGGCGGTGGAATAGTAATTGATCGCCACATAATCCGGTCGTGCCGCCAACAGCAGCGCCGCGTCCTCCGGCTCCCTATCCGGCGACCACCCCCGATCCTCAAGGTAACGCCAGGCCAGGGCGTTGTAGCGGCCATGCACCGCCACATCGAGAAAACTCCAACAGCGCAACGTCTCCCAGTTATGAGCGGCAATGGCATCCAGCGGATGACAGGTCTCCTGATACATCGAGGTGGTATTGATCGCCGGGCCAATTTTCCCGCCGGGACAGCGCTGATGGCATAATGCCATGACTTTGGCCTGAGCGACCAACATATGATGACTCTGCTGATACAGCGTCCGTTTGTCAGGCAACGCACCGCCTTTGGGCGTGCCGATAGCGCCGGGGTGCAGGATCATGGTGTTCTGTTCATTGATGGTGAGCCAATACTTCACCCGATCGCCGAAGGCGTCGAACAGCACGCCGGCATAAGTGACAAAAGCCTCGATGGTGGCGCGATTGGACCAGCCGCCCTGCTGCTCCAGCACATAAGGCAGATCGAAATGATACAGCGTCACCACCGGCTCGATGCCGTGCGCCAGCAATTCGTCGATCAACTGCCGGTAAAACGCCAACCCCGGCGCATTGACTTCGCCGACGCCATCGGGCAACACGCGCGTCCACGCAACCGAAAACCGGTAGGCCTTTAACCCCAGTTCTGCGAACAGCTTCACATCCTCGCGAAAGCGATGATAGTGATCGCTGGCCACCGTAAAATCCGCCGTGCCTGCGGGATGTTCGAGCATATCGACGATCGACGGGCTTTTGCCGTCTTCATTCCATGCGCCCTCCACCTGATAGGCGGAAGTCGACGCGCCCCAGAGAAACCCGGCGGGAAAATCGTGCAAGCGTTGATAAATCATGCCGGCTCCTTATTGGCCTTCAGCGCCATAATCGTCTCACCGGCATGAACGCCATGCGGCTTAGGTAACACCTGAACCTGAAACGCTTCGCTGTTGACGATCAATACCGGCGTCGTCAGATCGAAGCCCAATGCGGCGATCGCGCCGATGTCAAAACGCACCAGCTCGTCGCCGGCCTTCACGCGATCGCCGATCTGCAGTCCGGAGTCAAAGTGTTGGCCACCCAGGTTTACCGTGTCGATGCCGATATGCAGCAACAGCTCCGCGCCGTTGTCCCCCTTGATGCCGACCGCATGTTTTGACGGCAGGAAAGTCACGATCTCGCCGTCCAGCGGCGCACGCAGCACGCCTTCCGACGGTATGATCGCCATGCCCTGGCCCAACAAGCCCTGGGAGAAAACGTCATCGTTGACCTGATCCAACGTCACGGCTTTGCCGGTCAGCGGGCTGAAAACCGGCGATACCTCGTCGGCCGCCGCCACCTGAGTCTCGTCGTTCGTCTCCTCGACCGGATCGTCGAAGCCAAGGATCCAGGTCAGGGCAAAGGTCACGACGATGGCAATGGCGCAAGTGATCAGCGCGTGCACGATATTCATCGGGTTCTCACCGATAAACGCCGGCAAAGCGGCCAGGCCAGGAGAAACGAAGGCATAACGCACCAACCCGCTCAACCCGGCGTAAATGCCGGCGCAGCCACCGCCGATCATCGCCGCGATCAACGGTTTGCGCAGTTTCAGCGTCACCCCGTACAGCGAGGGTTCAGTGATCCCCAACAACGCGGTAAAACCGGCGGAGGACGCCAACTGGCGCAAATTCGTGTTCTTGGTGCGGAATGCCACACAGAGCGTCGCCGCGCCTTGTGCAATATTGGACGCCAACATGCCCGGCCCGTTAATCATCTCAAAGCCATTCTTGGTCAATTGGCCGGTGGCGATCGGTGTCATCGCCCAGGCGGTGCCGGTGATCACCAAAAATGGCTGCAACCCGCCCATCAACATAGGAATCAGCCAGCTGGCCTTGCCATCGACGATCGCCGCACCGGCGGCCACCATGTCATTGAGGAAAATGCCGAACGGCCCGACCACCACCAACGCCAGTGGCGCGGTGACCAGCAGCACGATCATCGGTTTGGTGAAGAACTTGATCATCGTCGGCGAAACTTTCTCGGCAAACCGCTCGATATAGGACATCAGCCACACGGTAAAAATGATCGGTAACACCGAGCCGGCATAATCCGCCAGCCGCACCGGAATGCCGAGAAAATCAATCGCGGCGCCCGCCGCCTGCATCTGAGCCAGATTAGGGTGCAGCAACGCGCCGGCGAGGGTCATCGCCAGGATGGGATTGCACTCGAATTTTATCGCGGCACCGTAAGCCAACAGCACCGGCAGGAAGAAAAAGGCCGCATCGGCGACGGTATCCAGCAATCGATAGGTCGTGCCGGCGGGATCTATCGCCCCGGCCAGCTTGAGGATCGCCAGCAGCGCCTTGATCATCCCCGCGCCGGTAATGGCCGGGATCACCGGGGTAAAGGTCGTGGAAATCACGCTGATAATCCGTGACACCACGCCACCTTTCGGCTGCTGCTTTTGAGCGCCGGTTTGCGGCTGGCCAATCTCCTTTTGCAGCACGCGGAACGTTTGCTGCACGTTATTGCCGACCACGATCTGAAACTGGCCGCCTCGCACCACCACGCTGATAACGCCCGGCAGGGCTTCGATCGCCTTCGAATCCACTTTAGCGTCGTCGTTGAATTCCATACGCAAACGGGTCGCGCAGTGCGTCAGCTTGCTGACGTTGCCTTTACCGCCGACCCGCGCCAATATTTCTAAGCCAAGTTTTTGATAGTCCATCGTCTTCCCCGGTAAAATGCAAAAAAAAAAGACCAAAATGGAAATGCGCCTCGTCACAAGGAGAAGTGCATTCCTATTTTGGTCTTGCCTGCTTTAGCAGTAACACGCCGCAATAAAAATGGTGTGCGGTCTTCTCGACCGCGCTAAAAGTATCACCATACTCGCGAATACTCGGCAATAGCCAGACGTCAGCGTTGTGAAAGGCGTCACGATTTAGCGTAAATGCACTGCAATGTCGCCGCTGCACGCTTTTTGCGCACACCCATAGCGCAATCGTAATGAAATAACCCAAAATAATGCGTTTTATTGACACTTTGTTTATTTAATTACAGGGAAAGATTAATTCAGATCCATGACTATTGAGATTAACAATGAATAATTAAACCCGCTCTCACTTAGTAACAAACGCAAACAAATAAACGCCTACGCAATACCTTCCAGCCGCTAGGATTTAAGGGTCACAGCCTATTCCCGCCGATGACAAAAATCATTTCAATGGCGATCGCGCCTTCCCCGTCGCCTGCTTCTGCAGGCACACGGCTTTATATTGGAGAAAATGCTATGCTATCGCGTCGTGATATATTGAAAGTCTCCGCCGTCAGCGCGGCCGCCGCCGGCATGATCGGCGGCATCGCCAAAAATGCCGCTGCCGACGACCATCGCAATATCGTGCCTCCCAGCAGCTATCAGCCGCCTGCCGATGCGCAACATCTCTATAAATACAAATTCACCGACAGCAAAAAACGCAGCCTGCCCAGCGGCTGGGCGCGCGAAGCCACCGTCGAGCAATTCCCGATCTCCGAAGGCGTGGCGGGCGTCGACATGACGCTGGAGCCGGGCGGCGTGCGCGAACTGCATTGGCACGCCATCGCCGCCGAATGGGCATTCATGCTGGAAGGCCATGCGCGCATCACCATCCTCGATCCCGAGGGAAAATGTGAGGTGGCGGATTTCGGCCCCGGCGACGTCTGGTATTTCCCGAAAGGCTACGGCCATTCCATTCAGGCGCTTGCGGACGGCGCGCATTTTATTTTGGCGTTCGATAACGGCCATTTCTCCGAATTCGGCACCTTCAGCATCACCGATTGGGTGGCGCATATGCCGAAAGAGGTATTGGAAAAAAGCGTCGACATGCCGGCGGCGGTATTTTCCAAGGCCAAACAGGGCGAAGCTTATATTGTCGGCGGCGCCGTTCCGCCCACCTTGCCATTACCGAAAAGCGACGGCGGATTAAATAATGCCCCGCTGACCCACCGCTATGAATTAATGAAGCAAAAGCCGTTCTTTGAAAATGACGCCGGCAGTGTCCATTTGGTGTCGTCGAAAGAATTTCCCATTTCCACCACCATGACCGGCATCATCGAGATCGTGAAACCCGGCGCGATCCGGGAATTGCACTGGCACCCCAACGCCAACGAATGGCAATACTATATTGCCGGCAAAGGCCGCATGACGGTGTTCAGCTCGCACGGCCACGCGCAGACGGAAGAGTACGCCCCTTCGGACGTCGGTTACGTGCCGCAGGGCTTCGGCCATTACATCGAGAACATCGGCGATGAGGATTTGAAGGTACTGATCGTGATGGACAACGGCATTTATCAGGATATTTCGTTGTCCGACTGGCTGGCGAAAACCCCGGCCTACCTGCTGGCGGACAACTTCAATAATCAGGTTGAGGACTGGCAGGATAGACCGAAAGACAAACGGGTGATGTCGCGGCGCAGCCGATAACGCCGCGGCGAGGGAGAATCTCCCTCGCCGCTTTTCGTTACTGCTTGCGCTGCTCCGCCACCTGTTTGGCGGTGACGCTGCCCTGCTTATCGCCGAAGTGGCCGACCACGAAGTTGGCGACCGCCGCCACTTCCTCGTCGGAATACGCGCTGCCGAACGACGGCATCATCTCATGCCGCTCGCCGACGCTGATGCTCGTCCCCTTCAGGATAGCCTGCACCACGCTGCGCCCCTGCGGATCGTTCACCGCCGTGCTGCCCACCAGCGAAGCATACTCGCTCTGGCGGCCCGGCCCGTTCCACTGGTGGCAGCCGCTGCAGTCGTTGGCGAACATCCGCCGCCCGAGCGAGCTGTCTTGCCCGCCCGGCAGGATCGGGGTGGAAGCCCCCGCGCCCTTCGGCTGCAAGTTCACCGCCGCCGCGCTGTCGCCGGTGATGGGTTCGATGTCGCGCAGGTATTTCACCAGCGCCAGATTATCTTCCGGCGTCAGGAACTGCAGGCTGTTTTCCACCGCTTCCGCCATCGGACCGGCGGCGCTGCTGCGCCCCGGCGCATGGCCGGTGGCCAGATATTGCGACAGTTGCTGGTCGCTCCAGCCGCCGATGCCGGTCTGTTTGTCCGGCGTGATGTTGGCGGCGAACCAGCCCTGCACCACTTCACCGCTCAGGTGCTTGCTCTGGTTAAGACCGAACCCCAGATTGCGCGGCGTATGGCACTCGCCGCAGTGGCCGAGCGCCGTCGCCAGATAGGCGCCGCGATTCCACTGTTCATCCTTGTTGAGATCCGGCGCGAAACGCTGCTCCTGGAAGAACGCCAGGTTCCAGAATTTCATGCCCCAACGCTGGTTGAACGGGAACGACAGCTCGTTTTGCGGGTTGGCCTGTTTCACCGGCGGCAGACTGAACAGATAATCCTTGATCGCCAGCACGTCATCGCGGCTCAGCCCGGTGTAGGAGGTATAAGGCATCGCCGGATACAGGTTGCCCTGTGGGCCGATGCCCTCACGCACCGCGCGCACGAACTGATCGTCGCTCCAGTTGCCGATGCCGGTTTCCTTGTCGGCGGTGATGTTGGTGCCATAAATGGTGCCGAACGGCAGCTTGAAGGCGAAACCGCCCGCATAAGGCGCGCCGCCCGGCGCGGTGTGGCACGCCACGCAGTCGGCGGCGCGCGCCAGGTACTCGCCGCGCGCCAGTTTGTCGGTCATGCCGGCCGGCGCCCCGGCGATCGGCGCCGCAGGCTCAGCGCCGGTGGGCCGCAGCAGCGTATACAGCGCGTATCCTCCCGCCAACACCACCACGGCGATAATCAGCCATAACAGCCCTTTCAAGGCATTGCTCATCGCATCTCTCCCTAACCCAACGCCTTGGCGGCCTGGTGGATGGCGGCGCGAATGCGCACATAGGTGGCGCAACGGCAAACGTTGCCGCCCATCGCCGCGTCGATGTCCGCATCGCTCGGATTCTTGCTTTGCGCCAGCAGCGCGCTGGCGCTCATGATCTGGCCGGACTGGCAGTAACCGCACTGCACCACGTCCAGATCAAGCCAGGCTTCCTGCACCGCCTTGCCTTCCGGCGTAGCGCCCACAGCTTCGATGGTGGTGATTTTTTTGCCGACGGCGGCGGAGACCGGCGTCATGCACGAACGCACCGGCACGCCGTCCAGATGCACGGTACAGGCGCCGCACATGGCGATGCCGCAGCTGAATTTGGTGCCGGTCAAGCCGGCTTCGTCACGCAGAAACCACAGCAGCGGCATGTGCGGATCGCCCTCGAAAGTCAGCGGCTGATCGTTTACGGTTAAATGAATCATCAGGTTCTCTCCTTGTCAGACGCCGGATTCGCAGTGGGATTATGCAGCGGCAGGCTCAGCGAGGTGCGCGGCCGCCCAAGCAGCGCCAGCGCATTGCCGACCGCCGGGGCGATGGTCGGCACCCCCAGCTCGCCCACGCCGGTCGGTTTCTCGCTCGAGGGCACAATGATCACCTCGATCTCCGGCATCTCATCGATGCGCAGCGGGCGGAAGTTATTGAAATTGGACTGTTCGACCACGCCGTCTTTCAGCGTGATATTGCCGTACAGCGCCAGGCTCAGGCCGTAGCCGATGCCGCCCTCGATCTGCGCGCGGATCACGTCGGGATTCACCGCCACGCCGCAGTCCACCGCGCACCACACTTTATGCACTTTGGGGATGCCGCCTTCGCCGATCGACACCTCGGCCACCTGCGCCACATAGGTGTCGAACGCCTTGGCGACGCCCACGCCGCGCGCGCGTCCGTCTACCACTTTAGCGCCCTGCCAGCCGGCGGCTTTCGCTACCGCCCGCAGCACGCCCGCCGCGCGCGGCGCATCGCCCATCAGCGCCAGCCGCCCTTCGACCGGATCCTGGCCGGTTTCCTGCAACAGCTGATCGATAAAGCTCTCCACCGCGTGGCCGGTGTGGGTGCTGGCGACCGACCGCAGCGAGGTGGTCGGCACCTTGCCGGGCACGATATGCGCATCGCAGCGGAAGGCTTCGAAGGTGTATGAGACCTCGCTGGCGCCCTCGACCATCATCTGATCGAGGCCGTTGACCACCAGCGCATCCATCGCGCTGTGGCGCGTCCAGGAGTGGCCGACCACGGTATCGGTCCAGCCCACCACCTTGCCGCCCCGAATGGCGCCGCGCAGACGGTGCAGGATCATCGGGCGATACCAGCCGTTGCGGATGTCGTCCTCGCGCGTCCACACCACCTTCACGCCGTGGCCGGGGCCGATGCCCTTGGCCGCCGCCGCCATGTCGGCCGCCAGATCCGGCCCCAGCGTCGGGTTGCCTAAATCGATGCGCCGGCCGAAGCTGCCGCCCGCCAGAATGGTTTCAATCTGCACCTTGTCCGGCGGCAACTCGAACAGATCGCACAGCTGCTTATGGTCGAGCGTCTGGATTTGGCAGCCGTAGCGCGCCTTGACGCTCTCGCCGTCCCAGAACAGATAGCCGTCCAGCGGCTCCATCGGCGCGTGCGCGACGTACGGGAAGGTGTATTCGGCCTCGATCACCTTGTCGGCCTTATCGAACACCTCGTCCGGCTTGCCGTGGCTCTTCGCCACCACGCCGGTTTTCTGCGCCACCTGGCGGAATTCGGCGTAGATCTCCTCGGTGTTGCGCCGTTCGGCCTGCGCGTCGTCCCAGGTGACCCGCAGCCGTTCCCGCCCCTGGATCGCCGCCCAGGTGTTTTTGGCGTAAACCGCCACGCCGGTGGCGACCTGCTTCACCGCCACCACGCCCGGCACCGCCAGCGCCCGCTCGGCGTCGAAGGTCGCCACTTTGCCGCCGAAACGCGGCGGTTTCTTGATGGTGACGGTCAGCATGTCCGGCTCGTGGATATCCTGCGAGAACTGCGCGCTGCCGTTGGTTTTCGCCAGCGAATCGACGCGGTGCAAACCGCGCGTTTTGCCGATCAGGGTGAAATTGGCCGGATCCTTCAGCGTCAGGCTGGCGGGATCGGGCGGCGGCAGCGTGGCGGCCAGCGCGGCGAATTCGCCGAAGCCCGCTTCGCGCCCGCTGGCGGCATGGCGGATCTTGCCCGCCTGCACGGTAATTTCCTGCGCCGAGGTTTTCCAGCTCTGCGCGGCGGCCTGCACCAACAGCGCGCGCGCCATGGCGCCCATGCGCCGCATTTGCTCATAGGCATTGGCCACCGAGCTGGAACCGCCGGTGCCCTGGAATCCGAAGGCCAGGTTTTTGTAGACATTGGTGTCCACCGGCGCGGCCACGACCCGCACCTGTGCCCAGTCGGCATCGAGCTCTTCGGCGACCAGCGTCGCCATGCCGGTATAGACCCCCTGGCCCACTTCGGTGTGTTTACTGATGACGGTGACGACGCCGTCGGCGCCGATCTGAACGAAGGCGTTGGCGTCTAACGCCGCCGCGCCGGAGGCGATCGGGGCAGCCGAACGCGCCAGCGCGCCGGTGGACGGCAGATAGGCGCCGATCACCAACGCCCCGGCGCCGACGATAAACCGCCGCCGCGAAAGCGGAACTTGGGATATGCTCATTGCTCATGACTCCAAAAAAACCGAAGGCGTCACTGCCTTCGGCGAAACAAATCTTGTTATGGGAATGGCTTGTCGCGCCCGTCAGATGATATAGCGCAACAGAGCAATAATTAGCGTAGCCTATTATCCAGTAGACTTAATGTTGAAGAGGGTTTTTCTATTGGAGAATCGTGCGGTGCGGGCAGGCACCCGCACCGGGGTCAGCTCTGCGTCGCCGCCAGAGAGGAGAAGACGCTGAGCAGGTTGATTTGCGCCGCCATGTTGTCGCTGTCGAAGGCCACGGTGAGCGCGTCCTGGCGCTCCACGCCAGGCACCAGGCTGAACAGATCCGCCAGCACCGGTTTGGCCGCCATCAGCGTCAGCCGGTAAGGCGGCATAAAACGGCGCTCCACCGGCAGTCTGGCGCCCTGGCGCACCTGTTGCATCGCCCGCTCGCGGATCTCCGCCCGCGCCCGCTGTGGGCTGAGCGATTCGGCGGCGGTTTGCGAGATGGCGCGTTTTACGCAAACATAGCCGGATTGCGGATAACGTTCAGCGATCCAACGTTGCAGCTCGTCGTCACCGCTCACCAGCCACAACGGCACGTTCAACTCCGCCGCCATCGCCGCATACAGATCGCTTTCGCCTACGACCTCGCCGTTCAGGCTGACGCGATAAAAGGCCCGACCGTTGATGGTATGCGCCAGCACGCCGCGTTCGCCGGCGGCGCTGTGATAACCGATGCACATCAGGCCGTCGTAACGTTGATGCTGCAGCCCTTCCACCATCGACAACCCGCGCGGTTTGCCCTGCACCAGGCGCGCCCGCGCATCGATGCGATCGGCGCGCAGGTTCTGCATCATGGCGTGGCTGTCGGCCACCGTCACCTCGGTGGCGCCGCCAGCGAAAGCGCCGTCGATGGCGGCGTTGACCTCCTGCTCCATCAGCTCGCGCGCCGCCGCATAGTCGGCATGGCCCGGGTTGCACTGCTCCGGCCGCATCACGCCGGCAATACCCTCGATATCCGCAGAGATAAAGACTTTCACATCACACTCCCGTTATTTAATTTGCCGCCAGCCGATCGAGCAGCGGGCCCAGCGCCACGCGCGCATGCTGCTGGAAACCGCTGACGCCCTCGGCGCTCAGCAACGCATCCAGCACCGCGTATTCGGTGGCGTCCGCGGCCGCCGCAAACAGCGGCTCCAGCCGTTCGTCCGGCAGCGTGGCCCCCAGCAACCGGGTGGAGAACGCCAGCGCGATGTCGCCGGAGCCGTGCCCCCAATGGCTGCCTACCCGCCCCAGACCCGCGCCCGCGCGGCGGGCGATGCGGTTCAGTTGGCGGCTGTCCAGCGCCCGATCGCAGGCGATGATGATGATGACCGAACCGGCGTCCACCTGCGGCGGCGGGTCCGCCAACAGTTTGCCCAACGCCTGGCCGACGCGCACGCCGCTCAGCGTCAGCGAGTCGAGGGTGCCGAAATTGGCCAGCACCAGCACGCCGAGCGTGGTGCCAAGCCCCGGGCAATAGCGTGAGGCGGTGCCGATGCCGCCCTTCAAGCCGAAACTGCTCATGCCGCGCCCGGCGCCGACGCTGCCGCGCGCAAAGCGGGTGGAATGGTTATCCAGCGCGCTGAAGACGTGCTCCTCACGCACCGCCATCGCCTGAATATCGTTGAGGTAACCGTCGTTACACTCCAGCACCAGCGGGTTAATGGTGGCGCTGCCGCGGCCGATCTGCGGATAACGCAGACAGCTGCGCCGCACCATGGCGTTGAACAGCGTGCCGACGGCGAAGGTGTTGCTCAGCAGAATAGGCGTTTGCAGCACCCCCAGCTCGTTCAGCTGCACCAGCCCCAGCGGCTTGGCGAAGCCGTTGAGCACCGCGCTGCCACACGGCAGCGGCTGGTTAAACAGATCGCCCGGCGGCACGATAGCGGTAACGCCGGTCTGGCATTCGCCGTCGGCCAGCGTGTGATGCCCGACGCTGACGCCCGGCACGTCGCACAGGGTGTCGGTCGGGCCGGCCGGATAGCGCGCGCCCGGCAGGCGGCGATGGCGCCGCCAATAGCTCAGCAGATTGTCGAGGCTTTGTTGTTCAAACGCCTGGCTGTCTGTCATGGTTCCCTCATCCGCCGTCAGCCCATCAGAAAACCAGAATATCGCGCAATGCGCCGCGCCGTAAATTGAAAGCGGAAGCGGGCAGCAAAAATCGCCTTGCCCCGTCGCCGTTCATTGCCTGCACCACTTTGCGTTTGCGGCCGCCCCTCTACGTCAGCCCGCGCGCCACCGCCCAGGCTAGCGGGCACGATAATCGCCGCTTCGGTTATCGCCATGCGAGGAGAACAGCCCGATGAAAGCAATCGTCATTGGCGGCCTGAACCTATTGGGTTTTTAGGGGGAAAAACAGTGTAAATGGCCGGTGCCGCAGGTGATATCCCCCCTTATCCAAAATGTATAACTCGATCTGCCGACGCAATGGTCGTTTCACGATGGGCAATGATCAGCTTAGTGATGTTGAGTCTCTTAATTGCCTGATTCACGGCAGCTTCGCTCTCCTTATCCAGCGCGCTGGTGGCCTCGTCCAGGAACAAAATAGCCGGTTTTTTGTAGATTGCCCGGGCTATGAATAATCGTTGTTTTTGCCCGCCGGACAATCCCTCCCCCAACTCGCCGATCGGGGTTTCATACCCCATCGGCATGCGCATGATCACCTCATGCAGATAGCTGGCACGGGCACAGGCTTCCATCCAGGCATCATCCATCTCGTCCGCGAACCCGCAGATATTTTCCCGGATCGAGCCGGAGAACAGTTTGTCGTCCTGCATCACGCAGGCAATCATTTTGTGGTAGTTGTTGATGCCGAGCTGCCGGATATCGACGCCGTTCACCTCAACCCGCCCTGAATCCGGGGTAAACAGTCCGCACAGCACCTTCATCAACGTGGTTTTGCCGGCGCCGGACGGGCCCACGATGGCCACGCTTTCGCCTGGCGCAACGCTGATGTCCAGGCCATCAAAAATAGCCGGTGACTGGCTGTCGTAACGATAGCTCAGGGCATGGGTCGTCAATCCCAAAGGTTGCAGGCCCGCCGTGTAAGGGTGATCGGGCTTACGCGCCTCCCGCGGATGCAGGGCGATATCAGCGATGCGCTCGTTATGCAGGCTCATCATGCGCAGCTGCAGCAAAAATTCCGTCAGCGACCCGATGCGGTCGGAGAACTGCCCCCGAAAGGCGCCGAACGCCACGAACATGCCGAGGGTCATCTGGTTATCGATCACCAGGCTGGTTCCCAACCACAGAATGACGATCTGATCACACGCCGCTATGAAGGTGTTGATCCCGCCAAACAGCATGTCCATTCGGGTGACGCGGATACCCGTGTTGATGGTGTCGATTTCAAGGTTTAGCCAGTGAGCGATGCGGCGTTCTGCCATGCCCTGCATCTTGACGGTAGCGATACCGTACAGCGTTTCCATAAAATACGAGCCGGCCCGCGCCTCTCTCACCAGCGCCTCCTCGGACAGCTGACGGTAATATCCATAGGTAAGCAGCCGCATCAACACATAAAGCGCGGTGAAAGTGAGCACTACCCAGGTCAGCCAGCCGCCATACAGCACCATCATCACCAACACACCGATCACCATGATGCCGTCCATGATGGCGCCGACGATACTGGTGGTGAAAGTGCTGCGCAGCGTATCCAGTGAACCGAAGCGTGACTGAATGTCACCCAATTTACGACGTTCAAAGTAACCGAGCGGCAGGCGCAACAGATGGGTGAACAACCCGGCCTGCCACTGAACGTTGATAAGCGTCGCCATGACCAATCCTGACCATGCCCGCACCATGCCGATGGCAGCCCGCAACAAGATAAAGAGCATCAATCCGGCGCAGATGAGCGACAGTAACCCGCGATCGCCAGCAGGAATAGCGTGATCCATCACCAGCTGCGTGCCGATGGGCATCACCAGGTTGATGGTTTCGAACACCAGAGACAGGCAAAAGATTTTGCCGAGCGCCCCCTTGAGGCCATGCACGCTGCCGATCAGCGTGCGAAGATGAATGCGATGACGGACGCTGTCGGCGGTGAATTCGCTGCCGGGCCAGGCCTCAAGCGCTATGCCGGTGAAACTGTGCGACAGTTCCGTCAGGCTGACGGCCCGGCGCCCGCGCGCCGGATCATGCAGCACCGCGCGGTGGCCTTTGATGCTGACCAGCACCACGAAATGGTTGAATTCCCAGTGCAGAATGCAGGGCAGTTTTAGCGCACCGAGTTCGTCCAGATCCAGAGACAGAGGACGGGTGCTCAACCCCAATTGCTCGGCGATACCGGTCAGTCCAACCAGCGTTGCACCGCGGGATGACAGGTTGAACTGCCGGCGCAGCGCGATCAGGTCGATGTTTTTGCCGTAATAACCGCAGATCATCGCCAGACAGGCCAGCCCGCATTCCGACGACTCGGTCTGGTGCACCATCGGAACCCGGTGGCGCAGCCGCAGATCCAGTTGGCTGACCCGCTGTTTGAATGTGGTCCTACTCATTGACTGGCCCCGTCGCGCTGTGTTTCATGTCGTAGAACGGCGAGAGCATCCATTGATACATCTTCCTTTTTTCCAGAAACAGAGTGCTTTGCGCTTTCATGCCGTTTTCCAGGCTCAGGCGTTTACCGTCATAGGCAATGGCCTGTTTCTCCGGCATGACGATCACCTTGTAGTACGGCACGGCGGCGGTCAGCGCCGTTTTGGGCGCTCCCTGGTAGGTCAGCATTTCCTGCGGCGAAGCCGGGGCTTTGGAGATGACGGACACTGTGCCGGCGAACTGACCAAATTTCTCCGCCGGAAAGGCGTCATAGCGCACATTGATCTTATCGCCGGCGGCGATGTAGGGGATGGCGTCGTTGGGCACCCACAGTACCAGGGCATAGCGATCGATGTTTTGCGGGATAATCTGCAGCAGACTGTCGCCGACGTTGACCATTTGGCCAACCGTGACGCTCAGCGAATCGATACGGCCTCCGGCCAGCGCGCGAACGATAATATCGCCAGTGGCATCTATGTTTTGCCGCTCCTTTTGCAGCTCGTAGCGCTGCAGTTCCATCTGGTAAATCTGGTTGTCGAATTCGGCACCCTGGATATGGATCTGGCTTTCCAGCGCGGTGATCTGCAGCGCATTCTGTTCGTTCTGGCCGGACAGGCCCAGCAGGTTGTTCTGCTGCTGGTAATACAGCGCCACCTGGTTGGTAAGCTGATCCTTATTGATCAACCCCTTGGTCTGATAGTGCCGGTAGTTCTCCATGTTTTCCTTCATGATGCGTATCCCTTCCTGGGCGCGTTTGAGGATATCAGTGGAGCGGGTGAATGCAGCGGTGTATTGCGCCTTCTGTTGTTCCAGCATGATAAGCGTGGCCTGCTTGCTGCTTTCCAGTCGGCTGATGATTTGCGCAATGCGTGCCAGCTGGCCATCGATATCCCGGCGCTGGTTGTCGCTGATCACACCGCTACGGGTGCTCTTGCTGACGTCAATCTGGTAAATGGGGGCACCAACGGCAATCACCTGCCCTTCGGTGACGAATTGTTTGACCACTATCCCTTGGACGGCGGAATAGACGTTGGCGGCGCGCGGATAAGTGCTGATCTCGCCGGTCACGTTGACCCGCCGGGTATAGGTACCGGCGATCGCGAAGGTGAGAAAGGCGATTAAGAAAAACAGGCAGAGCCCTGTCGTGCCCCAAACGGGAATACCGGGTAGCAGGAGCGCCCTGCCACGCCATTTCATTCTCTGATTATCGATCGCTTCCTGGCGAAACATGATCAGCATCCCTTATTGATAGCTAACATTCAAATTCACAGGCTATTGTATTGACAATAAAACAAGCAGCAGGTCAGTTAATTTTGGCGATAGGATATGAAACTATTAAAGTAAACGCCTTTAAATCTTCTGAGTGATCCTGGCGCCAATAGATTTTTATGAACGTATGTTTCACTCAATGGCAATGTCATATCCAGGGAAAATCAGAGAAATCCAGTTCGATAAGCCTTTTTATTTCTTCAAATCCAACAGTATCTGACCCTAACTCATTTCCATCGTGGCGAAATAGACTATCGTCATAACAATAACACAAATAGAACAAAACAATAAATCACCGGAAAAATATTTCAATGAATCCAAATAATCAGTGCTGTTCTTATTTAATTTTTTAATGGCATCGCTTCCGTTATCAGCCTCCACTTCGACATGATGCTTTCTGAATCCCTTCCGCTTCATATCCTTAATAATTTCTCGTGTAACCACTTCCTTTCTTAGCACTTTTGATTCATCCCTCTTTATAAAAAAATATATCTATTCATCATATACCCCCTCTCCGTTATCAGACGATCTTTTTCCACTCCCATCGCAATCCAGCCATCCACCCGACACCGCATCGAATTGGCCACTTAAAATTTCCTTCATAAATACTCTCCTATGGGCTTACTGGTTTTACAGTCATTAAAAATAGCTGTAGTGGCAAAAGTAAAACACACTAATAACAATCCATAACCACTCTGTATTTCATAAAGAATCCAATAAGAAAATTATATTTTAAACATTGAAAACAATCATATTAAAATAAAACCCAGAATAATATACCGAACCTAATTACACGTAGGCACTATCGATTCAATTAATTGAATCGCCAAATAATCTCAACGCCCAAGATTAATAACCCAATAAAGAAGAGGCGGCGGAACAGCTGCGGGCGCCAATGACGACGCACCCTCTCCCCCAGCCACATGCCGGCAAGCGCCGGCAACAGCGCCAACAGCGAACCGCCGAGCAGCGTAGCGGGCAGCGCCTGATGCCAGGCTAATCCGGCGGCCAGCGCCAGCGTCGAGACGGTGAACGACAACCCCAGCGCCTGCACCAGATCGTCACGCGCCAGGCCCAATGCATTCAGATAGGGCACCGCCGGTATGACGAATACGCCGGTGGCGCCGGTCAACGTACCGGTCACCAGGCCACACAGCGGTCCCAGCCAAGGCTCTGCCGTGGCGGAAACGCGCCAGTCGAAACGGGTAAAACCCAGCAGCGCATAGCCGATCAGGCAAACGCCCAGCGCCAGCGGCGCCAGGCGGCCGTCGATGTCGGTGAGCGCGCCGGCGCTCAGCAACGTGCCCAGCATGACGCAGAGCATCATCGGCCAGAGCCGCCGGCACAGCGCCCCCAACCGCGGCCCGCACAGCAACTGCCACAGATTGGTGATCAACGAGGGCAACAGCAGCAGCGCGGCGGCCTGCCCCGGCGGCATCATCAGGCTGAGCAACCCCATCGATACCGTCGGCAACCCCAGACCGATCGCCCCTTTGACCGTGCCGGCCAGCGTAAAAATGCCCGTCAGGGCGATAATCTCGAGTAACGTCAGCGACATGCGTCTATCCTTATGGCGAATCAACGGCCCGATTGTGGCCGGCGCCGCGCCGCGGCACAATGCGGCAATGGCAGAGCCTGCCTGCGGCAAAGACAGAGGAAGAACGCATGCATTTTGACTTTATCGATCTGCGGCTGTTGGCGGCGGTGCTCGAAACCGGCAGCATCACCGCCGGCGCCGAGCGCGTCGGGCTGTCGCTGGCCGCCGCCAGCGCCCGCATGCGCGGGCTGGAACAACAGGCCGGCGTGGCGCTGTTGACGCGCAATCCGCGCGGCGTCCAGGCGACGCCGGCCGGTGAGCGCCTGTTGCAACACGCGCGTGTGCTGCTGCAACAGCGCGACCGGCTGCGGGGTGATATGGCCGAGTTCGCGCCAGGCCAGCGCAGCCAGCTGCGCATTGTCGCCAATACCGTCGCCGCCGACGCTTTTCTGCCGGAGCTGTTGGCGGATTTTCTGGTGCTGCACCCGCACACCGACATCGCGCTGGAGGAGTTGCCCAGCCCGGCCATCGCGCAGGCCATCGCCGAACGGGCGGCGGATATCGGCATCGTGGCGGACCACGCCGATCTGCGCGGGCTGACAAGTTACCCTTTTCGCCAGGATCGTCTGGTGCTGGCGCTGCCGCCGGGGCATGCGCTCAGCGGCCGCCGCACGCTCAGCTTTGCGGACGCCCTGCCTTTTGATTTCATCGGTCTGCCGGAAGAGAGTGCGCTGCAACAGCATCTGGAACAGCTGGCGATACGCAGCGGCGGCCCGATGCGGTTGCGGGCGCGTGCGGCTAATTTCGACGCCATCTGCCGCATGGTGCTGCGCGGCGCCGGGCTGGCGGTGGTGCCGGAAGAGAGCGCCCAACGCCATCCGGAGATCCGACACGGCGCCCTGCCGCTGACGGACGAGTGGGCGACCCGACGCCTGTCGATCGCGGTGCGTGACCTGGCGCAGCTGCCGCTGCCGGCGCAGCGGCTGGTGGCGTTCCTGCGCCAAGCCTGAGGCGGCTCAGTGCGTGCCCGGCTCTGCGCGCAGCCGCGCCACCTGAGCCTCCACGTCGCGCCAGGCCGGTTTGTCGCCGGCATAGCGTTGGCGCAGATAATTCACCAGCGCCGTCACCTGCCGATCGGAAAAGCTGTCCTTAAAGCCCGGCATAAAGCCCAATTCGGCGGTGGCCGGTTTGGGGATCCCTTGCAGGATCACCTTGATCAGGTTATCGGGGCGATCGCTGAAGATATTGGTGTTATTGGCCAGATCCGGGCTGACGCCGAACAGCTGCGGTCCGCCGGCGGCGGCGCTGTGGCAGGCCTGGCAAGCGCCCTGAAACAACCGCTCGCCCGCCAGTTGACCCGCAGGCAACGCGCGGGCCGCCAACTGCGCCTGCGGTTCCACATTCAGCGTCGCCTTGGCGCTCAGCGACATCACATAGTTGGCCATCGCCCGCAGATCGCTCTGCGGCAACGTCGCCAGTTCGCTGACCACCGGCCCCATCGGCCCGGCCGCCACGCCGTGCTCGGCGGAATGCCCGCTGCGGAAGTACTGAAACAGCTGTTCCTCGGTCCAGGGTTTGTCCGCGTTGGCCAATTGATTCAGCGCCGGCGCTTCCCACCCGTCCACCATCCCCCCCGCCAGGAAAGCCGCGCCGCCCTTTTCCGCCCCCAGCAGATTGCGCGGCGAATGGCAGGCGGCGCAGTGACCGAGCCCATTGACCAGATAGGCGCCGCGGTTCCACTGCGCGCTTTGTTGCGGATCGGGTTGATATTCCCCCTGGCGCAGGAACAGCGCGTTCCAGCCCGCCATCAGCGGCCGCAGGTTAAACGGGAAGCGCATCTGATTGGCCGGATTGCTCTGGCGCACCGCCGGTTGCGACATCAGATAAGCGTACAGCGCCTGCATGTCGCCGTCGGTCATTTTACTGAAGGCGGTGTAAGGAAATGCCGGATAGAGGTGGCGGCCGTCGCGGGCGATGCCCTGACGCATCGCCCGATCGAATGCGGTAAACGACCAGTTGCCGATGCCGGTTGCCACGTCCGGGGTAATGTTGGTGCTGTAGAGCGTGCCGAACGGCGTCGCCATCGCCAACCCGCCGGCGTTGGTCGCCCCTTCCGACGCGGTATGGCAAACCGCGCAGTCTCCGGCGGCGGCCAATTGACGGCCGCGCTCCAGCGTGGCGGCCGCCCAGGTGCCGGCGCCGGGCGTCGCCACCGGCGCGATCTCCGCCCGCCACGGCAAGGCGCTGCCGGCGATGCCCAGCACCGCGCCGAACAGCCCCGCCGCGCCGCCGAACCACCATTTGCCGCGCTTCTTTTTCTTGGGCGGCGCGGCCTGCCGCTCGGCGTCCGGCCCGTTCAGCGCCTCTCGCAGCTTGTCCGAGGTGATCGGCAGCTCGCGAAAACGAATGCCGGTGGCGTCGAACACCGCGTTGGCGATGGCCGCCGCGCTGGGCACCGACGCCGACTCCCCGGCGCCCAGCGGCGGATCGTAAGGGCGCGGCATCATCACCACGTCCACCTCCGGCACCTCCGGGAAGGTCAGGATCGGGTAAGCCCCCCACTCTTTGGCGGAGACCGTCGATTCCTCAAAGGTCACGCGCTCTTTCAATACCCGGCTGGTCGATTGCAATACGTTGCCGTGGATTTGGTGACGCACGCCGTCCGGGTTAACCATCATGCCCGCGTCGTGGCCGACCACGATGCGCGTTACCGCCACTTCGCCGCTGGCTTTGTCGATCGCCACGTCGGCCACCCAGGCGGCCCAGGCCGCGCCAAAGCCGGGAAACTTGCTGTGGATGTAACGGGCGTAGGCAAAGCCGCGCCCGCGCAGCACGCCGTCTTCCGCCGGGGTCTGCATCGGTTCGGTATGCGGCGTCCAGCCGGCGCGTTCTGCGGTGCTGCGCATCAGTTCACTGGCGCGTTCATCATGGATGTAGCGCAGCCGATACTCCAGCGGATCGACGCCGGCGGCGTGGGCCAGCTCATCGATATAAGACTCGTGGGCGAAGGTGTTGGGCAAGGCGGAAACGCCACGCATCCAGGAGGCGCGCACGATCGGCGCCATGTCCTCGATGCTGACGCGCAGCGCCGGATACTCATAAGGCGGCACCGAGGTGCGGTCGCCCATTTCATAGGCCACCGGCAGCGGCTCGACTCGGCCGGTCAGCAACAGCGCCAGCGTCGGCGCGCCGTTGGAAGGATAATAGGTGCGAAAATCGTAGGCGACCGGGTGCCCGGCGGCGTCCAGCCCGCCGTCCACCTCCATCAGCTGCGCCGTGCCCTTCGGTTCCCACACATGCTCTTGCTCGCGGGTCAGCTGCACCCGCACCGGCCGGCCCACCGCGCGCGACAGCAGCGCCGCGTCGGCGCAGACGTCATCGGCGCAATTGCGGCCATAGCAGCCGGCCGCCTCCATGCGAACGATCTCGATCTGCGCTTCCGGGTACTCCAGCAGCCAGGCCAGATCGGCGCGCAGCAGGTGCGGGTTCTGGCTGCCTGACCAGACCTGCAGACGCTCCGGCCGGTAGTCCGCCAGCGCGCAGGAAGGGCCAATCGAGGCATGAAGCTGATACGGCCACAGGTAGCTGCGGGTGAAACGCCTGTCAGCCGCCGCCAGCGCCGCGTCCACGTCGCCGGTATCGTGCACCACCCGGGTCGAATGCGGGTTGTCGCGCAGCGCCTGCGCCACGTCGGTCATCTGCGGCAAATTGCGGCGCCAGTCTTTCCAGCTGACCTGCAGCGCCTGCGCCGCCTTAATCGCCTGCTCTTCGCGCTCGGCGACAATGCCGATGAAATCGCCGATCACCACCAGTTTGACGATGCCGGGAATATGCGCGATCGAGGTTTCGTCCACCGCCAGCAGACTGGTTCCGACGAATTCGCCGCTGTCGTACCCGGCATAGGGCGGCCGCACCACCCGACCGTGCAGCATGTTCGGCAGGCGCATATCGTGTACGTAGGTGGTTTCGCCGGTCGCCTTGGCCGGAATATCGACGCGCGCGGCGCTGGTGCCCACCAGGCGATATTCTGCCTGCGGTTTCAGCGGTGCGTCGCCGGAAATCGGCAGTTCGACATGGTCGCCGGCCACCAGCTCGGCGTAGCTGAGCGCCTGCCCCTGCGGGCTGCGGATCACGCCCTCTTCCAGCGTCAGCTGTTCCACCGGCGCATCGAAGCGCTGCGCCGCCTGGCGCAACAGCCAACGGCGCGCCTCGGCGGCGGCGTTGCGCAGCGGCACGGCGGAGATCTGCAGCGTGGCGCTGGCGATGGTGGCGCCCTGATTCGGCGCGCGTTCGGTATCGCCCAACACCATTTGCACCTGATCCATGCGCAGGTACAGCTCTTCGGCGACGATCTGCCCGAGCGCGGTGCGCACGCCGGTGCCGAGATCGACATGGCCGTTAAAGGCATAGATTTCGCCGCTGCCGCACAGGGCGATAAACAGCCCCTGCTCTTTGGGCTTCAGCACCGGCGTTTGCCCCTTGGGCACCAGCCCCGGCGGCGGTTGCACGCTGTCGACGATCAGCAGCACGCCGTCGCGCTGCAGCAAGTCGGCCTGGCTCGGCGATGGGACACGGGAATCAGTCATGGGCGTGGGCGTCCTCATCGCGACAGAGAATGATGGCGCGCTGAACCGCACGCAGGATTTCGAGATGGGTGCCGCAGCGGCACAGGTTGCCGGACAGCGCCTGACGGATCTCCGCCTCGCTCGGGGCGGGATTGCGATCCAACAGGGCTTTGGTGGTCATGATCATGCCATTGAGACAGTAGCCGCATTGCGCCGCCTGCTCTTCGATAAAGGCACGCTGCACCGGGTGCGGGCGCTGGCGATCGCCAAGGCCTTCCAGGGTCACGATCGCCCGGCCGGACACGCCGAGCGCCGGGATCACGCAGGAGCGCGCCGCCACGCCGTCGATCAGCACGGTGCACGCGCCGCATTCGCCCAGGCCGCAGCCGTATTTCGGGCCGTTGAGCGCCAGATCGTTGCGCAGTACCAGCAAGAGCGGCGTATCCGCCATCACCTGCGCATGAAGCTGTTCGCCGTTCACCGACAGCATCAGCGGATGCTCCGTCAGCGTGGTTTTCGCGCCGTCCCTGGGCGATTGCACTTCAGATATCGCCATTGTTCGCGTCTCCGCCTGCACGTGATGATCTTATGGACTGGCCTCTCGCCGCCGACCACCAGGCAACCGACGTTGCGCGGGCGAATCAGCCGGTGGCAGGTTCTTCCAGCATTTTATTCAGCAGGAATATCAGCGCTATCCGTTCGGCCGGGTTCAGCGTACCGAACGTCAGTTCTGTGATTTTCGCCGCCTGCGGCACCGTTTCCGCCAGCAGCGCGCCGCCGGCGTCGGTGAGGCCGACCACCACCTTGCGCCGATCGATCGGATCCGGCGTCACCGTGATCAGATCGCGCGCCTTCAGCCGTTCGACGATGCCGCGGATGGTGGCCTGATCCACCGCCGTCACCTGCACCAGCTCGGTCAGCGAGCTCGGCCCCATATCGCGCACCGCGCACAGGGTGATGAACTGCACCGCCGTCAGTTGCGAATCGCCGACGTTTTGCTGGAAAATCGCCACGTGGCGCTGATAAACCTTGCGCAGCAGGTGCCCGACTTGCTCGGTAAAATGATAATTTTCGGGTTGGCCGCTCACGGCTGACGGGTATTCGGGGGGCGTCATTGCGTTACTCTCACCATCTATGGAATCCCCGAGAATAGTACAAACCCCCGCCGTTGGCAGCAACGATTACGCCCGGCGCACGCGCGACGCCTCCGGCGCCACCACTTCACCGTCCGCCACCACCGTTTGCCCGTCGAGGCGAATGTCGCAGCGGCGCAGCGCGATATCCATATGGCAAGGCGTTTTGCGCGTGCCGCCCACTTCGGTGTTCGGCCCGGTGGAGAACAGGAAGTTGCCGTAGAACGCGCGCGCGTCCATGCACATGCCGTCGTTCTTGTCGTGCAGGCCCATCGCCGTCCACTGGGCGCGCGGCTGCAGACCCCAGCCGATATGCGAGATGCCGTACACCTCCGGATCGTCGAAGTATTTCATGTATTCGCGCAGGTATTCCGCCTCAAAGCCGCCGTGAATGCGAGTGACGAACCCTTGTTCGATCTCCAGCGTGATGCGTTCGCGCGCATAGCTTTTGAACGGCAGCAAGATATCGCCGACCTCCAGCACCAGCACCCCTTCCGCCTGCTCCTCATTCGGCCAGGTGAACAGAAAACCGCTCGGCCAGTGATCCCAGCGCCCCGGTTCATCGGCATAGCCGTACTCGGTCACCGTCGGGTATTGCCCCAGCGGCGCGCGGAAATCGCTGCCGGCGGCGGAGGTCACCTGCATCAGCTTCGCCTGCTCCAGCACGGCGGCGGCGGCCAGCACCCGCGCCTTGTCCTCCGCGTTGGGCAACATGCGCGCCAGCACCTCCGGCGGCTCCACCGCCAGCAGGATGCGGGTGCCGGTTTTCAGGATCTGTTCCTGCTCCGGCGAATGCAGCAGCATCATGGTATCGACGATCAGGTCGGCGGCCTCCAGCGCACGCTGCGCCGCCAGATTGCCGGTCAGCGCAGTATCGCCGCAATAGGCGGTCATGTCGTTGCCCATCGCTCGCGGATGGTTGAACGCCGGCAGTTCGACGGCATACACCTTGGCGCCCAGCCGCAGCGCTGCGTCGGTCGCGGCGCGCACCGTGCGCGCATCGGAATAATGGCTTTTCAAAATCGCCACGCTCTGCGAAGCATCGACCTTCGACAGCGTAAGCACCTGCTCGAACAGCTGTACCAACTGGGTTTCATTGACCGCCATGGCCTGTCTCCTGTCTCGTCAAGGGTGACCGACGCCCGCAAGGCGGCGGTGATTTTTCAAACAATTTAAAGTGAACACACTCATTTCATCTAAGTCAAAAAAGCAAAAGAAAGCAAGCTGCGAATATCCACCATAAGAAAGTCCTATTTCATCCCGCATCAATCCTGTGATTAACATGAGTTTAACAGTAACGCGCTGTCAATTAGCGTGAGCGAGATCTGATTTAACACTTTTGCAACTTTGCGTTATCTAGCGTATACACTATAAATCGATCGTCCAGCCACGCGTTGGGCCTACGCTGAAAAAAGCCAACAGACAGGGGAAACATGATGAGCAAACAACCACGCATCGCCGTCGTCGGCGCCGGGCTGGGGGGCGCCGCCGCCGCCGGGCTGCTGCAAAAAGCCGGCTTTACCGTCGATCTGTATGAACAGAGCCCGGCGTTCTCACGCCTCGGCGCGGGCATTCACATGGGGCCGAACGTACTGAAGATTTTCCGCCGCCTCGGTATTGAGCAACGGTTGGAGCAGATGGCGTCTCATCCCGATTTCTGGTTCAGCCGCGACGCCGAAAGCGGCGACTACCTGTCGCGCATCGAACTGGGTGCCTTCGCCCGCCGGGAGTACGGCGCCGCCTATGTGACGGTGCACCGCGGCGATTTGCAGGCGTTGCAGCTCTCCGCGCTGCAGCCCGGCACCCTGCACTTCGGCAAGTGCCTGAGCAAGATTGAAGATCGCGGTGACGAGGTGGTGCTGAACTTCGTCGACGGCACCTCGGCCCACGCCGATATCGTGATCGGCGCCGATGGCATCAACTCGCGCATTCGCGAGCACCTGCTGGGCGCTGAAGCGCCGACCTACAGCGGCTGGGTGGCCCACCGCGCGCTGATCCGCGGCGAGAAGCTGGCGAAATACAACCTGACGTTCGAAGACTGCGTGAAGTGGTGGTCGGCGGACCGCCATCTGATGGTCTACTACACCACCCAACGGCGCGACGAGTATTACTACGTCAGCGGCGTGCCGCACCCGGCCTGGGATTTCCAGGGCAGCTTCATCGACAGCAGCCGCGAAGAGATGTTCGAGACCTTCGCCGGCTACCACCCGATCGTGCAGGCGCTGATCGAATCCAGCGAACAGGTCACCAAATGGCCATTGCTGAACCGCAAACCGCTGCCGCTGTGGAGCGAAGGCCGTCTGGTGCTGCTCGGCGACGCCTGCCATCCGATGAAACCGCACATGGCGCAGGGCGCGGCGATGGCGATCGAAGACGCCGCCATGCTGACCCGCTGCCTGCAGGAAACCGGCCTCAGCGACTACCGCACCGCTTTCCAGCTGTATGAAGCCAACCGCAAGGAGCGCGCATCCAGGGTGCAGGCGGTGTCCAACGCCAACACCTTCCTGCGCACCCAGGAAGATCCGGCCTGGGTTTACGGCTATGACCTGTACGCGCAAGCGCTGAAATCGGAGAACGCCGCATGAGCACCTTCCTCTACGGCGCCCACGTTCACGCCAACGACATTCGCCAACACTATCTGCGCTACGGCGGCCACGGCCCGGCGCTGATCCTGGTCCCCGGCATCACCAGCCCGGCGATCACCTGGGGCTTCGTCGCCGAGCGGCTGGGGGAAAAATACGACGTCTACGTGCTCGACGTGCGCGGCCGCGGTTTGTCGTCCAGCGGCCCGGAACTGGCTTATGACGCAGAGACCTGCGCACAGGACGTCAACGCCTTCGCTGCCGCGCTGAACCTGGACAGTTACGCCCTGCTCGGCCATTCGATGGGCGCCCGCTTCGCCCTGCGCGCCGCCGTTTTGCGGCCCGCCGGCGTGCGGCGGCTGGTGCTGGTCGATCCGCCGGTTTCCGGCCCCGGCCGCCGCGCCTATCCCGGCCAATGGCCGTGGTACGCCGACTCCATCCGGCAGTCGCTGCCGGGCATGAGCGCCGAGCAGATGCGCGCCTTTTGCCCAACCTGGAGCGAAGAACAGCGCCAGCTGCGCGCCGAGTGGCTGCATACCTGCTACGAGCCGGCGATCCAACGCGCCTACGACGATTTTCATCAGGTGGACAGCCACCGCGACTACCCGCAGCTGACCATGCCGACGCTGTTGATGGCCGCGGGCAAAGGCGGCGTCATTCAGCCCGAAGACCGGGCGGAGATCCGCGCGCTGCAGCCGGAGATCGCCATCGTCGAGGTCGAGAACGCCGGACACATGATCCCGTGGGACGATTTCGACGGCTTCTTCCGCGCCCTGGGCGATTTTCTGGATTAACTGAGGAACACCGACATGAGCAACCACTACCGCATCGGCCAGATCGTGCCCAGCTCCAACACCACGATGGAAACCGAGATCCCGGCGATGCTGGGCGCGCGCCAGCTGATACGCCCTGAGCGTTTCACCTTTCACTCCAGCCGCATGCGCATGAAACACGTCAATAAAGAAGAATTGGCGGCGATGGACGCCGAGTCCGATCGCTGCGCGCTGGAGCTGTCCGACGCGCGGGTCGACGTGCTCGGCTACGCCTGCCTGGTGGCCATCATGGCGATGGGGCTGGGTTACCACCGCGAATCGCAGGCCCGGCTGGCGCAGGTGACGAAAGACAATCAGGCCGCCGCGCCGGTCATCAGCAGCGCCGGCGCGCTGGTCAACGGCCTGAAGGTGATCGGCGCCAAACGCATCGCGCTGGTGGCGCCCTACATGAAACCGCTGACCCAACTGGTGGTGGACTACATCCAGCACGAAGGCATCGAGGTCAAGGTATGGCGCGCGCTGGAGATCCCGGACAACCTCGACGTCGGCCGGCACGATCCGGCCAGGCTGCCGGGGATCGTCGCCGAGATGGACTTACGTGAGGTCGATGCTATCGTGCTGTCCGCCTGCGTGCAGATGCCTTCGCTGCCGGCCGTCCCGACGGTGGAGGCCCAAACCGGCAAACCGGTGATCACCGCCGCCATCGCCACCACTTACGCGATGCTGACCGCGCTGGAGCTGGAGCCGATCGTCCCAGGCGCCGGCGCCCTGCTGTCCGGCGCCTATTGAGGAGGCAGAATGAACGACACCCTCAGCGACAACTATCGCGGCGTCTGGGGCCAGCGCATCGGCTTCGGCCGGCGCCCGGCGCTGCTGGCGATCGACTTTATGCAGGCCTACACCACCGAAGGCGCGCCGCTGTTCGCGCCGGGCGTAGTCAGCGCGGTCGAGGAAAGCCGCGAGCTGCTGGCCTGCGCGCGCCGAACGGGAATCCCGGTGATCCACACCCATATCCGCTATCATGCAGGCCATTTTGCCGATGGCGGCCTGTGGGTGAAGAAAGCGCCGGTGATGAAAGACATGGTGGCGGGCAACCCGCTGGCGGCGTTCTGCCCGCCGGTGGCGCCGCTGGCCGATGAGGTGGTGCTGAGCAAGCAATACGCCAGCGCCTTCTTCGGCACCGCGCTTGCGCCGCTGCTGGTGGCGCAAGGGATCGACACGCTGCTGATGATCGGCTGTTCCACCAGCGGCTGCATCCGCGCCAGCGCGGTGGATGCGGTGCAGCACGGCTTTCGCGCCATGGTGGTGCGCGAGTGCGTCGGCGATCGTCACCCCGGCCCGCACGAAGCCAACCTGTTCGACATCGACAGCAAATACGGCGATGTGGTGCACAAACGGGAGGCGCTCGACTACCTGAACCGGTTATGAGTCAACGATTCACCTGCAACGACAATAACGAAGGCGCAGACAGCGCCTCACGCGACCGCCCGAAACAGGGCTGCGCCCATGCAACGCAAACACAACAGGCGCCTCCTGCGGAGGCCAACACGCACCACCTGGAGACAACATCATGGCCATTGTCGACACCCCGCTGGCGGGGAAAGCGGACGCAGAATCGCTGCTGCTGTACCGCAAAATCACCTGGAAACTGATCCCGTTTCTTTGCCTGTGCTACCTGGCGGCCTACCTCGATCGCATCAACGTCGGGCTGGCCAAGCTGCAGATGGCCGACGCGCTGCAGCTGAGCGAAGCGGCCTTTGGTCTGGGCGCCGGGCTGTTCTTCGTCGGCTATATTCTGTTCGAGGTGCCGAGCAACCTGATCCTGCAGCGCGTCGGCGCCAAGATGTGGATCGCCCGCATCATGATCACCTGGGGGTTGCTGTCCACCGCCACCATGTTCGTCACCACGCCGACCCAGTTCTACGTCATTCGCTTTTTGCTCGGCGTGGCGGAGGCCGGTTTCCTGCCCGGCGTGCTCTTTTACCTGACGCTGTGGTTCCCGACCTATCGCCGCGGCCGCATCATCGCGCTGTTCATGATCGGCCTGCCGCTGTCCAGCGTGATCGGCGGGCCGCTCTCCGGCTGGATCATGGGCCATTTCGACATGCGCCACGGGCTGCACGGCTGGCAGTGGCTGTTTCTGCTGGAAGGCATTCCCAGCGTGCTGTTGGGCGTGTTGACCTTCTGGCTATTGCCTAACACTTATCAGCAGGCCAAGTGGCTGACGCCCGAGGAGAAACAACGCATCGCCGACGATCTGGCGCGTGACGACGCCGAGGCCGATCACGGCAAGCACAGCTTCCGCGACGGCTTCTTCAACCTGAAGGTGTGGATGCTCGGCGGCATCGACTTCGCTATTCTGCTCAGCGCCTACGCCATGGGCTTTTGGATGCCGACCTTCATCAAAACCGCCGGCGTCACCGACATCACCACCATCGGCTATCTGACGGCGATCCCCAGCGTCGCCGCCCTGCTCGGCATGCTGCTGATCGGCAGCAGTTCGGACCGGCTGCGCGAACGGCGCTGGCATATCATCGTGCCGTTTATCATCGGCGCGTTGGCGATGGCCGGCAGCACCTTCTTTACTCACAACGCGCTGGCCACGGTGCTGCTGTTCTCCATCGCCCAGGCGGCGATCATCGGCGCGGTGCCGGTGTTCTTCAGCCTGCCGGCTACTTTCCTGCGCGGCACGGCGGCGGCGACCGGCTTCGCGCTGGCCTGTTCGCTGGCCAACATCGCCGGGCTGGTGAGCAATTCGCTGATGGGGCTGGCGCTGGATCTGACCGGCAAGAGCGGCGGCGCGCTCTGGGCCTTCGCCGGCTGCCTGCTGCTCAGCTCGCTGCTGGTGGTGGCCCTGCCGGCCAAGGTGGTGAACCGCTGAGCGTTAATAGAAAGGGAAAAGGCGCAAGACAATGACAATGATGATAAGGGACCGTTGTCTGCTTTGATTCTTGCGCCGTTTTCTCCCCATAACAGGGCATGTCAATAACGACGATGGGCTCTGGGTTACCCCACCAACAACGTTTTTGCTTCCAGATAAACCTGCATCCCCCATTTGCCCATCTCGCGGCCCAGCCCGGACTGTTTGAAACCGCCAAACGGCGCTTTAGGTTCATGATCCAACGTGTTCACCAGAACACGCCCGGAGTCAATCTGCTGCGCCACCCGCACCCCGCGTTCGCGATCGCCGCTTAACACCAGCGCACTCAGCCCGTAGGCGGTGTCGTTGGCGATCGCAAGCGCTTCGGCCTCATTGTCGTAAGGGATGATCACCAGCACCGGACCAAAAATTTCTTCCCGGGCAATGCGCATCCGGTTATTGCCCGCAAATACCGTAGGCTTCACGCACCAGCCTTTATCCATACCCGATGGACGGCCAACGCCGCCAACCAACAATGTCGCCCCTTCTTCCTCGCCCAAGCGTATATAATCCTGCACCCGTTGCCACTGTTTTTGGCTCACCATCGGGCCGATTTCCGTATTTTCATCGCGCGGATCGCCCGACCGGACTTTGCCTACCGCGTCGGCGATCGCCTGTTCAAACTCCGCCTGACGGCTGCGCGGCACCAGAATTCGCGTGCCTGCAATGCAGGCCTGGCCGCTATTCATAAAACCGGCGGCAAGCGCCAAAGGCACGGCCTGCATGACATCCGCATCGTCCAGGATCAGCGTCGGCGATTTGCCCCCCAGTTCCAATGTCACCCGTTTCAGCGATTCTGCACCGCTTTCTACGATATGTTTGCCCACCGCCGTGGAACCGGTAAACGAGATCTTGGCAATATCGGGATGTCGATTAATGACCTCACCCACCACCTCGCCTCGCCCGGTGATAATGTTAAATACCCCGGCAGGAATGCCCGCGTCGTGCAACGCTTCGGTGATGACCCGCGTTTGCATCGCGCTCATTTCGCTGGGTTTGATCACCGCGGTGCACCCTGCCGCCATTGCCGTCGCCAGTTTGTTGCAGATAAATCCGGCATCGCTGTTCCAAGGCGTAATCAGCCCGGCGACGCCGACAGGCGTCATGATGACCTGCGCCTTACCCGCCTGTTCCGTAAACTCGAAATTTTCCAGCGCGTCGATCGCCTGAGCTATCGCGTCCGCCGGGTAACTGGCCATCCAGCGCCCACGAATTTTGGGCGCGCCATATTCCATCACGACAGCGTCCATCAGCGCATCTTCACGGGCCATAACCGCTTTGTGCATACGGCGCAATACGGCAAGGCGTTCCGCCTTACTGGTCTTGGACCAGTAAGGAAATGCGGCCTTGGCTGCGGCAATCGCCCGCTCGGCATCCACCTCGTCCGCCAGACGCACAGTGCCAATCACGTCTTCTGTCGCCGGGTTAAACAGCGTGAAGCGTTCTTCACCGTGGGGTGTCACGAATTCACCGTTGATATAAATGCTGTCAATTTTTTGCATGGTGTGCTCCACATGTTCCGATTAGTCAAACGAGTATAGAAACAGATGATCAATACGATAAGTGGGTCTATCCTGTACGAACTGTACCGATAATCGGGATAATCTATGCATCGCAGTGGACTGACAGAGTTGGAAGCCGTGTTGGCCGTAGCGCAGCGACAAAGCTTTCGCGCCGCAGCACGGCAATTAGGCATGTCGGCCACCGCCGTCAGCAATGCGGTGGCCGGGTTGGAAAGCCGCCTGAAAATACGTCTGTTTAACCGTTCGACCCGCAGCGTGGCGCTGACGCCGGCGGGCGCGCGTTATGTAGAACGAATCGCCCCCGCTCTGGCCGAGATTCGGCGTGCATCGGAAGAGATCGCCACCCAGCCCGACGCGCCAACCGGCACGCTGCGCATCAGCGCACCGCAGGAGTGCGTCTCCCTGCTCTACGAACCGTTGATCGAAACGTATTTGCGGCGTTACCCGCAAATGCGGCTCGATATCACCAGCGAATCAAGAATGGTGGACATTGTGGCGGAAGGTTACGACGCGGGGATCCGTTTGGCGGAGTCCGTCCCGCAGGACATGATCGCCGTGGAGCTAACGGGAGATATCCGCATGTTGGTGGTCGCTACACCAGACTATTTTGCTGAACATGGCATACCGCAATCGCCGGAGGATCTGTTACGGCACAAAAGCGTCGGGATGCGTATGTCACACGGGGGGATTTACCATTGGGAATTGGAACGCCACCAGCAGAAACTTCGAGTCAACGTACCGCCGCGCATTGTATTGAATGAAATGCGCGCCATTCATCGTGCCGCATTGAGCGGTGTGGGGATTGCCTTCGTTTCAGATTGGTTTGCCCGCGAAGACATCGCATCAGGCCGCCTTATTAGCGTACTGGACGAATGGTGCCCAGCTTTCGGCGGATTGCGTCTCTATTATCCCGGCAGACGACATGTGCCTCCGGGGCTCAAAGCATTTATCGATTTGGTGCATGAAATTCAGGCCAGGTAGCTTGTCTTCTCCCTGCCGACCAGAAAACGGCACCGCCAAACGTCGGAATGCGACCCGACATTTGGCGTGCCGTTGGTTTATTCACTCTCCTTGTTCATACCCTCGGGATTATTCGTCCTTCAGCCCGCGGTTGATCAGCATCGGTTCAATGCTCGGCTCTTTGCCGCGCCAGTCGATGTACAGCTTCTCCAGATCCTGGCTGTTGCCGCGCGACAGGATCATGTCGCGGAAACGCTGGCCGTTTTCGGCGGTCAGGCCACCGTGCTCGGTGAACCACTGGAAGGCGTCGTCCGCCAGCATTTCCGTCCACAGATAGGCGTAGTAGCCCGCGGCGTAGCCGTTACCCCAGATGTGCTGGAAGTAGCTGGAACGGTAGCGCGGCGGCACATAGCTGAGATCCACCTTGTCTTTTTGCAGCGACTCGGCCTCGAACTTGTCCACGTCCTGCTGCGGCTGATCGGCGGTCAGCATGTGCCAGTGCATGTCCAGCAGCGCGGCGGACAGCAGCTCGGTCATGCTGTAGCCCTTGTTGAACTTGTCGGCCTTCTTGATCTTGTCGACCAGTTCCTGCGGCATCGCCTCGCCGGTCTGGTAGTGCTTGGCGAAGTGGCTGAACACTTTCGGATCGCTGACCCAGTGCTCGTTGAACTGCGACGGGAACTCGACGAAATCGCGCGCGGTGTTGGTGCCCGACAGGCTCGGGTATTCCTGATCGGCGAACATGCCGTGCAGCGCGTGGCCGAACTCGTGGAACATCGTGATCACGTCGTCATACGACAGCAGCGCCGGCTGCCCCGGCGCCGGTTTGGTGAAGTTGGCGACGTTGTAGATCACCGGCTTGGTGCCGTTGAGCTTCGACTGATCGACGAAGTTGCTCATCCAGGCGCCGCCGCCCTTGTTGTCGCGCTTGAAGTAGTCGGTGTAGAACAGCGCCAGCGATTTGCCGTCCTTGTCGAACACTTCATACACCTTGACGTCCGGCTGGTAGACCGGAATGTCCTTGCGTTCTTTGAAGCTGATGCCGTACAGCAGGTTGGCGGCGTAGAACACGCCGTTGTTCAGCACGTTGTTCAGCTCGAAGTAAGGTTTGATCTGCGATTCGTCCAGATCGTACTTGGCCTTGCGCACCTGTTCAGCATAGAACTGCCAGTCCCAGGCCTGCACCTTGAAGTCGCCTTTCTGCTGATCGATCACCGCCTGAATGTCTTTGGCTTCACGCTCGGCGCGCGCGGTGGCCGCCGGCACGATGTTGCGCATAAAGCTCAGCGCGGCATCCGGCGTTTTGGCCATCTGGTTTTGCAGCTTCCAGGCGGCGTAGTTCGGGTAGCCCAGCAGTTTGGCCTGCTCGGCGCGCACCTTGGCCAGACGGGAAATGGTCTGGCGGGTATCGTTGCCGTCCCCCTTCTCCGCACGCGTCCAGGAGGCGTCGAACAGCGCTTGGCGGGTGCCGCGATCTTTCAGGCTCTGCAGCAGCGGCTGCTGGGTGGTGTTCTGCAGCACCAACAGCCACTGTTTCTCCAGCTTGCGCTCGGCGGCCGCCTGCGCTGCCGCGGCCAGCTCACCTTCGGACAGACCGTCCAGCTTCGCCGGGTCGGTTATCGCCAGCGCGCCGTTTTTGCTCGCCGCCAGCAGTTTGTTGGTGAACTGGGTGCTCAGCGTCGCCGCTTCCTGGTTCAGCGCTTTCAGTTTGGCCTTGTCGGCGTCCGACAGGTTGGCGCCCGCCAGCTCGAAGTTTTTATAGGTGACTTCCACCAGCCGACGCGACTCCGGATCCAGCTTCAGCGCATCGCGATCTTGATAGATGGCCTTGATGCGCGCGAACAGCTTGCCGTTGAGCATGATGTCGTCGTTCAGCGCCGCCAGCTTCGGCGAGGTTTCTTCATCCAGCTTCTGCAGCGCGTCGCTGGTGTTGGCCGAGGTCATGGCGCCGAACACGTTCATCACCCGCGTCAGCAGCGAACCGGCCTGCTCCAGCGCCACAAAGGTATTCTTGAAGTTGGGCTTGGCCGGGTTGTTGGCGATCTTCTCCACCTCTTCCCGCTTTTGCTTGATGCCCGCGTCGATCGCCGGCGCGTAGTCGCTTTCCTTGATCAGGTTGAACGGCGGCGCCTGGAACGGCAGGCGGCTTTGATAGAAGAACGGATTCTGAGTCTTTTGCTTGTCGTGCTGATTGGCTTCACCGGTCACGGTAGCCTCCTTCGCCTGGCCGCTGGGCAGCGCGCTATGGTCGGCGTGAGGTTGGGTTTCTGCTGCCTGTGCCTGCGAGCCCAGCGCCATGCCGATCGCCAGCACCAATGTGGATAAACGCATCAAATCGAAACTCCTCCATGTTCACGGAATAAGGTCTCGGGGAATGGCTCCCTCAGAGTCATCACCTAGCTTAGGCGCAGTTGGCAGTTTGAGCAAAAACAAGTGATTAGAAGTTAACCGCCTCGCCGACCGCGGCCAAACGCTTCTTTGACATCTTTATTTTTCATCATCGACACATAGTCACAAAAAGTAATCATTTTATGATTAATTAATTCAATACCATGATAAATAAAGAGGAATCATAAAATACCCTGTTGACTTATCAGGTTACCCAATGTAACTTGATGTAAATTTTGATTAATGGAGCTAATCAAATTGTACCTTATAACGGAAATAGTTCTTATTGTCATTTTCATCCTCATTATCAGTGCGATCTATAAAAACGCGAAGAAAAAAGGCGTGCGCACGTACCACATCGTTATGCTGTTCTTGATATTTCCCCTTGCCGTATTTTTAGACTACTGCCTGCAGCGCCAGGCGATCCTTTTGGATACGGCCGCCCTTAAAACCACGGCCAGTTATGGTTTGCCGATGGCGATTATTTTTTCGCTTGTTTTATCTATCACCTCTCGCAAGAAGGAGTTTAAATGAGAGCCTTAACGGAAGTTGAATTGTCATGTATTAACGGATCTGACGGCAACGACTCTTATAATCCGACTTCGCTCATTGTCGGTAGCCTGAGCACAATAGCGAAATTACCCACCCCCGTATCCTTAGCCGTGGGGGTCGGGACGGAAATAGCTATTCAAGCCGCACCACACATGCCGGTTAACGTTGCTATTCCACAGGTTCCTATGGGCCCAACCTGGAATGGCAGTGGCGGTGGCCGCCCTTCACCTTCGTCTTCACTTTCAACACCGGATTCATCAAATTAAAAAACAGTCTTATTATTCCTTGTGCAATAAGGCCGGGATTTAACTTACTCTGCACCAATAAAAATAACGATTAAAAAATGACAAAGCTCGCCATGCTTCACGAAAGCTTGATCCCTTTCGTCGCAAAAAAGACAGGTTCTCAATTACTCTGGCACAATGCATTAAGCCCTGCCGAACAAGACGAACTGAAAAAAGAGACCAGCTATCTCATCGAAGAAAATAATCGCCATGCTATTTTTGATGACGGCACGCCGCGCTTAAACGATGAAAAAGTCTTTTTCGCCGAACGTTATGGCGGCGGCGCTATTTCGCGCAACGGCGGCGGAGCACGCTGTGGCTTTGATGGGCGTTGGCAGGTTAAAGGTATTGGGGCTAATGCGTTAGTCGGTCAAGGGGCAAAGCATGTCGATGGCGAGTTGACGATGACCGGCGCAGTATTGGAGGCATTATGGGGGAACGTCATGGCCAAACTGCTGCCTTACGGTGCCGTGCCCAATAAGGCGATCTTGTTGACCGATAGCCCCTTAGCCGCCATCTCTCCTGAATCGGCGAGAAGTCCCCATAACCGCAAGGCGTTGCTGGTGCGTGAGCCCGTCGTGCGCCCTGCACATTTTTGCCGCGCACCCTACTATCATCCTCATGATGCGATGCAAAGGCAGCCTTCGGATATTCAGCGGGTCGAAAAGCTGATTGTCGCCGCACCGGCTTTTCTGCCTCGTCCCCCGGAGTTTGACGCCGCAAGCTGGTTGGCATTGCCCCAGGAAGAACAAGCATTCTACGGGCTCTGCGAGCTTGCCCGGCGTCTCGCGACGCAGATCGCGTACTGCCGCACCCGGCATTTGGTGATGATGACCTCACCCTCCAATTGCGATATGGCCGGCAGGCTGCTGGACTTTCATGGTGTTCGCAGTGTTTTTCCCGCAGAACGTCGCGATCCCGGACGCAGCTACATTCAACACAACAAGCTCAATGAAGACGCCCCTTTGTTGCTGAGAGGCTTGCAAGATCTCGCTTTTTATTTAGCCAAGCATCAATTCGGCCCGGCATTTCTCGCGGCAGCGCACCAAGGCATCGGTGCGGCCTTCAACATAGCCTATAAACGAGCCTGCCTGCTGGATAATCTCGGTATGGCGGGTTTTGACCCTGCATTTTTACAACGCCTGCCTCTCACCGCCGAGTGGTTCGCCTTAGGCGAACGCTTGCAAAAAATGTTCGATTTGGCTCCCGGCGTCTTTACCCGTCGACAAGGTCTTGGCCTGGGGAATGCTCATCCGGCGATTGCCCTGTTGCACCGGCTCATCGACGCGCCCGTAAGGGTTCCCGCCGAACAACAGGGTACGACCGCGGAGGAGAGATTTTCTCTGGCGTTCCGTCGGTTATACGCGCAATACCTTCAGGAAACATCAGCAGCTCAAACCTCCGCCGGATTACAACTGGCGATGAAGCAGACCGTCACCAGAAGGTTGGGTTCCCGCACGTTCATGCGCCGTGAAGTGATTTTTCAAGAAATTGCCGGCTGGCGCGGCGAAGTCAGCGAGATCACTGAACAATTGCAAACCTATCTCGACCGTTTCGAGCGCCAGGCGATCAACGTATTACAATAATAACGCTGAGGATATTTCGTGAGTTTTATCAAAGAAAACCAGCAGGGTAAAAGTAGGTTCAGTCAATACGAGAGCCTGGGCTTCGCCGTTAACTGTATGTTGATGAATAAAAATTACAGTTTGTACCATATAAAAACGTTGCAGCTATGGACTCAGGAAGCGATTAATCAAAACCAATTTAAAATATTATTCGACCATTTGGATAACCCGATAGGGTATATAACCTGGGCCTACCTGAGAGATGAGACGCTGAGTCGATTTATTAACGATCCGCAGTTTCTTCTCCATAACTCAGAATGGGATGAGGGCGGCACGCTGTGTATTTTAGATTTTTGCTGCAAGCCAGGCAGCGCGCATTTATGTTTGGAACACCTTAAAAGAGTTCACCCCATCGTAGAACGCCGCACGGTTGTGTGGCGCTCCCGCCGAACGGGCAGACTGATGACTGTAAAAAATAAAGAAAAATAATTGTCAGGGATGAGGCAATGAGCAAACATCAATTACTGGATTCACAGGCAGGATTTTACTATGGCACCAAGATCGGCGATGACAAATCGAGCTATAATATCGCGGAATATGTCGAAATAAATCACACTCTCGATATCGCAAGAATGAAACGTGCTATTCATCGTGTCGTCAGCCAAACCCCTACGCTGCACGTTCTGTTTGATGAGGATAACGGCACGCCTTATCAATATCCCGTCACCGCCAATATCTCAGTGGAATGGGTAGATCTTTCGCAGAGCGGCAACGATATGGCCACCGCTATCGAATTAATGGAAGCGGATGCTAAGCGCCCCTTCTCGCTGAACGCGGCGCCGTTATTCAGACAAAAAATCATCAGGCTGGGTGAGAAACGCTTTCTGTGGTATTTCTGCAGCCACCATCTGCTGCTTGATGGTTACGGCACTTATTTGCTGATCCATCAAGTGGCGCAGGCCTACCGAGACCAGACACAACAACCGCAAGACGTACCGGCGATCGATGCCTTGCTCAGGGCTGAATCTGAGTATAAACAGTCAGCCGCCTATCAAGCAGACCGACATTTTTGGCAAGCGGCCAGCGCCTCACTGCCAGACCCGATGACATTAGCCTGCGCCAATATTCCCTCGGGACAGACCATCCGCCATGTGACGTCGTTGCCCTATCCTGTCGAGCGCCTTGCGCTGCAAACCGAACATCCTTCTTGGCTGGCGCGCACTTTTGTAGCGGTGATGGCGTATTTGTACTTATGTACCGGCGAGAAGCAGCAAACGATCGGCGTTCCTATGATGGCGCGAACAGACGCCCTGTCGAGGCAGGCGCTAACCTGCAAGACCAACGTTGTTCCTTTGACTCTCGATATTGAAGACACCGCCTCATGCCGACAGTTGGCGCAAACCATTGAACACGCGCTCAAGCAACTCAAGAAACATCAAGCGTTTCGTTACGAAGAGATAAAAAGTCTGAGGAGCGTCGCCAGCCGCTCGCCGTTGTTCAACATCGTGGTCAATATCATTCCCTTTGAAGCGGCAGCCTCATTCTCTCCCGCTCAGCGTAGTGAAATCCGTAACTTACGCTCAGGAGGCGCGCAGGATCTGGTCTTCAACATGCGTCCCGATCTCGATAACCAAACGCTGCGGCTGGAGATCGATGCCGACTCAGGGCTTTACGATGCGGCCAGTCTGGTGCGGCACAGCCAGGGGATACAGACCTTGTGCACCTTGCTGTACGACGATCCGGAAAATCTTTCCGTCGCGGCATTGCGACAACGTTTCCCGCTCTCGCTGCTGGGTAAAACAGCCAACGACACCGTGGTCGATATCATGCAGCGTATCGATCGTGCCGCCGTTCAAGCGCCGCAACGCACGGCGATCCTCACGCCTGAACACGCTTCGTCATCGCTCAGAACGCTGTCTTATGCCGTTTTGCAGCAGCAGTGGCGTGCGCTGGCCGATGTCCTGGCTCCCGTTCGCGCCGCACATACCGTACTGTTGCTCGACTTGCCGCAAGGGCCGGAGGCCATCATCTGCATGCTTGCTGCGTTGCAATTGAAAATGCCCTTCGTCAACCTGAATGCCAAAGGGGATGGAGCGGCTTACCGTCAACTGCTTGAACAGTTTAGCGACGCTATCCTGATTACCGATCGCACGCGTCCCTCCGTTCATTCCGAGCCTGGCGCATTGGCGCATTGGCGCGCATCGACACTCAATATGCCGACGGATTTCGCACACTTCACCGTGTTTCGCCGGCAAACATCGACTGAAGCGCCGGCGTTCCCGGTCGGAACCAGCTATATCATGTTTACCTCCGGTTCGACGGGAATGCCTAAAGGCGTGATAGGCGCCCGACATGCTCTCAACGTTTTTGTCGATGCGGCGATAAAATGCTATGGCATTCAACCGCACGAACGCGTGTTGCAATTTGCGCCCTTGCATTTCGATGCCTGCATCGAAGAAATTTTCATGACGCTGGGGGCCGGCGCCCACCTGTGTATCGCCCCCGAGACCGTCAAGCACAGCTTTGCCGCTTTCTTCACATTCTGCGACGATCATCAAATCAGCCTGTTGGATCTGCCGACCGCCTACTTTAATGAAATGCTGTTCGCCTCCGGCGGTGAACAGACGCTACCGCCGGCCGTCACTACCGTTATCATCGGCGGCGAAAGCCTTTCACCGCGAGCCAAAGAACGCTGGTTCGCGCACTATCCCAAAGGCAGGAAGTTATTCAACTCCTACGGCCCAACCGAAACAACCGTGGTGGCGACGGCCGCAGAAATCAAAAACGATGGCGCCGCCGTGACGATAGGCACACCGCTGGATGGTATATATACGGCGATCGTCGGCGAGGATCTCAGGCCGTTGCCGCTCGGCTGCAGCGGCGAATTACTGATAGCCGGAGCGACCGTCGGCCTGGGATATTGGCAACAGCCAACGCTGAGCGCGGAAAAGTTCGTCACCCTTGAGGCCAACGGCCATCTCATGCCCGCCTTTCGTACCGGCGATATCGCCTGCCAGCGCCAAGATGGGCAGTTGGTGTTCCTTGGCCGCAAAATTCGTGAAGCGAAAATCGCCGGGCAGCGCGTCAATATGGGTGAGATAGAAAGCTGTCTGGCCCGCTTGCCCTCCATTGTCGAGATTGCCGTACTGGCCAAAAGCGGCGACGCGGGAACGGAACTGTACGCGCATTATCACAGCCGGCAGCCGCTCAGTGAGGCAATGCGCCGCACACTGTACGGCGAATTGCCCAATGCCCATATTCCTCAGCGCTTCGTGCATCATCCAACGCCGCTGGTCAAACTGGCTAACGGCAAGATTGATTATCGCACCCTGGAGAGACAATCCCGGATGCCTGAACCCACACGGGAGTTGCGTTCGACGACATTCAACACCCTAGTGCATGAAGTTTGGCTGGCGACGCTGGGCAGTGACGATGGCGACTTCTTCACGCTCGGCGGCGAGTCCCTGCAGGCCATAAAAATCATTAACGTGCTTAACGCCCACTGTCGGTTGGATCTGAACCTGAGCGACATTCTTGAACATCCAAGACTTGCCGATTTCTGCCGACACCTGACGCAGTTGGCCCATGCACGCTATGGTCTGGATCCGCAGCATCTGGACATCCGTTGCGCTATCGGCCGCTGTCTATCAACCGAGGCGCCGACCAGCAGCAGGCTGTTTATTCAATCTCCCGAAGGCACAGATGAACGGCTTTTATTGGCCGCCCTCGCCGACAAACGCGGTGTGGACATTCTGTCACCGCAGGCGCTGCCGTTGCCTGCTGAATGGTCGCTGAACGCGGCCATATTCAACGTACCGAACGAAGCCACTCAATATGCCAGTTGGCTTGATGCACTTTCGGCCCTGCTGCACACCCTGCCCGGTCGAGTTAACCACATGATCTTTATGCATGATACGGCCGGCGGAGCCAGACTCACGCAAGGCCTGCTACGCGATTTCCGGCATGAGCGGCTACTGTTGCTGCATAAAGTCGATGCGCGCCGCCAAGCCGTCGACGCCGGTGTTACAGAGTTGATAGCCCTCTCTGCGCGGCTGGGTTATTTCCCGCACATTCGGTTCGATACGGCCAATGAGCGATTGAACGGCTGCGTACTGAGGATCTTCGGTTTCGATGATGGCGAGAATATCGACCATCGCGCCGCCTTCACAATGGCGCAGCGGAGAAACCCGGGAGTGCAGTTGTGTAGCTTAGCGCATTGGCTGAATTTGATTTCCGCCCACAGCGACAAACGCCCGAATAAAAGCGGTCGAACAGCGAAAACTATCGACGTCAACATGGAAGGAGCGCACTGATGAGCGTCATCGGCTTGATCAATCTGATGGAAATGGCGAAACAGGGAGCAAAATTCGGCGAACTGTCGCCTCGACGCCAAACCATCGAGCATGTTGACGCCGCCGCACTCAGTGCGGTGCAGGAAGACATTACCGCATTTTTATCTGTCTGTACGCCGGACAATTCAGAGCGGCACACCGGCGAGAAGCCTTGTTACACCGTCAATCACTACGCGGGGCAATACCTGTGGCTGTATGAAAACTTCACCAAGAACAGCCCGCTGTATAACATTCCGATCGCTAAAGAGATCCTGGGGCCCTTTGAACCCGAGCGTTTGCTCGCCGCGTTGAAAAAACTGCTCAAGCGGCACGGTGCGCTTTGCGGCCGCTACCGGCTAGACGGTGAAGCCATCACCGTTGACATCGTGCATCCTGATGAAACCATTTTCGAACACAGCCTCGAGGACATCAGCAGGCTGAACAGTGAAGAGCAGCAAGAAAATATGCTGGCGGCGCTTAACGCCCAGTGTACGATTCCGTTTGACCTCGCGGCTGAGTATCCCCTGCGCTGCCGGATCTTGAGAAAGAGCGCGCAGCACCACTATCTATTCTTGACCTTCCACCATTGCGTGGTCGACGGCTGGACGGCCAATTTGCTGGTGGATGAACTGAGCCGTGACTATCAAGCGTACGAAGAGCATTGGCATTATGACAACGGCCAGGCGTTTTTCCGCTATCTTGAAGACCCTTTCCTCGCCGTCGCCAATGTCGATGACAGCATGGCGTTTTGGCGCGATGAACTGGATGGTGCGCCGGAAAAACACGCGCTTGAATACGATATCGCCATCACCGCGGCAGGCAAAACACAGAATATCGTCAGAACATCGCTGACGAACGAACTGGAGCCGGCCCTGGCCCAGTTAGCCAAACATAACGGTACGACGCTGTTTACGCTGTTGCACTCCGCCTTCGCGTTACTGATTGCCAGAGAATCGGCGACGGATCGCGTGGTCATCGGTAGCCCGATCGCCAACAGGAATGAGCCGACGTTAAACGACGCCGTTGGCAGCTTCGTCAACACGATCGCTCACCAATTTATCATCACTGGCGACGACAGTTTCACCGCGCTGCTGCAAAAGAACGCCAATAAATTTGCGCGCGCTTTCAAACATCAGGGATTGCCCTTCTCTTACCTGGTTGAACAACTCAAGCCCACGCGCGGCAAGTTCCACCCCATTTTTCAAATCATGTTCGTCTGCCAACATCGCAAAAGCAACGAGCTAAATCTTGGCGGTGCGCAGGTTAACACCCTGCCAAGAGGTTATGCGCCGCCCAAGTTTGATCTGGTTCTGGAAGTAATTTCCGGCGCAGAAGGCATTCAGTTGGAGTGGCAATACAACGCCAAGCTGTTTACGCCGGAGCGTATTAACGGATTGGCGCAAGCTTACGCATTGCTGTTGCAGCAAATTGCCTGCGATCCTTCGCGGGCCGTCGACCACTATTCGCTGGCGCCAATGGCCGATAACCGGCAATTGCGGCAGCTCTCCGTCGGGCAGGCGATGCCGGCCTGCTTGCGGCAACCTCTTTCCGATCGGCTGTTACGCGCTGCCCACCAGCATGGGGATCGCCCGGCGTTGTTCGAGGGAGATCAGGTGTGGCATTACGATCGGCTATTGCGGCACGCCGGCCTCGTGGCGCATTGGCTGAACGCCCATACCGCCCCAGGCGCGCTCATCGCCATCGATCTTCCACGCGGCGCTCATCAAGCTATTGCGGCGCTCGGCGTGATCCTCGCCGGACGCGCCTACTTGCCGTTGGCCGAAGGATTACCGGATGCCCGCGTAGCGGCCATTATGCGAATATCGGGTTGCGCCTGGGTTGTGAGCAATCGGGTTCACCATCGCGCCCGCTATCCGCAGACAACCCGCGTTCAGGATCTGGAGGCGCTGTTTTCTCCCCCTGTCACAGGCGCAGCAACCTTCCCACCAGGCGAAGCGGAAGCACTCGCCTATGTCATTTATACATCGGGGACGACAGGCACGCCAAAAGGCGTGGCGATGGAACACGGCGCCGTCACCAATACCTTGCTGACCATGAATCAACTGTTTAACGTTTCACATCGTGACAACGTATTGGCGCTCGCCGACCTGGCCTTCGATTTATCGGTCTATGACCTGTTCGGCAGTTGGCTAGCCGGCGCATCGGTAACCGTGTTATCGCCGCACGACGCTAAAGAGCCGTCAGCATGGCTACATGCGATACGCCAGCGGAAAATCAGCATCTGGAACTCGGTTCCCGCCATCTTGCAAATGCTGGTGCAATACTGCGCACAAGAAAACATCCTGTCGCTGCCTCAACTGCGGCATATCTGGCTGAGCGGCGATCGTATCTCTCCGCGGCTGATCGCCGAAGCACATCGGCTTTGCCCCAACGCCACCATCACCAGCCTTGGCGGTGCCACCGAAGGGGCAATATGGTCAATTTATCATCCGCTTACACGAGATACGCACTACAGAAACGCCATCCCCTATGGAACCGCATTGCCGAATCAAAGCATGTGGGTGTTGAATGAAAAACTCGAGCCGTGCGGTTTCGGCGTTACCGGCGACATTTATATCGGTGGCGGTGGCGTTGCCCGCGAGTATTGGCGCGATAGGCAAACCACCGCCGGCAGCTTTGTTCTTCTCCCAACCACCGGAGAACGCGTGTACCGCACCGGCGATCGTGGCCGTTGGCATCGCAGCGGTTACATCGAATTTCTCGGCCGCGAAGACCAACAGGTGAAACTGCAGGGTTTTCGCGTCGAATTGGGTGACGTCGAATTCGCGCTCAAAAGCAGCGAACTGGTCGCTGAAGCGTGCGTCGTCTGTCGCGATGAAACCCGGAACGGCACACCGTATCTGGAAGCCTATTTCACATTGACCGAGGCGGGGAAAGCCAGCGTCCAGGCGGAGCAAAGAATACGCGAGCAGGTTACGGCCGCATTGCCCGCGTATATGGCGCCATCCCACTATCATCTTATTGAACGTTTCCCGCTTTCACGCAACGGCAAATTGGATCGCACCTTGCTATCGCCAGGCACCGAACGGAGTCAGGCCAGCGATGTTGTTCCCGCCGCGTCCGCGGAACTCATGCTGCTACGTGAGTTGTTGGCGGATACGTTAGGCTGTGCTCCAGACAAGATCGACCCCTATGCCAGCTTCTTCAGCAATGGCGGCAGCTCGCTTTCCGGCATCACGTTTTTGGGTAACATCAAACGTGCCCTTAATGTGGAATTAACCCTGGCGGAAATCCTTGGCTACTCACAGCTCGATAAACTTGCCGAGCGTCTGCGCGATAACGCGCCCCTGCCGTTATCGATGTTGTCCGGCGCAGCCGATCGCCCCTCTCTGCCCACCTTGTATTTGGTGCATGGTGCCGGTGGCCAGGTGCATCAATATGCAAAGTGGACAAAACAACTTTCCGCCTGCGCCAACATCATCACCATCGCCAGCCCGGGGTTGGCCGCGCCAGGCGCAGACGACACACTCACCCTGCAGCGATTGGCCGCCTCCCATTTGGCGGCCATACCGCGTGCCAAACGCGACACTGCCGTTATCGCCGGCTGGTCATTGGGCGGCCAATTAGCTGTCCATATGGCGGCGCAGGCTACGGAACAAGGCGCGCCCTTTGCGCATGCGGTGCTTGTCGACAGCGGTTTGCCCGCCCAGCAACCTTCAGTGAATCGAGGTTTCAGCGTGGCGCAAAGTTACCTCAGCCTGTTCGACTCTCTCGGTATTGCGCGCCATTTGTGTCGGCATCAAGAAACGAATGCGATAGACAGTTTCGCCAACGAGATAAAAATGCACTATGCGCTGAATCAGAGCGTGCTTGCGGAGAAGATCACGCTGGAACATGCCGAAGCCTTTTGTTGGGCGCTGAAAAAATCCTTTGATCTGACGAATAACGCCGGCCCTCTGCCACAGATAGCGATACCGCTGACGCTTTGGCTCAGCCAGCAACGTCAGCGTAAACACCCCAATCTTGCACAACGCTGGGAGAAGCAATCCTCTCATGACGTTCAACTCAATTATTGTGCAGAAACGCATTACAGCATTTTAAACAACGCTCAACTTCTTCAAGCGCTGACGCGGATGCTGCGCGCGTTGTCCACATCATTGGAATAACGCGAGAAGATACCCCTGGCCAATCAAACCTCACGAGGCACTGATGAAATTACCCAGCAGTTGGATTTTTTTGTTCTGCTTTTACTACACATTCATGGATATTTTTTATTCGTTATTTTTTTCCGAAGACAGGAGGTTTACCAGCACAATCATTCAATCCTTTATCTTTTCAACCTTGCTAGTGGCATTTTTCTGGTATCGGAAAACTGCAAAAACCAAAAACCAATAATATAAGGAAGTCGTTATGAGAGAACTTACGATTAATGAAGTGAACTTTATCGCAGCCGCTGGGGATTTCAGCTATGCGGAACTGGGCGGGGCCGTCGCTGCCGGCGCTGTTGGTGGAGCGATGACCGGCGCCATGGCTGGCGGTGTCGGTGCCGGCCCAGGCGCTGTTGCCGGTGCCGTTATCGGTGGTGCCGCCTATACCGCTGGCAAAATGGTGGAATCCATGTTGGGTGGCAATAAACAAACATCGACGAACAATCCTGCCGACAGTAACTAATACAGGAAGATTCGTGTTCATCATATGAAAAAGTCACTTATTGTATTATTCGCCATTTTAATTGGGCTTGTTGCTGGCACGATTGCGGATTATTTCACCCTCAATCGCTTCTTGAAATACGCCCTTATCGCCGTTGCCGTTATCGGCACGCATAAATTGCTCAATAGCGATCGCGGGCAACGCTCGGCATGATAAACGTGGCTTATTTGAAAATTTAATGATTAAGGAGCAAATATGCGCAATCTTACCTCTGAAGAATGTTCAATCATTTCCGGTGCAGGAGATCGCAGCGGTACATTGACGGTTTCCGCGGAAACTGTCGGCGCAGCGATCGGCGGTGGCATCGGCTCTATCGGTGGCGTGGCGGGCGGCGTTGTCGGCACCATTGTCGGTGGTGCTGTCGGTAACTATGTCACCGGCGATCGTGCCCCCGGCTCTGTTGGCCCATCAGGCATTCCCTGGGGCGGGAGCAACGGCGGCGGTACCATGTGGGGGAACAACAACAATACCGATTCGAACTGATCGTGGCCCTGCAAGCCACACGGCTGACCTCCCCGGTTAACATTGGCTTCAGCGCCTAAAGCGTCATTTCATGCCAGGGTTATCGTTATGATAACCCTTTTTGTCATGGGCCCACCACAGGGTGAGCAACGCGGTTGGCTTAGCGAAATTGTCGAGATGAAGAAGCCAGGTGAAGCGAAGCTGACGTTACCCGAGTTGAATGACTCTATCCGCAGAGGCAATCGTCGATGGACGGTGCGCAATAATCACGCGGGTAATGTTCAGTTGTGAAATAGCGCGGTTAATATGTGTTTCATTGTCGAGATCCAGGTGGCTGGTCGCTTCGTCCATAAACAGAATGCTTGGGCGGCGATAGAGCGCACGGGCTATCAATAAACGCTGTTTCTGTCCGCCAGAAAGGCTTCCCCCCAATTCGCCGATCAATGTTTCGTAGCCCATCGGCATGTTTTGAATATCATCATGCATATTGCAACGCCGTGCGCACGCCTCAATACGTTTCAGATCCATTTCGGCGTCAAATCCTGAAATATTTTCAGCGATAGATCCCGCCAGCAGCTTGTCATCCTGCAGCACGCAAGCGATACATTGGCGATAATTATTAACGCCAATGTTGCTGATATCCATACCATCGACCAGCACGGCCCCTTCATCCGGCGACAGCAACCCACACATTAACTTCATCAATGTGGTTTTACCCACGCCGGAGGGGCCGACAATCGCCACGCTTTCTCCCGCAGCAATGCTGAGATTCAAATCCGTGATAATGGGTTTCGCCAAACGATCATACTGGTAGCGCAGATTCCGCACCTGAAGCTCTGCGGCGTTGCCTTTTGTGAAGAGCTGACGCGCGGGCATTTGCGGTTCCGGTGACGAAAGCACAATGTCCGCCACCCTTTCATTGTGCAAGCTTAACATTCGCAGCTGAAGCATCATGTCAATCAGGCTGCTGGCACGCTCCGAGAACTGCCCACGGTAGGCGTTAAACGCGATAAACATGCCGATCGTCATTTGATTGTCTATGACCAATGTCGCGCCGAGCCAAAGGATGATCACCTGATCGCAGGTGGCAATAAACGCCCCCAAACCGCCAAACATCATGTTTAACTTGGTCAGCTTGATACCCGCATTGATCGTTTCTACGTTTAGATTCAGCCAATACTGTGAACGGGTTTCAGATAATCCCAACGCCTTTAACGTACTGATGCTATATAACGTCTCCATGAAATGAGACCCGGCCCGCGCGCCCTTCACCAACTGCTCTTCCGACAGCTGCCGATAATGTTGATAAGTCGACAGCCTGAGAATGACGTATATCGCCGTAAAGCCGAGCACCACCCAAACTAACCAGCCGCCATAGAGCAGCATCATGACAAATACCCCGACAGACATGATGCCATCAATAATGCTGCTGACGATGCTGGTAGTGAAAGTCGCTCTTATCGTATCCAATGAACCAAAACGGGATTGAATATCACCCAACTTGCGCTTCTCAAAGAAGGAAAGCGGCAATTTCATCAGATGATCAAACACTCCCGCCTTCCATTGCACGTCTATCAACGCACCCATGACTATAGAGATCCACGAGCGCAACATGGATACGCCGGTGCGGAATAAAATAAAGAACAGCAATCCTATGCATATCAGCGCTAAAAGATCATGATCGCCGGCCAAAATCACATGGTCCATGACCAACTGCGTACCAACGGGCAACAGCAGATTAACCGCTTCAATCACGATCGACAGACAGAAGATCTTTAGCAAGGCTCCCTTAAGGCCGCGCACATTGCTCATCAGCTTACGAAAGCGCAATCTGCTTTGCTGTTTGATCGGCTGAAATTCACTGTCTGGCCATAGCTCAAGCGCTACGCCGGTAAAATGCCGCGACAGTTCATGCAACTCCAGCACTTTACGGCCAAAGGCAGGATCATGGATCACCGCCCGCCCTCGGCTGACACTGACAAGCACCACGAAATGCTTCATGTCCCAATGCAGAATACAGGGCATTTTCAACGCTTTAAGCTCATCGATATTCAGCGATAACGCTCTGGATTGCAGCTTGAGTGCGCTCGCGATGTCAATCAACGCGGAGAGCGTCGCCCCGCGTGAAGAAAAGCCGTAGCGGCTGCGCAGATTAAACAGATCGATTTGCAAACCATGGTAATGGCATACCATCGCTAAACTGGCCAGCCCGCATTCCGAGGCTTCAGTTTGCAGGATCTGCGGCACTTTGCGGCGCAGCGACAAATTGAGTTTGCCCTTTAGCGCGTCTAAATAAGATTCAGTCATTGATTGGCCCCATCAGGCTGTTTTTCATATCGTAGAAAGGTGAGAACATCCATTGATATAGAGGCCTTTCTTCCAGAAACAGCGTGGATTGAGCCCGCATGCCGTTAGTGAGCTGCAACGCTTTGCCCTGGTAACTGATATGCGTTTTATCCAGGGAAACGGTTACCTTGTAAAAAGATGCCGTTTGCGCGCTGGGTTGATGCACGGGAGAACTGCTGTAAGTTGACATTTCTTGAATGGAGGCCGGTACATAAGCGATGCTTTCTATTCTGCCGGGAAACTGACCGAACTTCTCATAAGGGAAAGCGTCATAGCGAATGTTAATGCCGTCCCCCGCTGAAACATAAGGCACACTGGTGTTCGGCAACCATAAAACTAGCTGATAAATCGCGCCATTACGTGGAATAATCTGTACCAAGCTGTCACCGCTATTGACCATCTGACCCGGCGTAACGCTGAGAGACTCAATGCGGCCATCGCTTGGGGCGTTCACGATCAATGCGCCGCTGGCATCGGCTTCCGCTAACTGCCGTTGCAAATCATTGCGCTGAAACTGGTACTGCGAAATTTGGTTATCGAAATCTGCCGCGCGCGTAACGATATCACTTTCCAAATTCGTAATTTGCAACGACTCCTGAATGTGTTGACTATGCAGGTTTTGGAACAGACTTTGTTGTTGATAAAATGAATAGGTTTGCCCGCTAAGCTGATCTTTGGTAATCAGACCGCGTTGCTGATATTCCTTATAGGAACGCATGTTGTCCTGAGCAAATGCCACCCCCTCTCGTGCATTATCCAACAGCTGTTTGGACTGCATATGCGCCAATTCATACTGTTTTTTTTGCGCGCGTAGATTTTCCAGCGTCATACGCTTGTTGTCTTGCAACTTTAGAATGATGCTGTCGACATGTTTTAACTGGTTTTCAAGCGCCAGGCGCGTATTGGCGCTCACTTTCCCGTTATCCGTCACTCGGCTGACATCAATCTGATAAAGACGCTGGCCTTTTTTAACCACATCCCCCACTTCGACGAAGCGTTCCGAGATAAAACCCTGTTGGGGCGCAAACACGTTGACTGAGCGGGGGAAGGTGGTGATTTCACCATAAACATTAATGCGGCGTGTATAATGACTGAATATAAGAAAAGAGAGGAAAACAAGAATAAATAAAAACGATAAAAGACCAAAGCACCAGGCAGGCAAGCCGTTTATCAATAAAGCCTTACCCGCCCATTTCGCCCGCTGATGATCCGTGGCTTCCTGTCGAAACAAATCACGCATGACATCCCTTTCCAGAAATAAAATTCAAGCCAGCCTTGGCTCGTAAAATGCGGAAGCATATCGAAAAACAGCAGCAGAGATTAAAACAGATCTGTTGTTTTTAATTAGCGATATCGTAAAGATAATTATTCTCATTATGATATCGGGCGTTCCGAATAAATGCAATGTTTTTTACGCACTTACCCAGCCACATAGCCGTATATCACTATGCATATCGATAAAAAACCAATAAAGAGCCTCCTAATCAAATAACGCTATTCATTCTATCTCTCGCCATATGTAATAGGCAGCGGCGTGACCGCCGGATCGAGCAGCAATGTGGATAAACGCATCAAATCGAAACGCCTCCATGTCCACGGAATAAGGTCTCGGGGAATGGCTCCCTCTGAGTCACCTCCTAGCTTAGGGCAGTTGGCAGTTTGAGCAAAAACAAGTGATTAGACGTGAGCCGCCTCGCCGACCTGCTGTATCAGAAAGGTCAGCAGCGCGCGCGTTTTGGCCGGCAGATAGCGGCGACCGGGGTAAACGGCATACAGCTGCAGCGGCGCCGGCGGCAGTGCCAGCGGCACCTCAACCAAACGGCCATCGGCCAGAAACGGCCGGCAGCCGAGCTCGGAGAGCATGGCGAACCCCACGCCGGCCAAGGCCGCCTTCAGCGCCATCTCCCCGCTATTGACACGATAGCGCGCATTGACCGGGACGGTAACGAACTTGCCGTCCGGGCGGACGAACTGCCACGGCATGCCCTTCAGCGCATCCACCGTGCTGATGCAGGGCAATTGCGTGAATTGTTCAATCTCCGACGACGGCGACCACTGCGCCAGCAGCGCCGGGGCGGCCACCACGATGCAGGGGAAAGACGCCAGCGGCTGCGCGACATAGTCGCTGTCGTCCAGCATGCCCCGGCTGATCATCACCGCCAGATCGACATCGTCAAGCAGCGACGTCATACCCGCCAGGTTGGTTACGCAGCTGATTTCGATCTGCGGATGCTGCAGGGCGAACGCCGCCAGCGGCTCGCCCAACAGGTATGGCCCAACTTCATTGGGCACGCACAGGCGCAGCGGCCCGCGCAGCTGTTGCTGCCGCTCGCTGAGGGTTTGCGCGGTGTGTTCCAGCGACGCCAGCAGCGGCTGGGTGCGTTCATGCAGCAACTGGCCGTTCGGCGTCAGCCGCATCGAGCGGGTGCTGCGTTCGATCAACCGCTGCCCAAGCTGGCGCTCCAACTGAGAGATATAGCGGCTGACGTTGGAGGTTGGCATCGCAAGCGCCCGCGCCGCCCCGACGAAGCTGCCTTGCTCCACCACCGCCACGAAAATGCGTAACAGGTTTAAATCCAATTTATCGCGCATGATTATCCCTGATTTGATAACAAACCATGCCATTTCTACCATCTAATCCCGATCAACGCCAAGCGCTACACTGCCGGCCTGACTCTGCAACCCATGGATGCTTATGACACCCGCGAGAAAGCTGACGGCGATAGCGCTGGTCATCGCCTTTATTCAGTTCACCAATGCCCTGGAATACATGGTATTCAACCCGATATTCATCTACATGGCCGGCGATTTTTCCGTGCCCGTCAGCTTCGCCGGCTATGTCAGCGCGGCCTATACGCTGGCGGCGGTGATTTCCGGCATCGGCGCATTTTTCTGGATCGGCGGCGTTGAGAAACGGCGCTTTCTGATGCTCAACGTCACGCTGCTGGGCGTGACCACCTTATTGATCGCCACAACCCAGCAGTTTTACTGGTTGTTGGCGCTGCGGCTGCTGGCCGGGCTGTTGGGCGGCACTACGATGGGCGTCGGGATCGGCCTGCTGCTCAACGCCGCGCCTGCCGCGCTGCACGGCCGAATGCTGGCGACAGTGATCGCGTCCTTTTCGTTGGTAAGCATTGTCGGCATGCCGGGCATGCTGTACCTGTGCGAAGTGGCAAGCTGGCGCGCCGCGCTGGCGGCTATCGGCGGGCTGTGTCTGCTGGCGGCCGTATTGGTGGCGCTGTTTGTTCCCAAGGATGCGCCGCAGCCACAGGCTGCCGCGCCCGTCACGCTCGATCGCCGGCTGTTGCTGTTCGCCTCCGCCGCCGGCCTGACACAGTTCAGCCCGATGCTGCTGATCCCGGTGCTGGCGCCGCTGCTCACCCAGCGGCTACAGGTGGCAGACGCGCATTTGTCCTGGCTGTTTCTCATCGGCGGCGTGGCCGGCTATCTGGCGACCGTGCTGGCGGGCCGCTGGCTGCAACGCGTTGGCGCCGTGACGCTGACGGTGGGCGCCACGCTGTTGCTGCTGGGCAGCCTGTGGCTGGCGGCGCGCGGTGGCGATCGCGGTGAACTGTTCATGGTCGCGTTTCTCGCGGCGGCCTATGCGCGGCTGGTGGCGATCTCTTCCCTGAGCATGCGCTGGCCGGACAATCGGCAACGCGCCGCCTTCGGCATGCTGCAAACCGCCCTGATACACCTGAGCGCCACGGTGGCCTTCTTGCTCTCCTCCACGCTGCTGAGCGGCGGCCTCACCCCGCTCAGTTTGCAACGTCTGTTATGGCTGTGTGCGCTGAGCGCCGTCGCCGTCGCGCCGCTCAGCATTTGGCTGCAGGCGCGGCTGCGTCAGCGCGACGCCTCATAAACCACCTTACCATTCACATAGGTGCGATAAATGTTACGATCGTCTCCCAGGGTCATCAGTACGAACCCTTGCTCCGCAGACGTGGCGCTGTTGGCGTAGCGCAACTGCTGCAGCGGCGTGACCGCCGGATCGAGCACCACGAAATCCGCCTCTTTGCCGACGTTGAAGTTGCCGATTTTGTCGTCCAGCGACAGCGCGCGGGCGCCGCCCAGGGTGGCGTGGTAGAACGCTTCTACGGCGGAGAGCCGGTAATGCTGCAGCTGGCCGACCTTGTACGCCTCACCCAGCGTGCGCAGCATATTGAAGGTGGTGCCGGCCCCCACATCGGTGCCGATGCCGAGCCTCACCCGCTTGCGCCAGGCCTGCTGCAGGTCAAACAGCCCGCTGCCGAGAAACAGATTGGAGGTGGGGCAAAAGGCGATTGCCGAGCGGGTCTCGCACAGGCAGTCCCACTCCTGCTCCTCCAGATGCAGGCAGTGGGCGAACACGCTTTTATCGCCGGTCATGCCGTAGCGGTGGTAAACGTCCAGATAGCTTTGGCTCTGCGGGAACAGCGCTTTTACCCAGGCCACTTCCTGCGAATTCTCGCTCAGGTGCGTCTGAAGCCAAACGTCGGGATATTCTTCACGCAGCCGCTGCACCTGCGCCAGCAGCGCCGGCGTACTGGTGGGCGCAAAGCGCGGCGTAATGGCGTAACCGAGGCGGCCTTTGCCGTGCCAACGTTCGATCAGTTCGCGCGTCTGGCGGTAACTCTGCGCCGGCGTTTCCAGCAGCGCCTCCGGCGCATGGCGATCCATCATCACCTTGCCGGCGATCAGGCGCATGTTCAGCGCTGCCGCCTGGCTGAACAGCGCATCGACCGACCGCGGATGCACGGTGCCGAACACCAGCGCGGTGGTAGTGCCGTTACTCAGCAACTCCCGCAGAAAGAAGGCCGACATCGCGTCGGCGTGCTGCCCACAGTCGTAACGGCTTTCGGTCGGGAAGGTGTAATTGTTTAACCAGTCCAGCAGTTGATCGCCATAGGCGCCAATCATTTCGGTTTGCGGATAGTGGATGTGGGTGTCGATAAACCCCGGCACGATCAGTTTGTCGCGATACTCCGTGACCGTGAAACCCGGCGGCAGCAGCGCCTCGCCCTGCCGCCAGCTGCCGAACCAGACGATGACACCGTCGTTCAGCAGCAGTAAACCGTCGGGAATATGCCGCAAGCGTTCCTCAAGCTGTTGCGGCGCCTCCACACAGGCTGAGATATCAAAAAAATTGCCACGAATAGCCGTGGTGAATTGCAGTGCCATTATTTTCTTCCTTGTCGCGACCGGCCCACCTCACCCGCGTAATAACCTGCGCCGATGAAACAATGCCTTTGTCGCCCAAACGCCAAGACCGGCTTAAGCATAGCAAGCCGCGTGCCAGCTGACGGCGTAAAATAAATTACCACTTAAAAAAACAAAGTGATATTAATTAACCAAGGGGAGTTGACCGGCAAAAAAGAATAAAGCAAACGTCGCTCTTCGCCGGCAGATCAATAGCAACCGTTTGCCTGCCAAAATAACACCGCGCCGCTGCACCTTGAATGGGCAAGCGAATATCTTCACGGCGCACGGCTTATTTTCAACACCGCGCCTGGGGGTTGAATCTCGGCCTGAGGACAACAACCAAACTTGAAACGATAACTATTCTCAATTATCATCCGCGCATCTTTTTGACCAGCAATGCGAAAATCATGTCCGCCACCGCTTCTGCCCCGCACGCCGCGCTGTCGCGCCTCTACGCCACCCATCACGCCTGGTTGCAGGGATGGCTGCGCCGGCGCTTGGGCTGCGCGTTCGATGCGGACGATGTGGCGCAGGACACCTTTATGCGCCTGCTGAAAGGCGACGCCGCGGCGACCCTGCGCGAGCCGAAAGATTTTCTGGTCACTGTCGCCAAGCGGGTGATGGTCGATCTGTTCCGCCGCAGAACGCTGGAGCGCGCCTATCTGGAGATGCTGGCGCTGATCCCGGAAGGCTACGCCCCGTCGCCGGAGCAGCGCCAGAGCCTGCTGGACAGCCTGCAGCAGATCGACGCCATGCTCGACGGCCTGGGGCCGAAGGTAAAACAGGCCTTTCTGTTGTCGCAGCTCGAAGGCCTGGGCTATGCGGACATCGCCGCGCGCCTCGGCGTTTCGGTCAGCTCGGTTAAAAAATACATGGCCAAAGCCACCGAGCATTGCCTGCTGTTCAGCCTCGAAAACGACGTTTATTCATGAGCAACGCCATCACCCCCGAGCAGCGCCAGGCGCTGAAAATGGCCGCACACTGGTATGCCCTGCTGTGCGACGAGCGCGTCACCGAACGCCAGCGCCAACAGTGGCAAGCCTGGCACCAGCAGCATGACGATCACCGCTGGGCCTGGCAGCGCGTCGAAGCGTTGCAGAGCCAGCTGCAGGGCGTGCCGGGCAAATTCAGCTATCGCGCGCTCGATCGCGCCGGCCGCCAATCCGCGATCGATCGCCGCACCCTGCTGAAAAGCCTGCTGCTGTTGCTCGGCGTGGGCGGCGGCGGCCTCCTTTACCAGTCGCCGCTCGGCCGGGAGCTGCGCGCCGACTACCGCACCGCCACCGGTGAAATCAAACCCATTGTGTTAAGCGACGGCACCCAACTGGTGCTGAACACCGCCAGCGCGGTGGACGTGCATTACGACGATCGTCAACGGCTGATCCGCCTGCACGCCGGGGAAATCAGCCTGGTTACCGGACGCGATCCCCGGCCGCTGTGGGTGCAAAGCCCGCAGGGGGCGATGCGCGCGCTCGGCACCCGTTTTTTGGTGCGCGAGAGCGACGGCGAAACGCGCCTGACAGTGCTGGAGCATGCGGTCGAGGCGCAGCTGGCGCAAAACGCGCAACAACAGCGCCGGGTGAACGCCGGTGAACAGATCAGCTTCAGCGCGACGGCCTTCGGCGACAAACACCCCGCCGTGCAGGAGGACGGCTGGCTGCGCGGCGTGCTGAGCGTCAGCCAGTGGCGGCTGGACCGGGTGATCGCCGAACTGGCGCGCTACCGGCGCGGCCATCTGAGTTGCGATCCGGCCGTTGCCGGCCTGCGCGTCAGCGGCAGTTTCCCGCTCAACGATATCGATCGCGCCCTCGCCCTGCTCAGCCAGACGCTGCCGGTTCGCCTGCAGAGCTTTACCCGCTATTGGCTGCAAATCGTCCCCGCCTGAATTTTTTAAATGAAAATGATAAAAAATCGCATTCTTGATTATCCCTTTTGCTTTGCTCATCCGACTCCCAGGAAAACACTGCAGCAATAAATAAAAAATGATTCAGGAGAAGGTATGAACAACGTTTGGGGAAAGGTCGCTCCGGCTTCGCTTTGGGGAAAACGGGCCACGCCGCTGACCGTGGCCATTGGCCTGGTCTTCGCCGCACCGCTGACGGCGAGCGCCGCCAGCGCCGCTGCCACCTATCACATTCCGGCCGGTGAGCTGGACGGCGCGCTGAACGCTTTCGCCGCTCGCGCCGGCATCGCGCTCTCGGTGGACGGCGCGTTGACCGCAGGCAAACGTTCGCCGGGCCTGAGCGGCAGCTACGGCGTCGATGACGGCCTCAACGCCCTGCTGGCCGGCAGCGGCCTGCAGGCTAAAGCGCTCGGCAATAACGGCTACACGCTGGCCAAACTGCCGCAGCCGCAGAAGGAAGAGGACATCACCGTGGTCGGCGACTGGCTGGCGGAAGGCCGCCAGATCGACGTGTTCGAACACCCCGGCGCGCGCGACGTCGTGCGCCGCGAAGAGTTCGTCAAAACCGGCACCACCACCGTGCGCGAAGCGTTGAACCGCGTGCCGGGCGTGGTGGCGCCGGAGAACAACGGCACCGGCAGCCATGACATGGCGCTGAACTTCGGCATTCGCGGCCTCAACCCGCGCCTCGCCAGCCGCTCCACCGTGTTGATGGACGGCATCCCGGTACCCTTCGCCCCTTACGGCCAGCCGCAGCTGTCGCTGGCGCCAATCTCGCTCGGCAATATGGATGCGATCGACGTGGTGCGCGGCGGCGGCGCGGTGCGCTACGGGCCACAGAGCGTCGGCGGCGTGGTTAACTTCGTCACCCGCGCCATCCCGAAAACCTTCGGCATGGAGGCCGGCATGCAGGGGCAGCTCAGCCCGACCTCGCGCCAGGATCACCCGAAAGGCACCGGCAACCTGATGATCGGCGGCACCGCCGACAACGGCCTCGGCGCGGCGCTGCTCTACTCCGGCACCCGCGGCAGCGACTGGCGCGAGCACAGTGCGACCAAAATCGACGACGTGATGCTGAAAAGCCGTTACGCGCCGAACGAGGTGCACACCTTCAACAGCCTGCTGCAATACTACGAAGGCGAAGCGGAGATGCCGGGCGGCCTGAGCCGGGCGGACTACAACGCCAACCCGTTCCAGTCGACGCGCCCGTACGACAAGTTCTGGGGCCGCCGCCAGTTGGCGAACTTCGGCTACCAGTATCAGCCGGATCGGCAGCACAAGTTCGACGTGCAGAGCTTCTACACCTATACCCTGCGCAGCGGCTATCTGGATCAGGGTAAAAACCTGACGCTGTCGCCGCGCGAATACTGGGTGCGCGGCGTGGAACCGCGCTACAGCCAGAGCTTCCGCTGGGGCGATTCGGCGCATGAGGTCGGCGTCGGCTACCGCTACGTCAGCGAATCCACCCACGAACTGCGCTACACCAGCAAAGCCAGCACCGGCAGGCTGCCGTCCACCGCCAGCCCATACGATCGCGACACCCAGTCCGGCACCGAGGCGCACGCCTTCTATATCGACGATCGCATCGACATCGGCGACTGGACCCTCACGCCGGGCATGCGCTACGAGTACATCAAGTCGTATCAGAACAACTACATCAAGAACAACCGCCTCGACGTCAGCTATAACGCGCCGCTGCCGGCGTTGAACGTGATGTATCACCTGAACGAATACTGGAACCTGTACGCCAACACCGAAGGCTCCTTCGGCACCGTGCAATACAGCCAGATGGGCAAAGCGGTCGACAGCGGCAAGATTGAACCGGAGAAGGCGCGCACCTGGGAGCTGGGCACCCGCTACGCCGGCGATGCGCTGACCGGCGAGATCGGGCTGTTCCTGATCAACTTCAACAACCAGTACGACTCCAACCAGGTGACCGACAGCGTGACCGCGCGCGGCAAAACCCGCCACACCGGGCTGGAAGGCAGCCTGCGTTACGATCTGTCGCAGCTGACGCCGAAACTGGACGACCTGACCGCCTACGCCAGCTACGCCTACGTCAACGCCACCATCCGCGAAGACGGCGGCTACAAGGGCAACCAGGTGCCGTTCTCGCCGAAGCATAAAGGCACCCTGGGGTTGGACTACACGCCGGGCAACTGGGCGTTTAATCTTAACGGCGAGTTCCAGTCCAGCCAGTTCGCCGACAACGCCAACACCGTGGCGGAAAGCGCCGACGGCAGCACCGGCCGCATTCCCGGCTATATGCTGTGGGGCGTGCGCGCCGCCTATGATTTCGGCCCGGAAATGGCCGGTCTGAATCTGGGCGTTGGCGTGAAAAATCTGTTCAACCACGCGTATTTCACCCGCGCCTATGACGACAACAACAAAGGTCTGTACATCGGCCAGCCGCGCACGATCTATCTGCAAGGTTCGGTGAAGTTCTGACCCTCCGCGGCGGGCGCGGTTAACCGTGCCCGCCGTCTTTCCCCTCAACGTGACGACGTCACATAAAGCCGTTCCTCCGCGCCGCCGCAGCGGCGAAAAAGAAGTCGCTTCTGCCGCCAATGCGCGTAATATCAACGATCCGCCCCGATTTACCGGCGCGGATTTTTTGCCGTTATGGCCTGAAAAGCGAGGGAATAAGATGAATCACAATGACCTTTCTCAGTGCCGCGTTGACACCGACCGTTTGTTGATTGCCCCCTTTACCGCAGCAGACGCCGACGATGTTTACCAGGCGATCACCCCCACTCTGACGCGCTTTATGACCTTTGAACCGGAGGCGTCGCCGGAGGATTTCGCCAACGTCTGGCAAGGCTGGCTGCCGTTGATGCGCGAAGGTGAAGAAGTGATCTTCGTCGCCCGTCGGCGCGAAGACCGGCAGTTCGTCGGGGTCGGCGGCGCGCATAATTTGCGCAGCCACACCCCGGAGCTGGGCATCTGGGTAAAAGAGAGCCTGCATGGTCAGGGCTACGGCCGCGAAATCGTGCAGGGCATCGCGCGCTGGGCCAGCGAGCGCTTTCAGCCGCCGCACTTTCTCTACCCGGTGGCCGAGCAGAATACCGCCAGCCGCCGCCTCGTCGAGTCGCTGGGCGGCGTGCTGGCCGGCCGTTGCGAGCGCATCAAGTATGACGCCGTGGTCTACCACCTGCCGCCTCAGCGCTAATCAGCATCGGGCCGCCGGCCCGGTGTGACCTTTTTTGCTTTCCGCCGTGATAACCGCTGCCACTGCCTGCGGGTTTGTGCTAATGATAGAGGCATGTAGGGTAAAAACAGTTGAGGAACAGCAACATGATTATTTTTGTTACCGGCGCCACCTCCGGTTTCGGTGAGGCTATTGCGCGCCGTTTTATCCGTGAAGGCCACCAGGTGATCGCCGCCGGGCGCCGCCTTGAGCGTCTCGAAGAGCTACAAGAAGAACTGGGCGAAGCGCTGCACATCGTGCGGCTCGACGTGCGCAACCGCGCCGCCATTCAACAGGCGATCGAGGCACTGCCGGCCGAGCTGCGTCAGATTGACGTGCTGGTGAACAACGCCGGGCTGGCGTTGGGGCTGGAGCCGGCGCACAAGGCCAACGCCGATGACTGGGAAACCATGATCGACACCAACGCCAAGGGGCTGGTGAACATGACCCGCGCGCTGTTGCCGGCCATGGTCGAGCGCAACGTCGGCCATGTGATCAACATCGGCTCCACCGCCGCCAACTGGCCTTACGCCGGCGGCAACGTGTACGGCGCCACCAAGGCATTCGTCAAACAGTTCAGCCTGGGCCTGCGCGCCGATCTGCACGGCACGCGCATTCGCGTGACCGATATCGAGCCGGGCCTGGTGGGCGGCACCGAATTCTCCAACGTGCGATTCAAGGGCGATGACGGCAAGGTCAACAAAACCTACGAAGGCGCCGATGCGCTGACGCCGGAAGACATTGCCGAGTCGGTGTTCTGGGTCGCGACGTTGCCGGCGCGCGTCAACATCAACACGCTGGAAATGATGCCGGTCAGCCAGTCCTTCGCCGGGCTGAACATCCACCGCGGCGCCTGAGCCGCGACGGCGGGAGGCGACTCCCGCCGCGTTTCCTCAGGCCGCGCGCCAGCCGGAAACGATAATCAGCATGCCCGCCAGCGCCACGCCGGCGCCGATCCAATCCAGCGCAGACAGCTTGACCCCGTCCACCACCCGCAGCCACAGCAGCGCGGTCGCCACATACACACCGCCGTAGGCCGCATAGACCCGCCCGCTGGCAGCCGGATGCAGCGTCAATAGCCAGACAAACAGCATCAGGCTCAATGCCGCCGGCAGCAGCAGCCAGGCGCCGCCCTGCTTCTTGAGCCACAGGTAAGGCAGGAAACAGCCGATAATTTCAGCCAGGGCGGTGGCGAAAAACAACAGCGTAGTTTTTAACATCGGTCGCAGTTTTCTCTCGATAAAGTAAACGAATCGGCGCTTGGCTGGTGAATTCCAGGAGCGCGGTGGTATATTTATCACCACGCCTGCGGGCGAGGTAACGCCAGTGCCGCCATCATCAGGCGCACTCACTCATAAGGATGAAACGATGAAAACATTTTCGACCCAACGACTGCTGCGCGGGATGCTGCCGGTCGCCATGCTGGCCGTCATGGGCGCCTGGCAGGCGCCGGCGCTGGCCGCCACCTGCACGCAGGGCAGCACCTGCGTCACCGTCGATGGCAAAGGCAGCGGCGCGATGAGTACCGAAGAAGCGCGCCAAAGCAAAGAGCAGTGGAATGATACCAAATCCCTGCGCCACAAGGTCAACACCCGCGTCGAGAAAGAGTTCGACAAGGCCGATCGCGCGGCGGATGACGAAGACCGCTGCAACGACAGCAACAACGTCAACGCCTACTGGGAACCGGACACCCGTAAATGCCTGGATCGCCAGACCGGGCGTCGGATTAATCCTTAATCCGCCTGCGGCGGGCGGGCATGCGTGAAACCCGGCCGCCGTTGCTGCTATCCTGTTACAGGAAGTTCATTGTCTAAAAGGATGACGTGATGAAGAAAACGCTGATATTAACCGCTGTATTGCTGGCCGGCGCCCCATTGGCGGCCCTGGCCTCCTGTGAAAGCGTGAAAGCGGACATTTCGCAAAAAATCGTCAATAACGGCGTTCCGGAGTCCGGCTTCAAACTGGAGATCGTGCCTAACGATCAGGCCGATCAAGCGGGCGGCCAGGTGGTCGGCCACTGCGAAAACGACACCCAGAAGATCGTTTATACCCGCCTGAACAATGGCGACGATAGTGGTGACGCGGCGCAGACCGGCACCAGCCAGGACACCTCCAACGCGCAGTAAGCCGCATCGGCTACCCAGGGCGCGCAACAGCCGCGCCCTTTCCTTTTCATTTTCCTTTACGCCTGCTCCGCCTCTTCCTCTTCGCCTTGCGGCCGACAACGCGCCGGGATCAGCATCGCCGCCGCCAGCGCCAGCAACGACACCAACGCCGACACCAGGAATACCCAATGCAGCGAAGCCGCCACCTGCTGGATAAGCTGCGCCAGCGCCTCGCTCCCCATGCTCTGGCGCACCGCCGGCTCCATCAGACGCTGCACCGGATCGTCAATTTCCGGCAAACGCCACTGCAGGTTGAGGTTCAGCGTGGCGCCCAAAATCGCGGTGCCGATGGCCGAACCCACCATGCGGGTAAACACCGTACAGGCGGTGGCAATGCCGCGAATGCTGTAATGCGCCGCGTTCTGCACCGACACTAAAAACGTCGTGTTGCACAATCCCATGCCGGCGCCGACCATAAACGCCGCCACCCGGCCCCACAGCAGACCGCCGTTCGGCTGCAACATCAGCAGGATCAGGCCGCCTGCCACCAACAGCAGTGCGCCCAGCAGCGCCGTGGCGCGATACGAAGTCATCAGCATCAAACGGCCGCTCAGCGTGCTGGCCAACGGCCAACCAATCGACATCAGCGCCAGCGTGGTGCCCGCCTCCAGCGGTGAGCCCCCCATCACGCCCTGAATGAAGGTCGGCAGAAAGGCGCTGATGCCCATCATCGCCGCGCCAATCACCAGCCCGCCGATGTTGCCGGCGACGATCACCCGGCTTTGCCACAGCGCCAACGGGAACAGCGGTTCGACCGCGCGCCGCTCCTGACGTATCAACAGCGCCAGCGACGCCGCCGCCAGCGCCAACAACGGCGCCACCCACCATCCGAGGCTTTCCATCTGCAACAACGCCAGCAGCAGCGCCGAAACGAACAGCGTCAGCCAGGCGGTGCCCGCCAGATCCAGCGCGTGCCGCCGCAGTTGCTGATGCGCCGGCAGATAGCGCCAGAGGAAGAACATCGCCAACAGGCCGATCGGCAGGTTGACCCAGAACACCAGCGCCCACGGCAGGTGTTGCACGATAAACGCGCCCAGCAGCGGGCCGATGATCGCCGATACGCCCCACACGCTCGACAGGTAGCCCATCACCTTCGGCCGTTCGGTGGCGCTGTAGATATCACCGATGATGGTGGACGCGATCGGCATGATGGCGCCGGCGCCCAATCCCTGCAATAAGCGGAAGCCGATCAGCCAATACATGTCGGGGGCGAAGCCGCACAGCACCGATCCCAGCAGGAACAGCGTCGTGCCGAAGAAGAACACCCGCTTGCGGCCGTAGAGATCCGCCAGCCGGCCGTAGATGGGAATGGTGATCGCCTGCGCCAGCAAATAGACCGCGAACACCCAGCCCAGCAGCGAGAAGCCGCCGAGATCGCCGATGATGGTCGGCATGGCGGTGGCGACGATGGTGGCTTCGATCGCCGACATGAACATCGCCAGCATGCAGGCGATCAGGATCAGCGGGCGATGGGCAATGGGTGCGGGTGAAACGTTATTTGTCATGGCGTTATGCAGGCTTCCTGGCGTTTTTATTTTCCCTGAGTATATCAGCAAGCGCCTGCGCCAAGTCTATCCGCCTTCACATCCCGCCGTTGCCGATAGCGAATCGCACCATTTGGACTAACTGTTACGGCGTAACGTTTTGCCGCGATTTTTTTTCACTTTACGCGCATCCCAGCGCTGACGCGGGCTGCGGCGCCAATACGGGCAAACTCAATCAGCTGATTTTGCTCATAAAACTTGGCACGGTCAACGACAGGGTGCTATACCTTCCCTAGCCGGCGCCTTTGGGCCTCGTGCTTTCTCGGGTTTAAATATCAGTATCTTATGCTGATTAACTCACGTATTGAGCCTACGTTCAGCACGCTGTGCCGAACGCACCCTTCGCTCAATGTCGCTAACCTCATGCGAAACGCCCGTTTTGTACCGCCACGCCCGCCGGGCCGTGGGCAACAATCAGAGCGGAATGCGCCGCCTATCGGCCGCTCCGCGCAACGGAGGACGCAACATCATGCACAAGTCAGCGCCATACCGGCGCCTGCTCCTCGGGAGCCTGTTGTTTATCGCCGTCATCGCGCTGCTGGTTTACGGCATCGGTTGGGAAACCCTCAAGTCGCGCCGGGAAGATTTGATCTACCTCGGCCAGCAACACATGTTCCTGGTGGTGTGTTCCATGCTGCTGTCGCTGCTGGTCGGCATTCCCAGCGGCATCCTGCTGAGCCGCCCTTTCGCCCGCCGCTGGGCGGAGCACGTGATGCAGATCTTTAACGTCGGCAACACCCTGCCGCCGCTGGCGGTGCTGGCGCTGGCGATGGTGATCATCGGCATCGGCGACCGGCCGGCGGTGGTGGCGTTGTTCCTCGCCTCGCTGCTGCCTATCGTGCGCAATACCTATGCCGGCCTGCGTTCGGTGCCGCCGGCGCTGGTCGAGGCCGCCAACGGTATTGGCATGACCGCCGGACAGCGGCTGCGCCAGGTCGAACTGCCCAACGCCCTGCCGGTGATCTTCGCCGGGGTGCGCATCGCGATGGCGATTAACGTCGGCACCGCGCCGCTGGCGTTTTTGATCGGCGCCAGCAGCTACGGCGAGCTGATCTTCCCCGGCATCTACCTGAACGACTTCCCGACGCTGATCCTCGGCGCCGCCGCCACCGCGCTGATCGCCCTGCTGCTCGATCTGGCGCTGGCCGGTCTCGGCCGCCGGCTCAGCCCGCACACCGCATCCTGATGGGAGAAACGCGATGACTCGATGGTTACAACCCCTCCGCCACGCGCTGCTGTTCTCCTTGCTGATGACCGGCGCGGCCGCCTGGGCCGCCCCGCTGACGCTGGCGAGCAAGAACTTTACCGAACAGCGCATTCTGTCGGCGATCACCGTGCAATACCTGCGGGCCAAAGGTTTTCAGGTCGAACCCAAAACCAATCTGGCTACGGTGATCACCCGCAACGCGATGATCAACAAACAGATCGACATGACCTGGGAATACACCGGCACCTCGCTGATCATCTTTAACCATATCAATAAGCGCATGTCGCCGCAGGAAACCTACGACACGGTGAAAAAGCTCGACGCCAAACTCGGCCTGGTGTGGCTGCAGCCGGCGGACATGAACAACACCTATGCCTTCGCCATGCAGCGCCGGCGCGCGGAAAAAGAGCAGATCCGCACGATGTCGCAGCTGGTGGCCAAAGTGGAACAGGTGCGTAAAACCGATCCGAAACACAACTGGCTGCTGGGGCTGGATCTGGAGTTCGCCGGCCGTTCGGACGGCCTGAAACCGATGCAGGCGCTGTACGACATGCCGCTGGATCGCCCGCAAATCCGCCAGATGGACCCCGGCCTGGTCTACAACGCCATCCGCGACGGCTTCGTCGACGCCGGGCTGGTGTACACCACCGACGGCCGGGTGAAAGGCTTCGATCTGCAGGTGCTGGAAGACGACAAAGGCTATTTCCCGAGCTATGCGGTCACGCCGGTGGTGCGCGCCGACGTGTTGCAAAACACGCCGGGGCTGGAAGCGGCGCTGAACACGCTGTCGAAACAGTTCAACAATCAGGTGATCACCGAGCTTAACGCCAAGGTGGATATCGACTACCAGACGCCGCAACAGGTCGCCGACGCGTTCCTCAAGCAGCGCGGCCTGATTTAGGAGGCATGATGAATACCTTACTTTACGCCTGGCAAAACTGGGCCTATATCGCCGGATTGACGCTGGAACACCTGCTGCTGGTCGGCATCGCCGTCGGCCTGGCGATCCTGATCGGCGTGCCGCTCGGCGTGCTGATCGTCCGCCACAAATGGCTGGCGACGCCAGTGCTGAGCCTGGCCACGCTGGTGCTGACCGTGCCCTCCATCGCCCTGTTCGGGCTGATGATCCCGCTGTTTTCCTTAATCGGCCACGGCATTGGCTACGTACCGGCGATCACCGCGGTGTTCCTCTACTCGCTGCTGCCGATCGTACGCAATACCCACACCGCGCTCGACAACCTGCCCGGCGGGCTGCGCGAAGCCGGCCGCGGCATCGGCATGACGTTCTGGCAACGCCTGCGCTGGGTGGAGATCCCGGTGGCGCTGCCGGTCATTTTCGGCGGCATTCGCACCGCCGTGGTGATGAATATCGGCGTGATGGCGATCGCCGCGGTGATCGGCGCCGGCGGCCTCGGCCTGCTGCTGCTCAACGGCATCAGCAGCAGCGACATTCGCCAGTTGATTACCGGCGCCGTGATGATCAGCCTGCTGGCGATCGTCCTCGATTGGTTATTGCACCGCTTGCAAATTGCGCTCACGCCCAAGGGGATCCGCTCATGATTAAATTGGAAAATCTGACCAAACAGTTCATGCAGAAGAACGGCACACCGTTCAACGCCGTCGACAACATCAATCTGGACGTGCCGGAAGGCGAAATCTGCGTGCTGCTCGGCCCTTCCGGCTGCGGCAAAACCACCACGCTGAAGATGATCAACCGCCTGATCGAACCCACCGGCGGCACCATTCTGATCAACGGTGAAGACACCAGCGCGCTGGATACCGTCAGCCTGCGCCGCAAAATCGGCTACGTCATCCAGCAGATCGGTCTGTTCCCCAACATGACCATCGAGGAGAACATCACCGAAGTGCCGCGCATGCTGGGCTGGGACAAAAAACGCTGCCACGATCGCGCCGAGGAGCTGATGAGCATGGTGGCGCTGGATCCCAAGCGCTTTTTGCACCGCTACCCGAAAGAGATGTCCGGCGGGCAGCAGCAACGCATCGGCGTGATCCGCGCGCTGGCGGCCGATCCGCCGGTGCTGCTGATGGATGAACCTTTCGGCGCGGTGGATCCGATCAACCGCGAAACCATCCAGAACGAGTTTCTCGACATGCAGCGCCAGCTAAAAAAGACCGTGATGCTGGTCAGCCACGACATCGACGAAGCGCTGAAGCTCGGCGATCGCATCGCGGTGTTCCGCCAGGGCAAGATCGTGCAGAACGCCAGCGCCGATGAGCTGCTGGCGCGCCCGGCGAACGACTTCGTCGCCTCCTTTGTCGGTCAGGACCGCACGCTGAAGCGCCTGCTGCTGGTGCAGGCCGGCGACGTGGCCGATCAACAGGAAACGGTGACGGTGCGGCGGGAGACGCCGCTAGTGGAGGCGTTCGGGCTGATGGACGATATCGACGCCCGCTCGGTGACGGTGGTGGACGCCGACGGCAAACCGCTGGGCTACGTCAAACGCCGTGAGGCGCGCGGCGCGCCCGGGGTGTGCGCCGACAGCCTGCACCGCTTTCGCGTCACCGCCCGCGCGGAGGAGAACCTGCGCGTAGTGCTGTCCAAGCTGTACGAACACAACACCTCCTGGATGCCGATCGTCGATGAAGACGGCCGCTACAGCGGCGAAATCTCGCAGGATTATATCGCCGACTACCTCAGTTCCGGCCGCACGCGCCGGGTGTTGACGCCGCAATAACCCCCGCCGGGGCGCTCGCCGCCCCGCCTATGCCGCAGTTTGCTAAAGATTCACTGGTCATCGGCCGGAGCGCCAAGCACAATGCGCTGATGACCCTTTGATTTTTCTCACGACGCCGCCCACGCATGAAAAGATTGGTCCACCTGCACCACTATCGCGCCCTGCTGCGCAGCCTGTTTATCGCCGTGTTTATCGGCGTCGCCGCCGCCCTGGCGGTGTGGCTGTTCCACCGTTCGATGATTGGCCTCGAGTGGCTGCTGCTCGGCAATGCCGACGGCAGCCTGGTGGCCGCCGCCGCCGCGCTGCCCGGCTGGCGACGCGCGCTGACGCCCGCCCTGGGCGGTCTGGCGGCGGGCCTGCTGCTGTATATTCACCAGCGCTACCGTCACCAGCGTCCGGCGGCGCCCACCGACTATATGGAAGCGATTGAGACCGGCAACGGCAAGCTGGATACCGGCGCCAGTCTGGTGAAGTGTCTGGCGTCGCTGCTGGTGGTGTCGAGCGGCAGCGCCATCGGCCGTGAAGGCGCGATGATCCTGCTGGCGGCGCTGGTGGGATCGCTCTTCGCCCAGCGCTTTACGCACGAGAAAGAATGGAAACTGTGGGTGGCCTGCGCCGCCGCCGCCGGGATGGCCAGCGCCTATCATGCGCCGTTGGCGGGCAGCCTGTTTATCGCCGAGATCCTGTTCGGCACCCTGATGCTGGCCTCGCTCGGCCCGGTGGTGATCGCCGCAGTGAGCGCCCTGCTGATGACCAACCTGCTCAACGGCGGCCAGGCGCCGCTCTACCTGGTGACGCCGCTCGCCGCCCCTCTGCCGACGCAATACCTGCTGATGGCGCTGGTCGGCGTGGTGGCCGGCGCCGGCGGGCCGCTGTTTTTGTGGTTGATGACCGCCACCGGCCGCGCGTTCCGATCGCTGCGGTTGAAGCCGCCGTTGCAGCTGGCGCTGGGCGGCCTGATCGTCGGGCTGCTTTCGCTGCTGTTCCCACAGGTGTGGGGCAACGGTTACAGCGTGGTGCAGGCGCTGCTGATCGCGCCGCCGGGGGTGTTGCTGCTGGGCGCGATCCTGGTATGCAAGCTGTTGGCGATCCTCGCCAGCAGCGGGTCGGGCGCGCCCGGCGGGGTCTTCACCCCGACGCTGTTCGTCGGCGCCGCGCTCGGTTCTATCATCGGTCAGCTGTTCGGCCTGTGGCCGGGCATGGATGCGGCGGTGCCGCTGCTGCTGGCGCTGACCGGCATGGCCACCCTGCTGGCCGCCACCACCCATGCGCCGATCATGGCGGCGCTGATGGTGTTTGAAATGACCGGCGAATACGCGCTGCTGCCCGGCATTCTGCTGGCCTGCGTGATCGCCACCACCGTGTCGCGCGGCCTGCGGCCGGTATCGGTATACCACACCGCGCCACCACCCAAACGCGAGGCTTAAAACTCTCCCTGCTGCAGCAGCTTCCTGAACTGCGGGCACTGCAGGTGTTCCGGTTCAGGGCAATCGACCATGTGCTGCAAACCGGCGCGCACCTGCCCCAGACGCCGCAGGGTGTGATCCAGTTCTTCAATCCGCGCCGCCAGCAGCCGGCGATCGAGGGCAATGCGTCCCCGCTCGTCAAACAGCGAGGCGATCTCGTCCAGCGTAAATCCCGCCAGCCGCCCGAGGGCGATCAGCTTCAGTTGATCCAGCACCCCAGCGGCGTATTGGCGACGTAAACCATTGCGGCCTATCGACGCGATCAGCCCTTTTTTCTCGTAATGCCGCAGCGCCGAGGGCGCAATACCGCTCAAACGCGCCACCTCGCCAATATCCAGTTCTTTTGCCATTGACTTGAAGTCGACTTTAAGTTGCACACTGTGCGCACATTATCACGTTACTGAGTTAAGGACACCCGCATGACCCTCGATATGTTAGCGCGCATTCTGTTCATCGGCGCCGGCGCCACCCTCTGCATGGATTTGTGGGCGTTGCTGCTGAAGCGACGCTTCGGCATCCCTTCCCTCGATTACGCGCTGGTGGGCCGCTGGTTTCTCGGCATGTTCGACGGCCGCTGGTTTCACGCCACCATCGTCACGGCGCCGCCGCGCCAGGGCGAGAGAAAAATCGGCTGGATATTGCACTATGCCATCGGCATCGCGTTCGCCTTTATCCCGCTCGGCTTGGCGGGCATCGAGTGGTACGCAGCGCCGACGCCGATCGTCGCGCTGTTGAGCGGCTGGCTGAGTCTGGCGGCGCCGTTTCTGGTGATGCAGCCTGCGCTGGGCTTTGGCGTGGCGGCGGCGAAAACCGCCAACCCGAGAAGAGCGCGGTTGCTCAGCCTGCTCACCCACACGGTGTATGGGCTGGGCCTGCTGATCGCCGCCCGGTTGTTGGCGGCGCTTTGCGCCTGAGCGAGCTTACAGCAGCGTGGAAATGTCGAGGTAGTGCGCCAGTTCGCGCTGCTCCGCGCGCGGCAGGTACGGAATTTCACCCAGCAGCGGCGCGGAAATGCGCTGCTGCAGCGCCGCGATGGTTTCGGCATAGTGCGCCAACCCCGGATTGATGCGGTTGGCGACCCAGCCCAACAACGGCAGGCCGTCATTGATAATCGACTGTGCGGTCAGCAACGCGTGGCTGACGCAGCCCAGCTTGATGCCCACCACCAGCACCACCGGCAGCTGTTCCTGCACCACCCACTCGGCGTAAGGCCGCAGATCGTTCATCAGCACCCGCCAACCGCCGCTGCCTTCCACCACCACCGTATCGGCTTTGGCGGACAGATCCCGCAGACCGCTGCTCATCACGCCATAGTTGATGTCCTCGGTCGCATGCGCGTGAAACACCTCATCCAGGCAGGTGATGGGGTTGATCTCCTCGTAGGACAGCGGCAGGGTTGAAGATGCCTGCAATACCAAAGCGTCTTTATTGCGGATGCCCTCGCTGGTTTCCTGGCAGCGCGCGGCGATCGGCTTGTAGCCGGCCACCGAGCGGCCTTCGGCGGCCAGCGCCTGCATCAACCCGCGGGAAACCACGGTTTTACCGACGTCGGTATCCGTGCCTGTCACAAATAAACGCTTCAACATGAATAAAATGCCCCAGAATGCCCCGTTAACAATGTATCGCCGCACCGGCGGCGAAGAAGTCTTTCGGAAAAATTCTAGGGGATGCTGCCGCGTAGGGGCTTGAGGTAGCTCAATCTTTTGCAGGATTAATAAGAAGTTCTGATGTTAGCCTTGCAGCAGTTGCACCAGCAATGAACCATTGTACAGCGCCTCTTTCACCAGCGCCGCGCCGGGCATGGTGCCCTGATTGAAGAACTGCGTGGATTCGACCTTGACCTGCTCGCTGTAGGCCGGCAGCGCCTGCTGGCGAATGCAGGAGACGATGGCCGGGTGCAGGATCTCCGCCGCGCGGTTGAGCGGCGAGCCCACCAGGATCTTCTCCGGATTGAACAGGTTGACCATGATAGCCAGAATGCGCCCCACGCTGTGACCGACGCCGAGAATGATGTCCCGCGCCAGCTGATCGCCCGCCAGCGCGGCGTCGCACAGCGATTCGACGGTCAGCGGCGCGCCGTGCAGGCTGGAGCTCATCGAGCCGCTCAGCCGCTGCTGGGCGATCTCCAGCATGTTCTCGATGCTGGCCACGGTTTCGAGACAGCCGTGGTTGCCGCAGTAGCAGCGTTTGCCGTAGGGATCGACCTGGGTGTGGCCGATCTCCACCACGCTGTGGCTGCCGGCGTGCAGCACGTGGCCGCCGGTGATCACGCCGGCGCCGACGTTGTGGTCGATCACCACCTGAATCACGTTCTGGCTGCCGCGCGAGGCGCCATATAGCGCCTCGGCCATGGTCCAGGCGCTGATGTCGTGCTGCAGGTAAACCGGCAGACCGGTGCGGGTTTCCAGCGCCGGGCCGAGCGGCATCTCCAGCACGTCGTAAAACGGCATGCGGTGCACCACGCCGGACTGCACGTCGATCATGCCCGGCAGCGTAATGGCGATCGCCGTCAGCCGCTCCAGCTTGCTTTGGTGGCGGATAAAGAATTGGTCGACTTCGGTCAGGATGCGTTTCAGCAGCGGTTCGGGGTGTTCGGCCGCCAGCGGCAGCTGCTCCTCCACCACCAGTTTACTGCTGAGATCGCGCAGCGCCAGCGTGATGCTGCCGCGGCTGATACGGGCGGACAGGTAATGCCAGGCCTCGGTGTCCAGCACCAGCCCCACCGCCGGGCGGCCCCGGCTGCCGATTTCCTGGTACTCGGTTTCCTTGACCAGATGGGCTTCCAGCAGTTCGCGCACGATCTTGGTGATGCTGGCGGGCGCCAGCTGCGCGCGTTTTGACAGTTCGATACGCGAAATCGGGCCCAGCTGATCGATTAGCCGATAAACCGCCCCCGCATTGGTCTGCTTGATTTGATCGATATGCCCAGGCTGCCCAACCGCAATCACAAACCTGCTCCTACAATTTTTCGCGCTTCTAAATAAAGACTAGGGGTTATGGTGGGGCTTTTGTCATACAGCGTCAACTATTTGATTAGTTATGTGATTTGCTGCACAAATTCCTCGCAATTTCAGCGTGAATTGATTTTTATTTGCCCAAGTTCAACGTCATTTCAGCATCAACGCCATCAGCGCCTGCGCGGCAGCGGTCAGCGGCCGGCGGCGGTGATGCACCAGCCACACTTCGGTGGTGGCGTCCGGCTCCGCCAGCGGCAAATAGCGCACGCCGTCCACCCTCACCCGGGCGAAAGACGCCGGCAGAATCGAGACGCCCAATCCGGCGGAGACCAGCCCGATGATGGTCATCGCTTCCCCCACTTCCTGGGTGATATACGGGGTAATGCCGGCTTTGCCGAGCAGCAGCAGAATTTCGTCGTACAGCGCGGTGCCCACTTCGCGCGAGAAGAACACGAACGGCTCCCGCGCCAAGTGTTGAAACCGCAGCGCGCCGCCGGGCGTTTCCGCCAGCGGATGCCCTTCCGGCACCACCGCCACCAGCGGCTCACGCAGCAGCAGCTGATAGTGCAGCGCCTCCGGCAGCCGCGTATTGCGCATCACCCCCAGATCCAGCTCACCATTCAGCAGCGGTTCGATCTGCTGTTTGGTGTTGATTTCGCGCATCTTGATGTGCACCTGCGGGGACTGCTGGCGAAAGGCGCGCAGGCTGCGCGCCACCACGCCGATAAAGGGCGCGGAAGAAGTAAAGCCGATGGTCATTTCCCCCAGTTCGCCGCGATCCAGGCGCGCCGCCTTTTCCGCCGCGCGCCCGACCTGATCGAGCACCTGATAGGCTTCTTTGAGGAACATCTCCCCGGCTTGCGTCAAGCTGACGTTGCGGTTGTTGCGCGCCAGCAAGCGCGCGCCGACCATCTCTTCCAGCGCCTGAATTTGCTGGCTGAGCGGCGGCTGGGAGATGCGCAACCGCTCGGCGGCGCGGCCAAAATGCAGCTCTTCCGCCACGGCGATAAAATAACGCAGGTGTCTCAGTTCGATATTCATATTTAAAACATCTTAATTTGAATTATTAATATATTAGACAAAAAAATCGCCGCTCCCTATCATTTTGTTATCTGCAAAGTATCTGTTTATCTCCCCGAAGTTCGGTAAGGAAACGCTGTGACAACCCCTGTGCGTTCTGCGGCCGCGATGCCGTCGACGCTGGCCGCCAACGATGACGCGGCCGCTGCGCCAAAAGTAAAACGCTCCACCCTCAACAACAAACTCCCCTATATCGAACGCGGCACGCCGCAGTTTATGCGCGTAACGCTGGCGCTGTTTTCCGCCGGGCTGGCGACCTTCGCGTTGCTTTACTGCGTGCAGCCGATCCTGCCGGTGCTGTCGCAAGATTTCGGCGTCTCGCCAGCCGAAAGCAGCCTGTCGCTCTCGGTCTCTACCGGCCTGCTGGCGATCGGCCTGATGTTCACCGGGCCGCTGTCCGACGCCATCGGCCGCAAGTCGGTGATGGTGGTAGCGCTGTTGCTGGCGGCAGTCTGCACGCTGATTTGCGCCTTTATGACCAGCTGGCACGGCATTTTGCTGATGCGCGCGCTGATCGGCCTGTCGCTGAGCGGCGTGGCGGCGGTCGGCATGACCTATCTCAGCGAAGAGATCCATCCCAGCTTCGTCGCCTTCTCGATGGGGTTGTACATCAGCGGCAACTCGATCGGCGGCATGAGCGGCCGCCTGGTGACCGGGGTGTTGACCGACTTCTTCTCCTGGCGCGTCTCGCTCGGGGTCATCGGCCTGTTCGCCCTCGCCGCCGCCTGCATGTTCTGGCGTATCCTGCCTGCCTCGCGGCATTTTCGCGCCAGCTCGCTGCGCCCCCGCACGCTGCTGATCAACTTCAAACTGCATTGGCACGATAAGGGGCTGCCGCTGCTGTTCGCGGAAGGCTTTCTGCTGATGGGCAGCTTCGTCACCCTGTTCAACTACATCGGTTATCGCCTGCTGGCGGATCCTTATCATCTGAGCCAGGCGATCGTCGGCCTGCTGTCGGTGGTGTACCTCACCGGTTCCTACAGCTCGCCCAAGGCCGGCGCGCTCACCTCGCGCTTCGGGCGCGGCCCGGTGCTGCTGGCGTCGATCGTGATTATGCTGATCGGGATCCTGATTACCGCGCTACCGCAGGTGCCGGCGATCTTTATCGGCATGATGCTGTTCACCGCCGGTTTCTTCGCCGCCCACTCGGTGGCCAGCAGCTGGATTGGCCGCCGCGCGCGCCGCGCCAAAGGCCAGGCGTCATCGCTGTATCTGTTCTGCTATTACGTCGGCTCCAGCGTGGCCGGCACCCTCGGCGGCGTGTTCTGGCACAGCTTCGGCTGGAATGGCGTGGCGGCGTTCATCAGCCTGATGCTGTTGCTGGCGCTGCTGGTGGTGCATTACCTGAAACGCCTGCCGGAAGCGGCCCGTCTCTGAAAAGAAAAAGCCGCGGCGACTTGCCGCGGCTCGTCATGCCGGAGCCTGTGATTATTGACCGGTTGTCCAGCGGGTGCGCAGGTACTTCACGGCCTTATCCGTTTGCGGCTCGGTCAGATAACGTTGCCGGAACAGGATGGTTCCCCCCATCCCCGGCAGGCTCTCGTTGAGATCCAACTGCCTTTTCAGCTCGGGAACGCCGCCGTCGACGGTCCAGGCCGGTTCGCTCGCCGATGGCGTGCCCACTTTATACAGCGCCACCCCGGCATAAAGCCGAACCGGCGTGCCTTTCACCACCTCGGCCCACCAGTTGGCCAGCACGTCGTAGCGGACAATTTCACGATCAAAAGGCCAATACAGCTGCGGTGCGATGTAGTCGAGCAGCCCCAGCTTGACCCACTGGCGCGTATCGGCATAGGCCGTATCGTACGACGGCGCGCCGGCCCGCGTCGCCGAGCCGGCAGGATCGTCCGCTTGGTTTCGCCATACGCCCGCCGGGCTGACGCCAAACGCGACCGCGGGCTTCAACGCTTTGACGGTGGCGGAAACCTGTTTTATCAATTGCAGCGTATTGTCTCTTCGCCAGGCGGCTTTGTCTGCAAACCCTTGGCCGTATTCGCGATACGTCCTTTCATCATCCAGCGGCGATTGCGGCGTTTCGTAATAGAAATAATCGTCAAACTGAATGCCGTCGACATCATAGTTTTTGACGACTTCAGCCACCACGCCGGTGATCCAGTTGCGCACGTCGGGCAGACCAGGATCGAGCACGAAGCGATCGCTGGCGGTGCGTATCCAGTCGGGATGCAGCGCATAGACGCTGGCCGGCGGCGACTGCAGCGTATGATTAAGTGCATCTATCGTTTGCTGTCGGGTATTCATGGAAACCCGATAAGGGTTCAGCCAGGCGTGGACCTTGATGCCGCGCCGGTGCGCTTCTGTCAGCATAAAGGCCAGCGGATCATAACCGGGATCCTGGCCCACGGTGCCGGTCAATACCTCCGACCAGGGCAAGATGTCAGAACGCCACAGGGCCGTTCCGTCCGGTTTAACCTGAAAATACACCGTGTTAATCCCGGTTTTCACCATGTCGTCCAGCGCGTCCGTCAGCCCCTGCTTCTGCAGGCGCACCCGCTCTTGCGGGGATTCCGCTTTCAGCGAGGCCGCCGGCGGCCAGTCCAATCCAATGACCGTGGACAGCCAGATGCCCCGCATCGGTGTAACCGGCGGTGTCGGCCGCGAGGGCTTCTCCGGTTCGGGGGGCTTGGCGCATCCGCCCACGCCCAGCATGGCGGCCATCAACAGCCATCCGCCTAATTTTGTTGCGCCTGTCGGCATCAGTATTCTCCTTCCGTGAGTGACGGTTATCCCATGTCGCGGCGTGCGGAGCAAGAAACCGCCCGCTTTCTCAACGCTAGCAAGCTGCCGGCGTCGCCCTTTCTGACGACGCCGGTACTTGTCCCATTACCAGCTCAGCCCCGTCCCGCGAGGGAACGCCACCTTGCCGGTATTGGTTTGCTCATCGTAGTCGTGCCAGGTGTTGACCGGCAGTTTTCCGTGCGGTGTGATTTTACCCGTCAGCACCTGCGCCAGCGATACCATCGAGTGACCGCGCCATACGCCGCCGTCATAGCCGTAATAGGAATAGGTAGCGACAGCTGCCTCCACCTCTGCGGCATAGTTCACGATATCGTAAGGTGCGCGCAGTGAGAGATGAACGCGCTTTTTTCCCTGCTCGGCGGCGTATTTCAGCCAGCCTGGATAAGGACTGGTATCATTAGCCGCCCCGGTTGCGGAGGTCACGACCCCATCCTGCTCGGCAGGCGTAAAGCGGGTTGAGAGGGTTCCGATCAAGAACACGTCGCAGCCGGCAATATGTTCCCTGACCTGGGCGTCGCTCAGTTCCGTTTCCTTCGCGGCCACGACGTTCTGATAGCCCTCCTGCGCCATCACGTTCGCGATGCCGTTGGCCTGCTCGCCCCACGGCGTCAGAATAAAGTAGCGCAGCGCCTTGTCCTTTAGCGGCAGCAGACATTGACGGTTGATAACCACGGTAATGGAACGATCGGCGATGCGCTTTTCCAGCCTGTGCGCTGACGACGCAACGTCGTTGGAACAAGGTTTATCGCTATGGCCCATCAGGCCATGGCGTAATTTCAGGCGCAAAATGCGCTCGACCGAGGCATCGATATCAGCCTCGCTGAGATGCCCGGTTTTCACCCGCTCCACAATGTAGCGGATAAGCTCGGGCAGCAGGCTCGCCTGCGCCGGCGAGGCGATGCTGACAGGCATCAGAGCAATATCCACCCCGGCGCTAAAGACGTTTTCAGCCGCCGCTTGCTGGCTGAAATGCTCGGCAATCGCGCCCATATCCAGCGCGTCTGAAATCGTTACGCCGGCATAACCCAGCTCATTGCGCAGGATCTGGGTCTGGATTTCGCGCGACATGGTGGCCGGCACCGTGATTTTATCACCGTTGCGGGTGTCGATCTGGCTGTTATCCAGTGCGGGGTACTGAATATGCGCAGTCATCACCATGTCCGGCGCCACGCAGCGGTCAATGGCCTGCTTGTAAGGCGCGATATCGATGGCAAAGGCCTCTTCCCGCGTACGATCGACGCGCGGCAAACCGGTATGCGAATCGGTGGAGGTGCTGCCATGGCCGGGGAAGTGTTTGTACGCGGTGATCAGCCCTTGCTGCTTCATCCCCGCCACCATTTTCTCGGCCAGGCGGGCAACGGTGTTCTTATCATCGCTGAAGGCGCGAACGTTAATCACCGGGTTGAACGGGTTGGTGTTGACGTCCACGACCGGGGCAAAGTTGGTATTGATATGCAACGCGCGCATATCCTGGGCCATCAGTTTGCCCTGTTCAACGGCGAGCTGTTTATCCGCGCCGCCCTCAATCGCCGCCGCCAGCGCCATATTGCCGGGGAATGAGGCGTAGTCGCCGCGCGGCAGCCGGAAAACGTTACCGCCTTCGTTATCCGTGCCAATAAACAAACGAACGCCGGCGTGCGTTTTCATCGCGGCATACCAGGCCGTCAGCGTTTTGATCTGCTGCTTGTCTTTCAGATTATTGGCAAACAGGATCACCCCACCTATGTGGTTATCGGTGATCAGCTTGCCAATGGCTGCATCGGGAACGGTCATATCCTGATTGCTGCTACCGTTCTGATCCCAGTAGCGAAAATCCAGCATGATTTTTTGCCCGATCTTCTCTTCCAGCGTCATGTTTTTGACTTTCTGTTTAATATCCACCGTAAACCTCCGTTTAAAGCACCCGTTAATGACAGAAGAAAAGATAACCCGAGGGGCTTATAGCGTCCTGCCATTCTGTTTGTTCCAGCGATTGGACAACGGCAAACAAGAAATGGACTAAACAAAAAATAAACGAGCGAGAGAATTCCCCCTGCTGCCCGCCCTATTTCCCCTGGCAAGCTGGGCGGGCAGTTTAGCCGAGTATTGCCCCATTGCCGATGTTGCCCCCAGTCGGCCACTCTTCTATAGTATGTTGTAACTAATATAGGGGTGAGCGATGAGCAGATACGATGTGATTGGCCGAATGAACGCCTGCTTTAACGAGCTGGAGCAGGCGCTCGGCGCGTTGCAGCAGCAGATCGCCCCGCTGCGGTTGCTGGCGGCACGGGTGTTCAGCCTGCCGGAGGTTGAAAAAGGCCAGGAACATCAGGCGATTTCGCATATCGCGGTCGAGCAGCATGTGGGGCAAGCGGCGCGCGATCTGGCGCTGGAACACTATCAGCGGCTCTTCATCCATCATAACCGGGAGAATGTCAGCAGCAAGGCCGCCGTGCGCCTGCCCGGCGTCATCTGTCTGGCGGTGGAGCAACCGGAATATCAGACGTTGCAGACGCAGTTAGCGCTGATCAACCGCCTGAAGAGCGAACTGGAGCAGATTATCACCGTCGATTCCGGTCTGGCGCCGGAGCAGCGTTTCGAGTTCGTGCACACCCATCTGCACGGGCTGATTACCCTCAGCGCCTACCGCACCCTCACCGCCCTGACCAATCCCGACTCCGTGCGTTTCGGCTGGGCCAACAAGCACATCATCAAAAACGTCAAGCGGGACGACATTCTGGCGCAGCTGGAGAAAAGCCTGAAAGCCGGCCGCGCGGTGCCGCCGCACAACCGTGAACAGTGGGCCGCCTTGGTCAGCCGCGAAATAGACGATGTCAGCCGCCTGCCGCAGCATGCGACGCTGAAAATCAAGCGGCCGGTAAAAGTGCAGCCGATCGCCCGGGTGTGGTATCAGCAGCAGCAAAAACAGGTGCAACATCCCTGCCCGCTGCCGCTGATCGCCCTGTGTCAGGTTGAAAACGGCGCTGCGGTGCCGAAGATTGGCGAGCTGCTCAACTACGACGCCGACGCGGTGAAACACCGTTACAAACCCGACGCCAGGCCGCTGCGGCTGCTGGTGCCGCGCTTGCACCTGTATGCCGACGACGCTACTCGCTGAGGGCATACACCCGCAGGCGATGGCCGTCCGGATCCCGCGCCACGAAGGTGTAACCGAATTCCATCTCGGTCGGCGTTTGCTCGATAGGCAGCCCGAGTTCGCGCCACTGGTTATAGCGCGCCTCGACCTCTTGCGGATCCTGGCACAAGAAGCCCAGCTCACCGCCGCCGCCGGTCAACGTGGCGGCGGGTTTTACCCCCTGTTTGGCCCACATCCCCAGCTTGAAGCCGTTGCTGAGTACGAACAGGGCGAAGCCGGGAGAAAGTTCCACCGGCGCCTGTCCCAGTAAACGTTGATAAAAGGCGGCGCTGTTGAGCGGGTTGTCGACGTAAAGCAGGGTCATGCTGGGAAGGGTCATCGGTCTGTCCTCTGGATGATGGGAACCGGTCGGTTCCCGATAGGCACAGACTAAGGCGCGCGACTGACAGTTTATGGCAGCAGCGTGCCGCTATTGCTCCGCAATGCCCTCGCTGAGGCGCCACTCTTTCAGCAGCCGCCGCCGGCCACGCGGATAGCGCTGTTCCAACGGCGTGGCGGCCTGGATGCGATCGAGGCGAAAATGGCGAAAGGCCTGACGCAGCTCGCACCAGGCGACCAACATCTGAAACTGCTCGAAAAAGCCCAGCGCAAAGGGCCACAGCAGGCGTTCGCTGCGCTGCCCCGCCAGATCGAGGTAGTCGATATGCAGTTTGCGCTCGCGGCGGATGGTGTCACGGATCAGCACCCGCATCTCATCCGCCACCGGCGGCGCCTGAACCGGCGCGATAAGCAGCGTATTGGCCTCCAGCTCCTCCCGCAGCGTCGGCGGCAGCACCGCGGCGATCTTGGCCAGCGCCTGGCCCGCGGCGCTCGCCAATTGGCTGTCGCCGCGGCGGCTGACCCAGCGCATCCCCAGCACCAGCGCTTCTGTCTCCGCCGGCGAGAACATCAACGGCGGCAGCATAAAGCCGGGGCGCAGCACATAGCCGACGCCCGCCTCACCGGCGATCTCCGCCCCCTGCTGCTGCAGCGTGGCGATATCGCGGTACAGGGTGCGCATGCTGATGCCCAGCGTCTGCGCCAGCGCATGGCCCGCCACCGGATAACGGTGGCTGCGCAGCAGCTGCATCAGATCGAGTAAACGTTGTGCGCGCGACATCTTAATTTCTCCATAAAAAAGGGGCTTACCTCAGTAAGCCCCCGGTTGCCTCACAGATCAATTATTTCTGCATGCTGCCGACCATCGCTTCCGGCCGCACCCACTCGTCGAACTGCGCTTCGGTCAGGTAGCCGAGCTTCAGCGCCGCGGCTTTCAGCGTCAGCCCTTCCTTGTGCGCTTTCTTGGCGATTTCCGCCGCTTTGTCATAACCGATGTGGGTGTTGAGCGCCGTCACCAGCATCAGCGATTCATTCAGCAATTGGGTGATGCGATCGCGGTTCGGTTCGATACCCACCGCGCAGTGCTCGTTGAAGCCCTGCATGCCGTCGGCCAGCAGGCGAATCGACTGCAGGTAGTTGTGGATCACCATCGGGCGGAACACGTTCAGCTCGAAGTTGCCGGAAGCGCCGCCGATGTTCACCGCCACGTCGTTGCCCAGCACCTGCGCGCACAGCATGGTCATCGCTTCGCACTGGGTCGGGTTGACCTTGCCCGGCATGATGGAACTGCCCGGCTCGTTCTCCGGGATCGAAATCTCACCGATGCCGCAGCGCGGGCCGGACGCCAGCCAACGCACGTCGTTGGCGATCTTCATCAGCGAAGCCGCCAGCCCTTTCAGCGCGCCATGCCCTTGCACCAGCGCGTCGCAGGTCGCCAGCGCTTCGAACTTGTTCGGCGCGGTGACGAACGGCTGATGGGTCAATTCCGCCAGCGCTTTAGCGACGCGCACCGCGTACTCCGGATGGGTGTTCAGGCCGGTGCCGACCGCCGTGCCGCCCAGCGCCAGCTCGGCAATGTGCGGGATACTGTCCTCGATGTGTTTCAGATTGTGCGCCAGCATCGCCGCCCAACCGGATATCTCCTGCCCCAGGGTCAGCGGCGTGGCGTCCTGCAGATGGGTGCGGCCGATTTTGACGATGTCGCGGTAGGCTTCGGCCTTGTCGCTCAGCGTCTTGTGCAGCACTTTCAGCTCGGGGATCAGGTGTTCGCGCAGCGCAATCACCGCCGCCACGTGCATCGCGGTGGGAAACACGTCGTTGGAGCTTTGGCTTTTATTGACGTCGTCGTTCGGGTGCACCTTGCGCTCTTCACCGCGCACGCCGCCCAGCAGCTCGCTGGCGCGGTTGGCCAACACTTCGTTCATGTTCATGTTGGTCTGGGTGCCGGAGCCGGTTTGCCAGATTGACAACGGGAACTGGTCGGCATGGCGATCCGCCAGCACTTCGTCGGCGGCCTTGATGATAGCGGCGCCCCGTTCGGCCGGCAGCAGCCCCAGATCCACGTTCACCTGCGCGGCGGCGCGCTTGGTCAACGCCAGCGCGTGGATCAGCGCGGTCGGCATCTTTTCGGAGGAAATACGGAAATGCGCCAACGAACGCTGGGTTTGCGCGCCCCACAGCTTGTCGGCCGGTACTTCGATGGGGCCCATAGAGTCTTTTTCGATACGAACGCCTGCCATCATGATCTCCTTAGCATAATTCCTAAAATTGTAGGGTTAGGCCGACGCGCTCCCCCCCGTCGGCATGCACTCCCAGTATAGTGACATAATAACTATTCGCATTAAGAGAGTTATCTCACAGCACGTTTCATCTCTTTTACCCATTAACGACGCGGTTATTTTCCGCCGGTTAACCCGCGGTGAAATAAACGGCCGGGAATGAGCCTGGAGAATAAAAATGTGGATAACCATTAATGCGGATGACGCGAATTAAAATTATTGATGCGTTGCGCCTGTAAATGATTGAGCTCATCGAACCGTTGCTGCTGCAGATGATTGATCTCGTCGTAGGCGTCCTGCCGTTCATTATGCCGATACGCCCCGGTCGCCGCACCGGCGGTGAGTGCCAGCGGATGCGTCACAGCCGCGACCGGCGCGGGTGTAACGACGATCGGTGCCGGCGCGATCACCACGGTGCGTGGCGCCGCGTAGGGATAGGCGACAATCACCGCCGCCTGGGTTGCGCCGGTGCAAAGCCCCAATAGCAACAACAGTTTTTTCATGCAACAGACCTCTTGTTTCGTTAAATCGACGTGTTGGCCGTTACGGTAAACGGGTCTGACGCGCAGGTTTAAGCTCAGCGTGTGATAGCCCGGCGCAGCGCGAAAATAATAATTAAGGGAATGGCTCAGACGGTAAAAAATAAATTCAGCCGACATAGTTTGACATGCTGAAAAAATAAATAATGACGCAGAATGACCAAACTATCGGCAATAATTCCGCTGGACCAAAGAATAATCGATCGGCGGGTTTTCCGGACCGCCTTGAGGCCTGCGCGCCAATTGAGACGCCGATCGTTATCACGCTATACTTTGGCCCCGTTGCCGGGCGCGACGTTATCCGGCGTTTTTTTGATCGCGCCCATGATTTTTCCTGCCGACGCGGGCGTAGGATAGGTGTCGGCACAGATTTAGTTAACCGTATAAAATCAGTAGGTTATTGTCATCCAGTACGACAATGACGTTAAGGACGTTTATCGACATGCAAAAAATGACCAACGCGGTACAGAATTACGCCTGGGGCAGCCACGATGCGCTGACCCGTCTTTACGGCATCGCCAACCCGGATAATCAGCCGATGGCCGAACTGTGGATGGGCGCCCATCCCAAGAGCCCTTCCCGCGTGCCGGGCGCCGACGGTGAACTGCGTTCGCTGCGCGATCTGATCGACGAAGACCAGCCAAAACAGCTGGGCGCCAACGTCGCCAGCCGTTTTGGCGAGTTGCCGTTCCTGTTTAAAGTGCTGTGCGCCGATCAGCCGCTGTCGATCCAGGTCCACCCGAGCAAAGCGGCGGCCGAGGTCGGCTTCGCGAAAGAGAACGCCGCAGGCATCCCGCTGAGCGCCGCCGAACGCAACTACAAAGATCCCAATCACAAGCCCGAGCTGGTGTTCGCCCTGACGCCGTTCCTGGCGATGAACGGTTTTCGTGAATTGGCCGATATCGTTTCCCTGCTGCAGCCGATCGCCGGCGCGCACCACGACATCGCCGCCTTCCTGCAGCAGCCGGACACCGCCCATCTCGCGACCCTGTTCTCTAGCCTGTTGACGATGAGCGGCGAACAAAAATCGCTGGCGCTCGGCGTGCTGAAAGCCGCGCTCAACAACCAGCAGGGGGAACCCTGGGATACCGTGCGCTTCATCGCCGGCTTCTATCCGGACGACAGCGGTCTGTTCTCACCGCTGCTGTTGAACGTGGTGCAACTCGCGCCAGGCGAGGCGATGTTCCTGTATGCCGAAACGCCGCACGCCTACCTGAAAGGCGTGGCGCTGGAGGTGATGGCCAACTCGGATAACGTGCTGCGCGCGGGCCTGACGCCGAAATTCATCGACGTGCCCGAGCTGCTGGCCAACCTGCAGTTCCGCCCGCAACCGGCTTCCGGCCTGCTGACCCAACCGGAGCAACGCGGCAACGAGCTGTTCTTCCCGATCCCGGTGGAAGATTTCGCCTTCTCACTGCACGATTTGACCGCCGCGCCGCAGGCGCTGGCACAGCGAAGCGCCGCCATCGTGTTCTGCGTCGCCGGCGAAGCGACGCTGGAGAAATCCGGGCAACGCCTGACGCTCAAACCGGGCGAATCCTGCTTTATCGGGGCGTTCGAATCCCCGGTCAACGTCAGCGGCAGCGGCCGCATCGCCCGGGTTTATAACCAACTGGCCTAACCGTTGATAAATTTCAGCAAATTGCTTGCTGAAAGCGAGAGCTGCCCCCACAATTAAACGCCTGCGGGCGTTTTTTGGCGGCCCCTATTTGCCCCTCCCACGCAACGGAGGGTGATAAGAAAAAAGGATGAAACAGAGCTATGAAAAAATCGTTAGTCGCTGTCAGCGTCATTGTCGTTCTTGGCGCAGCATGGACCGGGGCATCCTGGTACACCGGGAAACAGATCGAGCAGCACATGGGCGAAGTCGTCGACAACGCCAATGGCCAATTGAAAGCCTACCTGCCGAAAGCCGGCGTCAAGCTGAGCTATGAAAATTACCAGCGCGGCCTGTTCAGCAGCAAAGTGCGTTATGTGCTGCGTTCCGACGGCACGGATACCAGCGAAAACGCGGCGCTGAAAGCCGGTGAAGAAGTGGCGTTCCTGGAAACCATCGATCACGGTCCGTTCCCGTTCGCGCAGCTGAAAAAATTCAACCTGCTGCCGAGCATGGCGTCGGTGCATACCGAGCTGGAAAACACCCCGGCGGTGAAAGGCCTGTTTGAAACCACCAAAGGCAAATCGCTGTTTACCGCCGATTCGCGCATCTCGTACAGCGGCGATACCGCGTCCACCATCGACTTTATCCCACTGGACTACCAGAAGGATAAATCTTCGCTGAAATTCAGCGGCGCCACCATTGACGCCGACGTGTCCCGCGATCTGAAAAAATTCGCGCTGGACGCCAATAGCGACACTATCGTGTTCGCCAGCCCGAATGAATTCGGCCAAAACGAGCAGATCACCTTCCAGGGCTTCAACCTGAAAGGCAACAGCAACGAAAGCAAGTTCGGCGTGAAGCTCGGCGATCAGACGATGACCCTGAAACAGTTCAAACTGACGATCGACGGTAAAGACACCGTGGCGTTGGACGGTTTCAATCTGGTGAGCAAGTTCGGCGAGCAAGGCAGCAGCAACATCGGCGGCCAGATCGACTACACCATGGACGCGCTCAAGGTGCAGGGCAACGACTTCGGCGCCGGTAAACTGACGCTGAAAATCGACAACGTCGACGGCAAGGCGCTGAAAGACTTCTCCGACAGCTACAACCGCCAAACCATGGCGCTGCTGCAGCAGGGCGAGAACCTGGATCCGGACGTCTACGAGCAGCAGACCTCCGAGATGCTGCAAAAGAACCTGCCGATGCTGCTGAAAGGCAATCCAAGCCTCAGCATCGCCCCGCTGAGCTGGAAAAACAGCAAGGGTGAGAGCATCTTCACGCTGGATCTGGCGATGACCGATCCGAGCAAGGCCGCCTCCCCGGCACAATCGCCGGATCAAGTTATCGCTCAGGCGGTTAAAAAGCTGGATCTCAGCCTGACCATTCCGGAAGCGATGGCCACCGAAGTGACCGCGAAAACCGCCTTGTTGCAGGGCTATAATGCGGAAGACGCGCAGAAACTGGCGCAGCAGCAAGTACAGGGCCTGGCGGCCATGGGCCAGATGTTCAAACTGACCACCCAGAAAGACGGCGTGATCGCGAGCCAGTTCCATTACGCTGACAATCAGGTTGACCTGAACGGCAACAAAATGTCGCTGCAGGAGTTCATCGGCCAGTTCGCCATGCTGGGCGCCCCGGCGGAAGACGCTGAACCGGCGCAGGAAGCGGAACCCGCTCCGGCACCGGCGCAGTAATCGCCTGAAAACCAGATCAAGGGCCCCCTGCGGGGCCCTTTTTATTTACGCCGCATAAACCGCATCGCGGATCTGCTGCGGGTAGCGGCCGCACATGCCCTCAAATGCGGTATTAGTCAAGACGACTACGCTCAGCTGCGCCTGTGGATCAAAGAACCAGCTGTGGCCGTAAACGCCGCCCCAGGTCAGGGTACCGGCATGCTGCGGCGTCTGCGCCGCTTCTGCGTCCATCAGCAGCGCGCCGCCAAAGCCGAAGCCCCAGCCCGGCCCTTGCGTTTGCGCCTGCGCGCCCACGTGCGGGTGACGCAGCAACGCCACCGTCTCCGGCTGCAACATGCCCTGCCCGCCGCTGCGCAACGCTTCCACCAGCTTCAGCACATCGTCGGCATCGCCGACCATGCCCGCGCCGCCGGAAGGATAAGCCTCCGCGTTAAGCGCGCGCGCCGGCGAGAACGTCACTTCTCCCCCCGCCATGCCTTCCGGCAAGGCGATCCGCACGCCTTCCGGCATGCGCCGCGGCCCCTGCGGCGTATTGTAATACGGCGTCGCCAGGTTCACGGCGTCCGTCGCATGGAATGCGGTGTTGCCAAGCCCCAGCGGCCGCGCCACCCAGTCGACAAACAGCTGCGGCAGCGACATGCCCGTCACCCGCTCCAGCACCGCGCCAAGCACGTCGATCGCCAGTGAATAATTGAAGCGCTCTCCCGGTTCCGACAGCAACGGCGCCTGCGCCAACAGCCGCAGGTTTTGCTCCAGCGTCAGCGTCGACAGCTCCACGCCGTCCTGGATCCCCAACTGATGGTAAACGCCCGCCGGCGGTTGGTTCAGCCGATAGTCCAGACCGGCGGTATGGCTCAGCAAATGGCGGATCTTGATCGTCGGGCGGCGGCCATCCGCCAGCGCCGGGGTAAACCACGGCAGCCAATCGCTGACCGCATCGTCCAGGCTCAGTTTGCCCCGCTCAATCAGGCGCAGCGCCGCCAGCGTGGTATAGGGTTTGGAGACCGACGACAGCCGAAACTGCGTTTCCCGCCGCATCGGCCGGCGCGCTTCGCGGTCGGCATAGCCGGCCGCCCCGGCGTAACCAATCTCGCCCTGCCGCGCCACCAGCACCACGCTGCCCACGATGCGCCCTTCGGCCATCGCCTGTTGATCGATCGCCGCGATCCGTTCTGTTAACGCCTGTTGTGTTGCCGACATGATTTTCATCTCGCTGAGGGAAAGTAAAACCAGTCTAAAACGTTCGTCATAAATTAAAATAAGGCATAATTTAATGAATCATTAAGCACAGGTTATTAATAGATGAGTTCTCTCCTGCAACTGCTGCCCTATTTCGAAGCCGTGGCACGGCTGGGCAACTTTACCCGCGCGGCCAGCCAACTGGGCGTCACGCCGCCGGCGGTGTCGCAAAACATTCAGGCGCTGGAGAATCAGCTCGGAGTGAGGTTATTCCACCGCACCAGCCGCTCGGTGCGCCTCAGCGACGAGGGCCGGTTGTTCTATCAGAAGGTGTCGCCGGCCATGAGCCAGATCGACGTGGCGGCGGACGACGTGCGCGCCCTGGGCGCGCAGCCGGCGGGCCTGCTGCGCATTACGCTGCCGCAGCTGGCCGCTTCGCTGCTGGTGATGCCGCACCTGGCGGAATTTCAGCGACGCTATCCCGAAGTGCAGCTGGAGCTGTTTACCGAAGATCGCTTTTCCGATCTGGTGCTGGGCAGTTTCGATGCCGGCATTCGCATGCACGCCATGTTGCAAAAGGACATGATCGCCGTGCCAATCGACAACGGCCAGCGCCGGGTGCTGGTCGCCTCGCCCGACTATCTGGCGCGTTGCGGCGCGCCGGCCACGCCGGACGATCTGCTTGCGCACCATTGCCTGCGCTACCGTTTTCCCGGCAGCGGCAAATTGGAACCCTGGTATTTCAGTCGGCACGGCGATGAGCGGGCGCTGGACGTCATCGGCAGTTTGATCTTTAACGAAGATCGGCTGATCAAGGATGCGGCGTTGGCGGGGCTGGGTATCGCACAGCGTTTTCAGGGCACGGTGTTGCAGGAGCTGGCGCAGGGCGATCTGGTGGAAGTGCTGCCGGAGTATGCCAGCGAGGCATCGGGATTTTTCATCTACTTTCCCGCCGGCAGGCATCTGCCGCTCAAGCTGCGCGCCTTTATCGACTTCATGCGCGAGCGGCGAGATCGACAGCACCGGTAACAGGGGCGCCCCGACGGCGCCCCCCACGATCAGCGCTTATCCAACGCTTGCACGATGCGGTAAGCCGCCTCGACCCGATCGTCGTTCGGGAACCATTTGTTGGCCAGCATCACCACGGCGATATTCTTCGCCGGGATAAACACCGCGTAGGTGGAGAAACCGCCGGTAGAGCCGGTTTTGTTATACCAGCCGGCGCGCAATTCCGGCTGCGGCGGCGTGATGGCGGTAGCCGGCGTGCCGTTCATGATCATCCCGGCGTTGTTGCCCTCGATCAAACGAGACAATTTCACCGGGTACGGGTAGTTCTCCCACATCAGATCCTGCGTGAACGCGCCCGCCTTGTAATAACCGACGTGCGTCGCGGTCAGCGCCTCGCGCCACGGCTGCGCGACCTTCACCTGCTGCAGGTTGGCGTCCAGATAGCGAATCAGATCGCGAGCGTTGGACTTGATGCCGTAAGACTCGGCGTCCAGCGGGCCGGGATTGACCCGCACCGGCTTATCGTCCTTGTTGTAGCCCTGCGCATAGTTGGCCATCTGCGCCGCCGGCACCTGAACGTAGGTGTGGCGCATGCCCAACGCCGGCAGCATCCCCTGCTCCATCGCCTGGGTAAACGGCTGGTCGAGGCTCTTGGCGGCGATCATGCCCAGCATGCCGATGCCGAGGTTGGAATAGACGCGGTAGCTGCCCGCCGGATGTTTCGGCTGCCAGGCCCGGTAGTAGGCCATCAGTTGGGCGTTGTCGGTCACGTCGTCCGGCACGAACAGCGGCAGGCCGGAGGTATGCGTCGCCAGATTCAGCAGGCTGACGCCGTCGAAGGCGCTGCCGCGCAGCTCGGGCAGGTAGCGGCTGGCCGGATCGTTGAACGACAGCTTGCCCTGCTGCTGCGCATAGACCGCCAGCGTCGCAGTGAAGGTTTTGCTCAGCGAGCCCACTTCGAACAGCGTCTGCTCGGTGATCGGTTTGCCGGTCTGCTTCGAGGCGACGCCATACGGGTAAATCTGCTGTTTGCCGTCGACCGACACGGCGATCGCCATGCCCGGCACGCCATATTTTTTCATCAGCGGCTGAATAACGGCGTCGATATCCTGCTGCTGCGCGGCGTGCGCGGTCGGCAAGATCAGTGCGGCGATCAGCGCGGCCGCCAGGCGGTTCATTTTCGTCATGATAGAGGCTCTTCGGTTGCAGGGCATCGGCCGCGGCCAAAAGTTTTTATTGGCGTTATGCACGGCGCTTTCCCTGGTTGATGATGTCATTCCTTTACGGCTGCCGCGACGCTCTCAGCAGCCGCGCCAAATATCGGATTTTGCCGTCGGGTTGACAAGCGATAATAATTTCAGCCAGCATAAAGAAAAACTTATGGCTATCGACAATGCGCAACCGACTTCCCCTCAACGCCCTGCGGGCGTTCGAATCCTCCGCCCGCCACCTGAACTTCACCCGCGCCGGCCTGGAGCTGCGCGTCACCCAGGCCGCCGTCAGCCAGCAGGTGCGCATGCTGGAAGAACAGCTGGGCATTCAGCTGTTCCGCCGCCTGCCGCGCGGGTTGGATCTGACCGAAGAGGGCCAGGCGCTGCTGCCGGTGTTGAGCGACGCTTTCGACCGCATCGAGGCGGTGCTGCAGCAGTTCGAAGGCGGGCATTTCCACGAGGTGCTGACGGTGGCGGTGGTCGGCACCTTCGCCGTCGGCTGGCTGATGCCGCGGCTGGCGGCGTTCCGCGCGGCGCATCCGTTCATCGATCTGCGGGTGCTGACCCACAACAACCTGGTCAATCTGTCGGCCGACGGCATGGATTTCGCCATCCGTTTCGGCGAAGGTCTCTGGCCCGCCACCTGCAATATCAAGCTGTTCGACGCGCCGCTGACGGTGATCTGCCCGCCGGCGGTCGCCGCGCGCTTGCGCACGCCGCAGGATCTGCAGCACGAGCAGCTGATGCGCACTTACCGCAAGGATGAATGGGAACGCTGGTTCACGGCTGCGCAGGTGACGCCGTGGCGGATCAACGGACCGGTGTTCGACTCATCCCGGCTGATGGTGGAAGGCGCGATCCAGTGCGACGGCGTAGCGCTGGCACCGGTCAGCATGTTCCGCCGCGAACTGGCCGCCGGCGCGCTGCAGCGGCCATTCGCCGCCGAGGCCGCGCTCGGCGCCTACTGGCTGACCCATTTGAAATCGCGGGATCTGACGCCGGCGATGAAAACCTTTATCGGCTGGATCCGCCGGGAGGCGGAAGAGGAACAGCGGCGGGACTAGGCGGAGCCGCGCCGGATCAGCGTCGGTGGCAAAATGACGTTCTGCGCCGGCAGATCGGCGTCACCGATGCGCTGCAGCAGGCGCGCGGCGGCGCTGCGCCCCACTTCCCGCGCCGAGCTGGAGACGAAGGTCAGCGGCGGCTCGGTCAGTTCGGCCTCCGGCACGTCGCCGAAACCGATCAGCGCCACCTGCCGGCCATAGTAGGCGTCGACCCCGTCCGAGCCGATGCTGCGGCCGCTGCGCGTCAGGCCAAAATAGGCGCCGAGCGCCACCGACGCCTTGTGGCAGACGATGGCGGTAATGTTCGGGTAGTGGCGCAGCAGTTGCTCTGCCGCTTCCGCCGCCTCACGCTGCCGGCAATCGCACTCGACGATCCATTCGCTGCGAAACGGCAGGCCGTACTGCACCAGCGTGGCGCAAAAACCGCCCAACCGCTCGGCGCGCGTCAATGAGTCGCTCTGGCCGCCGAGGTAGGCGATTTGGCTGTGACCGCGTTTGATCAAAAATTCGGTGGCCAGCTTGGCGGCCTGCATATTGTCCGGGCGCACCACGTCCACCCCATCGAGACCGCTGGAGCGCGCCACGCAGACCAGCGGCACGCCCTGCTCGGCCGCCTTTTCCTTCAGCCCAGCCGCCGCGCGGATGCCGCCCGCCAGCACGATGCCGTCGACGCCCTGCGCCAGCAGCGCGTCAAACGCCCGCTGCAAGCCCTGGCCATCGCGCCCGCTCTGGGTTAAAAACAGCAGCTTGTCGTGCGCCTCCAGCGCTTCGCTCAGCCCGGCGGTCATTTCGGCATAGAAGGGTTCGCAGATGTCGCGCAGAATAAGGCCAATCACTCCGGACTCCCCGCCGCGCAGCGTCGCCGCCTGGCGATTGCGCACATAACCCAGCTGCTCTATCGCCTGATTGACCTTCTCGGCGGTGGTCGGCGAAATGCGCCCCTTGCCGCTCAACACCAGGGAAACCGTGGTGACCGACACGCCCGCCTGCTGCGCCACATCGGTGATGGTGATTTTTTTGATGCTCATAGTCTCTGCGAACCCGTTCCTGGGCAACCCGCGCCGTAATGATCAAGGGTATACCGAATCCGTTAGCTCAGTAAAACGTTTTACTGCCTGCCGCATTGTCGCCAAAAACCGGGCGGCAGATTTGTGATTGGCGGCGCATTTTTGCTAGGTAAAACGTTTTATCTTCTTTTTACCTAATCAGAAGTCCCCTTTTTGCTCGTCTTTTCGCCAGGAGAAGTCGGTTATGTCAGCAGCCAACAAACCCAAAATCACCCTCTGGGAGTTCTTCCAGAGCCTGGGCAAAACGTTCATGTTGCCCGTCGCCTTGCTCTCTTTCTGCGGCATCATGCTGGGGATCGGCAGCTCGCTGAGCAGCCGCGACGTGATCACCCTGATGCCATTTATCGGCCACCCGATCTTCCAGCTGATCTTTACCTGGATGAGCAAGGTAGGCTCCTTCGCCTTCAGCTTCCTGCCGGTGATGTTCGCCATCGCCATTCCGCTGGGCATGGCGCGCGAAAACAAAGGCGTCGCCGCCTTCTCCGGTTTCGTCGGCTTCGCCGTGCTGAATCTGGGCACCAACTTCTACCTGACCGCCGCCGGCGTGCTGCCCACCAGCGATCCGTTGGTGCTGAAAGCCAACAATATCCAGAACATTCTCGGCATTCAGTCGATCGATACCGGCATCCTCGGCGCGGTGATCGTCGGCATCATCGTCTATCGCCTGCATGAACGCTTCCACACCATCCGCCTGCCGGACGCGCTGGCGTTCTTCGGCGGCACGCGCTTCGTGCCGATCGTGACCACCGTGGTGCTGGGGCTGTGCGGCCTGGTGATCCCGCTGATCTGGCCGTGGTTCGCCGCCGGCATCACCGGGCTGGGTTGGGTGATCAACAGCGCCGGCGCCTTTGGCCCGATGCTGTTCGGCACCGGCGAACGCTTGCTGCTGCCGTTCGGCCTGCAGCACATTCTGGTGGCGCTGATCCGCTTTACCGAGGCAGGCGGCACGATGGAGGTGTGCGGCCACAGCGTCAGCGGCGCCCTGACCATCTTCCAGGCGCAGCTCTCCTGTCCGACCACCACCGGCTTCGCCGAGAGCGCCACCCGCTTCCTGTCGCAGGGTAAAATGCCGGCGTTTCTCGGCGGCCTGCCGGGCGCGGCGCTGGCGATGTACCACTGCGCCAAACCGGAGAACCGCCATAAAATCAAAGGGCTGTTGATTTCCGGCGTGGTGGCCTGCGTGGTTGGCGGCACCACCGAGCCGATCGAGTTCCTGTTCCTGTTCGTCGCGCCGTTCCTGTATCTGATCCACGCGCTGCTCACCGGGTTGGGCTTTACCGTGATGGCGCTGCTGGGCGTGACCATCGGCAACACCGACGGCAATATCATCGACTTCGTGGTGTTCGGCATTCTGCACGGCACCGCCACCAAGTGGTATCTGGTGCCGGTGGTGGCCGCCGTCTGGTTCGTCGGCTATTACGCCATTTTCCGCTTCGCCATCCAGCGCTTTAACATCAAAACGCCGGGCCGTGAGAGCGACAGCGCCGTCAGCCAAAGCGCGCCGAGCGGCGCGGTGGGCAAATCCGGCTACAATGTGCCGGCGATTTTGGCGGCGCTCGGCGGCCCGGGCAACATCATTACGCTGGACAACTGCATCACCCGCCTGCGCCTGTCGGTCAACGACATGAGCCGGGTGGACGACGCGGCGCTGAAAGCCAATCGCGCCATCGGCGTGGTGCATCTCAACGACCACAATCTGCAGGTGGTGATCGGCCCGCAGGTGCAATCGGTGAAAGATGAATTAGACTCACTGATAGCCACGGCGCAACCTGCCGCGGCGCTGCAGGGAGCCACCCATGTTTGATTTCTCCACCCCGATCGACCGCCACGGCACCTGGTGCACCCAGTGGGACTATATCGCCGATCGTTTCGGCAGCGACGACCTGCTGCCGTTCACCATCTCCGATATGGATTTCGCCACCGCGCCGTGCATTCTCGAGGCGCTGCAACAGCGCCTGCAGCACGGCGTGCTGGGCTACAGCCGCTGGCAGCACGAAGACTTTCTCGGCGCGCTGCGCCACTGGTATCAGCAACGTTTCAACGTCGCCATCGACACCGCAACGGCGGTGTACGGCCCTTCCGTTATCTACATGGCGGCGCAGCTGATCCGCCAATGGTCCTTACCGGGCGACTATGTGGTGACCCATACCCCGGCTTACGACGCCTTCTACAAGGTGATCCTCGCCAACCAACGCCAACTGCTGGCCTGCCCGCTGCACAAGGCCGGCGACGACTGGCGCTGCGACATGGCGCACCTTGAGGCGTTGCTCGCGCGGCCGCAAACCAAGATCCTGCTGCTGTGCAGCCCGCACAACCCCACCGGCAAAGTGTGGCGCCGCGACGAGCTGCAGCAAATGGCCGAACTGTGCGAGCGCCACGACGTGCGCGTCATCAGCGACGAAATCCACATGGATATGGCATGGGGTGAACACCGCCATACGCCGTGGAGCCAGGTGGCGACCGGCGCCTGGGCCTTGCTGACCTCCGGCTCCAAGAGTTTTAACATTCCGGCACTGACCGGCGCCTACGGCTTTATCAGCGACGACGCCAGCCGCGAAGCCTATTTCCAGCAGCTCAAAGCCCGCGACGGCCTCTCCTCACCGGCGGTGCTGGCGGTGGCGGCGCACGTGGCCGCCTATCGCCACGGCGCACCCTGGCTGGACGCCCTGCGCGACTATCTGCAGGATAATCTGACCTACGTCGCCGAGCGGCTGGAGCAGGCGTTTCCCGCGCTGGGCTGGCGCCCGCCGCAGGCCACCTACCTGGCCTGGATCGATCTGCGGCCGCTGGCCGTGGACGATCGGGCGCTGCAGCAGGCGCTGATCGAGCGCGAAAAGGTGGCGATCATGCCGGGCTTTACCTACGGCGAGGAAGGCCGCGGGTTCCTGCGCCTCAACGTCGGCTGCCCACGCAGCAAGCTGGAAGCCGGCATGGACAAGCTGATCGCCGGGTTGAGGTTGGTGCTGGACGAGCAATAGCGCGAGGGGGCGAGCCTCTGCCCGCCCTCCGTTACGCCTGAACAGACGGAATTTCCTCCAGATGACGATAGACCGTCAATCCCCACTCGTTAGCCAACCGCACGTCGTTATCGGCCCCCGCAGACGCCCCTTCGATGCGATACACCGCCTGACACTGCGCAATCAGTCGGTGAGCCACCGGGTAAAGAAACGCCTCGCTCACCGCATCGCCAACCTGAGTGGAACCGGCCGCCGCCGCCAAAGGCAGCGCCAGCCATTCGCCGATCACCGGCACGTGCCCCCGCAGGTAGACCGCCAGCGCCGCCTGTTCCAGGCGCGCCAGATTGGCGGCGATACGCTGCGGATCGCCATCGGTGCCGCTGCGATAGGGTCCGGCGATCAAGATTTGTTGTGCTTTCATCGTTCTTCCTCCAACGTCCGATTCAAGGCGACAAACTGCAGCAGCATGATGGTTTTGGCGTCAACGATCGTACCCTGACGAACCGCCTGCAGGGCCTGCGCCAGCGGCAGCTCGATCACCTCCAAATCTTCCCCCTCCGCCGCCAGCCCGCCGCCCTCGTTGAGGCGATCGCTCGCCTGATATTCACCGACGAAAAAGTGCAGCTTCTCGGTGACCGAGCCTGGGCTCATGTACGCCTCAAACACTTTCTCCACGTTATGCACGAAATAGCCGGTTTCCTCTTCAACTTCGGCGCGGATGCGCGCCTCCGGCGACGCGTCGTCCAACAGCCCGGCGGCGGCCTCAATCAGCATGCCGTCATGACCGTTGACGAACACCGGAAAGCGGAACTGGCGCGTCAGGATCACCGTTTTCGCCTGCCGGTTGAACAGCAAAATCACCGCGCCGTCACCGCGATCGTAAGTCTCACGGCTTTGCCGTTGCCAGACGCCGTCGCGCCGCAGAAAATCAAAGGTGGTTTTTTTCAGCAGGTACCAGTCATCGGACAACACCCGGGTTTCGACAATGCGAACCCTGTCTTTGGTGGCTATCATCGGTTTACTCCGCCAGAGGAAGGAAATTGATACTATCGTGCAGTTTCGTGTATGATCAAGATATTTCGTGCATAGGAAGTTTGAGAGGAAATGGCCATGTTGACCAGCCAACGCAAGAAGATCATTTTGGAAAAACTGGCCCAGGATGGTCAGGTCTTGGCCAAACAGCTCAGCGAGATGTTCGGGCTGTCGGAAGATACGGTCCGGCGCGATCTGCGTGAACTGGACGCCGAGGGGTTGCTGCAGCGGGTGCATGGCGGCGCCCTGCCGGTTTCTTCCGCCATCGCCAGCTTCGCCGAACGCAATCACTTGGAATCCGGCGCCAAACGCGCGATCGCCAAAGCGGCGGCGGCGCTGATCGCCCCCGGCCAGGTGGTGATCATCGACGGCGGCACCACCTCCGCAGAGCTGGTCAGGCAACTGCCGGCCAACCTCAACGCCACCATCGTCACCCACAGCCCCAGCGTCGCCGTGGGGTTGGTCGATCACCCCACCGTCGAGGTGATCCTGATCGGCGGCCGGCTGTACAAGCATTCGATCGTCAGCGTCGGCGCCGCCGCCGTAGAAGCGATGTCGCATATCCGCGCCGATATTTATTTCATGGGCGTGACCGGCGTGCACCCCACTGCAGGTCTGAGCACCGGCGATCTGGAGGAGGCCTACATCAAACGCGCGCTGGCGGCCCGCGCGGCGGAAACCGTGGTGCTGGCCTCCGCCGCCAAGCTTAACGCCGCCTCGCAGTATGCGATCGGCGATATTACGCTGGCGCACACCGTCATCGTTGAGCGGGCTACCGATGACGCACTGATCGCGCCGTTGCAGCAGGCGGGCGTCAGCGTGTTGAAAGCCTGATTCGCGACGATAATGCGATATATCGCGCATTATTTGTGATTCACATCACTTTTTTATGCAACGAGATGGCAAGTTTCATTCATTTGTTTTTATACTGTTCTGCACTTTACCTACGATAAATTAGCGAGTGCCCAGCATGATCGATCCCCGCCTACCGCTTACCGACATTCACCGCCATCTCGACGGCAACATCCGCGCGCAGACCATTCTCGACCTCGGTCGCCAGTTCAATCTCGCCCTGCCGGCCAATGATTTGGAGAGCTTGCGCCCGCACGTGCAGATCACCCATGCCGAACCGGATCTGGTCAGCTTCCTGCAGAAACTGGACTGGGGCGTGGCGGTGCTGGGCGATCTGGACGCCTGCCGCCGGGTGGCTTACGAAAACGTCGAGGACGCTGCCAACGCCGGCCTGCACTATGCCGAGCTGCGTTTCTCCCCTTACTACATGGCGATGAAGCATCAACTACCGGTCGCCGGCGTGGTGGAAGCGGTGATCGATGGGATCCGTTCGGGCTGCCGCGATCGCGACATCGACATTCGCCTGATCGGCATCATGAGCCGCACCTTCGGCGAGGCCGCCTGTCTGCAGGAACTGGAAGGATTGCTGGCGCACCGCGACGGCATTACCGCGCTGGATTTGGCGGGCGATGAGCTGGGCTTCCCCGGCAGCCTGTTCCTCAGCCACTTCAACCGCGCGCGCGACGCCGGCCTGCGCATCACCGTGCACGCGGGCGAAGCCGCCGGCCCGGAAAGCATCTGGCAGGCGATCCGCGAGCTGGGCGCCGAACGTATCGGCCACGGGGTGAAAGCGGTCGAAGATCCGGCTCTGATGGACTTCCTGGCGGAACACGGCATCGGCATCGAATCCTGCCTGACCTCCAACATCCAGACCAGCACCGTGCCGTCGCTGGCGCAGCATCCGCTGGCCACCTTCCTGCGCCACGGCGTGCTGGCGTCGATCAACACCGACGATCCGGCGGTTCAGGGCATCGAGATCGAGCATGAATACCGCGTCGCCGCGCCGCAAGCCGGGCTGACGCCGGAAGAAATCCGCACCGCGCAGGAAAACGGCCTGAAGCTGGCCTTCCTCAGCGAGCAGGAAAAACAGGCGCTGCGCGCCAAAGTTCAAGGCTAATCTCCCAAGGCGCCAAACGGCGCCTTCTTCTCATCCCCCGTTTTCTTCGCCTGCGCGTCTTTATCGCTGTTTTCACTCCATCACTCTGTTGCAAGAGAGGAATTCCGCATGTCTGACAAACTACGCCGCATCGTGCTGACCGGCGGCCCGGGTTCGGGCAAAAGCACGCTCATCGACGTTCTTCATCGCCGAGGCTTTCCGCACTCGCAGGAGGCCGGCCGGGCGATTATTCAGGATCAGGTGAGTATCGGCGGCCATGCGCTGCCGTGGGGCGATCGCCAGGCCTTCGCCGAGCGGATGCTCGATTGGGAACTGCGCTCATGGCGCGAAGCGACGGGGGAAACATGCTGGTTCTTCGATCGCGGGCTGCCGGATATCGCCGGGTATCTCACGCTGTGCGGACTGCCGATCCCCGCGCATTTGACGGCGGCGATCGGCGCCTTTCGCTATGCCGAAAGGGTGTTCATCGCCCCGCCGTGGCAAGCGATCTACGCGCAGGACAGTGAGAGAAAACAATCTTTCGCCGAAGCCGAGCTGACCTACCGGGCGATGGTGGCCGTCTATCGCCGCTATGGCTATCAGCTGCAAGAACTGCCGCGCGCCTCACCGGACGAGCGCGCCGACTTTCTGCTCGACGCGCTGAGCCACCGTTAGCGGCCTGCGGCCTATTTGGCCACCAGCGCCTCCGCCTCGGCCCGCTGTTTGGCGGTTTTACGCGCATAGCGCTGCGCCAGCACCGCGCACACCATCAGTTGAACCTGGTGGAAAATCATCAGCGGCAGCACCATGGCGCCCACCGCCGCGGCCGGGAACAGCACATTGGCCATAGGAATGCCGTTCGCCAGGCTCTTTTTCGAACCGCAGAAGACGATGGTGATCTCATCGGCGGTGTTGAAGCCCAGCCAGCGCGCCGCGTAGGTGTTGATCACCAGCACCACCGTCAGCAGCACCAGCGACATCACCAGGATGGTCAGCAGCGACCAACCGTCGATGCGGTGCCAAATCCCTTCCACCACCGCCGCGCTGAACGCGGTATACACCACCAGCAGGATCGACGAACGGTCGGTCAGGTTGATCAGCTTGCGATGACGGTCGATCCACTTGCCGATCAATGGCCGCGCCAGGTGACCGATCACGAACGGCACCATCAATTGCAGAATGATTGAACCGATGGCGTGCAACACGTCGGTATTGCCGCCCTGAGTATGCATCAACGCCCCCACCAGCAGCGGCGACAGGAACACGCCAAGAATGCTCGACGCCGAGGCGCTGCAGATCGCCGCCGCCACGTTGCCGCCTGCCGCCGAGGTAAAAGCGATGGCCGACTGCACCGTGGCCGGCAGCGCGCACAGATAGAGGAAGCCGAGATAGACCGTCGGCGTCATGATGCCCGGCACCAGCAGGTTCATCGCCAGCCCGAGCAGCGGGAACAGCGCAAAGGTGCTGAGGAACACCAGCAGATGCAGCTTCCAGTGACTCATGCCGGCGATGATCGCCTCGCGCGACAGCTTGGCGCCGTGCATAAAGAACAGCAGCGCGATGGCCGCGGTGGTCAGGTGTTCAAAGAAGGTTTTCCAGATGCCTTCGCAGGGGAACAGCGAGGCGACGATCACCACCAAAATCAGAACCAGCAAAAATTTATCAATGCGCAAACGCTGCAACCAGGACATGAAACGAATTTCCTTGCACGTAAAGTCGTAAAAAGGCCCGACGCTTCGCCGGGCACAGAGAAATGGGCAGTATCAAACCACCGGCAGCGCCTGCTGCAGCCGGGCCGATTCCAGCCCCAGTTCGATCAATGCCATCACCGCGATGGCGTCGGCGGCCGGCACCGGGTTTTCGCCTGTACCGGCGATCGCGTCGCGCACCGCCGCGTAATAAGCCGGGTAATTGCCGGGAATGTTGAGCAGCGGTTGCTCCGCCAGCAGATCGTCACGTGACAGCGTCACTACACCCTCGCGCATGTCATAGCCCCAATCGGCCTGAGGCAGACGCTCGCCGGCCTTCAGTCGGTCTTCCTGCGGATCGAGGCCGTATTTGACATAGCTGCCGCGGGTGCCGTGCACCACGTAGCGCGGGCTCTCTGCCGCCGCCAGCATGCTGGCGTGCAGCACCACACGGCGATCGCCATAGCTTAGCAGCGCGTGGAAATAGTCCACTGCCTGCGCCCCCGGCCGCAGCTCACCCAGATCGACAAACAGCCGTTCGGGTTTGCCGAAGAGTTGCAGCGCCTGATCGAGCAGATGCGGCCCCAAATCGAACCAGATGCCGCTGCCGACGCCGCCTTGTTCACGCCAGCGCTGGCGCACCTGCGGCCGGTAGCGATCGAAATGCGACTCGAAATACACCACCTCGCCCAGCGAACCGTCCTTTAACAGCGCTTTAAGGGTAAGGAAATCGCTGTCCCAGCGGCGGTTGTGGAACACCGACAGCAGTAAACCGCTCTGCTGCGCCTGCTGTTGCAGCGCCTGCGCTTGTGACAACGTCACGGTAAACGGTTTATCCACCACCACGTGCTTGCCGGCGGCCAACGCCTGCTGTGCCAGCGGGAAATGGGTATCGTTGGGGGTAGGAATGACGATCAGATCGAGGGCCGGATCGGCGAACAGCGCTTGCGCATCCCCCACCACCGTCATCGACGGCCAGTCGGCGTGCACTTTGCCGGCATCGCTGCTGGAGACGGCGGCCAACTCCAGCCCCGGCGTACCGGCAATCAGCGGCGCATGAAAGGTTTTGCCGGCGTAGCCGTAACCGACCAGCCCGACACGAATTTTCTCAGCCATGGGATTTCCTCTTGCTGGCTCACGACAGACCCTTTCGATTTGACACCATGCGGCCGGATGGAACAAGAAGTAAATGAGATGTTAATTCGAAGCGAGGCCGGAGTAGCCAAACGTGCGGCCCGGCGTCGCGATGCCGAGCTATCCGCTTGATAGAGATGACGAAGCCTATATTACCCGCTAAGCTATGCCGCCTGTGATCCCCGTTTCAATCAGGAAGCCTTTATGTCTCAAGCTGAATACACTCGTATCGGCGGTTGGTTGCTGGCCCCGCTGGCCTATCTGATCGTCACCCTGCTCAGCGCCAGCCTGATGCTGCTCCTGTACGCCATGGCGATCTTCATGCCCGAGTCGCGCGATTATCTGTTGACCAACGCCCAGGCGTTTACCCTGCAATGGTACTTTTCGGTGCTGACCACGCTTTTGATGTGGGGCTTCACCCTGTGGCTGGTGTTTCTGTTTTGCCAGCGCTCGCAGCGCTTCCCCAAACTGTTCTTGTTATGGCTGCTGATCACGGTGATCCTGGCGGTGAAAGCCTTCGCCTTTGCGCCGGTGCCGGATGAAGTGGCGGTGCGCAGCCTCGGCTGGCCGCTGCTGATGGCGGCGCTGCTGGTGCCTTATATCAAGCGCTCGCAACGGGTCAAAGGCACCTTTACCGAACGTTAATGGCGATTGCAGCACGTTTTATCGGGGTTTTTGTGTAAATTTTCGCCAAAAAAGGCAATACCCCTGCGATTCATATGTTGTCGTCCGGCCGCCGATTCCCGATAATAGGCGGCTTTTATTTTTTTAGGCATCGCAATGACCGAATACCTGCTCCTGTTTGTCGGCACCGTACTGGTGAACAACTTCGTTCTGGTGAAGTTTCTTGGCCTGTGCCCGTTCCTCGGCGTTTCCAAGAAGCTGGAAAGCGCCATCGGCATGGGAATGGCCACCACCTTCGTCATGACGCTGGCCTCCGTCAGCGCCTGGGTGATCAACACCTTTATTCTGGTTCCGCTGGATCTGGTGTATCTGCGCACGCTCTCCTTCATTCTGGTGATCGCCGTCGTCGTTCAGTTCACCGAGATGGTGGTGCGCAAGACCAGCCCGGCGCTCTACCGCCTGCTGGGCATCTTCCTGCCGCTGATCACCACCAACTGCGCGGTGCTGGGCGTGGCGTTGCTTAACGTCAACCTCGGTTATAACTTCCTGCAGTCCGCCGTTTACGGTTTCAGCGCCGCCGCCGGTTTCTCGCTGGTGATGGTGCTGTTTGCCGCCATTCGCGAACGTCTGGCGGTCGCCGACGTGCCGGCGCCGTTCCGCGGCTCCTCGATCGCGCTGATCACCGCCGGGCTGATGTCGCTGGCCTTTATGGGCTTTACCGGGCTGGTGAAATTCTAATGACTGCGTTGTGGATAGCTATCGCGGCTTTGAGCGCGCTCGGGCTGCTGTTCGGACTGGTGCTGGGCTACGCCGCGCGCCGTTTTGAGGTGGAAGAGGATCCGGTCGCCGAGCAGGTCGACGCGATCCTGCCGCAGAGCCAGTGCGGGCAGTGCGGCTACCCCGGCTGTCGCCCCTATGCCGAGGCGGTGGCCAACGGCGAGATGATCAACAAATGCGCGCCGGGCGGCGAACAGGTGATGCTGAAACTGGCGGAGCTGCTCAACGTAGAGCCGCAGCCGCTGGGCAGCGAAGCCGCCGCCGAGCCGGAGCGTAAAGTGGCCTATATCGACGAGGCCAACTGCATCGGCTGCACCAAGTGCATTCAGGCCTGCCCGGTGGACGCCATCGTCGGCGCCACCCGCGCCATGCACACCGTCATCACCGACCTCTGTACCGGCTGCGATCTGTGCGTCGCCCCTTGCCCTACCGACTGTATTGAAATGAGACCGGTCGCTACCACCACCGCCAACTGGAAGTGGGACATGAAGACGATCCCGGTGCAAGTGATCCACGTGGAGCAACATGCTTAATCTGTTCGCCGCCTTTAAAAAAGACCGGATCTGGGATTTCGACGGCGGGATCCATCCACCGGAAATGAAAACGCAGTCCAGCGGTGCGCCGCTGCGTGTCGCGCCCCTGCCCAAGACCTTTATCATTCCGCTGCAGCAGCATCTGGGGCCGGAAGGCGAACTGTGCGTCAACGCCGGCGATCGGGTGTTGAAAGGCCAACCGCTGACCGTCGGCCGCGGCCGCACCGTGCCTGTGCATGCCCCGACCTCGGGCACCGTCAGCGCCATTACCCCGCACATCACCGCTCACCCGTCCGGGCTGACGGAGCTGTGCGTGATTATCGAGGCAGACGGGGAAGACCGCTGGTGCGAGCGCGATCCGGTGGCGGACTATCGCCAATCGCCCGCCACGGAACTGATTCAACGTATTCATCAGGCCGGCATCGCCGGCCTGGGCGGCGCCGGTTTCCCGACCGCCAGCAAGCTGCAAGGCGGCATGAGCGGCGTGGAAACGCTGATCCTCAACGCCGCCGAGTGCGAGCCTTACATCACCGCCGACGATCGCCTAATGCAGGAACATGCCGATCAGATCATTGAAGGCACGCAGATCCTGCAACACATTCTGCAGCCCAAGGTCACGCTGATCGGCATCGAAGACAACAAGCCGGAGGCAATCGCGGCGCTGAAACTGGCGTTGCGCGGCCAGTCCGGCATTGCGCTGCGCGTCATCCCGACCAAATACCCGTCCGGCGGCGCCAAGCAGCTGACCAAAATTTTGACCGGCAAGGAAGTGCCGCACGGCAAGCACTCCTCCGCTATCGGCGTATTGATGCAAAACGTCGGCACCGCCTTCGCCATCAAGCGAGCGATCGTCGACGGCGAACCGCTGATTGAGCGCGTAGTAACCCTGACCGGCGAGGCGATCGAGCGCCCTGGCAACCTGTGGGCGCGCATTGGCACGCCGGTGCAACACCTGCTGGACTTCACCGGTTTCCGCCCGCAGGCGCAGCAGATGGTGGTCATGGGCGGCCCGCTGATGGGCTTCACCCTGCCCGCGCTGAACGTGCCGATCGTCAAGATCAGCAACTGCATTCTGGCGCCGACGGTGGATGAAATGACGCCGCAGGAACCGGAGCAGTCCTGCATCCGCTGCGGCCTGTGCGTAGACGCTTGCCCTGCCGGGCTGTTGCCGCAACAGCTGTACTGGTTCAGCCGTGGACAGGAGCACGACAAGGCGCGCAACCATAACCTGTTCGACTGCATCGAATGCGGCGCCTGCGCGTTCGTCTGCCCCAGCAATATCCCGCTGGTACAGTACTACCGGCAGGAAAAGGCCGAAATCAAGGCTATCGATCTGGAAGCGGCGCGCACCGCCGAGGCCAAGGCGCGTTACGAGGCCAAGCTGGCGCGTCTGGAGCGTGAAAAACTGGCGCGTGAAGAGCGACATAAAAAGGCCGCCGTCAAACTGACCGACGACGATCAGGGCGCAGTGCAGGCCGCGCTGGCGCGCGTGCGCAGCAAGAATGCCGAAGCGGCGGTTACGCCGGTCAACGGCCAGCAGCCGGACAACAGCGAGATGATCGCCGCCCGCGAAGCGCGTAAAGCGCAGGCGCGCGAACGTCGTGCCCAGCTGGCTGCCGAGGTGGAAACGGAAGCGCCACCGGCGACCGCCGGCGACGACGCGCGTAAAGCCGCCGTGGCCGCGGCGCTGGCCCGTGTGAAAGCGCGTAAAGAGGCGCCGGCCGCAGACAGCTCCGCCCCGGCGGCAACAGAGGACGATCCGCGCAAAGCGGCCGTTGCGGCCGCCCTGGCGCGCGTGAAGGCCAAAAAGGCAGAGCAGCAGGCGGATGCCCCTGCTCCAGCGGAACCGGCGCCGGTTGCAGCCGAAGAAGATCCGCGCAAGGCGGCGGTCGCGGCGGCACTGGCGCGCGTAAAAGCCAAGAAAGCGGCGCAACAGGCGGATGCCTCTGCACCGGCGGAACCGGCGCCGGCGGCAACCGAAGAAGATCCGCGCAAGGCGGCGGTCGCGGCGGCACTGGCGCGCGTAAAAGCCAAGAAAGCGGCGCAACAGGCGGATGCCTCTGCACCGGCGGAACCGGCGCCGGCGGCAGCCGAAGAAGACCCGCGCAAGGCGGCGGTCGCGGCGGCTATCGCCCGCGCCAAAGCCAAGAAAGCCGCGCAACAGACGGATGCCTCTGCACCGGCGGAACCGGCGCCGGCGGCAGCCGAAGAAGACCCGCGCAAGGCGGCGGTCGCGGCGGCTATCGCCCGCGCCAAAGCCAAGAAAGCCGCGCAACAGGCGGATGCCTCTGCACCGGCGGAACCGGCGCCGGCGGCAGCCGAAGAAGATCCGCGCAAGGCGGCGGTCGCGGCGGCTATCGCCCGCGCCAAAGCCAAAAAAGCCGCCAGGGAATCGCTGGCGGCGGAAACGGAAGACAAATGATGACAGCGGCGCCTGGCTGACGCCGGGCGCCGTTTAATCGATAGAGATCAGGTAGGTGTAATCCACTTCAATCTGGCGCAGTTTGGATTCCGGATTCCACTCTTTGGTTTGAATGATCTCCATTTCCATACTGCCGCGCACTTCATCCTTCAACCCCGGCATCACATGCGACATCAGGTAGCCGAAAAACTGCAAACACTCTTTCGCCGACCCCTTATGGTTGATAGAGATAAACTCGCGGCTCGGCAAATGGAAGGTGTCTATCTGATGGTTGGAAAGAATATCCTTTCTGTGTTCAGGATCGACCGCCATCACCAGCGTGGATGAGAGCTCGTCGCCCTCCCCGGCATGAGGGGAGTAGATGCTGTAAATCCGCCGACAGTCAACGTGCAGCCCCTTGAAGAAGTCGTTGAAAATCTCGTCCTTCATCGCCATGCAGGACGAGTACTCCAGCTCCTGTTCGGAGGCGAAATCCAGCCGGCGCGTGAAGCCGACCAACTGCATGTAGGGCAGCGTCAGCCGCTTCACTTCCGGGTAATAACCGGCGCCGTAGCTGGCTTCGAAGTTAAAGCGCGGCATCAGGTTTTTCACGTCCCAGTGCTCCATCGAGCGGTAGCGATTGGGGGTGGTGCCGAAGCGCTGCTTGAACATGCGGGTAAAAGTCTGCTGAGAGTCGAAGCCCAGCTCATCGGAGATGTCGATGATGGAGCGACGGGTGATACGCAGCGCCACCGCGGCGCGTGTCAGGATGCGCGAACGGATATAGGTGGCGAGTTGAATGCCGGTAATACGCTTGAATTTACGCTGCAGATGCCACTTGGAATAGCCCGAAATACGCGCGACTTCATCCAGGTTTGGCCGTTTCTCCAGATGTATCTCCACCCACTCAATTAGCTCTTCAATAAAAAAAATGTCTTCATTTGTCATTATTATGGATTCACTGACTCAATAATGTTCGCGATAGTAACCTACACGGATTATGTGAAAGTTGTTATTTTGTGCGGAAGTCTGGAGAAAAATGATATCTCATTCATACGCTTACCCCATTTCCCGCGGTCGATGGCGGCACAAGTTCCACTGACAATTCCTCACGTTAGCCCATTTCCCGGCCAAAAAAAAATCAAATCGCGCCGCCCCGATCGCCAGATGCGCGGAAAGCCGAATACCCCTATCATTAAGGCGTATTACCCTCGCATCGAATCAGGTAGAATGCTCGGCTATCATTTTTGCCGCGCCCGCAGTATGGCGCATCGAAACTGCCGCAGGCGCGGCGCAGAAGGTATCGTTACTCTATGAAGTTCAGGCCGGTATCACCCACAGCCGCCAAAGGCTTACACATCGCCAGCTCGCCTTTCACCCACAACCAGCAAAGCACCAGCCGCATTATGCTGTGGGTCATGTTGGCGTGCATTCCCGGCATCGCGGCGCAGATTTGGTTTTTCGGCTACGGCGTGCTGATTCAGGTGGCGCTGGCGGCGATCGTCGCGCTGGCCGCGGAAGGCGCGATCCTCAAGCTGCGCAAGCTGCCGGTGCGCAGCCGGCTGGCGGATAACTCCGCCCTGCTGACCGCGTTGCTGCTCGGCATCAGCCTGCCGCCGCTGGCGCCGTGGTGGATGATCGTCATCGGCACCTTCTTCGCCATCGTTATCGCCAAACAGCTGTATGGCGGCCTCGGGCAGAACCCGTTCAACCCGGCGATGGTCGGTTACGTAGTGCTGCTGATCTCCTTCCCGGTGCAGATGACCAGTTGGCTGCCGCCGGATGAGCTGCGCGCCACCGCGCTGTCGCTCCACGACACGCTGCTGGCCATTTTCAGCGGCCATACCGCACAGGGCGCGACGCTGCACGAACTGCAGATGGGCGTGGACGGCATCAGCCAGGCCACGCCGCTCGACGGCTTCAAAACCGGCCTGCGCAGCGGCCACAGCGTGGAACAGGTGTTGCAGCAGCCGCTGTTCGGCGGCGCGCTGGCCGGCATCGGCTGGCAGTGGGTCAACCTCGGCTTCCTGGCCGGCGGCCTGTTTATGCTGGCGCGCCGCCTGATCCATTGGCAAATCCCGTTCAGCATGTTGGCCGCCATCGCCTTCTGTTCCGGTCTGGCCTGGTGGATCGATCCGGCGCATCAGGCTTCGCCGCTGATCCACCTGTTCTCCGGCGCCAGCATGCTGGGCGCGTTCTTTATCGCCACCGATCCGGTCAGCGCCTCCACCACGCCGAAGGGCCGCTTAATCTACGGCGCGCTGATCGGCGTGCTGGTCTGGCTGATCCGCGTCTATGGCGGCTACCCTGACGGCGTGGCCTTCGCCGTGCTGCTCGCCAACATCACCGTCCCGTTAATCGACCACTACACGCAGCCGCGCGTGTACGGCCATCGCTAAGGAGCCGCCATGCTGAATTCCATGAGAAAGCACGGCACCACGCTGGCGGTGTTTGCGGCGGTCACCACCGGCCTGACCGCCGTGGTCTACGCCCTGACGAAAACCACCATCGCCCATCAGGCGGCGCTGCAGCAAAAAGCGCTGCTCGATCAGGTGGTGCCGCCGGAAAACTACGACAACATCATGCAGAACGAATGCCTGCTGGTCAGCGATCCGGCCTTGGGCGACGGCGCGCCGCACCGCTTGTACCTGGCGCGCAAAAACGGGCAGCCGACTGCCGCCGCGCTGGAAACCACCGCGCCGGACGGTTACTCCGGCGCCATCAAGCTGCTGGTCGGCGCCGATTTCAACGGCACGGTGCTCGGCACCCGGGTGATTGAACACCACGAAACGCCTGGGCTGGGTGACAAAATTGAACTGCGCATTTCCGACTGGATTTCTTTCTTCAGCGGCAAGAAAATCGAAGGCCCGGACGATAAGCGCTGGGCGGTGAAGAAAGACGGCGGCATGTTCGACCAATTCACCGGCGCGACCATCACCCCGCGGGCGGTGGTCAATGCGGTGCGCCGCACGGCGTTGTATATGGAAACGCTGCCGCCTAAACTTGAAAGCTTACCTGCGTGTGGAGCCGCCGAATGAGTGAAGCCAAAGAATTGATCGTCCAGGGGTTGTGGAAAAACAACTCCGCCCTGGTGCAGCTGCTGGGCATGTGTCCGTTGCTGGCGGTGACCTCCACCGTCACCAACGCGCTCGGCCTGGGGCTGGCCACCACGCTGGTGCTGACGCTGACCAACGCCTCCATCTCCGCGGTGCGCCGTTGGGTGCCGAGCGAAGTGCGTATTCCAATCTACGTGATGATCATCGCCGCGGTGGTGAGCATCGTGCAGATGCTGATCAACGCCTATGCCTTCGGCCTGTATCAGTCGCTCGGCATCTTTATTCCATTGATCGTAACCAACTGCATCGTGGTCGGCCGCGCCGAAGCGGTGGCCGCCAAGAAGCCGGTCGGCCTCTCGGCGCTGGACGGCATGGCCATCGGCCTCGGCGCCACCGGCGTGATGGTGACGCTGGGCTCGATGCGCGAACTGTTGGGCAACGGCACGCTGTTCGACGGCGCCGACCAACTGCTGGGCGGCTGGGCCAAATCGCTGCGCATCGAAGTGGTGCATTTCGACAGCCCATTCCTGCTGGCCATGCTGCCGCCGGGTGCCTTTATCGGCCTGGGGCTGCTGCTGGCGGTCAAATATCTGATCGACGAAAAAATGAAGGCGCGCAAAGCTCGCGCCGTGGCGGCGGAACCGCTGCTGGAACAAGGACGTGCTGAGAAGGCCTGATGAACAAGCAGAAGCGACTGGAAATTTTGACCCGGCTGCGCGACAACAACCCGCACCCGACCACCGAGCTGGTGTACACCACGCCGTTTGAACTGCTGATTGCAGTGCTGCTGTCTGCGCAGGCCACCGATGTGAGCGTCAACAAGGCGACCGCCAGGCTTTACCCGGTCGCCAACACCCCCGCCGCCATGCTGGCGCTGGGGGTTGATGGCGTCAAGGAGTACATCAAGACCATCGGCCTGTTCAACAGCAAGGCCGAAAACGTGATCAAAACCTGCCGTATGCTGCTGGAGCTGCACGGCGGCGAAGTGCCGGAAGATCGCGCCGCGCTGGAAGCGCTGCCGGGCGTCGGCCGCAAGACCGCCAACGTCGTGCTCAATACCGCCTTCGGCTGGGCGACCATCGCCGTGGACACCCACATCTTCCGGGTGTGCAACCGCACCCACTTCGCGCCAGGCAAGAACGTCGATCAGGTGGAAGAGAAGCTGCTGAAGGTGGTGCCCGCCGAATTCAAGGTCGATTGCCATCACTGGCTGATCCTGCACGGGCGCTACACCTGCATCGCGCGCAAACCGCGCTGTGGCTCCTGCATCATCGAAGACCTGTGCGAGTATAAAGAGAAGGTTTATCCAGAATCCTGAGTCTGACGGGGCGGCAAACCGCCCCCGTCGCCGCCACTCCCCCCCGCCAGCGCCTCTTTTTTATCGGAAATGTGATATCGCGCAGCAGTAACCCCGGCGTTATCACGGTTTTCAGTGAAAAACTCAGTGTCGCGTTATTTTCAAGCGAAAAATTAGTCAAAAATTGCGGTGAACGTCACGCTTTCAGGATCACAAGGCGTTCACAAATGCCAGTCCCGTTTTCCTAAATTTCTATAATTTTACAAAACGCTGCATATGCACAATATTCCAATGGATTAACAACCACACATACACTGATGCGCTAAAAAATAGCAATTCAGCAGAATATATCCCTGTTTAAAATGCGTATAGCTTTTAATCAAAACAAAAAATCGGCAAACCATTAAAACCCGAAAGTTAATACTGCATAACATTTGCAACATCGCAGCATAATCCTGCGAGCGTTAAATGTAACCGAATATGACAAACTGCTTGCCACGTTGACAAAGATAGTGAACATTAACCGCCGTCCCCATCCTATAACAACGCAAAAGGATGCCGTTCCGCATCAACTTTTGTACTTTCCCGTCCTCCAAAGACGGGCTGCGAAAAAACAGAGGTACCAGTGTCAACAGCAAACAACCAACACCCGGAGAGCGTTAGCCTTAACGCGTTCAAACAACCGAAAGCGTTCTATCTGATCTTCTCGATCGAACTGTGGGAGCGTTTCGGCTATTACGGCCTGCAGGGCATCATGGCGGTTTATCTGGTCAAGATGCTCGGCATGAGCGAAGCCGATTCCATCACCCTGTTCTCTTCCTTCAGCGCCCTGGTATACGGCTTCGTCGCCATCGGCGGCTGGCTGGGCGACAAGGTGCTGGGCGCCAAACGCGTGATCGTGCTCGGCGCGCTGGTGCTGGCCGCCGGTTACGCCATGGTGGCCTACTCCGGCCACGACATCTTCTGGGTCTACATGGGCATGGCGACCATCGCCGTGGGCAGCGGCCTGTTTAAGGCTAACCCGTCCTCCCTGCTGTCCACCTGCTATGAGAAAGATGATCCGCGCATCGACGGCGCTTTCACCATGTACTACATGTCGGTGAACATCGGTTCCTTCTTCTCCATGCTGGCCACCCCGTGGCTGGCGGCGAAATACGGCTGGAGCGTGGCGTTCTCCCTGAGCGTGGTCGGCATGCTGATCACCCTGGTCAACTTTATGATGTGCCACAAGTGGGTGAAGGAAAACGGCTCCAGACCTGACTTCAAGCCGCTGCATCTGCCGAAGCTGCTGATGGTGCTGGTCGGCATCGTGGCGTTGATCGCCGTGTCCAGCTGGCTGCTGCACAACCAGGTGATCGCGCGCTGGGCGTTGGCCCTCGTTTCCGCCGGCATCGTTCTGGTGTTCGCCAAGGAAACCTTCGCCCTGCACGGCGCTGCACGCCGCAAGATGATCGTCGCCTTCCTGCTGATGCTGGAAGCGGTGGTGTTCTTCGTGCTGTACAGCCAGATGCCAACCTCGCTGAACTTCTTCGCCATCCATAACGTGGAACACAGCATCTTCGGCGTCGCCTTCGAGCCGGAGCAGTATCAGGCGCTGAACCCGTTCTGGATCATGCTCGCCAGCCCGATTCTGGCCGCGCTGTATAACAAAATGGGCGATCGCCTGCCGATGCCGCACAAGTTCGCTTTCGGCATGATCCTCTGCTCCTGCGCCTTCCTGGTGCTGCCATGGGGCGCCAGCTTCGCCAACGAACAGGGCATCGTGTCGGTCAACTGGCTGATCCTGAGCTACGCGCTGCAGAGCATCGGCGAGCTGATGATTTCCGGCCTGGGCCTGGCGATGGTGGCACAGCTGGTGCCACAGCGTCTGATGGGCTTCATCATGGGCTCCTGGTTCCTGACTACCGCCGCCGCCGCGCTGATCGCCGGTAAGGTTGCCGGTCTGACCGCCGTGCCAAGCGACATCAACGACGCGCACGCTTCGCTGGCCATCTACAGCCATGTGTTTATGCAGATCGGCATCGTCACCGCCGTCATCGCTATCCTGATGATGCTGACCGCGCCGAAGCTGTACCGCATGACGCTGGATACCACCGAAGACGTCAATCAAAAAGCGCAGGAAGCCACCGCGGCTCGCTGACCGCCGGCGGATTGAGCGTAAATAAAAACACCGGGGTTAACGCCCCGGTGTTTTTTTATGCCGCAAGAAAAAGGCTTACGCTGACTTGGGTTTGCCGCTCAGGTTGGCCCACATGAATTCGCTTACCAGCGCGCTGTGGAACGCCGCCTGTTGCTTGTCGGCGGCGGCGCTGTGCCCGCCTTCGGTATTTTCATAGAAATAGGCCTGCTGATACCCCATCGCCTGCATGCGCGCCGCCATTTTGCGGGCGTGGGCCGGGTTGACCCGATCGTCGCTGGTCGCGGTATAGAACAGCACCGGCGGGTAGGCCGTCTGCGCCTGAATGTTGTGGTATGGCGAGAAGGTCTTGATGTAGGCCCATTCCTCCGGCTTGCTCGGGTCACCGTATTCGGCTATCCACGACGCGCCGGCGGAAAGCTGGGTATAGCGCTGCATGTCCAGCAGCGGCACTTCGCAGACGATGCAACCGAACAGCTGCGGATACAGCGTCAGCATATTGCCCACCAGCAGGCCGCCATTGCTGCCGCCGCGCGCGCCAAGATGCGGCGCCGAGGTCACCTTGCGTGCGATAAGATCTTCGGCCACGGCGGCGAAATCCTCGTAAGCGCGATGGCGGTTTTGCTTGAGCGCCGCCTGATGCCAGGCCGGGCCGTATTCGCCGCCGCCGCGAATGTTGGCCACCACGTATACTCCACCGCGTTCCAGCCAGGCCGGCGCCTTGCCGCCGAGATAGCCCGGCAACAGCGGCACTTCAAACCCGCCGTAGCCATACAGCAGCGTCGGCGTGCTGCCGTCCGCTTTGAGATCTTTGGCGGCGATCTGGAAATACGGCACGCGGGTGCCGTCCTTGGAGCGCGCGAAATGCTGGCTGACCTGATAGCCGGCGGCGTCAAAGTCCTGCGGCGCCTGTTTCAACAGCGTCGCCTCACCGCCGTCGAGATTGCCCATGTACAGCGAGGTCGGCTGCAGGAACCCGCTGACGGTCAGGAAATAGGCGTTGCTCTCTTCGTCGATGCCGCCGGCGGAAAGGGTGCTGATGGCGTCGGGGTTGCCCAGCGGGCGACGTTGCCAACTGCCGCCCTGCGGCGTCAGCACTTCGAGCCGGTTGACCACGTTATCCATGATGCTGAGGATCAGGTGATCGCGGGTGCCGCTGTAGCCGCTCAGCGCCTGCTCCGCCGTTGGGGTAAACAGCAGCTGCAGCTCGCGCTTGCCCGCCAGATAGTCATCGAAGTTGGCCGCCAGCAGCGCGCCGGACGGATAGCGCTTGCCGCCCACCTCCCAGTCGCTGCTCGGTTTGATCAGCAGCCATTCCCGATGCGTATCCAGCTCGGCGTCGGCCGGGATGTCGATTTTTTTCTGCCGGCCGTCCTGCATCAGCAAGAAATAGTCACGGCGATAGAAGTCCAGGCTGCGGCCGACGAAATCACGCTCAAAACCCGGCGTGCGATCGTGATAGGCGAAGACCGCCATATCTTCCGGCTGCGCTTCGTACAGCGTTTCGGCGGCGCTCAGCGGCGTGCCGCGCCGCCAGCGTTTGGCGATGCGCGCGTAGCCTGACTGGGTCATCGAACCGGGGCCGAAATCGGTGGCGATGAACAGCGTGTCCCGATCGACCCAGGAAACCCGGCTTTTCGCCACCGGCACGTTGAAACCGTCTTTGACAAAGCGTTTGGCCACCAGATCGAATTCACGGATTTCGGTGGCGTCACCGCCGTCCGGCGACAGCTGCATCAGGCAATAACGGTATTCCGGCGCCAGCGGTTGCGAGCCTTGATAGACCCAATCCTTGCCTTCCGCCTTGCCCAACGCATCGATATCCAGCACCGTCTCCCAGGCCGGTTTGGCCTTCCGGTACTCGTCCAGCGTGGTGCGCCGCAGCAGGCCGCGCGGGTTGGCCTGATCCTGCCAGAAGTTGTAATAGTACTCGCCGCGTTTGCTCACCCACGGGATCTGGGTGTCTTTATTGAGGATATCCAGGACTTCGCACTCAATGCGCTGAAAGTCTTCGCCCTGGCCGAAACGCGCCACGGTGCGCTGATTTTCCTGCTGCACCCATTGCAGCGCTTTTTTACCCTGCAGCTCTTCCAGCCACAGGAATTCATCGCCGGCGGCCGCGCCGCCCTCCGCCGCCATCGCCAGGCGGATACTGTTGGGTAATGAAGTCATCGCGAATACGGCTCCTGCGGTTTGTGCACTGAGTTTAATAAACTGACGTCGATTGGTGACCGGCAAAATCAAGCTCCTTTTGAGTCGGCTGCAACGCCGCCCCGTCATGGGCGACAACCTGTGAAATAAGAGTCATTTTCAACAAGGTAGGCGTTTGGCGGCGCGGAGTCAAAGCCCACGGCCGCCGCGTTGAGTCAGGATTGAGGATAGTGGATCAGATCGTGGATACGCACCGTTTGTGAACCGGCGTTGCGGTAGGCATGCGGCCGATCGGCCTGAAAGCGCATCGCCTCGCCGGCCGCCAGGCTGTGCCACTCGCCGTCTATCGCCAATTCCAACCGGCCGCTGATCACGATCACATGCTCGATCACGCCCGGCTCATGCGGCGACGATTCACTGAGCGCGCCCGGCGCGAGATCGATGACGAACATGTCGAAACCCAGTTGGCGATCGTAGGGAAACAGCGGCACCACACGCATATCGGCATTGTCCTGATCGTACACCGGCAGCTCGCCGTAGCGATGCAGCGTCGCCTGCTGCTGCGCGGGCGAGGCCTCAAGGAAGGCGGAAAACGCCACGTTGAAACCGGTGGCGATCTTCCACAGCGTCGCCACCGTCGGGCTGGACTCGCCGCGTTCAATCTGCCCGAGCATCGCCTTGCTGACGCCGGTGTATTCCGCCGCCTGCGTCAGGCTCCAACCGCGCTGTGCGCGCAACGTGCGCAGGGTGTGCGCCAAATGGCCGGCAAGTTCCTGCATCCTGTTCTCCTCTACGTATCGTGCCCGATTATACCCGCTTGTGCGCTATAACGCACGATGCTATGCTGATTTCTCGCTGTGCGTTATAACGCACAACCACCGATTGGAGCTGCCCATGCGCCCTGCCGTCACCCTGCGTCATCTGACCCTGCCCGCCGTCATGGCCGGTTTTGTCGCCGTTCTGGTCGGTTATACCAGCTCTGCCGCCATCATTTTCCAGGCCGCCGCCGCCGCGGGCGCCACGCCGGCGCAGATCGGCGGCTGGCTGAGCGCACTGGGGATCGCAATGGGCGTCACCTCGCTCGGGCTGTCGCTTTACTATCGCACCCCGATCCTCACCGCCTGGTCGACGCCCGGCGCGGCGCTGCTGGTCACCAGCCTGCCCGGCACGCCGATCAACGAGGCGATCGGCGTGTTTATCTTCGCTTCCGGTCTGATCCTGCTCTGCGGCGTCACCGGGCTGTTTGCCCGCTTGATGGACTATATTCCACAGGCGATTTCTGCGGCGATGCTGGCGGGGATCCTGCTGCGTTTCGGGCTGGACGCCTTCGCTTCGCTGCAGCTCAATTTTCCCCTCAGCGCCGGCATGGGGCTGGCCTATCTGCTCAGCCGCCGTTACCTGCCGCGCTACGCCATCGTATTGACGCTGGCGATTGGGTTGGCGATCGCCGCGCTGCAGGGCGATATCCAGCTGGCGCAACAGACGCCGGCGTTCGCCGTGCCGGAATTTATCGCGCCGCATTTCAGCTGGCCGACGCTGCTCGGCATCGGCGTGCCCTTCTTCGTGGTCACCATGGCTTCACAGAACGCCCCCGGGATCGCTACGCTGCAGGCGGCGGGCTACCGTGTCCCCACCTCACCGCTGATCGCCTGGACGGCGCTGACCGCGCTGCTGCTGGCGCCATTCGGCGGTTTCTCGGTATGCATCGCGGCCATTACCGCCGCCATCTGCATGGGGCCGGATGTGCATCCCGATCCGCAGCGGCGCTATATGGGCGCGGTGGCCGCCGGCGGCTTCTATCTGCTGGCCGGTCTGTTCGGCGGCGCCATCGGCCTGCTATTCAGCGCGTTGCCGGTCGCCTTGATCCACACCCTTGCCGGGCTGGCGTTGCTCGGCACCATTGGCGGCAGCCTGCAACGCGCGCTGCATGATGAAAAACAGCGCGACGCGGCGCTGATCGCCTTCCTCATCACCGCCTCCGGCGTCACGCTGCTCGGCATCGGTTCTGCCTTCTGGGGGATTGTCGGCGGCGCCATCGCCCATCTGCTGCTGTCGCTGCCGCAGCGAACCTCCGAGGCATAACGGGCGGTCTACATTGACAAGCGACGCCGTGGCGCCTTCACTTTCTCTGTCGTCTGACTGTCAATTCACCTAATAAGTGACGCCGTCACCAAGGAAGCTTATGACTGAGAAAGCCGCGCTGTTAGCTCAGCGCCTGATACGCAATGTCGAACAGGTAGAGATGAAACATGACCGGCGGCCGCCGCTGTATGACAGCGTCGGCGCCCGTCTCGGCACCGGCACCGCCGCCGACAAACTGGGCGCCTCTTTCGATTGCGTGGCGCCGGGCATGCGTTCCTGCCCCTACCATTTTCACTACGCTCAGGAAGAAATGTTCATCATTCTGGAAGGCAGCGGTACGCTGCGGGTGGCTGGAGAAATGCTGCCGATCGTCAGCGGGGATGTCATTTTCATTCCCCCGGGCCCGGAATACCCGCACCAGATCATCAACACTTCCGATGCGCCGCTGAAGTACCTGTCCGTCAGCACGCGCGAACAGCCGGAGCTGGTGATGTACCCGGATTCCGGCAAATACCAGGCGATGGCGCGCAGCGCAGACGGCGAGCAGGTGCGCTACCTGCAGCGCCCTTCAACCTCGCTCGATTACTGGCAGGATGAACCCTGAATCGCCGTCCGGCAACGGGATATCCAACGCGCGCGCCGCCAGTTCGGCCACGCGGAAGTCGATATCCGCCGCCTGCCCGTCTTCCATGAACCAAGCGGCGGAGAGCCCCGACCAGGCCAGGATCCATTGCAGCAAGCGCCGGCGCTCCAACCCGGCCAACCGGCACACCTGTTCCACGCGGCGCTGGAAAATGGCCGGATCGGTGGCGATACCGTAGTTGGGATTGCAGAAGATATTGGCGTAATCGAAGCCCCGTTCGCCGTACAAACGCTTGGGGTCGATCGCCAGCCAGCCGCGTTCGCCGAAGTCGAGCACATTGTCATGGTGGATGTCGCCGTGCAGCACGCTTTCTTCTCGCGGGCTGCTCAGCAATTCCGCCGCCGTTGTGGCGCTGAGGCGCAGCATGCCGCCGTGCGCCTGCGCCGCCGGCCACAGCGAGCTGAACCACTCCTGCAGCGGGATCAATTCGGGCAGCGGTGCCTCTCGCGGCGCATGCAAGGCGGCGATCGCCCGACACAGGATCTGCGTGGCCTGCTCATCGTCGCCATCACGCACCAACTGCGCCAACGAACCTTCGCCCTGCGCGCGCTCCAGCAGAATGCCGTCGTCGTGCCACGCCAGCACCAGCGCGGCGCCTTCCCCGCGCCACCAGCACATGAGCTGGCCGCCGAAGCGCTCCTCCTGCTCGCGGGCGATCTTCAGCATGGCGGCCTCGCCCCGGTAACGCACCGGCATCAGCAGACTGCTGTGGGTTTCGAAGGCTTTGCCGTCCTGTTCCAGTTGCCAGCGTTGCAGGTAGGGAGTAAAAATCGGGTTCATCGTCTCATGCGTCCTTGTGGCCGAGCTGCGCCGCACTGTCACATTCGGGTGAAGACGACGTATAAAAAGAGGGATGATACTCTCAAATATCATCGGTGCGCGGCGCCTGGCCGCCGTTTCTTCAGTATCCTAACCAAGTTTGTCGATTTTATTAACCGGTCTTGCGCGGGGTTTGACCATGACATCATTAAAACGCACGAATTATCCGCAGTTGCCGACGCCGGGCGGCCCCTATGTGCATGCGGTGCGCCACGGCGATCGCTTATACGTTTCCGGATTGACGGCTTTCGCCACCGACGCTCAGGGGTTGAGCGCGCCGGAGCAAACGCAGGAGATCCTCGAACAGCTGGCCACCATTGCCGCCAGCGAAGGCGTCAACCTCAAGGCATTGATTAAAATCAGCGTGTTCCTGACCGACATCGCCGATCTGGCGGGCGTGCGCCCGGTGCTGTTTGACTATTTCGATGGCGCGCTGCCGGCCTGTTCACTGATGGCGGTCAGCGCGTTGTTCTCACCCGCGGTGTGTGTGGAAATAGAGGCAGTGATGGCGTTGCAATAATGCGCGGCTAGAGCGCGCCCTCATCCGGCACGCAGGGGCCGATCTTGAACCAGGCTTTGGCGATCCGCCCCTGCTCCACTTCATAGATGGCGATGACATCCATTTTGCCGCGCCCCTGAGGGAAATTGCGCGTCACCACCTCCTGATCTACCACCATATTGCCTACCGCCATGCGCTTTATCCGTTCGCCATACAGACTCGGTTCCTAGAAACGCACCAGATGCCGTTCACGGATCGCCGCTTTGCCGCTGGCCAACAGCGTGTCTGGATGTTCGTAATACTGGGCGTCGTCCGCCCAGCAGGCCATAAAGGCCTCGATGTCGCGGGCGTTATAGGCGTCAAGCTGTTGTTGAACCACATCCTGCGGGCGTGCCGTTTTATCGTTCATCACATCCTCCTGCCGAAGTTAACCGCCGCATGCGTCGAACCCATCACGTTAACCGCCCCGTGCTGCAGCTTGATGACACGGTGAACTTTGAATAAAAAACCAAAAATAACGAATAAATAACCTATCACGCCCGATGAACAATTCAAGCGCCCGCGCATAAATTTTCTGCGCCGTGCCAGGGGCGGTGAAAACCGCATGGCGCCGCGCGTTAATCTTTGCGACGGTGAGGGAAATTCTGCTAATTTAGCGTGAACAGCCTGACGATAACGAAACGCTATGCAGCAAAAACCGGTGTTGGACGAAGCCAGACAGTTAAAACGACTCAACGCCGCCACGCGGCGCCAATCCCATATGTACAAATGGATCGCGCTGATTGCGGCGCTGGATGCGCTGTTGGTGTTTTGGTATGACCGGGATATGCGCAACGTCACCTTCTCGGGAGCGGTTGCGCTGGTGTGCGGCTATTTGTGGATCCGCGATCGCAACAAGGCCCGGGGTTACCGGCGCGAGTTCGACCGCAAATTCGGCAAGCGCAGCGGCGATTAAGGCTGCATCGCCTCCAGCACTTTAGCACTGTCGACGATCTGCACGAACTTCACGATTTTGCCGGCGTGCAGCGTATAAATATGCGCAAAAGAGGCGCTGAAGGATTTGCCGGTGGCCCGGTAGGTGCCGTGATAAAAACCCTGAGCGATCACGTTATCGCCGGCGTCGTAAAAGTGATCGACATCGGCGCGGTAACCTTGCCACTCGCTGCCCAGGCGCTGATGCACGTTCTTGATGATGTTCTCCGGGCCGATATAGGTACCGGCGTAAGGGAAACCGGCGGCTTCGGTCCACTCGGCATCGGGGGCCAGCGCCGCCAGCAGATTACGGCCGTTTTCTTCGGAGCTGCCTTCATAGGTTGCGCGCACTATTTCAAGAGGGGTTGGCATGTCTCTTCTCCAAATGGCTGATGAGGATATTCCGGCCATCCCCGCGGACACAGGCTCTCACCAAGCGGAGACGGCGGAATACGGCTATTCTAGGTTGCTTGTTTCGCTGCAAAAACCGCAGTTATGACAATAGTGGGTTGCACTTTAGTAAACAATAGCCATTTTTCTGTCATTTTCCCGGCATCCGACACGGCTATGCTGATTGACCGATTTTCCCCAACAGGAGCTGAACGTGTCTTTACCCTCGCTGACGCAAGAGTTGTTACAACCGTTTTCCCCCTACCAGACGCTGGCGCAAACGCTGTTGCCGCTCACCCTCGAATCGGACGACGGTTCGCATGACGTGGCGCACCTGCATCGGGTCTGGAAGAACTGCCGTCGGATCAGCAAGCTGGAAGGCGGCGACCGGCGCATTCTCTGCGCGGCGGTGCTGCTGCACGACGCTGTCGCGGTGGAAAAGAATTCGCCGCAGCGCCATCTGGCCTCGCGCATGGCGGCGGAGCAAGCCACGCTGACGCTGGCCCGGCTGGAATGGGCGCCGGCGGACATCGCGGCGGTGGCTCACGCCATTGAAGCGCACAGTTTTTCCGCCGGCATCCCGCCGCAAACGCTGGAGGCGAAGATCCTGCAGGATGCCGATCGCCTCGACGCTATCGGCCTTATCGGCGTGGCGCGCTGCTTCTATATCGGCGGCCGCATGCGCAGCGCGCTGTACGACGCCGCCGACCCGCGGGCTGAACATCGCCAATACGACGACAAGCGTTTCAGCCTGGATCACTTCGAAACCAAGCTGTTCAAACTGCAAGACGGCTTCCAGACCGCCGCCGGGCGGCAGATGGCCGAACAGCGTACCGAACGCATGCGGCGCTTTGTCGACGATCTGCTGGAAGAGGTGTAATGCCGGCCTACGGGGCATTTTCGTTATGCCCATAACATTTTCGGTCATATAACGCCGCTAAACTGTAAGTCAACTTCACCGAACGGGCGGCACAGATGAAAAAGTTGACGTTGAAAGAGATGACGGAAAGCGAACAGCGGGAAGTGAAAACCGAATTGGACAAGGCGCGTAAAAGCCACGGCAGGCCGCTGACCAATGCAGAACAGCACAAGGTCAAGGATGAAGTGGTGGCGCGCATCATGGCCGCCAGAGCGAAGCTCGCCAAGGCGGAGCGTGCAGAACGCAAAGCCAATCGCTACCGGCCGAGCGGCGACACTTTCAGTTGGTCCGCCACCATCGGCTCCCGCCCGCCGCGCTGAGCCAACTCAACCCTCCCCGCCGCGGCGGGGATTTTTA